>NZ_FWFU01000005.1 GCF_900172255.1 Roseovarius halotolerans
GGCCAGCACCTCTTCGTCGCGCGACAGCTTGTCGAACTCCGCCGACGAACGCGACGCCTCGATGATATTGCGGTTGGACAACACCACGCCCTTGGGCTTGCCGGTGGTACCCGAGGTATAGAGCATCACGCAGACACTGTCGTAATCCAGCTTTTCACGCCGCGCCTTGAGGTCCTCGATGAACTCCCAATAGGCGGCACGCCCCTGGTCCTGAACCCCGGTGAAGGTGTGCAGCTTGTGATGGTCGTATTTGCGCAGGCCGCGCTGATCGACATAGATCATGTGCTCGAACTGGTGCAACTGGTCCTGCACATCGATCACCTTGTCCACCTGCTCCTGGTCCTCGACCACGGCGAAACGCGCGCCGCAATGTTCCAGCACATAGGCCATCTCTTCGGCGGCGGCATCCTGATAGAGCGGCACCGGAATCGCCCCCACGGATTGCGCGGCCACCATCGACCAGTAGAAATGCGGCCGGTTGCGCCCGATGATCGCGACGAAGTCGCCCTCGTTCACGCCGAGGTTCAGCAAACCCAGCGCAAAGGCCTCGATTTCCTTCTCGGCCTCGGCCCAGGTCCAGCATTGCCAGATCCCGAACTCTTTTTCACGATAGGCGGGCCTTTCGGCGAACTGCCCGGCGTTGCGTTGCAAAAGCGCCGGAATGGAGCCGAGCCCCTCCGCCGCCTGTGACGACTGTGGCAAATTATATCCTCCCCGATGTCCGCTTTGCGAACAAGTTCACCCCGGCACGGTGATTCCTCCTACCCTCCAAGGTGCGGAACCGACGCTCGCGGTCAACTTTTTCGTGATCATTTCGCAATTCTTACGAATTGTAACAGGCTGCCAAACGGCCTTTGCCCCCGCGCGATCCGGTGCTAGCCATTGGCAAGGGGGCATCCCGATGACATCGAAGCACAACGATACCAACGCCATGACGATGGCGGGCCTCAATCTCATTCAGCAGGCCCTGTCGATCTATGACAGCGACCTCAGGCTGGTGGTCTGCAACCAGCGCCTTCGCGAGATGTTCGATCTGCCCCGCTGGCTGGTGACGCCAGGCGCCGATTTCAGGGATACCATCCATTTTCTGGCCACCCGCGGCGATTACGGCGATGTCGGCGATGTCGAGGATTTCGTGCGCACCCGTGTCGAACAGGCCCGCGCCTTCGAGCCCCATTACATGGAGCGCACCCGCGCCAATGGCCGCACCATCAGCGTCGAGGGCACCCCCCTGCCCGAAGGCGGCTGGGTCACGGTCTATACCGACATTACCCGCACCAAGCGCCAGGAGGTGCTGTTGCGCTCGCGCTCCGAGGAACTGTCGGACCAGCTTCTGACCTATTCCGAGGAACTCTCGGCCGCCAACCGCGAGCTTTCGGCAACCATCACCGCGCTCGAGGAGACCAAGCGCCAGCTGACCGCCTCAGAGGCCCGCGCCCGGCTGACCACCGAGATGATGCCCGCCCATATCGCCCATGTCGGGACGGACCGGCGCTATACCTATTCCAACCGCCGCCTCAGCACGGTTCTGCCCGGCGCCTCATCGGATATCGTCGGCCTGCCCATCGAAGACGTGCTCGGCCCGCAGGCCTATACGGCGATCGCGCCACGGCTCGATCTGGCGTTTCGCGGCGAGGCCTCGGTGTTCGAGTTCAACCACGAACCAAGCTCGCGGCGCATCCGCGCGGCATTCACCCCCGATGACAACCAGGGCGGTGTCTATATCCTGTCGATGGACATCACCGAAGAGGCCCAGACCCGCGCCGCCCTGCAACAGACCCGCCGCCGCGAGATCGCCGCGCAGCTGACCAGCGGGCTGGCGCATGACTTCTCGAACCTGCTGACGATCATCCTCGGGATGCAGTCAAAGCTGCAACGCATGGAACCCGCCCCCGGACCGGGCGCGGATGAACTGATCACCGCCACCATCGCGGCGGCGCGGCGCGGCGGCAGCCTTCTGAACCGAATCGCCGACATGACCGGGCGGCGCGAACACCGCCCGGTGCCGACCGACCTCGGCGCATTCCTCGACGAGCTCGAGACGCTGGTGCGCTCGACCCTGCCCGAAGGCGTCAGCCTGTCCATGCGCAACCTGACCGGCGCGCATCCCTTCCTGCTCGATCACGGCATGTTGCAGGATTCGCTTCTGAACCTCGTGCTGAACGCGCGCGACGCCTGCGGCGGCGCCGGACACGTCGAACTGACGGCCACGCGGGTCCAGGATACCTGGCTCGACTTCACGGTCACCGATACCGGCCCCGGCTTTTCCGAACAGGCGCTCTCGCATGCGCTCGACCCGTTCTTCACCACAAAGGGCGGCGAGGGCTCGGGGCTGGGACTGACGATGGTCTATGACATGACCAAGCTCGCAGGCGGCCGCGTGCAGCTAGCGAACGGCGATACCGGCGGGCGCGTCAGCCTGCGCCTCCCCATGCGCCCGGTGCAGGAGACCGGCGCGCCGGGAATGATCCTCCTGGTCGAGGACAGCCCCGATCTGCGCGGGACCGTGCGCGACATGCTGCGCGATGCCGGCCATGCGGTGATCGAGGCCGCCTCGGTCGACGAGGCGCTGGCCCTGCTGGCGGACCTGCCGCAGATCACGGCGCTGCTCTCGGATATCTCGCTTGAAGGCGACAGGACCGGGCTCGACCTCGTGGGGGACTTGCCCAAGGGGCATTGCCCGGCGTATCTGATGACATCGCTGCCCCCCGACGACCCGCTGCATATCGCCGCCCGCAAACGCGCGCCGGTGCTGCGCAAACCCTTCACCGCGGCCCAACTGGCCGCGTTTCTGCAACAGGACCCCGGCCCATGAGCGCGCCCCTTGTCACCATTCTCGATGACGAACCCGCCATCCGCACCATGCTTTCGGACGCGCTGGAGGATGCGGGCTTTCGCACGATGGCTTTCGCGCGCGCCACCGAATTCGAGGCCGCCCTGCGCAGCGCGCGGCCCGACATCTGCCTTGTCGACCTGTCGCTGCCCGACCGCGACGGGCTGACGCTGGTGCACCGGCTGGCGCTCGAACAGGGCGCGACGGTGATCATCATCTCGGGACGCGCCCAGGTGCAGGACAAGGTCACCGGGCTGGAACTGGGCGCGGATGACTACATCATCAAGCCCTTCGACCCCGCCGAGGTGGTGGCCCGCGTGCGCGCCCGCCTGCGCCGCGACAGCGCCACCCCCCAAAGCAGCGAAACCGCGCGCTTCAACGGCTGGGTGGCGCATTTCGACCGCTATGTCATGGAAGACGAAAGCGGCGCGGAAACGCCCTTTTCCCATGCCGAGGGCGAAGTGCTGCGGCTGTTCCTCGAACGTCCCAAACGGCTGATCTCGCGCCAGGCCATGCAGGAGGCCCTTGGCGGCGCGGCCGGCGACAGTTTCGACCGCGCGATGGATGTGCGCATCTCGCGCCTGCGCACCAAGCTGCGCGAAGACCCGCGAAACCCGCGCCTGATCAAGACGATCTACGGCGCCGGTTACATCTTTCTGGGAGATGTCACCTGGGGCTGAGCAGGTCCGGGGGCGCTGCCCCCGCCGCAGCAAGCTGCGACTCCCCCGGGATATTTTTGAACAGAAGAAGGCTGCGCGCGACACTCCCTTCATCTGTTTCCAAATATCCCCCGCCGGAGGCATCCGACCTCTGCGTCCTGGCACGGGCGGCAGAGGGCAAATAATTGCTGCACCCACCTTTCACCCCGTCGCGCGGGGCGCTAACGTGCCGCCGGTAAGCGAACAGCAGGGCGCACCGAATTGGCCGAAATCATCCTTGTGCGGCACGGGCAGGCCAACAGCCATGCCACCGATGAAACGAGTTATGACCACCTTTCGGATCTGGGCCGCGAACAGGCGGCCTGGCTGGGGGCACATATGCGCGCGACCGATCCGCATTTCGACCGGGTGGTCACGGGCACGCTGCGCCGGCAGGCCGATACCGCGCGCGCAATGGGCTATGACATCACCGCCCAGGATGCCCGCCTCAACGAGCTGAGCTACTTCGCGCTGGCCCAGGCGCTGGAGGATCAGCACGGCATCCCGGCGCCGCGCGATCCGACCGAATTCGCCATCCACCTGCCGCAGGTCATCGACCACTGGACCCGCGACACGCTGGAAGGCATTCCCGAGCCGTTCTCGGCCTTCTCGACGCGCATCACCGGGCTGATCGACGAGATCTGCGAGACGCCGGGACGCACGCTTCTGGTCACCTCGGGCGGGGTGATCGGCATGGTCATGCGCCACGCGCTCGGCCTTGGAAACGGCGGCATGGCGCGGATGATGCTGCAGATCATGAACAGCTCGGTGCATCGTCTGGAATATGTCCACGACATGCTGATGGTCGGCGCTTTCAACGCCACGCCCCATCTTGATACGCCCGACCGGGCACATGCTCGCACCTTCGTCTGAAAGGAAACAGGACCATGATGAGATTCTATTACGCCCCCGGCACCATTTCGATTGCCGTCGCCTATGCACTTGAAGATACCGGCGTGAAATACGAGCCGGTCGCGCTCGATTTCAAGGCCGCCGAGCAGAGCAGCGCCGAGTATCTTGCGATCAACCCCAAGGGCCGCGTACCCGCGCTGGTCACGGACCAAGGCATTCTGACCGAAACCGGCGCGATTCTGGACTATCTCGCCACCCTGGTGCCCGACCGCATGCTGGTGCCCGATGATGCATGGCAGGCCGCACAGATGCGCAGCGCAATGTGCTACCTCGGCAGCACCGCGCATGTGAATCACGCGCACAAGCTACGTGGCAGCCGCTGGGCCACCAGGCAGGACTCGTTTGACGACATGACCGCAAGGGTCCCCGAAACCATGGCCGCGACCTGTCGCTTCATGGAAGACAACTGGGCGCTCTCGCCCTTCGTGCTGGGCGAGCGGATGAGCATGGCTGACCCTTATCTTTATTCGGTCTGCACCTGGCTAGAGGGCGACGGCGTCGACATCACCGATTATCCGAAACTGGCCGCCTTCTTCGCGAAGATGAGCGACCGCCCCGCCGCCGCCGCGATGCGCGACAAGGGCTTCACGCGCTGAACCGCCGAAAGGACTCCCGATGACCCATCTCTGGCTTCGCGCCGAACAACGCCCCAACGAGGACCGCACCGGCCTGACACCCGAAGGCGCGGCCAAGCTGATCGCGCAGGGCATTCGCGTCACTGTCGAGGAAAGCCGCAGCCGCATCATCCCGATTGACGGCTACCGTCAGGCGGGCTGCGAGATCGCGCCCGAGAACACCTGGCCCGACGCCCCGCGCGACGCGATCATCTTCGGGCTCAAGGAACTGCCCGATGACGGCACGCCGCTGCCCCATCGCCACATCATGTTCGGCCATGCCTTCAAGGGCCAGCATGCGGGCCGCCGTCTGCTGGAACGGTTCAGGGCCGGTGGCGGCACGCTTTTCGACCTGGAATACCTGGTCGACGAACAGGGCCGCCGGGTCGCCGCTTTCGGCTATTGGGCGGGCTATGCGGGGGCGGCTGTCAGCCTGATGGCCTGGACCGCGCAACAGGCGGGCGAAACCTGCCCTCCCGTGGCCTCCTATCCCAACAAACACGCGCTCCTCGAGGATCTGGCCGGGCGCCTGGACGCCACCGGCCGCGCCCGCCCCGGCGCCATCGTGATCGGCGCGCTTGGACGGGTCGGCACGGGTGCCGCGGATCTCTGCGAGGCGGTGGAGGTGACGACCACCAAATGGGACATGGCCGAAACCGCCTCGGGCGGCCCCTTCCCCGAAATCCTGGCGCATGACATCTTTCTCAACTGCATCTTCGCCCGCCCCGGCACACCGGTTTTCGTCCCCGCCTCGGCGCTTGACAGTAATCGCCGCCTGACCGTCATCGGCGACGTGGCCTGCGACCCCGACAGCGATTACAACCCGGTCCCGGTCTATGATGCCGCAACCACGTGGGATCGCCCGGTGACGCGCGTCCATGACGCACCCCCGCTCGACGTGATGGCGATCGACAACCTGCCCTCGCTCCTGCCGCTGGAATCCTCACAGGATTACGCAGCACAGCTTCTGCCCTCGCTGCTCTCATTGGGGCAGCCCGACCAGGGTGTCTGGGCGCGTGCGCGGGCCACATTCAACGACCATATGAAGGAGGTATGACCATGACCATTCACTGGTGCGGAACCGGCCTTTCGGCCATCCCCGGCCTGCGCCGCCTGATCGAGGCAGGCCATGACGTGACCGTCTGGAACCGGACGACCGACAAGGCAAAGCAGGCGGTCGGCGACCTGACCGACAACATCCATGCATTCGATATCGATGCGCTTGGCGCGACGCTGGCCAAGGGCGATCTGGTGGTGTCGATGCTGCCCGGCGACTGGCATGTGCCGCTGGCGGAACTCTGCATCGAGAAGGGCGCGAATTTCGTCTCCTCCTCCTATATCGCCCCCGAGATGCGCGCGCTTGACGACAAGGCCCGCGAGGCCGGCGTGGCCTGCGTCAACGAAGTCGGGCTCGATCCGGGGATCGACCACCTGATGGCGCATCACCTCGTCGCCGAGTATCGCGACTCGGACGCCTATCACCCGGCCAATGACCTCAGCTTCACATCCTATTGCGGCGGCGTTCCCAAGCACCCCAACCCCTTCCGCTACAAGTTCAGCTGGTCACCGCTTGGCGTGCTCAAGGCGCTGCGCTCGCCCTCGCGCTCGATCCGCGATTATTCGGAGCTCAACGTCACCCGGCCCTGGGATGCGCTCTCCAGCTACACCGCGCCCCTGCCAACGCCCGAAACCTTCGAGGTCTACCCGAACCGCGATTCGGTGCCCTTCATCGAGGATTACCGCTTTGATCCGGCCTGGCAGATCAAGGAATTCGTACGCGGCACGCTCAGGCTCAATGGCTGGTCCGATGCCTGGTCCGACATTTTCCGCGAGATCGAGACCCTCGAAGGCCCCGCGGGCGATGCCAGGCTCAAGGAAATGTCCGACCAGTTCTGGCAGGACCACGCCTATGACGAGGACGAACCCGACCGCGTCATCATGTGCGTCTCGCTCAAGGCCGAGCGTGAGGGCAAGGTGGTCTGGCACAAGACCTACGTGATGGATGCATGGGGCGACGAACGCGGCACGGCGATGGCGCGGCTTGTCTCGATCCCGGTATCGCTGGCGGTCGAGGCGGTGATGAACCGCGAGATCCCAGCCGGTGTCCACCCCGCGCCGCATGACCCCCGCCTGATCGACCGCTTCCTCGGCGAGGTCGACAAGCTGGCGCAGCATCTTCAGGTGGTCGATCACACCGCCTGACGACGCGCAACGCGATCATTCCGCCCCGTTGCGCCCTGCCGCGCGCGCCTGCTCGCGCGCGCTTGGATGGGCCGAGGGGCGGAACGGCACCTTTACCACTTCTGCCGCCACCGGCTGCCCGGATTGCGCCGTATAGCGTGCGGGCAGTTCCACCAGGCATGTCGTGCCGAGCTCCGTCATGTCCCAGGGGACATAGCCAAGCGCGATGTTGCATTCCAGCTCAGGTGACCACCAGGGCGATGTGACATAGCCCGCCCGCCTGCCGTCTGGCCGCGCGATCAGCCAGAAATCGGGCGCGTAATCGGTGATCGGCGCGCCACCCATCTTCACCCCCACCAGCTTGAGGTCAAAGGGGTAGTCGCCCGCCTCGATCCTGTCGCGCTGCGCCTCGAGCGCGGCGCGACCGATGTAATCCGCCTCTTTCTTGCGCGGCACCTGATAGGCCAGGTTGACCTGGAACGGCGAGGTCTCGGCGTCCATGTCCTGCCCCCATGACAGGATTCCCGCCGCGATCCGGCGGTGATGCGCGGGTGCAATCACCCGCAGGCCGAACCGCGCGCCATGTCCCAGAACCGCATACCACATGGCCTCGGCATTGAGCGTGGCGTCGCGCAGATAGATCTCGTAACCCTTCTCGCCGGAAAACCCGGTCTGGCTGACCAGCACCGAACAGCCCGCCAGCTCGCTTTCCATCAGCTCGTAATAGCGCAGCTCGCGGATAGATTCGCCGAACATGTCGACCATCAGGTCCTCGGATAGCGGCCCCTGCACCTGCACCGGCGCGACGTCGATCTCGTCGATCTCGACATCGTGGCCAAGACCCACGTTCAGCCCCTGCAACCACATGCCCAGATCGCTGTCCGAGATCGAGAACCAGAACTCGTCCTCTGCCAGCCTCAGCAGCACCGGATCGTTGAGGATGCCGCCCCGCTCGTTGCAAAGGATGGTGTATTTGCCATGCATCGGCGCGATCTTGCTGGCGTCGCGCGTGATGACCCGGTTCACGAAGGCCTCGGCATCGGGGCCGCGCACCCGAATCTGGCGCTCTACCGCGACGTTCCACAGCGTGACGCGATTGACCAGCGCGTCATACTCGGCCATCGCGCCACCATCCTCGGGGCGCACATAGCCGCGCGGGTGATACATGCGGTTATAGACTTCGGCGCGCCAGCAGCCTGCCTCGATGGACATATGCCAGAACGGCGATTTGCGCACCCGTGTCGAGATCAGCATCTGAACGGGCGTTGGTCCGGATTGTCTGAGGTTGATCGGCACCAGCCTGTCCGACTGCGCCACACCCGGCACGTTGGGATGAAACCTGTCGCTTTCGCTCATGGTCCTGCCCTCCCGCCTTTCGGTCAAGATCGCAGCTTCAGTCTGACAGACCACCCCATCCCGAGTCGAGAGCACGCCCCGGCGCCGCCATCACATCGGCTTGAAGGCGCCTGCGCGCCGGCATCCGCACCGACGCGATACCGACGTGATACAGACATCTTGCCGATGCCGGTTTCAGACGTGAAATCAGATGGTTGAGACCGCTCGCCCCGTCAGCCCCGGCGCATCAGGTCGTCTTCCTCGTCGACGATGGAAATCCCCAGTTCGTCCAAACCGTTCTCCAGGTGATCCGACAGATGCGGCGTGCCCAGCAGGTAATCCGCCGTCGGCGTCGACGCCGATGACATCGCCGTCTGCTTGGCCTCTTCCAGATCGTCGGCGGTGAAACTCTCGCGTCCGATCCACATCAACGCCACAAGGCTGGCCTGTTCCTCTTCGCTCAGCCGGTCGATGAAGCCGCGCAGCTCGGGCTCGGCGCGATCCAGTTCGCGCGCCATCAGCACCACCTGCGCAATCTTGTATGTGCTTATATCCAGCATGGTCCGTCTCCTGTTCGCATGACCCGCGCCAGATTGGGTCAAGCCCTCTGCCTCGTCTTTGATCTTACGCAAGATCGCGCATCAGCGTCCGTGGCTGCGATCATAACCATTCACCGGCGGCGACGACCAGCCCTCAAGCGCATCTTCTTCCGGTGCGAATATCTCGATCAGCAGCGGGTGACAGACCGCCGCGTCGCTGGTGTGCTCGGCCGAACAATCCCCGCCGGGACAGGCGCTGAGCGCGCCCAGAAGATCGATTTCCGCCATGAATTCAAGGTAATCGCCGGGGCGCACGGGGCTGGCCTTCATGAAATACTGCCCGGTATCGCGGGTGAACCCGGTGCACATGAAGACATTGAGAACGTCATGCACATGCGGCTCCGCCTCCTGCAGGCTCAGCCCGGTCGCATCGGCCAGCGCGCGTGTCAGGTTGGAATGGCAGCAATGGTGATACTGGACATTGCTCAGCAGGTTGCCGGTATAGGGATCGCAGCGCGTGCCGATCACGTCATGCACCGAACCGCCGAATCCGTCGATCCCGTACCAGTCCAGCGTATCGCCGGTGATCGTCGCCATCGGGCGCAGATAGGGAAAGCAGGACCACATCCGCTCGCCGGTGCTGAGATGCGTGCCATGCAGCGCGCGCGTCTTGCCCGAATAGAACCGTTCGGAAAGATCATGCGCATTCCAGAGGTTCAGGTCGCCCACCTGCGGCCCGCCAACCGATGTGATCCTGAAGAACTGCCCCGCCTCCACCCGGAAGGCCGCAGCATCGCGGGGCTCCGCCAGCACCTCGCCCACCTTGCGCGCGCCTTCGCGCGCAGCGGCATAAAGCGCCATGTCGGGCCTGGGCAGGGTTTCGTTGGGATAGCAGATCACAGGGGCGACGGCGCGCCGCGCTTCGGCATCTTCAGGGGCTTTGGTCATGGCCTGTCCTTCTTGTCCATCTGCCACCACATGGTCCCACCAGAAGGATTTTTTCAAGTGCGCGCGCGGATCACTTGAAACGAAGGCAGTCGCGCGGCGCCCTGTCGCCAACCGTCTCCGCCCCGCAATAGGCGCAGCGCCACACGCCCCGGCCGCGGTCCTGCCGCCAGCGGCAGTTCCGTGTCAGGGTGGTGGTCTGGTGACGCCAAAGGAAATAGATGACGACACCGACCAGAAGAATAAGCAGGATGACGAACATTCACAGGTCCCGGCAGTTTCCGGGACCCGTCCTAGCGCAAAGCGGTGCGGCTTGAAACCAGGTGTCAGGCCGCGCGATGATACAGAAACAGCCCTTCGTCTTCGGCAGGGCCTGCCGTCACCGGCAGCGGTTCGTCATCGTAATAGGCCCATGCCTGCTCCAGCAGCTTCAAGGCCTCCTCTGCGGTGGTCTTCGGGGTTTGGGCTTGCGGTGTCATAGGTCACTCCAGATCGTAAAGTGCCTCCCTGCCATGAATAATAGGCGCGAACCGCGTCCGTGACATCCCACAATAATGCATGTGAGCAATGCTCATGCCGCAACGCAGCAATCGCGCGGCACCTCAGATCAGAAGATGTCCGGCCAATCCCAGCGTAAACCCCATGACCGCGCCAAGCGGCGGCGACCAGTGGTGGCGTTCATGCGCATCCGGGGCGATGTCCTGAAAAATGATGTAAAGAATACCACCCGCCGCGAACATCATGATCACACCCAGCACCGCAGGCATCTGCGACAGGAAGGCAAACCCCAGTGCCGCACAGACCGGTCCCAACAGGGCCAGCCCGGCAAACAGCAGCACGATCCGCCTCGCTGAAGGCCGCGCGCCGCCCTTCATGATGTCACGAAACGCGGCAAAGCCCTCGGGCAGATTCTGCAAAAAGATCAGCGCCGCCAACAGCGCCGCCGTGCCCGCTTCGGCCGTCAGCACCGCACCCAGCGCCATTGCCTCGGGCAGGTAATCCAGCAACATGGCCAGCAATTGCGCCCCGTGTCCGCCCCGGCGCTCGAGCCTTCGGTCAACCAGGTAGAACACCAGCCCGCCACCCGCGAACGCAGCCAGCGCGGCGGCAGGCGGCAGGGCATCGCTGCCCTCGGGCACCAGCACCAGCGCAATCGCCGCCAGGAGGGCGCCACCGCCGAATGCGACGATCCAGTGGACCGCCGGGGCGCTCAGGACGCGCCCGAACCGCGACATGCCCAGCATCGCCCCAAGCGGGATCGCCACGCCCGCCGCCAGCGACAGGATCAGGGCCGCCCAGAGACCGCCCATCAGGTCACGTCATTTCCCATCACGCCCTCAGACAGCGCGTTCGACCATCAGTTTCTTGATCTCGGCGATGGCCTTGGCGGGGTTGAGCCCCTTGGGACAGGTCTTGGTGCAGTTCATGATCGTGTGGCAGCGATAGAGCTTGAACGGATCTTCCAGATCGTCCAGCCGCTCGCCCGTGGCCTCGTCGCGGCTGTCGATGATCCAGCGATAGGCATGCAACAGAGCCGCCGGTCCAAGATACTTGTCGCCGTTCCACCAATAGCTGGGGCAGGCTGTCGAGCAGCTGGCGCACATCACGCATTCGTAAAGGCCGTCCAGCTTTTCGCGGTCCTCGATCGACTGCCGCCATTCCTTGGCGGGGCGGTTCGTCTTGGTCTCCAGCCACGGCATGATGCTGGCATGCTGAGCGTAGAAATGGGTCAGGTCCGGGATCAGGTCTTTGACCACCGGCATATGCGGCAGCGGATAGATCTTCACGTCACCCTTGATCTCGTCCATGCCATAGATACAGGCCAGCGTGTTGATCCCGTCGATATTCATCGCGCAGGAGCCGCAGATCCCCTCGCGACATGACCGCCGGAAGGTCAGCGTCGGGTCGATCTTGTTCTTGATGTAGATAAGCGCATCCAGAACCATCGGCCCGCAATCGTCCATGTCGACGAAGTAGGTGTCGACGCTGGGATTGTCGCCCTCGTCCGGGTTCCAGCGATAGATCTGGAACTTGCGCAGGTTGCTCGCGCCCTCCGGCTTGGGCCAGGTCTTGCCCCGGATCATGCGCGAATTCTTGGGGAGTCTGAGTTGAACCATTCTTCTCTCCTGTTCAGGCGGCGCGCGCCTTGCCGCAAGGCTGTCGCCTCGTGGCATCTTTCGTTCCCTGCGCCTTGATGCGCATGTGGCAAGCCATCAGAATGTCCGTTCCTTCGGCGCGATCTTCTTGAGGCTGATCCCGCCTTCCTTCTCGGTCGAAAGCGGCGCCTCGATCACCGGGCGGTATTCCAGGCTGGTCTTGTTGCCCTCCACCCGCGCGATCGTATGCACCCGCCATGCCTTGTCGTCGCGCTCGGGGAAGTCCTCGTGCGCATGGGCACCGCGGCTTTCCTGGCGCGCCTCGGCGCCGGTGATCGTCGCCAGCGCGTTCGGCATGAGGTTGGTCAGTTCCAGCGTCTCCATCAGGTCCGAGTTCCACACCAATGAGCGATCGGTGACCTTGAGATCATCCAGCTTGCCGGCGATCTCGCCCATCTTCTTGACGCCCTCGGCCAGGGTCTTGGATGTGCGGAACACGGCGGCGTCTTCCTGCATGGTCTTCTGCATCTCGAGCCGCAGGTCAGCAGTCGCCACCGCGCCATCGGCATGGCGCAGCCCGTCGAAGCGATCGAGCGCCTTGTCCACCTGGCCCGTGTTGGTCTCGGGGACCGCGCTTTCGGCGTCCACGACCTTGCCCGCGCGAATCGCGGCGGCGCGCCCGAACACCACGAGGTCGATCAGCGAGTTCGAACCAAGGCGGTTCGCCCCGTGAACACTGGCGCAGCCCGCCTCGCCCACGGCCATCAGGCCCGGCACGATGTTGTTGGGGTCTTTCGCGGTGGGGTTCAGAACCTCGCCCCAGTAGTTCGTCGGGATGCCGCCCATGTTGTAATGCACGGTCGGCAGCACCGGGATCGGCTCCTTGGTCACGTCGACGCCCGCGAAAATGCGTGCGCTTTCCGAGATACCCGGCAGGCGCAGTTGCAGCGCCTCCTTGGGCAGGTGGCTCAGGTTCAGGTGGATATGGTCGCCATGCGTGCCCACACCCCGGCCCTCGCGGATCTCCATCGTCATCGAGCGGCTGACATAGTCGCGCGGCGCAAGGTCCTTGTAGTTGGGCGCATAGCGCTCCATGAACCGCTCGCCTTCCGAGTTGGTCAGGTAACCGCCCTCACCGCGCGCGCCTTCGGTGATCAGGCAGCCCGAGCCGTAAATGCCGGTGGGGTGGAACTGCACGAACTCCATATCCTGAAGCGGCAGCCCCGCGCGCGCCACCATCCCGCCACCGTCGCCGGTGCAGGTATGTGCGCTTGTGGCACTGAAATAGGCGCGCCCGTAGCCGCCCGTGGCCAGCACGACCATCTTGGCGTTGAACACGTGGATCGTGCCGTCATCCAGCTTCCAGCAGACCACGCCGGTGCAGGCGCCGTCATCGCTCATGATCAGGTCGATGGCAAAATATTCGATATAGAACTCGGCCTTCTGCTTGAGGCTCTGTCCGTAAAGCGTGTGCAGGATCGCGTGGCCGGTCCGGTCCGCGGCGGCGCAGGTGCGCTGCACCGGCGGGCCTTCGCCGAACTCGGTCGTATGACCGCCAAAGGGACGCTGATAGATCTTGCCCTCTTCGGTGCGCGAGAACGGCACCCCGTAATGTTCGAGCTCATAGACCGCCTTGGGCGCCTCGCGGGCAAGGTATTCCATCGCGTCCGTGTCGCCCAGCCAGTCGCTGCCCTTCACGGTGTCATACATGTGCCACTGCCAGTGGTCCGGCCCCATGTTGCTGAGCGATGCGGCGATCCCGCCCTGTGCCGCAACCGTATGCGAACGCGTCGGGAACACCTTGGTCACACAGGCTGTGCGCAACCCCTGTTCGGCCATGCCCAGCGTGGCTCGCAGCCCCGCGCCGCCAGCCCCGACGACAACCACGTCGTAATCATGTGTCTCGTATTCGTAAGCAGCCATTGCTTGAAAACTCCGGGGTTAGAGAGCCAGTTTGACGACAGCGAACATGCCCGTGGCCATCAGGCCATAGGACAGCACGGTCACACCGATAATCAGGATCTTGCGGGTCATCCCGCGCGAGTAATCCTCGATCAGGGTCTGCGCGCCCCTGCGGAAATGCTGAAGCCCGACATAAAGCACCAGCAATGTCAGGATCGCCATCGCCGGATGCGCGAACACCGCGCTGACTTCGTCATGGGTGCCGCCGATGGTGCGACCCAGCACGAACAGGAACATCGGAACGATCAGCGCCAGGCCGACGGCGCTGACGGTCATGTACCAGTGATGCTCGGTTCCGCTACGGGCGGCGCCAAGGCCCTCGGCGCGCTTGCGTGCGGTCAGAAAACGCATGGCTGGCCTCCCTTTCAGATGATGATCAATGTGATGACGGTCAGAACGACCGAACCGATGACGCAGGCCCAGCCCAGAAGCTCGGCGGTGGGAATGTCCAGCCCCTTGCCGGCGTCATAGTAAAGATGCCGCAACCCGGCCAGGTAGTGATACCAGATCGCCCAGAGCGACAGCGTCAGCACAAGGTCGCCGAACCACGAGGTCACGACCCGGTCCGCCAGCGCGAAATATTCCGGCCCCGTCGCCGCGGCCAGCAGCCACCAGATGATCAGGCCGAAGCCGACGATCAGCGCATTGCCGGTCAGCCGCGTCAATATCGAGGTGATCGAGGTAAGTTGCGGGCGATAGACTTGCAGATGAGGTGAAAGCGGGCGGTCGCCCCGGTTCACGTCGGCCATGGTCGGTCCCTTCGTTTTCGTCTGCCTGCGCATGGCCCGCCCTTGCGGGCCGCGTCGGTTCACGGGTATCTTTTAGCGCCCCAGATGTTTTTGCACAGCCCCAATCACCGGAATCTTCCGGCATTTCGAGGCATAAACCCCCATTTGTGATCACATCATTTATCGCGTGATCACAAAACCTTGGCCAGCGGCCGCCTTTTGAGAGCGATCATCCCCGCAAGAGAGACTCAGCCCCCTCCTCCCGCAAGGTCGGTCAGCAACGTGCATCCGTGATCACAAAAGCCCTTTCAGGTCTTGAACACACGGTAGATCGCAGGAATCACCAGCACTGTCAGCAAGGTGGACGATATCAGGCCGAAGAACAATGACAGTGCCAGCCCCTGAAAGATCGGATCGGCCAGGATCACCGCCGCCCCGATCATCGCCGCCAGCGCCGTCAGCAGGATCGGCCTGAACCGGATCGCCCCGGCCTCGATCAGGATCTCCTGCATGGTCTTGCCCTCGGGGTCGGTGTGGCGGATGAAATCCACCAGCAGGATCGAGTTGCGCACGATGATCCCCGCCAGCGCGATGAACCCGATCATCGACGGCGCCGAAAAGGGCGCGCCCCACAGCCAGTGACCCACCATGATGCCGATAAAGGTCAGCGGCACCGGCATCAGGATCACCAGCGGCACCCGGAACGACCCGAACTGTGCCACCACCAGGATATATATGCCAAGGATCGCCACCCCGAAGGCCGCGCCCATGTCGCGGAAAGTGACGAAAGTGACCTCCCATTCGCCATCCCACAAAAGCGTCACGCCGCTTTCGTCCTCGGGCTGGCCATTCATGGCGATGCGGGGTTTCTGGCCCTCGGGCCAGTCCATCGCGTCGATCTTGTCGGCCACGGCCAGCATCCCGTAAAGCGGCGCCTCGAAATCCCCGGCCAGTTCAGCCGTCACCATCTCGAGGTTGCGCCCGTTGCGCCGGAAGATCGGGTATGAGGCCTCTTCGTCCTGCACCTGCACCACGTCGCCCAGTTCCACCACGCCGCGCGCGCCGGGCAGCACATTGGCCGGGATCGGTGTGGACAGGAAGCGCTGGTCGACCACCCGGTCGCCCTTGGCCCGTGCCACCGTCAGGGGGATCGGGTCGCGCCCCTCGCCGCGATGCGAATAGCCCACGACGGTCTGACCGTTGAGAATTTCCAGCGTGTCGAACACATCGCCTTCCTGCACGCCGAAGAACTCCAGGTCGTCGCTGGAAATCGTTACCCGCTGGCGACGCGGCTGTTCGCCGAAACTGTCATCGACATCGACGATGAAAGGCACCTCCTCGAAGGCGCCGCGCAACTTGCTGGCCACCTCGCGGCGGGTTTCGGCATCGGGGCCATAGATCTCGGCCAGCAGCGTCGCCAGAACCGGCGGGCCGGGCGGCGGCTCGACAGTCTTCAAGACCGTGCCCTCGGGCAGGTCCAGCCCCGTCAGCCGTTGGCGCAGGTCCAGCGCGATGTCGTGGCTGGTGCGCTCACGCGCGCCCTTGGGCGCCAGCATGATCTGCACATCGCCCTGTTCGGGCATGGATCGCAGATAGTAGTGCCGCACGAGACCGTTGAAATTGAAGGGGGCAGCGGCACCGGCATGGGTCTGCGCCTCGATCACCTCGGGCAGGTCCATCGCCTTCTGCGCCACCTGCTGCATCACCGCGTCCGTCGCCTCGACCGATGCGCCCTCGGGCAGATCCACGACCACCGACAGTTCCGATTTGTTGTCGAAGGGCAGCAGCTTGACCGTCACGTCCTTGGTATAAAGCAGCCCGAGCGAACCGAAGGACACCAACACCGTCACCGCCAGGAACAGACCGCTGCGCGCCTTGGTCGCTAGGATCGGCACCGCCACCCGGCGGTAGATCCGGCCCAGACGGCCCTCGCCCTCTTCGTGGTGATCACTGCCACCCCGGCCCGCCACCTTCACCATCAGCCATGGCGTCACCATCACCGCCACGAAGAACGAGAAAATCATCGCCGCCGAGGCATTGGCCGGAATCGGGCTCATATACGGCCCCATGAGGCCGGACACGAACAGCATCGGCAAAAGCGCCGCGACCACGGTCAGCGTGGCGACGATGGTGGGGTTGCCCACCTCCGCCACCGCGTCGATCGCCGCCTGAATCCGGCTCTTGCCGCGATCCAGTTGCCAGTGCCGCGCGATATTCTCGATCACGACAATGGCGTCGTCGACCAATATGCCGATGGAAAAGATCAACGCGAACAGCGAGACGCGGTTGAGCGTGTATCCCATGATCCAGGCCGCGAACAGCGTCAGCAGGATCGTCATCGGGATGACCACCGCCACCACGATGCTTTCGCGCCAGCCGATCGACAGCCAGACCAGCGCGATGATCGACACCGTGGCCAGCGCCAGGTGGAACAGCAGCTCGTTGGCCTTCTCATTGGCGGTTTCGCCATAATCCCGCGTCACCGACAGCGCCACGCTTTCGGGGATCAGCTCGCCCTCCAGCATGTGAACCCGGTGCAGGATCTCTTCGGCCACCACCACGGCATTCGCGCCCGCCCGCTTGGCCAGCGCCAGCGTCACGGCAGGGGCGCGATGCAGGTCGCCCGCCGCGTCGCGGGTGACATTGGCGACGTAATGCTCGGACATATCGGGCACGAAGGCGATGTCGGCCACGTCCCCCACATAGACGGGCCGCCCGTCGCGCGTGGTCAGCAGCAGGCTCGCGATCTCCGCAGGGCCGGTCAGGGTCTCACCCGCGATCAGGTCGATCTGCGCGCCGCCATCTCGCACCTGCCCGGTGCGAAAGGCCCGGTTGGCACTTTGCACCTTGCCGGCAAGCTGTTGCAGGGTCACCCCATGCATCGCCAGCCTTTCGGGATCGGGCGCGATGCGGATCGCCTCCTGCGCCTCGCCTGTCAGATAGGTCAGGCCGACATCCTCGATCTTGGTCAGTTCACCGCGCAACGCCCGCGCGATGCGTGTGAGATCATAGGACGACACCTCGTGCCCCGGCTTGCCCGAAAGGGTCAGCGTCACGATGGCAACATCGTTGATCCCGCGCCCGACGATCAACGGCTCGGGGATCCCCACCGGAATGCGGTCGAGGTTTGCGCGCACCTTTTCATGCACCCGCAGAATCGCCGCATCCGCCGATGTCCCCGCCTCGAACCTCGCGGTCACCATCGCCCCGTCATCGCGTGTCTGGGAATAGACATGCTCGACATCGTCGATGGCCTGCACGATGTTCTCCATCGGCTCGCTCACCAGCTGCACCGCATCCTCGGCGGTCAGCCCCGAGGCGCTGATATGAATATCCACCAGCGGCACGGAAATCTGCGGCTCTTCCTCGCGCGGCAGGCTGACAAGCGCGATCAGCCCCACGGCCAGCGCAGCCAGGATCAGAAGCGGAGTCAGCGGCGAGGCGATAAACGCGCGTGTCAGCCCCCCGGCCAGCCCCAGGCCGCGGCCGCTTTCGCCCCGATCATTCATGTCCGGTCACCACCACGTCGCCGGGCCTGAGACCCGTCAGGATCTCGACCATCGCGGCCCCATCCACATCATGCACCGGCCCCGGCACGACGCTGCGCAGTACCGTGTCGCCCTCATGCGCGACGTTCAGGAAATCGAGGCCCGCGCGCGTGATCAGCGCATCTTTCGGCACCATCAGGGCCTGATGCTCACCGACCGGCAGGCGGACCAGCACCCGCGCATCCACGAAACGCGCGCTCAGCCCCTCGACCTCGACATCGGCGATCACGCGCCCGTTCTCGATCAGTGGATAGATCTTGGCCAGCCGCCCCTCGTGGGCACCTTCCGGCCCTTCGATCCGGATCGCGTCGCCCTCGACCAGCGCTGTTGCATGGCGCTCGGGCACGGCAAGGCGCAGGAACACGCCGCCACCGCCCAGCGTCGCGATCGTCTGGCCCGGCGTCACCACTGCGCCCGTCGTCACCGGCACATCCAGAACCACGCCGCCAAGCGGCGCATGGATCGCGCCCTCGGCCACCTGCTGTTCGATCACGTGCCGGTCGGCCTGCGCCGCCGCGATCTCGTTGGTGATCACATCGACCTGCGTGCGCAGCGAATCCAGCCGCTGCACCGTGGTCACGCCACGTTGCAGCAATTCCTCGCCGCGGGCCAGCTCGGCCTCGGCATTCTCAAGCCGCGATTGCGCCGCCTGTATCTGTGCGTCGATGGCGCGCAGCTGGAAATCCTGCTTGGCGTCCACCACCCGGCCCAATTGGTCGCCGCTTTCGACACGGTCGCCCTCGGCCACCAGCAATTCCTCGAGCGTCCCGCCCAGACGGGCGCGTGCCGGAACCCGGTCGCGGGTCTCGACCCGTCCGTAAACCGCCTTCCAGTCGGTGACGGTCACCGGTTCGATGACAAGGTCAGCTGCCACTCCCGGCGAGGCCAGGAGGAAGATCGACGCGATCACCCGCAAGGCGGGCCATTTCATGGGCATGGGTTTGCTCCGACAGCAAGGACAGTTGCGCGAACATAGTCATTCACATTCTAAAAACAATATGTGATTGACCGCGACCGCGCCGAATGTGCCCCGCGCCACCTGGCTCAAACGGGGATCAACGCCCAGTAATCCAGGTCCAGCATCACATGAGGCAGATATTTACCATCATCGCCCTTGCGTGTGAACGGCTCTCCGCCCTTGGTCGCGACCAGCCGCAACCGGATCGCGCCAACGCCGGGGGCCGGGGTTTCGGCCTTGTCCAGCACCTCGGACCAGGCCCGGATCGTATCTCCGCCATAGCAGGGATTCGCATGCGCACCGCCATTCAGCCCGACGATCATCTGCGCATTGGCCAAACCGTTGAAGCTGAGCGCGCGCGCCATCGAGATCACATGCCCGCCATAGATCAGGCGGCGGCCATCCTCACGCGCGGTCACGTCGAAATGCACCTTGGCCGTGTTCTGCCAAAGGCGCGTGGCCATCATGTGCTCCGCCTCCTCGACGGTCACGCCATCGACATGGTCGATCAGCTCGCCCACCTCGTAATCGCCCCAGCGATGCGGCTCGCCCGCCAGCGTGAAATCGTAATCCGAGAAATCCAGCCCCTCGGGCACCACAAGGTCACTCGCCTCCAGCGCGGGCTTGAGCTCGGGGATCAGTGTTTCGGGCGCGGGGGCGTCCATGTCATGCTTGCGCACCATGACCCAGCGGACGTAATCCATCACCACTTCGCCGCGCTGGTTCTCGCCGCGCGTGCGCACCCAGACCACGCCGGATTTCCCATTGGAATTCTGCTTGAGCCCGATCACCTCGGAGGTGGAGCGCAGCGTATCCCCAGGCCACACCGGCTTCAGCCAGCGCCCCTCGGCATAACCAAGATTGGCCAGCGCGTTCAGGGACACGTCCGGCACCGTCTTGCCGAAGACCACATGGAACGCCGCCAGATCATCAAGCGGGCTTGCAGGCAGACCGCACCGGCGTGCGAACTCATCCGATGAATAAAGCGCATGACGCGCCGGATAGAGCGCGTGATAAAGCGCGCGCTCGCCCCCAGATACGGTGCGCGGCACCGCATGCTCGATCACGTCGCCAACGCGGTAATCCTCGAAGAAGCGGCCCGGATTGGTCTTGGCCATGCTTATTGTTCCCCCAGTTTCAGGTCGGGGCTGTATTCGCCCTCGACCTCTTTCACCACGGCCTGACCACAGCGCATCACCCCGTTGGCATCGTCATAGGCATAGGTCGGCCCGCCATGCAGCTCCCAGCCCCTGGCCAGCGCCGCGCTGACCTTGTGGCAGAACGCCGACGTGTCGTCAGCCGACAGGAATCGGTAGAGCTTCATCGCGTCACCCGAAGACCGGGTAACCGAGCCAGTAATGGATCGCCGCGATCACCGCGAAAACCACCACCGTCCCGCCGAGCGCCGCGATTTCCTTACGCTTTGGCGCAGGCGCGGGCGGGCTCCATTTGGGCTGGGCCTTGTTGATCACGATCATCTCGACGACCGCCCAGGCCAGCAGACCGCCGAACAGCACGAACGAGGGCACATCGCCATTGACCAGCAGATGCGCCAGCGCCCAAACCTTGACGCCCGTCAGCATGGGATGGCGCATCTTGCGCGCCAGCCCGGTCTGCATCCCCGATACGGCGAACAGGTAGACCGACAGCAGCATCAGAAGGTTGTTGATGCCCACCGTTGCCGGATGCCGCCCCCAGAAAAACGCCCCATCCGCCGCGCGATAGCCGATCACCATCAGCACCACGCCCGCCAGGATCACCAGCGCCGCCAGCCCCTTGCCGGCGTCGCCCATGCCTGCCCGCGCACCCGGCGCGAACCGCTTGAACATATGCCCCGCCGACCAGAGGATCAGCCCCAGAACAAGATAAGCCATGTCATTTTACTCCGTTGCCATTTCCCTGATCGCCTCGGCCTTGCCCAGCAGGCGCTTGGCGGCGACCACATGCAGGTTCTCGACGATCTGTCCGTCCACCACGGCCACACCCTGCCCCGAGGCCTTGCTTTCCTCATAGGCGGCGATCTGGCGCTCGGCGGTCTCGATTTCCGACTGCGTCGGCGCAAAGGCGGTGTTCGTCACCTCGATCTGCGCGGGATGGATCAATGTCTTGCCATCAAATCCCAGGTCGCGCCCCTGTTCGCATTCGGCCTTCAGCCCGTCGCCGTCGCGGAACCGGTTGTAGACCCCGTCGATCGCCACGACACCGCGCGCCGCGCGCGCGGCCATCACGATCATCTGCAAGGCGCTCATCAGCGGCAGGCGGTCGGCGCGATAACGGCAGCCAAGATCCTTGGTCAGGTCGTTGGTGCCGGTGACCAGCCCCGTGACCTGCGCATGGGCGGCGATCTCGCGGGCGTTGAACACGCTGGCGGGCGTTTCCATCATCACCCAGATCGGCACCTGCGGCCCCAGCATGTCGGCCAGGTTGTCCACGTCCGAAGGCGTGTTGACCTTGGGCAGCAGGATCGCATCCGCCCCCGCCTCGCCCAGCACGCGCACATCCTCAAGACCCCATTCGGTGGTCAGCGCATTGATCCGCACGATCCGCGACCGTTTGCCGTAACCGCCCTCGGCCAGCGCGCGCGCCAGCGTCTCGCGGGCCTCGGCCTTGGCCTCGGGCGCAACCGCGTCCTCCAGATCGAAGATGATCGCATCCGCGGGCAGCTCACGCGCCTTTTCCAGCGCCCGTTCCTTTGAACCGGGAATGTAAAGAACCGAGCGGTAGGGTCGCGTCGCGGTATCCATCTGAAGCCTGTCTCCCGAGTCACTGCCGAAATAAACTTGCGCCGGAATGCCACTTTTCGCGCGAAAAATTCAAGTGCTTTGTCGCCGCAACGCAGAAAATGCCACCTTCTCGGCCACCACACACCTAGGTCAGCGCATCCCAGATCAGCTTGCCGCCGGTCAATGTCAGCAAGACATAGGTCACCGCAAAGAACGCCCGTTCCGACACGATCCGATGCGCGCGCACCCCCAGCCAAGCGCCAAACACCGCGACCGGCGCCAGCACGAGGTCGATCAGCAAGGTCTCGGCGGTAAAGATGCCCAGGAACGCGTAGGGCACGAATTTCACGATATTGTAGACCCAGAAGGTCAGCACCGTCGTCGCCTGGAACGTCGTCTTGTCCAGTCGCTGCGACAACAGATAGGCGGCGGCCGGCGGGCCGCCCGCATGGCTGACGAAGCTCGTGAACCCGGCCACCACGCCGGCCAGCACCCCCGCCCAGCCAGGCAGCGGCCGTGCCGCCACCCGCATCAGCCCGGCGCGCAGCGCGATCTGCCAGCCCACGAACAGGAAACAGATCGCACCGATCAGCAACCGCAACAGATCGGCATCCGCCACCTTGTAAAGCACCGCGCCCAGCGCCACCCCCGGCACACCGCCCAGCATCAGCCGGCGCGCGTCGCGCCAGCTCCAGCGCCGCCAATACGGCCTGAGCGTCGAGACGTCGATCAGCATCAACAGCGGCAGCATGATGCCCAGCGCCTGCCCCGGCGGCACCACCAGCGCCAGAATCGACGCACCCGCAAAGGCCGCGCCCGAACCGAATCCGCCCTTGGAAATCCCGGCCATCAGCACCGCAGGCACCGCAACCGCGAAAAGGCCCAATTCGATTGCCAGCATGATTTTTGCCCGTAAACCCCTGTTTCCCGGCACTGTTAGCGCGTTTTGCCTGCCCCGGCCAGAAACAGCCCGTAAGGCCTGCATCGCGCGCCGGTCTTGCGCAGGGCGCAAATTGGGACTACCCCAAGCGCGAAAATTCCAACCGACCGGAGACAGAATCCAATGGCCAGACCCAAGATTGCCCTCATCGGCGCAGGACAGATCGGTGGCACCCTTGCCCACCTTGCCGCGCTGAAGGAACTGGGCGATGTCGTCCTGTTCGATATCGCCGAAGGCACACCCGAAGGCAAATCGCTCGACATCGCTGAATCCGGCCCCTCCGAAGGGTTCGATGCCCGCCTGAAAGGCACCCAGGACTACGCCGACATCGCTGGCGCCGACGTGTGCATCGTCACCGCCGGCGTGCCCCGCAAGCCGGGCATGAGCCGCGACGACCTTCTGGGCATCAACCTCAAGGTCATGAAATCCGTGGGCGAAGGCATCCGCGACAACGCCCCGGACGCATTCGTGATCTGCATCACCAACCCGCTCGATGCGATGGTCTGGGCGCTGCGCGAATTCTCGGGCCTGCCCCATGAAAAAGTCTGCGGCATGGCCGGTGTGCTGGACAGCGCCCGCTTCCGCCACTTCCTCAGCCTTGAATTCGACGTCTCGATGAAAGACGTCACCGCCTTCGTTCTGGGCGGTCATGGCGACACGATGGTGCCGCTGACCCGCTATTCGACGGTGGCCGGCGTGCCGCTGCCCGACCTCGTGCAGATGGGCTGGACCACGCAGGACAAACTGGACGCGATCGTGCAGCGCACCCGCGACGGCGGTGCCGAGATCGTCGGCCTGCTCAAGACCGGCTCGGCCTTCTACGCGCCCGCCACGTCGGCGATCGAGATGGCCGAAGCCTATCTCAAGGACCAGAAGCGCGTGCTGCCCTGCGCGGCCTATGTCGATGGCGCCTTCGGGCTGAACGGCTTCTATGTCGGCGTGCCCACAGTGATCGGCGCAGGCGGCATCGAGCGCATTCTCGACATCAAGATGACCAAGGACGAACAGGCCATGTTCGACAAATCCGTCGATGCGGTCAAAGGCCTGGTCAAGGCCTGCAAGGAAATCGACAGCTCGCTGGCGTAACAGCAGAGCAAGTCGGCAGCCTTTCGCGGCGCCCCTCCGGGGGCGCCGTTTTCATTCGCCGCATTGATTCTTTTCAAACATGCGGAATCCAAGATATTTTCTTTGTGATCACAGCAATAATTTGTGTGATCACAAAACCCGGAAAATTGCCCGAAATATCCACCCCATGTAAGAAAACGGTTTAAACCGGCGTCAAGCATGTGGGTATATCTGTCCTGATCGTAGCAAAACGGGACTTTTTCATGAACATCCATGAGTATCAGGCGAAGGCCCTCCTTCGCTCCTACGGCGCCCCGGTCTCGGATGGCCGCGTCGTGCTGCGCGCGGAAGAGGCCAAGACCGCCGCGGGCGAACTCGACGGCCCCCTCTGGGTGGTCAAGGCGCAGATCCACGCAGGTGGCCGCGGCAAGGGCAGCTTCAAGGAGCCCGGCGCAGGCGAAGCCGGCGGTGTCCGCCTCGCCAAGTCGGTCGAGGAAGCCGCCGAGGAAACCAAGCGCATGCTCGGCCGCACCCTCGTCACCAAGCAGACCGGCCCGGCCGGCAAGCAGGTGAACCGGATCTATATCGAAGACGGGTCCGGCATCGAAAAGGAATTCTACCTCGCGCTCCTGGTCGACCGCCAGACATCGCGCATCTCTTTCGTCGCCTCGACCGAGGGCGGCATGGATATCGAGGAAGTCGCCGAAAGCACCCCCGACAAGATCCTCAGCTTCTCGGTTGATCCCGCCACCGGCTACCAGCCGTTCCACGGCCGCCGGATCGCCTTCATGCTGGGTCTCGAGGGCGCGCAGGTCAAGCAATGCGTCAAGCTGATGGGCATCCTCTATACGCTGTTCCTCGAAAAGGACATGGAGATGCTGGAGATCAACCCGCTGATCCTGACCGACAAGGGCGACCTGAAATGCCTCGACGCGAAGATGAGCTTTGACTCCAACGCGATCTATCGTCACTCGGACATCGCCGAACTGCGCGACACGACCGAGGAAGACCCCAAGGAACTCGAAGCCTCCAAATACGATCTCAACTACATCGCCCTCGATGGCGAGATCGGCTGCATGGTGAATGGCGCAGGCCTTGCGATGGCCACGATGGACATCATCAAGCTCTACGGCGCGGAACCGGCCAACTTCCTTGACGTGGGCGGTGGCGCCACCAAGGAGAAGGTGACCGAGGCGTTCAAGATCATCACCTCGGACCCGCAGGTCAAAGGCATCCTGGTCAACATCTTCGGTGGCATCATGCGCTGCGATGTGATCGCCGAGGGCGTGATCGCCGCCGTCAAGGAAGTCGGGCTGAAAGTGCCGCTTGTGGTGCGTCTCGAAGGCACGAATGTCGAGAAGGGCAAGGAAATCATCTCGAATTCCGGCCTCGACGTCATCGCCGCCGACGACCTGAAAGACGGTGCCGAAAAGATCGTGAAGGCGGTCAAAGGCTGACCCCCCAGGGCGCGCATCCGCTGCGCGCCTTTCCCGGAATTTCCAAAGGAGAACGCCAAGATGGCAGTCCTCATCGACGAAAACACCAAGGTGATCTGTCAGGGCCTCACCGGCTCGCAGGGCACTTTCCACACCGAACAGGCCATCGCCTATGGCACAAAGATGGTCGGCGGCGTCACCCCCGGCAAGGGCGGCCAGACGCATCTTGACCTGCCGGTCTTCAACTCGGTCCACGAGGCCAAGCACCAGACGGACGCGAACGCGTCGGTCATCTACGTCCCGCCGCCCTTCGCCGCCGACTCGATCCTCGAGGCGATCGACGCCGAAATGGACGTGATCGTCTGCATCACCGAAGGCATCCCGGTCCTGGACATGATGCGCGTCAAGCGCGCGCTGGAAACCTCGAAATCCACGCTGATCGGCCCCAACTGCCCCGGCGTCATCACCCCCGACGCCTGCAAGATCGGCATCATGCCCGGCCATATCCACAAGCGTGGCAAGGTCGGCGTCGTGTCGCGCTCGGGCACGCTCACCTACGAGGCGGTCAAGCAGACCACCGATGTGGGCCTTGGCCAGTCCACCTGCGTCGGCATCGGCGGCGACCCGATCAAGGGGACTGAACATATCGACGTGCTGGAATGGTTCCTCGCCGATGACGAGACCGAGGCGATCATCATGATCGGCGAAATCGGCGGCTCCGCTGAGGAAGACGCCGCCGAGTTCCTCGCCTCCGAACGCAAGAAGGGCCGCTGGAAACCCACCGCAGGCTTCATCGCCGGGCGCACCGCCCCTCCGGGCCGCCGCATGGGCCACGCGGGCGCCATCGTCGCCGGCGGCAAGGGCGGCGCCGACGACAAGATCGAGGCGATGAAATCCGCCGGGATCACCGTCGCCGACAGCCCCGCCACCCTGGGCGAGGCCGTGCTGGCCGCGATCAAGGGCTGAACATCACCGGGGTGGGCGGCATCACCGCCCACCCTTTCGCCCCGGCGAAGCATCATGACGGGCACCTGAGCGACCATCCGGGTTTCTCTCCTGCTGCTTCATCAGACCGGTCGGAAAGGACACGCGATGACGGATCAACCCAGAACGGCCCACACCCGCGCCATGCGCGCCGCTGCGGTGTCCGTCGCCTTGTTCTTCGGCCTTCTCGCCTCGGGCGCGCAGGCACAGTCCCCCGGCCCGCTTGACGGCAAGCTGTTCGGCGGCGGCAACCGCGCGCTGGTGGTCATCCTGCACGGCGATGTCAGCAAGGGCGGCCCGGCCGATTACCACTACGATATCGCCAGGCGGATCGCCGCGCAGAACAAGGGCGCCAGCGTCTTCGCCATGTTGCGCCCCGGCTATACGGATGCGCGCGGCGGCAAATCGCCCGGCTCCCACAATGGCCGACGCGACCACTACACCAGCGCCAACAACGCCCTTGTCGCCAAGACCATCCAGGCGCTTGCCCAACAGACCGGCAACAGGCGCGTGATCGCGGTCGGCCATTCCGGCGGCGCGGCACAGCTTGGCGCGATCGCCGGCGCATATCCCGGCCTCCTCGACAGCGTGATCCTCGTCTCCTGTCCCTGCAACCTCGAAGAATGGCGCAACGCCCGCGGCAAATCGGCCTGGCGCAACAGCGTTTCGCCCCACCGCCTGATCTCCGGGATCGCCCCCGGCACCCGGATCATCGCCGCCGTCGGCACGTCCGACAACAACACTTTCCCGCAGCTTTCGCAGGCCTATATCGATGCCACCCGCGCCCGCGGCCTCCCGGCCGGTTTCGTGCCCGTCAAGGGCGCAGGCCACAGCTTCAAAGGCCTTCAGAGCACGGTTGAAAAGCTGGTGAAATCCGAACTGTCCAAATGACTGAATGCGCCCTTTCGCGCGGAGAACGACCATGACAGACCAAAGCCCCAACGACCAGTTCCATGCCTCCTCCTTCATGCAGGGGCACAATGCCGAATATCTCGAACAGCTCTATGCGCGCTACGCCAACGACCCCAACGCCGTTGACGAAGCCTGGCAGGCGTTCTTTTCGCAGCTCGGCGATGGCGACAGCGATGTGCGCAAGGAGGCCGCTGGCCCCTCATGGGCGCGCGCCGACTGGCCGCCGGTGCCCAATGACGACCTGACCAGCGCCCTTACCGGCGAATGGCCAGCCGAGATCGAAACCGCCAGGGCCGACGAGAAGATCCGCCAGAAGGCCGCCGAAACCGGCGTCGAGGTCTCGGATGAGTCTGTCAAGCGCGCAGTGCTCGATTCCGTGCGTGCGCTGATGCTGATCCGCGCCTACCGCATCCGCGGCCACCTCATCGCCGAACTGGATCCGCTTGGCCTGCGCGATCATGGCCACCGCCCCGAGCTTGACCCGAAATCCTACGGTTTCACCGAAACCGACATGGACCGCCCGATCTTCATCGACAATGTTCTGGGCCTTCAGGTCGCCTCGATCCGCCAGATCCTCGACATCGTCAAACGCACCTATTGCGGCACCTTCGCGCTGCAATACATGCATATTTCCGATCCCGAACAGGCCGCCTGGCTGAAGGAGCGGATCGAAGGCTACGACAAGGAAATCACCTTCACCCGCGAGGGGCGCAAGGCGATCCTCAACAAGCTGGTCGAGGCCGAGGGCTTCGAGAAATACCTGCATGTCAAATACATGGGCACCAAGCGTTTCGGCCTTGATGGCGGCGAAAGCCTGATTCCCGCGATGGAACAGATCATCAAGCGCGGCGGCAGCCTCGGGGTCCGGGAAATCGTCATCGGCATGCCCCACCGCGGCCGCCTCAGCGTGCTGGCCAACGTGATGGGCAAACCCTATCGCGCGATCTTCAACGAATTCCAGGGCGGCAGCTTCAAGCCCGAGGACGTGGACGGATCAGGCGACGTGAAATACCATCTCGGCGCATCCTCCGACCGCGAATTCGACGGCAACAAGGTCCACCTGTCGCTGACCGCCAACCCCTCGCATCTCGAGGCGGTGAACCCCGTGGTCCTGGGCAAGGTGCGCGCCAAGCAGGACCAGCTGAGCGACAGCGAACGCACCAGCGTCCTGCCCATCCTGCTGCATGGCGACGCGGCCTTTGCCGGCCAGGGCGTCGTGGCCGAATGTTTCGGTCTCTCGGGCCTCAAGGGGCACAAGACCGGCGGCACCATGCATATCGTCGTGAACAACCAGATCGGCTTCACGACCGCGCCGCATTTCTCGCGCTCATCGCCCTATCCCACCGATATCGCGCTGATGGTCGAGGCACCCATCTTCCACGTCAATGGCGACGACCCCGAGGCCGTGGTCCACGCCGCCAAGGTCGCCACGGAATTCCGCCAGAAGTTCCAGAAGGACGTGGTGATCGACATGATCTGTTATCGCCGCTTCGGCCATAACGAGGGCGACGAGCCCATGTTCACCAACCCGGTGATGTATAACGAGATCAAGAAGCACAAGACCACGCTCAGCCTTTACACCGAACGCCTCGTCGCCGATGGCCTGATCCCCGAAGGCGAGATCGAGGACATGAAGGCCGCCTTCCAGTCCTATCTGGCCGACGAGTTCGAGGCCGGCAAGGAGTACCGTCCCAACAAGGCCGACTGGCTGGATGGCAAATGGTCCCATCTCGACCGCAAGGACGAGGATTACCAGCGCGGCGAAACCGCCATCGCGCCGGAAACCTTCCAGGAAATCGGCAGCGCGCTCACCACCGCGCCCGATGGCTTCCCGCTGCACAAGACGGTTGGCCGCCTGCTCGAGACCAAGAAGAAGATGTTCGACTCCGGCGAGGGCTTCGATTGGGCCACCGCCGAGGCGCTCGCCTTCGGCTCCCTTCAGCTCGAAGGCTACCCGGTCCGCCTCTCCGGTCAGGACAGCACCCGCGGCACCTTCAGCCAGCGCCATTCGGCCCTGATCAATCAGGACACCGAAGAGCGGTATTTTCCCCTCAACCATATCCGCGAGGGGCAGGCCCGCTACGAGGTGATCGACTCGATGCTGTCGGAATACGCGGTGCTCGGGTTCGAATATGGCTACAGCCTCGCCGAGCCCAACGCCCTGACCCTCTGGGAGGCCCAGTTCGGCGATTTCGCCAACGGCGCGCAGATCATGTTCGACCAGTTCATCAGCTCCGGTGAATCCAAGTGGCTGCGGATGTCGGGCCTCGTCTGCCTGCTGCCGCATGGCTACGAGGGCCAGGGGCCGGAACACTCCTCGGCCCGTCTCGAACGCTTCCTGACCATGTGCGGTGGCGACAACTGGATCGTGGCCAATTGCACCACCCCGGCCAATTACTTCCATATCCTGCGCCGCCAGCTGCACCGCACCTATCGCAAGCCGCTGATCATGATGACGCCCAAATCGCTCCTGCGTCACAAATTGGCAATTTCCAGGACCGAGGATTTCACCAGCGGCTCCAGCTTCCACCGCGTGCTCTGGGACGATGCGCAATACGGCAATTCCGACACGAAGCTGAAACCCGATGACAAGATCCGCCGCGTGGTGATGTGTTCGGGCAAGGTCTATTTCGACCTGCTTGAGGAACGCGACAGCCGCGGTATCGACGATGTCTACCTGATGCGGGTCGAGCAATATTACCCGTTCCCCGCCATGTCGATGGTCAAGGAACTGGAGCGCTTCAAGCAGGCCGACATGGTCTGGTGTCAGGAAGAGCCCAAGAACCAGGGCGCCTGGTCCTTCATCGAACCCAACATCGAATGGGTGCTGCAACGTATCGACGCCAAGCACACGCGCCCCACCTATGCCGGCCGTCCGGCCGCCGCCTCGCCCGCCACGGGCCTGGCTTCTCAACACAAGACACAACAAGAGGCGCTGGTCGATGCCGCGCTGACCATCGAAGGGAAATAACGCATGACCACTGAAGTTCGCGTCCCCACGCTCGGCGAATCCGTGTCCGAGGCCACCGTCGCCACCTGGTTCAAGAAGCCCGGCGATTCCGTGGCACAGGATGAAATGCTGTGCGAGCTGGAAACCGACAAGGTCACGGTCGAGGTTCCCGCCCCCGCCGCCGGCACCCTGGGCGAGATCGTCGCCGCCGAAGGCGAGACCGTGGGCGTCGATGCCCTGCTCGCCACCATCTCCGAAGGCGAAGGCGCGGCGCCCGCGCCCAAGGAGAAATCCAAGGCCGGGGATGACGGCGACAGCGCCGCCGCCGCGTCCGGCTCCGGCGACAGCGCGCCCTCGGGCGCAAGCATCGACGTGATGGTGCCCACTCTCGGCGAATCCGTCTCCGAGGCCACCGTCTCGACCTGGTTCAAGCAGGTCGGCGACACCGTCGCCCAGGACGAGATGCTCTGCGAGCTGGAAACCGACAAGGTCTCGGTCGAGGTGCCCGCCCCTGCCGCCGGCACGATCGGCGAAATCCTCGCCGCCGAAGGCGACACGGTTCAGGCCGGCGGCAAACTCGCCGTCATGACCTCGGGCGAAGGCGCAGCCCCCGCCGCGAAATCCGATGACGCGCCCGCCGCCGCCCAGTCCTCGGGCTCTGACTCCGGCTCGGGCTCCGGCAAGGATGTCGAAAACGCCCCCTCCGCCAAGAAGGCGATGGCCGAAAAGGGCCTTTCGCCCGATCAGGTGCAGGGGTCGGGCCGCGATGGCCGCGTCATGAAAGAGGACGTGGCCCGCGCCACCGCCGCTGCCACATCCGCGGCAGCCGCCAGCTCGGAGCAGCCCGCGCAATCATCGCCACGCGCCCCCGTCAGCGCCGAGGACGCCAGCCGCGAGGAACGGGTCAAGATGACCCGCCTGCGCCAGACCATCGCGCGCCGCCTCAAGGACAGCCAGAACACCGCCGCCATGCTCACCACCTATAACGAGGTGGACATGGGCGCGGTCATGGACCTGCGCAACGAATACAAGGACGAGTTCCTCAAGAAACACGGCGTCAAGCTCGGCTTCATGTCCTTCTTCACCAAGGCCTGCTGCCACGCCCTCAAGGAGGTCCCCGAGGTCAACGCCGAAATCGACGGCACCGACATCGTCTACAAGAACTTCGTCCATATGGGCATCGCCACCGGCACCCCCACCGGGCTTGTCGTGCCGGTGATCCGCGACGCGGATTCGATGGGCTTCGCCGCGATCGAAAAGGCCATCGCCGAGAAAGGCGCCCGCGCCCGCGACGGCAAGCTCTCGATGGCCGAAATGCAGGGCGGCACCTTCACCATCTCGAATGGCGGCGTCTACGGCTCGCTGATGTCCTCGCCGATCCTCAACCCCCCGCAATCGGGGATCCTCGGCATGCACAAGATCCAGCAGCGCCCGATGGTCGTGAACGGCGAGATCGTCGCGCGCCCGATGATGTATCTCGCGCTCAGCTACGATCACCGCATCGTCGACGGCAAGGGCGCCGTGACCTTCCTCGTCCGCGTCAAGGACGCGCTGGAGGATCCCCGCCGCCTGCTGATGGACCTCTGAACGCGCCGTCGGGCGGGACTGATCCCGCCCGGCACACTCCGCCCCGCACGCAACGCGCACTGGACATGACCGCCCATGACCCCCGAACTCACCGCCCTCACCCTCGCCGCCCTGCTCCAGGTCGTGCAGTACGGCCTCTACGCGGTGCCCGCGAATCTCGAGCTCGGGCCGGGCTACACCATGTCCGCGCGTGACCGCGAACCCTCCCGTCAGATGTCCGATGGCACCGCCCGCCTTGGCCGCGCCCTCAACAATCATTTCGAAGGGCTGATCCTCTTCGCCATCGCCTGCACGGTCATCACGATCACCGCACAGTCCAGCGCCCTCACCGCCGCCCTCGCCTTCACCTATCTGGGCGCGCGCGTGCTCTATATCCCGGCCTATTACCTCGGCCTGCGCCCCTGGCGCTCGCTGATCTGGGCGATCGGCTTCCTCGCCACAACGCTCATGCTGCTGGCGGCGCTTGTCTGATGCTTCTTCTGTTCTCAAATATCCCGGGGGAGTCGCCGGCACGGCGACGGGGGCAGCGCCCCCTTACCCCATTCACGAAAGGACACTGACCCATGGCAAATTACGATGTCATCGTCATCGGCTCCGGCCCCGGCGGCTATGTCGCCGCCATCCGCTGCGCACAGCTCGGCCTCAAGACCGCCTGCGTCGAAGGGCGCGAGACCCTTGGCGGCACCTGCCTCAACGTGGGCTGCATCCCGTCCAAGGCGCTGCTGCATGCCTCCCATCAACTCCACGAGGCACAGGAAAACTTCCCCAAGATGGGCCTCAAGGGCAAGGCGCCCTCGGTCGACTGGAAACAGATGCTCGCCTACAAGGACGACGTGATCGGCCAGAACACCAAGGGGATCGAATTCCTGTTCAAGAAGAACAAGATCGACTGGCTCAAGGGCTGGGGCTCGATCCCGGAGGCGGGCAAGGTCAAGGTCGGCGACGACGTGCACGAGGCGAAGAACATCATCATCGCCACCGGCTCGCAATCCTCCTCGCTGCCCGGCGTCGAGGTGGACGAGAAGATCGTCGTCACCTCCACCGGCGCGCTGGAACTGCCCAAGGTGCCAAAGAAAATGGTCGTGATCGGCGCGGGCGTGATCGGGCTGGAACTGGGCTCGGTCTATTCGCGCCTCGGCTCCGAAGTGACCGTTGTCGAATATCTCGACCACGTCACCCCCGGCATGGATGGCGAGGTCCAGAAACAGTTTCAGCGCCTGCTCAAGAAACAGGGGCTCGACTTCATTCTCAACGCCGCCGTGCAATCGGTCGAGACGCTCAAGACCAAGGCCAAGGTGCACTACAAGCTGCGCAAGGATGACAGCGAACACACGCTCGACGCGGATGTCGTTCTGGTGGCCACCGGGCGCAAACCCTTCACCGACGGTCTCGGGCTCGACGCGCTCAAGCTCAAGACATCGGATCGCGGCCAGATCGTGATCGACGAACACTGGCAGACCAATATCGAAGGCGTCTACGCCATCGGCGATGCGGTCGCCGGGCCGATGCTGGCTCACAAGGCCGAAGACGAAGGCATGGCCGTCGCCGAGACCATCGCCGGCAAGCATGGCCATGTGAATTACGATGTCATTCCCGGCGTGATCTACACTCACCCCGAGGTCGCCGCCGTCGGCAAGACCGAGGAACAGCTCAAGGAAGATGGCCGCGCCTACAAGGTCGGCAAGTTCTCCTTCATGGGCAATGGCCGTGCCAAGGCGAATTTCGCGGGCGAAGGTTTCGTCAAGATCCTCGCCGACAAGGAAACCGATCGTATCCTTGGCGCCCATATCATCGGCCCGATGGCGGGTGACCTGATCCACGAAGTCTGCGTCGCGATGGAATTCGGCGCCGCCGCCGAGGATCTGGCGATGACCTGCCATGCGCATCCGACCTATTCCGAAGCGGTGCGCGAAGCCGCGCTCGCCTGCGGCGATGGCCCGATCCACAGCTAGGACCGGCGCGAATCTGCATCAGGAGCGTCCGAAGCAAGGTTCGGGCGCTCCGGGCTAGAACAGTTGCAGCTTCATGCCATGATGGCTCGCGCTGAAGCCAAGCCGCTCATAAAATCGCAGCGCATCATCCCTCTGCCTGTCGGTCGTCAGCTGCACCAGCGCGCAACCGCGCGCGCGGCATTGCTCGATCGCCCAGCCGAAAAACGCCGCCCCGATTCCGCGCCCGCGCAGATGCGCGGCGACACGCACACTTTCCAATTGCCCGCGCCAGGCTCCCTTGCGCGACAGGCCGGGGATGAAGGTGATCTGCATATAGCCGATGACCTGCCCTTCGGCCTCCGCGACCGCCATCAACTGGTTGGGATCGCGCGCGATGGCATCGAACGCGGACAGATATGCCGGTTCGACCTCGTCACCAAGGCTCTCGCGGCCACGGCCAAGCCCATCATCCGCGATCAGTCCGACAATCGCCTCAAGGTCGGCGCGGCGCGCGGGTCTGAATGTCACCGGGTCAGTCATCGCACTCTCTCCCATCAGGTCCGATGCGGCGTGAAGACAGCCGCGCCGCGTCCGGCGCCTCTCACCAAAGCGACTTCATCGCGCGCTCGGTCCATTCCGCATCGTATTGCGCGCCGCCCTCGTCGCCGTCGCTCGCCTCGGCCAGCATCTCGCCCACCGTCGGCAGGCCCTTGCTGTCGTCGCGCCCCCAGATCGCCGAACGGATCGAGGCGCGCGCGCATTGCGTATAGATCTCGGCGATCTTGATCACGATCACCGTTGCGGGCTGCTTGCCCTGACGGTTGAACATGGCGCGCAGCTGCGCATCCGCCGTGACCCGCGCCTGGCCGTTGATCCGCACCACCGTGTTCGATCCGGGCACCATGAACAACAGCGACACGCGCCCGTCGCTCACGATATTGCGCAGCGAATCCAGACGGTTGTTGCCCCGCCAGTCGGGCATCGCCAGGGTCCGGCTGTCCAGTTCGCTGACCACCGGCCCATCCTCGCCGCGCGGGCTGCCATCGGTGCCCTCGGGGCCGACCGTGGACATGATGCAATAGCGCGACGCCGCGATCCATTTGCGGTAAAGCGGCGTCAGCTGCGTGGCCACCTTGCGCAGGCTGGCAGCACCCGGTTTGCCATAATGCGATTCCAGCGTGGCGATATCGTCGATATATTCAATTTTCGGGATCAAACCCGGCCTCCCGCATCAATCTGTTGGACCCCGTCTCGACCTCGTCCTGCAGGCGCGCCATGAAGACCTCGCGCCCCAGGCCGCTTTCAAGACGCGGCAGGAATTCAACCACCGCCGTTCCCGGCTTGCGCATGATACCCTTGCGCGGCCAGAACAGCCCGACATTCGCCGCGACAGGCACGCAATCCTGTCCCAGCTCCTCATAAAGGACCCCGGTGCCCACCTTGTAGGGCGCCTGGACGCCCGGTGCGATACGCGTGCCCTGCGGATAGATGATCAGCTGCCCCGGCTCCTGCCGGCCCTTGGCCACATCCGTCACCATCTTGCGGATCGCCTGGCTGCGCTTGCCCCTGTCGACCGGCACACAGCCGATCCGCAGCGCATACTGCCCGATTACCGGCGCCCACATCAGTTCGCGCTTCATGATGAACTTGCCCGCAGGCACCGCGCCGAAAATCAGGATGATATCCAGGAACGACTGGTGCTTGGCCGCGATCAGCACCTCGTCGCGCGGCGGCGTGCCGCGCACTTCGGTGCGCAGGCCCACCATCCAGCGCGCGCTCCAGCGCACCCATCGGCACCAGCTCTGGCAGGCGGTCAAAGCGCCGCGGCGGCTGACCAGGGCCCAGGGAAAGAACAGGATCCCCATGACCCCCATCATGACGTATATGTTGATGACGAACAGCAGCGACCGTGTCCATTGCAACGCGTGGCTCATGGCAGATCCTTCAACATCCGGCGCGCCGCCGCGCCCGTCGCCCAGAAGGCCACGCCTGCCGCCAGCGGCGGCACCACCAGCGGCCATATCCAGCTCAGCCCCCGGAAACCGAGCCCGGTCAGGAACCCGCCCGCATCCTGCGCGGCGGGCAGCAGAAGGATGGCAATGCAACCCACCACCATGCCCGCGCCTGCACCCGCCAGCGCCCTCAGCGTAAAGCGCCGCACGAAGGCGCGCACGATATAGGCGTCGCGCGCGCCGACCTGCCGCAACACCCCGATCACCTGCGCATTCGCCGCCAGCGCCGCATTCGCCGCCAGCGTGATGATCGCCGCCGTTGTCGCCCCGATCAGCACCAGCGAAACCCAGCCCAGCAGCCGCAGCCGGCTTGCCGCGTTGACCAGTGGCCGCCGCCAGCGGGTGTGATCGTCCAGCACCGCGCCAGGCACCTCGGCCGCCAGCCGCAGCCGCAGCCCCTGCGCATCGAAACCCGACCCCTCCTCGATCACCTCGATCAGCTGCGGGATCGGCAGCATGTCCACCGGCAGATCCGGCCCGAACCAGGGTTCAAGCAGCGCGCGTTGCTCGTCATCGTCAAGCGCGCGGGCGCGCGCCACCCCTGTGGTGGTCTGCAGCACCTTCAGCGCCGCCTGCGTCTGCGCCGCCAATTGCCCCTCGGGCGCCGAGATCCGCACCGTCGCGCTGCGCGCCAGCTCGTCTCCCCAGCGATCCGCAAGGCGCCCCGTCGCCAGCGACAGCGCCAGCGCGAACACCGCCAGAAACGCCATCGCCGCCGCGCTGAACAACGTCAGCGTCGCGGTGAACCCTGTGGGCGGCACCACCCGGTCGGCCTGCGTGTCGCCGACCACCATCTCGCTTATCCGGCCAAGATCCAGCTTCACAGGTCCGCCCCCGCCAACTGCAGCCGCCGGTTCGCGATCCGCAACACCCGCGCCTGCACATGCGCCTTCGCCGAACGGATCAGCGCCAGGTCATGGGTGGCGATCATGATCGTCTTACCCATCCGGTTCAGCTCGATCAGCAGCCTCAGCAGGCGCTGCGACATCTCCCAGTCGACATTGCCCGTGGGCTCGTCAGCCAATACCACGTCGGGCGACATGATGACCGCCCGCGCCAATGCCGCGCGCTGGCGCTCACCGCCCGACAATTCCGGCGGCAGCGCCTTTGCGCGCTCGCTCAGCCCGACCCAGGCGACAAGCTCCTTGAGGTTCGCCGACTCGCCCAACAGGTCGCGCCCCGACACCATCAGCGGCAACGCGATATTGTCGGCCACGCTCATATGATCCAGAAACCGGCAGTCCTGATGCACGACCCCGATCCGCCGCCGGGCCAGCGCGATATCGTCGCGCTGCATCTCGCGCCGATCGGTCCCGAACAGCCGCGCGGTGCCCGAGGTCGGCGTCAGCGCCCCGTAGCACAGCTTCAGAAATGTCGTCTTGCCCGCGCCGGACGGGCCGGTCAGGAAATGGAACGACCCCGGCTGAAGCTCCAGCGAAATGTTGCTCAACAGATCACCGCCGCCATAGCTGTAGGCCACGTTCTCAAGCTCGATCAAACCGGTCCCTCCGCACACCCGCCCCTACATGCCTCAGAGGACACACATGTGCAATGTTTCCACGCGCCAAATCGTTTGGCCTTTCGCGACAGGGCTTTAGCCCCTATGGTAATCGCAAAGCAAACAGGCTGAAAACCGCCGGCGCGGCGACAGGTGTGGAATATGCGGCTGACATGCCCGAATTGCGGCGCACAATACGAAGTGCCCGACGAAGTGATCCCCGTGGCGGGGCGCGATGTGCAGTGCTCGAACTGTGGCGATACGTGGTTTCAGCACCATCCCGATCATATGCCCGAAACGCGCGTCTCGGACGAACCCGATGACGCGTCCGCCACATGGGACAACGAAGCCGAATACGAGGCCGAACCGGAGCCCGCGCCCGAGCCCCATCCCGAGCCTGCGCCCGAAGATCCCGCCGCGCCGCCGCGCCGCGAAATCGACCCGGCCGTCCGCGACCTTCTGCGCGAAGAGGCCGAGCGCGAGGCACAGGCCCGCGCCGCCGAAAGCGCTAGTGATCTCGAAACCCAGCCCGATCTGGGGCTCGAGTCCCAATCCGCCCCCGAGGATCTGCGCGGTCAGGAGGCCAGGGCGCGCATGGCCCGCCTGCGTGGCGAACCCGAGCCCCGACCGGCCGACCCGGACCCCAAGGAAGACATCGACCCGGATTCGCGTCGCAACCTGCTGCCCGATATCGACGAGATCAATTCCTCACTCGAACACACGCCCGAACGCGACGAGGACATGTCCACCACGGATGCGGAACTGGCCCGGCGTGCGAGCGGCGGCGGATTTCGTCGCGGGTTCCTCTGGGCGGTTCTGCTCTTCGTGATCCTGACGCTGGTCTACATCTTCGCGCCGCAGATCGCCGGGCTCACGCCCGCGCTCGAAGCGCCGATGACGGCCTATGTGAACATGGTGAACGATCTGCGCATCCTTCTGCAACAGACGGTTCTGTCCTTCCTGCAATGACAATTCCGGCGGGTTGACCGCGGTGTCCGATGCGGTTCTGCGTCCGGCCTGCGGCCTCAGAACCGGTCAAGCAGGCGCTTGAGGTAATCCAGCTCCACATCCGGGCGCGCGCCCTCGCCCGAGCGACGGCGGATCTCGTCCAGCAATTCGCGCGCGCGGCGATAGACATCCTCGCCCTGCAACAGCGAATCCTGCGTGCCGACCTGCCCGCCCTGGCCGGCGCGCCGCCCCAGCGGGTCCGATTCCTGCTGACCGACATCGCCACGGGCCTGACCCTGGCCGCCCTGTTGCTGTCGCTGGTTCTCGGCCAATGCCTCGCCAAGGCTGCGCATCCCTTCGCGCAGTGCCTCCATCGCCTCAGACTGCCTGTCCAGCGCCTCGGGCAGGTCATTGCCGCGCAGTGCCTGTTCGGCACCGTCCATCGCGCGATCCGCCCTTTCCAGCGACTCGCGCGCCGCGTCTCCGGCCTCGCCGCCGCCGGGCAGGTTGCCCCTCTGGCGTTCCAGTTCCTCGCGCAGCGCCTGTTGCCGGTCGGCAAGCGACCCCGCCCCGCCCTGCTCGGCCTGACGTTGGCCATCACCCTGGCCCGGCTGGCTGCCCTGGCCCTCGCCCTGCTGACCCCGAGGCTGGTGGCCCTGGCCACGGCCCTGACCGCCATCTCTGCCCTCGTTGCCCTGGCTTTCGCCCGCCTGCGCGTTGGGGTTGAACTGCTCCTGAAGGTCGCGGAACGCCTCGTCCGACAGGCCTTGCTGATTGCGCAGCGTCTCGGCCAGCCCTTCCATCGCCTGCTGGCCGGGGTTCTGGCCCTGCTGGCCGCTCTGGCCTTCGGTGACGCGCATGTTCTCCATCATCTGCTGGAACTGCTCCAGCGCCTCCTGCGCCTCGGCCATGCGGCCCTGTTCCATCAGTTCCTGGATGCGGTCCATCATGTCCTGCAGATCCTGCTGGGTCATGCGCATGGCATTCTCCGGCATCTGCTGTTGTTCGCCACCGTTCTGCTGGTTTTCGCGCTGCGCCTGCTGCATCTTCTGGCGCATGTAATCGTCGGTCGCGTCGCGCAGTTCCTGCATCAGGCGCGCGATCTCTTCTTCGGTGGCGCCGTTCTTCATCGCCTCGCTCAACCGCTCCTGCGCCGCGCGCATCCGCTCCAGCGCATCGCCGATATCGCCCTCTTCCAGCACCAGCGCCAGATCCCACAGCGCCTCGGCGATCCCGTCCTGCGCCTCGCTGTCCAGGCTGTCATGGCGCACCAGCGTTTCCAGCCGCCGCAGGATCACCCGCAACCGTAAATATGCGGTTTCGGACCGGAACAGCCCCGGATCGGGCTGATAGGACACCGCCCGCAGAACCTGCGCCACCCGTTTGCCATTGGCCTTCGCCCATAACAGGTCTCGCCGCTGTTCGATCACCGCCGCCGCCAGCGGATCAAAGAACCGCCGCGCGGGCAGCGTCATCTTTTCCGGCAGGCTCTGCCCCACCTGATCGCGCGCATCGCGCACCTCCAGCTCCAGGGTCACCGGCAGATGCGCCCAGGGGTGCTGCGACAGGTTCTCGATCAAGGTCTCGGTGAACTCTGCCCGGTCGCCGGTGATCGGCATCGGCAGGTCCAGTTCGATCGGCGCGCGCGGGTCCGGCTCGGCGGTCAGCCCGTGGCGGCGCTCCATCTCGGCCATGTCCAGCCGAAACACCGCCCGGCCCCCGGTCACGCCATAATCATCCGCTGCCGTGAATGGCTGGCTCATCTGCCCGTCAAAGCTGGTTTCGACACCGCTTTGCAGGATCTGCACGCTTGGCCCGGCATCCGGCAAGGCCGTGATCTCCCAGCTCCGGCCGCCCGGTCCGTCGATCGACAGCGTCCCGTCCTGCGCCAGATCGAATCCTTGCTCCGGGCTCGTGGCGGGTTCCACTTCACCGATGCGCCCCGATACGGTCTCGGCCACGCTCAACGCGCCGACCTCGCCATAAAGACGCAAGGTCACGCGACTGCCCTGCGGGGCGGCGATCTTGCCCTTCTGATCGTTGAGATAGAGGCTGGGCAGACCGGTATAGGCAGGCGGCTCGATCCAGCCCTCCCAGGTCGGGCCGGTCGCCAGTGCCGCGCCGCCACCCGGCGCCATCCCGGCCACCGTGCCGACCCGCCAGATCGACCCGAACATCAGCGCCACCACCAGCCCCAGCAGCGCCACATAGCGCAGCCCGAACGGGTCGCGCGCCGACAGGCGCAGGTCAGGCTCGACCGCCCGCGCGCTCGCCGCGCGTTCTGCCATGCGTTCCTGGTGCGCGCGCCACAACGCCTCGGACCCGGCGTCGCCCATGCCCACCGCCTGCGCATCCGCCAGCGCCGTCAGAGGATGCCCCGGCAGGCTGTCGTCGATCCGCGCCAGCGCCGCCTCGCGCGTGGGCCAGCGAAACGCCCGAAAACCCTGAACGGCAAACAGCAGGACCGCCAGCAGCGTCACCACCATCGCCCCCCAGACCACTTCCAGCGGCATCAGGTCATGCAGGCCCAGCAGCAGCACCGCCGCCACCGCCGCCACCAGCGACCAGAGCGGCCAGAACGCGCGCACGACCCGCTCCGCGATCAGCCCCGCCCATGTCAGGGTCAGGGGCCGCCGCAGCCGGTTCAGCACCGGGGTCAGGGGTGAGGATTGCCTCGCCATGCTCCGCTTCGCTCCGGGGCGTGACGCGCCCACCGCGTCACAGCCATTCGGGAATGGTATCTCGATTTATGATCTCGTCAAAGCTCGGCCGCGCCCGGATGACGGCGAATTGATGCTCATGGACCAGAACTTCGGGCACCAGCGGGCGCGTATTGTATTCACTCGACATCACCGCGCCATAGGCACCCGCGCTGCGAAACGCCACGAGATCCCCCGCCGCCAGCGGCGGCAGCATCCGCGCCCTGGCGAATGTATCCCCCGATTCGCAGACCGGCCCCACCACGTCATAGGGCGCCTGCTCGGCCCCCGGCGCGGGCTCTCTGACCGGCACGATATCGTGATAGGCATCATACATGGCCGGGCGAATGAGATCGTTCATCGCCGCATCCAGGATCAGGAAATCGCGCCCCTCCCCGGATTTGAGGTAAATCACCTCGCTCACCAGTATCCCGGCATTCCCCGCCACCAGCCGCCCCGGCTCGATCTCAAGCTCACACCCCAGGTGTCCCAGCGTGTCCTTGATCAGCTGGCCGTATTCCGTGGGCAGCGGCGGCGCCTCGTTCGAACGCGTATAGGGAATGCCCAGCCCCCCGCCCAGGTCGAGCCGCCGGATGTCATGCCCATCGGCCCGCAGCATCCCGGTCAGCTCCGCGACCTTCTCATAGGCCTGCCGGAACGGCTCCAGATCGGTCAGCTGGCTGCCGATATGCACGTCGATCCCGACCACCTCCAGACCCTTCAGGGCGGCGGCCTCGGCATAGACCTCGCGCGCCCTTGCGATCGGAATGCCGAACTTGTTCTCGCTCTTGCCGGTCGCGATCTTGGCATGGGTCTTCGCATCCACATCGGGGTTCACCCGCAGCGTGATCGGCGCGCGCAGACCCAGCGAAAGCGCCACCTCGTTGAGCGCCACCATCTCGGGCTCGCTCTCGACATTGAACTGCCGGATACCGCCTTCCAGCGCCTGGCGCATTTCCTCGCGGGTCTTGCCGACGCCGGAAAACACGATCCGCTCGCCCGGCACGCCCGCCGCCCTGGCACGGGCATATTCCCCACCCGAGACCACATCCATCCCGGCGCCCAGCGCCGCCAGCGTTTTCAGGATCGCCTGATTGCTGGCCGCCTTCATGGCATAGCAGACAAGGTGATCCACACCCTCCAGCGCCTCGTCGAACAGGCGGAAATGACGGCTCAGCGTCGCCGTGGAATAGCAATAGAACGGCGTGCCCACTGCGGCCGCGATCTCGGCCACCGGCACATCCTCGGCATGAAGCGCGCCGCCGCGGTAAAGAAAATGATCCATCTGCTCGCGCCTTCATCCCGCCTCGGGACACCGCGCAGCACACCTGCCTTGCGCTGATCGTCCCGGCTTCATCGTTCCAAAAATACTCATAACGCCACGCCTGACCACAGGCGCGCCCTAAAGGGTCGCGCCCGCATGCACGCTGACGCGGCCACTGATCCAATCCGCTCCGGGCTTCTCCGCCCCGCTCTCGGTCCTCGTGACCCTGTCCTTTTCTTGGTCCCGCGTCGGACGGATCGGCTCGCCATCGGCGCCGCATCCCGCCAGCACCGCCAGCACCAACACACTCAGCATCCATTTCATGTCAGCACCTCCTTCCAGCGTGCGATCTGCGCGCGCACCTGTTCCGGCGCCGTGCCGCCATAGCTCATGCGAGACGCCACCGAATTATGCACACCCAGCACATCATAGACCGAGGCGTCGATTTCGCCATGCACCGATTGCATCTCTTCAAGGCTCAGATCCGGCAGGTCGCACCCCTTCGCCTCGGCTTTCGCCACAAGGCTCCCGGTGACATGATGCGCCTCGCGGAACGGCATGCCCAGAACCCGCACCAGCCAGTCCGCGAGGTCGGTCGCGGTGCTGAACCCGCTGCCGGCCGCCGCCTCCAGCGCAGCGCGCTGCGGGGCCATGTCGCGCACCATGCCTTCCATCGCGGCCAGCGCCAACATCAGGTTGTCGGCAGCGTCAAAGACCTGCTCCTTGTCCTCCTGCATGTCCTTGGAATAGGCCAGCGGCAGCCCCTTCATCACCGTCATCAGCGCGACATTCGCGCCGAAGATCCGCCCGATCTTGGCCCGGATCAGCTCGGCGGCGTCGGGGTTCTTCTTCTGCGGCATGATGCTCGATCCGGTGGAAAACCGGTCTGACAGCGCCACGAAACGGAACTGCGCCGACGACCAGATCACCAGCTCCTCGGCAAAGCGGCTCAGATGCATCGCACAGATGCTGGCCGCCCCCAGGAACTCCAGCGCGAAATCCCGGTCACTGACCGCATCCAGCGAATTCGCCGAAGGGCGGTCAAACCCAAGCTCCTTCGCCGTCATCTCGCGGTCGATGGGAAAGCTCGTGCCGGCCAGCGCCGCCGCACCCAGCGGGCATTCGTTCATCCGCACCCGCGCATCGCGCACCCGTCCCAGGTCACGGGCGAACATCTCGACATAGGCCATCATGTGATGGCCCCAGGTGACGGGCTGCGCGGTCTGCAGATGGGTGAATCCCGGCATCACCCAATCCGCCCCGGCCTCGGCCTGCCCCAGAAGCGCGCCGATCAATGCCTTCAGCCCGGCTTCGGTGGCGTCCAGCTGATCGCGCACCCAGAGGCGGAAATCGGTTGCCACCTGGTCATTGCGCGACCGCCCGGTATGCAGGCGCCCCGCCGGATCGCCGATGATCGCCTTCAGCCGCGCCTCGACATTCATGTGGATGTCTTCCAGCGCGGTGGAAAATTCGAACCGCCCCTCCTCGATCTCTGACAAGACCGTGAGCAGCCCTTCCCTCATCGCCTCGGCATCACTATCACTGATGATACCCGTGGCCGCCAGCATGGCGGCATGGGCGCGCGAGCCGGCGATATCCTGTGCCGCAAGCCGCCTGTCGAATCCGATCGAGGCGTTGATCGCCTCCATGATCGCATCCGGCCCGGCGGCAAAACGGCCGCCCCACATCTGGTTCGAGGTCGTGTCAGTCATGTCTCAGCCCTTCGGAGGGAAAATGAACTTCATTCGTTTCGTCATCCTTTATATGGCGCTCGCACTCGGTGCAAACGCCGCCATCGCCGATACTTCCGCGCTCGAGGCCCTGCGCGAAGGCGACATGAAGAAACTGACCTTCCACAGCAGCCCGCAGGCGGTTTCCCAAACACCCTTCGAACACGCCGATGGCGGCACCGGCACATTGGCCGACTTCCAGGGCAAGCATGTAGTGCTGAACTTCTGGGCCACCTGGTGCGCGCCCTGCCGCAAGGAAATGCCCATGCTCTCCGAGTTGCAGACCGAACTGGGCGGCGACTCCTTCGAGGTCGTGACCCTCGCCACCGGCCGCAACGCTCTCCCGGCGATGAAAAAGTTCTTCGACGAGATCGGCGTCGACAACCTGCCGCTCCATCGCGACCCCAAAAGCGCCATCGCCCGCGAGATGGGAGTCTTCGGCCTGCCCATCACCGTGATCCTCGACCCCGACGGGCAGGAGATCGCCCGCCTCCAAGGCGACGCCCACTGGAACTCCGACAGCGCCAAGGCGATCCTCACCACGCTGATCTCCGGCGGGTCCTGATTCGACGACCCCTTGTCCCGGCCCGGCGCGGCGGCACCCGTCGGGCGGGGCCGCGCGGGGCAATGAACGGCTGTTTGCAGGGCCGAAAATGGCCAAGGCGCGGGTTTTGTACATATTCTCGGCGCGACCTTCCGTTTTCGGTACAAAACCCGCGTACAAAACGGACGTTTTGTACACCACGCAACCCTTGCCGCAGGGGCGCGAATTCCCTAAAGCCTGCCCATGCTCGATGATGCAAAAGATATCCATCCGCTCTTTTCCGGTGCCCCCTCGGGCACCGAGTTCAAGAAGCTTCGTAAACGCATCGTGCGCCAGGCCCGCGAGGCGATCGAGCAATTCGGCATGGTCGAAAAAGGCGCCCGCTGGCTGGTCTGCCTCTCTGGCGGCAAGGACAGCTACACGCTCCTCGCCGTGCTGCATGAACTGCAATGGCGCGGCCTGCTGCCGGTCGATCTACTGGCCTGCAATCTCGATCAGGGCCAACCCGGCTTCCCGGCCACCGTGCTGCCGGAATTCCTTGAAAAAATGGGGGTTCCGCACCGGATCGAGTATCAGGACACCTATTCCATCGTGGTCGACAAGGTGCCGCAGGGCCGGACCTACTGCGCGCTCTGTTCGCGTCTTCGGCGCGGCAACCTGTATCGGATCGCCCGTGAAGAGGGCTGTTCCGCGGTCATTCTGGGCCACCACCGGGACGACATTCTCGAGACCTTTTTCATGAACCTCTTTCACGGCGGACGGCTGGCAACCATGCCGCCCAAGCTGTTGAATGAAGAGGGCGATCTTCACGTTTGCCGCCCGCTGGCATTCGTGGCCGAGGATGATTGCGAAAAATTCGCGAGATCAATGGGTTACCCCATAATCCCCTGTGATCTGTGCGGATCTCAGGACGGTTTGCAGCGCCAGCAGGTCAAACGGATTCTCGACGGCTGGGAGGCCAACAGCCCCGGTCGCCGCCAGGTCATGTTCCGCGCCCTGATGAACGCCCGCCCCTCCCACCTCCTTGACCCAAAGCTCTTTGATTTCATGGGCTTGACCCGCGACGCCCCGCCCGAGGATGCCAATCCGGATGCCTTGCCGCGCTTGCGTTGAATGGTCTCAGGGGGGCATCCCGGCATGGCCCGAACCCCTGTTTTCCCTGAATCCCCTTGACCTTTGGCCGCTCACTCTGTTGAACCGCGGTGACTGCAAACATACGGGTGGCACCCTTCGATGAACGATCAGAACAAGAACCTAATCCTCGCGACCGCCTTGAGCTTCATCGTCATCCTGGTGTGGTTTCTCCTGTTCCCGCCCCCCGAACCCGCGCCACAGGACAATCTGACCGCCCCTGAAACCGTTCAGGGCGATGCCACCCTGCCCGATACCGCAAGCGCTCCGGCCACCGCCGCCGCGCCCCCGACCGCCACTGGCGAAGCCCCCGCCGCATCCACCGCCGCAGCCGATTCCGAGCCCTCGGACGCGCCGCGCGTGCCGATCTCGACGCCAAGCCTGAAAGGCTCGATTTCGCTCGAGGGCGGGCGCATCGACGAACTTGCCTTGCGCAACTACCGTGAAACGCTCGAACCCGATGCCGACATCGTCACGCTCCTGTCCCCGGTCGGCAGCAGCCAGCCCTATTATGCCTTGTTCGGCTGGGCGCCGGGCCAGGGCCTGACACCCGAGACCGTCCCCGGCGCGAACACCCTGTGGGAGGTTCAATCCGGTGACGAACTGACACCGGACTCACCGCTGACGCTGGTCTGGGACAATGGCGAGGGCCTGGTGTTCCGCCGCGAAATCAGTGTTGATGAGAAGTTCATGTTCACGGTCACCCAATCGGTCGAGAACACTGGCAATGCCGAATCCACGCTGGCGCCATATGGGATTCTGGCGCGTCATGGTAAGCCCGTGGATTTGAAGAATTTCTTCATCCTGCACGAAGGCGGCATCAGCATGGTCGATGGCGAGCTGTCCGAAATCGACTATGACGATTTTGAACCCGCCACCAATCATCAGCCTGTCGCGGTCGCCGAAACCGGCTGGACCGGCTTTACCGACCACTACTGGATGACGACCCTGGTGCCCGGAGAAGGTGACGCGCAATTCACCACCTTCGAGGATACCCGCCGCAACATTTATCAGACCACGGCCAAGCAAAGCACCAAGACGCTCGCGCCGGGCACAAGCATCACCGTCTCCACCCGTCTTTTTGCCGGGGCCAAGGAATGGGACACGATCCGCGATTACCAGAACGAGCAGGGAATCGACCGGTTTCTCGACTCCATCGACTGGGGTTGGTTCTTCTTCCTTACCAAGCCGATCTTCGCCGTTCTGCATTGGCTGAACGCCACGTTTGCGAGCCTGGGCCTGACCGGTTCTATGGGCTGGGCGATCATCGCTCTGACACTGCTGATCAAGGCGATTCTTATGCCGCTGGCGTACAAGTCCTACGTCTCGATGGCGAAGATGAAGGAACTCCAGCCGCAGATGGAGAAGATCAAGGAATCCGCCGGCGACGACCGCCAGCGGCTTCAGAAAGAGATGATGGAGCTTTACAAGAAGGAAAAGGTGAACCCGGCCTCGGGCTGTCTGCCAATCCTTCTGCAGATCCCGATTTTCTTCTCGCTCTACAAGGTGATCTTCGTCACGCTCGAACTGCGCCACGCCCCCTGGATCGGCTGGATTCGCGATCTTTCGGCGCCGGATCCGTCGTCGCTGTATAACCTCTGGGGAATTCTTCCTTGGGGCACGCCCGAGCCCGGCTCAGTGCTGGCGCTGATCTTCATCGGCATCCTGCCGTTGCTTCTGGGGATCTCGATGTGGCTTCAGCAGAAGCTGAACCCGGCGCCCACCGATCCTACGCAGCAGATGATCTTTGCCTGGATGCCTTGGGTGTTCATGTTCATGCTGGGCAGCTTCGCCAGCGGGCTGGTGATCTACTGGATCGCCAACAACACGATCACGTTCACGCAGCAATATCTGATCATGCGCAGTCAGGGTTACAAACCCGATGTCCTTGGCAACATCCTGTCCAGCCTGAAGCGCAAGCCGAGACCGGACCAGAAATGACCGGGCGGGTCACGGCCCTCTGGCGTCACCCGATCAAGGGTCACGGGCGCGAGACCATGGATCGCGTCACCATGACCAAAGGCCAGACGATGCCGTGGGATCGACGATGGGCCGTGGCACATGAATTGTCCAAGGCCGATGACAGCGCCTGGTCGCCCTGCGCGAACTTCTCAAGCGGGGCCAAGGTTGGTGCGCTGATGGCAATCAACGCCAAGGTGAATGAAACGACGGGGATGGTCACTCTCACCCACCCGGAACTGCCCGACCTCGTCTTTGATCCGGACCGCGAGCAATATGCCTTTCTCGATTGGGTGCGCCCTATCATGCCCGCGAACCGCGCGCAGTCGGCACGAATCCTGCGTGTCGCGGGCCGGGGCATGACCGATACGGACTACCCCTCGATCAGCCTCATCAACACCGCGTCCAACGACGTCATGAGCGAAACAATGGGGCAGGATATCTCCAGCTTGCGCTGGCGGTGCAATATCCATGTCTCGGGCTTCGCGCCCTGGGAGGAATTCGACTGGGTCGGAAAGTCGATCCGCGTCGGCAGCGTCGAGATCGCCATCCGCGAGCCGATCCGCCGTTGCCTTGCCACCACGGCCAACCCGGCCACGGGTGAGCGCGATGCTGACACGCTCGGCACGCTCAACAGCCATTTTGGACATCAGGATTTCGGCGTCTATGGCGAGGTCGTCAAGACCGGAGAGATCGCACTTGGCGATCCGGTCGAGGTTCTGTGATGGCGCTTCCGTTTCCTGTCGCCGACGAACCCGACGAGATCACCGCCGAGCGCGGGCGCAAGATGTTTGCCGGTCCTGTCGAATTCCTGAAAGGTGTCGTCGCCATGTCCGGCCTGCCGGCAAGCGACCGGATCGAGGTCTGTTTCGCAGGCCGCTCAAATGTCGGAAAAAGTTCTCTGATCAATGCGTTGACGGGGCGAAAGGCGATTGCACGCGCGTCGAACACGCCGGGCCGCACGCAAGAGATCAACTATTTCACCCTGGGCGAGAACCACTACCTCGTCGACCTTCCCGGCTATGGCTATGCCAATGCGCCGCTGGACAAGGTCGCAACGTGGCAGGCCCTTTTGAAGCGGTACCTGTCCGGGCGCCAGAACCTGCGCCGCGCCTTTGTGCTGATCGACGCGCGCCACGGGATCAAGTCGGTGGATGAAGAGATCATGACCCTCCTCGACAGCGCGGCAGTCACCTTTCAATGCGTGCTGACCAAGGCCGACAAGATCAAGGCCGCCGAGCGTGACAAGGTGCTCGCTCAGGTGCGCGGCAAGCTGGCGGCCCACCCAGCCGCCTTCCCGGAACTGATCCTGACCTCCAGCGAGAAAGGCGACGGTATCGCCACCCTGCGCGCTGTGATCGCCACGCTGGAATAACCGATCCGCCGAATAGCGTCAGGAAAATCTCTTGAAGGCGGGCGCGCTTACGGGGATAACCCGGTGGACCTGAGGACCGGCAAGATGAAGAAACGTCAGATGAATCGCGACTGGATCGCCACCGCCCGTACCCTTTCCGAAGCGCTGCCTTATCTGCAACGCTATGATGGCTCTATTGTCGTCATCAAGCTTGGCGGCAACGCGATGGGCAGCGACGAGGCGATGGATACCTTCGCGCGCGATGTGGTGTTGATGCAGCAGGTCGGGGTCAATCCGGTGATCGTGCATGGCGGTGGGCCGATGATCAACCAGATGCTCGACAAGCTGGACATCAAGTCGGATTTCGTTGGCGGCAAGCGGGTGACCGACGAGGCCACGATTGAAGTCGTCGAAATGGTATTGTCGGGTCGTGTGAACAAGCGGATCGTGCAGGCGATCAATGCTCAGGGCGGCAAGGGCGTGGGCCTGTCTGGCAAGGATGCGAGCCTGATCACCTGTGATCCGGCGGACCCCGCGCTCGGCCTGGTCGGCAACCCATCCGAGATCAACACCTCGATCCTGCATACCCTGTTCAACGACGACGCGATCCCGGTGATCGCACCGCTTGGCGCGGGTCGCAATGGAGAGACATTCAACATCAACGGTGACACCGCAGCCGGGGCGATCGCGGCGGCGCTGAAGGCGGATCGCCTTCTTTTGTTGACCGATATCGACGGTGTGCGCGACGAGTCTGGCGAGGTTGTGACCGAGCTCACGGCCGATCAGATCCGCCAGATGACGCGCGAGGGAACGATCTCGGGGGGGATGATACCCAAGACCGAGACCGCACTGGCGGCGATCGATGGCGGGGTGCGGGCGGTGGTCATTCTGGACGGGCGCGCACCGAATGCGGTGTTGCTGGAACTCTATACCGAACATGGCGCAGGGTCGCTGATCCGGCCCAGATAGGACACCGGCATGATGCTGCAAGACATTGAAAATCATGTGGAAAAGCAGCATCTGACGATTTTTGGCGGCGTCAACGACGGCCTTCCCGAAGGCATCCGGACATTGCTGCTTCTGGGGCCGCTGGAACCGGGGTTCTGGGCGTGTTTCACTGGCTCGCAGGAGTACGGCGACGGGCGCGCTGATCCATTGGACCGCTGGTCCGAGAGGGTTATTGGTGATCTGGCCAACACATTGAACGCAAAGGCGTTTTTTCCGTTCGGCGGACCGCCGGATCAGCCATTCGTGCAATGGGCGCAGGCGAGCGGGAGGGCACATGTGTCGCCGGTGGGACCGCTGGTGCATGACGCGGCGGGTTTGATGCTGTCCTATCGGGGGGCGCTTGGCTTTGCGGAGGTGATCGCATTGCCCGATCCGCCGCCAAACCCTTGCGATACCTGCGAAGACCGCCCCTGCCTGAGCGCCTGCCCGGTCGGGGCTTTGGGGCCGGCCCCCTATGATGCAGCCACTTGTCGGACGCATCTGAGACACCCTGAAAATATATGTATGTCAAAGGGTTGCCTTGTGCGGCGGGCCTGTCCGGTCAGTCAGTCCCACGGTCGGCGGGAGGAGCAGTCGGCATTTCATATGAGGGCGTTCAGATGAGACGAGTTATCCTGATGCGGCATGCGAAATCGAGCTGGGGGCAGCCCGGCCTGGCGGATCACGCGAGGCCGCTGAATGAGCGTGGAAAACGCTCGGCGAGGGCGCTTGGCGAGTGGTTGAGGAGGCAGAATTTCTCGCCTAATCAAATACTTAGCTCAACTTCGCGGCGCACGCGGGAGACCTGTGAGCGCCTTGGGTTCGAGGTGGAGACGCGGTTTCTGGATTCGCTTTATCATGCTGAGCCCGATGATCTGCTGGGCGCACTGCAACAGGGCGAAGGGGAGTGCGTGCTGGTGTTGGGCCACAATCCGGGCATCGGCGATTTTGCACAGGATATAGTGGATACGCCGCCCGACCACGCAAGATTTGCCGATTTCCCGACCGGTGCCACGCTGGTCGTCGACTTCGATATTGACGACTGGAGCGCCCTGACCCCCGGCACAAGGGGCCATGTGGCGGGTTTTGTGGTGCCCCGCGAACTGGTGGGCTGAGCGTACAAATCGTCCGTTTTGTACGGCGGTTTTGTACGCAATTCGCCAATCCGGGCGACAGATCCGTACAGAACCCGAAAACCACCCCCCAAGCGACGAAAAACGCGGCCCCCGAAGGAGCCGCGCCGATGCCGGTCAATGCGCCGGATTCAGTGTCCGAGGATCTGGCTGAGGAACAGCTTGGTCCGTTCGGATTTCGGGTTGTTGAAGAACTCTTCGGGTTCGTTCTGTTCGACGATCTGACCCTGGTCCATGAAGATCACCCGGTTGGCCACCTGACGGGCGAAGCCCATCTCGTGGGTGACGCAAAGCATGGTCATCCCCTCTTCGGCGAGTTCGATCATGGTGTCGAGCACTTCCTTGATCATCTCCGGATCGAGCGCCGAGGTCGGTTCGTCGAAGAGCATGATCTTGGGCATCATGCAGAGCGAGCGGGCGATGGCGACGCGCTGCTGCTGACCGCCCGAAAGCTGGCCTGGGTACTTGTTGGCCTGCTCGGGGATCTTGACCTTTTCGAGGAAGTGCATCGCCGTCTCGACCGCCTCGCGGCGGGGCACCTTGCGCACCCAGATCGGCGCAAGGGTGCAGTTTTCGAGAATGGTAAGATGCGGGAACAGGTTGAAGTGCTGGAACACCATCCCGACCTCCGAGCGGATCCGGTCGATGTTCTTGAGGTCGTTGGACAACACCGTCCCGTCCACCACGATCTTGCCCTTCTGATGTTCCTCGAGGGCGTTGATGCAGCGGATCAGCGTGGATTTCCCCGACCCCGAAGGGCCGGCGATGACGATGCGCTCGCCCTCGTAGACGGTGAGGTCGATGTCGCGCAGCACATGGAAGGCGCCGAACCATTTGTTCATGCCGGAGATTTCGACGGCGATCTCTTCCGAGACTTGCATTTTGGAGCGGTCGATATTGCGATCGGTAGCCAGATCAGACATTGACGTGATCCTTTCTTAACGATGTCCGGTCTGAAGCTTGCGCTCCAGCCACATGGAGTAACGGGACATGCCGAAGCAGAAGATGAAGAACAGCAGGGCGATGAAGGCGAACAACTCCCAGTAGATGCCGTTCCATTCGGCGTTGGAGCGAATGCCCTGCGACAGGCCGATCGGGTCCAGCAGGCCGATGATCGACACCAGCGTCGTGTCCTTGAAGACGCCGATGAAGGTCGAGACGATACCGGGAATCGCGATCTTGAGCGCCTGGGGCATGATGATCAGCCGCTGCGCCTGCCAGTAATTGAGGCCAAGGCTGTCGGCGCCCTCATACTGACCCTTGGGCAAGGCGGCGAGACCGCCACGGACCACCTCGGCGTTATAGGCCGAGGCGAAGATCGTGACCATGATCATGACCCGCACGATGATGTCGAAATCGGTGCCCGGCGGCAGGAAGTAGTTCAGCAGCACCGACGCCACGAAGAGAAGCGTGATCAACGGCACGCCGCGGATAGTTTCGATGAATCCGACGCAGAGCGATTTGACGATCAGCAGGTCAGACCGCCGCCCGAGCGCCAGAACGACGCCGATGGGCAGCGACAGCCCGATCGCCACGACCCCAAGCAGCACCGCCAACATGAAGCCGCCGAATTCACGGCTTTGCACTTCGGGCAGCGCGATGGGGATCAGATCGGCCAGGATCGGGGTGACGAAGCCAGAGAGCACCATCCACCACAGCAGGGCCGCCAGGACCGAGACGATGACCGAGGCCAGAGAGCCCATCACCGACGGCCCGTATTTCAGGACCGCGAACAGGATGACGAAGCCAATGGCGGCGCTGACCGGCACCCAGATTGACCCGCCCCACATCAGCCAGGGCATCAGGAACGGATAGGCCACCGTCACGACCAGCAACGGGCGCGGCGCCTTGTCGAACAACACCGGTGCCAGCGCGACGAACAGCAGCACGAGCGCCAGGTTGGGCCGGAAATAGGACGGCAGCCATGCCTCGGCGGGCGGTTCAGTCACGGTAGCATCAGGCGCGAAAGGATAGGGCGGGTAGAAGCCGTAAAGCAGTTGCAGCCAGCGATCCTTGATCACCGCCCAGCAGGCGTGACCGTGGGACTCGCCCCAGGTCGCTTTCGCAATCTCGCGGCATTCGCTGAGCGATCCCGCATCCCAGACCGATTGGAACGTCCAGGGGACGATTCCCGACAGGATGTAATAGATGAACAGCAGCGACAGGATTGTCAGGATCGAATTGAGCCACCCCGAGAACAGGTTGGCGCGCATCCACCCGATGACACCGACCTCGGAGGCGGGCGGCGTTTTTTCGGGCAGCATTTCTGTGCGGACGAATTGGTGTTCTGACATCTTACCGCTCCACCAGTTTGACACGGTTGTTGTACCAGTTCATGACCGCCGAAATGATCAGCGAAATGACCAGGTAGACCAGCATGAGAAGCAGCACGCATTCCAGCTCGCGGCCGGTCTGGTTCATGGTGATCCCGCCAAGCGTGCCGGTGATATCCATGTAGCCGACCGCGATGGCGAGCGAGCTGTTCTTGGTCAGGTTCAGGTATTGAGAGATCAGCGGGGGAATGATGACCCGCAGCGCCTGTGGCAGCACCACGAGGCGCATGATCCGCCCCGGACGAAGCCCGAGCGCGGAGGCTGCCTCGGTCTGGCCGTGGCTGATGGCAAGGATGCCGCCGCGCACGATCTCGGCCACGAAGGCCGCGGTATAGAGCGACAGCGCCAGCCAGAGAGCGATCAGCGAGTTGCGCAGATGGGTGCCGCCCTGGAAGTTGAACCCCTTGAGAGCGGGATAGCCGAAGTGGAACCCGAGAGCGACCAGCAGGATCGCCACCGGGACAAGCATCAGCCCGAGATTGATATACCATGTGGTCGGGCGCAGGCCGGTGGCGTTCTGGATCCGCTCGGCGCGGGCGGTGACCTTGCGGACGGCAAGGACCGACAGGACGAGAACCGTGATAATGGCGATGAGGTCGAGCGAGACATCCATGCGGAAGCTGGATTGCCCGAACAGGTGGATGTCGCCCAGCGTGCGCGAAAACAGCGGTTCGGGAACGTAGACGCCGCGATTGGTGATGGCGACGCTGTCGAAGATCTTCATCGTGGCGGCGGGATCGTCGCCGCGAAAGGCGCTTGGCTGCGGCAGGCTTTCGATCAGGATCGCCATCGCGAGAAGGATCCAGAGCAGCAGCGGCACGTTGCGGAACATTTCCACGTAGACGGTCATGATCCGCGCGACCAGCCAGTTCTTGGACAGGCGCAGCACCCCGATAAGGACACCGATGATGGTGGCGGTGACACAGCCGAGAACGGCGACGACCAGCGTGTTCAGGAGCCCGATGAAGGACGCCCGCAGGTGCGAGTCCTGGTTGTCGTATTCAATGAGTGTCTGGTTGATGTCATAGCCGGCGGCTTCGTGGAAGAATCCGAATTCGATCGGTTTCCCAAGCGCGGCAAGGTTCTGGATCGTGTTGCTGATGAGCCAGGCCGCCAGCAACATGAACCCCATCAGAGCGACGATCTGGATCGTCATCGACCGATACCGGGTATCATAGAGAAGCATAGATAGCCGGAACGACTCCTTGGGGGGGTCGGTATATGTTGTCATCCAGGATGTTCCCCGTCTGTCGGTCCGGTTTTTTTTGAGGCAGCACGCGGGTGCGCGCCGTGGACCGATCGTTGGTACTCAAGCGAAAAGGGCGCGGAAAAATCCGCGCCCTTCACATTCTGCTTAGCGGAACGGCGGGCTGTAGAGCAGGCCGCCATCTTTCCACTGAGCGTTCAGCCCGCGGGCCAGGCCCACCGGGGTCTTCTCGCCAATGTGCTTCTCGAACAGCTCGCCATAGTTGCCGCCGGCTGCGATCGCCTTGACGGCCCAGTCGGCTTCGAGGCCCAGCATCTCGCCCAGCGTGCCTTCGACGCCGAGGATGCGGTTGACTTCGGGCTTGTCGGTGCCGTTGGCCGCCAGTTCCTCGACATTGGCCGAGGTGATGCCGAATTCCTCGGCCGCGATCAGCGCGTTCAGCGTCCAGCGGACGATATCGCCCCAGGGCTGGTCACCGTGGCGGACGAGCGGGCCAAGCGGCTCTTTCGAGATGATCTCGGGCAGGATGACATGCTCGGTCGGGTTCTCGAAGGTGGCGCGCGTCGCGGCAAGGCCGGATGCGTCCGTCGTGTAGGTGTCGCATGCACCGGCCAGGTATTGCTGCTGGCCTTCGGCGTTGGTTTCGATCGGAACCGGCTCGTATTCCATGTCATTGGCACGGAAGAAGTCCGCCAGGTTCAGCTCGGTGGTGGTGCCGGTCTGGATGCAGACGGTGGCGCCGTTCAGTTCCTTGGCGGAGCTGACACCCAGCGCCTTGGGAACCATGAAGCCCTGGCCGTCATAGTAGTTGATGCCGACGAACTCGTTCTTGAGGTCGACATCGCGGCTGAGCGTCCAGGTGGTGTTGCGGGCCAGAAGGTCGATCTCGCCCGAGGCCAGCGCGGTGAAGCGTGTCTTGCCAGTCGTGGGCACGAATTCGACGGCCGAAGGATCGCCCAGAACGGCTGCGGCGACAGCGCGGCAGACGCCGACATCGAAGCCCTGCCATTCACCATTGGCGTCCGGGGCGGCAAAACCGACCAGGCCGGTGGTCACGCCGCAGTTCAGCTTGCCGCGATCTTTCACGTCGTCAAGCGTAGCAGCGCCAGCGGCACCAGCCGAAAGCCCGGCAACGGTCAGCGCGCCAAGAATTACGGATTTTGTCATGTTTACCTCTTCCTGATTATCCGCCTTTTAAAAAGCGGTTCGTGCGGCCAGCAGGGGCCGCGCCATACTGTAAAAGGGGCGGTTCCCCTTCAGTGGCATCGAGTGTGTGTGGATTCATCATGAAACGTCAAGCCCCGGATCATGAAAAACAATCGTTCAGCCCCAACCTGTCCCTACGTAAGCTATTGCTTTCGGCCGGATTGACGCTCTCCGAGCAGGTCGTGAAACCTTTTCGCCGCGTAGAAGGCGGATTCCTTGCGTGCCGCATGATCGCGGGCTTCTTCGTCAGGGCCCCAGAGTTCTTCCTGCCAGGTTTCATCGACTCGGGACGCCTGCCAGAGCGCCGCGGTATCGTGCGCACTATGAAGCGCGGCGAAACCGATCACCAGCGACCCCGAAAGGCTGACAAGGTCGTGAAACGCCGTCAGGGTAAAGGCATCCATCGCTTGAACCTGCCGCGCCAGCGTGGCCAGCGCCTGACCATCCTGGGGCGCATGCATCACCCCCGTTACCGGGCGCAGCCGCGCGCCGAGCGTATCGGCGGCCCAGTCAAGCAGCGGATCCCATGTCGCCTGCTGGCGTTCGACCAGTTCCACCGGGCTTTCGGCGCGATAGCACAAGAGATCCGAGTCGCCGTAGTCGGCCAGCATCTGCGCCACCTCGGCATGCTGGTGGGCGACCTTGTCGATCGCGGCATTGGCGGCGCGGGTGACGGACATCGCATTGGGGTCGATCTGTTCGCCCTGCGCGTCCCATTCGGCGGCGATGGCCTCGGCCATGGCGAAAGCGGGCACGATGAGCGGCGCCTTGGCCGGTGTCTTGACCGGGCGGCCATCGAGACGGACGGTGAACCCGCCCGCCTCAGCGACCGGTTCGGCGGCTTTCCAGAAACGGCGGGCCTTCCATTCGCTCATGAGGCTTTCTCCCACAGAAGATCGAGACAGGGGGTGAGCTGCGAGAAATCGTCGATCACGTCAAGCGCGGCGGTGCGCGCCAGCGTCTCGCGCGGATGATAGCCCCAGCCGACGCCGATCGCGGCGATCCCGGCGGCCTGCGCCATATCCATGTCATAGCTGGTATCGCCGATCATCACTGCATTGCCCGGCGCGATCCCGGTTTCCGAGAGCGCCGCCGCGATCATCGAGGGATGCGGCTTGGAGGGGTGGTGATCGCTGACCTGTCGGGTCACGAAATAGCGCCCGAGGTCATGCGCCTCGAACAGCTTGTCGAGGCCGCGCAGCGATTTGCCCGTGGCCACCCCGAGAAGGATCTCGGGCCGGGCATGGAGCGCCTCGATCGCCGCCAGCGCGCCGGGATAGAGCGGCGAGGACTGCGCCGCGCCCGTCTGCGCGCGCAGGGCGATATAGGCTTCCTTGTACCAATCGACCATGCGGGCGTGAAGCGCGGCGTCGAGCTCTGGCGCGAGACGCGCCACCGCCACATCGAGCGACAGGCCGACAATCGACAGCACCGTCGCACGCGGCGGCAGCGGATGCCCCGCCAATGAAAAGGCATGGCCCATCGCCGCGAGGATATCGGCCTGGCTGTCGACCAGCGTACCATCCACGTCGAAGATCACGAGACGCAGCGGCGGCAGGGTCATTCAAACGCCTCGAAGGGGTTCTCGGGGGCCTCGGAGGGAATCCACTGGAACATCTCCCAGGTGCGCAGCATATGTTCGGGCAGCGGCGCGCTCAGGTGCAGCATGGCACGCGTGACCGGGTGTTCGAGCGTCAGCGAGCGGGCATGGAGGTGCAGTTTGCGGCTGACCTCGCCGCCAAGCTGCGCACCCCAGCCGTCGCCCATGTTCTCCTGCCCGGAACCACCGTATTTGCCATCGCCGATGATGGGATGCCCGATCTCGGCCATATGGGCGCGCAACTGATGGGTGCGCCCGGTGACGGGCACGAGCGCAACCCATGAGCAGCGCGTGCCCGCCGCCTCGATCACGGCGTAATCGCTGGTGGCGTGCTTGGCACCTTCGGTGCTGTCCACGTCGCGCGGATGCAGGCAGAGCATCTTTTCGCCCTCGCCCGATGCGCCATGCCCCGGCGCCTTGACGAGACCGAAGCGGATCGTGCCCATGCGCGGCACCGGCGCACCGGCCACGGCGGCCCAGTAGATCTTGCGCGTGTCGCGGTGGCGGAACCCGGCGGTCAGCGCCTTGGCGACGCTGCGGCTGCGCGCCAGCACCAGCACGCCCGATGTGTCCTTGTCGAGCCGGTGAACGAGGCGCGGTTTCTCCTCGGCATCAAAGCGCAGCGCCTCGGCGAGGCCGTCGACATGGCGGGTCTGCTTGCTGCCGCCCTGGACCGGAAGGCCGGGGGGCTTGTTGAGGGCGATGATATGGTCGTCGCGGTAGATCACCGCGTTGCGGATCATCCGCGCGTCGGCGTCGCTGATCGCGGATCTGGCCGAGGCGGGGGCGGGCTTGTCCGGGCTGGGCAAGGGCGGCACGCGCACCTGCTGACCCGGCTCGAGCCGCGTGTTGGCCTTGACCCGGCCGCCATCGACACGCAGCTCGCCCTTGCGGCACATCTTTTCGATGCGGCCCTGCTGAAGCTGCGGAAACTGGCGGCGCAGCCAGCGGTCGAGCCGCTGGTCGCCGTCATCGGCGCCCACGGTCAGGGTCTGAACGCCGCTCATGCCCAGACCCCGCGCCCGAGCCAGACGCCAAGCGCCAGACCCGCCAGCGACAGGATCACCGAAAGCGCAACGTAAAGCCCCGCCGCGCCGATCTGGCCGCGCTCGTAAAGGGTGAAGGCCTCGAGCGAGAAGGCCGAGAAGGTGGTGAAGCCGCCAAGGACGCCGGTCATCACGAAGGGGCTGAAATGCTGCATCCCGCGATGAAAGGCGAAGATGCTGAAGAGGCCCATGAGAAAGGAGCCGATGATATTGACCGTCAGCACCCCTAGCGGAAAGCCGGGACCAGCCAGGCGCAGCATTGCCAGCCCGCTGCCAAAGCGCAGCATCGCGCCGATCGCGCCGCCAAGGGCCACCTGGAGAAAGGTCATCATCATGGTCGCGTCTGTCGCGCGCGCGCCGCTGATTGTCAAGCTGCGCACGCTTTGGCGGATGGTGCATGGGGGCGCTGCCCCCGTCGCGCCATGGCGCGACTCCCCCGAGGTATTTGGGGCCAGATGAAGGGTGCGACATGGGGGCTGTCGGCGGCGCGGGGGGCGCGTTAGGATGGGCGCGCGACTGCATGAGGAGGCGGCGGCGATGAGCGATCCGATCCCATTCCTGAGGCGGCTTTTCGATCGCGCCGTGGCGGTGGCCGATCCGATGCAGAGCCTGCACCGCGCCCTGCCCGAGCGCCCCGAGGGGCGGCTTGTGGTGGTGGGGGCGGGCAAGGCGAGTGCCCGCATGGCCGAGGCGGTGGAGGCCGTTTACGGCCCCTGCGAGGGCCTGGTCATCACCCGTTACGGGTATGCGCGGCCCTGCCGGGGCATCGAGATCGTCGAGGCCGCGCATCCGGTGCCGGACAAGGCTGGCATGGAGGCGAGCGCGCGGATGCTGGAGATGCTGGGTGATCTGGGCGAGGGCGACATGGTGCTGGCGCTCATATCGGGCGGGGCCTCGGCGCTGCTGGTGCAGCCGGCGGGCGCGATCACGCTGGAGGAGAAGCAGGCGGTGAATGCCGCGCTGCTGGCGTCGGGGGCGGCGATCGGACAGATGAACCTGGTGCGCAAGCATCTGAGCCGGGTGAAGGGCGGGCAGCTGGCTGCGGCCGCCTATCCGGCGCGGATGCTGGCGCTGATGATCTCGGATGTGCCGGGGGACGATCCGGCGATGATCGGCTCGGGGCCGACTGTGGGCGATGACAGCACGCCGCAGGAGGCGCTGGCGGTGCTGGAGCGGCACGGCATCGACCTGCCGCGCGCGGTGGCGGATGTGCTCGCGGGGCCGAGCGGCGTGGTCAGGCCGGACGATCCGAGGCTGGAAAGGGTCGCGAACGTGATCGTCGCGGCACCCGCGCAGTCGCTGGAGGCGGCGGCCGAGATCGCACGGCAGGAGGGCATGACGGTGCGCGTGATGGGCGATGCGCTGGAGGGCGAGGCGCGCGAGCTGGGGCGCGATCACGCAGCGCTGGCGCTGGAGATCCGCGACGCGCTGGCGCCGGGGGATGCGCCGGTGCTGTTGTTGTCGGGGGGTGAGCTGACGGTGACGCGGCGCGGCGAGGGCGTGGGCGGGCCGAATGCGGAATACGCGCTGGCGCTGGCGATGGCGCTGGAGGGCGCGGCGGGCATTCACGCGCTGGCCTGCGACACCGACGGGGTCGATGGCGCCGCCGAGGTGGCGGGGGCGCATATCGGGCCGGATACGTTGCAGCGCGCACGGGCGGCGGGGATGGATGCGGCGAGGGCGCTGGCGCAGAACGACGCGCATTCCTTTTTCGCCGCGATCGACGGCCAGGTGGTGACCGGGCCGACCCTGACGAATGTCAATGATTTCCGCGCGATCCTGATCGCGCCGGGCGCCTAGCCGGTTTCGGCTTCGTCGGCGTCGGGCGCGATATAGCCCGCGCGCCCGATGCTTTCATAGGCGAGGAAGCCCGCGCGTTTCGCATCCCGCGCGGTGTAGATGTTGCGCAGATCGGCGAGCCGCGCCGTGGCCATCTTGCGCGCGATGCGCTTGAGATCGAGGGCGCGGAACTCGTTCCATTCGGTCAGGATCACCAGAAGATCCGCCTTGTGGGCGCATTTATAGGGGTCATCCATCCAGTTCACGCCTGGCAACAGGTTTTCGCCCTCGCGCCGCCCTTGCGGATCGCAGACGCGCACCTTGGCGCCGCCACCCACCAGCGCGGGCACGATCGAGAGCGAGGGCGCCTCGCGCATGTCGTCGGTATTGGGTTTGAAGGTGACCCCCAGAACGCCCACCGTCTTGCCGTTGAAGGAACCGCCGCAAAGGTCGAGCAGCTTGTCGGTCATCCGCCGCTTGACCTGTTCGTTCACGGCGATCACGGATTCGGTGATGTGCAGCGGCACGCCATGTTCCTGCCCGGTGCGCGCCAGCGCGCGGGTGTCCTTGGGAAAACAGCTGCCGCCATAGCCGGGACCGGCATGGAGGAACTTGTTGCCGATGCGCCCATCGAGCCCCATGCCGCGCGCCACCTGTTTCACATCGGCGCCGGTGCGTTCACACAGGGCGGCGATCTCGTTGATGAAGGTGATCTTGGTCGCCAGAAAGGCGTTGGCGGCGTATTTGATCATCTCGGCGCTTTCCAGATCGGTGGTCATGATCGGGAACTCGCGCAGGTAGAGCGGGCGATAGATCTCGGCCATCACCTCGGCGGCGCGGTCTGTCTGCACGCCGACGACGACGCGGTCGGGTTTCATGAAGTCCTCGATCGCCGCCCCTTCGCGCAGGAACTCGGGGTTCGAGGCGACATCGAAGTCGAGATCGGGATTGGCCTTTTTCACCGCCTGTTTCACCTGCCGGTTGGTGCCGACGGGAACGGTGGATTTGGTGACGATGACGACATATTCGCTGGCGGCGCGGGCGATTTCCTCGGCGGCGGCCATCACGTAGCCCAGATCGGCATGGCCATCGCCACGCCGCGTGGGCGTGCCGACCGCGATGAACACCGCCTCGGCCCCGCGCACGGCCTGCGCGAGGTCGCCGGTGAACGAGAGGCGGCCCGCCTCGACATTCTTTTCGAGCAGCGTTTCGAGACCGGGCTCGAAAATCGGCACCTCGCCTCGTTCCAGCTTTTCGATCTTGTCGGGGTCCTTGTCGACGCAGACCACGTCATGCCCGAAATCCGAGAAACACACCCCCGAGACAAGCCCGACATAGCCCGTTCCGATCATCGCGATTTTCATGACCGCATACCTTTCAAGACCCGCATTCCCCGCGCGCCTTTAATGCAGTTCGCCCGCGCCTGCGTCAATCGACGACGCGAGAAAGGCGCGCGGGGCGTGGCGCGAATGCCCGCCGGGGCAGCGGAACAGGCCGCCGCGCCCCGCATCCGCCATTGGACAGGAGCGCGGCACACGGGTAAGGAGAAGCGGCAAAACCATGCCAGAGGCATGACAGGAACGAAGGACCACGGCCAATGGCCCAGAAACTCTTTGGCACCGACGGTGTGCGCGGACGCGCCAACAGCTGGCCGATGACCGCCGAGATCGCACTGAAGCTCGGCGCGGCGGCGGGTCGCTATTTCCGGCGCGACACGCAGGAGCACCGGGTGGTGATCGGCAAGGATACGCGGCTTTCGGGCTACATGATCGAGAACGCGCTGACCGCCGGGTTCACATCGACCGGGATGAACGTGTTCCTGCTGGGGCCGATGCCGACCCCGGCGATCGGCTATCTGACGCATGGTCTGCGTGCCGATGTCGGGGTGATGATCTCGGCCAGCCACAACCCGGCCTCGGACAACGGGATCAAGTTCTTCGGCCCCGACGGTTTCAAGCTGAGCGACGAGGCCGAAGCCGGGATCGAGGCGCTGATGGAGAACGGCATCAAGGCCGCCGCACCGGAGAATATCGGCCGTGCCAAGCGGTTCGACGACGCGCGCGGGCGCTACGTGGAATATGCCAAGACGACATTTCCGTCGCGCCGCCGTCTGGACGGGCTGCGGATCGTGGTGGATTGCGCCAATGGTGCCGCCTACAAGACCGCGCCTGCCGTCCTGTGGGAGCTGGGCGCCGAGGTGATCGCCATCGGCGTGGAGCCGGACGGCACCAATATCAACCGCAATTGCGGTTCGACCCATCCCGATGCCGCCGCCAAGAAGGTGATCGAGACCCGCGCCGATATCGGCATATGCCTTGATGGCGATGCCGACCGGGTGGTTCTGATCGACGAGAAGGGGCATGTCGCCGATGGCGACCAGATCATGGGCCTGATCGCCACGCGCTGGGCCGAACAGGGCCGTCTGGCGGGCAATACGCTGGTGGCGACGGTGATGTCCAACCTTGGCCTCGAACGGCATCTGAACGGCCACGGGATCGACCTCAAGCGCACGGCGGTGGGCGACCGCCATGTCGTCGAGGCGATGCGACAGGGCGGGCATTCTCTGGGCGGCGAGCAATCGGGGCATATCGTGATGACCGATTACGCCACCACCGGCGACGGGCTGATCGGGGCGCTGCAATTCCTGGCCTGCATGGTCGAGACCGGCCAGAATGCCAGCCAGCTGGCCCGCGTGTTCAAGCCGGTGCCGCAGAAGCTGATCAATGTCCGCTACGAGCCCGACAAGGCCCCGTTGGACGCGGATTCGGTGCAGGAGGCCATCGCCAAGGGCGAAAAGGCGCTGGGCAAGGACGGCCGGCTCCTGATCCGCAAGTCGGGGACAGAGCCGCTGATCCGGGTCATGGCCGAGGCCGTCGATCCGGCGCTGCTGGATCGGGTGCTGGGCGATGTGGTGGCGGCAGTGGAGCGCGAAAGCTGAGCGCGAAGGTCAACAGAATGCCCGCGGCGCGCCTTTGGCTTGCCCCAAAGGACCGGCAGGACAATGCGGGCGTTCACATGATGCGACGGGATTTTTGACAGATGCAGACGATCACTCCGGTCATTCTTTGCGGCGGTTCGGGCACGAGGCTCTGGCCGCTGTCGCGCAAGGGCTATCCCAAGCAGTTCGCCCGTATCCTGGGCGATGAAAGCCTGCTGCAGGGCTGCGCCAAGCGGCTGAGCGGGCAAGGCGCGGGGCTGTCATTCGCCGCGCCGGTGGTGCTGACCAATGCCGATTTCCGATTCATGGTGGCCGAGCAGATGCTGGAGGCCGGTGTCGAGCCGGGCGCGGTGCTGATCGAACCCGAGGCGCGCAACACCGCGCCCGCCGTTCTGGCCGCGGCGCTGCATGTGGCCGCGAGCGACCCCGACGCGCTGATGCTGGTGGCACCGTCGGATCACGTCATCCCCGATACCGGTGCCTTTCACGCCGCCATCGCCGCCGGGGCCGAGGCCGCCGCGAGCGGGCAGATGGTGACCTTCGGGATCACGCCGACCCATCCCGAGACCGGCTATGGCTACCTGGAACTGGGCGAGGCGCCCGACGGGTCGGGCCGCGCCGTGGCGCTGCGCCGTTTCGTCGAGAAGCCCGATGCAGATGTCGCGCGCGACATGCTGGAGGCGGGCAATTTCCTGTGGAACGCGGGGATCTTCCTGTTTGCCGCGCGCGACGTGATTGCCGCCTTCGAGGCCCATGCCCCCGAATTGATGGCCCCGGTGCGCGATGCGGTGAAAAAGGCCCGCCCCGATCTTGGCTTTCTGCGGCTCGATCCCGAAGCCTGGGCCAAGGCGGAGAGCATCTCGATCGACTTCGCGGTGATGGAACGCGCCGGGAACCTGTCGGTGGTGCCTTATGCGCATCACTGGTCGGACCTTGGCAGCTGGGCAGCGGTCAGCCAGGAGGCCGGGTCGGACGAGAATGGCGTGTGCCTGTCGGGGCCGGCGACGGCGATAGATTGCGAGAACACGCTGCTGCGCTCGGAAAGCGAGGGGCTGGAGGTGGTCGGCCTCGGGCTCAGCAACACGATGGTCGTGGCGACGCCCGACGCGGTGCTGGTGGCCGACATGTCGCGCACCCAGGACGTGGGACAGGTCGTCAAGACGCTGCGCGCCAAGGGCGTGAGCCAGGCCGACAGCTTTGCCCGCGATCACCGGCCCTGGGGCTATTTCGAGACGCTGGCCCTGTCGGAGCGCTTCCAGGTCAAACGGATCGTGGTCAAGCCGGGCGCGGCGCTGAGCCTGCAAAGCCATGTTCACCGCGCCGAACACTGGATCGTCGTCTCGGGCACCGCGCGGGTGACGATCGGCGACGAGGTGAAACTGGTCAGCGAGAACGAGTCGGTCTATGTGCCACTGGGCGCGGTGCACCGGATGGAGAACCCCGGCAAGGTGCCGATGGCGCTGATCGAGGTGCAGACCGGCAGTTATCTCGGCGAGGACGACATCATCCGTTACGAGGATGTCTATGCGCGCGAGAACGACGGCTGATCGCGCGCGACAGGCGGTTCAGGCCTGACCGCCGCCAGCCGCCACGCCGCCGATCCGCGTGCGGATGCGATAGCCCGGCGCATAGGCCAGCCGCACGGTGGTGATCGCCCGGTCATGATCCCAGGTGGTGCGCCAGATCACGAACAGGGGCGCTCCGGCGGAGCTGTCCAGAAGTTCGGCATCGCGATCCGACGCGGCCTCGGCTGAAAAGGCGATATCGCCATGCGTATAGGGCGCGCGCGCCAGCAGCCATTCATTGGCACTGAGCGACGTGAAGCATTCCGCCGCCGCGTCCGGCACGGTGGTCAGGCTGATCCAGCGATCCTCGAACACGTAGGGCGCGCCATCGGCGCTGTGCAGCGCGGTGACATGCAGCGCCTCGCCCGCGCCCAGCGTGGCGCGGATCGCCGCCGGGGGCTGCGCGGTGCCGCGGTCGAGCAGGCGGTAATCGTAGCGCTGGCCGCGCTCCTGGATCTCGCGGCGGATCACCGGCACATCGACGGTGGCGCGGCTGACCGGGTGCAGGGCGACGCGGGTGCCCGCCTTGCGGCGGCGTTCGAGGATGCCTTCCTCGGCCAGGGCGCGCAGCGCGCGGTTCACCGTGGCGCGCGCACAGCCGAACTCGCGCGCAAGGTCCACCTCGTTGGGGATCACATGGCCGGGGGGCCAGTCGCGCGCATGGATGCGGCGCAGCACCTCGTCATGGATGGCCTGCCAGCCTTTGGGCGGCGGCGCGCCGGTGGCCATCAGAGCGCCCCCCGCAGCGGCGCCATCGCGCGTGCATAGGCGGCGGTGATACGGTCGCGCGCATGGTGGCGCCCGCCCTGCACAAGGTGACGCCCCGCGGACCAGACATCGCGCACCATCGCGTCATTGCCCGCGAAGATCCAGCAATCCAGCAGGATGTCGCCGCTCTGGCCGGTAAGGTCCACATGCCCCGCATCGAGCGCCACCAGATCGCCCAGAGCACCGGGTGCGATGCGCCCGCTGTCGCGCCCCGAAGCGCGCGCGCCGCCAGCGCAGACCGCTTCAAACAGGCGGCGCCCGGTGCTGGCCTGCGCATTGGCCAGCGCCGCGCGCGACCGGTCGCGCAGGCGCTGGGAGTATTCCAGCGTGCGCAGTTCTTCGGACAGGGCGATGCGAATGTTCGAATCCGACCCGACCGCGATGCGCCCGTCCGCATTCAACCAGCGCACACCATCGAAGATGCCGTCGCCAAGGCTTGATTCGGTGATCGGGCACAGCCCCGCCACCGCGCCCGAGGCCGCCAGCGCCTCGGTTTCATGCGGCTGCATCTGGGTGCAGTGAATGAGGCACCATTGCCCGTCCACCTGCGCATTGTCGAGCAGCCATTCCACCGGGCGCGCGCCCAGGGCCGCCTGCACCTCTTCGACCTCGGCCACCTGTTCGGCAAGGTGCATGTGCAGCGGCCCGCCCTGCGCCAGATCGGGCGCGCGGGCGATATCCTCGGGGGTCACGGCCCGAAGGCTGTGGGGCGCGACGCCAAGGCGCGCGTCATCCGGCAGCGCGCCAAGCGCCGCGCGGGACTCTTCGACCAGCCGCGCGAAGCGGTCGGGATCGTTGCCGAAACGGATCTGTCCGGCGGTCAGCTCGCGCCCGTCGCAGCCGCCAAAGCGGTAATGCACAGGCAGGATCGTGAGGCCTATGCCGGTCTCATTCGTGGCGGCAACGATACGCTGCGCCATTTCCGACAGGGTGTCATAGGGCACGCCGCCGGGGGCATGGTGAAGATAGTGGAATTCGACATTGGTGGCATAGCCCGCCTCGAGCATCTCCATCTGCACGAGTGCGGCGATGGCCTGCACCTGATCGGGATCGAGCCGGTCAAGAAAGCGATACATCAGCTTGCGCCAGGTCCAGAAACTGTCGCGCGGATCGGGGCCGCGCGATTCCGTGAGACCGGCCATCGCCCGTTGAAAGGCATGGGAATGGGCATTGGCGGGCGCGGGCAGAAGAATGCCGCTGCGGTAATCATCCGCGCGCGGCTCCTGCCCATCAGCGACCGAGGCGATGCACCCCGCCGCGTCAAGCTCCACCGCCACGTCGCGCGCCCATCCCGAGGGCAAAAGCGCCTGTTCAGCCCAGATTCGTGTCATCGCCATTTTCCCGTCTTGACCGTTGGAATATGTATAGACATAATCACATGAAACGACTCGCAGATCAACAAGGTTGTGCAATGCTCCTGCAAAACGCGACAGTGGCGACGATGGTTGGCGACAGGCCCTATGGCCTGATCGAGAACGCGGCAATCGCAATCGAAGACGGCCTGATCCGCTGGGTCGGTCCCGCCGCGGACCTGCCCGCCGAACATGCCGGGGCAACGACCGAGGATCTGGGCGGGCGGCTGGTGACTCCGGCGCTGATCGACTGCCACACCCATATCGTGCATGGCGGCGACCGCGCCGGCGAATTCGAGATGCGCCTTGGCGGTGCAAGCTACGAGGAAGTCGCGCGCGCCGGTGGCGGGATCGTGTCGACCGTGCGCGCCACCCGAGATGCCGACGAAGCCACGCTGCTTGCCGGTGCGCTGCGCTTTGCCGATGCGCTGATCGCCGAGGGCGCAAGCGTGATCGAGGTGAAATCGGGCTATGGTCTCGATATCGAGACCGAGCTCAGGATGCTGCGCGTCGCGCGCCGGATCGCGACGCTGCGCCCGGTCAGGATCGTCACCACCTTCCTTGGCGCACATGCCCTGCCCCCCGAGATGAAGGGCCGCCCCGACGCCTATATCGACGACATTTGCCTGCCCGCGCTGGAGGCCGCCGCCGCCGAGGGGCTGGTCGATGCGGTGGACGGGTTCTGTGAGGGCATCGCCTTTGACACGGCACAGATCGGACGTGTGTTCGACACCGCGAAACGGCTGGGCCTGCCGGTCAAGCTTCATGCCGAGCAGCTGAGCCATATCGGCGGCACGCGGCTGGCGGCGCGCTATGGCGCGCTATCGGCCGATCATGTGGAATACGCCAACGAGGACGACGCCGCCGCGATGGCAGAGGCGGGCAGCGTCGCGGTGCTGTTGCCCGGCGCGTTCTACACGCTTCATGAAACGCAGAAACCCCCGGTCGCGGCCTTTCGCGAACATGGCGTGCCGATGGCGCTGGCGACCGATTGCAACCCCGGTTCCTCGCCGATGTCGTCGCTGTTGCTGAGCATGAACATGGGCTGCACGCTGTTCGGCATGACGCCAGAAGAGGCGCTGGCCGGTGTCACCTGCCACGCCGCAAAAGCGCTGGGGCTGGATGATTGCGGCACGATCGCGCCGGGCCGGCGCGCGGATCTGGCGATCTGGGACGCGGCGCAGCCCGCCGAGCTGGCCTATCGCATCGGTTTCAACCCGCTTTACCGGCGGATTTTCGGAGGTGAAGGATGACCGAGACGCTGGTTCCCGGCAAAGTGACGCTGGCGCGGATGGAAGCGATCTGGCGGGGCAGCCTGAGCGTGGTTCTGGACCGCGCCTGTCGCCCCGCTGTCGAGGCGGCCGCCGCATTGGTGCAAAAGGCCGCCGAGGGCGATGAAGCGGTTTACGGGGTCAATACGGGCTTTGGCAAGCTGGCCAGCGTCAAGATCCCCGCCGATCAGACCGAAGCCCTGCAACGCAACCTCATCCTGTCGCATTGCTGCGGCGTGGGCGAGGCGCTGGACACGCCCACCACACGGCTGATGATGGTGCTCAAGCTCATGTCGCTGGGGCGCGGGGCCTCGGGCGTGGCGTGGCGCACGATCACCCTGATCGAGGAAATGCTGGCGCGTGATGTCACCCCGGTGGTGCCCGACCAGGGCTCGGTCGGGGCGTCGGGCGACCTGGCGCCGCTGGCGCATCTGGCGGCGGTGATGATCGGCGAAGGCGAGGCGAGGCTTCGCGATGGCACGCGCCTTCCGGGTGGCAAGGCGCTGGCGCAGGCGGGGCTTGCACCCATCGTGCTTGGCCCGAAGGAGGGGCTGGCGCTGATCAACGGAACGCAGTTTTCGACCGCCTGCGCGCTGGCGGGGCTGTGGAATGCATGGCGCAATGCGCAGGGCTGTATCGTGACCTCGGGGCTGTCGACCGATGCGATCATGGGATCGACCGCGCCTCTGATCGATTCGATCCACACGCTGCGCGGCCATCCCGGCCAGATCGCCGCGGCCCGCGCGCAGCGCGCGCTGATGGATGGCAGCGAGATCCGCGAAAGCCACCGCGAGGGGGATTCGCGCGTGCAGGACCCCTATTGCATCCGCTGCCAGGCGCAGGTGAGCGGCGCGGCGATCGACCTCTTGCGCCGCGCAGGCGAGGTGCTGGAGATCGAGGCCAACGCGGTCACCGACAACCCGCTGGTCCTGGTCGATGAGGGGCGCATCGTGTCGGGCGGGAATTTCCACGCCGAGCCGGTGGGTTTCGCCGCCGACCAGATCGCCATGGCCATCGCCGAGATCGGCGCCATCGCGCAGCGCCGCGTGGCGCTTATGGTGGACCCCAACCTGAGCTTTGACCTGCCGCCCTTCCTGACGCCTGCGCCGGGGCTCAATTCGGGGCTGATGATCGCCGAGGTGACGACCGCCGCGCTGATGAGCGAGAACAAGCACCTGGCCAATCCCTGCACCACCGATAGCACCCCCACGAGCGCCAACCAGGAGGACCATGTGAGCATGGCCGCCCATGCCGCGCGGCGCCTGGCGCGGATGAATGCGAACCTCAACACGATCCTTGGCGTCGAGGCGATCTGCGGCGCACAGGGCATCGGCTTTCGCGCGCCGCTGAAAACCAGCGCGCCGTTGCAAAGGGTGATCGCGCGGCTGCGCGAAGCGATCCCGGCGCTGGAAGCGGACCGCTATCTGGCGCCCGACCTGCAGGAGGCGGCGGCGCTTGTTCGCGAGGGCGATCTTGTGGTGGCCGCCGGGCTGGAGATGACGCTGTGAGCGGCCGGCGGCGGCGCAGCGGGGCAAGGAAGAAAGGGGCGCTGCCCCTCTTGGCCTGCGGCCAATTCACCCCGGGATATTTCGGAACAGAAGAAGGAATGGCGCGATGAATCCGGTCGAGGTGACACGCGGCGAAAGCCCGGTGGTTCTGGGCCTGCCCCATACCGGAACGCATGTGCCCCAGGACATCCGCGCCAGGCTCAATGCGCGCGGCAAGGGGCTGAGCGATACCGACTGGAACATTCACAAGCTCTATGACGGCTTGCTGGAAGGCGTGACAACGGTGCGCGCGACGTTCCATCGCTATGTCATCGACGCCAATCGCGACCCGTCCGGCCAGAGCCTTTATCCGGGGCAGAACACCACCGGGCTGGTGCCGCTGACCGATTTCGATGGCGAGGCGATCTGGGATGAACCGCCATCGGGAGGCGAAGTCGAATACCGGCGCGAAACATGGCATGCGCCCTATCACGCCGCGCTTGATGCCGAGCTGGAGCGGGTGAAGGCGATCCACGGGGTCGCGATCCTTTATGACTGCCATTCGATCCGCTCGCACATTCCCTTCCTGTTCGAGGGCACCCTGCCCGATTTCAACATCGGCACCAATGAGGGCGCGACCTGTGCGCCCGCCGTGGCCGAGGCGGTGGACGCCACCTGCCGGGCCGCCGAAGGCTATAGCTGCGTCATGAACGGGCGGTTCAAGGGCGGCTGGACCACGCGCCATTACGGGCGCCCCGCCGAGGGGCTGCACGCGATCCAGATGGAGCTGGCGCAATCGACCTATATGGAGGAATCGCCGCCCTGGCCCTATCTGCACGAGCGCGCCGGGGCGCTGCGCCCGCATCTGGCGGACATCCTGAAGCGGCTGGACGATCTGGGCCGCAGCGGAGCGCTGTCATGAAGCCGCTTGAAGGTATCCGCGTGTTGGACCTGACTCGCGTGCTGGCAGGGCCATATTGCACCGCGCTGCTGGCCGACCTCGGCGCCGAGATCATCAAGCTCGAGCCGCCGCGCGGCGACGATTACCGCCATATCGGCCCCTTCAACGAGGGGGAAAGCGCGCTGTTCACCCTCAACAACCGGGGCAAGAAGAGCATCGCCCTGAACCTGAAGGACCCCGAGGGCCTGCGGCTGGCGCGCGCCATCGCGGCGGGCTGCGACGTGGTGGTCGAGAATTTCCGACCCGGCGTGGCGGAAAAGATCGGGCTGGGGCCTGAAAGGCTGCGCGGTGATCATCCGGGGCTGGTCTATTGCTCGATCTCGGGTTTCGGGCAGACCGGGCCGTTTCGCGACCTGCCCGCCTATGACCTTGTGGTGCAGGCGATGTCGGGGCTGATGGCGGCCACCGGCGAAGAGGGTGGCGCGCCGCTGAAGACCGGGGAATCGATCGCCGACCTGATGGGCGGCCTGTTCGGATCCTGGGCGATCATGGCGGCGCTGGTGCAAAAGGCGCGCAGCGGACAGGGCGCGACGCTGGACGTGGCGATGTATGACGCGCTGTTTTCGCTGCTGACCACCAGCCATGCGCAGTATCTTTACGGTGGCGAGACACCGCAGCGCGTGGGCAACCGGCATCCGCTGTCGACCCCGTTCGGCTGCTTCGCAACACAGGACGGGCAGGTGGTGATCGCCGTGCTGACGCCCGCGCAATTCGCGCGCCTTGCCGAGCTGATCGGGCAGCCGGACCTGCCGCAGGATTCTCGCTTTGCCACGGACGAGGCGCGCACCACCCATGAGCCCGAGCTGAAAGCGATGATCGAAGGCTGGAGCCGCGCAAGATCGACCGAAGCGGCGATGACGGCCCTGGCCGAGGCACAGCTGCCGAGCGCGCCGATCTGGGATATCGCGCAGGCCAGCGCCAGCGAACATGCGCAGAGCCGCGAGCTGATCGCCCATCTGCCCCATGACGTGCTGGGACACGCCGCCGTGGTGGCGCAGCCGGTGCGCTTTGACGACGAGAAGCCCGCCGCGCGCGTATCGGCCCCCGGACTGGGCGCGGATGGCGAAAGCATCCTGCGCGACCTGTGCGGTGTCGATGCCGCTGAACTGGATGACCTGAGAAAAGCGGGAGTGCTGACATGAGCGGGCTGTTTCACATGCTCAGCGAGGAAGAGCGGCTGTTTTGCGACATGCTGGAGCGGATCGTCGCCGAGCGGATCGCCCCGAAAGCGGCCGAGACCGATGAAACCGGCGCTTTCGTTCATGCGCAGATCGAGGTGCTGGCCGAAGCCGGTCTGCTGGGCGCGAACCTGCCCGAGGCGCATGGCGGCGCCGGCATTTCGGCGCAGGCGCTGTTGCGGGCGGTCGAGATCGTGGCCGGTGGCTGTGGCTCGACGGTATCGGCGCTGACGGCGCATTACCTGGCGACGGATTCGATCCTGATCGGTGGCAGCGACGCGCAGCGCGCCGCGATCCTGCCGAAGGCCGCCACGGGCGAGATGCTGGGCGCCTTCGCGCTGACCGAGCCGACCGCCGGAAGCGACCCCGCCGACATGAAGACCCGCGCGCGGCGCACGGATGGCGGATGGCACCTCAAGGGCACGAAATGCTTCATCTCGAATGGCGGGATCGCGGATTTCGTCGTGGTCTATGCGGTGAGCGATCCCGAGGCCGGGCATCGGGGTATCTCGGCCTTTGTGGTTCCGAAGGGCACGCCGGGGTTCGAGCCAGGCGCGCCCGAGCGGACGATGGGCCTCAAGGGCGGGCATGTGTTCACGCTCAATATCGATTGCGAACTGCCCGAAGATGCGCTTCTGGGCGAGGCTGGACAGGGCTTCAAGACGGCAATGAAGGTGCTGGACAATGGCCGCGTCGAGGTGGCCGCGCAATGTATCGGCATGGCGCAGGCGGCGCTGGATGCCGCCAGCGATTACGCGAAGGGGCGGGTGATCGGCGGCGAGGCGCTGAGCGACAAGCAGGGCATCCGCTGGATGCTGGCCGACATGGCGCTGGAGCTGCAATCGGCGCGGCTGATGGCGCTGGAAGCGGCGCGGCAGCGCGAGCTGGGCGAGCGGTTTTCGGATGCGGCGGCGATGGCCAAGCTGAAGGCCTCCGAGGCCGCCGACATGGTCGCCGACACCGCGCTGCAGATTCACGGCGGCTATGGCTATACCCGCGATTTCCCCATCGAACGGCTGACGCGCGATCTGCGGATCATGCGCATCTACGAAGGCTCGTCCGAAATTCAACGCAACATCATTGCCGGCCATCTGCTGGCCCATTGAGGGAGGACCAAACATGACCGATCCCCGTCACAACACGCGTGATATCTATCCCGATACCGGCGCCGAAATCAGCGCCAAGCACTGGGTCACCGAGGCCCCGATGCGGATGCTGATGAACAACCTGCACCCGGATGTGGCCGAGAACCCCCATGAGCTGGTGGTCTATGGCGGCATCGGACGCGCCGCGCGCACATGGGAGGATTTCGACCGCATCGTCGGCGCATTGAAGGGGCTGGAAGAGGACGAGACCCTTTTGGTGCAGTCGGGCAAGCCGGTGGGCGTGTTTCGCACCCACAAGGACGCGCCGCGCGTCCTGATCGCCAATTCCAACCTGGTGCCGCATTGGGCCAACTGGGACCATTTCAGCGAGCTCGATAAGAAGGGTTTGATGATGTATGGCCAGATGACCGCCGGGTCCTGGATCTATATCGGCAGCCAGGGCATCGTGCAGGGCACCTACGAGACATTCGTCGAGGCCGGGCGCCAGCATTACGACGGCGACCTGACGGGCCGCTGGATCCTGACCGGGGGCCTGGGTGGCATGGGCGGAGCGCAGCCGCTGGCGGCGGTGATGGCCGGGGCCTGCTGCCTGGCCGTGGAATGCGACGAAAGCCGCGCCGAGTTCCGCAAGCGCACGCGTTATGTGGACGAGATCACCAGCGATCTGGACGAGGCCCTGGAAATGATCGAGCGCTGGACCAGCGCGGGCGAGGCCAAATCCGTGGCGCTGATCGGCAATGCAGCCGATGTCTTTCCCGAACTGGTCAGGCGCGGCGTGCGCCCCGATATCGTCACCGACCAGACCAGCGCCCATGACCCGGTGCATGGCTATCTGCCGCAGGGCTGGACCGTGGCCGAATGGCGCGCGCGTCAGGAAACCGAACCCAAGGCCGTGGAAAAGGCCGCCCGCGCGAGCATGCGGGTGCAGGTGCAGGCGATGGTCGATTTCTGGAACGCAGGTGTGCCGACGCTGGATTACGGCAACAATATCAGGCAGGTGGCGCAGGACGAGGGGATGGAGGACGCATTCGCCTTTCCCGGCTTCGTGCCCGCCTATATCCGCCCGCTCTTTTGCCGCGGGATCGGGCCGTTCCGCTGGTGCGCGCTGTCGGGCGACCCCGAGGACATCTACAAGACCGACGCCAAGGTCAAGGAACTGATCGACGACCCGCATCTGCATAACTGGCTGGACATGGCGCGCGAGCGCATCGCCTTTCAGGGGCTTCCGGCGCGGATCTGCTGGGTGGGGCTGGGCCTGCGCCACAAGCTGGGGCTGGCCTTCAACGAGATGGTGCGCAACGGCGAACTCTCGGCCCCCGTGGTGATCGGGCGCGACCACCTGGATTCGGGCTCGGTCGCATCGCCCAACCGCGAGACCGAGGGCATGAAGGACGGCAGCGACGCCGTGAGCGACTGGCCGCTGCTGAACGCGCTTCTGAACACCGCCAGCGGCGCGACCTGGGTCAGCCTGCATCACGGCGGCGGCGTTGGCATGGGGTTCAGCCAGCATTCCGGCATGGTGATCTGTTGCGATGGCACCGAAGACGCCGACCGCCGCATCGAACGCGTTCTGTGGAACGACCCGGCCACCGGCGTCATGCGCCATGCCGATGCGGGCTATGACATCGCGCTGGATTGCGCGCGCGAACACGGCCTGAACCTGCCGGGCATCCTCAAGTGAGCCTCCTGCGCTTCATCGAAGCGCAGGCGCGCGTCTGGCCCCGGCCGCTGGAGGAAATCCGCGCAGGGCGCAAGGACAGCCACTGGATGTGGTTCGTCTTTGCGCAGCTGCGCGGGCTGGGGCGCTCGGCGACGGCGCAGAAATACGGGATCGCGGACCTTGCAGAGGCGCGCGCCTTTCTGGCCGATCCAATTCTTGGCCCGCGCCTGCAAGACATTTCGCAGGCGATGCTGGCCCATGCGGGCCGCGACCCCGAGGCCATTCTTGGCCCGACGGATGCGCTCAAGCTTCGCTCATCCATGACGCTTTTCGAGGCAGCTGGCGGCGGGCAGGTCTTTGGCGAGGTGCTGGAGGCGTTCCATGATGGGCAACGCTGCCCGATCACTCTTGACTTGCTCGAGGCCAACAGCAGAAATCCGGCTGAAGAACCGGGAACGACAAAATGAACAACCCTATCAAATCAAGGAGGTACTGACATGAAAAGACGTGACTTCATCAAGGCCGGCACGATCGGCGCGGCGGCAAGCACGCTGGCCGCACCCGCCGTGGCGCAGGACATCACCCAATGGACGATGGTCACCGCATGGCCCAAGAATCTGCCGGGGCCGGGCGTTGCCGCGCAGACCCTTGCGGACCGGATCACCACCCTGTCGGGTGGCCGGCTGGAGGTGAAACTCCATGCGGCGGGCGAGATCGTGCCCGGACCGGGCGTGTTCGATGCCGTGGCCGAAGGCACCGCGCATATCTATCACGCGGTTCCCGCCTATTGGGGCTCGAAATCCAAGGGCATCCTGCTGTTCGGTTCCCAGCCCTTCGGCCTGCGCGCCGATGAACAGGTCGGCTGGATGGTGCATGGCGGCGGCCAGGAACTCTATGACGAGATGTATGGCCGTTTCGGCATCAAGCCGTTCCTGTGCGGCAATTCCGGGCCGCAATGGTTCGGCTGGTTCCGCAACGAGATCAACTCGGTCGACGATCTCAAGGGGCTGAAATACCGCACCACGGGCCTTGCCTCGGAAATGTGTGCACGGATCGGCATGGCGGTGCAGGCGATGTCCGGCCCGGCGATGTTCCAGGCGCTGCAATCGGGCGCATTGGATGCGGGCGAGTTCATCGGCCCCTGGACGGATTCCGCGCTCGGGTTCCACCAGCTGGCCAAGAACTATTACTGGCCCGGCGTCGGCGAGCCCTCGTCGGCCGAGGAATGCGGCGTCAATGCCGATGCGTGGAACGCCCTGCCAGACGACCTGAAGAGCGTCGTGAGCACCGCTTGCGCCAGCCTCTATAACGACGTGTGGACCGAGTACGAGACCAAGCACGCCCTTGCCTTCAAGGAGCTTGTCGACAACGAAGGCGTCATCCCCCGCAAGCTGCCCGACGAGGTGGTGATGGCGATGGGCGATGCCGCCGCCGACGTGATCGAAGAGCTGCGCGGCGACAGCGACGAGCTGGTCGGGCGTATCACCGAGAGCTTCCTGGCCTATCGCGACTCGGTCGGTGCCTATATGACCTATGCGGATAACGGGCATATGAACGCCCGCGCCAAGGTGCTGGGTTACTGACGGAGCCACAGGCCCGGCGCGCAGGACCATGCGCGCCGGGCCGCATCGGCCGCAGGGCGGCCACAACACGCATGAGGGTGAGGGCTGCTGATGGAACGCTGGGCCGACCGGCTGGACATGGTGAACCGCGGAGTCGGGCGCACGGTGCGCTGGCTGGCCATCTTGATGGTGCTGGTGCAGTTCGCCATCGTTCTGATGCGCTATGTCTATGGATTCAGTTCAATCGCGGTGAATGAAAGCGTGCTTTACATGCATGCGACGCTGTTCATGCTGGGCGCGGGCTATACCCTGCTGGTGGACGACCATGTGCGCGTCGACATCTTCCAGGCACGCGCCAGCGCACGCGGCAAGGCCTGGATCGACGTGATCGGTCACGCGGTGCTGCTTGTGCCTTCGATTCTGGCGCTGCTTTACTGGTCCTGGCCGTCGGTTCGCAACGCCTGGGCGATCCATGAAGGCGCGATTTCGGTGGGCGGCATCCCGGCAGTCTTCCTTCTCAAGACCCTGATCCCGGCGTTCTGCATCCTGTTGATCGTGCAGTCGCTGGCCTGCTTCCTGCGCAACCTTCTGAGGCTTCAAGAGGGGCGCACGGCATGATCATCGCTGAATACCTTGACCTTCTGATGTTCGCCGCACTGATGGGCGCGATCCTGTCCGGCTTCCCGGTGTCCTTTGCCATTTCCGGCACCGCCATCCTGTTTGCCTATCTGGGATGGGCCAGCGGCGCGATGAACATCAACCTGCTGGGCGCGCTGGGACAACGGGTGTTCGGCGTATTGACCAACGAGGTGCTGATCGCGATCCCGCTTTTCGTGACGATGGGCGTGATCCTTGAACGCTCGCGCATCGCCGAGGACCTGCTCGACACGATGGGCCGCACTTTCGGACAGTTGCGCGGCGGGCTCGGGATATCGGTGATCCTGGTGGGGGCGCTGCTGGCGGCATCGACCGGGATCGTCGGCGCCACGGTGATCGCCATGGGCATGATTGCGCTGCCGACCATGCTGCGCACCGGATACGATCCGCGACTGGCCTCGGGGCTGGTCTGCACCGCCGGAACGCTGGGGCAGATCATCCCGCCCTCGACCCTTCTGATCATCCTGAGCGACGTGATGTCGAGCGCCTATCAGCAGGCGCAATACGAACAGGGCAAGTTTTCCGTCGAGACCATATCGGTCGGCCAGATCTTTGCCGGCGCGCTGGTGCCGGGGCTGACGCTGGTGGCGATCTATATCCTCTACGTTCTGGCGCGCGGCGTGATCCGCCCGCAGGACATGCCTCCCGCGCCCGCATCCGAAGGCCGCCCCGGCCTTGGCGAGGTGGGACGCGCGATCCTGCCCCCCGTGGGGCTGATCATCGCGGTGCTGGGCGCGATCCTGAGCGGCATCGCCACCCCGACCGAAGCGGCCTCGGTAGGCGCGATCGGCGCGATCCTGATGGCAGGCGCGCGCCAGGGCGTGAGCCCGCGCCTGATCGGCGCCGGTGTCGCGGCGCTGCTGATCCTGGCCTTTGCCGCCGGTCTGGCGCCGGTGCGCCTGCAACGCAGCGACGCGGGCACGGGAGCCTGGGCGCTGGGTGCCGTTTACGGAGTTCTGGCGCTGGTCGGCATGGCGGCCATTCTGGCGTCACTGCGCCGCCTGGGACAGCGCGATGTTCTGGCCGGGGCGGTCACCAGCACGATGACCGTGACCGCGATGATCTTTGCCACGATCCTGATGGCCAGCGTATTTTCGCTGGTTTTCGTCGGGCTGGGCGGCGAAGAGCGCGTGGAACACATCCTTGAATCCATGCCCGGCGGGCCGACCGGGGCGCTGATCTTCGCGATGGCAATGATCTTCGTTCTGGGCTTTTTTCTGGATTTCGTCGAGATCACCGTGATCCTGCTGCCGCTGATCGCTCCGGTGCTGATCCTGATGGGGCATGATCCGGTCTGGCTGGCGATCCTGATCGCGATCAACCTGCAGACCAGCTTCCTGACGCCGCCTTTCGGGTTCTCGCTGTTCTACCTGCGCGGCGCCGCCCCGCCCGAGATCACCACCGGGCAGATTTATCAGGGTGTCGCGCCGTTCATCCTGTTGCAGATTGTGGCCATCGCCGTGATCTGGGCCGTGCCCGCGCTGGCGACGTGGCTGCCCGGCGTGGTGTTCTGAACCCGCCGGACGGTCGGCGCGGCCCGCGCAGGGCCGCGCCAAAGCAGCGTCAAAGCGGCTGCGTGGTGTAGTCGACCTCGTCGGGATAGAACGTGTCCTCGATCGAGGTAGTATGCACCTTGACCAGGTTGCCCTTTTCCAGCCGCGTGATGTGCTGCTGGCCGAACACCTGGTGGGTCTTGCCGTTGAATACCTTGGGACCTTGCGGGTATTCCCTGGAATGGGGCAGATCGGTCATCGCCTCGATGGCCTCGATCAGCGCGGGGCGGTCGCCCGGCCCCTGATAGCCTGCGGCCTCCATCCCGGCCTTGACCACGTGAAGCGTCTCCCAGCAGCCGAACATATGGCCATACGTGGACACATCCGTCGGATCGCTGACCGACGCGCCGCGATCATCAACACCCACCTGCTCGCGGTAAAACGTCTCGAATTCGGTCTGGTCGGGCTGGCGGTGGCGCGGCATCCCTTCCCAGAAGTGGCTGCCTTCCAGGAATTCGAGGCCGGGGCTGTCGATGGCGACCGCCTCGAGACTGTCGATGAAGCCGAACAGCTGCGGCGCGGAGGGGCCGAAGAACTCGCCCATTTCCTTGACGAAGGTCAGCACGCCGGGGCCGACCATGACGTGATAGATCACCTCGGTCTCGCGCGGGATCTTGGGGAAATAGCGGGTAAAGGACGTTTCCGTCGGCGGTATCGCCAGCTTGGCCACCACCTCGCCGCCATGCGCCTCGATTGCCTGCGAAAAGAAATCCCGGTGATCGTGGCCGAAGGCATAATCGGGGAAGATCATCGTGACCTTCTTGCCAAGGTTCTCGGCCACGAAGGGCGCCATCGACAACACCTGGCTTTTGACATCGGTGATGCCCGGCTGAAGCGTGTAGCGGTTGAGACTGCCCGAAGCGACGTGATGCCCTTCGGACACCACGAAATAGGGCAGTTTCAGTTCCCCCGCGCGCGGCGCGGAGCCCGTGACCACATGGCTGAACAGCGTCCCGAAGGCGATGTCGCATCCATGCTGGTTGGCGAATTTCTCGACCACTTCGGCGCCGCGCTTGGGATCGGTGCCGTCATCCTCGGCGATGATCTCGATGGGGCGGCCATTGATGCCGCCGGCCTCGTTGATCAGCCGGGTGGCCGCCTGGGTCGTGCGGTCATACCAGCGCCCGTAGGCGGCGCCGATGCCGGTGCGGTGCACCTGAAAACCGATACGGATCGGTTCGCTGCTTTGCGCATGGGTATAGCGCGCCCAGAGCGGCAGGCTGGCCGCCCCGGCGACACCGCCCGCAAGGGTCTTGAGCGCGGCGCGGCGCGTGCTGCCTTTGGTGGTCTTGGTCGTCATGCCTTTGTCTCTCCCGGTTTTGGGGCCTGCCGACCCGCCGAGGCCCCGTTGGCGCGGAGTCTGCGAAGCGGGACGGTGAATGTCCAGACCCTGAGACGGCCTATATGCCACGCGGCGACGCCAGCAGCCAGAGGCCGAAAAAAGTGTAGGCGATCATGAAGGCGGCCACCGGCGCCTGCGCCAGTACCGCGCGCCGGTTGCTGCCATAGGCGCGCACCGCTTGCGCATGGGCCAGCAGGATCGCGATCACATGGCCCAGAACCACGGCCCCCGCCTGTGTCAGCCAGATCGCCTTGACCGTGGCGGGCGTGTTGAGGAACCCGGTCGTCACGAAGAACGGTCCCAGGTTCAACAGGTCATCGCCGCGCCCCAGCGGATCGCTGAGCGCAACCAGCACATATTGGCCATCCACCAGGAAGCTGGTCAGGTAATGCGCCAGGTGATAGCCCAGCGCGATCGGCAGGATCGAAGGCGCGAAAAGGCGCAACGCATCGCCAGCGGAGCGGCGCGTGCCCGCGATCCGCTCGCCCAGCCAGAGGCAGGTGGCGAAGACCGCGATCAGCGCCGCATTGGCCAGTGCCAGCCCGATCAGGTTCTGCGTCACCACGGCGGACCGGCCCGGAAACTCCAGCGGGTTGATCCCCAGGACGGCGAGCCACCAGAAGGTCTCGTTCACGCCGTCGAAACTGCCACATCCCAGCAGCAGCACCATGAAAAGCGCAAGCCCCAGCGGCACGCGCCCGAGCGACGACAGCTGCCAGCCCCAGAGCCCGGCGCTGATCCGCCCGCGCGCGCGCCCGAACAGGCCCATGCGGCCATAACAGCGCATGAGGATGCTCAGCGCCTCGGCCCGCAACAGCCATCTTGGCCCGAACAGCGTGACCCCCATCAACGTCAGATACCAGTAGCCGCCCACCACGCTGGCGAGCCAGTGCGGATCGGCCGGGGCCGGATCGGCCAGCAGGAAGGACGCGAAGCCCAGGAAGATCACGATTCCCGGCCCGTGGCCCAGCGCAGCAGGATAGCGCAGCGGCGCGCGCGACCCGGTCAGCCGCGCCAGCACCGCCGCCGGTCCTGTCCAGGGGTTCGTATAGCGCCAGTGATCGCCCAGCAGCCCCTGCAAGGTCACAAGGCCCACCCACCACAGCGTCCAGACGAACAGCGGCAGGGGATTGACCGTCGGGTCATGCGCCCCGGTGAAACCGCGCCAGACCAGCGCCCAGAGAAGCAGCGCCGACAGGCAGCTTGTCACATGGTGCAACCCGATCCCGCGCGGACGGTGGATAATCCCGACCGGGCGGAACAGCCGCGCCGCCACCCAACCCGGCAGGAACGCCAGCAGCACCAGCGTCAGCACCACCGCCGCCACCCCGGCACCGATATAGATATCGGTCGGCAGCAGCAGCACGAAGCCCTGCTCCGACGCATGCGCCAGCCCCGTATCGGGCAACAGCATGAAAGAAATCAGAAGAAGACCAATATGAATACGCATCCCGAAACCCGCGACCTCAAAGGGTCAGCTTAGCGGTCGCGCGATGTGACGCCATAGGGTAAATCACCTCACCGGGCGCGCCACGCTGCCGCATGGCATCATGCGCCGCCGCTGTCCTTCAAGAGCGCGCGCAGCCCCGAACGGTAGTCGGGATGGATCAGCCGGATGCCCAGATCCTGCTTGATGCGGCTGTTGTCGACGCGCTTGGATTCGGCATAGAAGCTGCGCGCCATCGGGCTCATCTCGGCCTGATCGAAGGGCACTTCGGGCGGCACCGGCAGGCCCAGCAGCTCGGCGGCATAGGCGATCACGTCCTGCGGCGGCGCCGGGTCGTCGTCGCAGAGGTTATAGACGGCGCCGGGATCGGGGCGCGCGATCGAAGCCGCGAGCACCTGCGCGATATCCTCTACATGGATGCGGCTGAAAACCTGCCCCGGCTTGACGATCCGGCGCGCGGTGCCCTTGCGGACCTTCTCGAAGGGGCCGCGGCCGGGGCCATAGATTCCCGCCAGCCGGAAGATATGCAGCGGCAAGCCGGGCACCGCGCCCCATGCGGCCTCGGCCGCGACACGCATCTGGCCGCGCCGGGTCGAGGGCGTGAGCGGCGTGTCCTCGGCGACCCAGTCACCCTGATGGTCGCCATAAACGCCGGTGGTCGAAAGGTAACCGGCCCATTCCAGCCCTGGTGCAATGGCGGCAATCTCGTCGCGGCAGTGGTTCAGCACCGGGTCGCCATCGGCATCCGGTCCGGCGGAGATCAGGACATGCGTCGCGCTTTCAAGCGCCGTGCGCATGTCGCCATCGGGCCACAGGATCGGATGGACGCCCTCGCCCCGCAAGACCTCGGCCTTGTCGGGGCTGCGGGTAGTGCCAAACACCGTCCAGCCCCCCGCATCCAGCAGGAGACGTGTCAGCGCACGCGCGCTGTAGCCGTGGCCAAAGGAAAGAAGTGTCTTGGTCATGGGGGATGAATTGGCCATCATCCCGCCAAAGGCAAGGGCGCATGGGCGATCTTTCGCGGATGGCGTGCAAAGAGGCTGGCGCATACGCGCCGATCCGGGCAGATTGCATCGCGCAACAGCCCGGAGGCCTCATGCAGCGTTACAGCCGACGTTCCGCCCTCGTTCTTGGCCTTGGCCTTGCCACAGCCCTTGCCGGTTGCGGCGCGCGCCAGACCCCGACGACCGCCACCCGCAACATGATGGCAACGCCGCTCTATCCCAACGAGACCCCGGAACTGCGCCGCCTGATCAACCAGTACGCCGATCATTACGAGATCCCCCGGTCGCTGGTGCACCGCCTGGCGATCCGCGAAAGCACGCATCGCCCCTGGGCGCGCAACGGCCCCTATTACGGGCTGTTGCAGATTCTGCCCCAGACCGCGCGCACGATGGGATTCCGCGGCCAGCCCGATGACCTGCTGGATGCCGAAACCAACCTGAAATACGCGGGCAAATACCTGCGCGGCGCTTACATGGTGGCCGATGGTGACCCGGACGCCGCGATCATGTGGTATGCGCGCGGCTATTATTACGAGGCCAAGCGCAAGGGCCTTCTGGTGGAAACCGGCCTGCGCCCGGCCTGAACCTAGGCGGCGTAGTCCGACCCTTCGGCGTCAAGGATCGCACGCAGTTCGGCAAGATGGCGTTCGCCCTGCTCCGGATAGGATTCGATCTCGCGCGCGGTTTTTTCAGCGATCTCGTCGGGCAGGATGCGCAGCGGGCGCCCGGTCTGCAGCGCGCGGATATAGGTCTCGGCGGCGCGCTCGAAATAATAGAGCCGGTTGAACGTGTCGGCCACGCTGTCGCCGATCACCATCACCCCGTGATTGCCCATGATCATCACCTTTCGCGCCGGATCGTCGAACAGGCGCGCGCAGCGCTCGCCCTCGTCCTCGAAGGCTAGCCCGCCATACCCGTCATCGATAACGGTGCGGTTGAAGAAGGTGGCGCAGTTCTGGTCGATCGGCGGCAGGGAACTGTCGGCAAGGCTGGCCAGCACGGTGGCATGGATCGAATGCACATGCATCGCGCAGCGCGCCTGCGGGCAATGCCGGTGCAGCCCGCCATGCAGCCCCCATGCGGTGGGATCGGGCGCACCGGGCCTTTGCAGCGTCTCGGGATCGTTGGCATCGACAAGGATCAGGTCGCTGGCCTTGATCCGGGCGAAATGCATCTGGTTGGGATTCATCAGGAATTTCGTGCCATCGTCACTGACCGACAGGCTGAAGTGATTGGCGACGGCCTCGTGCATGTTGAGCCGCGCCGCCCAGCGGAACGCGGCGGCAAGATCCACCCGCTCGGCCCGATGATCTAGGTTCGGGGTCAGTTGCGTCACGCTCATGTTGTCTCTCCTTGGTCAGATTCGTTCAGCGGGCGCGAAGGCACCCAGGCATAGCCATCCCGGCACAGGATCACCGCCTCGCGCAGCCCGTGTGGCTTGTCGGTGGGTGGTTGCAGGATCGTGCCGCCCGCGGCCTCGGCGCGACTGGCGGCAAGGTCGGGATCGCAATCATAAAGCCTGATCTCGATCCCCGCGCCGCGCGGCGGATTCTCCGGCAGCAGCCCCGGCAGCGGATGCGCGTGGTAGGTGCCGTCGCCATGCAGCTGCATCACGCTGTCGCCTTGCGCCACGATGGCGAAATCCGCGCTGACGCGGTGCAGGTCGAGGCCAAAGACCGTGCGCAGGAACTCCGCCGTTCGCAACACGTCGCTGACCAGGATATTGAAGCCGAAACCGCGCAGCGATGCGCCGAACGCCTCGGGAGTGACGGTTTCGTAATCCATGAGTTTCCCATCCGCGCGCATCCGTTTCGCCCATCAGCTTGATCGCCGCCAGTGGCCGTGTCAACGTGCGGGGGCGATATCCGAACAGCGTGAAGGAATACGCGTCATGGCGACGGACAGCCCCGCCGGGTTCAGAACACCCGATCTGCCCGGATCGGAAGAATTTACCGACGCGCGCGCGGCGGTCGAACGGCTGATCGTGCTATATGAGGGCGCGGCGCGGTTCCTGTGCGACGAGTTCGCCAATACCCTGCGCGGCGCCCTGCCCATGCAGCGCATCCGCGCCTATTACCCCGAGATCCGCATCACCACCGCCAGCCATGCGCAGGTGGACAGCCGGCTGAGCTTTGGCCATGTCGCAGCACCCGGCACCCATGCCACGACGATCACGCGGCCCGACCTGTTTCGCCATTACCTGCGCCAGCAGATCGGCCTGCTGCTGGACAATCACCGCGTTCCGGTGACGATCGGGGTTTCCGATACGCCGATGCCGATCCATTTCGCCGTCGCCAACGATCCCGGCATCACCGTCCCGCAGGAAGGCGCGGCAAAGTTCACGCTGCGCGACATTTTCGATGTGCCCGACCTTGGCACCACGAATGATGACATCGTCAACGGCACCTTTCAGCCCGGCCCCGATGGCGCCGAGGCACTGGCGCCCTTCACCGCACAGCGGGTGGATTATTCGCTGGCGCGGCTGTCGCATTACACCGCCACCGATCCCGAGCATTTCCAGAACCACGTCCTGTTCACCAACTACCAGTTCTATGTCTCGGAATTCGAAGCCTATGCCCGGCGCATGCTGGCTGATCCCGACAGCGGCTACACCGCCTTCGTCAGCACCGGCAACACCATCGTCACCGGCCCCGATGACGTGATGCCCCACTGCGATAAGCAGCCGCAAATGCCCGCCTTTCATCTCAAACGCGAGAACGGGTCGGGGATCACGCTGGTCAATATCGGCGTCGGCCCCTCGAACGCCAAGACCGCGACCGACCATATCGCGGTGCTGCGCCCGCATGCCTGGATCATGGTCGGCCACTGCGCGGGGCTGCGCAACACGCAGCAACTGGGCGATTTCGTGCTGGCTCATGCCTATCTGCGCGAGGATCGCGTGCTGGATGCCGACCTGCCCTCCTGGGTGCCGATCCCGGCACTGGCGGAAATCCAGATCGCGCTGGAACAGGCCGTCGAGGCCGAAACCCAGCTTGAGGGGTATGACCTCAAGCGGCTGATGCGCACCGGCACCGTGGCCAGCCTCGACAACCGCAACTGGGAGCTGCGCGACCAGACCGGGCCGGTGCAGCGCCTGAGCCAGTCGCGCGCCATCGCGCTGGACATGGAAAGCGCCACGATCGCCGCCAACGGTTTCCGCTTCAGGGTGCCTTACGGCACGCTTCTGTGCGTCTCCGACAAGCCGCTGCATGGCGAATTGAAGCTGCCCGGCATGGCCTCGGATTTCTACAAGACGCAGGTGGCGCGCCACCTGATGATCGGTATTCGCGCCATCGAAACCTTGCGGCAGATGCCCCTTGAACGTATCCACAGCCGGAAATTGCGCAGCTTCAACGAAACAGCCTTCTTGTAGATCGGCAAAATCCCCCCAAAATGCAGGAAAAGGGCTTGCTTTTCGCCACTATTCGTTGTGTTTGGTCACAACATACAGTTAAATTCTGCACACGAGGCCCAAAGACCGGGCAGTTGAAGGAGACCATGAAATGGCAAAACCGATGACCAAAACCCAACTCGTTGCCGCTCTGGCCGAGGAAATGGGCAGCGACAAGAAATCCGCGAACGCCGCACTGGATGCCGTGATCAACATCATCACGCGCGAAGTGTCGAACGGCGGCGCCGTGACCCTGCCGGGTGTCGGCAAGATCTACTGCCGCGAGCGCCCCGAGCGCATGGTGCGCAACCCCGCCACCGGCGAGCAGATCAAGAAAGACGCCGACAAGGTGGTCAAGATGACCATCGCGAAGGCCCTCAAGGACAGCGTGAACGGCTGACCTTGCAAAGACCACTGGTTTACGAAAGGGTCGCCCCGACAGGGCGGCCCTTTTCAGTTTCAGGAGACGACAACGATGGACATCCGGGCAATCGCTATGGGTGTGGCCTTTGCGGTGATGTGGTCAAGCGCCTTCACCTCGGCAAGGATCATCGTGGCCGCCGCGCCGCCGCTGACAGCGCTCAGCCTGCGGTTCCTGATCTCTGGACTGATGGGGGTGGCCATCGCGCTGGCCCTGCGTCAGAGCTGGCGGCTGACACGCGGCCAGTGGCGCGCGACGATCATTTTCGGGGTTTGCCAGAACTCCTTGTATTTAGGGCTCAACTTCGTCGCCATGCAGACCATCGAAGCCTCGCTGGCCACCATCATCGCCTCGGCCATGCCGCTGATGGTGGGGCTGGCCAGCTGGGTGATTTTCGGCGAGCGCAGCGGCTGGCTGGGTGGTCTGGGGCTGGTGGCCGGGCTGATCGGTGTGGCGATCATCATGGGCTCGCGTCTTCAGGGCGGCGCGGATATCTACGGCGTCGCGCTGTGCTTCGCCGGGGTGCTGGCGCTGACGCTGGCCACGCTGTCGGTGCGCGGGGCGACATCGGGGGGGAACTTCCTGATGGTGGTGGGCTTGCAGATGCTGGTCGGCAGTTTCTTTCTGGGCCTCGCCGGGCTCACGACCGAAACCCTCGAGGTCGACTGGAGCTGGCAACTGGTTGCGGCCTTCGTCTATACCACGCTCGTTCCGGGGCTGGCGGCGACGCTGGTCTGGTTCCGTCTGGTCAACCGGATCGGCGCGATCAAGGCGGCGACCTTCCACTTTCTCAACCCGTTTCTCGGCGTGCTGATCGCCGCGCTGGTGCTGAGCGAAAGCCTCGGGCGCTGGGATATTCTGGGTGTCTTTGTGGTGACGATGGGCATCCTGGCGGTGCAGCTGTCGCGCCAGAAACAGGTGCGCGCCTGAGGGTACGCGAAACGAATCAGCGTCTCAGCCGATCCTGCCGCGCGGACCTTCGCCCACCTGGCCGCGATGCAGCAGCAGGTGATCCAGCACCACGCAGGCCATCATCGCTTCGCCCACCGGCACGGCGCGGATACCCACGCAAGGGTCATGCCGCCCCTTGGTAACCACCTCGGTCGGGCTGCCATCCATGCGGATCGAGCGGCGCGGAGTCATGATCGACGAGGTCGGCTTGACGGCGAAGCGTACCACCACGTCCTGCCCGGTGGATATCCCGCCAAGGATGCCACCTGCATGGTTCGATGAAAATTCCGGGCCGTGTTCGCCCATAAAGATCTCGTCGGCGTTCTGCGTCCCGGTCAGACGCGCGGCGGCCATGCCCTCGCCGATCTCGACGCCCTTCACGGCGTTGATCGACATCATCGCCGCGGCGAGGTCGGTATCAAGCTTGCCATAGACCGGTGCGCCCAGCCCCGCCGGCAAGCCACGCGCGACCACCTCGACCTCGGCCCCGACCGAGTTCTTGTTCTTGCGCAGCTTCTTCAGATAGGCCTCCCATTCGGGTGCGGCCTCGGCATCGGGAATCCAGAAATCATTCCCGTCGATCGCGTTCCAGTCGAACCGCTCGCGGTCGATTGCCATGTCACCCATGCGCGTCATGTAGCCCTTGATCGCGATCCCCGGCACCAGCGCGTCAAGCGCCGCGCGGGCCACGCCACCGGCGGCCACCCGCGCCGCCGTTTCGCGCGCCGAGCTGCGCCCGCCGCCGCGATAATCGCGCAGCCCGTATTTCAGGTGATAGGTGATGTCGGCATGGCCGGGGCGGAAGGTCTGGGAAATCTCGCCGTAATCGCGCGAGCGCTGGTCGGTGTTCTCGATCATCAGCTGGATCGGCGTGCCGGTGGTCTGCCCCTCGAACACGCCCGACAGGATACGCACCGCGTCGGGTTCATCCCGCTGAGTGGTGTTCTTGTTCAGCCCCGGCCGGCGCTTGTCGAGCCATTGCTGAAGGAACGCCTCGTCAATCGCGATCCCCGGCGGGCAGCCATCGACCGTCGCGCCCAGAGCAGGCCCGTGGCTTTCGCCCCAGGTGGTGACACGAAACAGATGTCCGAAAGTATTGAGGCTCATGGTCTGCGCTCCTTTGCGGGATGATCTAGCGGGGCGGTGGCCATGCCTCAAGCCATTTCGCCACCTGAACGAAAACGGGCCGCCCCGGCAAAGGGCGGCCCGCATCGCTGTTCAAAGGTTGCGATGTCAGCTCTTGATGATCTTCTCGGGCGAGATCACGTCGATGCCCAGCGCCTTGCCGACCGCGTAATAGGTCAGCTGCCCGGCATGGACATTGAGGCCGTTCAGCAGGTGCGGATCGTCCGCACAGGCCTGTTTCCAGCCCTTGTCGGCCAGCGCCAGCATGAAGGGCATGGTGGCATTGCCCAGCGCGATGGTCGAAGTGCGCGCCACGGCGCCCGGCATGTTGGCGACGCAGTAATGCATGATCCCGTCGACCTCGTAGATCGGATCGGCATGGGTTGTCGCCTTGGATGTCTCGAAACAGCCACCCTGGTCGATGGCCACGTCCACCAGCACCGCGCCGGGCTTCATCGACGGGAACTGATCGCGGCGCACCAGCTTGGGCGCCTCGGCGCCGGGGATCAGGACCGCCCCGATCACCATGTCGGCCTCGGTCAGGTGCTCGGCCAGAAGGCCGGCGGATGAATAGCCGGTGTTGAAGGTATCGCCGAACACGTCGTCAAGATAGCGCAGGCGCGGCAGCGAGCGGTCCAGAACGGTGACATTCGCGCCCATGCCCGCAGCGATGCGCGCCGCATGGGTACCCACCACGCCGCCGCCGATCACGACCACCTTGGCCGGGCCGACACCGGGCACGCCGCCCATCAGCACACCGCGCCCGCCATTGGCCTTTTGCAGCGTGTATGCGCCGACCTGCGGCGCCAGGCGGCCCGCAACCTCGGACATCGGCGCCAGCAGCGGCAACCCGCCATTGCGGTCGGTCACGGTCTCATAGGCGATCGCGGTGCAACCGGATGCCAGCAAATCCTTGGTCTGGGCGGGATCGGGGGCAAGGTGCAGGTAGGTGAACAGCAGCTGCTCCTCGCGCAGCATCTTGCGCTCGACGGCCTGGGGCTCCTTCACCTTCACGATCATGTCGCAGGTGGCGAAGATCTCTTCGGCGGTGTCGATGATGCGCGCGCCAGCGGCGACATAGGCGTCATCCTCAAAGCCCGCGCCTTTGCCGGCACCAGCCTGGATGAAAACCTCATGGCCATGACCCACGGCCTCCTGCGCGGCGTTGGGCGTCATGCCAACGCGAAATTCCTGCGGCTTGATTTCTGTCGGGCAACCGATTTTCATGTGCGAATCCCTCCCATGATGATGCGCGGAGCATGCCGCACCCGCCGCGCAATTGCTTTGAAATTTCCCTCGCCAAAACAGGGTTTTTGTGAATATCCTTCGCAATAATCGACCCGAATGTGAAAGGTATTGCACATATGGCCCTCGACGCGATGGATCGTCGCTTGCTCGAGCTGCTTCAGCGGCGTGGCCGCATCTCGAATGCGGATCTCGCCGAGCATGTGAACCTTTCCGCCAGTGCGTGTCACCGCCGGGTGCAGCGGCTCGAGGCCGAAGGCTATATTCGCGACTACGTGGCGCTTCTCGATGCCCGCAAGCTGGGCGTCTCGGCCACCATCTTTGTCGAGATCACATTGGCCACGCAAGCCGACGAGGTGCTGGAAGCCTTTGAAAAGGCCGTTGCGCGAATTCCGGATGTGCTGGAATGCCACCTGACGGCGGGGGCGGCCGATTACATCCTCAAGGTCGTCGCCGAAAGCACCGAGGATTTCGCCCGCATCCACCGCCAATACCTCACGCGCCTGCCCAGCGTCGCCAAGATGCAATCGAGCTTCGCGCTGCGCACGGTGTTCAGCACCACGGCATTGCCGGTCTGACGCGGCATCTTGCCATTCCCGCCCCGATCGTCAATCGTTCCGCCATGAAATGGGATTATGTCATCGTGGGCGCGGGAAGCGCCGGTTGCGTTCTGGCCAACCGCCTCAGCGGCAAGGGTCACAAGGTGCTTCTGCTCGAGGCCGGCGGACGCGACAATTATCACTGGATCCGAATTCCGATGGGGTATCTCTACTGCATCGGCAACCCGCGCACCGACTGGTGTTTCCGCACCGTTCCCGAGGACGGTCTGAACGGGCGCTCGCTGGTCTATCCGCGCGGCAAGGTTCTGGGCGGGTGCAGTTCGATCAACGGAATGCTTTATCTGCGCGGTCAGGCCGCGGATTATGACGGCTGGCGGCAGATGGGCAATACCGGCTGGGGCTGGGACGATGTGCTGCCCTATTTCAAACGCTCAGAGGATTACGTCGATGGCGCGTCGGACATGCACGGCGCGGGCGGCGAATGGCGGGTCGATAACCAGCGTCTGCATTGGGATGTCCTGGACGACTGGAAAGCCGCCGCAATAGCCGCCGGGCTGCCCGCGAGCGATGATTTCAACACCGGCGACAACGAGGGCGTCGGCTATTTCAAGGTCAATCAGCGCAAGGGCTGGCGGCTCAACACCGCGCGCGCCTTTCTGGGCGCCGCCTCGGGCGAGAACCTGTCGGTCGAGACGCAAGCGCATACGCGGCGCCTGCTGCTGGAAGAGGGCCGCGTGGTGGGCGTGGAGTACGACCAGCACGGCAGCCGCAAGACCGCCCGCGCGCGCGCCGAGGTGATCCTTTGCGCCGGGGCGATCGGCAGTCCCCAGATCCTCCAGCTCTCGGGGATCGGGCCGGGCGATCTGTTGCAATCGCACGGCATCGAAACGCTGCGCGACATGCCCGCGATCGGCGGCAACCTTCAGGATCACCTGCAACTGCGCTGCTCTTGGCGCCTGACCGGGGCCAAGACGCTCAACACGCTGTCCGCGACGCTTTGGGGCAAGGCGATGATCGGGCTGGAATACATGATCAAACGAAGCGGCCCGATGTCGATGGCCCCCAGCCAGCTGGGCGCGTTCGCGAAATCGCGCGCCGACCTTGCGACACCCGACCTGGAATTCCATGTGCAGCCGCTCTCGCTCGATGCCTTCGGCGAACCACTGCATGATTTTTCCGGCATGACCGCCAGCGTGTGCAACCTGCGCCCCGAAAGCCGGGGACATATCCGCATCACCTCGCCCGATCCCGCCGCGGCGCCCGAAATCGCACTGAACTACCTCTCGACCGATGGCGACCGGCAGGTGGCCGCCAACGCGATCCGGCTGGCCCGGCGCATCATGGATGAGGCCCCGATGCGCCGCTATGCCCCGCAAGAGGTTAAACCCGGCATCGCCGCGCAGGACGACGCCGAACTGGCCCATGCCGCGGGCGATATCGGCACGACCATCTTTCACCCGGTCGGCACGGTCCATATGGGCGCGAATGACAGCGCGCCACTGGACCCGCGGCTGCGGCTGCGGGGGGTCGACGGGCTGAGGGTGGTGGATGCCAGCGTGATGCCGACCATCGTCAGCGGCAACACCAATTCCCCGACCATCATGATCGCTGAAAAAGCCGCTGACATGATTCTCGAGGATGCGCACAAATAGGCCCCGGCAGGGACACCCGCCGGGGCCGAACCGTCGCGCATTCTCCGTGAGTGATGGCGCAGGCGGAACCTGTTAACAAATCAATCGTTACATTACTCACAATATGCGCGCTTCCGCCTACGATCATGGGGAAAAAACCGGGTTCTGTCCCGTAAGGAAATCCCTACCATCGGCATAAATCCGCTGCGACAAAACGCCGCGATTAGGCCGAAAACAACGAAGGCCCCGGCATTCGCACGGGGCCTTCGCTCTAGTCGCGGAATCGGCAGAAGGCTCAGCCCTCTGCGCCTTCCTCTTTCTTGACCTCTTCGCCGGTCTCCTGGTCGATCATCTTCATCGACAGGCGCACCTTGCCGCGATCGTCAAAGCCCAGCAGCTTGACCCAGACTTCCTGACCTTCCTGCAACACATCCGAGGGATGGTTCAGGCGGCGGTTTTCGATCTGGCTGACATGCACCAGACCGTCCCGCTTGCCGAAGAAGTTCACGAAGGCGCCGAAATCGACGATCTTCACGACCTTGCCCTTGTAGATGGCACCTTCTTCGGGCTCGGCGACGATCGAATGGATCATCTCATAGGCCTTCTGGATCGCCTCGTTGTTGGGCGACGCGATCTTGATGATGCCCTCGTCGTTGATATCGACCTTGGCACCCGACACTTCCACGATCTCGCGGATGACCTTGCCGCCCGAACCGATCACTTCACGGATCTTGTCGGTGGGGATGGTCATCGTCTCGATGCGCGGCGCGTGGATCGAGAAATCGCCCGCTTCGCTCAGCGCCTTGGACATCTCGCCAAGGATATGCATCCGGCCGTCCTTGGCCTGGGCCAGGGCTTTCTTCATGATCTCGGGGGTGATGCCCGCGACCTTGATGTCCATCTGCAGCGAGGTGATGCCATTCTCGGTGCCAGCCACCTTGAAGTCCATGTCGCCAAGGTGATCCTCGTCGCCGAGAATGTCGGTCAGAACGGCGTATTCACCATCCTCTTCCAGGATCAGGCCCATCGCCACACCGGCAACCGGCGCCTTGAGCGGCACGCCCGCATCCATCATCGACAGCGAACCGCCACAGACCGACGCCATCGACGAGGAGCCGTTGGATTCGGTGATCTCGGACACGACGCGGATCGTGTAGGGGAAATCGGTGGGCGCAGGCAGAACCGCCTGAAGCGCGCGCCATGCCAGCTTGCCGTGGCCGATCTCGCGGCGGCCCGGAGGGCCAACGCGACCCGCTTCACCGACCGAATAGGGCGGGAAGTTGTAGTGCAGCAGGAAGTTCGAACGGAAGTTCCCGTGCAGCGCGTCGATGATCTGTTCGTCATCGCCGGTGCCCAGCGTGGTCACGACCAGCGCCTGGGTTTCGCCGCGTGTGAACAGCGCCGAACCATGCGTGCGCGGCAGGAAGCCGGTTTCCGAACGGATATCGCGCACCGTATCGAGCGCGCGCCCGTCGATCCGCTTGCCGGTCTTGACCACATCGCCGCGCAGAACGCTGGCTTCCAGCTTCTTGAGCGCGGCGCCAAGATTGGCATCCTCAAGCTGCTCTTCGCTCAGCGAATCCTTGATCGCCTGCTTGGCGGCGGCGACGGCGGTGGTGCGTTCCTGCTTGTCGGTGATCGCATAGGCAGCGCGCACCTTGTCTTCGCCCGCGGCCTTCACGGCGTCGTAGAGCTCGGAATAATCCGGCGGGGTGAAGTTGAAAGGCTCCTTGGCCGCATCTTCAGCCAGGTCGATGATCAGGTCGATCACCGGCTGGATCTGCTCATGCGCGAAATTCACGGCGCCCAGCATTTCGTCTTCGGTCAGCTCGTAGGCTTCGGATTCGACCATCATCACGGCATCTTTCGTGCCGGCAACCACAAGGTCGAGACGCTGATCGGGGTTGTTGCGCAGGTCGTGCATGTCTTCGACATCGGGGTTCAGGATGTATTCGCCATCCTCGTAACCCACGCGGCAACCCGCAATCGGCCCCATGAAGGGCGCGCCCGAAATGGTCAGCGCAGCCGACGCGGCGATCATCGCCACCATGTCGGGATCGTTGACAAGGTCATGCGACAGCACGGTGCACATCACCAGCACTTCGTGCTTGAAGCCGCTCACGAACAGCGGGCGGATCGGACGGTCGATCAGGCGCGCGGTCAGCGTTTCCTTTTCGGTCGGACGGGCCTCGCGCTTGAAGAAGCCGCCGGGCACCTTGCCCGCGGCATAGTATTTTTCCTGGTAATGGACGGTCAGCGGAAAGAAATCCTGACCGGGCTTGGGTTCCTTTGCAAAGGTCACGTTGGCCATGACCGAGGTTTCCCCAAGCGTGGCGATGACAGAGCCATCCGCCTGACGGGCCACCTTGCCCGTTTCAAGTGTGAGGGTCTCTTCCCCCCACTGCATCGATTTTTTCACTTCTTTGAACATCGTGTTTTCCTAGTTGGGGGATGTCCGGGCGTATCCCGGCCCCCCGTTACAATGGCGGCCCCATTGCCGCCGACCCCAATCCATTCCCATGCGCCCGGGGTCAAAGGCATCACGTCACAGATGGGCGCGCATTACAGGAGTTTGGCCGATTTTGAAAGCAACGATCACAGCCGCCCCCGCGAATCGGACCGAAGCCGCTCAATCCGCACCGCCAGCGGCCCGCGCAAACGCAAAACGCCCGCTCTGTCGAGAGCGGGCGCTGGCAGTCCTGTGAGGACCGAAATCGTCAGCGGCGGATGCCGAGGCGCTTGATGAGGTCCTGGTAACGGCCCTCGTCCTTGCCCTTGAGGTAGTCCAGCAGCTTGCGGCGCTGGGCGACCATCTTCAGAAGGCCACGACGACCGTGGTTGTCCTTCTTGTGGGTCTTGAAATGCTCGGTCAGTGTGGAAATCCGCGTGGTCAGAATGGCGACCTGAACCTCGGGCGAACCGGTGTCGCCTTCCTTGGTCGCATATTCCTTCATGACGCGGTCTTTTTCTTCAGCAGTAATCGACATCGGGGTCTCCTTCTGGTCAGAGGGTCGAGGGCACAAGCCGGGATGTCGTCCAGCAGGGTCCTATGGAGAAATCCCCCGCTCAGGGCAGGGGATGGGCGCGTATAGAAGAAATCGGCCGGAAAGGAAAGGGGCAATCGCCGCCCTGTCCCGATGCGGACCCGCAGCCGGAACCGGACCCGTCGTCAGATCACCGGCGCGTGGGGCAGCGCGCTTTCGGGGATCAGCGTGATGTCGTTCAGGCTCAGCCCCGCCGCGCCGGTCAGCAGCGCGATCCGCTCGCCGTTCAGCACGAGGTGCTGCACATCGGCATCCCCTTCGTCGGGTTCGATGGCCAGCTCGGGATCGGGATCGGTGCTGTCGTCATAGATCACCATCAGCGCGTCTTCGGCGGCTGAGAAATCCGTGATCTCGGCCTGATGTTCCTGCGTGATCCAGTCACCCAGCACGAAACTGTCGGCACCCGCGCCGCCGGTGGCGATATCGTCCTTGCCGATCAGGATCGTATCGTCGTCATCGCCGCCATTGAGATAGTCGCGCCCGTCCAGATCCTCGAAATCCGGGGCTCCGAATCCCTCGCTTACGCCGATGATCGCATCACTGCCCGGCCCGCCGAACAGCGTATCCTGCCCCAATCCGCCGATCAGCGTGTCATCGTCCAACCCGCCATGCAGCGCATCCTTCCCCTCATCGCCCATGAGCAGATCATCGTCCTCGCCGCCATGCAGCGTGTCGTCATCCGTGCCGCCCGACATCGTGTCCTGACCGCCATGACCATAAAGCGCATCTTGGCCGCCCTCTCCGGCCAGCGCGTCATCGCCCGCCTCGCCATGCAGCAGGTCGTCGCCCTCGCCGCCCAGAACCGTATCCTGCCCGTCCTGTCCGTATAGCTGGTCATCGCCCGACCCGCCCTCGACAAGGTCGTCGCCGCCATAGCCGTTGATCTGGTCGTCGCCCTCGCCACCCGCCAGCGTATCGTCAGTATCATCGCCCCAGGCAATCTCGCCCGGCTGCGCGCCGGGCTGCAGCACGGCAAGGTCCTCGCCCCCGGTCGCATCGCCCGGCTCTTCGGCCAAGGCGGCTGCGATATCGTCCGTGGCTTCGCCTGCGCCATCGCCTTCGGATTCATCGCCTGAAGCAGGTTCCGCTTCGTCCCCCGCCTCGTCCGGAATGGAATCGAGAAGATCGGTTTTCTGACCGCCCGCATGCACGGTTTCCGGCGGCCACAGCGAGGCATCCTGATCATCTTCCGGACCGAAGTCGAATCCGAAAAAGGCCGTCGCCCCAACCGCCATCAAACCCAGCAACCCTGCAATCATGAACATTGCTTAAACCCGAAAATACCCGCAATGATTGAGCCACGAAATCCCTTTGCGGTCAATGCATTCCGCCAAAACCGGTTAACGGCGGATGAACCCGCAGGGCGCAGCCGGGTCCGCCCGAAACGGCATCGACGGGACCATTCCTGTCAGCGGCGCGCAACAGGAATGCCGTGTCACCGAACGGCTTTCTCGATGTAGTGAAACCCCGAAATGTCCGGCTTGGCCGCAATGCCCTTGATCAGGGTCAGCAGGGGCGTCTCTCCCAGCGGGTAATTCGTATCGATCGGGCCCGCCTGTTTCAGGGCGCCGTATTCGCGCTCGCCGTAGAATGCGGCCAGCAGCAGATCATCATCACTGTCGAACGGTCCGCGGCTATCACGCAGCCGTTTGATTGCGGGCGCAAGGCGTGCGCCCGGACGCTCGGTGATGGGCTCGGCCCCGCGGGTGATCTTGTCATAGAGGTTTTCATCGATGTTTCCCGCGATCTCACCGTAACCGCCTCGCACATAGAGCCGCACTTCATCGGGAACCGAGTCATATCGCTCCCTGCCTTGATCGCGCCCCATCACGTTCAGGATCGCCTGAGTGACTATATATTGCGCGAAGGGACTGACGATGATCGGATACCCAAGATCTTCGCGAACATGCCATGCCTCTTCGAGAATCTCGTTCAGCCTTCCATCAAGGCCCATCGTTTCAAGCTGGTAGGCAAGATTCGACACCATGCCACCCGGACACTGATGGCAGAAATGGAATTCATCATATTCCTTCACCTCGCCCACAGGCTTGTCTTCGGCCGCGGCGATGAAGGCCAGGCGCTCGGCGGCTTCCTCGATTGGTCCGAGATCGATCTCAACATCGAAACCCCGGCGGCGCAGGTTCCGGGCAACCGTTTCTGTCGGGCTGTGGCTAACGCCATTCGCCAGCGTCGAAGTCGCCGTATGCACAACGTCCACGCCATGTTCGACGGCCTGAAGAACGACATAGGGTGCCAGCCCCGAATTGCAGTGCGTATGGATCTGCAATGGCATCTTGCCCATGACTTTCTTGAGCGCGGGAACAAGTGTCGCCACGCGCTCGGGCCGCAGCAGGCCGCTGGCATCCTTCAGGAAGATCCCGTCGACGCCAAGCGCGATCAGCTCCTTGGCTTTCTTGACGTAATAGTCGTCGGTATGGACCGGGCTGTAGGTGAAGACCACGCCGCCCACGACATGAATGCCGTGCTTCTTGGCGGCACGAATGGGGATCTCCAGGTTGCGCATGTCGTTGAGCGCGTCATACGGCGTGTGATACCGCATACCGTTCGCGGCAAAACGCTCGGCGGCCAGTTCGACGATATCGTCGGGGAAGAACTCGAAGGTGAACAGGCTTTGACCGCGCGTGTGAATGATCAGCGGGGTTTCGGTCACCCAGCTGTTGAGGATCCGCATACGTTCCCACGGGTCCTCGTGCAGGTAGCGCACACACACATCGAAAACCGCGCCGCCGACAAGGTCGATCGCCTCAAAACCGGCACGATCGAGTCGAGGGGCGATGTCCTGCATCATGCCCGTCGTCATGCGCGTCGCCCACAGACATTGATGGGCATCGCGCAGCGTTACGTCCACAAGACGGATGGAGCGGTTCATTGGTCTCTCCCGTGAAGTTGCGGCAGGAAGCGTTCTTCGACCCACTTGGTGTGGATGTCGCTTTCGATGAAATCCGGGTTGCAGACGATGTGGCGATGCAGGCCGAGGGTCGTCTCGATGCCCTCGACCCTGAAGGTCGACAAGGCTGCGCGCGCGCGCTCCAGAGCCTGCGCGCGATCAGCGCCATGAACGATCAGTTTCGCAACCATCGAGTCATAATAGGGCAGCACCGTGCTTCCTGATGTGACGAACCCGTCGATGCGCACACCTGGGCCGCGCGGCGGTTCCCATTGCCGGATGCGGCCCGGGGAAGGGCGAAAATCGTTCTCGAATGACTCGGCGTTGATCCGGAACTCGATGGCGTGTCCTGCCCCGCTTTGCGGCGGTTCAACCGAGATGCCTTCACCGCGCGCAATCCGAAACTGTTCCGCGATCAGATCCGCACCGGCCAGCATCTCCGTGACGGGGTGTTCCACCTGAATGCGGGTGTTCATCTCGATAAAGAAAAACTCGCGCGTTCGGGGGTCGAAAATGAACTCGACGGTGCCCGCGCCGCGATATTTCACACCTTCGGCAAGCCGCACCGCACTGGCGTGAAGCTCCGCGCGCTCTTCCCCGGTCAGAACCGGAGACGGGGCTTCCTCAAGCAGTTTCTGGTGGCGCCGCTGCACGGTGCAGTCGCGTTCACCGACATGAACGGCATTGCCTTTCCCATCGCCGAAAACCTGCACCTCGATATGGCGGACCTTCGATATCAGACGCTCGAGATAGACTGACGGGTCGCCAAAGGCCTGTTCCGCCTCGCGGCTGGCCTGGTCGAAAAGGCCTGGGAACTCCTCGGGGGTCTGCGCGATCCGCATACCTCGGCCGCCGCCGCCTGCGCTCGCCTTGATGAGTATCGGAAATCCGATGCTCTCGATATCCGCAGCGCTGGCATCGGCGCTGCTGACGGCCCCCTCGGAACCCGGAACAACGGGCACACCGTGTTTCTTGGCGGTCTTCCTGGCGGCCGCCTTGTCGCCCATCAGGCGAATTGTCTCGGCGTCAGGGCCGATAAACACCAGCCCTTCCTTTTCGCAGCGTTCCGCGAAATCGGCATTCTCCGCCAGGAAACCATAGCCCGGATAAACAGCGTCGCATCCATGAGAAAGCGCGACATGCAACAGCGCATCCGCATTCAGGTAGCTTTGCGCGCTTGGCGCCGGTCCTATGCATGCGGAATGAGTGGCCGCCCACACATGCGGAGAGGCCGCGTCGGGGGCGGAATAGACGGCCACCGATTCAAGGCCGAGCGCGTTGCAGGCACGCACGGCGCGCAGCGCGATTTCGCCTCTGTTTGCGATCAGAACTTTCTTCACATCAATCCCGAGTGATCAGATTTCGATGTCACTTAACCTGCCAGAAATAAGATCAATGGCAATCGAAATTTCATATTGTAAAACAAAAAATTTCATTGTTTGGTATTTTGTAGTTCGATTCGACATCTGGAGACCAACTTCGTGACAGCCCCCGACATCATCAGCAGCCCGGCAGGCGACCGGACCAGTATTGCCCAAAAGACATTCGCGGTGATGGAGTGCGTCGGCTCCTCGGACCGCCCGCTCACCACTTCGGAACTGGCGGTCTTGCTCGACATGCCCAAGCCGACGGTGCACAGGATCGTGCATCAACTGGACATGGACGGGCTGCTTGTGCACGAGCCGGGCGGGCGCGGGTATGTTCCCGGCCCCCGCCTATTCAGCTTTGCCCTGAACGTGGTGCAGGCATCGGTCCGGCACGGGTCCAAGCGCGCCGTTCTCGAGCGGCTCTCGAAAGTGACCGGGGAAACCTGCAATTTCGGGCTCATCTCCGGCGGGGCGCTTCTCTATGCGGATCGTGTCGAGTCATCCTGGCCGTTCGGCCTGCGCTTCAGCGTCGGCTCCCGGGTGCCGCTGCATTGCACGTCGATGGGCAAGATGCTTCTCGCTCATCAGCCCAAGCGGCGTCGGGAACACCTGTTGGCGCTGTCGGATCTGCATGGCTACACCGACAACACCATGACGGATCCTGAGCGGCTGGAAGAGCATTTCGCCGAGATCCGCGCATCCGGCTATTCGATCGACAATCAGGAATTCTTGGCCGGGGTCGTCTGTGCGGCGGTCCCGGTGCGCGATTCACGCGGCAAGGTCTGTGCCGCCATCGCGGTGTCCGCTCCACAGGCGCGGATGCCGATCTCCTTGGCGGTCGAGCACGTCCCATCGCTGCTGGAGGCGGCGGAAGAGATATCGGCAACCTGGCTCATGGAAGAAGAATAAGGGGAGGTCCATGCTCAAGTATCGGGAAGTAGGCGAAATTCTGAGCCTGATCGACTCGTCATCATGCGACGAGGTCGTGTTGGAGACGGAAGGCGTCAAACTGGTCGTGCGGCGGCATGGCAGCGGGGGTTCGGTCGCTTCGACGGCGGCGGCATCCCCGGCAGCGGCAGAGAGCGCGCAACCGGCACCGGCCAGCACGGCGGCACCGGCAAGCGCAGAGACGCCTGCGGCTTCGGCGCCTTCTGCGGACGCGGGCGGCGAGCTGGTCCGCGCGCCGATGGTCGGAACCTTCTACGTTGCCCCCTCACCCGATGAGCCCCCCTTCGTCGAGGTTGGTTCGCGCATTCAGAAGGGTGACCCGCTTTGCATGATCGAGGTCATGAAACTGTTCACGACGGTCCACGCCGAAACTGCGGGAACGATCAAGAGCATCGGTGCCGAAAATGGTCAGCTGGTCGAGTTCGGCCAGGTCCTTTTCAGTGTCGCGCCAGACTAGGGAGAGCCATCAGGGAACGGGAACGGCACGCGATCCTGGTGGGAACGGGGATATGGGAGGAAGCGCATGAAACCGAGACTTCAATCAACCGACAAGGTGGTGCTGACGGTCGCACCCACCGGCGGATTGCATGGGAAGGAAGCGAACGCTGCCCTTCCCGAACAGCCCGAAGACATCATTGACGCCTTCGCCGAATGCTACGAGGCGGGCGCGACGATCGCCCATATCCATGTGCGCGACAAGGAAGGGCGCACCTCCTGCGACCCGGTGATCTACGGCGAGGTGATCGCGGGCATCAAGGAAAGGTGCCCCGACATGATCACCCAGGTCGGAAACGGAATCGGCATCCGGCGCGAGGGGGATGGCCGCTGGACCGGCTTCACGCAGGCCGAGCGGATGGCGCTGCTGGACCTTGATCCGGCGCCGGACATGCTGACCGTCAACGCGGGCACGTTCCACTTTCAGCACAAGGACGCTGAGTTCCTGTTCGACAATTCCAAGGCCTGGAATCGAGAGTTCATCACCGGCTGTCGCGAGCGCGGGATCATCAACGAGCTCGAAGTGTATGACGTCAGCCATATCCTGAACATGATGCAGCTTCGCGACGAAGGCATCCTGACCGACCCGATGCATTTCAGTTTCGTCCTGGGCATCAATGGCGGCGTGGCGGCCGAACCGAAATACCTGCTCACGATGCTCGAGGCGATCCCCGAAAACTCGAACTGGCAGATCGTATCGGTCGGGCGCTCGCAACTGCCGCTCACGACGATGGCCGTCGCGATGGGCGGCAACATGAGAACCGGCTTCGAGGATACGGTTTTCTATGCCAGGGGCGAGCTTGCCGAAAGCAACCGGCAACTGGTTGAACGCGCCGGGCGGATCATCAACGAACTCGGGCGCGAGGTCGCGGATATCGACTATGCGCGCGCCATGCTGCACCACAAGCCAAACGATCCGATGGGTCGAGCCGCGAGCGCCTAGGTCATGACCGATCCCATCTTCGATGTTTCGGACCGTGTCGTTCTCGTCGCCGGAGGTGCGCGCGGGCTGGGACTCGAGCTTGCCAAAGGCCTGGCACAACGCGGCGCGCGCATCGTGCTGGCCGACAGCTTGACCGAAGAGGCCGCAGAGGCCGTTTCGCAACTCGAGGGGAGCGGGCATTTCTCCACGTCCCTCGACGTGACCGACGAACAGAGCGTCGAGGATGTTTTCCAACTGATCCGGTCACGCGCCGGTCGCCTGGATTCACTTCTCAACAGTGCCGGCATCGCACGGTTCGCGCCCGCGGTCGAGATGTCGTCTGAGGACTTCGTCCAGACGATGGCCGTCAACGTGACCGGCGCCTTCTACCTTTCCCGATGCGCGGCGCGGGTCATGATGGCGCAGGACGGTGGCGGCCAGATCGTCCACCTGGCGTCGGTGTCGAGCCGCGTCGTGAACGAGACCTACGCGGCCTATTCGCCCAGCAAGGCAGCACTGGCGCAGCTCGTGCGGATTCTCGCGATGGAATGGGCCCGCAAGGGCATCACCGTCAATGCGATCGGCCCCGCGGTGATCAGGACTCCGATGACCGAGACCACCTTGCTGGCTGACCCTGAAACCAGGGCATACGCACTCGCTCAGATCCCGATGGGGCGCTTCGGAGAGCCGGGCGACCTTCTGGGAAGCGCTCTTCTCCTGATGTCGCCCGCCGGGCGCTTCATTACCGGGCAGACCATCTACGTCGATGGCGGCCGGACACTCAAGTAACGCCAACGGAGGAGGTGGAGCAAAAACCAAAGCGACCGACAACAGCACCCGGAAGAACATGGGCGCGAAAATTCATAATAAGGGAGGATAAAATGAAACAAGGTAGATTTTGGAATATTCGGTCCCTCGTATCGGCCGCGACGATCGCGGCGGGTGTCGTGACCGGCTCGATGGCCGCTTCCGAAGAGGTCATCCCCATGCTGGCATGTCCTCTTGGCTGCGGCGTGGTGCAGACCAACACGGTGTTGGCGGCCCGGATGGCTCGAGACGAGTCCGACATCCTGCCGGCCGCACAGGAGACCCCGGGCTTCATGTATAATGTCCGGGCCATGGCCGAAGAGGCGCGCTGGAAGACAACGGTCTTCGGCACTGAAGACACGGTGATCCAGGCCGCTTTCCAGGGCGGCAGGGAAGGGCTTGAAAAGTTCATGCCGCAGGCGGTGCCGATCAAGTTCAAGCTGCTGTTCGGTATCGGCGGTGTCGCCCAGGGGAAGTTCTTCATCACGCTTGATCCCTCGATCAAATCCATCGAGGACCTGAAGGGAAAACGCATCTCGCTTGGCCTGCCCACCCAGAGCGACTGGGGCATGGCTGCGTCTCTTCTGCTGGAACATGGATACGGGATCACGGATGAGAATACCGACATCCGCAACGTGACGCCGCCCGTGATGACGCAGGAGCTTATCGACGGCACCACCGACGCGGCGCTTGTGGCGCTTCTGACCAACGCCGACAACGATCTGTGGTGGACCAACGATCTTGCCAGCAAGATCGAGGCGTCCGGCAAGGCGATCACGTATCTCGGCGTGACCGAGGAGGCGATCGATGCGGTCAACGAAGAGTTCGGGATGACGCTGATCAAGGTCAACGTCCCGGCGGGCAGCATGCCCGGTCAGAAGGAAGATTTCCTCGCTGGCGTGAACCGCGCCTATCAAGCGGTTCACCCCGAGTTCCCTGACGACAAGGCCTACAAGCTCGTCATGGCGGTGCACAAGCATGGCCCGGCCCTGCGTGATACCGGCACCGGCTTCTGGAAGTTCTGGTCGGAGGCCACCATGATCGACGGTCTCTCCGAGGAAACAGCACATCCCGGCGCCATCAAGGCCTACAAGGAGCTCGGCATCTGGGAGCGGGCAGCGGATTTCTCGCCGGTCAAATACCCCGATAACTGAACACTTGTCCGCAATCCGCGAAGGCAGGAGGCGTGAACGCCTTCTGCCGCTTCAACGATGTCTCGAAGATAGGACCGATCGATGTCTCACCAGGTTGTAGCCATGTCCAAAATGTCCGTATCCGGCCGCCTAGTTGAATTCGCGGTATGGTTCGTGGGGTTGAGCCTCGTGGGATACCTCGCTGTCTCCGTCTTCGGCCTCGTGTCGCATGGGCCGGAATTCTACGTGAACTTCGCGATCGGCATCGTCGCGATGAGTGGCCTGCTGGCGCTGAGCGAACTCGGCAACCCGACGCAGCTCTCGGAGGAGGGCGACAGCCCCAGGCGCGCCCCGGCCCTTCAGAAAGTTGGCGTCATTCTCGCCCTGTTCTGCGGCCTGGCGGGACTCGCATACCTGCGATGGTATCTGGACTGGATCGTCCTCAATGCCCCGTTCTTCGATCAGGTGACGGTCATCTCTGGTTTCCTGACAATGATCGGGATCATCTATCTCACCTGGTTTCACTGGGGGTTGCTGCTGGCCAGCCTTTGCGCCGGTTCGATCCTCTATTTCTTCTTCGGCCAGCATATTCCGATTACGCTTCTGAAGCATCCGGGATACTCGGACGCCTTCATCATGAACTACGTCTCCCTGAACACGAACCAGGGGTTCTTCCAGTTCTCCGGGGTGGCCGCAGACCAGATCTACCTGCTTGTCCTGTTCGGAACGACCCTGCTAGGGGCAGGCATGCTCCGCCTGACGATCGAACTCGGCAAAGCCGCAGGACGAAGAGTGCGCGGCGGTGCGGCGCTGCCGGCGATCATCGCGAGCGGCTCGATCGGTGCCGTCATGGGGCAGGCCGTGTCCAATGTCGTTTTGAGCGGTCGTTTCACGATCCCCATGATGAAGCGCCACAAGTTCGGCGCAGCCATGTCCGGCGCCATCGAGGCATCCGCATCCTCGGCGGGTCAGATCCTTCCCCCCATCCTGGGCCTCGGCGGCTTCCTGATCGCGGCATTCCTCGGGCTTCCATACGTTCAGGTCGCACTTGCGGCACTGATTCCGGGCCTGCTCTATCTCACGGGTGTCGCTTTTGCGGTGGGAAACTACGCGCTCTACCGGGGCCTGCCGAAACTCGATGAACCCGTGGATCATCAGCTGATCTGGCGGATGGCGCCCACCTTCCTCGTGTCCTTCGTTGTCGTGATCTGGCTTCTGCTGGGCTTCCGGTCCGCGGGATATGCCGCTTTGGCGGGCATTGCCGTTGCCCTGGGCCTCTCGCTTCTTCAGGGCCGCTACCGCCCCTCCGCCGCCGATCTCGTGTCATCTCTTCGCGAAGGCCTGGTTCTGACCACGCTGTTGTCGCTCCTCATCCTTGCGATAGGCCCCTTGGGACAGGTCATGACCAGCACCAACCTGTCCGGCCGCCTGGCGACATTGCTGGCGACCATGCTGCCCGACAGCGAGATCCTTCTCCTGATCGGAGCGATGATGCTGTCGCTTGTGCTGGGCATGGGGCTTCCGACGCCCATCGCCTATGTGGTGGCGTCGCTCGCTGTGGTGCCTTTCCTTCAGGAGGTGGGCGTCGACCTGCTGCGCGCCCATTTCTTCGTGTTCTATTTCGCTGTGTTCTCCACCTTGTCGCCGCCGGTGGCCGTATCGGTTCTTGCAGCGGCGAAACTGGCGCGCGCGTCCTTCTGGTCCACGGTTGTTCGGTCGCTCCAGATCGCCAGCACGACATTCATCATTCCCTTCGCGGTCGTCTTCAACAAACCGCTGCTGGATTTCCCGAATGTCGATTTCCTGGTCATCATGCCGATCCTCGAGGTCCTCGCGACGCAGTTTGCCTGCGCCATCGCCGCATTCGGGTTCTGCTTCATGAAGCTAAGATGGGTCGGGCGGGGCTATTTCCTGTTCGTTGTCGCCATCGGATACGTCACCCTCACCCAGCACGGCCGGCCTGTCGCGCTTGATATTGCCCTGTTCGGAAGCCTGGCTGTCGGCCTCGCGGCCTGTTTCATGCGGTCGCGATTGCAAACCGCAACAGCCTCATGACCGGCATCGCCAAGCGGCCTCTGGACGCGGACATGCTTGGGACAGCCATTGAATACGCGTCAGAAAAAGGGAGACCCCCATGATCCTGATTGGTCGATACCTTTCCCCGTACACCCGCCGCGTAGCGGTCAGCCTGAATGTCCTGGGAATGCCGTTCGAGCGCAGGCCGCTGACCGCGTGGCACAATCTCGAGGACGTGCGCAAGGTCAACCCGGTCGGCCGGATTCCCGCGCTCATCCTCGACGACGGCGAAGTGCTGTTCGAAAGCAGCGCCATCCTGGACCACCTCGACCAGGTCGCAGGGCCAAAGCGCGCTTTGCTGCCTCCTCAAGAACCGGATCGCAGGGCGGATCTGCGCATTCTGGCGGTCTGCCTCGGTGTCATGGACAAGGCCGCTGCCGCCCGCTACGAAATGGTGATGCGCCCCGAGGACAAGATCCACCAACCCTGGGTCGATCATAACCTGGGGCAGGTGCGCTCGGGGCTGGCTTGGCTCGATGCGCATTTCTCGCACCGCCCCGAAGGCGACGATCTGCCCCAAACGGTCATTTCCACGGTCGTCATGCATGACTTCCTGGAAATCGCCCTCGCGGATCATCTTGAAATGGACCGCTACCCGGCACTCGGCGCCCTGAGCCGCAAATGGCGTGACGCCGATATCTTCCGGGCAACACACCCCGATATCGATACCAAACAGGAGTAAATCGCCGTGGCAAAACCCTGCATCATCTGCGTGGCCATCACCGGCTCCGTGCCCAGGAAGAAAGACAATCCAGCCGTGCCGATCACCGTGTCGGAACAGGTCGAATCCGTGCAGGAAGCCTACGAGGCCGGCGCATCCATCGCCCACTGCCATGTCCGCAATGACGACGAGAGCCCGACAACCGATCCCGAACGGTTTGCGCGCCTCAAAGAGGCGCTCGACACGCACTGTCCCGACATCATCATCCAGTTCTCGACCGGCGGGCGCACCGGCACTGGCAAGGAACGCGGAGGGATGCTGCCGCTCCGGCCGGAAATGGCGTCGCTCACGACCGGGTCCAACAATTTTCCCAACAGGATCTATGAGAATGCCCCGGAACTCATCGACTGGCTGGCGTCCGAAATGCGCAAGTATGATGTGAAGCCCGAGGTCGAGGCCTTCGATCTGGGGCATATCTTTCAGGCGGCCGCCATGAACCGCGACGGCAGGATACCGGGTTCGCTATATATTCAGTTCGTGATGGGCGTGAAGAACGCGATGCCCGTGGACCGGGAGGTTTTCGACTTCTACGTCAAGACCGTCCGCCGCCTCACGCCGGACGCCGAATGGTGCGCTGCCGGGATCGGACGGCATCAGATCACGCTCAACGAGTGGTGCATCGAGACGGGCGGACATTGCAGAACCGGGCTCGAGGACAACATCCGGCTGGACCGGGAGACGCTTGCGCCCTCGAATGCCGCGCTGGTCAGACGCACGGTTGAGCTTTGCCACAAGCATGATCGCCCGGTCGCGACACCTGCAGATGCGCGGCGGATTCTCGGGCTTCCCCCCAGGAGCGCTTGAGATCCGGCGGATACATCACCGCTGTCGCCACCGATCCGTCAGCGCCGATGACCCGCAAGCACCTGTATTGAAACAAAAAAGGCGCCCTGGGGCGCCTTGATTAATTGGTCGGAGTGAGAGGATTCGAACCTCCGGCCCCTGCCTCCCGAAG
>NZ_FWFU01000002.1 GCF_900172255.1 Roseovarius halotolerans
ATACGCACGGAAATCACCAAAATACTTCGTGATCGCCGCCGTCAGCGTCGTCTTGCCGTGGTCAACATGGCCAATCGTGCCAATGTTCACATGCGGTTTCGAACGGTCAAACTTTTCCTTTGCCATGTCTCTCGGGCGCCTTGTCCAGTTGGGGGGCCTGCCGGCCCGTTGGTTGCTCCGCGCGCCATTTATTGGCTTGCGGGGTGAAAATCAAGCGGTTCCTGTGCCCTGCCGTGTCACCCGGCGGGCGCGGCTGCGGCGGCCTCGTCGGGCGCGGGGGCGTCGCCGGCCCCGGCTGCGCCGTCTGTCTCGCCCTCTGCCGCGCCGCTCTCGAACCAGCCCTGCTCGTGGTTCTGCTGTTCCATCCAGGCCTGGATCAGCTTGGCCGCATTGCGGCTCAGGTTCTCGAGCTGCTTTTCCTTGGTCTGCGTCAGCCCCGAGCCCAGTATCGTGCTGCCCGAGACGCTTTCCATCACCGTCACCTGGTGGGGTTCCTCGTTGAGCTTCTTCTGCATCGCGTCATCCCAGACCGTCACCTTGAGGATCAATGCCGACTTGGGCGATGCCACCAGCGGAATCCCCGTGACCGCCAGGACATAGCCCTCGACGCTGATCCCGAGGTGATATAGCCGCTCGCCCTCGTAGCGCCCGAAGCGCTCGTCGATGGCGGTGGTCATGGCGGCGATCCATTCCTCCTTGCTGGCCTCGCGCGATGCGGGGCCTTTGGTCAGGTTCGGCGCCACCACCACGTTATGCCCGAGGCTGAAATCCCCCAGATACGCAGGGGTTTCGTCGAGATCGTTGGAATTGGTGCAGGCCATCAGGCCGCTCAGCGCCGCCAGCAGGGCAAGAATGCGCAACATTGGTATCCCCCTCACGAGTTCAGTTCCGCCCCGATACCGCAGCCACGCCCCGCACGCAACGATTAGCCCGGATTTGCCCCGCATGGGCGCGACACCTATATCCTTCCCATGCAGCGAACGAGGCCGCGATGACATCCGCCCCTATTCCAGTCCATGTCCCCCTGGTGACGGAACCGATGGGCATTCTCGCCAGCCTTCAGGCCGCAAGGCGCAACGTGCTGGCGATCATTCCGCGCATCGCGACGATGCAGCCGATGGTGTCGGGGCGCACCGGCAAGCGATGGCATATGGTGATGGACCCCGGCGCGATCCGTCACATGCTGCTTGACCGGCTGGACGACTACCCCAAGTCGCTCGTCACCAAGAACCTTCTGCGCCCGGCCATCGGCGAGTCGCTGTTCATTGCCGAGGGCGCGCATTGGCGCTGGCAGCGCCGCGCCGCCGCTCCAGTCTTTTCGCATCGCAACGTGATGAACCTGGCCCCGATCATGACCGCCGCTGCCGAACGCAGCTGCGCGCGTATCGCCGCCGCCGGGCCGCGCGCCATCGACATGGCCGAGGACATGGTGCGCACCACCTTCGACGTGATCGCCGATGTCACCTTTTCGGGCGATGGCACATTCGATGCCGACGAGGTCCACAAGGGGATCGACGCCTATATCTCCGAGGCGGGAAAGGTCTCGCTCTTCGACATCCTGGGTTTTCCCGACTGGGTGCCGCGGCCGGGGCGGATGGTCTCGGGCAATGCCGTGCGCCAGATGAAAAGCGTCGCCGATGCCGCTGTCGAAGCACGCCGCGCGCGCGGGCCCGACGGCGTGCCGGACCTGCTCGACCTTCTGCTTGAGGGCGAAGACCCCGAAACCAGGCGCCGCATGAACACCGCCGAGCTGCGCGACAACCTGCTGACCTTCATCGTTGCGGGTCATGAAACCACCGCGCTGACGCTGGGCTGGGCGCTTTATCTCTGCGCCTTTGATCAACAGGTGCAGGACCGCGCCCGCGCCGAGGCGCAGGCGCTGTTGCAGGGGCGCGCCGCCACTGGCGAGGATATGGCCAAACTGCCCTATATCCGCATGATCATCGACGAGGCGCTGCGCCTTTACCCGCCCGCCGCGATGGTGTCGCGCACCGCGATGGCCGATGACACGCTGTGCGGGCGCGAGGTCAAAAAGGGCGACACCGTCATCATCCCGATCTATGCGCTGCATCGCAATCACCTGCTCTGGGATGACCCCGACGCCTTTCGCCCCGAGCGGTTCAGCGACCGCAAGGCAATCGACCGCTATGCCTATCTGCCCTTCGGGGACGGGCCGCGCATCTGCATCGGCGCAAGTTTCGCCATCCAGGAGGCGGTGATCGTGCTGGCGACGCTTCTGTCGCGCTTTCGCTTCACACCCGTGCCGGGGCGCAGGCCCGACCCGGTGATGATCCTGACACTTCGTCCCGAAGGCGGCGTCTGGCTCGAGGCCGAGCCGGTGGGCTGAGATCACGCGTCCGTTTCAGCCGCAGATACCCTTGAGCGCCGTCCACTGATCCGCGCTCAGGACCGGGCTGGTCGTGCCTTGCGTGCGGGCGTTGTCGCGCGCGGCCTGGGCGCGCGCTTCGCTGGCGGGGTGGGTCGCGAAATAGGCGGGCAGTTGCGGCCCCTTGCCCTCGTCCTTGCCGATCTCCTCGAAGAACCCGGCCATCGCGGCGCTGTCGATCCCGGCGGCGTTCAGCATCCTGAGCGCGAAGGCATCCGCCTCGGCCTCGGCCTCGCGGGTATAGCTGGCCCGGATCAGCCGCTCGCCCAGAAATACCGCGATCGTGCCGCCGGTCACGTCGCCCAGCAGCATCGACAACAGCCCCGCCGACCCGGCAGCGCGCAGCGCGTGGCGGGTGGCATCGCGCCGCTCCACATGGCCGATTTCATGCGCCAGCACGGCGGCGACGGCATCCGGTCCGCCGGATTTGTCCAGCAGCCCGCGCATCACCACAACCTGTCCGCCGGGCGCGGCAAAGGCGTTGAGCATCCCGTGATCGAGAACCTTGACGTCGAGCTCGTATTGCAGGTCCTGGCCTTCGGTCAGGCGCGCGATCATCGCATCGAGCGCAGCGCGCCCTTCGGGGCCTTCGCAGGTGAGCTCGCCCAGTTTCGCCGCGCCCAGCGCGCGTTCGATCTGCGCCGTCACAGCCTTGCCGAAGGCCGCCTCGCGCTCGACCGGGATCAGCATGGCCAGCGTGTCGGCCATGCGCGGCAGGATGAAGAACAGGATCAGCCCCACCGCCGCCAAGGCCGCCACACCGCGCAACATCAGCTTGCGGGTGGTGCCGCCAGCAAGATCGCTGCGGTCCAGATCGGGGCAAAGCGCTCGGATACGCGAGATCATGCCGGAATCCGCAAGCGTCAGCCGGGCGGTATCGCGCGGGGATTCGTCATTGCTGGGCGCATGCAGCGCCAGCGTCAGCGCATCGCGGCGCGCATGATCGCCCTGCGCGCGCAGCCGCGCCAGCGGCCAGCGTTGCGGCGCATCGAGTGATGCGCCCGTCAGCACCAGCTCGCCCGCCGCCTCGTCCAGCACCACGTCGACCGGGTGACGCCCGGCACTCCGGCCGTCGAAATAGGTCCCGCCGACAGCGTCCTGCATCAGATCGCGCCACCCACGTCGAGCGCATCGGCAAAGCCTTCGGCATCGGCGCCGCTGTCATGCACGCGCTGGCGGATATCGGCCAGCCTGTCGGCGCCCCGCACGGTGATCGCGCCGACCACATGGGCGATGACCGGCTGGACGATCCACACCAGCGACAGCGCGCCACCCATCAGGAGCGCCCCCAGATACAGCCCCATCATCAGCACCAGACCGACGATATGCCCCGGTCCGGGCGCCATCATCGCCGGGCCGACCACCATCGACGCCAACGCGGCCAGCACCGCAAAGACAACGCCCATGATCAGCGACACCACCAGCGATCCCACGATCACGAGACCGATGATCGTGCGGGTCTCCGGGCGCGCCTCGAACCGGATACCGTCATCGAGAACCTTGTGCTCGGTCAGGTAGATGAACGCCCGCACCCGATAGGAAATGAAGCCCACCATCGCCCAGACATAGCCGACCGCGGCCAGCACGCCGCCGACAACGGGCGATTGCAGCGCCAGCGCCACGACCGCCGCCAGCACCAGCCCCACGCCGATGAAAAGATGCTTCATCGCCCCGTAAAGCGCGCTCCAGCGTCCCTCCTGCACGAAACGGCCATCGCCATACCAGCTGCGGTCGGTCTTGTACTTCTCAAGCCAGAAGGTCTGGCGCGGCAACATCAGGCCCAGCGTCAGGATCGTCAGCAGCCAGTGCCCCATCGCCCGCAGTGCATAGCCCCATGCGCCCTTCTCGGCGCCAAAGCGCACACCCCGCCAGCGGCTCCGCGCCAGCTTGTAGCGCCGCGCGCGGTATTGCGCGAAAAAAATCAGCGGCACGACCGCCAGAAAGGTCAGGTAAAACCCACCCATCTGCGCTAGTGCCATTTCCGGGCTGGTCGGTTCAGCGAACAGCGTCAGGCCGAAAAAGAACAGGATCATCTGCACGGCGCCCAGGTAGACTGCCAGCAACACGATCGCGACGAGGAACCCGAGGAACTTTTCAAGCCCGGTGCCGGTATATTCAAAGGAATCGCCATCGCCACTGACCGAAGACCAGATATAGCGCCGGATCCGGGTCTTGCCCCAGAATCGATAGATCCCCAGCGTCAGCATGGTCAGCAGCGCGGTAACGAATGCCAGCCCGAAAAGCGGGCCGCGCTGGCCCTGGTAATGCCCCTTGATGATCTGGCTGCCCTCGCTCACGCGCACCCCTCCCGATATGTGGTCGATCCTTACCCGGCACGGGTGCCGCGGCGCGTAAAAGCTACGCAATCATTGAGGAAACTTTGTGACAGCGCAACAGCTTCAGGTAAACCTGTTATCCCTCGGAAAACCGCGCGGCGCCATGCGGCCCGTGCCCGCGCGCTTGCCGATCCATTCGGTCAGCTCGGTTTCGGTGCGGGTGCGCCCGGCCGGGTCGCGCCAGCTCAAGCCGTCGGCCAGCGTAAAGGTGGTGGCGTCGCTGAGGCCCCCGTCCTTGTATTTCTGCAACCGCACGCCCTTGCCGCGGCCCATCTCGGGCAGTTCGTCCAGCGCGAAGATCAGAACCTTGCGGTTCTCGCCCACACAGGCGACATGATCGCCCGCCACCGGCCTGCAGACCTGCGCGCGCCCGTCGCCGCGCAGGTTCAGCACCTGCTTGCCGCTGCGGGTCTGGGCGATCACCTCTTCCTCGGGCACGACGAAACCGTCCCCCGCCGACGAGGCCACCAGCAGCTTGCGCCCCGGCTTGTGAATAAGAAGGTCGACGATCTCGGCCTCGTTGGGCAGGTCCACCATCAGGCGCAGGGGCTCGCCCATGCCGCGCCCGCCGGGCAGGTTGGCGGCGCTCAGCGTATAGAACCGCCCGTTGCTGCCGAAAACCAGCAAGCGATCGGTCGTCTCGGCATGGAACACGAAGCGCCCCTCGTCGCCATCCTTGAACTTCAGTTCGCGGCCAAGGTCGATATGCCCCGACATGGCGCGGATCCAGCCCATTTTCGAGCAGACCACCGTGATCGGCTCGCGGTCGATCATCGCCTCGAGCGGCACCTCCTCGACCTCGCCCGCCTCGGCGAACTGCGTCCGGCGCGCGCCGACATTCTTGCCATCCAGCACATAGCCGGTGCCAAAGGTCTTCTTCACCTCCTTCAGCTGGGATGCGATGGAGTCCCATTGCAGGCTTTCGTCCTCCAGCAGGTCCTCAAGCCCGGCACGCTCCTGCATCAGAGTGTCGCGCTCGCGCAGCAGCGCATCTTCCTCAAGGCGGCGCAGGCTGCGCAGCCGCATGTTCAAAATCGCCTCGGCCTGCACGTCGGAAAGGCCGTTCTCGCGTCCGGCATAGCTGTGGGGCATCTCGCGCGGGGTCGCCGCCGTGCCTTCGCTTTCAGCCAGGATGCCCATCGCCTCGGCCTCGGCATCCGCGACCAGCACGAGCGACGCCATGTCCACCCCGGCCAGCGGCGAGCGGTATTCGCCCTCGTTCATGGCGCGCGTCAGGGTCGACTGGTGCAGGTTGCTCCAGTCCTCGTACATCAGCGCGGCCTTGGGGTCGTCATCATAACGGATGATCTCGATCACCCGGTCGAGGTTCAGGAAGGCGGTCACAAGCCCCTGCAGCACCTCGAGCCGGTTGTCGATCTTGGCCATGCGGAAGCGGCTGCGCCGGATCAGTATCTCGCGGCGGAAATCGAGGAAGGCGCGCAGCACTTCCTTCATCGAGCAGACGCGCGGTGTCACCCCGTCGACCAGCACGTTCATGTTCAGGCTGAATCGCAGCTCCAGGTCGGAATTGCGGAACAGCATGTTCATCAGCACCTGCGGCTCCACGTTCTTCGAGCGCGGCTCAAGCACCATGCGCACGTCATCGGCGCTTTCGTCGCGGATATCGGCCAGGATCGGAACCTTCTTGGTCTGGATCAGCTCGGCCAGCTTCTCGACGAGGCGCGATTTCTGCACCTGGTAGGGAATCTCGGTCACGACGATCTGCCATTGGCCGCGGCCAAGGTCCTCGACCTCCCATTTGCAGCGCAGCCGGAACGCGCCGCGCCCGGTGCGATAGGCCTGCGCGATGCTCTCGCGCGGCTCGACAATGACGCCGCCGGTGGGGAAATCGGGGCCGGGCACATAGTTGAGCAGCGTGTCGTCGCGCGCGTCGGGCACCTTGATCAGGTGCAGGCAGGCGTCGATCAGCTCGGCGATGTTATGCGGCGGGATGTTGGTGGCCATGCCCACGGCGATCCCCGACGAGCCATTGGCCAGCAGGTTCGGAAACGATGCCGGAAGCACGATGGGTTCGCGCAGCGTGCCGTCGTAATTGTCGCGGAAATCGACGGCGTTCTCGTTCAGACCTTCCAGCATGGCCTCGGCCACGGCGGTCATGCGCGCCTCGGTGTATCGGCTGGCGGCAGGGTTGTCGCCGTCGATATTGCCGAAATTGCCCTGACCGTCCACCAGCGGGTAACGCACCGCGAAATCCTGCGCCAGGCGCGCCATCGCGTCATAGATCGCGGCGTCGCCATGCGGGTGATAGTTGCCCATCACGTCGCCGCTGATCTTGGCGGATTTGCGAAAACCCCCGGTGCTGGACAGGCGCAGCTCGCGCATCGCAAAGAGAATGCGGCGATGCACGGGTTTCAGCCCGTCGCGCGCATCGGGCAGCGCACGGTGCATGATCGTGCTCAGCGCATAGGTCAGGTAGCGCTCGCCGATGGCGCGGCGCAGCGGCTCGGCAAATTCGGTAACGGGCTCGGCGCCGTCGTCGGTCAGGTCGCTCATGCTGCTCTTGATACCCTCTGGACGGGGATCATGACCAGCCCCCGCCGCGTGTCTGTCATTGGCGACACGTAAACAGCGGGACAGGGGCCAAGGTCAAGCCCGCCGCTGCGCGCAAGGGGCAGGTAAAGTCACAGGCCACCAAAAAGAGATCGTTTCCGGGGTTTTCCCCGCCAACGCCGGACCGAATCGGTTATAAAGCCCGGGCTGCCGCGCCCGCATCTGCCACGGGCGCATGTGACGACTGGGTTCTGAAAGATTTTTCTTTCGTGTGGGTTAAGGGGGGATGCGCATGTGGCGCTTTATTCTGGTGAGTTTTGCCTTTCTGGGCTGGTCATTCTACGAACTGAGCGGCGGCGCCGATTACGAACCGAGGATCAATTCGATTCAGGCCCGCGCCAAGCTGGACGATCTGCGCCCGAAGGCGCGCCCGGCGGATCCGCAACGCGCGGATGAACGCCGCATCGCGGCGGCCAGCGTCGGCGCCGACGAGCCGGACCCGGCAACCGGCAACAGCGTCGCGCGCAGCCTTTCTGATCTTTCGGACCTGCCGGGCCTTGCCAGCGCGCAAGCCGGCGATGCGATGGTCACGCTCGCCTCCGCACGCGCCTCGGGCGAAAGCGACGTGATCGCCGCCGTGGCGCACAACATCGCCACCCGCAGCGTTGTCACACCCCTTCAGCAGGACCTGCGCGTGGTCGCGGGCAACCGCGTCAACATGCGCGCCGGTCCCGGCACGCAATACGACCGGATCGCCCGGCTTGAACGCGGCCAGCAGGTCGCGGTGCTGCGCGCCCCCGGCAATGGCTGGCTGAAACTGCGGGTGGTCGACACGGGGCGTGTCGGATGGATGGCCGAGACCCTCGTCGCGGCGGCAAACTGATTGCATCGCCGCCGCGCGCCGGTCATAGCTTGCCCGCATGACACAGCGCTCGATCCTCATCACCGGCTGTTCCTCGGGTATCGGCCTTGACGCCGCGCACGGGCTGCGCGCTCGTGGCTGGCGCGTCTTCGCCGCCTGCCGCGCGGCCGAGGATTGCGCGCGGCTGCGCGAACAGGGTTTTGAAAGCCCGCGGATCGACTACCAGGACAGCGCCAGCATCACGAGCGGGCTGGCCGAGGTGCTCGACGCCACCGGCGGCACCCTCGATGCCCTGTTCAACAACGGCGCCTTCGCCTGTCCCGGCGCGGTCGAAGACCTGCCCACCGATGCGATACGCGCGCTGTTCGAGGCGAATTTCTTTGGCTGGCACGAACTGACCCGGCAGGTGATCCCGGTGATGCGTGCGCAGGGCGCGGGGCGGATCGTGCAATGCTCATCGGTCCTCGGCCTTGTCACGCTGCCCTGGCGCGGCGCCTATAACGCATCGAAATTCGCGCTCGAGGGGCTGACCGACACGCTTCGCATCGAGATGCAGGGCACCGGCATCCATGTGGTCCTGATCGAACCCGGCCCGGTCACGTCGAAAATCCGCGTCAATTCCATCCCCCATTTTGAACGCTGGATCGACTGGGAGGCCTCGCCGCGTGCCGAACAGTATCGCGCGGGGCTGCGCGCCCGGCTCTATCGCGACAGCGACAAGCCGGACACGTTCGAGCGCCCGCCCTCCGCGGTCACGCGCAGGCTGGTGCATGCGCTGGAATCGCGCCGCCCGCGCCCGCGCTATTACGTCACCGTGCCGACCCACCTGATGGGCACGCTGCGCCGCCTCCTGCCGACGCGCGCGCTTGACTGGGTGCTGTCGCGAGGCTGATTGCCGCGCCGCCCACGGGCAGAAATCGCTTTCGCTTTTTCGCCCCGGCACCCTACATGGGGGCCAGATACGATTCGAAGGATGACCCCCGATGTTTACCGATCCGCTCTTCATCATCGTCGTCGCCGCCTGCCTTGGCGTGGCGGTCATCCTGGTGCTGGGCATCAGCACCTTCGGCAAGGAAGGCGCCGAGAACGGCAAACGCGCCAACAAGCTGATGCGCTGGCGCATCGCGGCGCAGTTCGTGGCGGTGCTGCTGATCCTGCTTTTCGTCTATATCCGCAGACAGGGGGGACAATGACATGGTGGTCCTGAACAAGATCTACACCCGCACCGGCGACAAGGGCGACACCGCGCTTGGCAATGGCGCACGCGTGGCCAAGCATTCGATGCGCGTCACCGCCTATGGCACCGTCGACGAGGTGAACGCCACGCTCGGCCTTGCCCGGCTGCATGCCACCGGCGAAACCGACGCCGCGCTGGCGCGCATCCAGAACGACCTGTTCGACCTGGGCGCCGATCTCTGCCGCCCCGACATGGACAAGGATGACGAGGCCGAATACACGCCGCTGCGCGTTTCGGACAATCAGGTGACGCGGCTTGAGACCGAGATCGACACCATGAACAAGGCGCTCGAACCGCTGCGCAGCTTCGTGCTGCCGGGCGGCACGACACTCGCCGCCTACCTTCACCTGTGCCGCACCGTGTCACGCCGCGCCGAGCGCCTGTCCGTCGAACTGGCCGCCGAAGAGCATGTGAATCCCGCCGCGGTCAAATATCTCAACCGCCTCAGCGACTGGTTCTTCGTCGCCGCCCGCGTCTCCAATGACGGCGGCGCGCGCGACGTTCTCTGGGTGCCCGGCGCAAACCGCTGACCCCTGCGAAGGGCGCGCAGCTGCGCGCCCTGCCCCTACACGCCCGGATTTTTCGCATCCCTTCCGCAAACGCGGCGTCGCCAGACGCAAACATGACGATTTTGCCCTGTTTCCCGGCGCTACAAACCATTATGAACGCCGGGAGAGTATCTGGAGCCGTCGCTATGCGCCTGTTCCGCCAATCTGAGGAGACCACGCAATGAAGGTGCTTGTGCCTGTGAAACGCGTGATCGACTACAACGTGAAGGTCCGTGTGAAGGCGGACGGATCGGGTGTCGATCTTGCGAATGTCAAAATGTCGATGAACCCCTTTGACGAGATCGCCGTCGAAGAGGCCATCCGCCTCAAGGAGGCCGGCAAGGCCGAAGAGGTGATCGCCGTATCGATCGGCGTCAAGCAGGCCCAGGAAACGCTGCGCACCGCGCTGGCGATGGGTGCGGACCGGGCGATCCTGGTCGTGGCCGCCGATGACGTGCACACCGATATCGAGCCCCTGGCCGTCGCCAAGATCCTCGCCAAGGTCGTCGAAGAGGAGCAGCCCGGTCTGGTCCTGACCGGCAAGCAGGCGATCGACAACGACATGAACGCCACCGGCCAGATGCTTTCGGCTCTGCTGGGCTGGAGCCAGGCGATGTATGCCAACAATATCGACATCGAGGGCGACCATGCCGTCGTCACCCGCGAGGTCGATGGCGGCTTGCAGACGATCAAGGTCAAGATGCCGACGATCATTTCGGCCGACCTGCGCCTCAACGAGCCGCGCTACGCGTCCCTGCCCAACATCATGAAGGCCAAGAAGAAGCCGCTCGATGAAAAGACGGCCGAGGATTACGGCGTCGACGTGACCCCGCGCCTGCAGATCGTCGAAACCACCGAGCCCGAAGCCCGCCAGGCCGGCGAGATCGTGCCCGACGTGGACACGCTGGTTGCGAAACTCAAAGAAAAGGGGGCTGTGTGATGGCTGTTCTTCTTCTTGCCGAAGTCAATGACGGGACCCTGGCGATGGACGCCACCGCCAAGGCCGTGACCGCCGCTGCCAAGCTGGGCGACGTGACCGTGCTTTGCGCCGGTGCCACCTGCGCCGCTGCCGCCGACGAAGCCGCCACGATCGACGGTGTCGCCAAGGTGCTCTGCGCCGAGGATGCGCTTTACGGGCACCGCCTTGCGGAACCCGTGGCACAGTTGGTGGCCGATCTTGCCGCCGATTACGACCATGTCGTCGCGCCCGCCACCACCGATGCCAAGAACATCCTGCCGCGCGTCGCCGCGCTGCTCGATGTGATGATCATCACCGATGCCTCGGGCGTGGTCGATGCCGACACGTTCGAGCGTCCGATCTATGCCGGCAACGCCATCCAGAAGGTGAAATCCTCGGATGCCAAGAAGGTCGTGAGCTTCCGCACCTCGACCTTCGATGCGGCTGGCACCGGCAATTCCGCAACCGTCGAAAAGATCGGCGCCGCCGCCGATCCGGCCCTGTCTGAATGGGTCGAGGACAAGGTTGCCGAATCCGACCGCCCCGAACTCACCTCGGCAGGTATCGTCGTGTCGGGTGGCCGTGGCGTCGGCTCGGAAGAGGATTTCGCGCTGATCGAGAAACTCGCCGACAAGCTGGGCGCCGCCGTCGGCGCGTCCCGCGCGGCGGTCGACTCGGGTTTTGCGCCCAACGACTGGCAGGTCGGGCAGACCGGCAAGGTCGTGGCCCCAGAGCTTTACATCGCCGTGGGCATCTCGGGCGCGATCCAGCACCTTGCGGGGATGAAGGATTCCAAGATCATCGTCGCCATCAACAAGGACGAAGAAGCGCCGATCTTCCAGGTCGCCGATTACGGCCTCGTGGCCGACCTCTTCGCCGCCGTGCCGGAACTGACCGAAAAGCTCTGACCTTCGGTCCGGCAGAACATTCCAAAGGCCCGCCATCCCGGCGGGCCTTTTTCATTTTCGCGCCGCGCATGGTCCGAAGCGGCGCCCATCCGTCCGCAAGGGCCGCTGCCCTTATCGGCGTTCACGCCACCCCGGTCTCTCGCAAGTCCAGCACCGCACGCAGCGCCGGGGCAAGGGCCTGGGCGGCTTCGCCATGCGCCAGCGCGCCGGGCAACTGGCGGGCCGCCTGCGCCTCCTCGGGCGCGAATACCATGCCGCTCGTGCCCATGCGCTGCGCCACCGGGCTGGCGCTCACCTCGATCAGGCGCGCCGCCTGTGGCGCCACCGCGCGCAGCATCCCGGCGGTCACGAAAACCGGGTCCGTGCCCGGCTCCACCCGCTCGCAAAAGCCCTCGGGCGGGCGCTGCGCGAACCACAACAGGATCACCGGGCGCTCCAGCCGCGCGATCAGAGCGCCGGTGCGTTCCACCCAGGTCATGCGCAGCTCCTCGCGCACCAGGTCGAAGCGTTCGGGCGACACCGCGTGCAGATGGCGCAGCAGGTGGCGCGTAAAGTTGAAGTCGACGAAATCCACCTCCGGAAACAGCCGCCTGAGGGGCGACAGCGGCTCCAGCACCCGGTCATTGCGGCGCGGATGCACCCGGTAAAACCGGTTCGACAGGTTATGCGCTCCCATCACCTGCAATACCACCGCCCGCGCGCCCGTCGCGATCCGCAACGCGCCGGCATCGTTCAGGAACGCATCCGCGCCCGCATTCGGCCAGCCAAGGTTGACGCAGCTTATGCCAAGCCGCCGCTCCAGCTGCGCCGCGAACGGCTCGCGCAGGAAGCGCCCATACGTCTCCGTGCCGCCCGGAAAGGCGATGTAGTCGCCAGTCAGCCGCCGCGCAGGTCCGCGGAATGTCAGTTTGGAACCCGCATAACAGCATGGTTCATACGCGATCGGTGCGCGCTGCACCCGTCTTTCACAGATCATCGGTCCCCACCGTTCATATCACCCGGAGACCACAATCGCGTCACCGCGTTTAGAAATCGCTAACGCGCAAATTCGACGTGGATTTTAGCGATCACCGGGCCTTGAGCGTGCGCACGCCGCCGCCTATTGTGGCAGCGCAAACATGAAAGGCGAGCCAATGGAAATCCGGACAATCGGCGTGGTCGGCGCGGGCCAGATGGGCAACGGCATCGCCCATGTGATGGCGCTCGCGGGCTATGAGGTTCTTCTCAACGACATCAGCCAGGACATGCTCGAGAAGGCGCTCTCCACCGTGCGCAAGAATCTCGAACGCCAGGTCAGCCGCGACAAGATCACCGCCGACGAGATGGAAGCCGCTCTCGCACGCATCACCACCACCCTGACCCTCACCGATCTCGGCGCCACCGACCTCGTGATCGAGGCCGCGACCGAGCGCGAGACCGTCAAGCAGGCGATCTTCGACGAGCTCCTGCCGCATCTGCAGCCGCACACGATCCTGACCTCGAACACCTCGTCGATCTCGATCACCCGCCTCGCCAGCCGCACCGACCGTCCCGAGAAGTTCATGGGCTTTCACTTCATGAACCCGGTGCCGGTGATGCAGCTGGTCGAGCTCATCCGCGGCATCGCCACCGACAGGCCCACCTATGATTCCTGCCTCGCCGTCGTCGAGAAGCTGGGGAAAACCGCCGCCTCCGCCGAGGATTTCCCGGCCTTCATCGTCAACCGCATCCTGATGCCGATGATCAACGAGGCGGTCTACACGCTCTACGAAGGCGTCGGCAACGTGAAGTCCATCGACGAATCGATGAAACTGGGGGCCAATCACCCGATGGGGCCTCTGGAGCTGGCGGACTTCATCGGGCTCGACACCTGCCTTGCGATCATGAACGTGCTGCACGACGGGCTCGCCGACACCAAGTATCGCCCCTGCCCCCTGCTCACCAAATATGTCGAGGCGGGCTGGCTCGGTCGCAAGACCGGCCGCGGCTTTTACGATTATCGTGGTGAAACGCCGGTGCCGACGCGCTAGTTGCGGCCCAGTTCCAGTGTATGTTCGCGCAGCCAGGTCATGAAGCCGCGCGGATCGCTGTCCAGCATCTTCATGCGCTCGGCACTGATCGGCGCACCGACCACCGGCTTTTGCGGGCGATTGCAGCTATGCACGACCTCGTGCAGCAACAGCCCCTGGCGCAGCGTCGCCGACAGCCGGTTGGCCACCTGATACCAGCGTGAATTCGATCCCGGAAAGAAGATCGGCACCACCGTCGCGCCCGAGCGCCGGATCATCTGCGCGGTAAAGACGTTCCATTCCCGCTCGATCACCGGGCCGAACATCGTATCGCTCGATGCCACCACGCCCGAGGGAAACACGCTGATCAGCCCGCCTTCCTGCAGGTGGGCCATCGCCTTGGCGCGCATTTCCACCGACTTTCGCTGCGCGTCGGGCTCGTGGGGGAAGGGCACCGGGATCATGTAGGAGGCCGCCACCTCGTCGATCCCCGTCAGCAGCGCGCGGGTCAGGATCTTGTAATCGGTGCGCCGGCGCCCGATCAGGTCGGCCAGGATCATCCCGTCCACCAGACCGTGCGGATGGTTGGCCACCGCCACCACCGGGCCGTCGCGCGGGATGTTCATGAGCTCGCTGTCGGGGGTCAGCAGGTCGATCCCCATCGTATCCAGCGCCGCGCGCCAGAAGGGCTGGCCGGTGGGCGCGCCGCGCTTCTCGAACTGGCGGATCATCCGCAGGATCGTCAGCTTGCCGGTGAACCATTCGATCGTCCGGATCGCCAATGCGGTCGCGGGCGAGTCAAAGGAATTGGCATAGGTCAGGCTGCGGCGGTCATACTTGGTAAAGTTCACCGTATCGCCGGTCTTTCCCTGGTCCTTTGCGCTCTCTGCCAAGTGGTGTGCCCCCTCGTCGCGCATCGCTGCACGTTTCTTCACATGTCCTCGCCAAAGCGGTTTGCGACAAGCGCCTCGATCGCATCGGCCAGTGGCTCCGCATCCGCCCCCGAGGTCTGCATGTCAATAGTGGTTCCTTTCGATGCTGCCAACATCAAAAGCCCCATGATGCTGTCCCCCGAGGCCGACATCCCGTCAAGCGAGATCTCCGCAGTGGCGTCGAAGCCTTCGGCCACCTCGACCAGTTTCGCGGCGGCGCGGGCATGAAGACCCTTCTCGTTCACGATGTCCAGTCGGCGCGTAATCGTATCGCACATTGCTTTCTTACCTGTCTGCCTGATCGCCCGGATCGTCGGGATCGCCGGCAAGTCCATTATGGCTGTTGATGTATTTGCGCCCCGCGTCCAGCGCGGCGCGTGCGGCCTCGTGCACCGGCAGATGCCGGCTCTTGGTCAGCTTGATCAGCATAGGCAGGTTGGCCCCGTAGAGAATGCGCCGGTTCGCCGGCTGACATGCCTTCAAGGACAGGTTCGACGGCGAACCGCCGAACAGGTCGGTCACGATCAGCACGCCATCGCCCGTGTCCACGGCATCCGCGGCCGCACAGACCTCGGCCTGCTTGGCCGTGCGGTCGTCGTCGCCTTCCATCGAGATCGCAAGGATCCCGGTCTGCGCGCCGACCACATGTTCGATGGCCCTCAGATATTCCGGGGCAAGGCCGCCATGCGCCACGATCACGATGCCGATCAAACCCGTTACTCTCCCACTCTGGCCTGCAGGTCTCCGCGCGGCGCTTCCGCCGCTCCCCGCCGCTCAAGCTCACGATGTCTTATTGACACCGGCCAGCCGCCATCTGCAAGTGCCCGGGCCAAAGTTTCTGCCATTGCGACGCTACGATGCTGGCCCCCGGTGCAGCCGAACCCGATCGCGAGATACGCCTTTCCTTCCGCCTCATAGGCGGGCAGCAACAACAGCGCAAGCTCGACCACCTTGTCACGAAACGAGGCGAACCGCGCATCCTGCGCCACATAGTCGGCGACCCGCTGGTCGCGCCCGTCGAGCGCGCGCAGGCCCTCCTCCCAATAGGGATTCTGCAGGAACCGGCAATCCAGCACCATGTCCAGCCCGCGCGGCAGGCCCCGCTTGTAGGAAAACGAATGCACCGACACCGCCATGTCGCTGCCGCCTTGCGGGGCGAACCATTGTTCCAGCTCGGCGCGCAGGTCATGCGGCGACATCTCCGAGCTGTCGATCAGGATATCGGCCCGTGCGCGGATCGGTCCCAGCAGATCGAACTCGCGTGCGATGCCAAGGCCGGGGCTCTCCGCCGGGGCCAGCGGGTGGCGGCGCCGTGTTTCCGAAAAGCGGCGCAACAGGACCTCGGCGCTGCAATCAAGATAGAGAACCTGCATCGGCACGCCGCGCAGCCGGTCCATCCGGTCGATCGTCTCGATCAGCGCATTGGTCGAGAAATCCCTGTTGCGCGTATCCACCCCCAGCGCCAGCGGCTTTTCGGGCGCATCGCCGTCCAGCAGCCGGGGCAACAGCGACAGCGGCAGGTTGTCGATGGCCTCATAGCCCATGTCCTCGAGCGCGCGGATCGCGGTGGTGCGGCCCGCACCCGATGGGCCGGTGACCAGGACAAGACGGGGTTTGATCGGGTCTGCCGGGGTCGGCATGGCATTCTTCCGTTCGCTTCAGTCGCGTCTTCCATAACGCAGGTAGAGCATGATCGCAGCGGGGAAATGGGTATGGGGCGCTTTTCGCGTGACCGGCAGCGTCACGCCCAGCAGCGCCTCCTCTCGCATCGGCGGCAGGCGCTCGGCTTCGTCATGGTCCATGTCCACGATCAGCCGGACCGGGGTCGGGCCGCTGGCGGGGCAGGTCATCAGCCCCACGCCGCGCGCCTCGATCCGGCCCCTGATGGGCAGCGGCGCGTCGGCCAGAACCTCCTCGCCGCGGCGCCAGAGCCGCGTGCGGTCATCGGCCACCAGCTCGGCGCCCAGCGCGATCAGTTGCAGCGCAAGCCCCGATTTGCCGCGTCCCGCTTGCCCGCGGATCAGCGCCGCACGCCCCGCGACCGCCACCGTGGTGGCGTGCAGGATCGTCTCTCCGGGCCGCATGGCGGGCGGATAGGGTGGGGTGCAGGATGGGTCGGGCGCGTCGCTCACACGCTCAGACCGGCAGGCCCACGACAAAGCGTGCGCCCAGCGGGTCCGACGTGGCGTCGGCATCGGTCGGGCGGATGTTCTCGGCCCAGATCACACCGTCATGGGCCTCGATGATCTGTTTCGAGATCGACAGGCCGAGGCCGGAATTGTTGCCGAAGTCATTTTCCGCGCGCTGCGAATAGAACCGCTTGAAGATCTTGGTCAGCGCCTGGTCCGGGATGCCCGGGCCGGTATCCTCGACCACGACCAGCACCCGGTTCTCGCGCTTGCGCACCCAAAGGCGGATCGCGTCGCCGTGCTCGCAGAAACTGATGGCGTTGGTGATCAGGTTGACGAAAACCTGCGCCAGCCGCCCTTCCAGCCCGACGAAGATGATCGGCTCGTTGGGGAAATCGGTGATGAACTCGATACCCTTCTTCTCAGCCTCTTCGCCAAGGTAAAGCCCGAGGTTGCGCAGCATGCCCAGCAGGTCGAAGGCCTCCTGCTCCTCCTTGACCAGCTCGCTGTCAAGGCGCGAGGCATTCGAGATGTCGCTGACCAGCCGGTCGAGCCGGCGCACGTCATGTTCGATCACTTCCAGCAGTTTCTCGCGCTGGTCGGCGCGCTTGGCCACCCGCAGCGTGCCCACCGCCGAACGCAGGCTGGCCAGCGGGTTCTTGATCTCATGCGCCACGTCCGCGGCGAATTGCTCGTTGCTGTCGATCCGGTGATAGAGCGCCGCGACCATGCCCCTCAGCGCACCCGACAGGCGGCCGATCTCGTCGGGGCGTGCGGTCAGGTCGGGGATGCGGATGCGTCCGCCGCCCTTGCCGCGGTTGCGATCGCCGCCGATCTCGGCGGCGGCGGCCAGGTCGGCCAGCGGGTTGGCGATCGTCGAGGCCAGGATCACGCTCAGACCGACCGAGACCGCCGTCGCGATCAGGAACATGCGCAGCACCCGTTCATGCTCGGCCCGCACCATCCGGTCGATCTCGCCGGTGGCGTCGGTCAGGGCGACCACCGCGACGGGGCTGCCGTCCTGCATGATCGTTGTCGACGCCGCGAAAACCGTGCGCCCGCCGACATCGCCCGAGGCGGTCTGCGGCCCGCCCTCCAGCGTCGGCGCGACCATTGCCGCGGCCTTTTCCTCAAGGCTGCGCGCGGGCGCCTCGCTCTGCGCGGCGAAGGGCGCCGAGACCCAGCCCCAGAGCCGGTTCAGCGCGTCGGTGATGAATGTGTGTGTCGCGCCGCCGTTCTCCGCGCCGGGCGCGCGCGCGCTGCCCACGATATGGCCCGCCAGCGTCCCGGCAGGGTCGAAGACGAAGACCTCGACGCCGCTGCGCAGGTCGAGCGATTCAAGCGAGCCGGCCACGTCCAGCCCGTCGCCCGACGCCAGGCTCACCGGCGCATTCGCCGGCAGCTGCACCTCGAACACATCGGCGACAAGTTCCACCTCGCTGACCAGCCCTCCGGCCCATTGCCCGGCCAGGCTGTCGCGCGAGGAATTGAGATAAAGCACACCGGCCACCAGCACGCTGAGCGCGACAAGGTTGAAGGTGACGATCTTGCGGGTCAGCGACGAGTCGCGCAGCGAGAAGAAGCCCCGCCGTTCACGGCGCGAGCGCACCTCTTCGTCGCCCACGCTGTCGGGCGTGACGAAGTCATCGCCAAGGACGAGATCGTCGTCCCGGCGCGACGCGTTTTCGCGCATGTCGATGTCCTCGGCGAGCGCCATTATGCTTCTTTATTCCTCGTTATACCGGTAGCCGATCCCGTAAAGCGTCTCGATCGCCGAGAATTCCTCGTCGACCATACGCAGCTTCTTGCGCAGGCGCTTGATGTGGCTGTCGATGGTGCGATCATCCACGTAAACTTGGTCGTCATAGGCCACATCCATCAGCTGATCGCGGCTTTTGACAAAGCCGGGGCGCTGTGCAAGCGCCTGCAGCAGCAGGAATTCGGTGACCGTCAGCGATACGTCCTTGCCCTTCCAGCTGACCGCGTGGCGCAGCGGGTCCATCCGCAGCTGGCCGCGTTCGATCACCTTGGTTTCCTCGGTGTCGCCCACGATATTGCCGTCCATCGCCTCCTGGCGGCGCAGCAGGGCGCGGATGCGTTCGACCAGCAGGCGCTGGCTGAACGGCTTCTTGACGTAATCGTCCGCCCCCATGCGCAGGCCGAGCACCTCGTCGATCTCGTCATCCTTGGATGTCAGGAAGATCACCGGCATCGAGCTTTTCTGGCGCAGCCGCTGCAACAGGTCCATGCCGTCCATGCGCGGCATCTTGATATCGAGCACCGCCATGTCGGGGAGCTTCTTGCTGAAGGCATCGAAGGCCTGCTGACCGTCATTATACGTATCCACCTCGAAGCCCTCGGCCTCGAGCGTCATCGAGACCGATGTCAGGATGTTTCGATCATCGTCCACCAGGGCGATCTTTGACATGAGATTTGGTCCTTGTGCTGCTCTTCTTCTTGGTTTTTCCCTGCAATATGCGCCGCATTGCCCTTTACAATCAATCCAAAACTGCGAATCACCCCGTGCCCGATCGTCATTCAAGGCAAAAAAATGGCACGCATGGCGAAATTGACTCACTTTGTTGCCGGGCAGCCGCCCTTTGGTTGCGCTAACGATGCGCTGGTTGCGCTAACTGCGCCAAACCGTCCTGTTCTTTTACGGAAACGTCATGCTAAGAGGCCCGCGGGGGCCGGTTTTGACCGACACATCGGCGCCATGCCAGGCGCCACTGCATTTTCGCCGCCCCCCTGCAGGCGGCAAACGCGAACAGGAGCGCGAGACACATGACAACTGGACGGGTGAACCCGGATTTCCGGCTTGAAGATCAGGGCATAACCGGGCTCGGGAATGTCAGCTACAACCTGATCGAACCCGCGCTGATCGAAGCGGCGCTCAAGAATGGCGAGGGCCATCTCGGGCGCGGCGGGGCGTTTCTGGTCACCACCGGCAAGTTCACCGGGCGCTCGCCCAAGGACAAGCATGTCGTCAAGACCGACAGCGTCGCCGACACGATCTGGTGGGAAAACAACGCCGCCATGTCGCCCGAGCATTTCGATGTGCTCTATGACGACCTGCTGGCGCATATGAAGGGCCGCGACTTCCATGTGCAGGACCTGACCGGCGGCGCCGACCCGGCCCATGCGATCAATGTCCGCATGGTGACCGAGCTGGCCTGGCACGGGCTGTTCATCCGCCACCTGCTGCGGCGTCCCGAACCGGACGCGCTGGACAGCTTCACCGCCGATTTCACCGTCATCAACTGCCCCAGCTTCCGCGCCGATCCGGCCAAGCACGGCTGCAACTCCGAAACCGTGATTGCGCTCAATTTCGACCGCAAGCTGATCCTGATCGGCGGCACCGAATATGCCGGCGAGAACAAGAAATCCGTCTTCACGCTCCTGAACTACCTGTTGCCCGAAAAAGGCATCATGCCGATGCATTGCTCGGCCAACCATGCCGATGGCAACCCGGTCGACACTGCCGTGTTCTTCGGTCTCAGCGGCACCGGCAAGACCACGCTTTCGGCCGATCCCTCGCGCACGCTGATCGGCGATGACGAGCATGGCTGGTCGGATCGCGGCACCTTCAACTTCGAAGGGGGCTGCTATGCCAAGACCATCCACCTCAACCCCGAGGCCGAGCCGGAAATCTACGCCACGACCAGCAAGTTCGGCACCGTGATCGAGAACATGGTGTTCGATCCCCAGACATTCGAGCTGGATTTCGACGATGACTCGCTCACCGCCAACATGCGCTGCGCCTACCCGCTGTCCTATATCTCGAACGCCTCGGAAACGGCGCTTGGCGGGCATCCCAAGAACGTCATCATGCTGACCTGTGACGCCTTCGGCGTGCTGCCCCCGATCGCGCGGCTGACCCCGGCGCAGGCGATGTATCACTTCCTTTCGGGCTTCACCTCCAAGGTCGCGGGCACCGAACGTGGCGTGACCGAGCCGGAGCCCACCTTCTCGACCTGTTTCGGCGCGCCCTTCATGCCGCGCCGCCCCGAGGTTTACGGCAATCTTCTGCGCGACAAGATCGCGAAGCACGGCGCGACCTGCTGGCTGGTCAATACCGGCTGGACCGGCGGCGCCTATGGCACCGGGTCGCGGATGCCGATCCGCGCCACCCGCGGCTTGCTGACCGCCGCGCTTGATGGCTCTCTCGGCGAGGTCGAATTCCGCAAGGACGACAATTTCGGTTTCGATGTGCCGGTGGCCGTGCCCGGCGTCGCCGAAGTGTTGCTCGACCCGCGCCGGACCTGGGACGATCCCGAGTCCTATGACCGTCAGGCAGCCAAGCTTGTGCAGATGTTTGCGGATAATTTCGAGCAATACGTTCCCTATATCGACGATGACGTGAAAGCCGCCGCGCTCGGCTGAACGCCCGGTATTGCCCCGGCCCTTGCGGTCGGGGCGGATTCGCCGGCCTGGCCCGACCCTGACATGGCTTTGCAGATCATCGATCGCCCTTTGCGAAGCGTGCGTGGAATCACGCACAAGGATCACGGTAGCGCGTAAATCTTGCCATCGGGTAAATGCGCGGCGCGATGGCCGCTTGGGGCGGTTTTGTACAGACGTTTCGCCCGGCGTCCCGATTTCCGTACAATACCGGCGTACAAAACGGACGTTTTGTACGTCCCTCGCTCAGATCGCCAGCACCCCGCGCCGGATCAGGTTCAGCCCCGCGATCAGAAGCACCAGAAGCGTCAGCTTGCGGAATGTCCGCTGGTCGATCCGGTCCTGGATGCGAAACCCGAGCCACAACCCCGCCAGCGCAGGCAGGACCAGCGCCATCGACAGCGGGGCCGTGGCCGAATTGAGCACGCCTGACACCAAATGTGCCCCCGCCAGCGCCACGGACCCCAACCCATAGATGACGCCCTGCACCCGCATCTGTTCCTGCATGTCGGTGCCCCGCGCGGTCAGCATCGCCACCGTTGGCGGCCCCCAAACGCCTGAAAATCCTGCGAAAAATCCGGCAACCGCGCCCATGATCGCCTCGCCCCTGCGGCCCGAAGCGCCGGGCAGAGCCAGTGGCCGCCCACTCAGCCCCCAAGCCGCGTAAACCGCGACGGGGACGCCAATCATCAATGACATCAATGACTTGGGCAGGTACGGCACCAGCTGCGCCGAGCCCATCAGCAGCACGAATCCCACCAGCAGGAACCGCCAGAACCGCCGTGTCGACTCCCACGCCGCGCCAATCCCTTGCCGCAGCGCCTGCCAGACATTCGTCACCACCGTCGGGATGATCAGCCCGGCCAGTGCGACTTCGGGGGAAACCATTGACCCCAAAGCGGAAATCATCACCATCGGCATGGCGAAACCGACCACGCCCTTGACGATCCCCGCGCCAAGACCAACTGTCAGCAGGACCCCCCAGCCGGCGAGCCCGAGTTCTGAAACCATGCCATCCATACCGTTTCATAGGCCGTCCGGGCGCGGGCTGCACCCGCAAAAAGGAATGCGCAACTTTCGATCAAAATCGACGCAGCCGGGGCATAATAGTTGCGCTGCACCTGCAAAATGGCTAGGACAAGGCCCGACAGGATAAGGATTGATTCATGGCTCGTGACGGACAGGATGCTGCAATGGAAAACCCGATCATTCTCAAGGACTTGCTTGGCCTGACCGAGGCCGCAATCGCGCCCGCCGAGGGCCTGCTCGACTCCGCTCGGACGCATCTGCGCGACCTCGTGGTCGTCGATGACCGCGTTTCCGGCAGCGCCGTCGAGGCCAACCAGTTCGCCGCACATGGTCTCGCCTGGCTCGCCACCTATGTCGAATCCCTGCGCCAGATGCAGGCATGGGCCAACCGCTTGACGGAAATGGGAAAATTCGGCGAGACCGAGCAACTGATTCACCAGATCGCCTTCGGGGAATACCTCTGGCAGATCCGCGGCGGCATCCAGATGAACCAGGGCGAGATCCTGCGCCTCAACGATCTTGGCCTTTCGCCCGCGGACATCGCCGCCCTCGACACGCCCGAAATCGCCACCCTGACCCAGTCGGGCAACACCCAGGCCGCCCGTACCCGCCTTGTGGACCTGATGCAGGAACGCGCCGCCGAGATCACCGTCGGCCATACCGGCCTTGACGACGAACTCGAGATGATCCGCGAACAGTTCCGCCGCTTCTCGGCCGACAAGGTCGAACCCCACGCCCATGAATGGCACCTCAAGGACGAGCTGATCCCGATGGAAATCATCGACGATCTGGCCGAGATGGGCGTGTTCGGGCTGACAATCCCCGAAAACCTTGGGGGTTTCGGCCTGTCCAAGGCGTCGATGGTCGTGGTTTCCGAAGAGCTTTCACGCGGTTACATCGGCGTGGGCTCGCTTGGCACCCGCTCCGAAATCGCGGCCGAACTGATCCTTGCGGGCGGGACGGATGAGCAGAAAAGCAGCTGGCTCCCCCGCATTGCCAGCGGTGAGATCCTGCCCACGGCAGTCTTCACAGAACCCAATACCGGCTCGGATCTCGGCAGCCTGCGCGCCCGCGCGACCAGGGACGAGAATGGCGACTACAAGGTGACCGGCAACAAGACCTGGATCACCCATGCGGCGCGCACCCATGTCATGACCCTGCTCGCGCGCACCGACCCTGACAGCACCGACCACCGCGGCCTGTCGATGTTCCTGGCCGAGAAAATCCCCGGCACCGACGCCGACCCCTTCCCCACCGAAGGCATGACCGGCGGCGAGATCGAGGTGCTGGGCTATCGCGGCATGAAGGAATACGAACTGGCCTTCGACAACTTCCACGTGAAGGGCGAGAACCTTCTGGGCGGCGAAGAGGGCAAGGGCTTCAAGCAGCTGATGGAAACCTTCGAATCCGCCCGTATCCAGACCGCGGCCCGCGCCATCGGCGTGGCGCAGTCGGCACTGGATGTGGCGATGCAATACGCCATCGACCGCAAGCAGTTCGGCAAGTCCCTGATCGAATTTCCCCGGGTTTCCGGCAAGCTGGCGATGATGGCCGTCGAGATCATGATCGCCCGGCAGCTGACGTATTTCAGCGCGTGGGAAAAAGATAACGGCCACCGCTGCGACCTCGAGGCCGGCATGGCCAAGCTGCTGGGCGCGCGGGTCGCATGGTCGGCGGCCGATAACGGCTTGCAGATTCATGGTGGCAACGGTTTCGCGCTGGAATACTCGATCAGCCGCATCCTCTGCGATGCGCGTATCCTCAACATCTTCGAGGGCGCGGCCGAAATCCAGGCACAGGTCATCGCGCGCCGCCTGCTCGCCTGACCAAGGGCCGCGGACACAGCACAACGAAAAGGGGCGCCCGGATATCCGGACGCCCCTTCCCCACTTGGAATCACTCGTTACGGCAAACGCCAGACGGGCCTCAGAAACTCAGGACCGTCGTATTGTCCGCGATCAGTGCCGCGCCCATCTCGGCGGGGTTAGCGGCGGTGATCCCATCAAGCAGCGCGGTGCCGTCCACGCCCTTGTTGGGCAGGTAGATGGCGCAGACCTCGACCTTGGTGCCGGTCTTTTCCATGATCATCTTCATCAGGCCCTGCGGGCTCATGTCCTTGGGCTTCTGCGGTGCGGTGGCGCTTTCGGGCGCCTCCTTCAGCGCCAGGTCGCCCGCCGGGCCGCAAAGCAGGATCTGCGCCTTGGCGCCCTGCTGGATCGTCTGCATGGTCAGCACCATCGACATCAGCTGCGTCTGCGCATCCGGCGAGGTGACGACCGTCACCAGCTTCTTGCCGTCATCCGCCTGCGCGGGGGCTGCCAGCGCCGTCGCTGCGGCCAGGGCACAAACTGTCAGTATCTTCTTCATGGTAAACCTCTATTTTTGGATGGACGTTGGGTGAGAGTCATTCGGGTCGGAACACCTCGCCCGCCACGATGGCGCGCGACGTGCGGATCAGAAGCGCAGCGATGATCGCCACCAGCGCCGACAAGAGCGCGACGCCGATGAACTGATGCGGCTGCGAGCGCATCGCCCCGGCATAGGTGAAACTGGCAATGGTCAGCGCCGCCACCGGAAAGCTGAGCGCCCAGAAGGACATGGCGAAGGGCAGGCGCAGGATGCGCGGCAACTGCACCGCAACGATCAGCGCGAACAGATATGCCCCGTTCAACAGAACCCGTGCAAAGCTGCCGATCTCGCCGGTGAGTTCGACCCAGGCAAGGAACCCCACGGCAGGCGGCGCGATCAGGATCACCAGCGTCGGCTGAAGCCGCTCGGGAAGCGGGTCATGAAAGATCAGCCGGTTCATCACCAGCGTCAACAGCACACTCCAGAAGATCAGCCCGACCGACAGGAAGAACCAGCTCGTCTCGATATAACCCAGCTTCACCCCCGCAATCGGGACAATCACATTGCCCACCGCCGGGATGAACCACGCCGGCGACAGATGCCCGTGCAGGAATGCCCGGCTCCCGATCCAGCCCGATACCACGGCAATCGTCAGCACCCCCTGCCCGGCTGCGCCGACAACCCACATGACATGCGCAACTCCTGGCGACCACGACAGCGTCGCCGTGGACAACAGCAACAAGCCGATGGAAATCGCCGGGAAAAAGGCAAGCCGCACGGGGTGGTTCCACTCGGCCTTGACCGCCTGCGGATGGCGTATCGCCTTGATCGCATAGCCAACTGCAATCACCACGAACAGAATCAGCGTCAGGATATATGCCCCGCTCGACAGCGTCGCGGTCAAGCCGAGCGCGCGTTCACCCGCACGGAGCGCCAGCGTCAGCCCTGACACACCCATGATGATCGTGAATAACGTAATCGGGTAATGTTCGAGCCAACTGTGTCTCTCTTCGCTCATACGCGTCTCCTGAATATACATTCGATACTCAGCATATGAGCGAAGCGATCTCGTTGATCCAGATCAATCCAATCGAGAAACCGGCACTATTTCCGCGCCCGCCGCGAATCCTGCGAAAAAAATCACCGACCGCGTGCAGAATCTTGGGGACATCGTCAGATCCGGACTCTGCAAGACCGACAGCTACAGCGCGGCCGCGATCTCGACCTCCACGGGCTCCAGCCCGTCGATCTCGCCGCGCAGAACGCTGCCGGGATGCACCGGGCCGACACCTGCCGGCGTCCCGGTATAGATCAGGTCACCCGGCAAAAGGTTATAGAAACCAGACAGATGCGCGATCACTTCGGGCACCGACCAGACCATATCGCTCAGTCGCGCCTCCTGCGCGACCGCGCCGTCATGTGTCAGCGCGATCCGCTGCTCACCGGGCGTTCCGAACGCGTCGGCAGGGCTGATCGTGCCCATCAGGGCGGAGTTCTCGAAATCCTTACCCAGATCCCAGGGGCGGCGCTTGTCCTTGGCAGCACCCTGCAAATCGCGCCGTGTCAGGTCGATCCCGCAGGCATAGCCGATCACCGCCTCCATCGCCCGGTCCGTGCCGACGCGCAGCGCAGGCGCGCCGATGGCCACGACCAGTTCCATCTCGTAGTGACAGTCCTGCGTGCCAAGCGGATAGGGGATAGACGCCCCCGACAGGCACAGCGCATGGGCGGATTTGGTGAAATAGAACGGCGCCTCGCGGTCCACCTCATTGCCCATCTCGGCGGCATGGGCGGCATAGTTGCGCCCCACGCAGAAGATACGGCGCACCGGAAATTGGTGGCTCGTCCCCTTCACGGGAACCAGAGGCATGGCGGGCGGGTCGAAAAGCAGTGTGTCGTTGGTCATGACGACGTTATGCGCCCTGCCCCTCTGACTGTCAAAACCCTATCACGCCACCCGCTCCCCGCGCGACCAGACCGAGCGCAGCGCCGGCACCCCGCCCCGCATGGCAAAGCGGATCAGATCGGCGCGCATCCCTTCGGCGATCTCGCCGCGATCCTCCAGCCCGACGCCCCGCGCCGGGTTGCGCGTGACCGTGGCCATTCCGCGCGCCATGTCGCCCCAGGTCTCGCCCAGTTGCACCGCCGCCAGCAGCAGCGCCGAGGGCACGTAGTCCGATGACAATATGTCCAGATGCCCCGCCGCCGCCAGGTCATGCGCCGCCACATTACCGGAATGCGAGCCGCCCCGGATCAGGTTGGGGGCGCCCATGATGACCGCAATCGCGTGGTCGTGGCAGGCGCGCGCGGCCTCCAGCGTGGTGGGGAATTCGGCGATCCGGATACCGTAACCCGCCGATACCGCGACCTGCTCGGGCGTCGTGTCGTCATGGCTCGCGAGAACGGCACCAAAGCGCTTCGCCTCGGCTACAGCCGCCGCCTCGTGCCTGTCCCCGTTGCGCGCGCGCAGCTCCTTGAGCTGAGCGACATGCTCCTGGAACTCGGCGTCGTTCAGTGACAGCTTCCCCTTCACATAGGCTTCCAGCTTGCTGAGATCACGAAACTGCCGCTGGCCGGGCGTGTGGTCCATCAGGCTCACGATGCCCACGCGGTCTTCCTCTCCGAAGGCGGCCAGCTCCTCTTCCAGCGTCTCCGAGCACACCTCGGCGCGCAGATGCAGGAAATGGCTGATCTTCAACGCGTCCCCGGCCCGCAATGCCAGCAATTCGCTGGCCAGCCCGCGGGCATATTTCACGTAGCGCCCCTTGCCGTTCGGGTTCGACCCGACCCGCATCGCATCGAACACCGTGGTAATCCCGGTGCTGGCCAGCTCGGCATCATGCGCGAGGATCGCGGCATTGTGGGGCCAGTCCACCTTGGGGCGCGGCTGGATATGCCGCTCGAGATTATCCGTGTGCAGTTCGATCAACCCCGGCGCGACGACATCGCCGCCGCAATCGACAGCGCCTTTCGGCACCACCTTGCCGGTATCGATCCCTGCGATGGTTCCATCCCGCAGGACAATCGCCCCGGTGACCGTTTCATCAGGCAGGACAAGGGTGGCATTGGCGAGGATGGTCTCTTGTGTCATGAGGATGTCACGCTTCGCTGGCAGGGGTTGGCGCCGAAATGGAGGCAGGCATGGAATTCAGGCGATACGCGGTCTACTACACGCCCGCGCCGGGGCCGCTGGCGGATTTCGGCGCGGCATGGCTTGGCTGGGACATGACCACCGGCGCGGTGCGCCCGCATCCGCAGATTGCGGGGCTGCCCCTCCCGGTGGACGAGATCACCGCCACACCCCGCAAATACGGACTGCACGGCACGATGAAACCGCCATTCCGGCTGGCGGAGGCGGCGACCCCCGGCGCGCTTGACGTCGCGCTCGCATCCTTTTGCGCCGCGCACGCGCCGGTTCACCTGGCGGGGCTCGAACTCGCGCGGCTCGGCAGCTTCCTGGCGCTCTGCCCAAAGGGCGATACCACCCCGCTGAAGGCGCTTGCCGCCGATACCGTGCGCAGCTTCGACAGCTTCCGCGCGCCGCCCGACACGGACGAGATCGCCCGCCGCCGCGCCACCGGCCTCAGTCCTGCGCAGGATGCGCTGCTGCTCGAATGGGGTTATCCCTATGTGATGGAGGAATTCCGCTTTCACATCACCCTGAGTGGCAAGCTGCCCAGGGCACAGGCGCGCCAGACCGTCGAGGCGCTCGCGCCCGTGGTCGCACCGCTCCTGCCCGCGCCCTTCGTGATCGACGGGCTCAGCCTTGCGGGCGAGGATGCGCAGGGGATGTTTCATCTTGTCTCCCGTCACTCCTTCTCGGGGTAAAGCCGGGCATCAATCGCGGCAAGTGTCGCCTCCAGTGGTCCGGCATTGGATATCTCGATCACCCGTTCCAGCCCCTCGGGCAGCGCCAGCGACGCACGGCTGAGCCGCGCCTCGATATCGGCGCGGCCTTCGCGCCCCCTCGCGGCCAGCCGCCCGGCCAGAACCTCGCGCGGCGCGGTCAGGTGCAGCGTGGTGAAGCCGGGAAACCGTGCCTGCGCCTCGCCCAGCACCGAACGCGACAGGTTCACGAGCAGATCCTCGCCCCCGTCCAGCCGCGCTTCGGTCTCGCGCGGAACGCCATACCGCAGCCCGTGCGCGCCCCAGTGGAGCGTGAAATCGCCGGCCTGCACGCGCCGCTCGAACTCCTCGGCGCTCACATCTTCAAACGCCTCGCCAACGGCATAACCGGGGCGCGTGATCACCCGCCGCACCAACCCGAGGCCGGGTCGGCGCGCCGCAAGCCCCTCCATCACGGTGTCCTTGCCCACACCCGAAGGCCCGACAACCCCGATCAATCGCCCGCTCATCACGTCAGCCCCGGCGTAAAGCCCGAAACGTCGATCTCACGATCGCAGACCCGCGCCCGCGCGCTCTCGTCATGAAAGATGCCGACGATCGCGGCGCCCCCCACCTTGGCCTCCTCGACGAGGCACAGCACCGTCTCACGGTTCATCGCATCAAGGCTGGCGGTCGGCTCGTCCAGCAACAGGGCCGGATAGTCATGGGCGAAGCCACGCGCGATATTGACCCGCTGCTGCTCGCCCCCAGAAAATGTGGTCGGGCTGAGCTGCCATAGCCGCTCGGGAATATTGAGCCGCGTCAAAAGGGTGCCCGCGCGCTCCAGCGCCTCGGCGCGCCCATGCCCAAGGGCAAGCAGCGGCTCGGCCACCACGTCCAGCGTCGGCACCCGCGGCACCACGCGCAGGAACTGGCTGACATAGCCAAGCGTGTGGCGGCGCAGGTCCAGGATCTCGCGCGGCGTCGCCGCCGCCACATCCACATCCCCCACGACGATCCGCCCCGAGGCCGCAAGGTAATTGCCATAGATCATCCGCATCAGGGTGGACTTGCCCGCCCCCGACTTGCCGGTCAGCGCCACGCATTCGCCCCGCGCCACCCTCAGCCCGGCCCGCTCCATCACCGGGATCACCGCGCCGCCCTGGTTGTGCAGGGTGAATGTCTTGCTCACATCGTCCAGCTCTATCATCCCGTGTTCCTTCATCTTGCCCCCAATACTCCGGGGGAGTCGCCCTCCGGGCGACGGGGGCAGCGCCCCCGCCTGCGCCTCACACCTGCAACACGCTCGACACCAGCAATTGCGTATAGCCATGCTGCGGATCGTCGAGCACCTGGTCTGTCAGCCCGCTTTCCACCACATGACCGTCCTTCATCACCATCAGCCGGTCCGCCAACAGGCGCACCACGGCAAGGTCATGGGTGACGATGATCGCGCTCAGCCCCATCTCGCGCACCAATCCGCGCAACAGGTCCAGAAGCCGCGCCTGCACCGACACGTCCAGCCCGCCGGTGGGTTCGTCCATGAACACCAGTCGCGGGCCGGTGACGAGGTTGCGCGCGATTTGCAAGCGCTGCTGCATCCCCCCGGAAAAGGCCGTCGGGCGGTCGTCGATCCGATCATCCGGGATCTCCACCCTCCCCAGCCAATCCGTCGCCTGACTCCGGATATCGCCGTAGTGGCGCGCCCCCACGGCCATCAGCCGCTCGCCCACATTTCCGCCGGCACTCACGCCCATGCGCAGCCCGTCGCGCGCATGCTGGTGGACAAAGGCCCAATCCGTGCGCGACAGCATCCGCCGCTCGGGCTCGGACATGGCAAGCGTGTCACGCGGCCCGTCCGCCCGGGTGTCGAACAGCACTTCGCCCGCATCGGGCTCAAGCTGACCAGCCAGACAGCCCAAGAGCGTCGACTTCCCCGACCCGCTTTCGCCGACGATCCCCATCACCTCGCCGGGGTAAAGATCGAACGCCACATCGCGGCACCCAAGGCGCGCGCCGTAGTATTTCGTGATCCCCCTGACCTGCAAAAGCGGTGTCATGCCGCGCCCTCCTGTTTCGCCGCAAGCTGCGCGCCCAGATGGCCCTGCGCCTGACGGGTGCGGCAGTAATCGGTATCCGAACAGACAAACATCCGCCCGCCGCGATCATCGGTGATGACCTCGTCCAGATAGCTGTCCCGCGCACCACAGAGATCGCAGGGATGATCCGCCTTGCTGGCCTCGAACGGGTGATCCTCGAAATCGAGACTGACCACGTCGCTGTAAGGCGGCAGCGCGTAAATGCGCTGTTCGCGCCCCGCGCCGAACAGCTGGATCGCAGGGCAATCCGCCAGCTTGGGATTGTCGAATTTGGGGATCGGCGACGGGTCCATCACATAGCGCCCCTCGACCTTCACCGGATAGGCATAGGCGGTGGCGATGGCGCCATGCTGGCTGATGTCCTCGTATAGCTTCACATGCATCAGCCCGTATTCCTCGAGGCTGTGCATCTTGCGCGTCTCGGTCTCGCGCGGCTCGAGAAAGCGCAGGGGTTCCGGGATCGGCACCTGATAGACCAGGATCTGATCTTCGCTCAAGGGCGCCTCGGGGATGCGGTGGCGGGTCTGGATGATCGTGGCGGCTTCGGTCTCCTCGGTCACCTCGACCCCGGCGGTGCGCTCAAAGAACTTGCGGATCGACACCGCGTTGGTGGTGTCGTCCGCGCCCTGGTCGATCACCTTGAAACGGTCCTCGGGTGTCAGGGTTGCGGCGCTCACCTGCACGCCACCCGTGCCCCAGCCATACGGCATCGGCATCTCGCGGCTGGCGAATGGCACCTGGTAGCCCGGCACCGCCAACCCCTTGAGGATCGCGCGGCGGATCATCCGCTTGGTCTGCTCGTCGAGATAGGCGAAATTGTAGTCGCTCATTGCGCAGCCTCCTTCACCTCTTCGGCCCCCGCCGCCCGGCGCAGCTTGCGCACCAGCTCCAGCTCGGATTGGAAATCGACGTAATGGGGCAGCTTGATATGCTCGAGGAACCCGGTCGCCTGGATGTTGTCGCAATGCATCAGCACGAATTCCTCGTCCTGTGCCGGCGCACCCTGGTCGTCCTCGCCCAACTCCTTCCAGCGCAGCGCCCGATCCACCAGCGCCATCGAAATCGCCTTGCGCTCGGTCTGCCCGAAGACCAGCCCGTAACCGCGCGTGAATTGCGGCGGCTCGGTCTTTGAACCCTTGAACTGGTTGACGCTCTCGCATTCGGTCACGGTGATCTCACCGATCTCGATGGCGAAACCAAGCTCGGGGATGTCCATCTCGACCGCCACAGTGCCGATGCGCAACTCGCCCACGAAGGCATGGTTGCGCGCATAGCCGCGCTGCGTGGAATAGGCGAGGCCCAGAACGAACCCCTCGTCACCCCGCGTCAGCGCCTGCAGCCGCAAGGCGCGCGCGGCGGGCAGCTCCATCGGTTCGCGCGTCAGGTCAGGCGGTGTCTCGCCGCTCTCGTCCTCGGTCTGGATCAACCCCTCGCGGTTCAGGAAACCGGTGATATGGGGCGTCGGCTCCCGCCGCGCCTCGCCTTCAGGGGCGGTCGGGGTCTCGCCTTCGGCCGCCAGTTTGAAATCCAACAGGCGATGCGTGTAATCGAAGGTCGGGCCAAGAACCTGCCCTCCCGGCGCGTCCTTGAACGTGGCCGAGATGCGCCGCTCGCAGGCCATTTCGGCGGTCTTGACCGGCACTGATGAACCGAAACGCGGCAGCGTGGTGCGATAGGCGCGGATCAGAAAGATCGCCTCGATCAGATCGCCGCGCGCCTGCTTGATCGCCAGCGCGGCAAGGTCCGGGTCGTAAAGCGACCCCTCGGTCATCACCCGGTTCACCGCCAGCGCCATCTGCTCGCGGATCTGCGCCACCGAAAGTTCCGGCACGGTCGGGTCGCCGCGCCGCTCTTCGGCCAGCCAGGCATGGGCATTGTCGATCGCCCGCTCGCCACCTTTCACCGCCACATACATCAGTTATCCTCCACTCGCGTGCTGCGCGGCAGGGCCGCGACCCGGTCTTGGCTGGTCAGGAAGAAATCGATCCCGAGCGGGAACAGCGCCGCATTGCGCCGCATGGCCGCCACGTCCGGCAGCGACAGGCGCGTGCTCTCCTTGATGCCCGGTCCTGTCAGCACCGCGCCCTGCGGCGCCAGTTCCGGCATCTCGACGATCAACGTCGCCGAGCGGTCGGGATATTCCGAGGTGCCGATCCGGTAGCCATCAAGCGGCTGCAAATCCGCCCATTGGCCCACCGCGAAAACCGCCTCTGCGGGGCCGACCAGCGGCGCGCCGGTGTGAAATGTGATCCAGTCGCGCACCCCCGCCACGTCCAGCCCGCCTGCCAGATGCATCGGCGTTTCAGGATCGCACAGCGTCAGGATCAGCGCGCCCGCGGCAGCCGACAGCGGCGCGGGCGGCACGGCGCCCGCCAGCGTCTCGATCCGACCGGGGCGCGCCATGGCGTTCATCGCCGCGCGAAAGGCGCGGGCTGCATCGACCGGCGCGTCGGGAAATCCCCCCTCCAGGGCTTCGCTCTGCATCAATCCTCTCCTCGCACCATGGTGAAGAATTCGACCCTTGTCGCCGCCGCCTTGGCGCTTCGGGTGGCACGGATCGCCTGCATCTTCTCCTGCAACGGATCCAGCACCGCCGCACGCAGCGCCTCCGCCTGCGCGCCCTGCATCATCGCGTCGATCTGCGCGGCGCGGGTTGCATGATCCTTGTCGCGCCCCTGCACATAGGCATGGCCGATCTCTCCGGTCTCCAGCTTGATGGAACAGCGCGTCACCGTCATTTCCCCAAGGTTGAATGGCGCGCCCGTCGCGCCCGCCCGCCCCTGGACCATCACGCCCCCGGCCTCCGGCGCGCGCAGAAAGCTATAGGCGGGCGCGTCGCCGAAAGCAGCCCAAAGCCGCGCCAGATCCGCCGGCGGGGCCTTGGCCAGCAGGCTCATCCATTGCTGCCTTGCTTGGGTCTGGGTCATCTGGACACCTTGTGGATTTGTCTAATATAGTATACAACTAGACAAATCATTACCAACCCTGCCCGAGTCGCACAATCCCCGAACGCGTGAAATTTTCGTGACATGAGCCCCCGCAGCACCCCGATCTGGAAATCCATCCACAGCGCGCTGAGCGCCGACATCGCCGAGAAACGCTATGGCCCCGGCGACAAGCTGCCCACCGAGGCGGCCCTCTCGCGCCGCTTCGGCGTCAACCGCCACACGGTGCGCCGCGCCCTTGCCCAGCTGGCCGATGAGGGCATCGTCCATGCGCGGCGCGGCGCCGGGGTCTTCGTGACCCACAGCCCGACCGACTATCCCATCGGTCGCCGGGTGCGCTTTCACCAGAACCTGCGCGCAGCCGGAAGGATGCCGACCAAGGAGATCCTGTCACTGGAAACCCGCGCCGCCGACGCCGGCGAAGCCGAGGCGCTCGATCTGCCCCCCGGCACGCCGGTCCATGCCTGCGAGGGTCTGTCACTGGCCGATGGCCAGCCCGTCGCCCTCTTTCGCAGTGTCTTTCCCGCCGCCCAACTCCCCGGCCTCCCCGAGGCGCTGCGGCGTCTGCGCTCGGTGACGGCGGCGCTTCAGGATCAGGGCGTCCCCGATTACACCCGCGCCTGGACGCGTCTGACCGCCAAGCGCGCCAATCCGACCCAGGCGCTGCACCTGCGGATTTCCGAGGGCGCGCCGATCCTGCGCACGGTCTCGCTCAATGTCGGCCCCGACGGCGCGCCGCTCGAATATGGCCGCACCTGGTTCGCCGGCGACCGCATCACACTGACGCTATCGGATTCCTGAAGGATTCAAGCGGCTTGTCACGCCGCCGATACATTCATGCCCTAGCGTCAAGGGAACAAGAGCGCGAGAGCAGCCCAATGCAGATGCCATGGCCCGACATGCGCCTGACCGGCGCGACCGTCCTGCGCGGCGGCAAGATGCAGACCCGCTCGGTCGCGATCGAGCAGGGCCGCATCGGCAAGGGGCCATCTCCCGAGGTCGATCTCTCGGGCTACCTGATCCTGCCGGGCATCATCGACCTGCATGGTGACGCCTTCGAGCGCCATATCGCGCCGCGCCCCTCCGCGCCCTTCTCCGCCGAACAAGGGCTGATCGGCGCCGACCGCGAAGCCGCCGCCAATGGCGTGACCACCGCCTGGCTCGCGCAAAGCTGGTCCTGGGAAGGCGGGCGGCGCAGCCCCGACTACGCCGAATCCTTCCTCCATGCCTTTGACGCCTATCGCCACCGCATGAACACCGACCTGCGCGTGCAGATCCGCTGCGAGACCCACACAGTCGACACCGCCGAACGCCTGATCGCCGCGATCCGGCGTCACCGCATCGGCTATGTCGTGTTCAACAACCATATCGAGGCCACGCTCAATATCGCCCATACCCGCCCCGAAAGGCTCGCCGCATGGGCGCATGAGGCCGGCCGCAGCCCGCGCGAACATCTCGCCGCACTCGAAGCCGCGCGCAACCAGCGTCAGGGCGTGCCCCGCCACCTCTGCCATCTCGCGCGCAATTTCGACGCGCTCGGGGTGATCTACGGCTCGCATGACGACCCCGACGCCGAAACCCGCGAGACCTTCGCCATGATCGGCGCGCGGATCTGCGAGTTTCCCACGTCCCGCGCTGCGGCAAACCTTGCCAAGGCGGTCAATGACCCGGTCGTGATGGGTGCGCCCAACGTGGTGCGCGGCGGTTCGCAGGCGGGCAATATCTCGGCGCTCGACCTGATCGAGGCCGGCAAATGCGACGCCCTGGTCTCGGATTACTTCTACCCCGCCCTCTCGCAGGCCGCCTTCGCGCTCGTTGATCAGGGCATCGCCGATCTTCCCGCCGCCTGGGCGATGATCTCCGAGACACCCGCGCGCATCATGCGCCTGACTGATCGCGGCACGCTCGAGGAGGGACAGCGCGCCGATATCGCCATCGTCAACGCCACCACCCGCGAGGTCGAAGCCACGCTGGTGCGCGGCCGGATCGCCCATCTTTCAGGCGAGGCGGCACAGCGATTCCTGCGCCTCGGCCAAAGCGTGTCCCTCGCGGCCGAATAGGTGCGAACCGGGCCTGTCACGAAGTTTTCATGAAATCATCGCCGTAGCGTCGTGGGAATCGCCGAGTTTCGCAATACGGACTGCCCCCGTATTGTCCTGAAATCCCTTTCAATAACGAAACACAGGGTGTCCCCGAAACCGGGGGCACCCTTTTCAGTCACGGGCGCGCAGCCACCGGGTTCATCCGCCGTGCTTTTCCAGAAACGCCTCGGCAGACAACGCCCGAAAGTCCGCAAGGGCCGCGCGCAGGCGGGCATGGTCCCAATCCCACCAGGCCAGCGCGATCAGCCGGCCGGCCACCGCTTCGGGCAGGCGGGCGCGCACCGGGCGCGCGGGCACGCCCGCGACGATCTGATAGGGCGCCACGTCCTTCGTCACCACCGCGCCCGAGGCCACCACCGCCCCGTGGCCGACCGTCACCTCGGGCTTGACCTGCGCCCCGTGCCCGAGCCACGTATCATGACCGATCGTCGCGCGGCGCGCCCGGCGCGCGCGAAACCAGTCCGCATCGTCCTCGGCGTCAGGCCAGTAACTGGCCGAGCGATACATGAAATGGTGCAGGCTGGCGCGGTCGAGCGGATGATCCGTCGCGCCGATCCTCACGAAACTGGCGATATTGGCGAACCGCCCGACATCGGCATTGGCGATATCGCAATAGCGGTCGCAATAGGAATAATCGCCGATCACCGAATAGGCCACCCGGCTGCCGCGCCCGATCTCGCTATAGGCGCCGAAATCGCTCTCGGTGATCTCGCAATCGGGATGCACGTTCGCACCGTCGGCCCTCAAGTTCTTCATCTTTCCGCGTCCCTTGCCCGCTGCGCCATTCCCGCGACCCGGCTTCATCTTGTCCGAAACATTCCTGCCGGCGTCGTCCCGCCATCGTCAGTGGCCGCTGTCATCCGACCGGATCAACCGGCGTCGCAACCAGCCAGATACCGAATCCATCAACATGACCATGAGCAGGATGAGTATGATGTAATAGCTCACCTCCTCCCAGTCCTTCTGGGTGATCATCGCCTGGGTCAGCAACAACCCGATGCCGCCCCCCGTGATCGCGCCGATGATCGTGGCGCTGCGGGTGTTGGATTCCAGGTAATAGAGAACCTGGCTCAGCAGGATCGGCGTGATCTGCGGAATGACCCCGAAACGATAGCGTTGCAGCGGCTTTGCGCCGGTGGATTGCACGCCCTCGATCTGGTTCTTGTCGACATTCTCCAGGGCCTCGGAAAACAGCTTGCCGAAGCTCCCGGTGTCGGTGATCAGGATCGCCAGCGCTCCGGTCAGCGGCCCCGGCCCGAAGGCGCGCGCCAGGATGATCGTCCAGATCAGCGCATCCACCCCCCGCACGAAGTCGAACACCCGCCGCACAGCGGCGCGCACCACCATCAGCGGGGAAAAGTTGCGCGCGGCGGCAAAGGCCAGCGGCAACGCCACCAGCGCCGCCCCCATCGTGCCCAGGAACGCCATCAGGATCGTCTCGAAGATCGCCCAGACCACGTCCCGATGCTGCCACATGCTGTTGGTCCAGACATCGTGGATCATGGCGGCCAGATTGCTCTTGCCCGCCACCAGCCGGTCGCCCGACACGGCCAGCCCGACCAACTCGCCGAAACTCTTGCCATAAAAGGGGCTGTCGAGCGTGAACCAGAACAGCTCCCAGCCGAAATGATATCGCATCACCTCGGTGCGGGCCTTGGTCAGGATGACGCGCCCGGCATCGGTGGTGATATCGACCCGCGCGTTGCTGGCGCTGATCCAGTCGGGGATCTCGCCCGCCGGAAGGTCCAGCGCGATACCGCGGCGGCTCACTTCGGCCTCGATCAGCCCGTAGCCCGGCACGTCATAGCGCATCCTGTCGCCGTCCAGCAGCACCTCCTGCCCGTGCTTGAGCGAAACCAGCGCGCGGTCGTCATTCCCGATATCGACCCAGTCGGGACTCGTGCCCTCGGGCCATGTGCCCTTGTTCTCGCCTTCCACCGCAACGGTGATCCCGCCGACGCGATTGTCGCGCGTCACATGGGTCTTGTAGCTGTAGCTGTCGGCGACAAGGATGCGGGCATTGTCCATGCGCGCCCGCTCCGCAAGGCCCGGAATGTCGAAGGCGAAGAAGATATAGACGAAATAAGCCAGGATGACGGCGGGAATGGCAAAGGCCAGCAGCCGCTTGCGCTGAAAGAAGGCGGTAGCGTCAAACAGCGCGGCGCCGGTCCCGGCAGTGTTGCTCGATGCGCTCATCGCCTTAACCCCTTCCGATCATCTTGTTGCGGTAATGGCCCGATATCTGGTCGAAAACCACGATGGTCGCGAACAGCAGCAGAAAGATCGCGGCCACCTCGTCATAGCGGCCTTGACCCCAGCTGAACGCGTTCTTCAGGTCGTAGCCGATCCCGCCCGACCCCACGAAACCCAGGATCGCCGAGGCCCTTACATTGATCTCGAAGCGCAGCAGCGCATAGCTCAGGTAATTGGGCGCGACCTGCGGGATCACGCCCAGCCACATCCGCTGCGCCCATGTGGCGCCAACCGATTGCAGCCCCTCGACCGGCTTGAGACTCGCATTCTCGTTCACTTCCGAGAACAGCTTTCCAAGCGCCCCGGTAGTGTGGATGGCGATGGCGATCATCGCCGGAACCGGCCCGCCGCCCAGAATGAAGATCAGCACCAGCGCGATGACGATCTCGGGGATCGCGCGCAGGATATCCATGATCCGCCGGAACACCCCGATCAGCCGCGGCCATTTCGCCAGACCCCGCGTCGCCAGCAGCGAGATCACGATCGCGAAGATTGCCCCCAGCAGGGTCGAGGCCGCCGCGATATTCAGGGTCTCCAGCAGCGAGGGCAGGAATTTCACCATCAGCCCCGGCAGGTTGGCGATCTTCTCGCCCGCCTCCGTCAGTACTTCCTTGGGGAACTGAAAGATATTGCCGATTCCGTCCCAGAAACCGCCGGCATTGCGCCCGTCGGCCACCCGGAAACCCGACACCATCAGCGCGATGAACACCACCAGCATCACCATGCCGTAAAGCCGCTTGCGCCGTGTCATGTCCATATAGGCGGTCTGGATGTCCTGCACCCCGGCCGCACCGGCCTGCGCCGCTGTCAGATCGCTCATGCCTCGTCCCCGTTCATGCGCAACCGGGCCCGCCTCTACGCGGGCCCGGTGCGATTGATTGCCCCTTTGCGGGATTACATCTTGGATTGACGCGCTTCGATGATCGACTGATAGGCGTCATGACTGATCGGCTGGAACCCGAGAGCTTCACCGGCCATGAAGTTATAGGCGCAGTCGGGGTCCATATAGGGCAGCGAAGCGGTCAGCGTGGTGATGTCGATCTTCACGCGCTCGGGCAGCGCCTTGCGCAGCACGACCGGGCCTTCCGGGATCGGCTTCGACTTCCAGATCTCGACGATCTGGTTCATGTCCACGAGGCCCGCGTCGCTGGCCTTGCGCAGGGCTCCGGAATTGTAGCCGTCTTCCCATGCGCCCATGCCGTCGGCCCAGGTCACACCCGCGTCGACATCGCCATTGGCCACGGCGACGATGGTCTGCTCATGGCCGCCGACGAACTTGACCTCACCAAAGTAATCCCCCGATTCCATGCTGGCGCCGGTGGTCTGGGGGATTTCGATCGACGGAATGAGATAACCACTGGTCGAGTTCGGATCGCCAAAGGCGAAAACCTTGCCCTGCAGATCGTCAAGCGACGTGATGCCGCTGTCCTTGCGCGCGAACCCGACCGAGTAATACCCGTAGGAGCCGTCGGTATTGGTCTTCACCATGACCGGCTCGACGGCGTCGGGATCAGTCAGATAGGTCTTGGCATAGGCCGATGCGCCCAGCCAAGCCATGTCGATGGTGCCACCCAGCAGGCCCTGGATCACACCGTCGTAGTCGGCAGGCGTGAACAGTTTCACCGGCACGCCCAGCAGTTCCTCGGCCTTGGCGCGGTAGCACTCGTTCGAGTTCATCCGGTCCTGGGCGTTCTCGCCCCCCAGGATGCCGATGCGGAACTCGGTGATCTCCTCGGCCATGACCGGCGCGGTCAGGGCGGTGGTGGCCAGGATGGCAGCAATCAGTTTCTTCATGATGTCCTCTTTCACGTTTGAGGGTTTGGTCCGCCGCGTGCCGCGACGGGGTGGATGGTTTCAGACCGCGGCCTCCGCAGCGCGGATGGCGTCCTGCGCGTGCCGGTCAAGCGTCTCGATCGAGGTCGAGGTGCTGGCTTCCGAGAACCCCTCGTTGGCGCCGTAAATGTCGCGCGCCACGCCGGTGGTCAGCTGCTCGGGCGTGCCGTCGAAAACGACCCGTCCATGCAGCATCCCGATCACCCGGTCGCAGTAGTGCCTTGCGGTATCCAATGTGTGCAGGTTGGCGATGACGGTGCGGCCGTCCTCCTCGTGGATGCGGCGCAGGTCATCCATGACCAGCTTCGCATTCATCGGGTCGAGCGAGGCGATCGGCTCGTCCGCCAGCACGATCTTCGGGTCCTGCATTAGGGCGCGGGCGATGGCGACGCGCTGCTGTTGCCCGCCCGACAGGGCCTCGGCGCGCTTGGGCGCATGCTCGGCGATGCCGAGCCGGTCCAGGATCTCGATGGCGCGATGGATGTCGGCCTGCGGGTAAAGGTTGAACATCGTCGCCAGCGTCGAGCGGCGGTTGAGCGTCCCGTGCAGCACGTTCGACACCACGTCCATCCGGGGCACCAGGTTGAACTGCTGAAAGATCATCGCGCAATCGGATTGCCAGGCCCGCTTGTCACCCCCCTTGAGCGCGGTCACGTCGCGCCCCTCGAAGGTGATCTTGCCATCGCTCGCGTCGGTCAGCCGGTTCAGCATCCGCAGCAGCGTGGACTTGCCTGCGCCCGAACGCCCGATGATGCCGATCATCGCGGGCTTGTCCACGGCGAAAGATACCCCGTCGACAGCCGTGTTGCGCCCAAATCGCCTGGTCAGCCCGGTAATGGTCAGCACCTGTTATCCCCCTTTGTGTCAGGGGCGGTGTTAGGCGGGCTTCGCTACGCCCGTGCAACATTTCGGTGAAGCTTTTGTAAACCCCGACCGCTCTTGCCGGGGGGCGGGGGGCGGCATATCCTGCGCGCATGATGACGACATCGCGACGACTCGCTCAGGATGACTGGCTCATGGCCGGCTACGAGGCTTTGGCCCGCTCCGGCCCCGCGTCATTGAAGGCCGAGCCGCTGGCGCGTCAGCTCAACACGACCAAGGGTTCGTTCTATTGGCATTTCGCGGATGTGCCCGCCTTTCACACCGCCCTTCTGACGCGGTGGGAGGGCGAGAGCACCGCGCGCCTCGACGCCGCCCTCGCGCTTGAAACGCACCCGGTCGGACAATTGCGCCGGCTTGCGCAGGTGATCGGCGGGCGCGCTGCCGAGGACGAAGACCGCGAAACCGCGATTGAACCGGCCATTCGCGCCTGGGCCAAGGACAATGCCAAGGCCCGGCTGGCGGTGACGCGGGTCGATCAGTACCGCCTCGCGCTCATGCAGCGCCTGCTGGCCGAGATCGGCATCGCCAATCCCGAAATGACCCGGATCATCTATGCCTGCGCCATCGGCATGGAAGACCTGCCCGAGGACCGGCCCGGCGGCAACGCTCAGGCGATGGGGTCGCTGGTCGATCTGGTGCTGGCGCTGCGCTAGGAGGCGTCAGGTATCCGCGCGCGAAACCTGTCGACAAAGCGCTGGCGCGCGGCGGGCAGGGGCTTGTTGCCCAGTTCCATCGCCAGATGGTTGCTCAGGAAATGCCCCGTCACCCGCAACGCCTCGGCCACCTCGCTGTCGGGCGCGGGCCCTTCGCCCAACATGCAGGGCGGCAAGGGCAACAACCGGTCGGCCCATTCCCCCGCCCCCTTTCTCGACACCGCCCGCCCGGTGCGCGGCGAGACATAGCTCAGGTCATTCGCCTGCGCGCCCATCACCGCGCAACGGCTCAGGTCAAGCCCGAAGCCCATCTCGTCCAGCAAGGCGATTTCCCAGTCGAGATAGGCCAGCGGCCACACATCCCCCTGGCCCAGCAGGTCCAGCAACCGCTCGGTGCGCTGGTAAAGGCGCGGATGCGCCTCGCGCTCTGGCAGGCTGAACAGCAACAGCGCCGTCACCGCGTTCAGCCCCGCCAGCGACAGCCGATCCCCCATCGACGCCGCCATGCGCGAGCGCATCGGTTCGACAGTGAACGCGCCGATATGATCCTCCAGCCGCGCCCGCCAGGTCAGGTCCAGCTGCGCCCCCGGCTGCAACACCGGCGCCATCCGTCGCGAGACGCCGCCACGCACCACGCCCGCATGACGGCCATGTGCTGGCGTGAACACCTCGATGATCGCCGAGGTCTCGCCATGCGTCCGCGTCGACAGCAATATGCCCTGATCGCGCCATTCCATGCGCCGCTCCTGCCCGTTTCGCCCATACCACACCAGAACCCGCGCCTTGCCAAGGCCCGCGCGACGCTTGGCAAGGCAAAACGATTCGTGCTTCACTCGCCGCAATTCATTTTCAGAACCGAGGGATTTTCCGCATGTCCTACGCCAAAAGCCGCGTCTCCGCCCTGCGTTCCGCTGCACTGAGCCTCGCCGCCGCCCTTTCCCTCGGGCTGACCGGCACCGCACAGGCCGCCGACGAAAACGTCATGGTGGTGTTTGACGGCTCGAACTCGATGTGGGGGCAGATCGACGGGACCGCCAAGATCGAGATCGCCCGCGGCGTCATGGAAAACCTGCTGGGCGACTGGACCGAGGATCGCAAGGTCGGGCTCATGGCCTATGGCCACCGCCAGCGCGGTGATTGCAGCGATATCGAAACCCTCGTGGCACCCGGCGCGGATACACGCGCGGCGATCCTCGATCGCATCAACGCCATCACCCCAACCGGCAAGACCCCCCTGACGGACGCCATCGAGCAGGCCGCGACCGAACTCTCCTATACCGACACACCCGCCACCGTGGTGCTGATATCGGACGGCCTCGAAAGCTGCGAGCGCGATCCCTGCGCACTGGCTGACACATTGGAAAGCCGCGGGGTCGCCTTCACCGCCCATGTGGTGGGCTTCGGGCTTGGCGCCGATCAGGACAGCGGTTCGCTCTCCTGCATCGCCGAACGGACGGGCGGGCAGTATATCCAGGCCGCCAATGCGGATGAACTGGGCCGCGCCCTTGGCGCGATCAGCACCGCTGTCGCCGCCGCGCCGGAACCCGAACCCGTACCCGAACCGGAACCCGAATTGCCGGCCGTCACCCTGACCGCGCCCGACAGCGCGCTTGCCGGTTCGTCCTTCCGCATCGGCTGGGACCCGACCCTCGATCCCGGCGATTATGTCACCATCGTCCCGGTCGGCACGCCCGAGGGCGACTACGCCGGCTACGTGCGCGTGCGCGACAAGAGCGAAGCCGACTTTCGCGCCCCCGCCGACACCGGTCTTTACGAGCTGCGCTACATGACGTCCAAGGGCGGCAAGGTGCTCGGCTCCACCCCCATCGAAATCACCGAACCTCAGGTCACCGTCAGCGGCCCCGAAACCGCCCTTGCGGGGTCCACCATCCCGGTCGCCTGGACCGGCGCGGTGCATGGGCAGGACTACATCACCATCGTCCCGATGGGCGCGGACGAGGGCAGCCACGGCGACTACACCCGCGTGCGCGACGCCGCCGAGGGCAACCTCCAGGCCCCCGCCGATACCGGCATGTATGAAATCCGCTACGTGCTCGACGAGGGCAAGCGCACCATGGCCTCCCAACCCATCGAGATCACCGCCCCCGAGGTCACCGTCAGCGGCCCCGAATCCGCCCTTGCGGGGTCGTCCTTCACGGTCGCCTGGACCGGCGCGGTGCATGGGCAGGACTACGTCACCATCGTCCCGATGGGCGCGGACGAGGGCAGCCACGGCGACTACACCCGCGTGCGCGACGCCGCGGAGGGCAACCTCCAGGCCCCCGCCGATACCGGCATGTATGAAATCCGCTACGTCCTCGACGAGGGCAAGCGCACCATGGCCTCCCAGCCCATCGAGATCACCGCCCCCGAGGTCACGCTCTCCGCGCAGGACAAGCTGCGCGCCGGTGATGCATTGCGCGTCGAGTGGGCCGGCGCGGTGCATCCGCAGGATTACATCACCCTCGTCCCCATGGGCACGCCGGACGGCGACCACGCCGAGTATTTCCGTGTCCGCGACGGCTCCAGCCACGACATCACCGCGCCCGACCAGCCCGGCCTCTATGAACTGCGCTACATGCTCAACGAAGGGCGCAGGGTCATGGCCCGCCACACCGTCGAGATCCTCGCCGCCGATGCGCCGCTCAGCTCGGGCGCCAGCCTCTCGGCGCCCGACAGCGCCGCGGCCGGGTCACAGATCGAGGTCGGCTGGAGCGTCGATTCCACCAGCGCCGATCAGCGTATCACGCTGGCGCGCGCCGATCAGGCGATCTTCACCTGGCTCTCGGCGACCAAGGTGGACGGCCCGCCGCCGCTCAGCATCACCCTGCCCGACGAGCCGGGCAGCTACGAGCTTCGTTTCCTAGATGTCACGAACCAGTCGGTTCTGGCGCGCAAGGTGCTGGTGGTGGAATAGGCCGCGCGCGTCGGCGCGCCCGCGCTCAACTGCTCAGACCGTCCTCATCGAGCAGATGCCGCCCGTCCCGGTCCTCGACCTCGATCACCCAGAGATCGGGGTCGAAGCCGCGCTGGCGGGTGATCGCGGCATCCACCTCCTGTTCCGCGCCCTCGGCCAGGACAACCCAGCGGCGTTCTCCGCTCATCAGGTCGAAGGAGCGCTGAAAGGCCCGCGCCTGCCCGTCAAGGGTGTTGAGCTTGACCAGGACCGCACCCGCGGTGTCATCGCCATGCGCGGTGACGAAGGCGGGGATATCCCTGAGCCGCAGCCGCGCCAGGTAGGCGTGCACCCAGAATGCCGCCGTCAGCCGTGTCACCCGTTGCCGTCCTTGAAATCGAGCCCCATCTCGGAATAGCGCGCCGCCTCCTCCAGCCAGCCGGGCCGCACCTTGATCTGGCAGAACAGATGCACCCTGCGCCCGAGGAACTCTTCCAGCTCTTCGCGCGCGGCCTTCGAGACGGCCTTGATCGTCTCGCCCTTCTTGCCAAGGATGATCCCCTTGTGACCGTCGCGCGCCACATAGATGATCTGGTCGATCCGCGCCGATCCGTCCTCGCGCTCTTCCCAGGATTCGGTTTCCACGGTCAGCTGATAGGGCAGCTCCTGGTGCAGGCGCAGCGTCAGCTTCTCGCGGGTGATTTCGGCGGCGATCATGCGCATGGGCAGATCGGCGATCTGATCCTCGGGATACAGCCACGGCCCCTCGGGCATCTGCTCCGCCAGCCAGCGCCGCAGATCTTCGACACCGTATCCCTTTTCGGCCGAGATCATGAAGGTCTGGGCAAAATCGAACCGCGCATTCAGCGCCTCGGTCAGCCCCAGCAGGGCCTCCGACTGCACCCGGTCGATCTTGTTGATCGCCAGCGCGACACAGCGCCCCTTGCCCATGTCCTCAAGCCCCGCAAGGATACGCTCGACCCCTTCGGTGATCCCGCGATGCGCCTCGACCAGCAACACCACCACATCGGCATCCGCCGCCCCGCCCCAGGCGGCCGCCACCATCGCCCGGTCCAGCCTGCGGCGCGGCAAGAAAAGCCCCGGCGTATCGACAAAGACCAACTGGCTTTCGCCCTCCATCGCAACCCCGCGAATGCGGGCGCGGGTGGTCTGCACCTTGTGGGTGACGATACTGACCTTCGCGCCCACCATGCGGTTGAGCAGCGTGGACTTGCCCGCATTGGGCTCCCCGATCAGGGCAATGAAACCGGCGCGCGTGGTCATGAAACGATCCTGTGTTGCAGCGGCAGAGACCTAACCTATTCCGCCAGCCACCGCCAGACATCTTGAACCATCGGCCAGCCCGCGCGACGCGGCCAGAGACACCGGCTGGTCATGCCGCGACGAATGGACCCTTTCCAACCTGCCGAATTTTGCCATGATTACAGGATATGCCAGTGTGAACCATCCAGGACGAGTGCAAGAGCGAGAGACTGTTGGGTATCCTGAGATTTGTTATCCGGGCCTTCTTTTCGGCCCCACGCCATCCCCCTGTGCCGCGCGACCGGCCGCGCAGCCCTGCCGAACGCCAGCGTCAGAAACCGCCGCCGCGCCGTGTCCATTACGAGGCCGCCGCGGTCACCGTGATCGAGCGCGCGCGCACGTCGCACGATCACGCTGTCCTCAAGGGCAAATGCCATGTGATCGACGGCGATACGATCGTGATCGGAAAGGTGCGTATTCGGATCGCCGGGATCGACGCGCCGGAACTCGATCACCCCTGGGGCCAGAAATCGAAATGGGCGCTTGTCGGAATGTGTCGCGGTCAGGTCATCACCGCGCATATCCGCGACGAGCTGTCTTACGGGCGCGTGGTGGCCAGCTGCCACCTGCCCGACGGGCGCGACCTTGCAGCGGAACTGGTCAAGCTCGGCCTCGCGCTGGACTGGCCCAAATTCTCGGGCGGCGCCTACAGGCATCTTGAACCACCAGACGCACGCCGCAAACTGTGGCGCGCGAATGCCCGTCAGAAAGGTCGCATGCCACCGGCGTGACGTCCTGGCCTTTCAGCCCGCCTCGAGCCGTGTGAGAAGCGCCTTGGCGGCGGCCTGTTCGGCCTGCCGCTTCGATCCCGCCGTCGCGCTTTCGGTCTCGCCGATGGCAAGCCGGACCTCGATGGTGAACCGCGGCGCGTGGTCTGGACCCGTGCGCGCCGTTTCAACGTAATCGGGGGGCGGCAGCGCACGCGCCTGCGCCCATTCCTGAAGCGCGGTCTTGGCGTCGCGGGCGTCTTCCTCGACGCTGTCGATGCGCTGTCCCCACAGCCGCAGCACCAGCGCCTTGGCCGCCTCGAACCCCGCATCGCGGTAAACGGCGGCGATCACCGCCTCCATCGCGTCGCCCAGAAGCGCCTGCTTGCGCCGCCCGCCGGACAGCATCTCCGAGCGGCCCAGCTTGAGCACGTCACCCAGGCCGATCTCGCGCGCGACATCTGCGCAGGTCTCCTTGCGCACCAGCGCGTTGAAACGCGGCGCCAGCAGCCCTTCCTCGGCCATCCTGTCACGTTCCAGCAGGGCCTCGGCCATCACCAGGCCAAGCACCCTGTCACCGAGGAACTCCAGCCGCTGGTTGTCGTCCCGTGTCGGCGACACCATCGAGGAATGCGTCACCGCACGCACCAGAAGCGCAGGCTGGGAAAACCTGTGCCCCAGCCGCCCCTCGAAGGCTTTCAGTTCGCCCGACAGTTTCATTCCAGCTTCTCGAAAAAGCGATCGCCGCGCCATGTCCAGAAGAACAGCATCGACCGGCCCGCCGACGAGAACAGCACCCGCCCCGCGCGTCCGATCAGGTTTTCGTAAGGCACGAAGCCCACACCGCCCACCGCCTGCGGAAAGCGCGAGTCGGTGGAATTGTCACGGTTGTCGCCCATGAAGAAATAATGCCCCTCGGGCACGGTGAAGAGCCCGGTATCATCCGCGCGCTGCGTGCCGATATTGAGGATCGAATGCGATTCGCCATTGGGCAGGGTCTCGCGGAAACGCGACTTGGTGCAGGTCGCGCCCTCGCCGACCACGCCGTTCTCGCACCGCGGGCGGACCCGGATCGGCCCTTGCTGCTCGAAGGTCTCTTCAAAGGTGCCCGCCGGTTCCACCTCGACCGCCTCGCCATTGATGTAAAGCCGGCCCTCGCGCATCTGCACGGTGTCGCCGGGCAGGCCGATCAGGCGCTTGATGAAATCGGTTCCCTGCACCGGATGGCGGAACACGATGATATCGCCGCGCTCGGGCTCGCTGCCCAGGATGCGGGTGTTGTCGCCATCCATGAATCCGCAGATGTCCTTGGCGTCGATGTCGATGCCGAGGCTCGCGATGCGGATCGTCGGGCAGGAGGCGTAGGAATAACCATAGGCCATCTTGTTGACGAACAGGAAATCGCCGATCAGCAGCGTGTCCTTCATCGACCCCGAAGGAATCCAGAACGGCTGGAAAAAGATGGTGCGGAAGATCCCCGCGATCACAAGCGCCCAGAAGACCGTCTTGACCGTCTCCCAGATCGTGCTCGGTTTTTTGGCTTCGCTGGCCATGAGGCCCTCCGGTGTTTGGGTTCGCGCGCTACATGCGGCGCGCCGCACGGGGAGTCAAGGTAAGCACACCGCTTGCACGGCCACTCGGCCATGCGCGGCGCATCGCCCCCGGACAGGGTCGCGGCGCCGCCCCCACCGCGCGCTGTGTTCACCCTCGCCGGAACGGTGCGCGGCACCGACGCGATACCGACGTGACGCCGATGCAATGCCGAAGCCGATTTTTGAGTTTAATCAGCGACTTGTGCAGATTCGGCCCCTGCCGGGAGCGCCTCGATCAACACAAAGGCCTGCGCCCAGGGGTGATCGTCGGTCAGGGTGACATGAATGACCGCCACATACCCCGGCGGCGTCATCTTGGCCAGGCGCTCGGCGGCCCAGCCGGTGACATGCATCCGCGGCTGGCCGGTCTCGATGTTGCTGACCGACATGTCCTTCCAGGCAATGCCCATGCGCAGCCCCGTGCCCAGCGCCTTTGAACAGGCCTCCTTCGCCGCCCAGCGCTTGGCATAGGTGCCCGCCACGTCGCGCCGCCGCTCGGCCTTGCGCTGCTCGGTCTCGGTGAAGACGCGGTCGCGGAACCTGTCGCCGAAGCGTTCCAGCGTGGCCGCGATCCGGTCGATATTGGCAAGGTCCGTGCCGATCCCCAGGATCATTCCAGCCTCATCGTCAACAGCTTCACCCCCGCCGCCCCGAACAGCACTGCAAAGACCGCGTCGAACGCCCTTTGCGCGCGGGCATAGCCCCTTGCCACCCGACCGATCGAGAACAGCATCGCATAGCCCACGAAGATCGTGACCGACAGGCCCAACAGCATCGCGAACCATTGCCAGACATGCGCCGCCCCGGCGCCCGTTTGCGCCCCGGCCCCACCCGGCAAGACCAGCGCATAGATCGCGCCCCAGGCCAGGATCGCCTTGGGATTGGTCAGGTGCAACAGCATCCCGCGCAGGAACAACTGCCCCTGCGCAGGCTCGGCGCCGCGTCGCGTGACCGGGCGCAGCACCCGGCGCAGGCTCTTCAAGGCCAGCCAGATGAGATAGACCGCCCCCGCCAGCCGCACGACCTCGAAGACCCAGGCATGGGCCAGCATCACCGCGCTCATCCCCAGCGCCGCCGCCACACCCCAGGTCGCCGAACCGCAGGCCACGCCCAGCGCCAATGCCAGCCCGGCGGCGCGCCCGCTGCCCATCGAGGTGGCCGAAATCGCCAGTGTCGCCGGGCCGGGACTACCCGCCGCCACGAGCCACGCCGCAAGCACCAGTCCGGTCTCCGCCCAGGTCATGCGCGCGCCGCATCCATCAATTCGCGCATCCGCGTGATCGCCGGGCCAAGCCCGTCGAAAATCGCCTCGGCAATCAGGAAATGGCCGATATTGAGCTCGACCAGCTCGGGAATGGCGGCAATCGGCGCCACCGTGTCAAAGGTCAGCCCGTGCCCTGCATGCACCTCAAGCCCCAGACCTTGCGCCAGTTTCGCACCCGCCTTCAGCGCCTCCAGCTCGGCATCGCGCTTTTCGGTCTCGCCCTCGGCGTGAAAGTCGCAATAGGCGCCGGTATGCAATTCGACCACCGCCGCGCCGATCCGCGCCGCCGCCTCGATCTGGCGGGGCTCATGGCCGATGAACAGCGACACCCGGCAGCCCGCCGCGCTGAGCGGGGCGATGAAGTCCGCCAGCCGGTTGTCATCCCCCGCCACGTCCAGCCCGCCCTCGGTGGTGCGCTCTTCGCGCTTTTCGGGAACGATGCAGACCGCGTGGGGCTTGTGGCGCAGGGCGATCGCCTGCATCTCGCCGGTCGCGGCCATCTCGAAATTCAACGGCCGCTCAAGCCCCTGGACCAGCCGCTCGATATCCGCGTCGCTGATATGGCGGCGGTCTTCGCGCAGATGCGCGGTGATGCCGTCCGCGCCGGCCGCCTCGGCCAGTTTCGCCGCCCTCAGCGGGTCGGGATAGGCGCTGCCGCGCGCGTTGCGCACGGTCGCCACATGGTCGATATTCACCCCAAGCCGCAACTTTTCGCCAGATGCCATGTCAGACGCCCTTTCCTCATCCCGCCGAGTCGCGGCCCAACCTAGTCCTGTTTCTTCTTGGCGTCAGCCTTTTGCGCGGCCTTTTCGCGGATCGCGGCCCACTTGGCCTTGAGCGCGCCCTTGCGGCGGTTCTGGTAGGCCTGGATCACCGGCAGCGCGAGGTAATAGGCGATGGTCCCGGCAATCAGCCCGGCGACGATCCCGCCCACGAGATAGGGCAGGAACACCTCGTCATAAAACAGCGTCAGATGGCTCCAGTCGGCGCTCTCGCCCGTAAAGATCGACCAGATATTGTGCTGAAGATCGCGCCCGGCATCCACGAACTTGCCGCCAAGCGACCGCTGCACCTCGTGACCGAAGGGAGCATGTCGGCCCATCAGGAAATGCCCCAGCTGCAACGACACGACGCCGATCGGCACGAAGGTCAGCGGATTGCCGACAAAGGTCGCCAGCAATGCGGCCAGGATATTGCCCCGCATCACCCAGGCCGCGCCTGCCGCCAGAAGGAAATGAAACCCGAAGAGCGGCGAAAACGTCACCATGACACCGGCAAAGATGCCCCTTGCGATGCGATGCGGCGGATCGGGCAGACGGTGCAGACGGTGCTTCACATAGCGCGCCGCGCGGGTCCAGCCGCCGCGCGGCCAGAAAAAGTCGGCGACGGCCTGCCAGATCGGTCGTCTGTCACGGCGCTTGAAGACCACGTCGGGCTCCTAGGGTTCAATCTGTGTCGTGGCCCCGGTGCCGGGCGGGTTCCGGAGCCGCTCCACCGAAGCTACGTCGCTTTCCGCATCGAGCACCGAAATCACGCCATGCAGATGCTCCGCGTCGCGCAACTCGACATCGACGAACAGCCGGAAGAAGTCCGGCTTGCGGTCAACGAAAGTCAGGTCCGAGATATTGGCCTTCTGCTCTCCGATCAATGTGCAAATGCGGCCAAGCACACCCGCGTCGTTGCCAATCGTGATATCCAGCGTCACATCATAGGCCGCCGGATGGGTTCCCGAGTGCCAATGCAGGTCCAGCCATCGTTGCGGCTGGTCGTCATAGGCCGACAGTGATTCGCAGTCGATGGCATGCACCACCACGCCGCGCCCGCGATAGGTGATGCCTACGATCCTTTCGCCCGGCAGGGGCTGACAGCAGCGCGCCCGCTCAAAGCTCTGGTCGGGCGAGAGGCCGATCACCGCGCGCTCGCGGCCCACTTCCTCGCCCGCATCGGGCACCAGGTCCGGATAAACGGCGTTCAGCACCTGATGCGCGGTCAGTTCGGCGCTTCCGAGCCGCGCCAGAACCTCCTCGCGCGTTTTCAGGCGCAGGGTGCGCGCCGCACTCTCCAGCGCCTTGTCGGTCGCCTTCTTGCCCACATGCTCAAAGGCCGAGCGCGCCAGTTCGCGGCCCAGCTTGATGAAACGGCCCCGATCCAGTTCGCGCAGGGCGCGGCGCACGGCGGCGCGGGCCTTGCCGGTGGTGGCGATGTCCAGCCATGTCGCCTGCGGGGTCTGACCGTCGGCGGTAATCACCTCGACCGACTGGCCGTTCTTGATCCGGGTCCAGAGCGGCACCCGCATCCCGTCCACCTTGGCGCCCACCGTGGCGTTGCCGATCCGGGTGTGGATCGCATAGGCGAAATCGATCGGGGTCGCCCCGCGCGGCAGCTTGACCACGTCCCCCTTGGGGGTAAAGCAGAACACCTTGTCCGCATACATCTCCAGCTTGACCGCCTCGAGGAAATCCTCGTGATCCTCCTCGGCGTCGAATTGTTCGGTCAGGCTTGAAATCCACTTCGCCGGGTCCACCGCAAACGGGTTCCCGACCCGCACACCGTCGCGATAGGACCAATGCGCGGCGACGCCGGCCTCGGCCACGTCATGCATCTGGCGGGTGCGGATCTGCACCTCGACCCGCTTGCCGTCGCGCCCCGAAACCGTGGTGTGAATCGAGCGATAGCCGTTCGACTTGGGCTGGCTGATGTAATCCTTGAACCGCCCCGGAACCGCGCGCCAGCGGCGGTGGATCGCGCCCAGCGCCGCATAGCAATCCTCTTCGCGATGCGCGATCACGCGAAAGCCGTAGATATCCGAGAGACGGGAAAAGCCCATCTCCTTTTCCTGCATCTTGCGCCAGATCGAATAGGGCTTCTTGGCGCGCCCGAAGACCTCGGCCTCGATGCCGGCCTTGTCCAACTCAAGGCGCATGTCGCCGGTGATGCGCTCGACCACATCACCGGTTTCACGCTGCAAGGTGATGAACCGGCGGATGATCGAGGCCCGCGCATCGGGGTTGAGCACGCGAAACGCCAGGTCCTCCAGCTCTTCGCGCATCCATTGCATCCCCATGCGCCCGGCCAGCGGCGCGAAGATATCCATCGTCTCGCGCGCCTTCTGGCCCTGTTTCTCGGGGCGCATCGCGCGGATCGTGCGCATGTTGTGCAGGCGGTCCGCCAGCTTGACCAAGATCACCCGCAGGTCCTTGGACATGGCCATGAACAGCTTGCGAAAATTCTCGGCCTGCTTGGTCTCGGAGTTGGACAGCTGCAGATTGGTCAGCTTGGTGACGCCGTCGACCAGGTCGGCAACCTCGTCGCCGAACCGCTTGGCCACCCCGTCATAAGAGGCGCGGGTGTCCTCGATCGTGTCATGCAAAAGGGCGGTGACGATGGTGGCGTCGTCCAGCCGTTGCTCGGCCAGAATCGCGGCCACGGCAACCGGGTGGGTGAAATAGGGCTCGCCCGAATGGCGCACCTGGCCCTCATGCATCGCGCGGCCGTAATCATAGGCCGCGCGGATCAGCGCCTCATCGGTTTTGGGGTTGTAGGTGCGGACCAGCGCGACAAGGTCGTCAACCGCAATCATGCCGTCCGCATCTCCGGTATCTGGTCCGGCTCAGCCCTGGCCCTGCGCTTCCATCAGCGCACGCAGCAGCTTTTCCTCGGACATGTCATCATCGGCCGCCGGTTTGTCCGGCTCGCCGCCACCCATCAACAGGGCCATCGAATCCTCTTCGGGTTCGTCCACCTCGATCTGGGTCTGGTTCGATTCGATCAGACGCTCGCGCAGCTCATCCGCCGACTGGGTTTCCTCTGCGATCTCGCGCAGGGCGACGACGGGGTTCTTGTCGTTGTCGCGATCGACCGTGATCGGCGCGCCAGCGGCCACTTCGCGTGCGCGATGCGCAGCCAGCATCACCAGCTCAAATCGGTTGGGAACCTTGTCGACACAATCTTCAGTGGTAACGCGGGCCATGGGACCTCCGGATAAGTCGTAAGTCGTCTTGCAAGAGACCGCCTATCTAAGACCTCGCAACCGGATTTACAAGCAGAGAATCAGCCCCGCCGCGCCTGTGGGCCAAGGCCCGCGCAGTTCCCGTCCGCCGCCCCGGCAAGGTGCATCGCCTCGCGCCGCAACCGCGCCGCCTCGGCCTGTTCGAGGCCGGCCAGCGCCGCCGCCTCGTCGCCGCCGCTGCGCTCGAGCGCCCGCTGCCAGACGCGCCTGACCGAGCGCGCCGACCACGGCAGCGTCGCCTCTGCGAGCCAGCGGCGCGCCGCGCGCGGCAGGCGGTCGTATTCGGCCATCGGGTCGCCCGACGGGCGGCGGCGCATCGGCAGGCCGGTGCGGCAGTTGCGCGCCATCTCAGGCCGCCGCTGGCCGCCGCCACGCCGGGAACGGATCGCTGAGCCCGGCAAGTTCCTCGGGCGCGAACCGGGCCTCGGGGCCGGTCAGCGCCGCATCCAGCGCGGCGGTGATCGCGGCGCGGTCCATGCCGGTCCCGATAAAGACCAGCTCCTGACGCCGGTCGCCGAACGGCTCCTGCCAGTGACGTTCAAGATACTGCCGCGCCTGCGGGTGATCGGGCCAGCGCTCCGACGGGATCGTCGCCCACCAGGTGCCCAGCGGCGCCACCCGCGACAAGGCCCCGGCAAGACTGAACTCGGCCACCCAGTCAGGCCGCGTCGCCAGCCAGAAATGCCCCTTGGCGCGGATCACGCCGGGCAGCGGCCCGTTCAGCACCGCATGCAGGCGCTCAGGGTCGAACGGCCGGCGCGCGCGATAGACAAAGGAGCCCACACCGTATTCCTCGGTTTCCGGCACATGGTCGGCAAAGCCGTAAAGCTCCTTGGCCCAGAGCGGATGGTCATGCGCCTTGTCAAAGTCGAACAGGCCGGTATCGAGGACCTCCCCGGCCGCGACCTCGGCGAAATCGGTCTCGATGATGCGCGCATCGGCATTGAGACTGCGCACCACCTTGCGGGCCGCGTCCAGCCGCTCTCGCCCGGCATCGGTGACCTTGTTCAGGACGACGACATCGGCGAACTCGATCTGGTCGACCAGCAGGTCGACAAGCGTGCGGTCATCCGCGTCACCCGCCACTTCGCCGCGGTCACTCAGGAAATCATGGCTGGAGTAATTCTCCAGCAGGTTCACCGCATCGACCACCGTCACCATCGTATCGAGCCGCGCCACATCCGACAGACTCTCGCCCGCCTCGTCGCGGAACTCGAATGTCGCCGCAACCGGCAGCGGCTCGGCGATGCCTGTCGACTCGACCAGCAGGTAATCGAAACGCCCCTCTTCCGAGAGGCGGCGCACCTCCTGCAAGAGATCGTCGCGCAGGGTGCAGCAGATGCAGCCATTGGTCATTTCGACAAGGGTTTCCTCGGTCTGGCTCAGGTCGGCACCGCCCTCGCGCACCAGGTCGGCATCGATATTCACCTCGGACATGTCATTCACGATCACCGCCACGCGGCGGCCCTCGCGATTGTTCAGAACATTGTTGAGCAGCGTGGTCTTGCCCGCGCCCAGAAAACCCGAAAGCACGGTGACTGGCAGGCGGCGGTCCGGTTGCGGCATATTGGGGCTCCTGTGATCGGTCGGTAACAGATGTGATGTTATACTATTACAACCACTGCCCAGCCGAATGCAACCCGCCATCTTGAGGCTAAAGCGCCACCACCTCCGACAATGCGTCGTCGGGCAAGGCGTCGCGCATCTCGACCACCGTTCGCCCCAGCACCGGGTGGCGCCACTCCGGCGCCACATCGGCCAGCGGCACCAGCACGAAGGCGCGCTCGTGCATCCGCGGATGCGGCAGGATCAGGCGATCCGGGGCCTCGCTCTGCTGCGCATCGGGCGCAAGGTCATGCCAGGCCTGATAGGTGGCAGCATCCGGCAGCACCGCATCGCCCGCCCCGATCAGGTCCAGGTCCAGCGTCCTCTGCCCCCAGCGTTTCACGCGTTCGCGCCCGAATTCGGCCTCGACCCGGTGCAGCAGGTTCAAGACCGCTTCGGGCGCAGCGTCACAGGCGATCCTCGCCGCGGCATTGACGTAATCGGGGCCGGCACCGGGCGGAAAACAGGGCGTGCGATAGAACCGGCTGACCGCCAGCAATTCACAACCGCTGGATGCAATCCGATCCAGCGCCGCACGCAGAGTCTCAACCGATTCACCTTTTGCAGAAGGCATGTTTCCGCCCAATGCGACCAGATGGGATTTGTCAAAAAACATCACCAACCTATCCTTATGGATGTGTAAACACTATTGCTTATCTCGTCACAACGCCTAGTTTCGCCAGCTATCTTCGGCCCGGTTCGACCCACTCACTTAGTAAATTTCAGGGGCGGAGACGATAAACCGGAAGGATTTTGTGTATGTTCTACAAGGACGAACGGCTTGCGCTGTTCATCGATGGTTCCAACCTATATGCGGCGGCAAAGGCGCTTGGGTTCGACATCGATTATAAACTGCTACGCGCCGAGTTCATGCGCCGTGGCAAATTGTTGCGTGCCTTCTACTATACCGCGATGCTGGAGAATGACGAATATTCGCCGATCCGCCCGCTGGTCGATTGGCTGAATTATAACGGTTTCTCCATGGTGACAAAACCCGCCAAGGAATACACCGACAGCCAGGGCCGGCGAAAGGTCAAGGGCAACATGGATATCGAGCTGACCGTGGACGCGATGGAACTTGCGCCCCGGATCGACCATATCGTGCTGTTCTCGGGTGATGGCGATTTCCGTCCGCTGGTCGAAAGCCTGCAACGTCAGGGCGTGCGCGTGTCGGTGGTCTCGACCATCCGCAGCCAGCCGCCGATGATCGCCGACGACCTGCGCCGTCAGGCCGATAATTTCATCGAACTCGAGGATCTCAAGGACGTGATCGGCCGCCCGCCGCGCGAGTCGACGAACAGCCGCGAGGACGTCTTCGAACAAGAAGACTGAGCCCGGCCAATACCGACAACGTCACAGCGCAAACCCCGCCATGCTCCGCATCGCGGGGTTTGCAGCTTCACGACCCGGCTTTCTCCCGATCGCCTCTGGACGTGCTGCGCCCTTGACCTTAGGTCTGGGCCAGACAGGAGACCGCCATGACCACCAGACCCCCGCTCACGCTATACCTTGCGGCGCCGCGCGGCTTTTGCGCGGGCGTGGATCGCGCCATCAAGATCGTCGAACTGGCGCTTCAGAAATGGGGCGCGCCGGTCTATGTGCGTCACGAGATCGTTCACAACAAGTTCGTCGTCGATGACCTGCGCGCCAAGGGGGCGGTATTCGTCGAGGAACTCGATGAATGCCCCGATGACCGCCCCGTCATCTTTTCCGCCCACGGCGTCCCCAAATCCGTCCCCGCCGAGGCCGCCAACCGCCAGATGCTCTATGTGGACGCGACCTGCCCGCTGGTTTCCAAGGTCCATATCGAGGCCGAGCGCCACCACGAGAATGGGCTCCAGATCGTCATGATCGGCCATGCCGGTCATCCCGAGACGATCGGCACGATGGGGCAACTGCCCGACGGCGAGGTTCTGCTTGTGGAAACCCCGTCAGACGTGCCCGCCCTCGATGTGCGCGACCCCGAGCGGCTGGCCTTCGTCACCCAGACGACCCTGTCGATCGACGACACCGCCGATATCGTTGCCGCCCTGAGGGCGCGTTTCCCCTCCATCAAAGGCCCCCACAAGGAAGACATCTGCTACGCCACCACCAACCGTCAGGAGGCGGTCAAGGCGATGGCGCCTCATGCGGACGCGATGCTGGTGGTGGGCGCGCCCAACTCGTCGAACTCCCGCCGCCTCGTCGAAGTCGGCGCCAAGGCGGGGTGCGGCTATTCTCAGCTTGTGCAACGCGCGGGCGACATCGACTGGCGCGCACTCGATGGCATCGCATCGATCGGCATCACCGCCGGGGCCAGCGCCCCAGAGGTGCTGGTGAACGAAGTGATCGACGCCTTCCGCGACCGCTATGACGTGACCATCGAACTGGTCGAGACCGCGCAGGAGAATGTCGAGTTCAAGGTGCCCCGCGTGATGCGCGAAACCGCCTGACGCGGCTTGACAGCCCCGCGCGGCTGTGGCCCCTCTTGAACGGTCTCACGAAAGGGGGGCGCATGAGCCTTCAGTTTCTCATCACCGCCCTCGTGGTGGTCATCGCGCCCGGAACGGGCGTCATCTACACGCTGGCCATCGGGCTCGGGCAGGGGCGGAGCGCCGCGCTCATGGCGGCGCTTGGCTGCACGCTCGGCATCGTCCCGGCCCTGCTGGCGGCGGTGCTGGGGCTGGCGACGCTGCTGCATATGTCGGCGCTGCTGTTTCAGGTCGTGAAATTCGCCGGCGTGGCCTATCTGCTCTGGCTGGCATGGCAGGCGCTCAGATCCGACGGCGCGCTCAGCCTTCGCCCCGAAGCACGCCCCGAACCCGGACTTGCCATCGCCCGGCGCGGCGCGCTGATCAACATCCTCAATCCCAAGCTCTCGATCTTCTTCCTCGCGCTGCTGCCGCCATTCCTTTCCGGCAATCCCGCCACCGCCGCCGCCGAAATGATGGGCCTTGGCGCGATCTTCATGGGGCTGACCTTCGCCGTCTTCGCGATCTATGGCAGCTTCGCCGCTGCCATGCGTGACCGGCTCCTGTCCTCGGCGCGCGCGATGCGCTGGCTCAATCGCAGCTTCGCCGCGATATTCGGCGCGCTGGCGGCACGCCTCGCACTGGAGAAAGCCGCATGACGACCATCCCCCGCGCCCCCTTGCTGCTTGGCCTTGCCGGGCTGATCCCATTTGTCTGGGGGGCGCTGACGGTGCTCATCCCCGATCTCGGCATCTGGACCAGCCAGACCCTCGGCGGGCGCTTCGTCGGGCCATACGTCATGCTGTTCTACGGCGCGGTGATCCTCAGCTTCATGTCGGGGGCGCTCTGGGGCTTTGCGACGCGGCTCAAGGGTGCACAGGCCGCAACCGGCTATGGGCTCGCCGTTCTGCCCGCGCTCTGGGCGTTCTTCATGACGGGGGGCGGGCCGACCGGCTCGGGGGTCTCGCTGATGATGGGGTTCATCGGCATTCTGGGGCTCGACTGGCTGTTCTGGTATCATGGCGCTGCACCCGAATGGTGGATGGCCCTGCGCCTGCCGCTGACCGCGGTGGTGGTGACATGCCTTGGAATCGGCGTGTTCTTCTGACCCCGCTGCACCCGCCCCGCCACACCGATTGACAGCCTCCCATCCAGCCTGCATCAGGAACGCCATGACCGATCTCACGCTCTATTCAATGCCCTCCTCGGGCAATAGCTACAAGGTGCGGCTGCTGCTATCCCTGCTGGGACGCCCCTATCGCCACATCCCCTGCGAGGCCGCCTCCGAGGCACTGGAGCGCGCGCAGGCCGAAGGCCGCCTGCCGCTGGGCAAGCTGCCCGCGCTGCACCTGCCCGATGGCACCATCCTGTCGGAATCGAACGCGATCCTCTGGTATCTCGCCCAGGGCAGCGCCTGGATTCCCACCGATCCCACGGCCCAGGCGCAGATGCTGGCCTGGATGTTCTTCGAGCAGAACCGCCACGAGCCGGTCATCGCCGTGCGCGCCTCGCTGCGCTGCTATGCGCACCGCGCGCCCGACGCCACGCCCGAACGCATGGCCGCCCTGCTCCACGAGGGCAACGCGATCCTCTCGCTGCTCGATCAGGCCCTTCAGGGGCGCGACTGGCTGCTGGGCGATACGCCCAGCCTCGCCGATATCGCGCTTTACGCCTATACCCACAGCGCCGGGTCGCGCGGCGGGTTCGACATGGCGCCCTTCGGCTCGATCAACGCCTGGTGCGCCCGGATGCACGCCCTGCCCGGCCATGTGGAGCTGTTCCAGGATGCCTGAGCTTTTCGCCTATACCGATGGCGCCTGTTCGGGCAATCCGGGACCAGGGGGCTGGGGCGCGCTCTTGCAGGCGGTCGAGGGCGACACCGTCCTGCGCGAACGCGAACTGCAGGGCGGCGAGGCAGAAACCACCAACAACCGGATGGAACTTCTAGCCGCCATCGCCGCGCTCGAGGCCCTCTCGAAACCCAGCGCGATCACCATCGTCACCGACAGCGCCTATGTGAAGAACGGCGTCACCGGATGGATTCACGGCTGGAAGCGCAATGGCTGGAAGACGTCAGCGAAAAAGCCGGTCAAGAATGTCGAACTCTGGCAGCGCCTCGATGCGGCCCGCGCCCGCCACGACGTGACATGGGAATGGGTCAAGGGCCATGCCGGCCACCCCGAAAACGAACGCGCCGACGCGCTGGCACGCGCCGGGATGGCGCCGTTCAAACCCGGTTGAATACGGCGCGGCCCTTCAGACCGGCACGCCCTCGAACCGCTTGAGGCGCACACCGCTTTCGGTCAGGGCGCGGCGCACCTCTCCGGCAATCGAGACCGCCGTCGGCGTGTCGCCATGCAGGCAGATCGTGTCGATCCGCGTCGGAATGCGCTTGCCGCTCTCGGTGATGATCGCGCCCTCGCGCACCATCTCGGCCATGCGCGCACCCGCCTTCGCGGCATCGTGGATCACCGCGCCCGGCTGGCTGCGGTCGACCAGCGTCGCATCGTCATTATAGGCGCGGTCGGCAAAAATCTCGCAGGCCACCCGGCAGCCCAGATCGCGCACCGCATCCTGCTGTTTCGTGCCCGCCAGCACCATGATGATCACATCCGGCGCAACCGACAGCGCCGCCTCGTAGCAGGCCCGCGCCATGGCTTCGTCCTGCGATGTCATGTTCGACAGCGCGCCATGCAGCTTCACATGGCGCACCTCGCCCCCGGCGGCGCGTGCCATCGCCTGCGCCGCACCCACCTGGTAGCGCACAAGGTTGCCAAGGCTCTCATGCGGCAGGATCATCCGGCGGCGGCCAAAGCCCTGGATGTCGGGAAATCCGGGATGCGCCCCGATCCCCACATCGCCCGCCACCGCCCTGCGCATGGTCTCTGCCATCACGTCCCAATCGCCCGCATGCACCCCGCAGGCTATATTGGCCGATGTGACGATATCCAGAAGCGCCGCATCGTCGCCCATCACCCAGGGGCCAAAGCTCTCGCCCATATCGGCGTTCAGATCGACGGTCGGTTCCATGGTCTCACCTCAATGCTTGTGTGTGTCTCCGGCGCTCACGCCGCTGATCAGGTCATAGGATAACAGGTCGGCCATCCGCTGGGGATCGCGCAACAGGAGGCTCAGCCGCTTGTCGAGCGTCTCGACATGGCGCGCCGCCGCGCGCTCCAGCTCCACCGCCTCCTCCAGCGAGACAAAGACAAACCGCAAGGGCGCGCCCGGCCCCGCCTGCACCAGCCGCGGCATGTCGCAGGGCAACACCGTGCCGATCCGGGGATACCCGCCCGTGGTCTGGCACTCGGCCAGCAGCACATAGGGCGTGCCGTCGCCGGTCATCTGGATGTCGCCCGGCACCACCACATCCGACAGCACGTTGCGCCCGCCCTCAAGGGTGAACCCCGCGCCCTCCTGTTCCAGGGGCACGCCCATCCGGTTGCCGCGCGCCCCGCGCCTGAATTCGGTGGCGGTGAACCGCGCCACCTCGTCCTGCGGGAACAGCGCGGTCTGAAAGCTTTCCACGATGCGGACCGTGCCACCCCCGAAACGTTCGCCGGGATCGAGCGTCAGGCCGGTTCCACGCCCTCTGTCCTCGCCCAGTTCCAGCCGCGCGCCCTGTTCCAGGGGTGCGCCCAGACCCGCCGCCAGATGCGCGCCGCGCGCGCCCAGCCGTTTGGGCGCATCGAAACCGCCGCCCACATGCAGGTAACCATAGCTGCCCGTTCGCGCACCGCCGATCGACAGCACCGCGCCCTTCGGCATCGCGTGGCTGGCATTCCATGCCAGCGCCGCGCCATCCAGCGTCACCTGCATCGGCGCGCCGGTCAGGGCGATGCGCATGTCGTCCTCGGCGGTAAAGTCGCCACCCATCCCGGCCATCTCCAGCACCGCCAGATCGCGCCCCTGTCCCAGGAGCGTCGCACCCTCGGCCAGCGCCAGCCGGTCCGCCGCGCCACCGCGCGACAGCCCGAACCCCAGATAGCCCGCGCGCCCCTCGTCCTGAAGGGTCACGCCCGGCCCGACCCGGCCTATGGTCAGCGCGCGACTCATCGGATCGGCTCGCTTTCGGCCCCGCCTTTGGGGTCGCTGCGCATCGAGGCAAGCGTCTCGGCATCCACAGGCGTGAATTGCGCCTCGTCGCCGGGGCGCAGCAGAAAGGGCTGGTCGGCCTCTGGCTGAAACAGCCGGATCGCGGTCTGGCCGACATGCTGCCAGCCGGTCGGTGCGCTTACAGAGAACAGCACCATCTGGCGGATCGCCACCGCCAGCGCGCCTTCGGGAATGCGCTTCGTCAGGCTGCTCTGGCGCGGGATGTCCCAAGGCTCGGGCAACTCGCCCAGATAAGGCTGACCGGGCGCAAAGCCGATCGCCTGCACCCTGACCCGTGCCTCCGACAGCGATTTGACCGCCTCGGCCTCGCTCATGCCCGCCGCCTCTGCCGCCTGTCCCAGTTGCGGCGCAAGCTCGGTGCCGAACACCGTCGGAATATGCCAGAGCCGCCGCCCCTCGGGCAGCGCCGCCGCCCGCCACTCGCAGCCCTCGACCAGTGCCGCCAGCTTCTCGCGCAAATCCGCGTGGCTCAGGTGAAGCGGATCGAACCGCACAAAGCTCGACACGAGGGACGACGACACTTCCTCGACCCCGTCCCAGTTCTCGCGCTCCAGCGCCGCGCTCAGGGCCAGCGCCGCGCGGTTGGCCGGCTCGCTCAGCCGGTCGGCGAAGGATACCAGCATCCCGTCCACGCCGACGCTGCGAATAATCGGGGGTTTGGCCGTTTCCTGTTCCATCGCGCCGGTCACATCCGGCCCGGAAGATAGGTCACGATGCCGGGAAATATCACGATGATCACCAGCGCCACCGCCATCAGCACGAAGAATGGCAGCGCCGCGACGGCCACGCTCAGGATGTCGCGCCCGGTCAGCGATTGCAGCACGAACAGGTTGAACCCCACCGGCGGCGTGATCTGAGACATCTCGACCACGACCACCAAGAATATCCCGAACCACAGCGGATCGATCCCCGCCGCCTGCACCATCGGCATCACCACCGAGGCCGTCAGCACCACCACCGAAATCCCGTCAAGGAAACACCCCATAACCACGAAGAACACGGTCAGCGCCGCCAGCAGCGTATAGGTCGAAAGCTCCATGCCCCCGATCCATTCGGCCAGGATCCGCGGAATGCCGGTAAAGCCCATCGCCACCGTCAGAAAGGACGCGCCCGCCAGGATGAAGGCGATCATGCAGGAGGTCACCGTCGCGCCCATCAGCCCCTCGATGAAACTCTTGCGGCTCAGGGTGCCCGTGCTCCAGGACAGGACCAGTGCCAGCACCACGCCCACCGCCGCCGCATCCGTAGGCGAGGCGAGGCCCGTGTAGATCGACCCGATCACCCCGGCGATGAGCGCGATCACCGGCAACAGCCGGCGCGAGCGGCGCAGCTTCTCGCCGAAGCCCACATGCAGCGCCTCGTCGGGCAGGCTCTTGCGGTTCACCAGCGCCCAAAGCGCGACATAGCCCACGAAAAGCGACACCAGCAGCACCCCCGGCAACACCCCGGCCACGAACAGCCGCGCAATGGACTGCTCGGTCGCGACGCCGTAGACGATCAGGATGATCGAGGGCGGAATGAGCAGGCCCAGCGTCGCCGACCCCGCCAGCGTGCCGATCACCATCTTCTCGGGATAGCCCCGCTGTGTCAGCTCCGGGATCGACAGCTTGCCGATGGTCGCCGCCGTCGCCGCCGACGAGCCCGACACCGCCGCGAAGATCCCGCAGGCAAAGACATTCACATGCAACAGCTGCCCCGGCAGCCGGTTCATCCAGGGCGACAGCCCCGCGAACATGTCCTCCGACAGGCGCGAGCGGAACAGGATCTCGCCCATCCAGATGAACAGCGGCAGCGCCGCCAGCGCCCATGAATTGCTGTGCCCCCAGAGGGTCGTGGCCATGACAAGGCCCAGCGGCGCCTCGGTAAACAGGGCCATCGCCGCGATCCCCACCCCCAAGAGCGAGAACGCGACCCACAGCCCCGAGCCGAGAAAGGCAAAGAGCAGCACCAGAAGAATGACGGACAGCAGGGCGATGGACATATCCGTCTCCTATTCGTTCAGAAGGTTTTCGCCCTTCCCCGCCCAGGAGGGCCGGGAACCGCGCAAAAGGCCGTAGATTTCGTCCGCCAGCGCCAGCGTCAGGATCGCAAGACCCAGCGCCACCGGCATCTGCACGATCCACAGCGGCACCGAGACCATGCCCGCGCTGCGATCGCCGAATTCATGCGATTCCAGCACCAGCAGGACCATGTAGACCGTCGCGAAGGCACTCATCGCCAACGCGATGGAAGTGACCATGATCTCGGCCATGTGGCGCGCCCGCTCGGGCAGGCGCATCACCACCAGCGTGACCCGGATATGCCCGCCCTCGCGCAGCGTATAGGCCAGCGCCAGAAAGGCCGACGCGGCCAGGAAGAAGCCGGTGAAATCGGCGTAAGACGGGATCGTCAGTCCGATCCCCTGCCCGGTCAGCGCGGCGGCGATCTTGTCGGCAAGGTTCAGACAGACCTGCGCAAAGACAAGCACCACGATGGCCAGGATGAAACAGGCCGCAAGCCCGCCCGCGAAACGATAGATCGACGTCAGAACAGGCCGCATGGCATCCATCCTCCCCTGGGATCGGCCCGGACACCATTGGCGGCGTCCGGGCGCATGTCATCGCCGCTTACTGCTGATAGGCATCCAGAAGAGCCGCACCCGCATCGCCGGCATCGGCCTTCCAGTTCTCCAGCATCTGCGCACCGATATCGCGCAGACCCTCCATCAGCTCATCGCTCGGCTCGACCACGGTAATGCCGTTCTCTTCGAGGATGGCGACCTTTTCGTCGGTCTCGGCGCGGCTCATCTCCCAGCCGCGGGTTTCGGCCTTGGCGGCCGCATCCAGCACTGCCTGCTGAACGCCTTCATCAAGACGCTGGAACGCACGCTTGTTGACCACCACGACGTTCTTGGGAATCCATGCCTGGATGTCGGTGTAATGCGACAGGAAATCCCAGGCCTTGGAATTCGCACCTGTCGAGGGCGAGGTGATCATCGCCTCGACCCGCCCGGTGCTGAAGGCCTGCGGAATGTCGGGCACCTCGACCTGCGTCGGCGCGGCACCCGCAAGGTTCGCGAACTCTTCCAGCGTGGCATTGTATGTGCGGAACTTCAGCCCCGACAGATCGTCGACCGAGGTGATCTCTTTGGTCGTGTAAAGCCCCTGCGGCGGCCACGGCACGGCATAAAGAACCATCATGCCCTGCTCGTCCAGAAGATCCGAAATCACGTCTTTCTGCGCCGCCCAAAGCCGCTCGGCCTGGTCATAGCTGGTCGCCAGGAACGGCAGCGAATCCGCGCCGAAGACCGGGTTGTCATTGGCCAGCAGCGAAAGAAAGAACTCGCCCGCGGGCACCTGCCCGCTGCGCACGGCCTTGCTGATCTCGGGGTGTTTGAACAGCGACCCGGCGGAATGCACCTTGATTTCCAGCGCGCCGTCGGTGGCCTCGTTCACGTCCTTGGCGAATTCATGGACATTCACCGTGTGAAAGGTGGCGTCCGGATAGGGCGTCGGCATGTCCCATGCCTCGGCCTGAACCTGCATGGCCATCCCGGCAAGCGCCGCTACGGCGCCGGTGAAATAGCGTGTCATCTTCATCTCGAAAACTCCCTGTCATTGATTATCATTACCTCATGAAGGCATAACGTTGATAATTTGTCAACGTTATGTCATCCTGATGTCTACAACAGAAGCGACCGGGCTCTGGACATTTGCCAAAGGTTCAAGGCATCCGGGGGACTTAGCGGGAAACGCAGGCGTTTTCCGGCACCGGCCAAGGAAAGGGCAGCGCATGAGCGAACAGAAACCCGACGGGCGGCGAATCGTCTCTTCCCGCCATCTTGCCGACGGCGAAGGCTGGGAATTGTCCGAACTCGAATTCGGCCTGATCATCGCCTTCAACGCCTTTTCGCGCTGGATGACGCGCTGCATGGCCGCGTCCGGCCATTCCGATCTCAGCCCCCTGGAGATCCTGATCCTGCACAACACCAATCACCGCAACCGCGACAAGCGGCTTTCGGATATCTGCTTCCTGCTCAATATCGAGGACACCCACACCGTCAATTACGCGCTGCGCAAGCTCGTCAAGGCCGGGCTGATCGAAACCGAGAAACGCGGCAAGGAGGTGTTCTATCGCACCTCGCCCGATGGTGCAGCGCTGTGCCAGGCCTATCGGGACGTGCGCCGCCAATGCCTGCTCGAAGGGATGTCGGGTGGCGATCTCTCGGGCGAAGATCTGCGCCAGCTCGCCCGCGTGCTGCGCGGGCTTTCGGGACAATACGATCAGGCCAGCCGCGCGGCGGCCTCGCTGTGATCTATTTTCGGCGCGCGATATAGGTCCGGTAGGCCCAGATCAGCAGCAAGGCGCCCAGCACCGCGCCGATCAGCCCGCCCAGCAGCCCGGCGACCGTCAGGATCACCTGCAACACCAGCCCGCCGATCAGCGCCCCGGCGATGCCGATGGCGATGGTGGTGACGATATCGGTTTCCATCCGCATCAGCCGCGTCGCCAGGAAACCCGCCGCCGCGCCGATGATGATCAGGTAGACCACGCTCATCGCCTTGCTTCCTTATCTCTTGCGCCGCCAATGGGTCGGCACGATGATCAACGCGCCGATCGACGACAGCACCGCATCCACCCCCGGCGCGCCGAACCGGATCCCGAACATGATGCGCAGGAAATAGAACAGGAACGCGCCGCCCACGCAGATGATGATGGATTGCACATAGCCGTTGCGCGTAAAGCCCGTCTTTTCCGACAGGTAGCCCACGATGCCCGCAATCACCACCGTGCCGATCAGCGTCGGAAACATGGCCCTAACCTTCCATTACAAGCGCGCACCCACCGGCAGCGCATGCCCCAGCAGGAAACTTTCGGCATCCTGCGCCGCCCGCCCGGCCCGTTGCAAGCGCGAAATCCTGACCGCGCCGCTGCCGCAGGCCACGGTCAGCCGGTCATCCAGAACCTCACCCGGCGCGCCCTGCCCTTCGGCGATGCTTGAGCCCAGCAGCTTGATGCGCGCGCCCTCGTGCTCGACCCACGCGCCCGGAAAGGGCGACAGGCCCCTGATCTGCGCGTCCACCTCCGCGGCGGGCCGGGTCCAGTCGATGCGCGCCTCGGATTTATCGATCTTCGCGGCATAGGTGACACCCGCCACGGGCTGAGGCTCGGGCGTCAGGTGATCCAGTTGCGCCAATGCCTCGATGATCGCCTCGGCGCCCATCTTCGACAGCCGGTCATGCAATTCGCCGGTGGTTTCCTCGGGGCCGATCGCGGTGGCGCGGCGCAACAGCACCGGCCCGGTATCCAGTCCCGCCTCCATCTGCATGATGCAGATGCCGGTTTCGCGGTCCCCCGCCATGATCGCGCGATGGATCGGCGCGGCCCCGCGCCAGCGCGGCAACAGGCTCGCATGGATATTGACGCACCCTTGGCGCGGCGCATCCAGAACCGCCTGCGGCAGGATCAGACCATAGGCCACCACCACCGCCACATCCGCATCAAGCGCGGCGAAATCGGCCTGCGCGACCGCGTCTTTGAGGCTCTCGGGATGGCGCACCTCAAGGCCAAGTTCCAGCGCCCGCGCATGGACCGGGGTCGGACGCGCCTGCTTGCCGCGCCCGGCCCGGCGCGGCGGCTGGCAATAGACCGCCGCCACCTCGTGCCCCGCCGCCACCAGCGCCTCCAGCACCGGCACCGAGAAATCCGGCGTTCCCATGAAAATCACGCGCATCGCTTCGCCTGCCCTATCCCGCCAGTTTCTTCGCCTTGCGCAACAGCATGTCGCGCCTGACCTTGCTCAGCCGGTCGAAATACATCCTGCCCTCCAGATGGTCGATCTGGTGCTGCACGCTGGTCGCCCAGAGCCCGATGAAATCGCGCTCCTCGGTCTCGCCTTCGGTATTCATGAACCGCACCGTTACCGCGCGCGGGCGCTTCACCTGCGCCGAGACACCCGGCAGGTTCGGGCTGGCTTCCTCATGGGCGCGCAGCTCGATGCTGGCATGAAGGATCTCGGGATTGGCCATGCGCACCGCCTGCCCGCGCCTGTCACTGGCATCCACGACCGCAAGGCGCTGCATCACCCCGATCTGCGGCGCCGCCAGCCCGACGCCCGGCATCGCCTCCATCGTGTCGATCATGTCGTCCCAAATGGCGCGGATCTCGTCGCTGATCGCCTCGACCGGTTCGGCGCGGGCGCGCAACCGCCGGTCCGGCCATGCAAGACAGCGGCGCACGGTCATGGCTCAGGCCCTCGCCTTCGCCTGCTCGCGCTTCAGCTTCTGCATTCGCCTTGTGATCATCTGCCGCTTCATCGGCCCCAGGTAATCAATGAACAGCTTGCCGTTCAGGTGGTCGATCTCATGCTGCACGCAGGTCGCCCACAGCCCGTCGAACGTCTCCTGCCGCTCGTTGCCGTCCCGGTCGATCCAGCGCACGTCCACGGCACTCGGTCGCGTGACCTCGGCATACTGCTCCGGGATCGAAAGGCAGCCTTCCTCATAGACATTGGTCTCGTCCGACGCGGCCAGGATCTCGGGGTTGAACATCACCAGCGGGCGCGGTGCCTCGCCCTCTTCCTTGACGCAATCCATGACGATCAGCCGGTCCATCACCCCGACCTGCGGCGCCGCCAGCCCGATGCCCGGCGCATCATACATGGTTTGCAGCATGTCATCGGCCAGCGCGCGCAACCCGTCCGACAGATCGTCGACAGGCGTGCAGATCCGTTTGAGGCGCGGATCGGGGTGGATCAGAATGGGCCGTATCATGCGGGAGGATTTAGGTCATGCCCGCTGGCCGCGCAATGGGCCAATCTTTCGGCAGGTCGTGGTGCGGACACCCCCGCAAGGAATATTGTCCCATTTATTCAAACACCAATAGAACGTTGTCCCGTTCTTGAACTATAGAACAGAACACCCTTCCAATCAGACGCATAATATCAGAATATCCGTCGCCGTAGCATCCGCCCTACACCCTCGCGCCAACAGCGTATAGCCTGCCCGCAGAACCAGCAAGGAGACCCGCATGGATTTCGACCGCATCATCGACCGCCACGGCACCCACTCCCAGAAATGGGACATGATGGAAAAGATCTATGGCGTCCCCGCCAGCGACGGCATCCCGATGTGGGTCGCCGACATGGATTTCCAGCCGCCGCAATGCATCTCGGACGCGCTGCAGGGCATGGTCGATCACGGCATCTACGGCTATTACGGCGATGATCGCAGCTACCTCTCCGCCATCCGCTGGTGGATGCAGGAACGCCACGGCTGGCGGGTCGAACCTGAATGGGTCTTCACCACCCACGGCCTCGTCAACGGCACCGGCCTCTGCGTCGACGCCTTCAGCGAACCGGGCGACGGCGTGGTGCTCTTCACCCCCGTCTACCATTCCTTCGCCCGCGTCATCAAAGCGGCGGGACGGCGCGTGGTGGAATGCCCGCTGGCCACCGAAAACGGCCGCTACGTCATGGATTTCGACGCCTATGACGACATGCTCGACGGCTCGGAAAAGATGCTCATCCTCTGCTCGCCCCACAATCCCGGCGGCCGCGTCTGGACCCGCGAGGAACTTCAGGGCGTCGCCGATTTCGCCCGCCGCCATGACCTCATCCTGGTCTCGGACGAGATCCACCACGACCTCGTCATGCCCGACCACTCCCATATCGCCATGCCGCTGGTGGATGACCGCATCGCCGACCGGCTGGTGATGATGACCGCCACCACCAAGACCTTCAACATCGCCGGGGCGCATTCCGGCAATGTCATCATTGCCGACGAGGCCCTGCGCGCCCGTTTCGCCGCCCGCATGGGCGCGCTTGGCATGTCGCCCAACTCCTTCGGTCTCGTCATGGCCGAGGCCGCCTATTCCACCGAGGGCGCGCAATGGGTCGATGCGCTGACGCAGTATCTCGATGGCAACCGGCGGCTCTTTGATGCCGGGATCGCCACGATCCCCGGCCTCGCCTCGATGCCGCTCGAGGCCACCTATCTCGCTTGGGTCGATTTCGCGGGCACCGGCATGGATGCGGGCGACTTCACCGCCCGTGTCGAAAAGGATGCCCGCATCGCGGTCAATCACGGCGCCACCTTCGGCACTGGCGGCGAAAGCTTCCTGCGCTTCAACCTGGCCACCCCCCGCGCCCGCGTGCAAGAGGCCGTCTCCCGCCTGCAAGAGGCCTTCGCCGACCTGCAATGATACCGGGACCGCGGCGCGCCCGGCTCTTGCCCTGCGCGCGCCGCGGCCTAGCTATGGCGCGAAGCACGCAATCGGAGTCATCGATGATCCGCGCCCTCGCCACAGTTTTCGGCCTTGCCGCCCTCACCCTTTTGGCCGCCTGCACGGGGCGCCCGTCGCTCGATGATCCCGCCCTCAGCAGCCGCGATTTTGAACTGCAGGAATTCTTCGCGGGTACGACCGTGGCGCATGGCCAGTTCCAGGACCGCTTCGGCACCGTCCGGCGCCGCTTCGAGGTGCAGATCGACGGCACATGGGACGGCGAAACCCTCACCCTGACCGAGGATTTCACCTATGCCGACGGCAGCGCCGAACAGCGCATTTGGACCCTGCGCCAGACCGGCCCCGAAAGCTGGGAAGGCAGTGCCCCCGGCGTGATCGGCACCGCGCGCGGCACCGAAAAGGGCGATACCTTCAACTGGACCTACCTGATCGACCTGCCCACGCGCGACGGCACCACGCGGGTGCATTTCGATGACTGGATGTGGCAGCTCTCCGATACCCGCGTCCTGAACCGCGCCTATATGCGCAAGGCGGGCGTGACGCTGGGCTCGGTCATCATCATCTTTGAAAAGCAGCCCTGACGGCGCCGGAACAGACCCGCTCCGCGTTAGCGGATCTGAACCTTCGGCGCTCAGCACAGTCTGTCGAGAACGAATGTGACGCGGGCCGCGACGTCGGTCTTCGGCAGGATGATGGTCTCGTAACCGAGCCGGTCAAAGCCATCGAGCAGCCGATGATACTCCGCGATGCTCTCCGCCATGGCGTGCTGTCGCTCCCTGTCCGTCCGGTAGATTTCCGGCCAGGGCGGCGTCAGAAAGACCTTCCTGTGAAAGGGGCTTCGCCCCGCAAGGGTTTCGGTCGCCGCCAGCCCTGTTGCATGTTCCAGCGTCAACGCCGCGTCCACCAGCCCGCGGTCGAAAAAGACCCAACCGTCTGATTGCTTCAAACGCTTCCGGTCATCCTCTGCCATCTCGATGGCGCGCCGCGCAAAGGCGGCAAGGTCGACCCATGGCAGCGCCTCGCCTTCACCGCAGAGTTCCTCTGCGACGATCCGTCTGCCGGGTTCCTCGACGGTGCCGAAACCGCGCCGCCCCAACTCGGCCAGCAAGGTCGACTTTCCGCCGCCCGAACATCCCGACAGGATGACGTGCCGACTCTCGCCGTCACCGCGCATCACGCGTTCCTTCCATGCCGCTCTTGCAAGATACGTATCGGCCAGCATCAGCCTGCTGCGGCGTGGCCTCAATCCTTGGCGATCAGCGCGACTGGCGCCTCCGGGTCGCGCACGAAATCCACCGGCTGGCGTTCGCTGGCCTCGGTCACGCGCTTGAGCTCGAATCGCATCTCGCCGCCGTCTTCCTCCGTGGCCACGATCAGGCATTGCGACAGGTGCTTGGGACCATCGTAAAGATCGACCAGCCCGCGCAGATGCGGTGCGGTCTCGGCCTCCAGCGCGAAACCGCCGTCCCAGGCGCGCAGCACGCGATAGACCTCCTCACCGGCGCGCACCCGCAAACGGTGGCTCGCCTTCCAGCCTTTCTTGCGCGCCTCATCCAGGCCCGCCTGAACATCGGGGGGTAAATATGTCGTCATGATCACGCTTCTTTCCAATACCGCTCCAGTCTGTCGCAGCAAAACGTAACCGTCACGTAAAAAGTTGCATCCCATACTCGCAAATCAGCGCCGCGCGGTCGCTTTCGGGCGCAAGACATGCGGATGCGCGGGATCGTAAAGCGCGCTCTCCCTGAAATCCGCGATGTCGCCCAATACCGGTCCCACCAGAATCAGCGCGGTGCGCGTGATCTTCTCGGCGCGCACCTTCTCGCGGATATCGGCAAGCGTGCCGCGAATGAACAGCTCGTCCGGCCAGCCCACGCGACAGGCCACCACCACCGGGCAATCCGCACCGTAATGGGGAATGAGCGCGCGCTCGATCTCACGCATCGCCCGCACGCCGAGATGAATCGCCAGCGTCGCGCCGCTCAGGGCGAAATTCTCCAACGTCTCGCGCGCAGGCATCGAGGTCGACTTCATCGACACCCGTGTCAGCACGATGGACTGCGCCACCTCCGGCACCGTCAGCTCCTGTCCCAGCGCCGCCGCCGCCGCCGCATAGGCCGGCACGCCGGGAATGATACGATAATCGATGCCCTCTGCCCGCAAGCGCCGGATCTGCTCGGCGATGGCGCCATAAAGCGACGGATCGCCCGAATGCACCCGCGCCACGTCCTGCCCCTTTTCATGGGCCACGCGGATCGCCGCATGGGTTTCGTCCAGCGTCATCGCCGCGCTGTCCATCACCAGCGCCCCCTCCGGCGCACAGCCCACCACCTCCTCAGGCACAAGGCTCCCGGCATAGATGCAGACCGGGCATTCCCCGATCACCCGCTCCGCCTTGCGTGTCAGCAATTCCGGGTCGCCCGGCCCCGCCCCGATGAAATAGACGGTCATCGCCGCACCCCTCGCTTCATCTTGCCTGAAATACTCATGTCGTGCCGCCCGCCGCCAGATCGCCGTCGATCTTGCGCGCATAGCCGCGCGGCGTGAACATCCGCGCCCCCTCGCCCAGTTCGGCCAGCCGCGACTGGCTCGACCCCACCAGGACCACGGTCAGCATGTCCACCTCGTCCACCTCCAGCGCATCCAGCCGCCGATAGCGCAGATGTTCCTCGGACCGCCCCAATGAGGTCGCCAGCATCACCGGCGTATCGCCCGGACGATGCGCCAGCAGGATATCACGCGCCTCGGCCAACAGGGTGCGCCGTGTCCGGGAGACCGGGTTGTAGAAGGCGATCACGAAATCCCCCTCGGCGGCGGCGCGCAAACGGCGCAGGATATCCTCGCGCGGGGTCAACAGATCGCTCAGGCTGATGGTGCAGAAATCATGCCCCAAGGGCGCACCGGCCCGCGCCGCCGCGCCCTGCAGGGCCGACACACCGGGCGAACAGACCACCTCGACGCGCCGCGCCGCATCGCTCACGCCCTGCGCCTGTGTGCCCCTGTCCAGCAGCTCGAACACCAGCGCCCCCATCGCATAGATCCCCGCATCCCCCGAACAGACCAGCGCCACGTTGCGCCCCTCACCGGCGCGTTCCAGCGCATGACGGCAGCGCGCCTCCTCGCCGCCCAGCGGGAAATCGCTCCGCGCCTTGCCCGCCGCCAGCGGCCCCAACAGGTCGATATACAAGCCATAGCCCACCAGCTCGTCGGCCTCGGCAATCAGGCGCGAGGCCTCGGGCGTGCGCCACGATGCCTGTCCGGGGCCGATGCCGACCACGCTCAACCGCCCGCGCGCGCGCCCCGGCATCGCCACGATCGGCTGATCCGCGCGCCCCAGCGCACAGGTGGCATTGGCGCTCTTGCGCTTCTCCACCGCCAGCTCCGTGCCCGCCGCCAGCACCGCGCCCTCGGCCACGCCATGACAGCCCACCTCGGCGAACACGACCTCCGAGGGGTTCGCCAGCCGCCCCGCCTCGGCCTCGAGCGTCCCGGCATCAAACAGCCGCAAGGGCACACCCAACCGCGCCGCCACCGCGTTGATCGCGGGTTCGTCCGCCTTGAGGTCGATCGAGGCGACACAGGCCACCGCTCCCGGCGCGATCCCGGCCTCCGCAAGCGTGGCCTCGGCCAGCGCCCACATCTGGGCAGGGTCGCAATTGCGCGCGCATCCGAGACCCAGCACGAAGCGCTGCGGATGATAGACCAGCCGTTTCGCATCGCCCGCCTCGGGCGCCTCGCTCACCACCAGCTCGACCTGGCCGTGGACATCGCCCCCGATGCCAAGGATATCCTCGCCGATCACACGTACACCCTCGCCCGCCAGCATCGACGCCATCGCCGCTTTCGCATCCTCGGGATTGGCCAGCCGATACCCCTCGGGCGGCGCATCAAGCGCAACCCCCATCGCCACATCGCCCGCCGTCGTCACCGCCGCCTGCGCGCCAAGGCCCTCGGCGATCCGCGCCGCCAGCCGGTTGGCACCGCGATGCCCGCCCAACAGCGGCACCACCACCGACCCGTCATCGCTCACCGACAGGACCGGCGGCTCGACACGCTTTTCACACAGAAGCGGCGCGACCGCCCGGATCAGGATACCGCTGGCGCAGACCCCCACCACCGGCACCCCGGCGGCGAACAGGTCGCGGACATGCGCCAGCGCATCGGGAAACCAGGCATCCGCGTGATCCACCCGCCCCTCGCGCCCATGCAAGGCGGCGCCCAGATCCCGGGCCACGCGATGCGCCACCGCCTCTCCCGACCGGCTCAACGCCAGAACCACAGGTTTCACAGCCACGGGTCGCCCCCCTTTACCAGCAGGATCATCGAGAAATACGGCGCATCGTCTGGCGCTTCGGACAGCGGGCAGACCACCTCCTGGGGCAGGCTCGCGCGCTCCACATAGACCGCCCGCGCCGTCAGGCCCAAGGCCTCGATCACGCCGCGGATCTTGGCCATGTGACGCCCCACCTTCATGATCGCCACGCTTTCCGCGCCCTCGATGCGGGCGCGCAGCTCATCCTCGGGCAATGGCCCCGGCAGGACCGTCAGCCGCTCGTTGCGCGCCACCAGCGGCATCGCGGCGCGGGCCGCGCAGGCCGTCAGCGACGTCACCCCCGGCACCACCTCCACCCGGTAACGCGCCGCAAGACGCGCGAAAAGATACATGAACGAGCCATAAAAGAACGGGTCGCCCTCGCAAAGACAGACCACGTCACGCCCCGAATCGAGCACCTTGGCGATCCGCGCCGCGCCCGTGTCATAGGCCGCCTGGGCCGGGGCGCGCGCGGTGCTCATCGGCACCTCCATCACGATCTCCTCCGCCCCCGGCCGGATCGCCGCCGCCGCGATGGCGCGGGCGAAACTCGCGCCCCCCGCAAGGCTCGGATAGGCGATCACATCCGCCCCCGCGATCAGGCGATGGGCGCGCAGGGTCATGAGATCAGGATCCCCCGGCCCCAGCCCGACACCATAAAGCACGGCACTCATGGCCTGTTCCCCGGCTTCACCTTGCCGGAAATACTCCCGCCGGAGGCGTCCGCCGCCTGCCCCGCGCGCCACCACCCGATCATCGCTTCACCAGGCTCCACTGGGTGACCGGCATCAGCGGCCGCCAGCCCGTCATGCTGCCCACCGGCTCGGCGCGGTTGACCATGAGCTTCACCAGTTGCCCGCCCCGCTCCTTGTAAAGCGCCAGAAGCAGCGCCTCGCTTTCCAGCGTGACGGCATTGCAGACCAGCCGCCCCAGCGGGCGCAGCGCCTCCCAGGCGGCCTCGAACGTCTCGCGGCTGAGACCGCCGCCGATAAAGACGGCATCGGGCGGCGCCAGCCCGGCCAGCGCCTCGGGCACCCGCCCGTCGATCAGTTCCAGCTTGGGCGCGCCCAGAGCCAGCGCATTGGCGGCGGCCATGGCGCGCCGGTCGGCGCGCGGCTCGATGCCAATCGCGCGGGCATAGCGCGCGCCGCGCATCCACTCCACCGCCACCGAACCGCAGCCGGTGCCGATATCCCACAACAGCGCGCCGCGCATCGGCATGAGCTTGGCGAGCGTGGCGGCGCGCACCTCCTGCTTGGTCATGGTGCCGTCATGCTGGAACAGCGCATCCGGCAGACCCGGCACACGCGGCAACAGGGCCGCATCCGGCGCCGCCACGCAATCCACCGCCAGCGTATTGAAATCCGGCACCGCATGATCCCAGCTTTCGGCCAGCCCGTCGAAACGCGCCTCGCCCGCACCGCCCATATTGGCCAGCACCGTCATCCTGGCGCGCCCGAAGCCGCGCTCGGTCAGGAACTCGGCGATCCGTCCCGGCGTCTCCGCGCCCGTGGTCAGGATCAACAGCCGCGCATCGGGCTGGATGAAGGCGATCATCTGCTCGACCGGACGGCCATGGACGGTCAGCGTCTCGACATCGGCCAATGACCAGCCCATCCGCGCCGCCGCCAGCTGAAAGGCCGACAGTTGCGGGTGATAGACGATCTCGGCAGGGTCGATTGCCCGGCCGATCCGCGCACCCACCGAGAACCACAGCGGATCGCCCGTCGCCAGCACCACGACGCGCCGCCCGCGCAGCGACCTAAGCTGGTCGATCAGCGCATCGAAAGGCGACGGCCAGGCGATGCGCTCGGCGCCGACACTGTCCGACAGGGCGTGATGGCGCTCGCCGCCGATGATGATTTCCGCCGCCTCGACGACCGCGCGGGTGGCGGGCAAGAGCCCCTCCATGCCATCCTCGCCGATCCCGACCACATGCAACCACGCCTCAGCCATCTCCCGTCCCTCCGTTGCACGCGCGCCCCGCACAGGGCGCACCGCCCTTTGCTGCCCCTGGCGCCGCTCTCATGATATGTCCTCGGGCAGGCCCGCCGCCAGCGCATTGAGCGCAGCACTCGCCATCGCCGACCCCCCGCGCCGGCCGCGCAGGGTCACGAAATCGCAGCCGCGCGGACGCGCGGCCAGTTCCGCCTTGCTTTCCGCCGCCCCCACGAACCCCACCGGGAAGCCCAGGATCAGCGCCGGTTTCGGCGCGCCCTCGTCCAGCAGTTCGAGCAGATGAAACAGCGCCGTCGGCGCATTGCCGATCACCACCACAGCACCCTCGAGGTGATCCGCCCAGAGCTCCACCGCCGCCGCCGAACGGGTATTGCCGATCCCGGCGGCGATCCCCGGCACACGCGGATCGTTCAGGGTGACGATCACCTCGTTGTCCCGCGGCAGGTGACGGCGGATGATGCCCGCGCCCACCATCTCGCAGTCGCACAGGATCTTCGCCCCCGCCGCCAGCGCCGCGCGACCCGCCGCATCGGCCAGCGGCGAGAAATCCAGCCGGTCCGCCACCTCGACCATGCCGCAGGCATGGATCACGCGGATCGCCAGCGCCTCCATGCCGGGAGAAAAGCGATCCAGCCGCGCCTCGCGGCGCACGGTGGCGAAGCTCTGGGCATAGATCGCCGAAGGGGTCTTTTCATAGGGGCGCAATGATCGGCCTTTGCTCTGTGTGGATGGTGCGGGAGCCTCCGGCGGGAGTATTTGAGGCAAGATGAAGCCCCGTCACCCCCGCGCCTTGCGCGCGCTTTGCGGCCCCAAGGGGTGATCCGCGTGGGGATATTGCGCGTGGTGGTGATGATGGTCGTGGTGATGGCCGTGATCGCCGTCGTGGTGGTGGTGATCGTGATGATGATGGTGGTGATGATGATCCTGCATCTCGAGGCGGCAAAGCCCGGTGCAGAACGTATCGCACAGCTTGCAATCCGCCACGTTCGAGCCTGGCGCGCTGGCGCCCTGGCCTTCGACATGGTGGTGATGGCTTTCCTGCACCGCGCCCAGCTCGGCCTCGAACCCCGGCACCGCAACGCGATATTTGCACATCACGCAGGTGGGCGGCGGCACGTCGCTGAAGGCGGGATGACCCGCGCCGCGCGCTGCGGCGAAGGCGGCGCGCTGTTCGGGCGTGATCTCGCGCGGGGGTTCGCCGCCGATCGCCAGTATCTGGGTGCGATACTGGCAGGTGGCGCAATTGGGCGGCGGGTTGGCGCCGGCCTGTTCGCGCACGCGTTCAGCGAAGGTTTCCAGCACCTTGGGATGATCCCCGAGATACCCCGCCTTGACGAAGGTGATCTCGGGATGGGCCGCCGCGACCTGATCGGTAAAGCCGTAGATGCGGTCGATCAGGATCCCCGAAAAGAGGAAATAGGGAAACACCACCACCCGCCGGTAACCCAGCTTCGCCACATGCTCGAGGCAGGGCGCGACCAGCGGAAAGGTAACGCCGGAATAGCCGGTCTCGCACCAGCCGAAACCGATCCCTTCCTGCAAGAGCCGGGCGATCTTGGCGACATTGCTGTTGGCGTCCGGGTCCGATGCGCCGCGCCCGATCACCACAAGGCAGGTGTCATGCAGCGCCACCTCGCCGTCTTCGCTGTCGGCCTGCGCCACCGCCTCGCGGATACGCGCGGCCGCGGCGGCGACCATCTTGGGGTCGACACCGAGTTCGCGCCCGTAGCGGATGTCGATCCCGTGCTCGGCGCCGTAGGAGTTGAGCACCGTCGGGATGTCGTTCTTGGAATGCATCGCGGCAAACAGCATCCCCGGCACCGCCAGGATCCGGCTGCATCCCGCATCGCGCAGCCGGTCGAGACCGTCGCGGATCACCGGGTTGGCGAATTCGAGATAACCGTATTCCACCTGCCAGTCTGGAGGCAGATGGGCAGGCAGCTTGTCGGCGAGGGTGGCGAATTCATCCACCGCCGACTGGCTGCGCGAGCCATGCCCGCAGATCATCACCCCGGTCTTTTCCGCGCCGTTCTCCATGCTCATGCCTCCTGGGCTTCGTCGTCGCCGGCGCCGTCCTGCGCCCCGGCCGCGTCGTTCTCGGCAGCGTCCTTGCGCCCCCGCAGCCCGGCCCAGAGCCCGATCGCGATGGCCGCGCCGATCGCCGCCGCGCCGAGCCAGTGACCGTGGCCCGCGACTTCGCTCAGATGGCCCGGATGGGCCAGCGCGGGCGTTCCCGCCACGAGGGCGGCGGCACAGATCAGGTTTCGCATGGGTCTCTCCCCTTTTCCCGGCATTCGCCCGTCGCGCACCGGAAAAAACGGGGGCAAGGCGCCCTTGATAGGCGCCGATGTCCCGACGATCACAGCCGCCAGAGCCCCCGGATTGGGTCGGCCGCGCCTGCACATCTTTCCGGCCCGCCTGACGGGCATCGTCTCCCCGTCTATAGGCCGCCATGTCCCGGCACGCAAACACCGAAAATGACCGATGTGCGGCGATGCACGGGCGATGCGCGCCCATCCGGCTTCACGCCCGAAGGCCCCGGCCCTATCTCAATCGGGCAAAGGAGGACCGAACATGGGACAACTGGTCAAAGGCGAATGGCACGACGAATGGTATGACACCGACTCGACAGGTGGCAAATTCGTGCGCGACACGTCGAAATTCCGCAACTGGATCACCGCCGATGGCAGCCCCGGCCCCTCGGGCGAGGGTGGATTCGCCGCGCAATCCGGGCGCTATCACCTCTATGTCTCGCTGGCCTGCCCCTGGGCGCATCGCACGCTGATCATGCGCCGCTTGAAAGGCCTCACCGATCACATCGGCCTGTCCGTCGTGCATCCCGAGATGCTCAGCGAAGGCTGGGAACTGCGCAGCGATTACCCCGGCGCAACGGGCGATGACCTTTACGGCCTGCCCTTCCTGCGCGACCTCTACACCAAGGCCGACCCCGAGGTTTCGGGCCGCGTCACCGTGCCGGTTCTCTGGGACAAGGAACGCGAGACCATCGTCTCGAACGAATCCGCCGAGATCATCCGCATGTTCAACTCGGCCTTCGACGCTATCACCGGCAACAGTGACGATTACTACCCCAAGGACAAGCACGACGAGATCGACGCGATCAATGCCGAGATCTATTCCAACGTGAACAACGGCGTCTACAAGGCGGGTTTCGCCACCAGCCAGGAGGCCTATGACGACGCGGTCGCGCCCCTGTTCCAGACGCTCGACAAGGTCGAGCAGCGCCTGTCGTCCAACCGCTACCTGGCCGGCGCGGACGCGACCGAGGCCGACTGGCGGCTGTTCACCACGCTGATCCGCTTCGACAAGGTCTACCACACCCATTTCAAGTGCAACCGCGCGCGGATCGTGGATTATCCCAACATGTGGGGCTATCTGCGCGAGCTTTACCAATGGCCCGGAGTGGCAGATACGGTGAATTTCGATCATATCACCCGGCACTATTATTACAGCCACGACATGATCAATCCGCATCGGATCATCCCCGTCGGACCCGATCTCGACCTCGACGCACCGCACGGGCGCGGCTGAGGCGATATCGGCTAAAGCGCACCCACGCGCTTCAGCACATCGCGCAGCGTCTCCACCGCCTCAGGGCTCAGCGCAGCCTGGGGCGGTGCGGGATCGCCGCAGTCGAACCCCTGCAATTTCAGACCTGCCTTGATCGCCCCGGCAAGGTTGAAACGCGCGAAGACCTGGTTCACCGCCCAGAGTTCGCGTTGCAGCTCCATCGCGCTGCTCCAGTCGCCCGCCTCGCACAGCTCGAACAGGCGCACGCTCTGGCGCGGAATAAGGCAGGACGGCCCCGCGAGCCAGCCGCGCCCGCCGATCAGCATGACGGCCGCGGTGATATGGGACGAAGCCGCAAAGATTCCAAGCCGCCCCTCGGTCATCCCCATGATCGACATCAGCCGCCCGGTATTGGTCGACGCATCCTTGAGGAAAACGATACGCGGATGATGCGACAGCCGCTCGATCACCTGAAGCGACAGGTCCACGCGCTGGAAATTCGGGTTGGTATAAAGCGTGACCGGCAGGTCCGTCGCATCGGCGATGGCGGTGAAATAGTCGATCACGTTCTGGTCGTTCAGCGGGAAATAGGCCTCGAGCACGGCCAGGATGCCATCCGCGCCCAGCTCGGCCCAGCGTTTCGCCTGCCTGACCGCGTCAAGCGTAGTGGTGGCGGCAACGCCCGCGATCACCGGCACCCGGCCCTTCGCGGCCTCGACCGTGGCGGCGACGACGCGCTCCTTGGCGGCGAAGTCCAGATAGGCGAATTCGCCGGTCGATCCCAGCGGCGTCAGGCCGTGCACCCCTTCGGCGATCAGGTGGTTGACCAGCCGCTTCAGCGCCGCCTCATCCACCGTGCCCTCGCGCGTCAGCGGCGTTGGCAGATAGGGCACGACACCCCGCAAGTCCCTCACATCCGTCATTCTCCCGCCCTCCCTTGCACCACGCCCTCGGGCGCGTCTGGCATTATCCTGTCAGCGCCGCGACAGCTTGCCGAACTCGCTTTCCAGAAGCGCGCGGATTTTCTTGCCACCGCCGCGCAGGGCGGCGGGAATGTCGGCATCGGCATGGGTCACGGTCTGTGGCCTCAGCCCCTCTGGGCGCGCTTCGATGGTGCAATGGATATCATCTGCACCACCCTTCGCGCCATTGGCATCGACCAGGTGCACCTCGACCCGCGACAGGCGGTCACAGAGATGGCCCAGAGCCGACGTCACGGTCTCTTCCGCCGAGGCGGCCAGGTCCTCGTTGCCCTCGATGCTCGAATCCGTGTTGAACTGAAATTGCATGGTCGCGCTCCTTGTTCCTGCTTTCGCGGGTCCGGGGTAAGGCACCCGTCTCAATCTATCTGCGCATCCCTCGCGCGCTCTTCAAGCGCACCCATCGCCGAAAACGCCCACGCCCTCGTGAACCCGTCCAACCAACACCATGCAGCCTTGCCAGCCGGTTAATCGGGCGCGCGCCGGTAGTCGGCATCGCTCACATGCTCCAGCCAGTCGGCCACCTGACCCTCGGCATCGGCCTCCTGGATCGCGATGTGGCACATCATCGATTCGGGGGTCGCGCCATGCCAATGCTCCTCGCCGGGCGGAATCCAGACCGTGTCGCCGGGCCGGATCACCCGTGGCGCCGCGTCGCGCAGCCCCACCAGCCCGATGCCCGAAAGGACATGCAGCGTCTGCCCCAGCGGGTGCGTATGCCACGCAGTGCGCGCGCCCGGCTCGAAACTGACGCGCAGCGCGCGCACCCGTGCCGGGGCCGGGGCCTCCACGATGGGCGTCTGCCAGACCCGTCCGGTGAACCAGTCGGGCTTCGCCAGCCTGTCCGGCGTGGTCCCGGCGGTGATGATCTCCATGACGCTCCCTCCTGCTCTCTCTCGGTCTCGCGCTTCAGCCGTCGTTCGCCCCGCAGCCTAGCCCCCTCCCGCGATGCCCACAACCGCCCCGGCAGCGTCCCGCCGCAGGCGGTCTTGCCGGTTTTGTACAATTTCCGCGACCGGCGGCGCGAAGTCGGTACAAAACCGATGTACAAACCGGACGTTTCGTACATGCCTTCACGGGCGCGAATTCCCCTGTCGAATCCCTTGACGCCCCGCGACTTTGGACGTAAAGACCCAGCGATGAATTCGGGGCGCTGCCACTGGCGGTGCCCATTTGCATTGAGCAGGGGCGCGTTGCCCCCTTGACCCAAGACGAGGATGAACCCATGTCGCGCCGCTGCGAACTGACCGGAAAAGGCCCCATGTCTGGCAACCACTCCAGCCACGCCAACAACAAAACCAAGCGCCGCTACCTGCCCAATCTGCAGGACGTATCGCTCCAGTCCGAGACCCTGGGCCGCCCCATCAAGATGCGGATCAGCGCAGCCGCTCTGCGCAGCGTCGATCACCGCGGCGGTCTGGATCTTTTCCTCGCCAAGGCGAAGGATGATGAACTTTCCGCCAACGCGTTGAAAGTCAAAAAGGAAATCGCCAAAGCCCAGGCCGCCAGCGCCTGAGCCAAACGATCTTCCGAACCGGATTGACAGCCCTGCCCTTGCGGCGGGGCTGTTTCGTTTTGTCGCTTCCCCTTCTCTGCGCACAAGGCGTATATGGTGGATGAATATGACAGGACTTCGCGCATATCTGGGCATCGCCCTCGCCTTGGTCATGGTCCTCGCGGGCCAGGCCCTCGCCGTGGCGCGCGCCGCCCCCGACGCGGCCGGCCAGATCGAGATCTGCACCGGCTCGGGGCCTGTCACCGTGATCGTCGACGCCGATGGCCAGCCCACCGGCGCCACCCATATCTGCCCCGAATGCGCGCTGGCGCTGTTCCAGGCGATTACCTCTTCCGACGGCCCGCTCCTGCTGCGCAAGCTGCGCTGGATGCCCGTTGAAACCATTGAATTTACACAACATATCTCGACTGCATCAGCGGTATCGCCATGTGCGCGTGCGCCCCCTCTCGCGGCCTGAACGACCTTTCGCAGTCAAACTCTTCCAATCATGTCAGGACGAAAACCATGTCTTTCAAAACCACCATCGCGGCCGCTCTCGCCGCCACCGCCCTCGCCTTTCCCGCCTTTGCGCAGGACATCACCGTGAATGACCCCTATGCCCGCAGCTCGGCCATGATGGCCACCTCGGGCGCGGCCTTCATGACCATCACCAACAACAGCGGCACCGATGACCGCCTGATCGCCGCCGCCTCGCCCGTATCGGAAAAGGTGGAACTGCATACGCACAAGCAGGACGAAAACGGCGTGATGCGCATGATTCATGTCGAAGAAGGCCTGCCGATCGCCGCCGGAGAAACTCTCATGCTGGAGCGCGGCGGCAACCACATCATGTTCCTGGGCATCGAAGCGCCCTTCGAGCAAGGCGCAACCGTCCCCCTCACGCTGACCTTCGAGACCGCCGGCGAAATCTCGGTCGAGGTTCCCGTCGATCTCGAACGCTGACCCCGAACGGCAACAGAAAGGCTGGGCCTCGCGCCCGGCCTTTTTATTTTACGTCAATGACTTAGAATCTCATCAACCCATTCTGGCACCAGCGTCGACGCCGGTCCGCGGCGGGTCTCGGCAAAGTCGCGGGCATTGATCGAATCCTCCAGGTTGAGTTCCACGCAATGCGCCCCGGCACGTCCGGCATGCTGCGCGAAGGCCGCCGCCGGATATACCTGCCCCGACGTGCCGATCGCGGCAAAAATATCCGCGGTCTCGACCAACTCCCAGATCCGTTCCATGTGATAGGGGATTTCGCCGAACCATACGATATCAGGCCGCGCAGCAGGCGCGCCGCAATCCGGGCATTGGTCACCCGGCGCCATCTCAAGCGGCGCGGGCCAGCGATGATCGCAGGCCCCGCAGAGCGCGCCGCTCAGGCTGCCATGCATATGCAACACATTGGAACTGCCCGCTTTTTCGTGAAGGTCATCGACATTCTGCGTGACGATCCACAAATCGCCGTGGAACCCGGCCTGAAGCCGCGCCAACGCCTCATGCGCGGGGTTGGGCGTGGCCTGCGCCGCCTGCGCGCGGCGGGCGTTGTAGAAGCGATGCACTAGACCCGGATCGCGCGCGAACCCTTCGGGCGTCGCGACGTCCTCGATCGCGTGCAGCGCCCATAACCCGCCCTCGTCGCGGAATGTCCCAAGGCCGCTTTCCGCGGAAATTCCCGCACCGGTCAGAATGACGATCTTTTCCATGTCACCTCCTTGCCTTAACACTTCTTGCCCAAAGGAGCTCCGCATGACCACCCGTATCCTGTTCGTTTGCCTTGGAAACATCTGCCGCTCGCCCGCAGCCGAAGGAGTCCTGCGTTCGCTCACGCCCGATCTCGGGCTTACGATTGACAGCGCAGGCACCAGCGGCTGGCATCTGGGCGAACCGCCCTACGGGCCAATGCAGGAAGCCGCGCGGCGACGCGGGCACGACCTCTCCTCGCTGCGCGCGCGCCAGTTCCATGCGGGCGATTTCGAGGAATTCGACCTGATCGTCGCGATGGACGAGGACAACCTGCAACGGATCGAGGCTCTGCGCCCCGCCGGCGCAGGGACACAAGTGCGGCTGTTCACCGATTTTGCCCCCGAAACCGGCATGAGCCATGTGCCGGACCCCTATTATACCCGCGATTTCGACGGCGTTCTGGATCTGATCGAGCATGCGGCGCGCGGACTGAGGGCGACACTCTGAAGGTTACGCCGGGAAGGTGACTGGCTTTTCAGGTTTGCCGAAACCCTGTTTCGGCGCGCGCAAAAACCGGCACGGCCCCGCCGAAAACGCCTTGTCCGGCGATGTCGTTTGCCCACATTCAAGGGGCCAAGGAGATTTCGCCATGCCTCTCGAATTCATCAAATCCGCCCCCGGCCAACCGCCCGAAGCCATCGCCGATGTCGCCGATACGGTTCAGATCATGCTGGCGCGGCTCAGCGCCGGCGGGGCGCAGGTGGCGCTGGAATATGCGCGCAGCCTCGATGGCTGGAGCGGCGAAATCGCTGTCAGCGCCGAGCAGATCGCACAGGCGATCGCCGAGGTGCCCCAGGATCTCAAGGACGACATTGACTGGGCGCATGAGAATATCAGCCGCTTCGCCGCTGCGCAGCGTGCCACCGCGCAAGACATGGAGGTCGAACTTCGCCCCGGCCTGATCGCCGGTCAGCGGCAGATCCCGCTTTCGGCGGCTGGCTGCTATGTGCCGGGCGGGCGCTACACGCATATCGCATCGGCGCTCATGTCCATCGCCACCGCGCGCGAAGCGGGCGTGCCCGACATCACCGCCTGTTCGCCGCCCAACGGCGCAGCGGGCATTCCCGCGCCGATGCTCTATGCGATGCATGTGGCGGGGGCCTCGCGCATCCTTTGCATCGGCGGTGTGCAGGGTGTGGCGGCGATGGCGTTCGGCCTGTTCGGTGCACCGCCTGCGGATATCCTTGTCGGCCCTGGCAACGCCTATGTCGCCGAGGCCAAGCGGCAGCTTTTCGGCCCCATCGGGATCGACATGTTCGCCGGTCCCACCGACAGTCTTGTCCTGGCCGACGAAACCGCCCATCCCGCGACCGTCGCCATCGACCTTGTCGGGCAGGCCGAGCATGGCGCAACCAGCCCGGTCTGGCTGGCCACCACGCACAGGCCGCTGGCCGACGCGGTGATCGCAGCGATACCGTCGGTCATCGACAGCTTGCCCGAACCCAACCGCAGCGCCGCGCAGGCCGCGTGGCGTGACCTCGGCGAGGTGGTTCTCTGCCCCGACCGCGAGTCGATGGCCCAATATGCCGATCAGAAGGCGCCGGAACATCTGCACGTTCAGGCCGCTGACCTGCCCTGGTGGCGCGCGCGGCTGCGGGCCTATGGGTCGCTTTTCCTTGGCGAGGAAACCACCGTGGCATTCGGTGACAAGGCGGCCGGCCCCAATCACGTGCTGCCCACCTCGGGCGCGGCGCGCTATACCGGCGGGCTCAGCGTGCACAAGTTCCTCAAGACTGTAACCTGGCAACAGGTGGATACCCGCGCCCTGCCGGACCTGGCACGCATCAGCGCCCGCATCAGCCGCGAGGAGCGCATGGAAGGCCATGCGCGCTCGGCCGACATTCGGCTGGACAAGCTCGCGGCAAGCGCCAAGATGCCCGCGCGCGTCGGGGGCTGACCCCGCGCCACGATAGGCAAAGGGGAGAGCGGTAAGAATGCGAACTGTCGGAATCCTGGGCGGGATGGGGCCAGAGGCCACCATACTTCTGATGCAGAAGGTGCTTGATGCCGTGCCCGCGCGCGATGACGGCGATCACATCCCTCTCATCGTGCACCAGAACCCGCAGGTTCCAAGCCGCATCAAGGCCCTGATCGACGGTAACGGCGAAGACCCCGCGCCGGTTCTGGCGCGCATGGCGGACGATCTTGCACGCGCCGGAGCCAAGGCGCTCGCGATGCCCTGCAACACCGCCCATCACTACGCGGATGCGCTTCAGGGCGCGACCAGCTTGCCATTCCTGAACATGCTCGACCTCACCGCCGCGGCTCTGGCGGGCGCGGGTGCGCGCAAGGTGGGGCTTCTGGCCTCGCCCGCGACGCGGCTGACCGGGGTGTTCCTGCAGCCCTTCAGTGCCCGCGGGCTAGAGCCAGTCTCCTTGAGCGATGACAGCGAGTTGCTGGCGATCATCCGCGCCGTCAAGGCCGGGGAAGACCCGGAGTCGCTGGCGCCACGTATGAACGGACAGGCGCACCGGCTGGCCGATGCGGGCGCCGATCACCTGCTGGTCGCCTGCACCGAGCTGTCCTTTCTGACCGGCGCGCTGCCTGATGGTATCGGCTGGACGGACAGCCTCGATTGCCTGGTCGAGGGGATCGTCGATTTCGCGCAGGGTTGAGGCTCAGCCCTTGAGCCCGTCCAGCATTTCCTGCGCGGCGACGGTCGGTGTGATCGTCCCTTCGGCGACGCGCGCGGCGTAGTCCTGCATCGCCTCGCGGGCCTGCGGCGTTTCAAGGCGCGCCAGAAGCCCGTTACGCACTTCCTGCTCGAACCAATAGCGCGCCTGCTCCTCGCGCCGCGCATCGAAGAACCCGTTTTCACGGCGCCACTCGACCAGCGCGGTCATTTCCTCCCAGGCCTTCTCCAGGCCCTCCTGCTGCATGGCCGATACCATCATGGCCTTGGGAAACCCGGCAGGGTCCTGGGGCCGTTTTCGCAACAGGCGCAGCGCCCCGGCATAATCGGTGCAGGTGCGCGTTGCCGCCGGTTTCAGATCGCCATCGGCCTTGTTGACAAGAATGATGTCGGCGATCTCCATGATACCGCGCTTCACGCCCTGCAACTCATCCCCCCCCGCCGGGGCCAGCAGCAGAATGAACAGGTCAGACATCTCGGCAACGACGGTTTCGGACTGCCCGACGCCCACGGTCTCGATCAGCACAACATCAAAGCCCGCCGCCTCGCAGACCGCCACGGCCTCGCGGCTGCGCCGTGCGACGCCGCCCAGATGCGATTGCGCGGGCGAGGGCCGGATGAATGCATTGGGATCGCGCGAAAGCTGCTCCATCCGGGTCTTGTCGCCCAGGATCGAGCCGCCCGAGCGCGCACTCGACGGGTCCACCGCCAGAACCGCCACCCGAAGGCCCTGCGCGGTCAGCATGGTGCCGAAACTCTCGATGAAGGTGGATTTTCCCACACCGGGCGTGCCCGACATGCCGATACGGATGGCCTGCCGCTCCGCGCCCTTCAGCCGCTCCATCAACAGCGCCGCCTGTTCGCGGTGATCCTTGCGTGAACTTTCGATCAGGGTGATCGCTCGCGACAGCGCCCTGCGGTCACCGGCGACGATCTTTTCGCTGATTGTGTCGATATCCATGGCGGCAGCAGACCCGTTGTTGATGTGTTCCGGGCGCCTACATGACGCGCCGCGCCCCCTAATGTCCAGACCGGCCGCCGCCGTCAGGCTATGGAAATATGCCAGCGCATGGCCGATAAGGCGGGCATGACCACGCAATTGCCCATCCATGAAGCGATTTCACCGCTGCTCGACGCGCTGCGTGCCCGCGGTCGCGCGGTGCTTCAGGCGCCGCCCGGCGCGGGCAAGACCACCGTGGTTCCGCTTGAAATGCTCAAGGCCGGACTGACCGGTGGACGCATCCTGATGCTGGAGCCGCGCCGCCTTGCCGCGCGCGCCGCCGCCGAGCGCATGGCGCAGACCCTGGGCGAGGCACCGGGCCAGACCGTCGGCTATCGTGTGCGCGGCGAGGCAAAGGTGTCCGGCGCCACGCGGATCGAAGTGGTGACCGAGGGCATCCTGACGCGGATGCTGCAATCCGACCCGGCGCTCAGCGGCATCGGCGCGGTGATCTTCGACGAGTTCCACGAACGTTCGCTCAATGCCGATCTGGGGCTGGCGCTCTGCCTAGAGGTGGCCGGTGCACTGCGCGAAGACCTGATCCTGCTGGCGATGTCGGCGACGCTTGACGCCGCACCGGTAGCGGCGCTGATGGATGACGCACCGGTCGTCACGTCGGAGGGGCGCAGTTACCCGGTGGATATCCGCTGGCTTGACCGCCCCGTTCCCGCCACGCGCCGGTTCGAGCAGGCGCTGGCCGATCTGGTCCTCGACGCCGCATCCGAGACCGGGGGCGGGATTCTCGTGTTCCTTCCTGGCGAGGGTGAGATCCGCCGCGTCGAGGCGCTGCTGCGTGACCGCCTGCCGGAAGACTGCCACTTGCGCCCGTTGTTCGGCGCGATGGAGTTCAGCAAGCAGCGCGCTGCCATCGCCCCCGCCCAAAGCGGCCGCAAGGTCGTCCTGTCCACTGCCATCGCGGAAACATCGCTGACCATTTCCGATATCCGCGTCGTGGTCGATGGCGGGCGGGCGCGGCGGGCGCGCTTTGATCCGGGCAGCGGCATGTCGCGGCTGGTAACCGAACCTGTCACACGCGCCGAGGCGACACAGCGCGCAGGGCGCGCAGGCCGCGTGGCAGAAGGTGTCTGTTATCGCCTCTGGACCAAGGGCGAGGATGGCGCACTTCCGGCCTTCCCCCCTGCCGAGATCGAGGCCGCGGACCTGTCCGGGCTGGCACTCGAGCTCGCGCTCTGGGGAGCCGCGCCCGGTGATCTCGCCTTCGTGACGCCACCCAATCCCGGCGTCTATGCCGAGGCACAGGCTCTGCTGCGCATGCTGGGCGCGCTGGACAATGCCAACCGGATCACCGCGCATGGCAAGGTGCTGGCGGCGTTGCCGCTCCACCCGAGACTTGCGCATATGATGGCGCTGGCCGGGGCCGACGCCGCGTTGCCTGCCGCCCTTCTGTCGGACCGCGATCCGCTCGCGCGGGGCGCGCCGGTGGATCTGTCGCTGCGCCTCTCGGCGCTGCGCAATCTGCGCGATTTCCAGACGCGACATTCCCACAGCGTCAATCGTGGCGCGCTTGAACGCATCCGCAGCGAAGCCAGGCGGCTGGCCCGTCAGGCGACCCCTGCGCAAAAACCCCAGCTGGACGATGCAGAGATGGCAGCCCTCGCCTATCCCGACCGCATCGGCTTGCGCCGCAAGGGGGATGCGCCGCGCTATGTGCTTTCGGGTGGCAAGGGTGCTGTGATGCCGGATGACGACGACATGTCAGGCGCGCGCCTGATCGTGGCCACCGATCTTGACGGCAACCCGCGCGAGGCGCGCATCCGTCAGGCGATCCGCATTGACGAGGCCGCGCTGCGCGGGCTCTTCGCCGATCAGATCGCCTGGCATGATGTCTGCCTCTGGGACAGGCGCGAACGCCGCGTGGCCTCGCGGCGGCAGGAACGGTTCGGGGCGCTGTTGCTGGATGACCGGGTCTGGAAAGATGCCCCCGACAACGCGGTAGCCCGCGCGATGCTGGACGGAGTGCGCGACCTGGGATTGAACTGGTCGGATACGGCGCGCCGCTTTGTTGCGCGCGTGGAGCTCTTGCGCGCGGCTGGCGATGACCTGCCAGACATGCGTGAACCCGCGCTGCTCGAGCAACTCGAGGATTGGCTTTTGCCCTTTCTGTCCGGAGTGCGCACAGCGCAGGACTGGAAGCGGTTCGACATGCTCGAAGCCTTGCGCGCGCGGCTGAGCCATGACCAGATGCAACGGCTCGACAAGCAGGCCCCGGCGCAGTTCACCACGCCGCTCGGGCGCCGCATTCCGATAGATTACGGCGGCGAGGCCCCGGAAATCAGCCTGCGCCTGCAGGAGATGTTCGGACAAACGACCCATCCCAGCGTGGGCCGGACCCCGCTTCGCGTAACACTTCTGTCGCCCGCAGGTCGTCCGGTGCAGACGACCACCGACATTCCTGGGTTCTGGGCCACCAGCTATGCAGATGTGCGCAAGGACATGCGCGGGCGCTACCCCAGGCATCCCTGGCCCGAAGACCCGACCGTGGCCGATCCGACACTGCGTGCCAGCCGGCGCCGCAAGCCGTGATTTGAATTCTGCGCTGGTATCGCTATATTGGAGCGATAACAAGAAATTAACATGAGCAGGCGAACCGAACCCCATGACTGAGGGATTGAAAAAAGCGTGGGCCGAAATGGTCCAACCCTTGCTGCGCCGCCCTCCCGAGGTGCAGGTGGCGGCCTTGTGCGGCCGCCAGAGCGATGACGGGATCGAGGTGCTCTTGATTACGAGCCGCGACAGCGGGCGCTGGATCGTGCCCAAGGGCTGGCTGATGGATGGCAAATCCGCCGCCGAAGCCGCGCGCGAGGAAGCCTGGGAAGAAGCTGGCGTCAAGACAGCGATGCTGACGCCGGTGCCGGTGGGCACATTCGCATATGAAAAACGCCTCGACACGGGTTATCGCGCGCCGGTGGAAGTGCAGGTTTTCTACCTCGATGTCAGCGAACTTTCCGACATCTACCCCGAGGCACGTGAGCGCGAGCGCAAGTGGGTCAGCCCCGCACAAGCCGCCGAAATGGTGAATGAGCCGGGGCTGAAAGCGATTTTTCAGGAAATGTAACCGTTTTGTAACGGTTTCATGAGCTTCCGCCATTGATCTGATCAGGATCTGCCACTAGCGCTGTCAGCGAATGTTCTGCCTGGGAGGGGCCGGTGCCCGACACACCCGACAGCAACCAGTGGAAGACACTGGACAAGGATCTGAGGCGCATCTCCCAGATCGAATACGCGACGTCTTATGTCGCGCGCCCCCTGATCGCACCGGGGATCGCCCTGGTCTTCATGGTGATCGCAGGACTGGGTGCGGCGCTGTTCTTTGGAACCTATCCCAACAACACCGTCGTCGTCGTCGCCGCCGTGTTCGGGGCCTACATGGCGCTCAATATCGGCGCCAATGATGTGGCCAACAACATGGGTCCGGCGGTCGGTGCGAATGCGCTGACCATGAGCGGCGCCATCGTGATCGCCGCGATCTGCGAAAGCGCCGGGGCGCTGCTGGCCGGGGGCGACGTGGTCTCGACCATCTCGAAAGGGATCATCGACCCCGCGGGCGTCTCCGAGGCGCAGATATTCACATGGGCGATGATGGCGGCGCTGATTTCCGCGGCCCTCTGGGTGAACCTCGCGACCCGTATCGGCGCGCCGGTCTCGACCACACACTCGGTTGTGGGCGGGGTCATGGGTGCCGGGATCGCGGCGGCCGGGCTGACGGCGGTGAACTGGCCCACGATGGGCGCGATCGCGGCCAGCTGGGTGATATCGCCGGTGCTGGGCGGAGCCATCGCGGCGGCGTTCCTGGCGTTCATCAAGAGCAGGATCATCTATCGCGAGGACAAGATCGCGTCGGCGCAGCGTTGGGTTCCGGTGCTGGTCGGGATCATGGCCGGCACCTTTGCGACATACCTTGGGCTCAAGGGGCTGTCGCGCGTGGTGTCCGTCAATCTCGGCGCCGCGCTGCTCATCGGGCTGGGCGTCGGGGTCGTGTCATATGGTTTTGCGCGCCCCATGATCCGTCGGCAGTCAGCCGGCATGGAGAACCGCAACCGCTCGCTCAAATCCCTGTTCGCCTTGCCGCTGGTGCTGTCGGCGGCATTGCTGTCATTCGCGCATGGCGCCAACGATGTGGCCAACGCCGTGGGGCCGCTGGCCGCCATCGTGCACGCCAATGAGTTTGGTGTCGTTTCCGGGCAGGTCGCGATCCCGATGTGGGTCATGGTGATCGGTGCATTCGGGATTTCCTTCGGCCTGTTCCTGTTCGGACCCAAGCTGATCCGCATGGTCGGCAGCCAGATCACGAAGCTGAACCCGATGCGTGCCTATTGCGTCGCGCTCAGCGCGGCGATCACCGTGATCGTGGCCAGCTGGCTGGGTCTGCCGGTCAGTTCGACGCATATCGCCGTGGGCGGCGTGTTCGGCGTCGGGTTCTTTCGCGAATGGTATATGGAAAAGCGCCTGCGCAATAATTCCGGCAATGGCGGAACCGCCAAGCGCATCCCGCTCGAGGAACGCCGCCGCCGCAAACTGGTGCGGCGCAGCCATTTCATGACGATCGTCGCGGCCTGGGTCGTCACGGTGCCCGCCGCCGGAGCGATGTCGGCGGTGATCTTCCTGTTCCTCAAAACGGTGATCCGCTGACGCGCAGGTCGCTCACCCCCACCAGGGGCCATGAAAGCGGCCCTCCTGACCCAGCCTCTCGAAGCCGTGACGCCCGAAGACATCGCGCTGTGCCTGGATGAGATTGGCCGTGCCGAACCCTTGGCGCATGCTGTCATACCAGGCCAGCGCCGCTGAAAGCGACGGCAGCGCATGACCGGCATGAACCGCCGCCGCCACCACCTCGCGCAGGGCCGGCACCGATGCCGCAAGATCCTCCGCGATGGCAGGCGCCAGGATCAGATGCCCCTGTGGTTCTCCCGCGCCGTCTGCGCGCAGGGCGTCGGCCAGATCATTCAGCAGCGCCGACCGGATGATGCACCCGGCGCGCCAGATCTCGGCGATCCGGGCCAGATCGAGCGACCACTGATATTCCCGCGAGGCCGCCGTCAGAAGGCGGAAACCCTGCGCATGGGCAAGGATGCGCCCCGCCTTCAGCGCATCCGCCAGAACCTCGGGTGAAAGGCCCAGTGCCAGCCGGGCACCGCCCAGGATCGCTTCGGCCGCCTGGCGCGTGTCCTTTTCGGCTGACCAGCTGCGGGCACCGACCGCCGCCTCGATGGTGCTGGCCGATTGCCCCAGGCGCAGCGCCTCGATCACGGTCCATCGGCCCGTGCCCTTTTGTCCGGCGCTATCCTTGATCACATCGACCGCCGGGTGGCCGGTAACCGGATCGCTGCTTTGCAGGATATCCGAGGTGATCTCCAGCAAGTAGGATCGCAGCGCGCCGCCATTCCACGCGCTGAACAGCGCGCCGATCTCGGTCGGACTGCGACCGGTGCCGAAACGCAGAAGACTGTAAACCTCCGCGATCATCTGCATGTCGGCATATTCGATGCCGTTATGCACGGTCTTGACGAAATGCCCTGCCCCGTCAGGACCAAGTCGCGCGACGCAGGGATCGCCCTCGTAGCGCGCCGCGATGCGTTCGAGGATCGGTTGCAGCCGCGCCCAGCTGTCCGTGGTGGCCCCGACCATCATCGAGGGACCGTTGCGCGCGCCCTCTTCGCCCCCTGAAACGCCCATGCCGACGAGGTCGAGCCCCTTTTTGGCCAGTGCCGCGCTGCGCCGCCGCGTGTCGTGGAAATCGGCATTGCCCGCATCGACGATCATGTCGCCCGGCGCCAGCAGGGGCGCGATCCGGGCGATCATCTCGTCCATTGGCGGCCCCGAAGGGATCATGAACAGCACGATGCGCGGCACGTCGAGGTCAGCAACGAAAGATTCAAGCGTCGCATGCGGATGAAGCCGTTCGCTCAGCGCGCCCGCCTCTGCAAGGAAAGGTTCGAATACCTCGACCTCGCGATTGGCCAGCGCCACGTCGAGGCCCTGTTGCGCCAGGTTCAGCGCCAAGGCGCTGCCCATCGTGCCAAGCCCGTAAAGACCGATCTGCGCGCGTGCCATACATCCCCCCAACCTTCGCCGGTGTCGGAGGGATGCTAAAGGCTCAGACTCCGAGACACCAGCGCATGATCGCCTTCTGCGCGTGCAGTCGGTTTTCGGCCTCGTCCCAGATCACCGAATGCGGCCCGTCCATGACGGCACTGGTCGCCTCGTCCTCGCGGTGGGCGGGCAGGCAGTGCATGAACAGCGCATCGGGGCGCGCGTGCGACATCAGCTCCTCGTTCACCTGATAGGGGCGCAGCATGTTGTGGCGGCGCTCCTTGGTGGACTGGCTGTCATGCATGCTGACCCAGGTATCGGTGACCACGAGATCCGCATCCTTAACCGCCTTGACGGGGTCGCGCTCGATCTGGACGGTGCTGCCGCTCTTGCGCGCCAGTCCGACGAATTCGTCCTCGGGGTCTAGTTGCGAAGGGCCGGTGAAGGTCAGATCGAAGCCGAACTGCCCCGCCGCATGCAGGAAAGACGCGCAGACGTTGTTGCCGTCTCCCGACCAGACAACCTTCTTGCCCGTGATCGGGCCGCGATGTTCCTCGTAAGTCAGGACGTCGGCCATGATCTGGCAGGGATGGGTGCGATCGGTCAGCCCGTTGATCACCGGGACATCGGCGTATTCGGCCATCTCCAGCAGCACGGATTCGTCGAAGGTGCGGATCATGATCAGGTCGACATAGCGGCTCAGCACGCGGGCGGTGTCGGCGATGGTCTCGCCGTGGCCAAGCTGCATGTCGGCACCCGACAGCACCATGGTCTGTCCGCCCATCTGGCGCACGCCCGCGTCAAAGCTGACCCTTGTGCGGGTCGAGGGCTTTTCAAAGATCAGCGCGACCATGCGCCCCGCCAGCGGCGAGCCCTCGTCCGGGGTGCCGCGCGGGCGCCCCTTGCGTGCCTCCTTCATGGCGCGGGCATTGTCGATCATCGACCGCAACTCGGCCGGGTCTGTCTTGTGGATATCGAGAAAGTGCTTCATGGCGTGGTGACCTTGGCTGAAGGGGGAAGGGGGCGCCGCCCCCGCCGCGCGTGCCGCGCGACTCCCCCGGAGTATTTCCGGAAAGGTGAAAGATCAGGACCCATTGCCCGTTTCGACCCGGGTTGCGGTGGCGTCAAGACGGGCAAGCGCCTCGGAAAGATCCTCGTTTGACATGTTGAGCGGCGGCAGGAGGCGGATGACGTTGTCCGCCGCCGGAACGGTGATGAGCTGTTCGGCGTAGGCGGCGGCGAGGACATCCGCATTGGGCGCCTTGCATTTCAGGCCAAGCATGAGCCCGCTGCCGCGCACCTCCTCGAACACATCGGGATGGGAGGCAACAAGCCCTTCGAGCCCTTGGCGCAGGCGCCCGGCCTTTTCGTTGACCTCTTGCAGAAAGGTGGGGTCGGCGATGATGTCCATGACGCGTGCACCCACGGCGCAGGCCAGTGGGTTGCCGCCATAGGTCGATCCATGCGTTCCTGCGGTCATGCCGCTGGCGGCGCTTTCGGAGGCCAGCACCGCACCCAGCGGGAAGCCCCCTCCGATGCCCTTGGCGACCATCATGATGTCAGGCTCGATGCCCGCCCATTCATGCGCGAAAAGACGCCCGGTGCGCCCCATTCCGCATTGCACCTCGTCGAGGATCAGAAGGATGCCCTTTTCGTCACAGAGATCGCGCAAGCCCTTGAGGCACTGGTCGGGAAGCGGGCGTATCCCGCCTTCGCCCTGCACAGGTTCGATGAGAATCGCCGCGGTGGTTTCGTCGATGGCGGCATGGAGCCCGTCGTGATCGCCCCAGGCGACATGGCTGAAGCCGGGCAGGAGCGGGCCGAAGCCGCTGGTCATCTTTTCGGACCCCGCAGCGGCGATGGCGGCATGCGAGCGGCCGTGAAAGGACCCCTCGAAGGCAATGATGCCGATGCGCTCGGGTTGGCCCTTGGCATGGAAATGCTTGCGCGCCATCTTGATCGCCAATTCACAGGACTCCGTGCCCGAATTGGTGAAGAAGACCGTGTCGGCGAAAGTCGCATCGACCAGCTTGTCCGCCAGCGCCTGCTGTTGCGGGATCTGATAGAGGTTCGACGTGTGCCACAACCGGCCCGCCTGTTCGGTCAGCGCGGCGACAAGATCGGGATTGGCATGGCCAAGCGCATTCACCGCGATCCCGGCCCCCATGTCCAGAAATCGGCGCCCATCCGCCTCGATCAACCAGCTGCCTTCACCCTTGACGAAGGTCAGGGGTGCCCGATTATAGGTCGGAAGAACGGACGGGATCATCTGCATATCCTTTGTTTCAGAAGCCCTTTGAGTGCCTTAGAGGCTTGGGCAAGTCAATGTTTTCGGGAAGGGTGCGGCGCGCGGGCGCGCCAGCGATCAAGCGACCGGGACGTCAGGCGCGGATGCGTCGGCGTCGGGCGATGGCGTATGCTTGGCGTTTGATCATGGCATCGCTTTAGCCCGATCCTGACGCGACGTGAAGCGGAATCTGCGACGCCTTGGCAAACGCCTTGTCGGCGTGATGTTTTGCGCATACCGCTTGCAGACATGTTCAGCCCCCGCGCCCCGAACCCCGCGCTTGCCGCGCTCTTGACGCTGGCGGCCTCGGCCTTTGCCGCGGGCACGACCCTCTTGGCCAAGGCGCTTGGCACCGGCGTTCTGGGGCCAGCGATGCATCCGCTGCAAATCAGCCACGGCCGGTTCCTGTTCGCCCTGCTGGCCATCGGGGCCGTGACAACCGTCATGCGACCGCGCATGAGCCGCCCGCATCTGGGGCTGCACGCCGGGCGGTCGGCTTTCGGCTGGGGTGGCGTGACCCTTATGTTCGCCGCCGCCACCTTCATCCCGCTGTCGGACGCCACGGCGATCAGCTTTCTCAACCCGGTTTTCGGGATGATGCTGGCGGTGCCCTTGCTGGGCGAAAAGGTTGGGCCGGTCCGCTGGGGTGCGGCGGCCATCGCGCTGGTCGGAGCGGTGGTGCTGACCCGCCCTGGCGACGGGGCAATCGCCTTCGGAGCGGTTCTGGCGCTCGGCTCGGCGCTGTGTCTGGGAACCGAGCTGATTTTCATCAAGCGGCTTTCCGGGCGCGAGGGGCCGCTTCAGATCCTGTTCATCAACAACCTGATCGGGCTCGTGATCGCGACGCTGGCGGTGGTGCTGGTGTGGCGTGCGCCGAATGTGCAGCAATGGCTGGCACTGGCCGGGATCGGCGTGCTCATGGCGGCCGCGCAGGCCTGTTTTGTCAACGCGATGGCGCGGGCCGATGCAAGTTTCGTCGCACCCTTCTTCTATGCCGCGCTGGTCTTTGCGACGATCTATGACGCGGCGGTGTTCGCGGTGCTGCCCGATGCCGTCTCGATCCTGGGGGCGGTCATCATCCTGACGGGCGCGGGACTGCTGGCGTGGCGCGAGGGGCGGCGCAGACCGCATCAGCCCCCTGTCGCCGAGTGACGCCACGCCACCTTTGACAAACCCGCGCCGGATTTGGCTAACTTCGGGGCGGAGGAGACACCATGCCGCTGAGTATTCTGGTCCCGCTGGTGACGGTCGGCATCCTCGGGATCGCCCTGCTCTTGCATCTGCTGGGGCTGTCGCGCCCTGTTGCGCTGTCCGATGAGTCAGCAGCGCGCGATGCATGGCTCAGCGAGTTCCCGGACGATGCGCCATTGCGGGTCCTTCTCAGCCGAAACCGGATGGCCGCGCTGGTCGAGACGCCGAAGGGTCGGGGGGTCGTCTGGCCGATGGGGGCTGACACCACTGCGCGCTACCTGACAGGCGCGCGCATCACCCGCCGCGCAGAAGGGCTGCGCATCTCCCTGCCCGACTATACCGCGCCCCGCATCGACCTGGTGCTGGACGAAGCCGAAACCGGGGTCTGGGCAGCCCCCGAGGAGCAAGATGCATGAGCGACCAGATCACTTTCCCCGATGTCGTCAACTGGGCGGTGCCGTTTTTCATCGCGGCCATCCTGATCGAGTTGCTGTGGATCGTCCTCAAGGGACGTGGCGGACGCTATGAGACGCGCGACGCGGTAACCTCGCTGATCCTCGGTGCGGGCAGCGTGGCGTCGGGCGTCTTGCTGGGTTTCATCGCCTATGGGTTCTTCATGGCGCTCTGGGCGATCACGCCGCTGGATCTGGGCACGTCATGGTGGGTGATCGCGCTTTGCTTCGTGCTGGACGATCTGCGCTATTACTGGGTGCATCGCTTCGGGCACCGCATCCGCTGGGTCTGGGCCAGCCATGTGAACCACCACTCCAGCCAGCATTACAACCTCACCACAGCGCTGCGACAGACATGGACCGGCACATTCACCTTCATGATGGTGGTGCGCGCACCGCTGATTCTGCTGGGGTTTCACCCGGCGCTGGTTCTGTTTTGCGGCGGGTTGAACCTGATTTACCAGTTCTGGATCCACACCGAGGCCATCGGCCGTATGCCGCGCTGGTTCGAGGCCGTGATGAACACGCCTTCGCATCACCGCGTCCATCACGGGCGCAACCCGCGCTATCTCGATGCCAATTACGCCGGAGTCTTCATTATCTGGGACAAGATGTTCGGCACCTTCGTGCCGGAACTGGACCACGAGAAACCCGATTACGGGCTGGTGCACAACCTCGGCACCTTCAACCCGATCCGGGTGGTGTTTCACGAATGGGTCGGAATCCTGCGCGATGTGATCCAGCCGGGGCTGACATGGCGCGAACGGTTGATGTATTGCGTCGCGCCGCCGGGCTGGAGCCATGACGCCAGCCGCGACACTTCAGCGGACATCAAGCGCAAGCATCTTGCGAAGCATCCTTCGGATCGCGGCTCGCCGGGCTTTACCGCCCCTGAATAGCGGTCATCAGCCTGCGCTGCTGCGTTCAAGGTATGAGCGCAGTTCCTCGGTCTCGTGGCGGGCCTCGCGCAGACCGTCCATCGTGGCGGCGAGTTCGGCTTCGGTCTGCGAGAGCTGGTTGGTCAGCTCGGCCTCGCGCTGCTGAAGATAGGTGATCGCCTGATCGCGTGTCTCCTCGGCCTCGTGCAGCTCCTGCGCCATCTTCTCGAGCTCGCCGACATCCGACTGGTTGACGCGAATGAAGCGATGCACCAGCCAGTTGGCGAACCACCCCAGACAGAACGCCACGAAAAGTATGATTGCCGTGGCGATGATAAACTCAGTTCTGTTCATCGGGCTTGTCTTCCTGCGATGGTTCTTCGGCCTGGTTATCTTCTTCGCCCTGTTCGTCGGCGCTTTCAAGACTTGTCGGGTCTTCTTCTGCCGCCTCGGGGCGGATCAGGCGGAATTCGATCCGCCGGTTCGCCTCACGTCCCGCTTCGGTGTCGTTGTCGGCGATCGGCTCGGATTCGCCGTAACCCTTGGCGGTAAAGGACGAGGTCAGGATGCGCCGCTCGCGCAGCGCATTGAGAACCGCCTGGGCGCGGTCCTGGCTCAGCCTCTCGTTCATGATCTCGCGGCCCTGACTGTCGGTGTGACCGCCGATCTCCATGCGCAGGTCACCGCATTCGCTCAGCACCTCGGCGATATCGTCGAGAATCGCGGCACCACCGCCTTCGATGGTCGACGATCCCGGTTCGAAATTAATCTTCTTCTCCGACTGGATCTCGGCGATCCGGGCCTCGCATTCCTCTGGTGTCGGTATGCTGGCGACCGGATCGAGCGCCTCGCTATAGGTCACCTTGATCGAGAAGGTCGCGCCCTCGCCCAGCTTTTCGGACAGGAGACGCGAGACGCGCGCGGATGCATCCTTCTGCCCGGTCTTGCCGATCAGCGTCAGGGAATCAGGGGTGACTGTGACGACGCCGTTCGCGACATGGCTCAACGCCTCGAGCCCGGTCAGTGTGCGCAGCGACCAATCTTTCGGCAACCCGTCGGAAACCCTCGCCGTGGTGCGAACCGACTCAGACGAGAACCGCGCCTTGGCGAAACTGTCCACGGTCTCGCGCGCCAGCTTGCTGCTGACGCGGCCACGGATCTGCACCAGCCCTTCAGGCGAAAGCGTCGCCACGAACTCCGGTGCCACCGGCGCGCTGGCATCCTCGGGGCGGGGCAACACCGCATGCAGCGCAAAGACATCCGGCAGCGAGGTTTCCAGCCGCCCGATCACATCGTCAAAGGTGCTCTCCGATGTGCCTTCGAGGGCGACCATCGAAATATCCGCATCCGAAAAGGTCAGACTCCCGCCGCCCAGCTTGTCGAGCGCATCAATCGCCATTTCGGCAGCCTCGCCCCATCGGGGTGAGGGCACCCCAAGGGCAAGCGTGCAGTCGGCCTTGCTGCTCAGGCCGGCGCGTCCGGCGGCGCTCAGGATACGGTCGCGCGCCGCCTCGGTATCGGCCGAGCAGGCATCGAAACGCCCCACGCCATCCTCGATCAGGAAGCGGAGCGTGAAGGGCGTGACCACCGGGCGCGGCGCCGAGATATCCAGCGACAGGCGCAGGTCTTCGGGCGCGTTGCGTGCCAGTTCGACCTCAAGCCGGCGTTTCGCCTCGGGGCTGTCCACCATCGCCTTGATCAGGACGCGTTCGGCATCAACCGAAATCTTGGCGCGCGGCAGCAGTTCCAGCGACTCGATGGCGTAGTCCAACGCCTCTTCCCAGGTTTCGGAATGCGGGTAATCCGCCGATTCCAGAAGGTCCGTCGCATCGCCTTCGCCAGTGGCATCGGCGATGTCCTCCATCAGCGCGTCGCGGTCGGTCGAGGCGGGCACCAGGCCGATCAGCGATGTGCCGCTGTCGTTGCGCAGGATCTCGATCGAGAACCGCGGCGGCGCGATGCCCTTTGTGTCCTCGATCAGCATCTGGTCCATCACCCGCGCCGCATCGACAATTCGTCCCGCCAGCGACAGCGCCTTGAAGCGCATCGCCTCGCTGGGAGCGGTCCCGCCAAGGAATATCTGCAACCCGTCGGCATCGACCTCGGTCCAGGTCATCCCGTTCATGTCCAGTTCCTGGCGCACCGAAGCGCGTGAGCTGTCCTCGATCACGGTCACGGCAAGACGCGCAATCAGAAGGCAGAACACGGCTGCGGCCAGAAATGTCGCGGCGATGGTGAAGATCGAAGACAGGCGCATGGTGTCGGGGCCCGTAAATTGTTGTCGCGCCCGTGTTTAGGCTCTGCCGACCGCAAGTGCAATCACAGGAGCAGCGCGACGGCGAAAAACGGCAGGGGCAACAGACCCGCATCGCGGTTGGAGCGGAACAGCATTAGCAACCTGTCGTTGTCGTCCAGCGCCAGATTGCGCATCTGCCATTGCATGTGCCATCCCATCGCCCAAGGCCCCAGAAGCGCGACCAGCAACGCCGGGGAGCTGCCGCCGACCGCCGCCAGGATCACCGCCAGCGATTGCAGGATGACGCTCAGGATCAGGAACATCGACAGCCATTTCGGGGTCCGTGCGCCAAACAGTCGCGCGGTGGATTTCACCCCGATCAGCGCGTCGTCTTCCTTGTCCTGATGGGCATAGATCGTGTCATAAAACAGGGTCCACGCGATCCCGGCCAGGTAGAGAACCACCGCAGGCCACTCCAGCCGCCCGGTATGCGCCGTCCAGGCCAGAAGCGCGCCCCAGTTGAAGGCGAGGCCAAGAAAGATCTGCGGCCACCAGGTGAACCGCTTGGCAAAGGGATAGATCGCCACAGGCAACAGCGCCAGCACGCCAAGTGCAATCGCCGCCATGTTGAAGGTCAACAGGATGCACAACGCCACCAGCGCCTGCGCCACCAGCCAGGCCAGCGCCTGCTTGACGCTCACCTGTCCCGAAGGAATCGGCCTTTGCGCGGTGCGCGCCACGCTGCCGTCGATATGGCGGTCGGTGATATCGTTCCAGGTGCAGCCGGCGCCGCGCATGAGCCACGCGCCGATCCCGCAGCCGGCAAATATCCACAGATCGTGCCAGCCTGCGCGCCCGTCATGCAGCATCCCCAGCAAAAGCCCCCACCAGCAGGGCAGCAGCAATAGCCAGGTGCCGATCGGCCGGTCGGCCCGCGCAAGCCGCAGATAGGGCCTTGTGCGCGGCGGCGCCAGCCGGTCCACCCAATTGCCGGTGACCGCATCGGCCACCGGGCCTGCCGCCTCTGGCGTCTGGTTCTTGCCGGTCATATGGTGCCCTCATGACAGATGCGAAGATCAGGCTTTTTGTAGATCACCTCTTGGGGGAAGGGCAAACGGTTCCTCTGGACCGCGACCAGGCGCATTATCTCTTCGGGGTGATGCGGCGCAGCGCGGGCGATGCGGTGCTGCTGTTCAACGGGCGCGATGGCGAGTGGCTTGCAACTGTTGCCGAGGCGGGCAAACGCGCAGGTTCGCTGTTGTGCGTTTCGCAATCGGGACCGCAGCGGATGCCGCCGGATGTCTGGCTGCTGTTCTCGCCGATCAAGAAGGCCCGCACCGATTTCATCGTCGAAAAGGCCGCCGAGATGGGTGCTGCTCGGATCCTGCCCATACAGGCGGATTTCACCAATTCCGAACGCATCCGCCAAGACCGCCTTCAGGCCCATGCCGTCGAGGCCGCCGAACAATGCGGCGGCACCTATGTCCCCGAGGTCTGCAACCTGCAAAAGCTGGACCGGCTCCTTTCGGACTGGCCGGATGACAGGCAGCTGATGTTCTGTGACGAGGCGCTGGCGGGCGAGGCGACCTCGCTCAGCGGGGCGTCCGGCGGGAAATGGGCGATCCTGATCGGGCCGGAGGGCGGTTTTTCCCCGTCCGAGCGCGACCGGCTCAGAGCCCTGCCCTTCGCCCACCCCATCAGCCTCGGTCCGCGCATCCTGCGCGCCGATACCGCAGCCGTCGCCGCGATGACGCTCTGGCAGATGGCGCTTGGGGACTGGACATGAGCTTCGTGCGTCCCGAAGCGATGGACGCGATCCGACGCTGGCGCGAGGTCATCACGGGGGCCGGCGTGCTCTGCCTTGGCCTCTGGTGGATGCTGGGCACCACGGGGCTGTTGCATTGGCTTGGCTATGCCACCTGCGCGATTGCCTCGGTGCTGATCGTCAGCGGTGTGCAGCGCGGCCGGTTTCGCGGTGATCGCAACGGGCCGGGAGTGGTCAGCGTCGATGAGGGACGGATCGCCTATTTCGGGCCGCTGACGGGCGGCGCTGTGGCCCTTGGCGAAATCACGCGGATTTGCCTCGATCCAACCGGCAAGCCGCCGCATTGGCTGATCAGCCAGCCCGGTCAGCCCGATCTGGCGATTCCGCTCAGCGCGCGTGGCGCCGACGATCTGTTCGACGCCTTCGCCACGCTTCCCGGAATCCGCACCGAACGGATGCTCGCGTTGATGCGCCGTCCCGGCGATCATCCTGTCGTGATCTGGCAAAAACACACAGCCCGCCTGCATTGACACCCCGGGGAAATAGCGCCACTTGTGACAGCCATTGACGCGCGCAAGGCAGGAGAAAGTTCATGTCCATACCCCAATCAGGCGGCGGGCCCATCGAGCGGCATGAACAGCTCGCGGAGTATCTCGAAAGCGGCTGCAAGCCGCCCGAGGATTGGCGTATCGGCACCGAGCATGAGAAATTCGGCTATTGCAAGGACACGCTCAAGCCCATCCCCTACGAGGGCGAGCGCAGTGTTCTTGCAGTGCTCGAGGGTCTGCGTGACCGACATGGCTGGGCACCGCTGGAAGAGGCGGGCAAGCTGATCGGTCTCACCAAGGACGGCGCCAATGTCAGCCTCGAACCGGGTGGGCAGCTGGAGCTGAGCGGCGCACCGCTCGAGTCGATCCACGAGACCTGCGACGAGGTTAACGCCCATCTGCGCGACGTGAAGGACATTGCCGACAAGGTCGGCGTCGGCTTCATCGGGCTGGGCGCGGCACCGGTCTGGGAACACGAGGCCATGCCCCGCATGCCCAAGGGCCGCTACAAGCTGATGACCGACTACATGGACCGCGTCGGCACGATGGGCAAATCCATGATGTATCGCACCTGCACCGTGCAGGTGAACCTGGATTTCGGCTCGGAAGCGGACATGGTTCAGAAACTGCGCGTGGCGCTGGCGCTGCAGCCGGTGGCCACCGCGCTGTTCGCCAATTCGCCCTTCTTCGAGGGCAAGCCGACGGGCTTCAAATCATGGCGCGCGCGCGTCTGGCGGGATCTGGATGCGGACCGCACCGGCATGTTGCCCTTCGTCTTCGACGAGGGCTTCGGCTTTGAATCCTGGGTCGAATACGCGCTCGATGTGCCGATGTATTTCGTCTATCGCGACGGGGTCTATATCGACGCGCTCGGGCAATCCTTCCGTGATTTCCTCAAGGGTGAACTGCCCGCGCTGCCGGGTGAGAAACCGACCCTGTCGGACTGGGCCGACCACCTGACCACGATCTTCCCCGAGGCGCGAATCAAGAAGTTCATCGAGATGCGCGGCGCCGATGGCGGCCCCTGGCGGCGGCTTTGTGCGTTGCCCGCGTTCTGGGTCGGCCTGATGTATGACCAGTCCGCCCTCGATGCCGCCTGGGACCTGGTCAAGGACTGGGACGCCGAGACCCGCGAGGAACTGCGGGTGGCGGCGGGCAAGGATGCCTTGCAGGCCAGGGTCAAGGGTATCGACATGCATGAGCTGGCGCGCGAGGTGCTGGCGCTGTCCGAGGCCGGCCTGAAGGCGCGGGCGCGCAGCGGGGCGAACGGGCTGATCCCGGACGAGACCCATTTCCTCAATACGCTGAAGGAAAGCGTCGAAAGCGGGCAGGCTCCGGCCGACGAGCTGCTGGCGCATTACCATGGCGATTGGCAGGGCGATCTGAGCCGGATCTACTCGGAATATTCATACTGACTTGAAAGAAAACGAAAAACCGCTTCGGTATCGCGGCGGTTTCACGTCAGTATCGCGTCGGTATCGTTTCGGCATCCTGCGCGGCGCGCACGGGTCATTTCTGGCCGATTTTCGGCTCGGTCCCGGCGCGGATGCGCGCGATATTGCTGCGGTGACGCCAATAGACCAGCAAGGTCAGGATCGCCGCCAGAAGAAAGATCTGACCCTGCCCCAGCAGGATGACCCAGATCGTCGACATCGCCGCGGCGGTGATCGCGGCAAAGGACGACATCCGCTTCCACAGCGCGGCCACGAGCCATGTTAGGCAGCACGCCACCCCGACCGGCCATGCCAGCGCCAGTAGAAGGCCGAGGAACGTCGCGACCCCCTTGCCGCCCCTGAAGCGCAGCCAGACCGGATAGCAATGGCCCAGGAATGCCATCAGCCCGGCGATCTGCGCGGCGTCCTCGCCGGTGAGATAGCGCGCCAGCAAAGCTACCGCGGCCCCCTTGCCGCCGTCCAGAAGCAGCGTGGCCGCCGCCGCCTTCTTGCTGCCGGTGCGCAGCACGTTTGTTGCGCCGATATTGCCCGATCCGATCTCGCGCAGGTTCCCAAGATTCATCGCCCGTGCCAGCACCATCCCGAAGGGCACCGATCCCAGCAGATAGCCAAGAACGGCCCAGAGGATCAGAAGCGTCAGGCTGGTCTCGATGGGTGGCATCAGGGGGCCTCGAAAACGGGTCGTCCGGCGACATAGGTTGCCCGCACCTTACCCTGAAGGCGCTGACCGTCAAACGGAGTGTTCTTCGATTTCGACCTGAGCGTGGTGCGATCCATGACGAAAGGCTTGTCGGGATCGAACAGCACCAGATCGGCAGGCGCGCCCGCCGCGATCCGCCCCGAGGCCAGCCCCAGCCGCTTCGCCGGGTTGAGCGCCATCGCCCGGAACAGCGTCGGCAGGTCCAGATCGCCGGAATGATAGAGGCGCAAGGCGGCGGGCAGCAACGTTTCCAGCGCGACCGCGCCGCTGGCAGCCTCTTCAAAGGGCAGGCGCTTTGATTCCTCGTCCTGCGGCGTATGCATCGAGGAAATCACGTCGATCAGCCCGCTGCGCACCGCCTCGATCACGGCCTGGCGGTCGCTTTCCGAGCGCAGCGGCGGCTTGACCTTGAAGAAGGTCCGATAGTCGGCCACGTCCATTTCGTTGAGCGTCAGGTGATGGATGGACGTGCCTGCTGTAATGTCGAGCCCGTTGCGCTTGGCGCGTTCCAGCGCGGGCAGAGCGCGGGCAGTTGTGATCTGGTCGGCGTGATAGCGCGCGCCGGTCATTTCCAGAAGCGCGATGTCGCGATCAAGCCCCATGCGCTCGGCCATCGGCGACACGGCGGGCAAGCCCCGCAGCGAGGCGAACTTGCCGCTGGTGGCCGCGGCCCCCGCGCTCAGCCCCGGTTCCTGCGGATGGGCGATGACGAGCGCGCCAAGCGCGCGGGCATAGGTCAGCGCGCGCGACAACACCTTGGTGTTGGTGACGACGTGGTCGCAATCGGTAAAGGCCACCGCCCCGGCATCCATCAGGAAGCCGATCTCGGTCATCTCGCGTCCCTCGCGCCCCTTGGTCAGGGCCGCCATCGGCAACACATGGACCGGCCCCGCGGCATTGGCGCGCCGCGCGATGAACTCCAGCGCCTCGGGGCTGTCGATGGAGGGCTGCGTATCGGGCCGCGTGACCATCGTGGTCACGCCCCCCGCCGCCGCCGCCAGCCCGGCCGAGCGATAGGATTCCTTGTGGCGCTCGCCCGGTTCGCAGACCTTGACGCCGATATCGACGATCCCCGGTGCAAGACAGTGTCCGGCGCAATCCACCACCTCGTCCGCGTCCGGCGCGTCGCTCTCCGACCCGACGGCCTTGATCACGCCCTGCTCGATCAGCAGCCAGCCGGGCGCGTCGGTGCCCTGTTCGGGGTCGATCAGGCGGGCATTGGTGAAAAGCGTGCTTGTCATGCGCTGGCTCCGCTCATCGCCGCCTCGATCCGGGCACGGGTGGCGTTGCGATCAGCCTGGTATTTCAGAAGGTGCTTGTCGCCGCCCCGCGTGACCACCTGCACCGCGCTGCCGAGGGTGCGGAGCGTGGCGATCTCGCTCAGCGGCACGGCGCGGCCCTGCGGCCCCAAGAGGCGGCGGTCGGTCAGGTCCCAGCGGGCCTGCATTTCGTCTGACGCCACATAAAAGGCCCGCACCGCCACAGCCGCCAATCCGCCGATGGCCCCGGTCCAGACATGCGGGTTGCCGATGGCCCAGAGGATCGCCATCCCCAACGCCATCGCCACGGCGGCGATCCAGGCATGGTCGCGCCAGTAGGCGCCCTTGTCGGGGGTGAAGGCGTGGATCACCTGCTCACCCGGCGCCAGCCGGGTGGTGGGGGTCATCGAATAAAACAGCCCGTCGTTCATGCCGCTATCCAGATCATGATGGCCACCAGCAGGAACAGCACCAGCAGCGCGATACTGGCGATGCGGCCCGACATGGCGGCGTTGCTTGGGGCGGATTTACCCCCGGTGATGCCTTTTGCGCCCTCGGAGGGCAGCGGCGCGAAGCTGACGGGTTCGGCGCGCTCGTCCAGGGTCGCGACAAGGCGCAGGGGGTGCCTTGGCGTGAGGGTCTGGCCCTGCCCGCAAAATGCGCGCGAAGGGATGACGAGGACATGACCCGTCAGCGCATCGAGGCGTCCGCGCATATCGCTGAGCGTATCCTCGGCCACGCCATGCCCCTCCTTGAGGTAATGGAAAAGGCCCAGCTCCTCGAGGTCCGATACCGCAAAGAGGTCGACATGGGCGCTGTCCAACGTCTCGGCGCCAAGCGCGCGCTGGAGGGGCCAGCTGCCATTGTGACGATTGAAGGCGGCGATCTCGTCCTCGGGCAGGTCAACGCGGAACACGCGCACAACGCCGTGTTCGGTCGGCTTGATCTCGATCCTGTCGGTCATGCCAGCACCTCGCGCGGGCGCGCACGCAGATTGCGCGCCAGCAGGTCCATCGCCGCCATGCGCACGGCGACGCCCATTTCCACCTGTTCCTGGATCACGCTGCGGTTGATGTCGTCGGCGATCTCGCCGTCGATCTCGACCCCGCGATTCATCGGCCCCGGATGCATGACGATGGCATCGGGCCTGGCATAAGACAGTTTCTCGGCGTCCAGCCCGTAGCGGAAATAATATTCGCGCTCGGAGGGGATGAAGCCGCCGTCCATGCGCTCGCGCTGAAGGCGCAGCATCATCACCACGTCGACATCGCGCAGGCCTTCCTTCATGTCGTCGAACACCTCGACCCCGAATTCGGCAATACCGGCGGGCATCAGGGTGGGCGGGCCGATCAGCCGCACGCGGTTCTCCATCTTGCCCAGCAGAAGGATATTGGAACGCGCCACCCGGCTGTGGGCGATATCGCCGCAGATCGCGATGTTGAGCCGGTGCAGCCGCCCCTTGGCGCGCCGGATCGTCAGCGCGTCCAGCAGCGCCTGGGTGGGGTGTTCATGCCGCCCGTCCCCGGCATTGAGAACCGCGCATTTCACCTTTTGCGACAAGAGGTCGACCGCGCCGGAATGCGGGTGGCGCACGACCAGAAGATCGGGATGCATGGCGTTGAGGGTCATCGCCGTATCGATCAGGGTTTCGCCTTTCTTGATCGAACTGGCCTGCATCGCCATGTTCATCACATCGGCGCCAAGCCGCTTGCCCGCCAGTTCGAAACTGGCTTGGGTGCGGGTCGAATTCTCGAAGAACATGTTGATCTGGGTCAGGCCCGCCAGGGCGTCGGCATGTTTCATCTCGCGCCGGTTGAGGGCGACATATTGCTCGGCGAGGTCCAGAATCGTGGTGATCTCGGTAGGGGCAAGGGGTTCGATCCCCAGCAGGTGCGAGTGTGAGAAGGTCATCCGCCGCTCCGTTCCGTGATCCTGACCGCTTATAGAAAGCGTCGCGGCAAGGGGCAAGGTGTGGTGGCGCTTTGCGTGCTTCCAAGTCGCGCATGGGGGCGGTAGCCTGTGGCGCAATGGAATCGGCTTATCAATATCACGCCGCGAGGGCGCTTCTGGACTGGCAGATCGAGCTTGGCGCGACCGAGGCGATCTGCGATGCGCCGGTCGATCGCTATGGGCTGCCCGAGTCGCTGCCCAAACCGGCGGCTGCGGCCGCTGCTGCCGCCCCTGCCGGTGCCGGTGCCGGTGCCACCGCACCCCGCCCGGCCCCTGCCATGCGCGATGCCGACCCTGTCGCGGATGCACGCGCGGCGGCGGAGGGCGCGGACAGTCTCGAGGCGCTGCGCGAGGCACTCGCGGGCTTCGACGGCTGCGACCTCAAGCGCGGCGCGCGCAACCTCGTGTTTGCCGATGGCAACCCTGATGCAAGCGTGATGATCATCGGCGAGGCGCCGGGGCGCGAGGAGGACCGCGAGGGGCGGCCTTTTGTCGGGCGCGCGGGACAGTTGCTTGACCGGATGCTGGCGGCAATCGGGATGGCGCGGGACGCGACCGATCCGGCCAGGTCGGTCTATATCAGCAATATCCTGCCCTGGCGCCCGCCCCAGAACCGCGACCCGAAGCCCGACGAGATCGCCATGATGCTGCCCTTCATGCAGCGCCATGTCGATCTGGTGGCGCCGGATATCATCGTGCTGATGGGCAATATCAGCTGCCAGGCGGGTCTGGGACGGCGCGGCATCACCCGGCTGCGCGGCAACTGGACCGAAAGCTACGGCAAGCCGACGCTGCCCATGTTCCACCCCGCCTACCTGCTGCGCACACCCAACGCCAAGCGCGAGGCCTGGGCCGACCTGCTCGAGCTTCAGGCGCGGCTTCGGGAGACGTCATGAAGATCCTGGGTTTTTCCGACCTGCACCATTCGGCGCCGCACGCGGAAACCCTGGTCCGGGCCAGCCGGACAGCGGACCTCGTGATCGCGGCGGGCGATTTCTGCCGGACGCGCGCGGGCCTCGATGCGGCGATGCAGCTTCTTGGCGGGATCACCGCGCCGCTTGTGGCGGTGCCGGGAAATCACGAGAGCGCATCCGAATTGGCCGCCGCCGCACCGGACGGAACCACGGTGCTGCACGGCGAGGGCGCCACGTTCGACGGGCTGCGGGTGTTCGGGCTGGGTTACGGCGTGCCGGTCACACCCTTTGGCGACTGGTCCTGCGATCTGACCGAAGATGAGGCCGAGGCGCTGCTCTCGCGCTGCGAGAGCGCCGACATCCTGATCACCCATTCCCCGCCCAAGGGCGTTGGCGACACGACCTCGCAAGGCGCGTCGGTTGGCTCGGACGCGATCCGCGCTGCGATCGAGCGGCTACAGCCGCGACTGGCGCTTTGCGGCCATATCCACGACAGCTGGGGCGTCACCGGCAGGATCGGGCGAACCGGCGTGCATAACCTTGGCCCCGATCCCAACTGGTTCGAGATTCCGGCATGATGGACCCACTTGTCCTGTTGGCCTTCGTTCCCGCCGCGCTGGCGCTGAACCTGACGCCGGGGGCCGACATGATGTTCTGCCTCGGGCTGGGGCTGCGGGCGGGGCCGCGCGCGGCGGCCGCGGCCAGTGCCGGTGTCGCGGCGGGCGGCATCGTGCATGTCACGCTGGCGGGTCTGGGCCTTGGTGCGGCGGTGGCCGCGATGCCGTGGCTGTTCGATGCGATCCGCTGGGTCGGCGTGGCCTATCTTCTGTGGCTCGCGCTCGGCGCGCTGCGCCGTCCCGCCATCCAGGCTGCCACCCCGCTTGCGATGCCTGCGCGCCGCGCCTTTCGCGACGGTCTGATCGTCAACCTGCTCAATCCCAAGGTGATCCTGTTCGTGCTGGCCTTCGTGCCGCAGTTCGTCGATCCCGCGCGCGGTGCGATCCTCGGGCAGTTCCTGATCTTCGGCCTGATCCTTGCCTTTGGCGGGCTTGTCATCAATACCGCCGTCGGCGTTTTCGCGGGCGGCCTCGGACGGCGGCTGGCGGGTTCGGCTCGGTTTACACGCGGGCTGGGCTATGCGAGTGCGCTGATATTCGCCGGACTTGCCGCGCGACTTGCCCTTCTTCAGAGGAGTTGACCCCATGAGCCCCACCGACGAAAGCACCGGTTTCGTGCCGATCCGCATCGCTGTGCTGACGGTCAGCGACAGCCGCGATATTTCGAAGGACCGCTCGGGCGAGGTGCTGGTGAACCGGCTCGAAGCGGCAGGCCATGTGCTGGCCGACCGGATGATCGTGCGCGACGAGCGCGACCAGATCGCCGATCAGCTGCGCGAATGGATCGCCTCGGACAAGGTGGATGTGGTGATTTCGACCGGCGGCACCGGCCTGACCGGGCGCGACGTGACCGTCGAGGCGCATCGCGATGTCTATGAGAAAGAGATCGACGCCTTCGGCACGGTCTTCACCATGGTGTCGATGCAGAAGATCGGCACCAGCGCCGTGCAGTCGCGTGCCACCGGCGGCGTGGCGAACGGCACCTACCTGTTTGCCCTGCCCGGCAGCCCCGGCGCCTGCAAGGATGCCTGGGACGAGATCCTGTGCAAGCAACTGGATTACCGTCACAAGCCCTGCAATTTCGTCGAGATCCTGCCGCGCCTGGATGAGCACCTGCGGCGCAAGTAGCCGCCACGGCCAGGGCGCGCACGATCAGCGCGCCGGGCAGCCCCTGATATCCACCGCCCTGTCGCCGCCAAGCACGGTGATGCGAATGCCCGAGCGATCCAGCGCGAATGCGCGGCCCTCGACATGGTAAAGCTCGGCGCGCGCCACCAGCCGGTCGCCCTGGCGTTCGGTCCTGGGTTGCGCGACCCAGATCGCCTCATTCGCGGATTCGACGACGGCGATCTCGTCGCGCCCGATCCGTGGCATCCTGAGTTCGGCGGTCAGTTGCAGGCCGCCCTCCATCGGGCTGACGGTGCAATGCACATCCGTTACGCCCGCCTCCTGCGCCGATGCAGGGCGCGAGGCCAGTGCCGAGACGATCTGCGGGTCGCGCCGCGTCTCGCCAAGTGGCAGGTCCTGCGACAGGCGCAGCGTGACCGGCACGCAAATATCCTTGCAGACGCCCATTTCGATGGTGCCCGACAGGTTGATCGGCTGTCCCGCCCTTTGCGGTGTCAGGGTCAGCGGCAGGGTCACCGTATCGCCATAGCCGATGCTGCGCTGTCCCCCCTGCCCGATCGAACGCGGCGTCGGCCAGGTGATCTGCACACCGGCAAGGTTGCGCGATCCGCGCCAGTCGAAGCGCGGCGGAATGCCTGCATCGCCCGGCGCGCGCCAATAGGTCTTCCAGCCATCCTGCATGGTCAACTGCAGCGCGGCGACATGCTGGCCGTCCTGCTGGCTCCAGCCAGTGAGTATGCGCGCCTTGACCATCGCCTCATCGGCATGGGCCGCAAGCGACGTCAGGACCAGGCCGCCAAGGGTGGCAAGAACGGGAAGGATGCGTTTTGTCATGACTCTCAAATGGGTGATCCGGGCTGAAATGCCAATTCACTTTCCAGCGAGAAATGTCACAACCCGTACCGGGCAATGCTTGAACTGGGCGCGCCGCGCCTCCATTGTTGGTAAAGCAACCGGAGCCATACCTTGACCTCGGATATCGACCTCACCGGAAAACTGCTGATCGCCATGCCGGGCATGGGCGACCCCAGATTCGAGCATTCGCTCGTCTTCATGTGCGCGCATTCCGACGAGGGCGCGATGGGGCTGGTCATCAACAAGCCCACTACCGACCTGCGGCTGAGCGACCTTCTGGACCAGCTGACGATCAGCCCCGGCGACGACATGCGCAACCTGCCGGTGCATTTCGGCGGGCCGGTCGAACATGGCCGGGGTTTCGTGCTGCATGATTACGGCTATCACTCGTCGATCTCGACGCTGGATGTGAATGACGATTTCGCCATGACGGCGACGCTCGACATTCTCGAGGACATGGCCGACGGGCGCGGTCCGGCCCATGCGCTGATGGCGCTTGGCTATGCCGGCTGGGGGCCGGGGCAGCTTGAGGCCGAGATCGCGCAGAACGGCTGGCTGACCTGCGAGGCCGAGAAGGCGCTGGTGTTCGAAACCCCCGATCACGGCAAATGGGAGGCCGCGCTCAAGACGCTGGGTGTCGATGCGCTGGCCCTTTCGGCGAGCGCCGGGCGGGCCTGAGGCGCGCTCAGCCCGCGCTGTGGCGACGGCGCAGCGTGCCAGGGCGACCGGGCAGTGACAGGGTGGCATCCTCGCGCGGCATCCGGCTGATCACGTTGCCTTTCGACACCACCGCCAGGCGCGCGGGGCGCAAGCGCAGCGCTTCGATGGGCGCGCCCGCATCCAGCACCACCAGCGAGGCGCTCTTGCCGGGCGCAAGGCCCAGGTCATCAAGCCCCATGATGCGCGCGTTCTGCGTCGTGACCATGTCAAAGCAGCGCGCCATCTCGTCGGGGCTGGTCATCTGCGCGACGTGCAGCCCCATGAACGCCACATCCAGCATGTCGCCGGTGCCGAGCGAATACCACGGGTCCAGCACGCAATCCTGTCCCCAGCCCACGGTGATGCCATGCGCCTGCATTTCCTTGACGCGGGTCAGGCCGCGGCGCTTGGGATAGGTATCGTGGCGCCCCTGCAGCGTGATGTTGATCAGCGGATTGGGGATCGCGGCAATCCCGGCCTCTGCCATGAGCGGGAGCAGCTTGGAGACATAGTAATTGTCCATCGAATGCATCGAGGTCAGGTGACTGCCCGCCACCCTGCCCTGCAAGCCGAGGCGCTGCGCCTCGAAGGCCAGCGTCTCGATATGGCGGCTCATCGGGTCGTCGGTCTCGTCGCAATGCAGATCGACCATCAGCCCGCGCGCCGCCGCGATCTCGCAAAGTTCGCGCACCGAACGCGCACCATCGGCCATGCTGCGCTCGAAATGGGGGATGCCGCCGACCACGTCGACGCCCATGTCGAGCGCGCGCAGCGTGTTGTCGCGCGCGCTCGGGTCGCGATAGAAGCCGTCCTGCGGAAAGGCCACGAGTTGCAGGTCGATATAGGGGCTGACGCGCTCGCGCACCTCCAGCATCGCCTCGACCCCCAGCAGGCGGTCGTCGCAGGTGTCCACGTGGCTGCGGATCGCCAGAAGGCCCATGCTGGCGGCCCAGTCGCAATAGGTCAGCGCACGCGCGACCATCTCATCATGCGTCACGATCTGCTTGAGCTCGCCCCAAAGGCCGATCCCCTCCAAGAGCGTCCCCGAGGCGTTGATGCGCGGCAGGCCATAGGAAAGCGTCGCATCGAGGTGGAAATGCGGATCGACGAAAGGCGGGCTGACCAGATCGCCCGCGGCCTCGATCACCTCGCCCGCCTCGGCGCCCGACAGGTCCTCGATGGCGGCGATGCGGTCGCCCCTGATGCCGATATCGGCGATACGGCCATCGGGCAGCGTCCCGCCCTTGACGATCAGATCGAACATCAGCGTTCTCCCTTGTTGAACGGCACCATCAGCGCGGCGGGCACCTCGGCGCGGCGCGACATCACGATCAACGCCAGGATGGACAGGAAATAGGGCATCATCAGAAAGACCTGGTAGGGAATGTCGGCGCCAAGCGGGGTTTGCTGGATGCGGATCTGCAGCGCGTCGAAGGCCGCGAACAGGATCGCCCCCAGAAGCGCCTTGCCGGGTTTCCATGCACCGAACACCACCAGCGCGATGCAGATCCAGCCGCGCCCGTTGACCATCTCGAAAAAGAAACTGTCAAAGGCCGACATGGTCAGGAACGCGCCGCCCACGGCCATCAGCCCGCTGCCCACCATCACGGCGCCCATGCGGATCGCGGTGACAGAAAGGCCCTGCGCCGCCACCGCCGCGGGGTTCTCGCCCGCCGCCCTGAGCGCCAGCCCCAAGGGCGTGCGATAAAGCACCAACGCCACCACCCCCACCAGGATGAAGGCCAGGTAGGTCAGCGGCGTCTGCGAGAACAGCGCCGGACCGATCAGCGGAATATCCGACAGAATCGGGATCTCGAAGGGCTGGAACGCCTCGATCTTGGGCGGGCTTGTGACCTCGGGCAGGGCCAGCCGGTAGGCATAATAGGTCAGCGATGTCGCCAGCAGCGTGACCCCCAGACCGACCACATGCTGCGAGAGGCCGAATGGCACCGTCAGCAGGCTGTGCACCAGTCCAAAGAGCATGCCCACCGCCATCGCCACCGCCACGCCTGTCCAAAGGCCGGTGCCCGAATAGACAGCCATCCAGCCGGCAAAGGCCCCGGCCACCATGATCCCCTCGATCCCGAGGTTGAGAACCCCGGCGCGCTCGCAGATCAGTTCGCCCAGGGTGGCGAAGATGAGCGGGCTCGCGATGCGGATCGCTGCGGTCCAGAAACTGGCGGAAATCAGGATGTCGAAAAAATCCATGGCCTATTCCCTCACCACGCGGAATCGTGTCAGCAGGATCGCGACCACCATCAGCAGAAGCGCGGTCGCCAGCATGATATCCGCAAGGTAACTGGGCACGCCGACGGCGCGGCTCATGCTGTCCGCACCCACGAAGATACCCGCCACGAACAGTGCCGCCGCCACTACCGCCAGCGGATTGAGCAGCGCCAGCATGGCCACGATGATCCCGGTGTAGCCAAAGCCGGGGCTCAGATCGAGCGTCAGGTTCCCCTTCAGCCCGGCCACTTCGGAAAAGCCCGCAAGCGCCGCCAGCCCGCCCGACAGAAGCGCCGTCTTGACCAGAACGCGGTTCACCGGGATGCCCGCGAAACCCGCCGCCTCGCGGTTCAGCCCGACGGCGCGCATTTCATAGCCGAGCGTCGTGCGCCGCTCGATCACCCAGATCACGCCGGCCGCGATCAGCGCCAGCCCGAAACCCCAATGCAGGCGCAGCCCGTCGACGATGCGCGGCAGGCGCGCTTCGGCGATCAGGCGCTCGGATTTGGGCCAGCCCATACCCATCGGGTCCTTGAGCGGCCCCTCAAGCAGCATCGAGACGAACAAGAGAAAGATGAAGTTGAACAGCAGCGTCGTCACCACCTCGTCGACGCCGAAACGCACCTTCAGAAGTGCGGGAACCAGCAGCACCAGCGCCCCCGCCAGCATCGCCGCGATGACCAGCACCGGCAACAGGGCAAAGCCGCTCCAGGGCAGCAAGCCGGTGCCCAGAACCACCGTCATCAGCGCCCCGGCATAAAGCTGCGCCTCGGCGCCGATATTCCACAGACGGGCGCGAAAGGCGACCGCCACGGCAAGGCCCGTGAAGATCAAGGGCGTTGCGCGATTGAGCGTTTCGAGCAGCGCGAATTTGGAACCGAACGCACCCTTGATGATCAGCCCCAGCACCGAAAAGGGATTGCCCCCGGCGGCCATTGCCAAGAGCGAGGCGATCACCACGGTCGCGCCGATGGCGATCGCGGGCGGCAGGGTGCTGCGCCAGATCGTCGGCCTCGCGATGGGTTCAAGGCGCATGTGCACTGTCCTCCTGCTCGGCTTCATGAGGCTCGAAACCCTGGCCCGCCATCCAGACGCCCAGCTCCGCCGGAGTCATCCGGCCACGAGGAAATCCGGGCGACAGGCGGCCTTCGGAAATGACGTGGATCACGTCCGAGAGGGCCATGATCTCGTCAAGGTCCTCTGAAATCAGCAGCACCGCCGCGCCCCGGTCGCGTGCCGCCAGAAGCTGCCCGTGAACATAGTTCACCGCACCGATATCCAGCCCGCGCACCGGCTGGTTGGCCAGGATGATGCGCGGTGCGGCCTCGAGCACGCGGCCAAGGATCAGCTTTTGCATGTTGCCGCCCGACAGCAGGCCGATGCGCGTGCCGGGACCGGGACAGCGCACATCGTATGTGTCGATGATCTGGCGGGTGAAACTTTCGGCGCGCGCCCAGTTCATCCAGCCCGAGCGGCTGTAAGGGGGCTGCGCGTAGGTTTCCAGGATGGCGTTTTCCGTGAGGTCGAAGGCGGCGATGGTGCCGGTCCGGTGGCGGTCCTCCGGGATGCGGGCGATACCCGATTGCACCGCCACGCGCGGCGACCAGCCCGTCGGCTGCGCACCGTCCAGCTCCATGCGCCCCGTTTCAGGGCTGACCAGCCCGCCGATCAGGTCGGCCAGCGCGCCCTGCCCGTTGCCGGAAACCCCGGCCAGCCCGGTGATCTGCCCCGCCCTCAGCGCCAACGACATCGATTTCAGCCCCGGCGCGTTGCCCCGGTCGGGCGTGGTCACATCGTCAAGCTGCATCAAGACCGCGCCGGGGGTGCCGGGCTCGACGCGCGGGGCGCTCACCTCGGCTCCGACCATCAGCGCGGCCAGCTTTTCCTTGTCGACCTCGGCAATCGGGCGCTCGGCCACCAGCTTGCCGTGGCGCAGGATCAGCACCCGGTCCGAGATCGCCATGACCTCATGCAGCTTGTGCGAGATGAACACCACCGACAGGCCCAGCCTGACCGCCTTGCGCAGGGTGGCGAACAGATCTTCGGTTTCCTGCGGGGTCAGCACCGCTGTCGGCTCGTCAAGAATCAGGATGCGGGCATCGCGGTAAAGCGCCTTCAGGATCTCGACCCGCTGGCGCTCGCCCACGGTCAGGCTGCCGACCTTGGCATCCAGATGCACCTGCAACCCGAAATCCGCCGAGAGGCGCGCCAGCTTTTCGCGTGCACCCGCGCGCCGCTGGCTCAGCGCCAACAGGCTTTGCGTGCCAAGCGTCACGTTCTCCAGCACGGTCATGTTGTCGGCCAGCGTGAAATGCTGGTGCACCATGCCCACGCCCGCATCGAGCGCGGCGCGCGGATTGCCCGGCGGCAGGGTGCGGCCGAACACCTCGACCGTGCCTTCATCGGCCGTGTACTGGCCGAACAGGATGTTCATCAGGGTCGTCTTGCCCGCGCCGTTCTCGCCCAACAGGGCGATCACCTCGCCCTCATGCAGCGACAGGCTGATCGCGTCATTCGCGACCAGCTTGCCGAAGCGTTTGGTGATGCCGTCAAGGCGCAGGACGACCCGCGCCGTCCCGTTATCGGTCATTTAGGAAGACTTGGGTTCTTCGTCGTTGATCTCGACCGTGAAGTCGCCCGCAAGGATCTGCGCGCGGCGCTCCTCGACCAGGTCCAGCGCGGCCTGCGGCACCTTGCCCTCGAACGTGCCCAGCGGCGCCAGCGAACAGCCGCCTTCGCGCATGAAGGAATAGACCCCGTAATCGGCCGCCTTGAACATGCCCGCCTGAACCTCGGCGATGGCCTTGTCCAGCGTCGGCTCGAAATGCCAGATCGCCGAGGCGACCACCGTGTCGGGGTAATCCGCCTGGGTGTCGATCACGTTGCCGATCGCCAGAACGCCCTTTTCCTGCGCCGCGTCCGAAACCCCGAACCGCTCGGCATAAAGCATGTCGGCGCCGTTCTCGATCATCGCATAGGCGGTTTCCTTGGCCTTGGGCGGATCGAACCAGCTGCCGATGAAGCTGACCTGGAAGGTGATGTCGGGGTTCATCTCGCGCGCGCCCGCCATGAAGGCGTGCATAAGGCGGTTCACCTCGGGGATCGGAAAGCCCCCGACCATGCCGATATTGGCGGTCTCGGTCATCGACCCGGCGATGATGCCGCTCAGATACGAGGCGTCCTGGATGTAATTGTCGAACACCGCGAAATTGCCCAGCGCATCGTCATGCTTGAAGCTCGAGCCCATAAGGAAGGCGATGTCGGGGTATTCCGCCGCGACCTCGCGCGCCTCCTGCTCGACGGCGAAGACCTCGCCGATGATGAGCTGATAGCCCTGCTCGGCATATTCGCGCATCACGCGGGCGTAATCGGTGTTCGAGACATTCTCCGAGAACACGTATTCCACGTCGCCCCGCGCCTCAGCGGCGGTGGCGGCCTTGTGGATACGGCTGACCCATTGCTGCTCGACCGGTACGGTATAGATGCCCGCCACCTTGAGCGGCTCGGCCGCGCGCGCCCTGCCCGGCAGGCCCGACGCCGCCAGCGCGACGACAAGCGCGCCGCCAGCGGTGCTTCCCATGAAACGGCGGCGCGACAGGCCCCCGGCATTCTGCTTGCGTGATTGATCCATATGGTAATCCCCCTTGTTGTGCGCTCCGCGCCCCGATGTTTGACCAAACGGTAAACTCATTTCGGCTATCTGCCAATAGACGGCAGCACCCCGCATGGAGTCCAGAGGTCAAAGCCCGTTTTCTGTGCAGCCAACCCCGATTTGCATCGCGATTGGGCATCCACCACGTCGGGTTCGGGTCTAGCGGGAAATATAGCGCGCCGGAACCCGCCAAATGTCGCAAATGCAGAGACAGGCGGCGTTCTTGCGAGGACGCAGACAGATGAGCCGTGCAAAGCCCCGGCACGAGGGAATTCCCCAACGCCCGAAAGGACATTTCATGTTTCAGGTATTGTCCGCAGTCTGGGCCCTTCTGCTCGGTATCGTGTTCATCATGCTCGGGAACGGCATGCATTTCACCCTGATCGGCCTGCGCGGCGGGATCGAGGGGTTCTCGGCCTCGGAACTGGCAATCATCACCTCGGGGTATTTCGTGGGTTTCCTGTCGGGCGCGCGGCTCAGCCCGGTTCTGATCCGGCGGGTGGGGCATGTGCGTGTCTTCGCGGCCCTGGGCAGCCTGATGTCCGCGGGGCTGATTTCCTTTCCGCTGATCACCGAACCCTGGGCCTGGACCGTGCTGCGCCTTCTCGTCGGTTTCTGCATGTCCGGTGTCTATGTCACCGCCGAAAGCTGGCTCAATGACGCCGCCAACAACGAGACGCGCGGCAAGGTTCTGTCGGCCTACATGATCGCGCAGACGCTTGGCATTATCGGGGCGCAGGGCCTGCTGACCCTGGGCGATGCGGGCACCGCGGTGCTGTTCATCGGCGCCTCTGTCCTTGTGTCGCTCTCGCTGACGCCGATCCTTCTCTCCGTCACCCCCGTTCCGGCCGCCGAGGTAGCACGCCCGATGCCCCTGCGCGACCTTTTCACAGGCTCGCCGCTCGGCACGGTCGGCATCTTCCTCCTGGGCAATGTCTATGCAACGCAATCGGGCATGGGGGCGGTGTTCGGCAGCCAGATCGGCCTGACGGCGGCGCAGGTCGCATTGTTCGTGGCGATGCTTTTTGCCGGAGCGCTCCTGATGCAGTATCCGATCGGCTGGCTTTCCGACCGGATGGACCGGCGAAAGCTGATCTTCGGCGCAGCCGCCCTCGGTGCCGCGTCCTGCGGCGCCGGTTGGATCACCGGTGGCGGGCTCTGGCCCCTGATGGCCTCCGCCTTCTTTGCGGGCGGCGTGACGACACCGCTCTACGCGCTGTTCCTGGCCTATACCAATGATGCCCTTTCAGCCGAAGACATGCCCGCCGCGTCAGGCGGTCTCGTCTTCACCTTCGGTCTTGGCGCGATCGCCGGCCCGCTTGTCACCGGCTGGGCGATGCAGTGGCTCGGCCCGTTCGCATTCTGGCTGGTGCTTGGCGCAACATTCGGGCTCATCGCGATCTACGCGCTTTATCGCATGACGCAACGCTCCATGATCCCGGTAGAAGAAACCGAAAGCTACCTTGGCGTCCTGCCGACCGCATCGACCGTGGCCGTGGAAGCGGCCACCGCCTGGGCCGCCCAGCAAGCCGAATCCGACTCCGACACCGGAGACGACAAACCCTGACCCCGCGGCGTCCGGCCATGGACCTGGCACCCGATCCGTGCAGAAACGCTATCCGCCCAATCCCCAAGACGATCTCTTGGGGTTCCTCGCGTGTCCCGGCCACGACTGAGCATACCTTGGCGACCCGGCTCCAGGACACCACGACACCCACGCAGTCCGAAGAACCCGGACGACTGGCATTTCGGTAGGAAAATGGCGGAGACGATGGGATTCGAACCCACGAGACCCTTCCGGGCCTACTCCCTTAGCAGGGGAGCGCCTTCGACCACTCGGCCACGTCTCCGCCGACGCGTATAGCCGGGCAGGTGCAAGCTTTACAAGGCGAAATTTCAGGAAATTGCCGGGCGGCGGCGCGGGCGGTGAACGCGTGCCTTCGCCACCGCCGCGACGGCCTCAGGTGTTGAACAGGAAGTGCAGCACGTCGCCGTCCTTGACCACATAGGCCTTGCCCTCGGCGCGCATCTTGCCCGCTTCCTTGGCACCCTGTTCACCATTGCAGGCGACGAAATCGTCATAGGCGATGGTTTCGGCGCGGATGAAGCCCTTTTCAAAATCGCCATGGATGACGCCGGCGGCCTTGGGGGCGGGGGTGCCGGTCGGGATCGTCCAGGCGCGCGCCTCCTTGGGGCCGACGGTGAAATAGGTCTCGAGATGCAAAAGCTCGTATCCCGCGCGGATCAGCCTGTCGAGCCCGGCCTCGGCAAGGCCCATCTCATCGAGGAACATTTCGGCCTCTTCGGCGTCGAGCTGGCTGATTTCCTCTTCGATGCGGGCAGAAATGACCACGCTCGCGGCGCCCTGTTCCGCCGCCATCGCCTCGACCTGCGCGGAAAAGGCATTGCCGCTGGCGGCGCTGCCCTCGTCCACGTTGCAGACATAGAGGATCGGCTTGGTGGTCAGCAGTTGCAGCCCCTTCCAGGCCTTCCGGTCCTCATCCGAGACGTCGACCACGCGGGCAGGCTGGCCGTCTTCCAGCACGGCCTGCGCGGCGGCCAGCAGGCGCTCCTGCTGGGCGGCTTCCTTGTCGCCGCCCTTCAGCTTGCGCACGAGGCCCGCACGGCGCTTTTCGATCGATTCCAGATCGGCCAGCATCAGCTCGGTCTCGATCACTTCGGCATCGGCCACCGGATCGACGCGCCCTTCGACATGGGTCACGTCACCATCCTCGAAGCAGCGCAGCACATGGGCGATCGCGTCGACCTCGCGGATATTGGCCAGGAACTGGTTGCCCAGCCCCTCGCCCTTGGAGGCGCCCTTCACCAGCCCGGCGATATCGACAAAGGTCATCCGGGTCGGGATGATGCTGGCGGACCCGGCGATCCGGGCCAATGTATCCAGCCGCGCATCGGGCACGTTCACCTCGCCCACATTGGGCTCGATCGTGCAGAACGGGAAATTCGCGGCCTGCGCGGCGGCGGTTCTCGTCAGCGCGTTGAACAGCGTCGACTTGCCCACATTGGGCAAGCCCACGATCCCCATCTTGAAGCCCATGACCGGCCCCTCCTGTTTGCGAATTGCGCGCATCTACGGCGCGAGGCGGGGCAAGGTCAAGCTGGGCATTGATTTTGCCCCGCGTTTCGGCCAAACCCGGTGCGACCAAGCTCAGGATATTCGCATGACCCGCATCGACGCCAAATTCGCCGAACTGCAAGCCGCAGGGAAAAAAGCCTTCGTGGCCTACGTGATGGCGGGCGACCCGGATTACGACACCTCGCTCGAGGTGATCCGCGGGCTGCCCGGCGCAGGCGTGGACATCATCGAACTGGGCATGCCCTTCACCGACCCGATGGCCGACGGGCCGACGATCCAGCTGGCGGGGCAACGCGCCCTGGCGGGCGGGCAGACGCTTGAAAAGACCCTCGCGATGGCCGCGGCCTTCCGCAAGGAGGACGACACCACCCCGATCGTGATGATGGGCTACTACAACCCGATCTACAATCGCGGTGTCGACAAGTTCCTCGAAGATGCCAAGGCAGCCGGGATCGACGGGCTGATCGTGGTCGACCTGCCCCCCGAGGAAGATGACGAGCTCTGCATACCCGCGCAGAAGGCCGGGCTGAACTTCATCCGCCTCGCCACACCCACCACCGACGACAAGCGCCTGCCCAAGGTGCTCGAGAACACGAGCGGCTTCGTCTATTACGTCTCGATCACCGGGATCACCGGCGCGGCCGCCGCCGAGGCCGCCGATGTCGCCCCCGAGGTGACCCGCATCAAGAAGCAGACCGACCTGCCGGTGATCGTGGGCTTCGGCATCCGCAGCCCCGAAACCAGCCGCGCCATCGCGGGCGTGGCCGATGGCGCCGTGGTGGGCTCGGCCATCGTCGGCAAGCTGGCCGACGGCATGCCCGTCCCCGAGGTGCTGGCCTTCGTCAAGGGGCTCGCGGACGGGGCGCATTCGGCCTGAACCGCGCCGCCCTGGCGATTGCGGCAGGGGCTGACGGGGCGTGAGGGGGCAGCACATTGCGCCCGCCCCGAGCGACTGGTAATGAAACCAGACCAGTTTTGCGCCGGAGTGCATCATGCCCGTCATCACCTGTATCGACGATCTCAAACGCATCTATCGCCGCCGCGTGCCGAAGATGTTCTACGACTACACCGAGTCCGGCAGCTGGACCGAACAGACATTCCGCGAGAACAGCAGCGATTTTTCCGACATCTACCTGCGCCAGCGCGTCGCCGTGGACATGGCCGGGCGCAGCACCGCCAGCACCATGATCGGGCAGGATGTCTCGATGCCGGTGGCGCTGGCCCCGGTGGGGCTCACCGGGATGCAGCATGCCGACGGCGAGATCAAGGCCGCCCGCGCCGCCGAGGCCTTCGGCGTGCCCTTCACCCTTTCGACCATGTCGATCTGCTCGATCGAGGACATTGCCGAGAACACCAGCAAACCGTTCTGGATGCAGGTCTACACGCTCAAGGACGATGATTTCATGCAGCGCCTGTTCGACCGGGCGCGCGAGGCGAAATGCTCGGCCGCGATGATCACCGTGGATCTTCAGGTGCTGGGACAGCGCCACCGCGACCTCAAGAACGGCCTGAGCGCGCCACCCAAGCTCACACCGGCCTCGGTCGCCAACATGATGACCAAGGTGCAATGGGGCCTTGGGATGCTGGGCACCAAGCGGCGCTTCTTCGGCAATATCGTGGGTCATGCCAAGGGCGTGGCGGATCCCTCCTCGCTCAGCACATGGACCGCCGAGGCGTTCGATCCCTCGCTTGACTGGAACCGTATCCGCGAATTCCGCAAGATGTGGGACGGGCCGCTGATCATCAAGGGCATCATGGATGCGCGCGACGCGCGCGAGGCGCTCAATGTGGGGGCCGACGCGATCATCGTGTCCAATCATGGCGGGCGGCAGCTCGATGGCGCGCTCAGCGCGATCCGCGCCCTGCCCGCGATCATGGACGCCGTGGGCGACCGGATCGAGGTGCATCTCGACAGCGGCATCCGCAGCGGTCAGGACGTTCTCAAGGCGCTGGCGATGGGGGCCAAGGGCACCTATGTCGGGCGCGCCTATATCTATGGGCTGGGAGCGATGGGGCAGGCGGGCGTGACCCGCGCACTCGAGGTGATCCACAAGGAACTCGACGTCTCGATGGCGCTGTGCGGGCGCCGCGACGTGCGCGATCTCGACCGCGATATCCTGATGATCCCGGAAGGGTTCGAGGGACGCTGGCAGGCATAGATTTCGCGCGCCAGCGCAGATGGCGCGGACGGGCGCCTCCGGCGGGAGTATTTGGGGCAAGATGAAGCAAGCGGGCCGCGCAGCAAGGCGGCAAGGCCCGCGAAAGCGCGATCAGCCCTGTGCGGCGGTGATCAGCAATTCGACGCGGTAGTCGGGCGTGGCCAGTTTCGCCTCGCCGCAGGCGCGCGCGGGGGCGTGACCCTTGGGCACCCAGGCGTCCCAGACCGCATTCATCTCGGCAAAATCGGCCATGTCGGCCAGCCAGATTGTGCATTGCAGGATGCGTGTCGCGTCCGAACCGGCCTCGGCCAGAAGCGCCTCGGCTTTCTCGATGCAGGTGCGGGTCTGGTCGGCGACGCTGTCGCCGGGATTGCCCACCTGGCCCGCCAGGTAGATGGTGCCGTTATGGATGACCATCTGGCTCATGCGCTCGCCAGTATGGTGGCGGGTGATCTCGGTTGTCATTGGGGTTGTCCTTCTCGGGGTTGATGAAAGCGTTGCGGCGACAGCGCCGCGAGGGTGGCAGCGGAAAGGTCGGTGCGCCCGCCGGTGATCAGCGCGGCGCTGAGGCGCGCCAGCGCGGGGGCGGTCTGAACGCCGTAGCCGCCCTGTCCCGCCAGCCAGAAGAAGCCCTCGGCATCGGGGGCGAAACCGGCCACCGGGGTGCGGTCAGGCACGAAGCTGCGCAGCCCCGCCCAGTTGCGCTCGACCCGCGTGACCGGCACGGTCACGGCCTGTTCATAGCGATCCAGCCCCTCGGCCAGCACCATGTCATCGGCCCAAGCGTCATGCGGATCGACCGGGTCTTCGTCGGCGGGCGAGACCATCAGCTTGCCCGCCTCGGGCTTGGCATACCAGCGCTCCGTGATCGCGCCGAAGAGGGGCCAGTGATCGACCCGGTGGCCCTCGGGCGCGGGCAGGATCGCCGCCGAGCGGCGCATCGGACTCAGGCCCACCGGCGCGACCCCGGCCATATGCGCCACCGCATCGGCCCAGGCCCCGGCGGCATTGATCAGCACCGGCGCGCTATGGGTCTCGCCGCCCGCCGTCACCTGCCAGGATGTATGGGCGCGCGTGATGGCGTTGACCGGGGCGCCGGTCACCACCTCGCCGCCCCGCGCCTTCAAGAGGCGCGCATAGCCCTGCAACATGCGGTCCACGTCGATATCCTGCGCATCGCGCTCCAGCATCGCGGAGGCGATCGGACCAGGGCGCAGGATCGGCACCAGTTCGACGGCCTGCGCCGCGTCCAGCCGCTCGATCCCTGTCGCGCCCTCGCAATAGGCGTCGAGCACCGGCAGCTCTTCTTCGGTGGCGATCATCAGCTCGCCGCGCGGCGACAGGAGCGAGCGGTCCGAGATGCCTTCGGGGGATTCGAACACCGGCGCGGCGGCGGCGTTGAGCGCGCGCAGCGTGGCATTGCCGTAATTGCGGATGAAGATCGCCGCCGAGCGCCCGGTCGAATGATAGCCGAGCTGCGCCTCGCCCTCGATCAGCGTGACATTGGCATGGGCGGCCAGTTCCGCCGCCGCGCTGACCCCGGCGATGCCGCCGCCGATGACGATGATATCGGGATGCAGGCTCATGCGCCCTCGAAACCGGTCAGGACCGATGTCAGGTTCTCGCCCAGTTCGTCGCACAGATACCCGCCCTCCTGCACGAACAGCACCGGCAGGCCCAGCCCGGCGATGGCCGCGCCGATCCGGCCGAAACCCGGGGTGGTGACGGCGAAACCCTGGAACGGATCGCCCTCATAGGCATCAAGGCCAAGAGCCACCACCACGACATCCGCGCCGAACGCCTCGATCCGCGCGAGCCCGGTATCGAGCGCCTTGAGGAAGGCGTCGTCATCGGTGCCGCGCGCCAGCGGCAGGTTGAGGTTGTAGCCAAGGCCCCGCCCCGCGCCGCGCTCGTCGGCATGGCCCCAGAAGAACGGGTAGAAGCGCACCGGGTCGGCATGGAGCGACACCGTCAGCACATCGTCGCGATCATAGAAGATGCCCTGCGTGCCATTGCCGTGATGCACATCCACATCAAGGATCGCCGGGCGCAGCCCACGCATCCGCAGCCGCTCGGCGGCGATCCCGGAATTGTTGAGAAAGCAGAAGCCCCCGGCCAGATCGCCGAAGGCGTGATGCCCCGGCGGACGTGACAGCGCATAGGCGGCGCGCTCGCCCGCCGCCAGCAGGTCGGCGCCCGTCACCGCCACCTGCGCCGACCAATAGGCCGCCTCCCATGTGCCCTCGCCGATGGGACAGGCGGTATCGGCCTGGTGATACCCCGCCTGCCCCACCGCCGAGCGCGGATAGCTGTCGCTGCGATTGGCGGGGTGGATGTTGGGGATCACCTCTTCGCCGGCATCCGGGATGCGCCGCCAGCGGGTATAGATGTTTTGCAGGAAGGTCAGGTATTCGGGCGAATGCAGCGCCGCGATCGGCCCCATCCCGGCATCGCCCGGCCCCTGCATGGTGCAGCCCGCCTCGCGCGCGCCGCTCAGCAGCTTTTCGATACGCGCGGGTTGCTCGGGGCTTGGCAGCAGCTTGCCATTGGCCATGAAATGCTTGGGGTCATGGCGCCATTGCCGGTCGTCGAATACCGCTTTCATCCTGCGTTCCTCATCAGTTCCGCAAATCCCTCGGCCCCGAGCTTCATCACCGTCGCATCGGTCTGCGGCTCAAAGCCGAGCCTGTCATAGAACCGCCGCGAGGCGGTCGAATGGTCGTAGACCGCAAGCGTCAGCCACCGCGCGCGCCACAGCCGCCCGGCGCGCACACCCACCGCGCCCAGCAGACGCCGCCCCAGCCCGAGACCGCGCGCCGCATCCGCCACCCACAGGTCCGATACATACACGCCAGCCGCACCGCGCACAGTCGAAAACACCGGGCTGAACAGCGCCGCACCGCGCAACGCGCCATCCTCGAGCGCCAGCATCCCGTGCGCCGCCGGATGCGCGCCGCCCAGCGCGCGCGCCAGCGCCGCGCGCCCGGCCACATGGGAATCGCCCAGATCGCCGCTCAGGCGGCGCAGCGCCTGATCCAGCAGATCAAGGTCGCGCTCGGTCGTCGCAGGGCAAAGGACAATGTCTTTCATGGTCAAATCGCAGTTCTGTCCGCGCCTTTCAGCCCCAGCATATCGCGCGCCTTCGCGGGTGATGCAACCGTCCGGCCCAGCGCCTCGACGATGCCGCGGATCTTCACCACCTGTTCGGCATTGCTGCGCGCCAGCTGGCCGCGCGCGATTGTCAGGCTGTCTTCCAGACCGACGCGCACATGACCGCCCATCGCCGCCGCCATCGTTATCAGCGGCATCTGGTGACGCCCCGCCGCCAGCACCGAGAACATGTAATCCTTGCCGAAAAGCTTGTCGGCGATGCGGATCATATGGGTCAGGTTCTCGGGGTCGGCACCCATGCCCCCCAGCACGCCAAACACGAACTGGATGAACAGCGGCGCGCGCACCAGCCCGCGATCGACGAAATGCTTCAGCATGTAGAGATGCGACAAGTCATAGCACTCGAACTCGAACCGCGCACCGCGCTCCTGCCCCAGCTCGCTCAGAATGCGCGCGATGTCGCGCGGCGTGTTCTTGAACACGAGGTCGTCAGAGTCCTCAAGGAACGGCTTCTCCCAGTCGTGTTTCCATTCGGTAATCCGCTCCGCCGCCGGGTATAGGGCGAAATTCATCGACCCCATGTTGAGCGAGGCCATCTCGGGCTCGGCCCGCAAGGGCGCAGCCAGACGCTGATCGAGGCTCATGATCGCGCTGCCCCCGGTCGACAGGTTCAAGACCGCATCACAGCGTTGGTGGATCCGCGGCAGGAAGGCCATGAAATGATCCACCTCCGCCGAAGGCCGCCCGGTGTCCGGGTCGCGCGCATGCAGATGCAGGATCGACGCGCCCGCCTCGGCGGCACCGACGGCCTGTTCGGTGATCTCTTCGGCGCTCACCGGCAGGTGCGGCGACATCGAGGGCGTGTGAATCGAACCCGTGACCGCACAGGTGATGATGATGTCCGACATGGTCTATCCTGTCCTGCCTTAGGCGATCCGGTCCAGCTCGGGGCGGATCTCGTCGGTGAATTGCGCCAGCGACACATCCAGCATTTCGGTGATCTCGTCGAGATGCGTTTCGGTGACGATCATCGGCGGGGCGACGATGATATGGTCGCCCTCCACCCCGTCGCGGGTGCGGCGGGAGTAGACGATCAGCCCGTTGTCATAGGCAATGTTCACGAAACGGTCGAAGGCCTTCAGATGCTTGGGCAACGGCGCCTTGCTGCCGCGGTCGGCCATGAATTCGAACGCCGTCAACAGGCCCTTGCCGCGCACGTCGCCGATGATGCCATAGCGCTGCATCAACCCTTCCAGACGCTCGATCAGCCTATCGCCCATGATCGCGGCGTTGCGGGTCAGGCCCTGTCGCTCGATCTCGTCGATCACGGCGACACCGGCTGCGCAGGCCAGCGGGTTTCCGGCATAGGTATAGCCATGCAGGAAACCGCCATCATCCAGCACGGTCTCGACCAGCCGCTCATGCACCACCATCGCGCCCAGCGGCACGTAACCGGCGGCAAAGCCCTTGGACATGACGATGATATCGGGGCTGAGATTCCAGTGATCCGCCGCAAGAAACGCGCCGGTGCGCCCCGCGCCGGTCATGACCTCGTCGAGAATGAACAGGATGCCGTATTTGCGGCAGATCTCCTGCACCCGCTCCATGTATCCGCGCGGCGGCGGCAACGCCCCGGTCGATGCCCCGCCCACCGGCTCGACGATGAAGCCCAGCACGGTCTCGGGGCCTTCCTCGATGATCTTGGCCTCCAGCATATCGGCGTAATGATGCCCGGTCGCCTCGTCGTCGGGATCAAGCCCGTCAAGATAGGCGCGCGGCGCGGGCACCTTGGGCATGGCCTGCATCATCGGCGCGAAGGGCTGCGTGAGCGGCTCATAGGACGTGATCGCCAGCGCCCCCAGCGTGCAACCGTGATAGCTGGGCGCGCGGCTGATGATCTTCCAGCGGCTGCCCTCGCCCCTTGCCAGCGCGTATTGCCGCGCCATCTTCATCGCGCTTTCCACCGCCTCGGACCCGCCCGAGACAAAGAACACCCGATTCAGCCCCTCGGGGCACAGCGCGGCGGTCTTGGCGGCCAGTTCCTCGGATGCCTCGGTCTCGAAATGCAGGCGATAGCCGAATGTGGATTTCTCCATCTGGCGGCGCATCGCCTCCAGCACGTTCTCGTTGGAATGGCCGATATTGCACACCATCGCCCCGCTCGAGCCGTCGAGGTAACGCTTGCCGTCCACATCCCACATGTAGACGCCGCGCGCCTGGTCCAGCACCGGACGGCGCTGACGCCCCTGATAGAACAGATGGCTTGGTCTTTGATTCATCTTCTTACCCCGGCAAGGCGGCGCAATCCTGCGGCCGCAAAAGGAGATTGACCTCGGTGCCCTCGGCAAAGGGGTGGCCGTCGATCATGTTGATCGCCTGAAGCTGCGTGTCGCCTGCGCGCACGAAATAGCGCACAGCCTGGCCCTGGTAATCCACGGTTTCCACGTATGCCGGGACACTCACGACCCCATCGGGGGCGGGGGATTGCGACAGTTGAAGCTTCTCGGCGCGCACCACCAGCTTGGCGGGGCCAGGCCCCTTGATGAGCGGCGCCTTTTCGGCCGGAATCGCCAGCTTGCCGAAGATCGGCGCCTCGATGGCGACCTTGTCGGCGCCGATGTCGGTGCATTTGCCTTCGAGGATGTTGGAGGCGCCAAGGAAATTGGCGACAAATTCGCTGGACGGGGTGTTGTAGACCTCCTCGGGCGCGCCGACCTGTTCCACCCGGCCCGCCGACATCACCACGATCTGATCCGACATGGCCAGCGCCTCGGACTGGTCATGGGTCACGAAAACCGTGGTCACGCCGATCCGCTCCTGGATGCGCTTGAGTTCGACGCGCATGTCCTCGCGCAGGTTCGCGTCAAGCGCCGACAGCGGCTCGTCAAGCAGCAGCACGTCAGGTTCGATGACGATGGCGCGCGCCAGCGCGATGCGCTGTTGCTGCCCGCCCGACAGCGCCTTGGGATAACGGTCGCCCACGTCGGGCAGCTGCACCAGTTCCAGCGCCTCCTGCACGCGGCGGGGAATGTCGCTCGACGGCACGTCGCGGTATTTCAGCCCGAAGGCCACGTTCTCGGCCACGGTCTTGTGCGGAAACAGCGCGTAGTTCTGGAACACCAGCCCCAGGTTGCGCTTGTGGATCGGCACGTCGTTGACGCGCTTGCCCCCGATCAGGATCTCTCCCTCGGTCGGGTCCAGCAGCCCCGCGATCATCCGCAGGTTGGTGGTCTTGCCGCAACCCGACGGCCCCAGCAGCGTGACGAAAGCGCCCTCGGCGATCTCCAGAGAAGACCGGTGCACGGCGGTGAAATTGCCGAAACGCTTGACGATGTTGTTCAGGGTGACGGCGCTCATCCAGGGCCTCCTGCGGCAGGAAATTCAGGTGTCGTCGGGCGATCCCGGCACCACATGGGCCGGAACCGCCGCCGTTTCGCTCGGCTCAGTAGCCCTTCTGGACGCGCCCGAAGGTCTTGGACCATTCCTGCTCGTTGCCGTTCCAGTAGGCCGGATCGGCAAAGGTCAGCCCGTCCAGCTTGCCGGTCGGATCGAAGGCGGGCAGGGTCGGGATCTTGTCGCCCAGATCCACCTTCTGCGGGTCAAGCGCCGGCGGATAGTTCTGCCCCTCGGCCACCGCGATCGAGGTCTCGGGCGCCAGCATGAAGTTCAGCAGCTCCTCGCAGGCCTCCATGGGGCTGCCCTTGATCACGAACAGGCATTCCTGCCAGCCCATGCCGTTGGGCGGGTCGATGTAACCCATATCGTGGCCCTGCTCCTGAAGCGCATAGATGCGGCCCGACCAGCCCTCGGTCACATAGATCTCTTCCTCGGCCAGCAGGCTCATCAGCTCGGCACCCGAGCCCCAGTATTTGAGGCTGAGGTCGCGATGCTTGCGCACGGCATCCCAAGCGGCTTCGATATCCTCGATGTTGTTGGGGTCCTGCCCGGTCTGCAACGCCGCATACCAGAGCCGCGTGCGCCAGTCGCTCCAGCCCGCGATCTTGCCCTTGTAGGCCTCGTCGATCAGCAGCATCGCGCCCTTTTCCTTGGCCTCCTCGTCCGAGATATGCTTGCGGTTATAGGCGATACCGGTGGTGCCGTAGTCATAGGGCACACAGGACAGCTTGCCATCGCTCACCTTGCGGAACACGTCGACCAGCTTGGGGATGACGAATTCGAGGTTCGGGATGTTGTCCTCGTTCAGCTCGGCGCTCAGGCCCAGGTTGTGATAACGCGCGTAATCGAACACGCCCGACAGGTGGGCGATGTTGTATTCGCCCTCCTGGCTGGCCTTGACGCGGCTCAGATACTCGTCGCCGCCCCCGAAGGTGCCGTCCACCACCTCGATCCCGGTCTTGGCGGTATAGGGATCAAAGGCATGTTCGCGGAACGCCTCGGACACGACGCCGCCCCAGCCGTCGAACCGCACCTGGCTCACGGTCTGGGCATTGGCATAGCGTGCAAAGGGCGTGGTGACGCCATAAGCCAAACCGGCCGCGCCGATCAGGCCAAGGAAGGAGCGGCGGTCGAGATCGCCGTTCATGTAACGCTCGCGCAACCGCTCGTAGCGTGTGGTGTTGTCCATCTTCTTGGTCATCGATCACTCCTTGTTGAGATGGGTTTTTATTATGTCGCGACCGGCTCTAGCCGCCGCTCTTGGTTGACAGTTTGCGCGCCAGCGCCAGCCCCAGCAGGGGCAGGCCGACGGTCATCAGGATCATCACCGTGCCCAGCGCGTTGATCTCGGGGCTGATCGAATTGCGCAGCATCGCGAAAATCTGCGTCGGCACGGTCTCGACGCCGCCCGGCTTCCAGAACAGCGTGCCGGTGATGTCGTCGAAACTGATCGTAAAGGCGAACAGCGCCCCCGCCAGAACTGCCGGCAGCATCAGGGGCAGCGTCACCTGGAAAAACGTCTGGCGCGGGCTGGCGCCAAGGCTCATCGCGGCCTCTTCGACATCGCGCTTGATCGAAACCAGCCGCGCCTGCACCACCAGGATCACGAAAGGCAGGGTAAAGATGACATGCCCCAGCAGCAGCAGGGTAAAGCTCTTGTTGATCTGAAGGAAGTTCAGGAACAAGAGCAGCGCCACCGCCAGCACCACCTCGGGCACCAGGATCGGCGCGATCAGCAACGTCGAGATCATGTTCGCCCCCGGCACCCGGTAACGGACCAGAGCAAGGCTCGCCAGAACCCCCAGCGTGGTCGATATGGTCGCTGTCAGCAGGCCCAGGACAACCGATGTGCGGAACGCCCGCAGGATCGCGTCATTCTGCGCCAGTTCCACGAACCAGCGAAACGAAAACCCGGTCATCGGGAAGCTGCCGAACTGGCTGGCGTTGAAGCTCAGAAGAACCACGACCGCCACCGGCAGGAACATGAAGATATAGACGAGCACCGTCCAGGCGCGCACCAGGTTCCAGCCGATCGAAGCCCCCTCACGCATCAGCCCAGCCCCTTCATCAGTTGCGCCATGCCCAGATAGCGGTTGTAGATCAGCACCAGTGCGCCCAGCACCGCCAGCAGCATCAGGCTCAGCGCCGACCCCAGCGGCCAGTTGAGCTGCGTGATGATCGCCTCGAAGACAAGATTCGCGAACATCGCATCGCTCGGCCCGCCCAGGACCAGCGGCGTGATATAGGTGCCTGCGCCCAGCACGAAACATAGCAGCCCGCCCGCCGCCAGGCCCGGAAGCGACAACGGCAGCGTCACCTGCAGGAACGCCTGCCAGCGCGTCGCGCCCAGGGAATTGGCGGCATCCTCGAGATTGGTGTCGATCCCGTCGAGACTGACAAAGACGTTCAGCACCATGAAGGGCAGCAGGAAGTGCACGAGCCCCAGGATCACGGTGGTTTCATTGTAAAGCATCTGGATCGGATCATCGATCAGGCCCAGCCAGATCAGCGCCGAATTCAGCGCGCCCGACACGCCCAGGATGTTGATCCAGCTCATCGTGCGGATGATGTAGCTGATCCAGAACGGCAGCATCAGCAACAGCAGCAGGATCACCTTGTTGCCCTTGGCGCGGGCGATGAAATACGCCGCCGGATAGCCCATCACGGCGCAGACGAAGGTGGTGATCGCCGCGATCTTGAGCGTGTTGAGCAGGATGTCGCGATAGAACGCGTCGCTCAACGCCTCCTGCCAGTTGTCGAGGAAAAAGCCCACCTCGTCGGCGCCCGTCGCCGTGCGCAGCCAGAATGAATAGATCACGATGAAAATCAGCGGCACGAACAGCAGCAGCGCCACCGCCGTCAGGGCCGGTGACAACAAGATCCAAGGTTGCCGCGCCTCTCGGGCTTCGACCGACATATGCTTCCCTTCCTGTCGCGCGCCCGTTTTTGGCCGGGCTTGCTTTCACGATGCAAAGGGGGCAATCATTTATCAAATAGATAATTGGAATTTTCACTATAGATGAAATCAATGGACGTCCCCGACCACGCCGACCGTTTCATGCGGGATCTGGACTGGAACCTCTTGCGCAGTTTCGTCGTGCTGGCACAGTCCCGCTCGGTGACCGAGGCCGCCCACAAGCTGCGCCTGACCCAGCCATCGGTCTCGACCGCGCTCAAACGGCTGGAAGACCGCGTGGGGCGACGCCTCATCGACCGCAAACCGGGGCATTTCGAACTCACGCGCGCTGGCGAGCTGCTCTACCGCGAGGCGGTGGACATCCAGGGTTCGATCCTGCGTCTCTCGACCCTGATGCGCGAAATGACCGACGAGGTGACAGGCCATGTGCGCATCGCGCTGGCCAGCCACGTGGTCTGCCCGCTGCTTGATGGCGTGCTCTCCGAATTTCACGCCGAGCACCCCCGCGCGACCCTCTCGATCGAGGTGCTCTCCTCGGCCGAGGCGATCGGCTCGGTCACGGGGCGATTCTCGTCCTTCGCGGTCTGTCTTGTGCATGAGCGCAATCCCAAGCTGGAATACCTGCGCATCTACCGCGAGTTCTTCGGCCTGTTCTGCGGCCCGCCGCATCCGCTCTTCGGGCGCAAGAACCTGACCCGCGCCGACCTTGCCGGGCATTCCGCCGTCAGCTTCGACACCGACCGCCTTCAGGACGCGCTCAAACCCGTGGCCCTGATGCGCGCCGAGGCCGATATGGGCGAGGCAGTGATCGGCACCTCCAGCCATCTCGAAGAGGTCCGCCGCATGGTGATCGCGGGTCTGGGCATCGGCCCCCTGCCCGTCCATGTCGCCAAGCGCGATGTGGATGACGGTGTCATGTGGCAATTACCCCCCTATGACAATCCGCCCCCCATCGACGTTCATGTGGTCTGGAACCCCAAGGCGACGCTCAACCGCGCCGAACAATCCCTGCTCGACAGGCTGCTCGAACGTATCGAAGCGACCCCGATGGACCAGCGCACCTATCGCTGATCCTATGACCCTTGCGCCTTGGTAACCTCGACGATTGCGCGTTGAACGCTTTGATCCTGCTTCGAGCGGTATGTGTAGATCGAGATGTCCAGCTTGTGCGCCCCCTTGACCGCAGTCAACTGACCCTCCGCTTTCTTGATGTTCGGGCCAGGGATAAGCGCGCGCAGCGATGCACTGGCGAATACGGCGCCAAGCGACGGATGACGGACTTTCGTCAGACGATAGCCCGCATTCCGGAGCCCGACCTCGAACTCAGGCGTCAGCTGGTAAAACACGAGCTTGCGGCCCTCGACCGGCTGTTCACTCGAACCGATACTGAATTGGCATTCGCCGGGCTCGGTGACCAGAAGCGTCGAGTCGATCTTGGCGACATACTCGCCCTGCCAATGACCACTATAGATGTTCTGGTCGCCCTTCACCGTCTTCTTGAACGGGGCGCGGCTCAGAGCAGCATCATTCACCCGCTGGCCCTCCATCCGCGCCACACAGGCCTGGATCAGGTCGTCAGTATGCTCTCTCAGGTCGTGCCGGCGGGTCTCGCCCAGCTGGCGCCAATCCTCGATCCGCCGTTGCTCTTCCTCCGGTGACATTGACACGCCACAGGCGGTCAGCGTCAGCGCGGAGACGATGAGAATCGAAAATGACGTTCTGAGTTTCATGATACACCTCTGATGGAACCGTTGGTCCGGCGCAGGCACTTTGACGCGAGCCCGGATGGTTCGATCGGATAGCCATCAAGCGCGCCGAATAGAAGTTGCGCCGAGGCAGTTTCCGCACGGCCTTTTCAGGTGGTTCAAAAAGGTCACAACCGAGGCCGGACGTGCGCTACTGCGCGGAGTTTCACACGGACCGGCGCGAGCAGCATCAGGGGGTCAGGCGTGGGTTTCGGCTTTCGTACAAAACCGGCGTACAAAACGGACGTTTTGTACGTCTGCGCACGGTCGGATCAGTTCGCTTCATCCTCCAGATGGAGCTTCATGTCGATCAATACCTGCTGCAGATGAGTGGTCTCCCGCAACAGCCGTTTGGCCTCGTTCACGGTGATGACTCCATCCTCGATCGACTGCTGGTATTCGGCCATAAGCATCGCAAATCGTTGGGATAATGCGATCACATCGCTATTGATCCCGTTGCTGCGGCGGTTCTTGCGATCGGCACCATCAAAGCTCAGGCTGATCCCCCGCAGCTCGGCCAGTGCCGCCGTCACATGCGGATAAGACGCCGCCTCCTCCAAAGCCGCCACCGCATCCACCGGCATGAACCGATCCGCATGCTCATCATGATCCGAGTAATATCGCCCCAAAGTCGCTTTGGATTTGCCTGTCAACGCGCAGGCCGGTTCGATACCCACATCCTTCACAAGCGCCTCTGTATGCTTCTTGAGATAACTCCGAATGGTCGACATTCACTCATCCTTACCGAACGCCATCAAGGGGCAGGGGAAACCGAAAGGTCGTTTCCCATTATGGCGTTTAGCTTGAAATGTCATTGAAACGCAATCCCGGCGATGACCGGGAGCCTGATGTCCCGCGGTTCGCTGCGGGACGGGGTGGGGTCGGGCATTTTCCGGGGTTTCGGCCCCGTGTCCAACCTCTCGACGCGGCGCATGTGCCCATCCCCGGGAGTCAAATCCCAGCACAGGCGCGACGGCGGGAGGTCATGACCTCACCCCACTTCGCTTTTCAGACGATCGCCAATGTGACTGGCCTGCCCTGCCAACGGCTTTGGTCTCAGGCCCGCTCGACCAGCACGGAACCCACCGAATATCCTGCGCCGAAGGAACAGATCAGACCCTTGTCGCCCGCCGCAAGGTCTTCGGAATACTTGGAAAACGCAATGATCGAGCCCGCCGAAGAGGTGTTGGCATAGTCCTGAAGGATATTGGGCTGCTCGTCGGTTTCCGGCACCCGGCCCAGAACCTTGCGGCCGATGAAATCGTTCATCGACTTGTTGGCCTGATGCAACCACAGGCGCTTGAGCTGCCCGGCCTCGATGCCTTCATCCGCCAGATGGCTTGCGATATGGGCCGATACCAGCGGCAGCACCTCCTTGAAGACCTTGCGGCCCTCCTGCATGAAGAGCATGTCGCGCCTGTCAGCCATGCCGTCGGGCCGGTTGCGGCGCAGAAAACCGTTATTGTTGCGGATGTTGTTCGAGAACTGTGTCGCGCAGCGGGTCGAGCGCACGAGGAAATGCGCGCCTTGCGCGTCCTCGGCGCGTTCCAGAACAACAGCGGTACAGACATCGCCGAAGATGAAGTGGCAATCGCGGTCGCGCCATTCCAGATGCCCCGAGCAAATTTCGGGATTGACCACCAGCGCGCGGCGGACCGAGCCCGCGCGGATCATGTCCGCCGCCGCCTGGATACCGAAGGTCGCCGAGGAACAGGCCACGTTCATATCAAAGGCGAATCCGCCCGCCCCCAGAAGATCCTGTATCTCGATCGCCACCGCCGGATAGGGGCGCTCGTGGTTCGAGGCCGCACAGATCACCAGGTCGATCGCATCGGCACCAAGCCCCGCTTGCGCCAGGGCGCTGTTGCAAGCCTCGAGCGCCATCTCGGCCATGATCGACGGCTCCTCATCGCTGCGTTGTCGCAAGAGCGGGTGCATGACGCTGGGATCAAGAACACCGGTCTTGTCCATCACGAAGCGCTGTTGGATCCCCGAGGCGCTGAGGATGAAGTCGGAGGACGATTGCGGTTTGGCTTCCAGGTCACCTGCCGCGATGGCGTCGGCGTTTTCGGCATTGAACCTTTGCGCATAGGCGTTGAAGGCGGCGACCAGTTCGTCATTGGTGATGACCTGGTCTGGTGTGTAGACGCCGGTGCCGCTGATCGCGGGTACATGCATGGAAACTCTCCCAGATTGGTCGGGCCAGATCATACCAAGGGTGCCGCGGGGTCAAGTGTGACGGAACGGCAGGCGCTCCGTGCCAGGCTCCGCCTGTCTAATTGACCCGATTGGGCGGCTCGGCACCGCTCAGCGCCGCATGAAGGTTCTCGACCGCCATCAGCCCCATAGCCTCGCGCACCTCCAGCGCCGCCGTGCCAAGATGCGGCAGGATGGTCACATTCTCCATGACGCGCAACGCATCGGGAACCTTGGGTTCATGCTCGTAAACATCGAGCCCGGCCCCAGCGATCCGCCCTACCTGAAGTGCTGCGATCAACGCCACCTCCTTGACCACATCGCCACGCGCGATGTTGATGAAATAGGCGCTGCGCTTCATCGCGGAGAACAGGTCGGCGCCGATCATGTGGTGGGTCTCGGTTCCGCCGGGCACGGCAACCACGACGAAATCCGCAACCGCCGCCAGATCCAGAAGGGTCTCGGCCCGGCTGGCCGGAAAATCGAGGCTTTTCTGCGAGCGGTTGAAATAGACCACGTCCATCCCGAAGCCATGATGACAGCGGCGCGCGATCGCCTGGCCGATGCGTCCCATGCCGATGATCCCGACCGTCTTGCCCGTCACATGCAGACCCAGCATCTGGGTCGGGTGCCAGCCCTTCCAAAGGCCCGCGCGCACGAGCCGCTCGCCCTCACCGGCGCGACGCGCGCTCATCAGGATCAGGGTCATCGCGATATCCGCCGTGGCGTCGGTGACAGCGCCAGGCGTATTGGTGACGATCACCCCGGCAGCCTTGGCCGCGGCGACATCTATGTGATTGTAACCAACCCCGAAATTCGCGAGCACCTTGCAGCGCGGGTTCTCGGTATCGCGGAAAACCTCAGCCGAGAACATATCCCCCAAGGTCGGCAGGACACCGTCATAGAGCGCGAGCGCGGCGCGCATCTGACCGATCTTCAACGGCGCGGTTTCCTCGCGCACCTCGATATCCTCGAACAATTCGCGCGCGCGTGTAAGTACGGTTTCGGGCAATGGACGGGTCAGGTAGACACGGCTCAATGCATTCTCTCCCCGTTGGGGACCGGGCTGTCTGGACGCAACAGGACGATCTCGCCCTGCTCGTCCGAAAGCCCAAGAACCAGGACCTCGGACATGAATGGCCCGATCTGGCGCGGCGGAAAATTGGTGACGGCGATCACCTGTCGGCCGGGCAGATCGTCAGGCGTGTAATGCGCGGTGATCTGAGCGCTGGTCTTCTTTTCCCCCAGGTCCGGGCCGAAATCTATCCAGAGCTTTATGGCAGGCTTGCGCGCCTCCGGGAAGGGTTCCGCGCGCGTCACGGTGCCGACCCGGATGTCGACCTTGAGGAAATCCTCGATCCCGATCAGATCAGCCATTGCGCAACTCCCTTGAGCGGCCCGCAGCGGCCCTGACCGTATCTTTCATCAACGGTGGCAGGCCGCGCGCCTCGTCCATCAGCACCTCGAGTCCGGCCTGCGTGGTGCCGTTGGGGCTTGTCACGTTGACCCGAAGCTGCGCGGGGGTTTCATCCGCGGCCTCGGCCAGCGCGCCGGCGCCGGCGACCGTCGCCTTGGCCAGCTGCATCGCGAGATCGGGCGCCAGGCCCTCGGCCTCCCCGGCCTTGGCGAGGCATTCGATCATGTGAAACACATAGGCCGGACCCGAGCCGGAGACACCGGTGACGGCGTCCATCTGGTCCTCGCTATCGAGACGCACCACTTGCCCGACCGCGGACAAGAGTTCCTCGGCTAGGTCCAGATGGCCAGCGCCGGCATGGACGTTGCCGATGATCGCCGAGATTCCGCGCGCCACCGCAGCGGGGGTGTTGGGCATCGCGCGGATGATCGGGCTTTGGGCGCCAAGTGTTTGTTCCAATGAAGAAATTGGCGTTCCGGCTGCAACCGAAATGAACAGTGTCGCGCCGTTTCCCATCGCCGCGATCGTGGGGAGCGCGTCGCCCATCATCTGGGGTTTGACAGCAATCAGGACGATGGCGGGGGATGCGGGTAGGTCGGCATTGATCTTGACCCCGGTCGACTTCAGCCACTCCGACGGTTTCGGGTCGATCACCCAGACCGATCCGGGCGGCAATCCACTTGCCAGCCAGCCTTGGAGCATGGCCGATCCCATCTTGCCACAGCCCAATAAAACAAGGCCATTGCGCGCGACATCATCCATATTCATGCGGTCATCCCTCTGCCTGTTTTTCCGTTTGCACAGGTGCAGGGATACGCGCGGCGCGGGGGGTGTGCAATGGCGCCGCGCGTGTCAGGCGCGGCCGTAGGCTTCGGCGATGGCGGCCTGAAGCGCCTGTTGCGGTGTGCGGTCGCCCCATACAACCAATTGAAATGCCGGATAAAATCGCTCTGAATTGGTGACGGCGGCGCGGATGAGGGTATCCACCTGGTCGGGGCTCACGGCCTGCGCGCCGGTCATCACCAGACCATAGCGATAGACCATCAGTTTCTGCTCGTCCCAGTAGGTGAAAGCGCCCGCCCAGCACTGATCGTTCACATCGTTAAGCATATGATACAAAACGGAAAGTTTATCTTCGGGGGGCTCCATCTCGAAGGTGCAAACCATGCGCAGGGTCTCGTCGAATGGGGACCAGGCGAGGGTGATGGAGTAGGTGCGCCAGAGGCCTTCGACGGCCATCGCGATCTGATCGTCGCCTATACGGTCGAAATCCCAGTCGTGATGTTCGGCCAGATGTTCAACGATATCAATGGGATGAAGGTCTTCCTGCATGAACTGCTCGGACAGTGCCATGGCGCCACCTCTTTGAGTTGTAGCGTCAGGGCGTTGCAGCGCCCCAAGCGCTAGGTGCCTGCTCTAAGGACAGGGGAGAATTCCTCCGTGTCCTACAAGATATGGTGCGCGGTTTGAAAGAACCTGTAAAGCTATTTGTTGGGGATAAACACAATAAGTTGTGGATGAAATCAAAAGCGCCGCAAGATCGGGCAACTCCTTTTCCAGCCTGCCCCGACAGCTTGGATTCCGTACAAAACGTCTGTTTTGTACTGTGGTTTTGTACGGATTCCGGCACGTCGCGGCGGAAGTTGGTACAAAACGATTTCGGAAGGGTTTTGAGCGCCCCTCAGACGGGCGATCCGACCGGCCATCATCGCCCCGCCGGAAGCATGAAGCCGCAGCGCGGCCGGGCGGGTGACAGGTGCCTTCTGACGCCTGCCGTTCACCGCCTGAAGGCCGCGACGCGAACGGGCGCGTCCCGGCAAGAAGCCAGTTGCTATTTCTTCGCCGACTCGAGCGCGTCGAGGCGGGCCTTGAGGGCCTCGTTTTCCTCGCGGGCTTTCTGGGCCATTGCGCGCACGGCGTCGAATTCCTCGCGGGTGACGAAATCGCGATCGGCCAGCCAGCGGTCGATCATGGATTTCATCGCCGTTTCGGCCTCTTCGCGCGCGCCCTGCGCCACGCCCATGGCGTTGGTCATCAGTTGCGATATATCGTCCAGCACCTTGTTGCGGGTCTGCATGTCATTCTCCGGAAAACTGTTTTCCCCTATATGAGCGCGCAACCCCTTCGGGACAAGGATTGACTTCCCCGATCAACCAGAGGCACAGAGACGCACATGCAGGCCATGATCCCCTTTCCCGACATCTCGCCCGAGATTTTCTCGGTCAGCCTTTTCGGCATGGAATTCGCGCTGCGCTGGTATGCGCTGGCCTATATCGTGGGCATCGTCATCGGCTGGCGGCTGGTGGTCGCCACGGTCAGGCGCCCGCATCTGTGGGCCAATGATACGCCACCGATGGATGCGCGCGCGGTCGAGGACCTGCTGACATGGGTGATCCTCGGGGTGATCCTTGGCGGACGGCTGGGCTTCGTGATCTTCTACCAGCCGGCCTATTACCTGGCGAACCCGATCGAGATCCTGCAGGTCTGGCAGGGGGGTATGTCGTTTCATGGCGGCTTGCTGGGCGTGGTCACGGCCTGCCTGCTGTTTTCCTGGCGGCGCGGCATCCGCTGGCTGTCGGTGGCGGATGTGCTGTGCATGGCGACGCCTGCGGGCCTGTTGCTGGGACGCATCGCCAATTTCATCAATGCCGAGCTTTGGGGGCGGCCAACGGACCTGCCCTGGGGCGTGGTGTTCCCGCGCGCCGCCGCGCAGGATTGCCCCGGCCTCGAGGGGCCTTGCGCGCGCCATCCCTCGCAGCTTTACGAAGCGGGGCTTGAGGGGCTGGTGCTGGGCGCTGTGCTGTTGTGGCTGGTCTGGGCACGCGGGGCGCTGAAATTTCCGGGGCTGGCAACGGGCGTCTTTTTCGCCGGTTACGGGCTGTCGCGTTTCATGGTCGAGTTCGTGCGCCAGGCCGATCCGCAATTCATCACGCCTGACAACCCGATGGGCTATGTGCTTCATGCGGGCGGCGTGGGCCTGAGCATGGGGCAGCTTCTGTCGCTGCCGATGGTGGTGCTGGGACTGGTCTTTATCCTGTGGGCGCGCAGGCATCCGGCATGACGGCGCTGCGCGATATCCTGATCGCGCGCATCCGGGATGGCGGGGCGATGCCTCTGGCGGATTACATGGCGGAGTGCCTGATGCACCCCGAACATGGCTACTACGCCACGCGCGACCCGCTGGGCGCGACGGGGGATTTCACGACCGCGCCGGAAATCAGCCAGCTTTTCGGAGAGCTGATGGGCCTTGCGCTGGCGCAGGCGTGGCTGGATCAGGGGGCGCCCGCGCCCTTCACGCTGGCCGAATGCGGCCCCGGACGCGGCACGCTGATGGCGGATCTTCTGCGCGCGACGCGGGGCGTGCCGGGATTTCACGCGGCGATGCGCCTGCATCTGGTCGAGGCCTCGCCCGCGCTGCGGGCGGTGCAGCGGGCCACGCTGGGGCGTGATGACGTCACATGGCTTGATGAGGTTGCGGATCTGCCCGAGGCGCCGCTTTTCCTCATCGCGAACGAGTTCTTCGACGCGCTGCCGATCCGGCAGTTCATACGTGCGGGTGCAGGCGCGGGCTGGTGCGAGCGCTGCGTGGGCGTCAGTGACGGCAAGCTGGTGCCCGAAGCGGGCGCACCAACGCAGGTGGCGCAGCTGGCGCGCCGCCTTGAGGATACGCGCGAGGGCGATGTCGTCGAGATCTGTGAGGCGGGCGAGGCGGCTGCCGACGTGATCGGTGCGCGTATCGCGGCGCATGGCGGCGCGGCGCTGATCGTGGATTACGGCGGCTGGCGCACCCTGGGCGATACGTTCCAGGCGGTGCGCCGTCATCAGCGCGCCGATCCGTTCGAGGCGCCCGGCATGGCCGACCTGACGGCGCATGTGGATTTCGAGGCGCTGGCGCGGGCGGCGGCCCCGGCAAAGCACACGCGCCCGACGCCGCAGGGCGTGGTCCTCGAGCGGCTGGGCGTGACGGCGCGCGCGCAGGTTCTGGCGAAGGCGTTGGAAGGCGAGGCGCTGGAAAGCCATATTGCCGCACATCGGCGCTTGACCCATCCGCAGGAAATGGGGACGCTCTTTCAGGTGCTAGGACTTTACCCTCCCAATGCGGCGCCGCCGCCCGGATGTGACGCATGACGCTGGAAATCATCACCGCCGACAGTCTGTCCCCGTTCCGGCACGGGTTCTTTACCCGCCGCGGGGGGGCGTCTTCGGGTGTGTTCGAGGGGCTCAATTGCGGGCCGGGGTCGTCCGACCAGTCCGAGATCGTTCGCATCAACCGCGCCCGCGTCGCCGAAGCGATGGGAGTGGCAAGCGACCATCTGCTGACGCTCGACCAGGTGCATTCGGCGGATGCGGTCACGGTGGATCGCCCGCTGGAGCAGCGGCCGCGCGCGGATGCGCTGGTCACGGCCAGTCCGGGTGTGGCGGTGGCGGTGCTGACCGCCGATTGCCAGCCAGTGCTGCTGGCGGATGCGAAGGCGGGCGTGGTGGGCGCGGCCCATGCGGGCTGGCGCGGAGCGCTGGACGGCGTGCTGGAGGCGACGCTGGACGCGATGGCGGATCTGGGCGCGCGTCGCGAGGATATCATCGCGGTGATCGGCCCCGCGATCAGCCAGGCGGCCTATGAGGTCGGCCCCGAGTTCCTGGAGACCTTCGCTGCCGAAGATCCCGGCAACACGCGCTTCTTCGCCAATGGCGAGGATGGACGTTACCTGTTCGACCTGCCCGGCTATGGGCTGGAGCGGCTGCGCGCGGCGGGTGTGGGCCGTGCGGAATGGACCCGCCACTGCACCTATGCAGACCCGGCGCGGTTCTTTTCCTATCGGCGCGCCTGTCACGCGGGCGAGGCGGATTACGGGCGGCTGATCTCGGCGATCCGGCTCTGAAATCGGGCAGGATGGGGGCAGAGCGGCCCACAATCCCGCCCGATTTGATGGCGCAGCGGAGGCGCCTTGCGTGCCGGGGGGCTAGAATTTCTCTCAATTTATTCAATGTTTCGCCGTTTCCGATAGAGGGGCTGCGGCTGTTCACATTTCATGCGGCGCCCTGTGAAAATATGCGTGAAAAATCTTTGTGCGTGCCAAATCCCGGCCCCAAAGCGACGCCATAGTATCGGCAAATGCGGATCAACCGCCGAGCAGACGAGAGGAAAGACAGATGAAGAAGCGTTGGATGAAATCGGTGATCGAAACCAGCCAGCAGGCCCTGCCGCCCCTGCCCTATGGGCGCAAGGCCCGTGTCGCCGCGGCGGCGCCGCGCAAGCTGCGCAGCGCCTGAGAGCGAAGCGATTCGCCGCCCCGTGTGGTGAAATGTGGCAAACCGGTTCACGCTGGCGGGACAAACCCATCCCCGCCCGCGTCATTTTGTGGACAAGAGAAACAATAGCCCTGAAAATTTGACATAAATCAGGCTTTTCGGCGACCTATCGAGCGTAGAAGAAATTAATATTTAATGTCCTTCTGTCGTTGTCGGTGGGGGCCGGCGCGGTTGTGACTACCTCGAAGGTGACACAACATGTCCATCCCCAATACGGCTGCGTCCTTTTCCCAGGATATGAAAACTCCGCCCGCGTCCGTCAGCAAGACGAGACCGGATGCCGTGCGCAAGGCGCGGATGATGCGACGCTACCGGATCCGGTCGCTGCGCGAGGACGGATCCGTGCATGAGACCGAGAATATCGGCCCGGCCACGCCCGTTTTCGAGAAGGCCTTTTCCGCCTTCGCCCGTGGCACGCTGATCAAGACCACGACCGGGCCGGTCGCTGTCGAGGATCTGGAGCCGGGCATGATGCTGATCACCGCCGAGCACGGGCCGTCGCAATTGCTGTGGATCGGGTCGATGACGCTGGTGCCCGATGCCGAGGGGCTGGCGCCGCAGGATTGCCGGATCACCCGGATCATGCCGGATGCTTTCGGCATGGAGCGTCCGATGACCAACATGATGGCCGGACCGGGCGCGCGGCTGCTGGCGCGGCCGCCCAGCCTGCGCGACAGTTTCGGCGGCGAACGCTTGCTGACCCCGCCGCGCGACCTGGCCGATGGCATGAATGTCGTCGAGGTCACGCCGCCCAGTTCGGTCGCGGTCTATCACCTGTGCCTGCGCGACCACGCGACGATCACCGCCGGCGGCCTCGAGTTCGAGACCTTCCACCCCGGCGCCGGGTTCGAGCGGCATATGAGCCCGAACCTTCTGGCCCTGTTCCTGTCGTTCTTTCCGCATATCCGCGAGGCGAGCGATTTCGGCAGCGTGTCGCATCTGCGCCTGCCGTTCTCGGGTGCCACATCGATGGATGCGGCCTGAGCGGGGTGGCCTGCGCGCCGCCCGTCACGCCAGCCGCTTGAGCCGTTCCTCGAGGATGTCGAAGGGCACGCCCGGTTCATCCTTGGCGCCGCGAATGACCAGCGATGTCTTGACGCTGGCGACATTGTCGGCGGCGGTCAGCTCCTCGGTCAGGAAGCGCTGAAATGTGCTCAGATCGGGGGCGACGCATTTCAGGATGAAATCCACCTCGCCATTGAGCATGTGACACTCGCGCACCAGCGGCCAGTTGCGGCAGCGGGTCTCGAAGGCACTCAGATCCGCCTCGGCCTGGCTTTGCAGGCCGACCATCGCGAAGACCTGGACTTCGAATCCGAGCTCGCGCGCGTCCACATCGGCATGATAGCCCCGGATATAGCCCTGTTCCTCGAGGGTGCGCACGCGTCGCAGACAGGGTGGCGCCGAGATTCCGACCCGTCGGGCCAGTTCGACATTGGTCATGCGCCCATCGGCCTGAAGTTCGGCAAGAATCTTGCGGTCGATCTCGTCGAGGCGGGTGGCAGCCATGATTCGCTCCAAGCAGTGAATTCGGAAAAGTTATAAACCACCTGCGGGCGCGCGCAATAATGTTTCAAGGTTTGGCAATTTTCTTAGGGGGTTCTTGTTTCCAGATAAGATACAATACTCAAAACATGCGGTTTTGTTCCCCAGGATTGCAGGAATGAGGCGGAATTATGATTTAAAAATGTCGACTCTCTGGTTATTATGTTACGCAGAGTGTGCTTTGCCATTTTTCGGTAGGTCTATTTTTTTCAACTGTATTATCGGAGGGATAACCATGCCCAATACAATTCTCAAATCAGTGGCGCTTTCTGTCGGCCTTGCCTTTGGCTCGCTGACCGCTGCCAGCGCTGCCACTGTGGATACGGTCCTGTCACTGGTGATCGACGTGTCCGGCAGCATCGACTCGACAGAATACAATCTGCAGATGAAGGGCTACGAGGACGCGTTCCGCGATAGCGGCATCCAGAATGCGATCACCGACACGTCCGATGGCCGCAATGGCTCGATCGCGGTCAACCTGATCCAGTTCGGCACCACGGCTTCGCAGCGGATCGGATTTACGCTGATTGACTCAGCCGCGGCGGCGAACGCCTTCGCCGACTTGATTAGCAACGTCTCTCGTTTCAACAGCAATTCGACCGGTGTCGGCGAGGGTATCGAACTGGCGTCAACGACGATCTCCAGCTGGCTGCAGAACAACAGTGCAGGCCGCGCGGTGATCGACGTCTCTGGCGATGGGACGAACAACGCGGGCGTGTCCCCCTCGGTGGCGCGTGATGCCGCGCTTGCCGCCGATGTGGATGCGATCAACGCGATCGCGATCCAATCGACCACACTGCAAGCCTATTTCGACAACAATGTCGTGGGTGGCACCAATTCCTTCAGCCTGTTCGCGTCGGATTTCGATGCTTTCGACTCGGCGATCAAGCGCAAGCTGAAAGCCGAAATCACCGGCACCAACCCGATCCCGCTGCCCGCAGGTGCGTGGCTTCTGCTGAGCGGTATCGGTGGGCTGGCAGCACTGCGCCGGCGCAAGAAGGCCTGATACGGCCCTCGTAAAATCATCAAGGGAAAGGCCCGCCGGGATCACCGCGCGGGCCTTTTTCATGCCCCCAGACATGACAATCGCGACATGCGGCGATGATGGGGTTTCTACCGGCCAGCGGGAGGGTTATATGCAGCCTGACCCGCAACACCGGAGATTCCCCATGGCCGAGAACCGTCACACCAAATGCCTGATCATCGGATCCGGGCCTGCCGGCTATACCGCCGGGGTCTATGCCAGCCGCGCAATGCTGGAGCCGATCCTTGTGCAGGGGATCGAACCGGGCGGGCAGTTGACCACCACGACCGAGGTCGAGAACTGGCCCGGCGACAACGAGGTGCAGGGGCCGGACCTAATGCTGCGCATGGAGGCCCACGCCAAGGCGATGGGCTGCGAGATCATCGGCGACATCATCACGGATCTCGATGTGCAGAGCCGCCCCTTCGTGGCGAAGGGTGACAGCGGTGCGGTCTATACGGCCGATGCGGTGATCATGGCGACCGGGGCGCGGGCCAGGTGGCTGGGGCTTGAAAGCGAAGAGGCGTTCAAGGGCTTTGGTGTCAGCGCCTGCGCCACCTGTGACGGGTTCTTCTATCGCGGCGAGGAGATCGTGGTGATCGGCGGCGGCAACACGGCCGTTGAAGAGGCGCTGTTCCTGACGAATTTCGCATCGAAAGTCACCCTGATCCATCGCCGCGACGAACTGCGCGCCGAACAGATCCTGCAAAACCGCCTGCTCAAGCATCCCAAGATCGAGACCCTGTGGTTTCACGAGCTCGAAGAGGTGCTGGGCGAGGAGAACCCCAAGGGCGTCACCGGCGTGCGCGTGAAAAGCAACCGGACAGGCAAGACGACCGACATCCCCTGCAAGGGCGTGTTCATCGCCATCGGCCACGCCCCCGCCAGCGAGCTGGTCAAGGGCAAGGTCGACATGCATCACGGCGATTACGTCAAGGTCGAGCCGGGCAGCACCCGCACCTCGATTCCCGGCCTCTTCGCGGCGGGCGATCTGACCGATCACATCTACCGCCAGGCGGTCACCAGCGCGGGCATGGGCTGCATGGCGGCGCTCGATGCCGAGAAATTCATCGCCGAAATGGATGACTGAACCGGACAGGCCGGGGGCTCTGCCCCCGGACCCCCGAGGTATTTCACGCCAGATGAAGGCCTGAACGCCCCGGCTTCATCTTGCTGAAAATACGCATGCCGAAGATTCACGGGCAGGACGGACCTGCGGCCGGGCCGCGATCCTAGGCACCGGGGGTCATTCGGCGCTTTGCGCGAGGGGGCCTGCCACGATGTTCAGGTCGAGATCGAGCGTGGCCGTCATCCCTTCGGACGAGAAGGCGCGGCTGAAGCTGCCGCCCAGCGAGGACTCGACCGTGCTGTGGCACATCCGTGTGCCGAAGCCCTCGACATGCGGCTGTGACAGGCTTGAGCAGCCATCGAAGCGCTCGGTCCAGCGGATCTTCAGACGCTCGAGCTGGCACTCTGCGCGAATGATGAGACCGCCTCCGCATTCGGAGAGGCCGCCGTATTTCACGGCGTTGGTGGCGAGTTCATAGATCACCAGGGTCAGGGGCGTGATCGCGGCGGAGCAGACCGGCAGGTCGGGGAGGTCGAGCTCGACGGGCGCGTCGCCGGTGAAGGGCTCGAGGATCAGGGCCAGGATGTTTTCGAGCCGCTTGCTCTCGGGGGCTGCATCGGTGGGAGCGCTGAGCGCGAGGGTATGGACCGAGGCCAGGGCGTTGAGCCGGTCGCGCATCGCCGAGACGAGATCGGGAACGGAGTGTGTCTGACGGGCGGTGACGGCGAGCAGCCCCCCGGCGAGGGCATAGGCGTTGCCGACGCGGTGGCGCATTTCCGACAGGAGCAGGTGCTGGCGTTCCTCGGCCTCTTTCTGAAGGGAGATGTCGCGGGCGATCGATGAGGCGCCGATGACCCGGCCTGCGGAGTCGCGCACCGGGGAGACCGTCAGGGAAATGGGCACGAGCGTGCCGTCCTTGCGCCGCCGCGTGGTTTCAAAATGCGCGATCTGCTCGCCGCGTTGCAGCCGGGCGATGAGATCCGCCTCTTCATCCTTGAGATCGTCGGGGAAGATGATCGTGATATGTTGGCCGATCACCTCGTCGGCGGCGTAGCCGAAGAGCTGTTGGGCGGCGGGATTCCAGCTCAGGATGATGCTGTCGAGGCTCTTGGTGATGATCGCGTCGCTCGAGCCTTCGACGATTGCGGCCAGATGTTGCTGGAGGCTTTCCGATCTGTGCATGGTGAACGCGCCCGATGTTATTCTTGCTTTGGCCGGCAGGATACAAGAACGGGGGCGCGCCGCAAGTCGACGGGCGCGGTGGATCGCGGGCCTGTGCGCAGCCGTGCAGGACCGATGGGAAGCATGGCGGCACGCCTGACAATGGCGACGATATCCCGGCAGATCCATTGCCTCTGCGGCACTGTCGGCCAAGCCATTGCAGCACTGAAACAGCACGGGTGCGTGTTCTTTTCCGGGTCACGGGAGAACCGAACGCCCCTCAAGGCGTTCATAGCAGAGAGACGCCTTCATACGGAGACCAGGAGCTGGCCGAGATGGAAGGGACATATTGTGGACCGCCGCCTCTGCCGGAGGCGATCTGGACAAGCTGGAACGTCGATCCGGTGCTCTTGGCGGCGCTGGTTGCGATGGGGGTCGTGTTGCGGCGCGAACCGGCGGGGATGGGCGCGGTCGCGATCCTGACCCTGGCCTTCGTGTCGCCGCTTTGCGCGCTGTCTTCGGCGCTGTTTTCGGCGCGGGTCGTGCATCATGTGCTGCTGGTCGCGGTGGCGGCGCCTTTGCTGGCGCTGGCGCTGCGTCCTGCGCGGCACGGCGCGATCGCCCTGCCCTTTGCGGTGTCGAGCCTGATCCTCTGGGCGTGGCATCATCCGGCCGCCTACGACCTGGCGCTTGCCAATATCGCGATCTACTGGCTGATGCAGATCACGCTTCTGGGCAGCGCGGTCTGGTTCTGGGGGGCGGTTTTCGCGGCGGGCGGGACGCCAGTGGAGCGTATCCTGTTCATCGTTGCCGGTTTTGCACAGATGGGGATGCTGGGCGCGCTTCTGACCTTTGCGCCGGAGCCGCTTTACGCCGCGCACGCGCTGGCGCCGTTCGACTGGGGGCTGACGCCACTTCAAGATCAACAGCTGGGCGGGCTGCTGATGTGGGTGCCTGCGGGCGTTCCCTATGGCGTGGCGGCGGCGTTTCTGGCGCGGCGACACTGGACACGGCTGAGGGGTGGCGCGGTGTGGTAGAGTGGCTTCTCAGGGCAATTCCGATCTTCAAGAGCGTGCATATCGCCGCGCTGGCGATCTGGTGCGGCGGTCTTCTGGTGCTGCCCCTGATGCTGGCCCGTCATCGTCCGGCCCTCGTGTCCGAGGAATACCGTCTTGTTCGCCGGGCAACGCATGTCACCTATACGCTTTGCGTCACGCCGGCGGCGGTGATCGCGGTCATCACCGGAACATGGCTGATCTTTCTGCGCGAGGCGTTTGTGCCGTGGCTTTTTGCCAAGCTCGTCTTTGTCGCGCTGCTTGTGGTGGTTCATGCCTGGTTCGGCGACCACGTCGCGCGGGTCGCCGAGGCGCCCGAAAACCACCGCCCGCCCGACCCGGCCATTGCGCTGACGGCCGCATTTCTGCCGATGATCGCGATCCTGACCCTCGTGCTGGCCAAACCGGCAATGGACTGGGTCGTCTTTCCCGACTGGCTGCTGGAACCGAGGGGCGGTCAGATGCCCTTCGAGGTTCCGAGCCGATAGTCGAAAACGAGCTTGCCACCATGCCAACCCGTGAACCCCACCACCAGCACGCAAAGCCCCGACAAGAGGATGCCATAGGGCAGCACCGCCTGTTCATACCCGTAAAGCCGATAGCCCCAGTTCGCGCCAAGAAGTGCAAGAAGCGTCACCGCGATGATGAAATGGGTCCATGCGGGGGCGCGGACACGGATGCCGGAGACAAGCAGAAGCTCCGCCGTGCCGGAGAGCCCGGCGAACATGCCAAAGAGGAACCCGGTGCCCGCAGCCCAGAGAGCGGCCCGCGCCCAGAAGGTCTGACCGGTCCACCAGTAAAGCGCATCCGCCCCCAGGGCGCAGAAGGTGAGAGCGACCGGAAAAGCGACGCTCATGGCGTGGATCGGGTGGCCGAGCACGGCGATCCGCGACTCAGTCTCGTTGAACCCTGGAAGTTCCGCGATCGGGTCGATCAGGTCTTCGGTCGCGGTCTCGTCTTCTGTCGTTTGCGTCGTCACGGCGGCATCCTCTTTCGTCTTCCCATCCTTTTCATAACGCTTGGGGCGCTTTCTGGTTGCGAAGGAATGCATTCGACGCTTGATCCCGCCGGACCGGCGGCGCGATCCATCGCGGCGCTGTGGTGCGCGATGCTGGCCGGGGGTGCGCTTATCTTCGCCCTGGTGATGGTCCTGCTGTTGCTGTCCTTCACCCGCCGCGCGCCTGCGGGCGGCGAGGCGCGCCAGCTGAGGGTCTGGGTTATCGGGCTTGGGCTTGTCTTTCCGCTGGCGGTTCTGGGTGCGCTTCTGGCTTATGGGCTTGTCATCGGCGAGCGGCTGCTGGCGCGGGAAGAGCCCGAGGTGATACGCGTCAGCGCCGAAGCGCGCAGGTGGACGTGGCGTTTCACCTATGAGGACGCGCCCGGACGCAGAACCGAGGGCGTGCTTCATATTCCGGCCGGGCGGCCCGTGGATGTGGCGATCACGACCGCCGACGTGATCCACAGTTTCTGGGTGCCGCGCCTTGCGGGCAAGCTCGACGCGATACCGGGGCACGTCAACACGCTGAGGATCGAGGCCGACCGGCCCGGCACCTATCGGGGGCTCAGCGCCGAATTCAGCGGCGCGGGCTATGGCGGGTTCACCTTTCTGGTCAGTGCCCATGATGCCGCCGGTTGGGCCGCGTTCGTGGAGGACACAGAGCGATGAATGCGCTTGAACGTCACCGCAGGCTGCGCGCGATCTGGGCATCCGAGCCGGGGATGCGGGGTTGGCTTTCGACAGTTAACCACAACGATCTGGGCCGGATGTTCCTGCTCACCGCCTTTGTCTTCTTTGGCATCGGCGGCCTGCTGGCGATGCTGATCCGCGCGCAGCTTGCGACGCCGCATTCGGCCTTTGCGGGGCCGCAGATCTACAACCAGATCTTCACCATGCACGGGACGATCATGATGTTCCTGTTCGCCATTCCCTGTTTCGAGGGGCTGGCGATCTATCTGCTGCCCAAGATCCTGGGCACCCGCGACCTCGCCTTTCCGCGCCTGACCGCCTATGGCTATTGGTGTTATGTCTTTGGCGGCGTGATGCTGCTGGTGGCGATGCTGCTCGGGATCGCGCCCGATGCCGGCTGGTTCATCTACCCGCCCCTGTCGGGGGCGATCCATTCGCCCGGCATCAATACCGATTTCTGGCTGATCGGCATCACCTTCGTCGAGATTTCCGCCATCGCCGCGGCGGTCGAGATCACCGTGTCGGTCCTGAAATACCGCGCGCCCGGCATGGCGCTGGACAAGATGCCGATCTTCGCCTGGTATGCGCTGATCACCGCGCTGATGATCCTGACCGGCTTTCCGCCGCTGATCCTGGGATCTGTGCTGCTGGAGCTTGAGCGCGCATTCGGGCTGCCGTTCTTTCAGGCGGAGCTGGGTGGGGACAGCCTGCTTTGGCAGCATCTCTTCTGGCTGTTCGGCCATCCCGAGGTCTATATCATCTTCCTGCCTGCGGCGGGCGTCATCTCGACCGTGCTGCCGGTGATGTGCCGCACGACGCTTCTGGGTTACGGGTGGATCGTCGCGGCGGCGGTGGGGCTGGCGTTCCTGTCCTTCGGGCTCTGGGTGCATCACATGTTCACCACCGGCATCCCGCATATGGGGCTGGCCTTCTTTTCGGCGGCATCGACGCTTGTGGCGGTGCCGACGGCGGTGCAGATCTTCGCCTGGATCGGGACGATGTGGAAAGGCCGCCCGGAGCTGCATCTGCCGATGCTGCACATCCTCGGGTTTTTCTGCACCTTCGTCATCGGCGGCCTGACCGGGGTCATGGTGGCGGTGGTGCCGTTCGACTGGCAGGCGCATGACACGGCCTTCATCACCGCGCATCTGCATTACGTGCTGTTTGGCGGGTTCGTATTTCCGATCCTGGCGGGCGTCTATTACTGGTTGCCCCATGTCACCGGTCAGCGGCGCGTCTTTCGCCTGGGCGAGGTTGCATTTGCGCTCGTGTTCCTGGGGTTTCACGTCACGTTCCTGGCGATGCACTGGGTTGGCCTGATGGGTCAGCGGCGGCGCATTCCCACATATGCGCCCGAAGATGGCTGGACCGCGATCAACCTGATCTCGTCGGTCGGTAGCTTCGTGCTGGCGATCGGCCTTGCCATGATCCTGATCGACGTGGTCCTGCATGTGCTGATCGCCGCGCGGGGCAAGCGCAATCCCTGGCGCGCGGGGACGCTGGAATGGGCGATGATGACCCCGCCCCCGGCCTATACCTTTGCCAGCCTTCCGCAGGTGGACAGCCGCACGCCGCTTGCCGACGATCCGCACCTCGCGGTCCGGCTGGCACGCGGCGAGGGCTATCTGGCGACGCCTCGGGAGGGCGCGCGCGAAACGCTCTGCGTGGACATCGCCAGCGGGCGACCGGACATGCATGTCGTCTATCCGGCCAATACCCGCCTGCCGGTCACCATGTCGGCGCTTACCGGGGTCTTCTTCCTGTCGCTGCTTGTGAAATTCTACTGGACCGTGCCGCTGGCGCTGGCCGGTGTCGCTATCCTGGCGTGCAAATGGGTCTGGGGGAACGGCCGCAGGGAAGACCCCGAGCCAGTGCAGGTGCGCGAGGGGATCACGCTGGCGAATGCCGCCACGGCCCGGCGCTCGCCGGGATGGTGGGGCACGCTGTTCCTGCTCAGTGCCGATGCCACCTTCTTTGGCGCGCTGCTGTTCGGCTTTGCCTTTCTGTGGACCGTCGCGCCGGGCTGGCCGCCGCCGGAGTGGTTCGCAGGCGCGATGGTGATGGCCGGGATCGGCGGGTTCGGGGCGCTTATTGGGCCTGCCGCGATGCGGCAGGCGATCCGTGCCAACCGGCGCGGCGACACCGCGCTGCCCGGCATCGGCCTCGCGCTCGTCGGTGCGCTGGCCGTCGCGGCCGCCTGTGCGGCGGTGATGGTTCAGACCCCTGCGCCGATGGGGCATGCCTATGGCGCGACGCTGCTAGTGCTGGGAGGCTATGGGCTTTTCCATGCGGGTCTGGGCGCGCTGATGGCGGGATTCCTGGCGGCGCGCGTGCTGCGTGGCTTCACCTCGCGCGTGCGGCAGGCGGAGTTCTCGATCGTGAGCCTATGGATCGACTACCTTTCGGTTATCGGTCTTCTGGTCCTGTTGGCAGCATATTTGCCCGGTCTTCTGTCATGAAGGACATCCTGCGCATCCTGATCGCGCCCTTGCTGTGGCTTGCGGCGTTCAGCGCGGTCTATGGGTTGCTGGGGTTGATCTGCGGGCATGGGATCGGCGGCACCGTGCTGGGCCTGTCGCTGCCCCGCGTGCTTCTGATTGCGGCCTATGGGCTTGCCATTTTGTTGCAGGCTGCGCTGCTGGCGGCGCTGTATCATCCGCGTCTGGCGGCGCGCTCGGGCTTCGTGCGTTTCGTGAGCCGCATCACGGGCTGGGCCGGTCTTGTCGCGGCGGGCTACACGCTGTTTCCGGTGGCCGTGACCTCGTCCTGCCTTTAGCCGCCATCTGGGTGGCGCGCAGGTTCAAGACGCAGCGCCCCGCGCAGCGCGCGCGCCGTCAGCGCCTCACCAAGGCGCGCCTTTCGCGCAAACCCCATGCGCGACATCGCGTCGGCCTCGTGTGCGGGCGCGGCACGAAACAGGCTCGCCGCGATCAGCCGGGCGAGAGAGGCCGGGCTGTGACGCGCCCGCGAAAGACGCGCCAAGGCCGGGAGCAACTTGCGCTCCAGCCTGTCGAAATCGGTGCCGAAGGGGAAATCCGGCAGGTCCGCACGATGCGCGTCGCGCCATTCCTTGAGCCGCTGGGGCGTGTTCGATTGCGCGCCGAGGCGGAAATTCCTGCTGATCTTTCCGGCCTCCTGCGCCGCTTTCAGGAGCGGCTCCTGAAAGCGCGCATCGGTGATTGCCAGCATCCGCGCGATCACCTCGTGGTCGGGCTGACCGCGCAGGTCGGCGACGCCATACTCGGTGACGACGATGTCGCGCATATGGTGGGGGACGGTGGCAAAAGGCAGCTCCCAGACGATATTCGACACCGTCTTGCCGCCGCTTTCGCGGGTCGAGGGCAGCGTGAGGATCGAGCGCGCGCCCTTGAGCGCGAAGGCCTGCTCGACGAAGTTGAACTGCCCGCCGACGCCGCTGACGACCTGCCCGTCGTCTTTCACATCCGACGCGACAGCGCCGAGAAGGCTGGCTTTCATCGCACTGTTGACAAAGCGGGCATCGCGCCGGGCAGCGCGCTTGGCGGCTTCGTCGCCGTAAAGCGCGTTGGTGAAACTGACCGCACGCATCTGGATCTGCGCGCGCCGATCAGGCGGCATGTCGCGCAGCCTGGCATAGAAATCGCGATCCTCGACAAAGAAGGCCGCGTGAATGGCGGCGCCGTCCACCTGCCGTTTGACGATCCCTTCCTCAAAGAGGGCCAGAAGCCCCCCGACCAGCATTTCTGCCGCCGCATAAAGCCCGGTTTCAAAACCGGTTGTCCGGGCGTCGGCACCGGGCGAAAGATCGTCGAGCAGGGGCGCGAACCGCCCTTTCTGGCGCAGGATGAGGGCATGGGCGACGGCATCGCCCGTCTTGCCGATACCCAGTTGCAGCGTGCCGCCATCGCGGACCAGCCCCGCGACATGGGCGCCGATAGCGTGATGGTCATCCGAGACCGGCTGGCGCACGGCCGAGAACAGTTCAAACTGGCGCGGCGGATCGAGGCAGTATTGCAATGTCGCGGAGTCGATTTCGGCGGCGGGACCGTGCATGAAGGGCAGCTGATCGTTGATCTCGCCCGCCATCAGAAAATCCATCTGCCCCGCCGCGCGGCGTTGAAGAAGATCGGCGGTGATGTCGGTATTGCAGGAGAGCGAGTAGCCATCTCCGTCGCGCGCGAGAAGCTGGATCAGGACGTTGGGGTCCTGCGCGATCAGCACATCACGCGCATGGGTGTAATTCGCCGAGATATAGTTCTGCTGCATCCGCTCGACGCCCAGCCAGCGGCCCGCCAGAAGGAAGAATTCGCGCAGTTCGATATTCGCCGGCAGGCTGCCTTCGCGCAGCATCCGCGCATAGAGGATGTCGGGGTAGGCTCCGAAGAGGCGGTCCATCGCGGGTTCGAGAAACCGCTTTTCGATATCCGACCCCGGCGACGGGCGCTCAAGCGTCAGGGCGGTGAAGATCGAGAGGTGGATGGAGGGATCTTCGCAGGCCGCGCGCGTCAGCGCATTGAGCAGCGTCACCGGCTTGCCCAGCCCCAGTGGCAAGGCCAGCCGGATGTCGCCGCCGGTATCGGCGACGATCCGTGCGGCCAACGCATCCGCATCGGTCATGATCCGGGGGGCGTCAGCCAAAGCCGGACCACCCCGCGTCGGGCGTGAAGCGCGGGCCGTGCCGTTCGGCCAGTTCCGAGAGCTTGGAGGCCACCTCGGAGAGCCCGCGCGACCTTGCGTAATGCATCGGCCCGCCGCGGAAGGGAGCGAACCCGGTCGCGAAGACGAGCGCGGCGTCGACCTCGTCAGGGTCGCCGACCACGTCCTTGCGCAGGCATTCGACACAGGCATCGAGCATCGGCAGGATCAGCCTGTCGGCCAAGCCATCGGGGCCTTCGGCCCTAGGTTCGGGGTGGGGTGTGCCCTCGGACCAGTCGTAAAAGCCCCGGCCTGCCTTCTTGCCGGTTTCGCCTGCCTCGACTTTCTCGCGCAGCGCCGCGGATATGTCGGGCATGGGCTTGTCGAGATTTGCCTTCAGGCTTTCGGACACATGCAGGCAGATATCGAGCCCGACCTGGTCGGCCAGCGCGACCGGCCCCATCGGCATCCCGAAATCGATGGCGGCGCGGTCGATCACGTCCTTGGCGATGCCTTCGTCCATCAGGACCATCGCTTCCATCAGGTAGGGCGTGAGCGCGCGGTTCACCAGAAAGCCCGGATAATCACGCAGACGGACCGGCAGCCGGTCGATGGCACCGCAAAAGGCCGCGAGCCGGTCCATCACCGGCTTTGCCGTCCCTGCATGGGCGACCACCTCGACCAGTTCCAGCCTGGACACCGGGTTGAAGAAGTGCAGCCCCGCGAAATGGTCGGGCCGCGTGACCTGATCCGCCAGTTCCGTCAGCGGCAGGCTTGAGGTGTTTGACGCAAGGATCGCGTCCGGCTTCATGCGCACGCCGAGATCCGCGAATATCCGGCGTTTCAGTTCCAGCTGTTCGGGTGCCGCCTCGATCACCAGATCGGCGCGCTCGATGCCGTATCCCTGAGGGTCTGGCACCAGCCGGTCGAGCACGTCACGGGTTTCGGCGCGGTTGAGGTGCTTGTCGCCGCATATCTCGCGTGCGCGCTTCATCGCCGCCGCCAACGGATCGCTTTCGACATCGCCAAGGGTGACGGATTTGCCTTTCAGGGCGGCCCAGGCGGCGATTTCGCCGCCCATAGAACCGGCGCCTACCACATGCACATGGGCGATACCGTCGTCGCCGCGGGCCTTGTCCTTGAGGCCTTGGCGCAGGAAGAACACGCGACGCAGGTTCCGAGAGGTTTCGCTTGTCAGCAGATGCGCGAAGGAGGCGATCTCCGCTTGCTGCATGGCGCCCGGATCGTCGCCGTGCTCCTCCCAGAGATCAATGAGCGCATAGGGCGCCGGATACTGTTCGGGCGGCGCCTGTTCGGCGGTCCTCGCGCGCATCTTTCTGGCGGCGAAGGCGCGCGCCGGGCCGAGCTTGAAGGCATGCGAGACAAGGCCCGCGCCGTCGCGCCGCACGTCGCCCGCGACGATGGCGGCGATGGCGGCCGCAACATGGCGTTCTGGGCAGACCACATCGGCAATGCCCAGCGACTTCGCCTTTGCGGTATGCGCGCTCTTGCCCGTCAGCATCAGGGTCATGGCCTCGGTCGGATCGATCAGCGCGGGCAGGCGAAAGCTGCCGCCGAGGCCGGGGTGCAGACCCAGTTTCACCTCGGGAAATCCGAAGGACGCGCCCTCGACGGCGATCCTCCAGTCGCAGGCGAGCGCCAGTTCAAACCCCGCGCCGAGGGCCGCGCCATGCGTCACGCAGATCGTCGGGCAATCGAGCGCGGCAAGCCGGTCGAGCACATCGTGACCCTGTTTCAGGAGGTCCGCGGCGCCTTCGTCCGACATATCGCCAAGGGCGGTGATATCCGCCCCCGCGGCGAAACCTGTCATCTTGGCCGAGCGGATCACAACGGCCTTGGGCATGTCCTGTTCAAACCGGTCCAGATGATCCGCAAGGCCGCGCAGCACGGATTGCGAGATCGTGTTCACGCTGTGGCCCTGCCGGTCGAGCGCGAGCCAGGCGATGCCGGTCTCGTCGATGCCGCTCAGCCAATCGTCACCCTCTGCCGCGCCGGGCCGATCACCGAGCGGCCCCAGCGCCAGTTTCGTTTCGCCCATATGGTCCAGGACAGGTTTGGTCATGCCACAGCCTCCAGCAACATCGCGCCGCCCAGTCCGCCGCCGATACATTCGGTTGCCACGCCGGTCCCTGCCCCGCGCCGTTTCATGGCATTGGCAAGGTGCAGCACGATACGGTTGCCGCTGGTGCCGACCGGATGGCCCAGCGAGATCGCGCCGCCATCGACGTTGAGCCGGTCACGGTCGATCAGGCCGAAAGCCTGATCGAGGCCCAGAACATCGCGGCAGAAGCCGGGGTCGTCCCATGCCGCGATACAGGACAGGACCTGAGCGGCAAATGCCTCGTTCAGCTCCCAGAGGCCGACGCTGTCAAGGTCCAGGCCGTTGCGCGTCACCAGGGGCGTGGCCGACAGGACCGGGCCGAGCCCCATGACCGAGGGGTCCAGCCCCGCCCATTCGCTGTCGACGATCCGCGCCAGCGGTTTCAGGTCGTGTTCCTCGACCGCGGCCTCGGAGGCGACGATCACCCAGGACGCCCCGTCGGTGATCTGGCTGGAATTGCCGGGCGTGACCTTGCCATAGGGTTTCTCGAAGGCGGGTGAGAGTTTCGCCAGCGATGTCATGTTGTTGTCGGGGCGCACACCGTCGTCGTGGTCATAGGCGCGGCCTTCGTCGCTGTCGAAAGCGGTCATGACCTCATCGGCAAGCCAGCCTTCCTTTTGCGCATGGGCAAGCCGGTGGTGGCTGTCCATCGCATAGGCATCCGCCGTTTCGCGTTCGATGCCGAAACGATGCGCCAGCACCTCGGCGGTTTGGCCCATGTTGAGCGATGTGATCGGGTCGGTCAGACCGCGCTCGAGGCCGATCACCGGCTTGAAGAATTCGGGCCGCAGCCCGGTCATCGCGCGCGCCTGTTCCACCGGGCCCTTGGCGCCGTTCATCTCGCCGAACCACTCGACCGCGCTTTGGCGCAATACCAGCGGCGCATGGCTGAGGGCCTCGGCACCACCGGCCAGCACGAGATCGTGCGTGCCCTCGCGGATATAGCGGAAGGCCGTATCGATGGATTGCATTCCCGAGCCGCAGTTGATCTGCGTGGTGAAGGCGACCATCTGCTCGCCCATCCCGAGGCGCAGCGCCGCGACGCGCGCGGGGTTCATCTCGTCGGCGATCACGTTGACGCAGCCCAGGATGACCAGATCGAAGGCAGTCTTGTCGAAGGGCTGGCGCATCAGCAGCGGCCGCCCGCACTGAACCGCCAGATCGACCGGGGTGAAGGGGCCAGGCCCGCCACGCGCCTTCAGGAAAGGTGTTCTGGCGCCATCGACAAGATAGACCGGACGTTCCGTCATTCCGCAGCCCTCGCAGCCGGTTTGCGCAGGCCGGGGAACAGCTTGGACAATGCCTCGGGCGTGTAGTCATCGACCGCCACAACCTCGGCCACCAACGCATCCATTTCGTTCAATCGGGTGATATCCGCGTCGCTCAGCACGCCGGCTTCATGCGCCTCTTGGGGTGTCTTGCCGAGATCGCGCAGCTTTTTCATCAGCGGCGCGGCCCCGGTCACCGCCGCGTAGCAGCGATTGAGCAATTCGATCCCCTCGGAATGGCAACCCTCGAAGATGTGCCCAACAATGCGGTCGCGGCTTTCGGAGGGGGTATAGATCAGGTCGGAGCACTCTTCGGTCAGCCTGTCGTCGGGCAGGGCCGGAGCACGACCGGCCAGCGTGAAGAAGCGCAGGACCCAAGCGGCCCAACGGGCCGGGAAGTTCGCCAGAACGCCATCCATCGCTTCATGGATCGCGCGGAACCCGCGCGCGGCGGCAAAGCGCACCACCGGCAGATCCGCCTCCTGGCGCCCCTCGTCCTCCCAGCGTTTCAACGTGGCCGAGAGGATATACATCTCGGAGAGGATATCGCCCATCCTGCCCGAGATCATTTCCTTGCGCTTGAGTGCGCCGCCCATCGTCAGAAAAGCGAAATCCGCGGTCAGGGCATAGGCTGCCGACCAGCGCGAAAGCTGCCGGTAGATCGGCGCGAGCGGTCCGGCATTCGCTGGTGCGGGGGCAAAACGCCCGCCGGTCCAGGCGCGGCCCCAGGCACGGAAAAAGGTGCGCGTGGTATGGCCGATATGCGCCCAGAGGCTTTCATCGAAACGACGCAGCGATTCTTCGTCATCGGCGATCCCGAGCGCCTGGATGTTGTCCAGCATATGAGGATGCGCGCGGATCGAGCCCTGACCGAAGATGATCAGGCTGCGCGTCACGATATTGGCGCCCTCCACGGTGATGCCGATGGGCACCGCGCGATAGAAGGGCAGCAGGTAATTCGACGGCCCGTCGATCACCGCCTTGCCCGAATGGACATCCATCGCATCGTTCAGGGCATCACGCATGCGGAAGGTCGCGTGGGTCTTCATGATCGCCGAGATCACCGAGAGCGCGCGGCCTTCGTCGAGGCCCGCGCAGGTCAGGTTGCGCGCCGCGTCCATCGCATAGGCATCCGCCGCCAGACGCCCCAGCCGCGCCTGTATGCCGCCGAACTTGCCGATGGGCAGGTTGAATTGCTGGCGGATGCGCGCATAGGCCCCTGTGGTATGGGCCGAAAGCGCAATGGCCGCGCAACCCATCGAGGGCAGGGAAATGCCCCGACCGGCGGCGAGCGCGCTCATCAGCATGGTCCAGCCATGACCGGCGCAATCCTGCCCGCCGATGATATTGTCGAGAGGGATGAACACGTCTTCGCCCGTGGTCGGGCCGTTCATGAACATGGTTGAGGACGGCAGGTGGCGGCGACCGGTCTCGACCCCTTCGAGGTCGGTCGGGACCAGCGCGCAGGTAATGCCGATATCCTCGTCGCCGCCCAGAAGCCTATCGGGATCGCGCATCTTGAAGGCCAGCCCCAGCACCGTGCAGACCGGCGCCAGAGTGATGTATCGCTTGGACCAGTTCAGACGGATGCCCAGCACCTCCTCGCCGTTCCACTCGCCCTTGCATACGATGCCCTCATCCGCCATCGCCGAGGCATCGGACCCGGCTTCGGCGCTGGTCAGGCCGAAAGCGGGCAGTTCATCGCCCCTGGCCAGCCGGGGCAGCCAGTGGTCCTTCTGCGCTTCGGTCCCGAACTGCATGAGCAGCTCGCCCGGCCCCAGCGAGTTGGGGACCATCACGGTGACCGCCACCGCGACCGAGCGTGTGGACAGGAAACGCACCACGACCGAATGGGCATAGGCCGAAAAGCCCAGACCGCCATAGGCCTCGGGAATGATCATCCCGAAGAAGCGGTTGACGCGCAGGAAGTCCCAGACCTCGGGCGGCAGGTCCGCGTCTTCCTGATTGATCTTCCAATCGTCGATCATGGCGCAGAGTTCGCGGCATGGCCCGTCGATGAAGGCCTGTTCCGCCGCGCTCAGCTCCGGTGCCTTGACGCTTTGCAGTTTCGACCAGTCGGGATTGCCGGAGAACAGCTCGCCCTCCCACCAGACATCGCCGGCTTCGAGCGCCTCGCGTTCCGTATCCGAGAGCGATGGCAGCGCCTTGCGCGCCCATCCGTGAATCGGTTTGGTCAGTTTCTGACGTAGGGTTCCCATGACCCTTCAACGAATAAATGCCGCGTTGGTTCCGCACGCGATGCCGGACCCGTTGCCACAATGTGGACATAATGCGAAGAATCGTAGATCGTTCGACAATCCGAGTTCACGACAAGTTTCATTTTTAAATCCATGCGATTCCGGGCTCTTGCCACGTCGGACACGACGCGGGCGATGAGCATCAAGTGCTTTCAGACGCGAGGAATGACCCCAATGGCATCAAGCACCCTGCCGAAAATGGAATATCGCGAGGACCATTGCCGGGACATCCCGGTTGCGGCGCCCCTGGCCACGAAAGACATCGGATTGATCGATTTCGCGCGCAAGGCCGGGAAGAACATCTTTTCGGTCATCCCTGACGAGACGCGAACACAGAGTTACCTGCGCGGCCCCGCCAATATCCACTATGTATGTGAGCCAGACATGATCACCGAGCTTCTGGCCGGGGTCGGGCGCAGTTTTCCAAAATCCCAGTTCACGCGAAATGTCATCGGCCCCGCCGTGGGCAACGGGATGATCCTGTCGGAGGGTGAGAAATGGCGGGAACAAAGACACCGCTATGCGCCGATCTTCGCGGCGCGAAACCTGCCCATCCTGACGGCGCATTTCGCGGAAACCGGCGAGGAGCTGGCAGCGTTCCTGAGGATGGCCGAAGGCGAAGTCGATGTCGCCGATTCAGCGCAGGAAGCGACGCTGATGAATATATCGCGGGTCATGTTCTCGGGAACGGAGTCGGTCAGCAAACGGGAAATCCGCGACGGGATGCGCCGGTTCAACGATTACATCAGCTACATGTCGCTGTTCGACCTGATGGGCCTGCCGAAATGGGTGCCGCGGTGGAAATGGCTGCGCAGCAAGCAGGTCATCGCGGATGTCAGGCAGCTTACGCATAACGTGATCGAAAACCGCAGGGCCGAGCGGAACGAGGAACCTCAGGATTTCCTGGACCTGCTGATCGAGGCGCTGGAAACCGACCGCGAGGATATCGACACAACGGTCGACAACCTGCTGACATTCGTCGCCGCCGGTTACGAAACGTCTGCGAATACGATCGCCTGGGCGCTGTATCTCATGGCGATGTTTCCGGACACGCAGGAGAGACTGCGGCGCGAGGTCATGGAGGCCTGCCCGACCGGTCCCATCACCTTTGAGACCTTGCCGCAGATGCCGCGGTTGCTGGCGCATATTCGCGAGACGCTGCGCCTTTACCCCTCCGGTGCCCTGTTTGCACGCGACGCGACGCATGAGACCGAAATCGGCGGCGTGACCTTCCGCAAGGGAGATGTCATCATGTTTCCGGTCTATTCCCTGCATCGCAACACCCTGCTTTGGAACGCGGCCGACGAATACGACCCCGAGCGTTTTCTCGGGAAACGATACGGTCGCGGGCAATACATGCCGTTCGGAGCCGGGCCGCGGATCTGCATCGGAGCCCAATATGCCGAGACCGAGATCATGGTGCTGGTCGCTTCGATCCTGAGACAGGTGTCGCTGGGATTGACCGACCATCCCATTCCCGAACCCACGCTTACCTTCACGATGCGCCCGAGCGGGCCTATCATCCTGAAAGCCAGACCGCTCGACGCGTAAGGCCCGGCGCAAGCGCCGCCGTGACCGGATCGTGTCATTTCCGGCGCAAAACCGCCATGTTGTCGCCTCTTTGAGAAAATACGCCTCGTCAAAGGACACGCCTGTCGCGCCGGGCGTTCAAGTGCCGCGATTCAGATTGCCGGCCATTTCAAACCTATAGCTTTTGATGAGGTGACATTATGGCGGCAAACCTGTTCGTCAAAGCCACTTACACGGCAGACGCCGACGTCCTGTTCAAGTGCGCCAGCGATTTTTCCGACCTTCTTCACGCCACCCGCAAGATATCGAAATATCGCGGCCTGCCCCCCGTTCCAATGGTGGAAGGCGCGCAATATGCGACCGATATCCGGCTGTTCGGGCTGATCGGGTGCAGGAATTACCAGATCCGCGTGGATCGTATCTGCAAGCATTCGCGCCTTCTGGAGACCGTCGAGTTCTGCGACCGCATCCGCAGTTGGCGGCACCGTCTGCAGGTTCATTCGACTGCGACGGGTTCGGTCTGGGTCGATCACGTCATCATTGATGCCGGCATCATGACGCCGATCGTGGCACGATATGCCCGCTTCATGTACCGGCACCGGCACAAGGCGCGCAATGGCACCTGTATCGAAACCTCGCTGACCAGATCGACGCGGATGGTGGGCGCAGAACTGCCCATGTTCAACCCCGCCGACTGAGACCGGCCACCGCCAGGGGCCTTAACCGGGATGACGCCGCCGCGATGCGCGCGCGACCCATGCGAGGCACGCGGCGGACATGAAAACGGCGCGGTCTTGGCCCGCGCCGTTCCCGTTTCCCTGGTGTCCGCGATCAGTTCGGAACCACCTCGCCCGTGGGGCGCGGGGTTGTCGCGGTTTCAGCCGGAAGGATCGGATAGGTCACTTCGGGCATCTTGCCAGAGAGCGCGCCAAGGAAGGCCACGATATCATCGACCTCGGGCTCGGTCAGTTCGGTGCCGAGCTGAGACGTCCCCATGATCGCCACGGCAACCCGCAGATCCCAGACCTTGCCGGAATGGAAGTAGGGGGCGGTCTGGTCGATATTGCGCAGCGGTGCGGCGCGGAACACATAGGAGTCATCCGCCGTCGCGGTCACTTGGAAGCGGCCCTTGTCGTCGGGCGGCAGCACATCGGCGCCCGGCTTCTCGATCAGGCCGAAGGGGAAGTAGCCCGTGCCGCCGAGATTGACGCCGTTGTGGCAAGAGGCGCAGCCCTTGTCCATGAACAGGCCGAGCCCGGCCTTCTGCTGATCGGTGAGCGCATTGTCGTCGCCATTGAGAAAGGCGTCGAAGGGCGCAGGCGTGATCAGCGTGGCTTCGAATGCCTCGATCGCCTTGGCGAAATTGTCGAAGGTGACGGGATCCGCCTCGTCGGGGAAGGACGCCTTGAACCAATCCTGATACTGCGGCATGGAATTCAGCGTGGCGAGCACGTTGTCGGGGGTGTTGGCCATTTCGACACCGGCCTGGACCGGACCTTTGGCCTGTTCGGCAAGGTCGGCGGCGCGACCGTCCCAGAACTGCGCCTCGTTGAACACCGCGTTCAGCACGGTGGGCGAGTTGCGCGGGCCCTTCTGCCAGCCATGCCCGATCGAGGTGGGCATGTTGTCATCGCCGCCGGTACCCAGGTTGTGACAGGAGTTGCACGAGAACACCCCTGAAGCCGACATGCGCGGGTCGAAGAACAGCGCCTTGCCCAGGTCGATCTTTTCCTGGGTGATGACGTTCTCGTTGAGAGCGGGCACGGTCGAGGGCAATGCCGCGAACATCTCGAGCGCGTTGTCACGCAGCTCGGATGCCTGTGCGACAGACGTGAGCGCCATGACCGAAACGGTCCCAAGCGCAAAGTTTCGTAATAATGACATTGATTCCTCCAGAACCTCAGGTGGCATCCGCGCGTCTAGAATCATTCTAATCCAATCGGGCTTCACACGGCGTTGACGCAAATCAAGTAAATGCACGGCATTCGAGTGATCGGGGGTTCACGGGCCGGCCAGGGCGCGAAACATCCTTCTCCTTGGCCGAGGATCGGTGGCACGGATGCCTCTTTTCACGAAAACGTCCAACTCAGCCTTGAATCCCGCCATAATGCGGGGCTAAGGCCCTTTTAAACCCGCGCCGCCAGCGGCAGCGCACCCATTTCGCGAAGCAGCATCCGAGAGTACCGATGACCCAGCAAAACCTGGCCCCCATTTCCGAGTTGTACGTATCTTATGAATCCGCCCAGAAGCTGAAGGTCGAAGCCGGCGACCTGATCAGCTGGGATCTGACGCCGCGCCAGATCTGCGATCTGGAACTCTTGATGAATGGCGGGTTCAACCCGCTCAAGGGGTTCATGAGCGAAGCCGATTACGATGGTGTCGTCGAGAATATGCGCCTGGCGGATGGGTCGCTCTGGCCGATGCCGATCACGCTCGACGTCTCGGAGAGCTTTGCCGAGGGGCTGGAGCTGGGGCAGGATATCGCCCTGCGCGACCAGGAAGGCGTGATCCTGGCCACGATGACGGTCACCGACCGCTGGACCCCGGACAAAGCGCGCGAGGCCGAAAAGGTGTTTGGTGCGGACGACGAGGCGCATCCGGCGGTGAACTACCTGCATCACAGCGCGGGCAATGTTTATCTGGGCGGGCCGGTCACCGGCATCCAGCAGCCGGTGCATTACGATTTCCGCGGCCGCCGCGACACGCCAAATGAACTGCGCGCGCTGTTCCGCAAGCTGGGCTGGCGCAAGGTCGTCGCTTTCCAGACCCGCAACCCGCTGCATCGCGCCCACCAGGAACTCACCTTCCGCGCCGCCAAGGAAGCGGAAGCCAACCTGCTGATCCATCCGGTCGTCGGCATGACCAAGCCGGGCGACGTGGATCACTTTACCCGCGTGCGCTGTTACGAGGCGGTGCTGGACAAATACCCCGGATCGACCACCACGATGAGCCTGCTGAACTTGGCAATGCGCATGGCCGGTCCGCGCGAGGCGGTCTGGCACGGGCTGATCCGCAAGAACCACGGCTGCACCCATTTCATCGTCGGACGCGACCATGCCGGCCCCGGCAAGAACAGCGCGGGCGAGGATTTCTATGGCCCCTATGATGCCCAGGACCTGTTCCGGCAGCATCAGGAGGAAATGGGAATCGAGATGGTCGATTTCAAACACATGGTCTTTGTGCAGGAACGCGCCCAATACGAGGCCATCGACGAGATCGAGGACCGCGACAATGTCACGATCCTGAACATCTCGGGGACGGAGCTGCGCCGCCGCCTGCGCGAGGGGCTGGAGATTCCGGAATGGTTCTCGTTCCCGGAAGTGGTGAGCGAACTGCGCCACCGCTATCCGCCCCGTAGCCAGCAAGGGTTTACCGTGTTCTTCACCGGTTTCTCGGGCAGCGGCAAATCCACGATCGCCAACGCGCTTCTGACCAAGCTGATGGAGATGGGCGGGCGGCCGGTGACGCTTCTGGATGGCGATATCGTGCGCAAGAACCTGAGTTCCGAGCTGGGCTTCTCGAAGGAGCATCGCGACCTCAACATCCGCCGGATCGGATATGTGGCGAGCGAGATCACCAAGAATGGCGGGATCGCCATCTGCGCACCTATCGCGCCCTATGCCGCGACCCGGCGCGCTGTGCGCGAGGATGTCGAGCAATACGGTGCCTTTGTCGAAGTGCATGTCGCCACCAGCCTCGAGGAATGCGAACGCCGCGACCGCAAGGGCCTCTACAAGCTGGCGCGCGAGGGCAAGATCAAGGAATTCACGGGGATTTCGGACCCTTACGATGTGCCCCAGGATCCCGAGCTGCGCGTCGAGACCGAGAATGTCGAGGTCGACAACTGCGCCCATCAGGTGATCCTGAAGCTGGAACAGATGGGCCTGATCGCGGGCTGAAGCGCGCCGGTCACGCGTTCTGAAAACACGGGCCGTCCCTGCCGGGGCGGCCCGTTTCGCGTTCTGCGCAGGTCAGGCCTGCGGAACCTCACCTGCCAGAACCGACCGGAACCATGCCGCGTCGATATTGCCGCCGGACAGGATCAGCCCGACCTTCCGGCCCTGCAGCTGTTCCCGTTCCTTGAGCGCCAGCGCCAGGGCGGCAGCGCCCGCGCCCTCGGCGAGGTTGTGGGTCGCGGTGTAGTAGAGGCGGATCGCGGTGGCGATGTCGTCTTCAGACACGGTGCCGATGTGGTCGGCCCCCGGCCCGTAGATATCCAGCGCCGCCTGCACCGGGACGCGCACCGCCATGCCATCGGCGAAGGTCAGGGCGTCGGGCGTTTCGATCATCTGCCCCGCTTCGGCCGAGAGTTTGGCGGTCTGCGCGCGCTCCGACACCACGCCGACGACCCGCGCTTTGGCACCCAGCGCATCGCGCGCGGCGATCGTGCCGCAGATGCCCGAGCCGCAGCCGATGGGCACATACACGACATCGAGGTCGGGATGGGCGGTGAAGAGCTCATAGCCATAGCTTGCCACGCCGCGCAGCAATTCGTGGTGGAAGGGCGGCACGGGAAACAGCGGCTCGGTCTCGGCCATCTGCATGGCCAGCTCGCGGGCGGTGTCGAAATCGTCGCCATGTTCGATCAGCGTCGCGCCATAGGCGCGCATCGCGGCATTCTTCTCCGACGCGTTCCCGCGCGGCACGACGATGCGTGCCTCCAGCCCCGCCGCGACGGCGGCGCGGGCCTGGGATTGGCCGTGATTGCCGCGCGTGGCGGTGACGATGCCACGACATTCGGGATGGGTGCGGCGCAGCCAGTCGATGAAGGTGATGCCGCCGCGCACCTTGAAGGCACCGGTGGGCGCGTGGTTCTCATGTTTGACGATGACCCGTGCGCCCAGGGCCTGCGCCAGAAGCGGCCAGTCATGTGCTGGGGTTGGCGCCATGTGGCGATGAACCAGCTGCGCGGAATCCTGCAGTTCGGATAAGGTGAACATGGGCCTGTTCCTTTGGGATCGAGGCCCAGATTGTCAGCAAGACGCGCGCTTCACAAGCGCGCGCCTGCACACGCGGCAACGTGTCAGTGAACCGTGACCGGGGTCATGTTGTTCTGACGCGCGAGCACGAAGGCAAGGCGGCGGTCGCGCACGAGTGCGAGGCGCTCGCCCGCAGCCGAGTGCAGCGCGTAAAGCGTTTCGCTGCCCATGGCCTGCTCACGCATGTCCTCGGGAAGGTCCGCCACGTTAACGGGCCGGACATAGACGATGTCGCGGCCCTCGTCGGCGCCGAAATCGTACCTGGTTTCCATATCGGTTACCCCTTGTTGATCTTGATCCGCTGCACAACGGTTTCTGGTTCGGCGCGCGTCAGGTCCACATGCAGCAGACCGTTTTCCATGATCGCCTCGCCCACCTCGACGCCATCGGCCAGCACGAAGGAACGCTGGAACTGGCGCGCAGCGATGCCCCGGTGCAGATAGATACGGGTGTCGGCCTCGTCGCTCTGGCGACCGCGGATCACCAATTGGCGGTCCTCGACCGTGATCGACAGGTCCTGCTCCGAGAAACCGGCCACGGCCAGCGTGATCCGGTAGGAACTTTCGGAGGTTTGTTCGATATTGAACGGGGGATAGCCCTCGTTGCCCGATTTGGCACTGCGTTCAAGCATCCGTTCCAGTTGCTCGAACCCGAGCATGTAAGGGTGCGACCCCAGCGTGAGCTTTGTCATCGACACGTCCTTCATCAAAGCGACAGTCCATGCCGGGCCCCGTTCTGGCGACCCGACAGGGCAAATATGGGGGCTGGCCGCGCGCCGTGCAAGGGCTTTGCCGGGGCGTACAAAAGCGGTATCGTCTCAACCGGGGCCAGTCACAGGGAATCATCGGTATGAACGCTTTCAGCAATCTCTCCATGAAATCGGACGAGGTGCTGCGCGTCGAGCTTGCAGAATTCCGCCGTCAACACCGCGACCTGGACGACGCGATCGCCGCCCTTCAGGAGAAGGGTTCGAGCGATCCGCTGACCATCAAGCGGCTCAAGCAGCAGAAATTGCGGCTCAAGGACATGATCGCCTATATCGAGGACCGGCTCTATCCCGATATCATCGCCTGACCCCGATTGCGTCGGGGCCTCTGATGGGTATAGTGCGCCCTCCAAAGCAAGGGGCCAGTGACATGGGCGCAGACACAGGCAAGGTCAAGGTCGGCATCATCATGGGCAGCCAGTCGGACTGGCAGACCATGCGCGCCGCCGCAGAGATTCTCGATGAGCTCGAGGTGCCTTATGAAACCCGGATCGTCTCGGCGCATCGCACGCCCGACCGGCTGTGGGATTACGGCAGCAAGGCCGCCGGACGCGGCTTGCAGGTGATCATCGCGGGTGCGGGCGGTGCGGCGCATCTGCCGGGGATGATGGCCTCGAAGACGCGCGTGCCGGTGATCGGCGTGCCGGTGCAGAGCAAGGCGCTTTCGGGCGTCGACAGCCTCTATTCCATTGTGCAGATGCCCAGGGGCTTCCCAGTGGCGACCATGGCGATCGGTGCGGCGGGAGCGGCGAATGCCGGGCTGATGGCCGCCGCGATCCTGGCCAATGGCGACCCATCGCTGGCGCAGCGCCTCGACGATTGGCGCACGACCCTTTCCAACTCCATTCCCGAAGAGCCGCAAGATGACTGAACCCCTGCCAACAGGCGCGACGATCGGTATCCTTGGCGGCGGGCAGCTGGGCCGGATGCTGGCGGTGGCCGCATCGCGCCTCGGCTTTCGCAGCTGCGTGTTCGAGCCGGGCGCCGACTGCCCGGCAAGCCATGTGGCGGGGCAGCATATCGCCGCCCCCTACGAGGACGAGGATGCGCTGCGCCGCTTCGCCGATGCGGTCGACGTGGTCACCTTCGAGTTCGAGAACATCCCGACTTCGGCGCTCGACATGTTGGACGCTTGCGGCAAACCGGCGCGACCGGGGCGCAACGCGCTGCGCATCAGCCAGGACCGTTTGACCGAAAAGGCGTTCCTGACGGAGCTGGGGCTCAGGACCGCGCCCTTCGCCGCGGTGGATGACGAGATCGACCTTGCCGAGGCCCTGGCCGAGATCGGCCTGCCGGCGATCCTCAAGACCCGGCGGCTGGGATATGACGGCAAGGGCCAAGCGCGGATCACAGCGCCCGAAGATGCCGAAAGCGCCCTTGCCGCGATGCAGGGCCAGCCCGCGATCCTCGAGGGTTTCGTGGAGTTCAGCCACGAGGTTTCGGTGATCGGCGCACGCAACGCATCGGGCGACGTGGCCTGTTTCGATCCCGGCGAGAACCTGCATGAGGACGGTATCCTGCGCCGCACCACGGTGCCCGCGCGCCTGAGCAACGCCCAGCGCAGCGATGCGGTGCTGCTGACCGGGCAGATCCTCAACAAGCTGGATTATGTCGGGGTGATGGGGGTGGAGCTGTTCGTCACGCCCGAAGGGCTGATCGTCAACGAGATTGCGCCGCGCGTGCATAATTCCGGCCACTGGACGCAGCAGGGCTGCGCGATCGACCAGTTCGAGCAGCATATCCGCGCCGTGGCGGGCTGGCCGCTGGGCGATGGTGGCCGATATGCCGATGTGGTGATGGAAAACCTGATCGGCGACGACATCGCGCGCGTGCCCGATATCGCCCGCGAAGCCGGCGCGGCGCTGCATCTGTATGGTAAAGGCGATGCAAGGCCGGGGCGCAAGATGGGGCATGTAAACCGCGTCACGCGCGGCTGAAACGGCCCGCTACAAGACGGGGGCGCTGCCCCCGTCGCAGCACGCTGCGGCTCCTCCGAGGTATTTTTGAGCCAGATGAAGGCAGGGGGCATGGGGGCTTCATCTTGCCTTAGATACTCTGCGCGGTGTGGCCCCCTGTCGCGTCGCTGGCGACAGAGGAACCTGCGTTTGCGCCAAGGGCGCGCAACCTCAGCCGCCCTGGATACGGATCGTGAAATTCCGGCGTGCGCTCGGGGGCGGCGCCGGGAAGGGCGCGGCCCGGCGGATCACCCGCAACGCGGCCTGATCGAGCTCTCCCGAACCCGAGCTGCGCGCCAGCGATATTGCTGCGAGCGTGCCGCCTGAGCCGACCGTGAAGCTGACGACCGCCGTGCCCCGGCGACCGACGCGCGGCTTGGGAACCTGTGAAATCCTGCGCATGACCTTTCCGGGATAGTTGCTGGCCGCGGCATTGCCGCTTTGGCTGCTTTTACCGTTGTTCCGGCTCTGCGCCGTGGCCTTTGCCTGTTCGCTGCCGGTCGCCGCGCCCGCGCGGGCGTTGCGGTTTGAATTGCCGTGCGGCTGGGGTTCTGCTGCCTTGGGTCCGGGTTCCTTCCTAGCCGTTCTCGCTGGCGGCGCGGGTTCGTGGCGTTTCTCGAACTCGGCGCTGCGTGTGCGCGGGCGCTTCGAGCGCGTGACGGAAGCGTTCGGCTCATCCGCCGGCGAGAGCACCTCGGGGGTGTCCGGCGGTGTGGCGGACGGGCGCGCGGGCTGGGCCGGCTGGACTGTATCGGGTGGAATTGCCTCGGCCTGATCGGCTGGCAGGGCCGCTACGGCCATGCTCTTCACGGGTGGCGTCGGCGCCGTGTGGCCCGCCTGCGCGGGCCGGTGGGGCTCATGCGCTGCGGTCACGTCCGGCTCGGCCTCGTCTGGCCTCGTCTGCGGCGTGGTTTCGAGTGGCGGCGAGGCGGAAAGCGTGCCCGCCGCCATATCCGCAAAGCTGCTGCCAAGGCGCGCGGCCTCGGGCGACCCGGCATCGCCTTCGACGCGAATCTCGCTCGTTCCGACAAAGGCCCAGAGGGCCGCGGCATGGACGCAAAAAGCGGTGGATGCGGCAACCATTTTTGCGCTTCGGGATGCGATCATCATTCAAGCCCCCTTTCGGTGACGACAAGAACCTTCTGCGCGCCCGCGGCGCGCAGTTCGGCGGCGAGCATGACCAGCCGCTCGGCGGGCAGGTCGCGATCCGGGACAAGGCGCAACTCGGTCCGCTCGGCTTCGTCGAGGCGGGCCAGAAAGCCGACCGCGCTGTCGACACTCTCGCCGCGATAGCTGAGCCGTCCGTCTTCGTGCACCACGAGGGCATTCGGCGGCGCACGCCCATCGAGGTCCTTGGTGCGCACCAGCGACAGGTCGCCATCCATCGGCTGCGCCAGCGTGCCTGCGACCATGAAGAAGACCAGCATCAGGAACACGATGTTGATGAGCGCGATGGTGGGTTCGCGGGCGGATCGTTTACGCGCCCGTATCATGACGCACCAAGCAGGGTGATGCGCAGACCCTCGACGCGCCGCAGCGCCACCAGAAGATCCGTGAGCCGCTGCGAGGTGACCTCGCGCCGCAGGCTGACCAGCACGGACAGAGGCCCGCCTTTGTCGTGCGCTCCGGCGAAGGCGGGGGCAAGCCCGTCGAGTGCGACCGCGCGCCCGTTCAGATCAAGCGTATCAGCGCCAAGGCGAAGGAAGGCTGGTTTCACATCGTCGCGCACGGCATTGCCGCCGCCAGCGGCGGTCAGTTCGACCTCGGCGAAGCGCGAGAAGGTAGAGGACAGCATGAAGAACAGCAGCAACAGGAAGATCACGTCGATCAGCGACGTCATCGACAGCTTTCTTCTCTGCCGCCGCTTACGCATGGCCGGGCGCCCCGGAACCGGCGGGTTCGTCCACAATCCGGCGTCGACCGGAAGGGTGAAGAATGGTCGTGATCGCCCGCTCGGCGGTGACGCGCTCGGCATCCATGCGCGCCTCGAACCAGCTCAGTACCAGAGAGCTGGGCATCGCCACGGCCAGGCCGACAGCGGTTGTCATGAGCGCCACCCAGATCCCGCCGGCCAGAAGCGACGGGTCCACCTGGCTGCCCGCCGCCTGAAGGGCGCGGAAGGCTTCGATCATGCCCAGCACCGTGCCGAAGAGGCCCAGAAGCGGCGCAAGCTGCGCCACCGAATCGAGATAGCGGAAGCCCGTTTCCAGACGTGCAAAGCGTGTCTCGGCCTCGGCGCGCAGGCGTTCGACATCGTCGTCGCCGGCTTTGAAGGCCATTTCGACGACCGGCGCGAGATAGCTGGTCGAGCGGCGCAGGGCGGCCTGCGCGCGGGCGCGATCATCCGCGTCCCAGGCGGCCACGGCATCGGCCAGCGCCCGGTGCCGACCAACCCCGGCGATAGCGAACTGCCAGAGCTTGTAGAGCACCGTCGCCAGGGTGACGACCGAGACCACGATCAGGATCATCACGACCGGACCGCCCAGATCGGCGACCTGACGAAGGGAGTCCAGGAATACCGTCATCATCCCATCACCTCGATCTGCGTTCGTGTCCGGAGGTCGAGCCCCGCCTCGCAGGCATCCTCGTTCAGATCCTGAGAGGTGCAACTATGCGCGCCGTTGATCAGGATTTGCCCCAGCCCTTCGCAGGACATGCCGGAAATGCTGAACTGCCGGACACGCGGACGCCCCGGATGCAGTGCGCCGAAATCGAACAGCGTCAGCCGGTCTACCTGCCCCGCCGCATCGAAGAGAACCGTCTCGTAGACAGCCCTGTCGATCCTGCCCGGATGACCGTTGATGACCACGAAGCTGAGCATGCAGCCCGTCTCGCCGGATTTGGCGGCGTTGAGTTCCACCGAGACGTTCCGGCCGATCTCGGTTTCGTCGGCAACGGCCATCGCTGCCCCCATGATCAGGGAACCGGCGGCCGCGGCCCATAAGCATCCCGTCATTTTCATCTGCATCTTCTCCTGACATGCCCTGAAACGATCCGGGGACGGATCGCCGCGCGCTAATTCCGATAAATTCACTCGGATTATCCAGTTTCGGAGTCTCAAAGCCAAGTAAAAAAGTCAAGTAAAAGCCGTCAAGGGGACGTGCCAGCGCGTATCGATAATGTCGGCAGCCGCACACTGGCCGGGGCCGAGTGTCGCGACGACCGCCTGGCTCAGCGCAAAGATCGTGCGGGCTGCGCGGCGCTAGAACCCGTCCTGCGCCCGCTTCCATACTGTATAGATGAAGGTCGCCGACCAGGTCAGAACCATGAATCCGCCCAGCGATTGCATCATGCTGACCATGCGGATCGGACCCTGCGCCTCAAGCCGTGTATAACCCAAGGTCGTGAAATTGATGCCCGAGAAATAGACCAGGTCCTGCCAGCCGCTGTCATGGCCTGCCAGCGTTCCGACCGAGTTCCACGTCAGCAGGACATGATAGGCACCGGCGAAGAGCAGAATCTCGGTGAGGTGGATGGCCACCAGCCCCACGAAAACGGAAATGATCGACCTGTGGGGCCGCTCCCGCGCCTGCGCGGTGATCTGGCGAAGGCCGATCAGGGCGAAATGATGCCCAACACCCAACGACACGACAAGCCCGATACCGATCAACAGCCCCATGACTGGTGTTCTCCTTTCCTTTGAAGTGGCGGCAGGGGTGCCCCCGTCAGGGCGCGGTGTAGGACACGGCCTGAAGCGCGATACTGTAGGCGCGCGGGTCGTTGGCGAAGATCAGGACGCCTTGTCGCCTGGAGTGGGACGGCAGGTAGCTGAACGTCACCTCGGCGGTTTCGATGTTGCGCCCGCCGCTTTGCAGTCCAGCGCGGAACTTGACATTCGCCGCAGTGGCGCCGCCCCTGTTCCGTGCGCTGATCTCTACCCGGTAGCCGTCGGAAACGGGGGTGACGCTTTTCACCACAGCCACCGGATCAGCATATGTGTCGGCCTTCTGAAAGGCCTGAAAGAGCACGAAGCCGATCATCGCAGCAACGATCGCAGCGGACACCGCCGCGACGATCCATTCCAGCGTCGTGCCGCGCAGCTTGCTCTCGCCCGATCTTTCCGATTGCTCAGCCTGTTTCATGATCTCGCCTTACAGTATCAGTCGTGCTGCCGCCGCGCCGACGGCTGCCGGGAACCCCAGCACCGTTGCCGTGATCATAATCTGGGTCCAAGATGCATCCTGCGTGCGCCCGAAGGTCCACAGGACATACAGGCTGACGCAGATAGCGATGGCATAACCCACAACGGTAAAGAAGAAGAACGCCGCCCAGCGGCCTCTTTCCGGCATCGGCGCGGTGCCGCTGAATTCCAGCGCATAGGTGAATCCGTGCATGACGATGATCGACAGCGCAATCAGCGCCACCGCATGCCATTCGGTCATCTTGTATGAAATCAGCACCATTTCTTCGGTCGGGGCGACGTTGAGGCCCAGAAAGAGCGCGCCGATGCACATCAAGAAAAGCTGGCTGAGGTAGGTCTGGGTCTCTGAAAGCTCTTCGGCGTCCACCGAGTCCGTACCAAGCTGCGAAGAGCCAAGCAGCGCACCGATACTGGCGGGCACGGTCTGCACGGCGATCTTGCCGATGATCTCATCCGCGGTCATGGCGGGATCCAGCAGACCCAGAACGGCCAGAATGGCGCCGCACGTGGTCAGCCCGATACCAAAGGCGATCCCGGCATCGCGAAGATCATCCCACCAGCATTTGGTTTTCTCGAAACCCGCGTGATGGGACAGCACGATCAAGAGTGGGATGTTCAATAGCAAGAGAAGCAGCAACCGGCTGCGATCCATGTAGAAGCCCAGCCACCACATCTCCATCGTCATGAACAATGGCAGCGCGAATAGCAGCGCCCCGCCAAAGCCGCGACCAAGCCCCGTCAGGGTCTCGACAACGGAATCGTCGCCGGGTTGTTCCGACTCCATCTGCCCCTGCTCTGTGTTCATTCGTGCCGATTCCCCGTTTCGTCTGGCCCGTCACGGCCTGACAGCTAAACCCGCGTCCCTCCGGGATGTTCCAAGCCGTTGCGCTTGCGCCGCAAAGGAACGCGCCAGAGGGAGGCATCTCACATTACAGAACCCAGATCCCGGCGACGACAAGCGCCACCAGCATCACGTATCCCGCCATCACGACCGCCCCGTCACGCGCAAGGATGCCAAAGGCGAAGACCGCGATCGGAAGCCCCGTCAGCGGCACCGCCAACGGCACCGCACCAAGCACGATCAGCGAGATACCGGCGGCGATCAGCACCAATGCGATGATGCTGAGCGAGGCGCGGCTGCTCGAGATGTACTCCATGCGGATATGCAGATGACGGCGCAACCACGCCATTGCCGGACGAATCCAGCCGATCCCGCTGCTCAGGCGGTCGGCAGGAAGGCTGCGGCGCGCGATAAAATCCGGCAGCCAGATGCCGCGATGGCCGCGCAGCATCTGCGCGCCGATCACCGCCACCAGCAGGCCAAGCGCACCGCCGACACCGGGGACCATGCCGATGGGCAGGATCATCAGCACGGCCGCCACCAGCAACAGGGGCGCATGCCCCTGGGCGCCGATGGTCGAAACGATATCGCCAAAACGCACCCGCTCGCAGTCGCGCGTCAGCCCGTCGAGCCGATCCATCAATCGCGGCATCGCCTGTGGGCCAGGTCCGCCGCCTGTCGGGTTTCCTTGTGGTCTCATGACAGGGCAACCCCGGCGGGCCGGGGTCGGTTCCTGCACGCACCGGCAAAATGCATGGCCGCCCGTTCGTTTCGGGCCGGTGTGAAGGCCAGCCTTGCGCCCGGACTGATTTAAGCCGCCCGCGCCCGGCTTCATCTTGCCGGAAATACTCCCGCCGGAGGCACCGGCCGGCGACAATACGCGGCGCGCTATCGCAGGAAACGTGCCGCCACTTCGCCCGACAGGTAGCTGACGCAGCCGCCCGAAATCGTCGCGCAGACCTGGCGCGTGCGGGCGTCGAGCACCATGAGGTCGGCGCGAAGCCCCGGCGCGAGCGCGCCGCGATCAGTGAGCCCGAGGATGCGCGCGGGCCCATGCGAGACAAGCGCCCAGGCCGCAGCAAGATCAAGCAGTCCGCTGTCGGTGAGGTGCAGCGCGGCGCGGCGCAACGAGGGATAGTGGTAATCCGAGGCGAGTGCATCACAATAGCCCATCGTCACGAGATCGGTCGCGCTGACATTGCCGTTATGAGAACCGCCACGCACAACGTTGGGGGCACCGAGGATCACCGGATCGCCGGCGCGCTGTGCGGCCTCGGCAGCCTCGAGCGTTTCGGGAAACTCGCAAATGCGCACGCCGCGCCCGCGCCAGGCCGAACGCGCATCGGCACTGCGGTCGTCATGACTGCCCAGAAGCACACCGTTTGCCAGCAGATCTGCACAAAGACCGTCAAGCGCGGCAGGCACATCGTTCATCCGGCCATGCAGCGCCTGCATGTATTCGAGATGGCGCTCGGGATTGCGCCCGATCCTGAGCGCCTGCCCGGTCAGACGCGGCGGACGTTTGCCCTTGTCCAGCGCCTCATGCGGCAGGTGGTCGTTGAATACCACGTAACGGATCGCATGGGCCGCGACGAGCTGCTGCATCGCGGGGTAGTCATCAAGCATGGAAATTTCAAAGCGAAGCTGACTCAGAAGATCGGTGACAAGCCGGTCCTGCAGATGATCGAGCGCATCCAGCACGCGGGCGGCGAAATCGGCGCCGCGCATGCCGCCTTCCCAGCTGTAGAACTGCGCAAGGACGGCGGTGGTGATGCCGTTGGCCGCGAGTTCGGCCTCGGCGGCGATCAGGCCCTGGTCGAGATCCTTCATCGCGCCGCGCCGGGGCGCGAGGTGACGTTCAAACCCGTCGCCATGAATATCGACGATGCCGGGCAGGATCAGGAAACCGTCAAGATCGACGTCCCTGCAGGACGGGCTGTCATCCGCGATCAGGCCCCCCGACAGTGTCAGGGGCGCGTCGCCAAGGCCCTCGGGCGTCAGCACCTGGGCGCCAACGAGACGCAGGTCGGGCAGCGGGGTCACTGGCCCTCCTCGCTGCCGCTGTTGCTGCCGCCCGTCAGAAGGTCGCCCAGGGTCAGCGCGTGATCGAAGCGTCCTGTGCGCAGAAATTCCAGCACCTCGGCGATGACGAGAGGGTTGTTCATCATGAAGGTGTGGGTCACTGGCAGGGTGATGTGATCGGCCATGCCCTCGATCCGGGTCGAGGCGACCGAGACCTTGCCATCATCCGGGCCTTCGATCAGTGACGAGAAGAATGGGTTGAGCGAGCGCGTTCCGGCGATCACGCCCAGTTCGAAATCAATCGGCGGGAGGGTCTCTGCGAAGCTGCTCGCGCCGGTTTCGAGCTGCATTCCCGCCGGGCCGTTGAGCCATGCGAAAAGCTCGAGTCCACCCAGCTGATCGACCAGTTCCGAGCCGTGATTGGGCGGGCCGAGCATCACGACGCGGCCCATATCGCGGGGGCGGTTGTCGCGCAACCAGTGGCGCAGGAGGATGCCCCCCATCGAATGGGTCACGAAATGGATTTTCGCGGAGCCGCAGACCCGCACCGCATAGGGCAGCGTGTCTTCAGCGAGGGTGGCGATGTCGAGTTCGGTCGAGGGATAATCAGGTCGGAAGGTGGTGTATCCCTGCGCCTGAAGCGCCTCTTCCATCACGATGAAGGACGCATCGCTGCGCGCCAGCCCGTGCAGCAGTACGACGCAATCGGCGCGCGCCGCGCTGGCGGGCAGAAGCGTGAACAGCGCAAGGATCAGCGCAAGGATGTAGCTTTTGGCAATCATGGCGCTTGAGATAGGGGCAATCGCCGCGCGACAACAGCCCCAATCTGAAACACGGCTGGCGCAGCGCGTGCGCAATGTCGCGTTTTCGCGCGCGATGCGCTAGGTTTGGGCGACAACAACGGACCCGCGACCATGAACAAGGCCTTTACCAAGGAGGAAGACGGCAGCACTCCACAGCGTCTGCCCGATCTGCCCATCAGTCAGCATCCCAACCACGTCACCCCCGAAGGACTGGCACAACTGCAGGCGCGCAAGGTGGCGCTGGAGGCCGAAATCGAACGCCTGCGCGGGCATGGCGACCACATGGCCGGGACATGGCCGCTGGCCGTGGCGGAGCGCGATCTGCGCTATGTCGAGGCGCGGCTTGCATCCGCCATCGTGATCGCCCCGCCCGAGGACAAGGCGCCGCCAGGCCATGTGCAGTTCGGCGCAACGGTGCGTGTGGCCGACGAGGACGGCCGCGAGGCAGTTTACACCATCGTGGGCGAGGATGAGGCCGCGCCCTCAGACGGGCTGATCTCGGCGCATTCGCCGCTGGCACGCGCCCTGCTCGAGGCGGGTGTCGGCGATGTGGTGGAGTGGCCCAAGCCCACGGGGATCGTTGAACTTGAAGTGCTGGATATCGGTTTCGCACGCTGAACGCAGGGCGCCGGCATAAAAAAGGGCCGCCCCGAAGGACGGCCCCAATCTTTGCGCGTTGCGCGGCTGATTACATCATGCCGCCCATGCCGCCCATGTCGGGCATGCCGCCGCCAGCGCCACCGGCGCCTTCTTTCTGCGGCTTGTCGGCGACCATCGCTTCGGTGGTGATCAGCAGGCCGGCGATCGAGGATGCGTCCTCGAGCGCGGTGCGCACCACTTTGGCGGGGTCGATCACGCCATAGGCGAACATGTCGCCATATTCTTCGGTCTGGGCGTTGAAGCCGAACTTCAGATCGTTGCTTTCGCGGATCTTGCCCGCAACGACCGAACCGTCCACACCGGCGTTTTCGGCGATCTGGCGCAGCGGAGCCTCGAGCGCCAGGCGCACGATCTCGATACCGCGGTTCTGGTCGACATTGGCGCCGGTCACACCGTCAAGCGACTTGGCCGCCTGGATGAGAGCGACACCGCCGCCCACAACAATACCTTCCTGCACGGCCGCACGGGTGGCGTTCAGGGCGTCGTCGACGCGATCCTTGCGCTCTTTCACCTCGGTTTCGGTCATGCCACCGACGCGGATGACAGCAACGCCACCGGCCAGTTTGGCGACACGCTCCTGAAGCTTCTCGCGGTCGTAGTCGCTGGTGGTTTCCTCGATCTGGGTGCGGATCTGGTTGACGCGCGCTTCGATCTCGGCCTTTTCACCGGCACCGTCGACGATGGTGGTTTCGTCCTTGGTGATCGACACCTTCTTGGCCGAACCCAGCATGTCCATGGTCACGGACTCGAGCTTCATGCCGAGGTCTTCGCTGATGACCTGACCGCCGGTCAGGATGGCGATGTCCTGCAGCATCGACTTGCGACGGTCGCCGAAGCCGGGTGCCTTGACGGCAGCGATCTTGAGCCCGCCGCGCAGCTTGTTCACCACGAGGGTTGCGAGGGCTTCGCCTTCGACATCCTCAGCAATGATCAGCAGGGGTTTCTGCGACTGGATCACCTGCTCGAGCAGCGGAACCATCGGCTGAAGCGACGACAGTTTCTTTTCGTGCAGCAGGATCAGGCAGTCTTCCATCTCGGCGATCATCTTGTCCGAGTTGGTGACGAAGTAGGGGCTCAGGTAGCCACGGTCGAACTGCATGCCCTCGACCACGTCGGTCTCGGTTTCCAGGCCGCGGTTTTCCTCGACGGTGATGACGCCGTCATTGCCGACCTTCTGCATCGCGTCTGCGATCTGCTGGCCGATTTCGCTTTCGCCGTTGGCGGAAATGGTGCCGACCTGGGCGACTTCGCTGCTGTCCTTGACTTCGCGCGAGGCGGCCTTGATGGCATCGACGACCTTGCTGGTGGCCAGGTCGATCCCGCGGCGCAGGTCCATCGGGTTCATGCCGGCGGCAACCGCCTTCATGCCTTCCTTGACGATCGCCTGAGCGAGCACGGTCGCGGTGGTGGTGCCATCGCCGGCCTCGTCATTGGTGCGGCTGGCCACTTCCTTGACCATCTGGGCGCCCATGTTCTCGAACTTGTCTTCCAGTTCGATTTCCTTGGCGACCGAAACACCGTCCTTGGTGATGCGCGGCGCGCCGAAGGACTTGTCGAGAACCACGTTGCGACCCTTGGGGCCGAGCGTCACCTTGACCGCATTGGCCAGAACATTGACGCCCTTGAGAATCTTGTTCCGGGCCTCGGTGTCGAATTTGACGTCTTTTGCAGACATATCTGTCTCTCCTGACTATCGTTTGTTGCTGTTGAGTCGAGAAGCGATCAGGCCATGATGCCCAGGATATCGCTTTCCTTCATGATCAGCAGCTCTTCGCCGTCGAGCGTGATCTCGGTGCCGGACCACTTGCCGAACAGCACCTTGTCGCCCGCCTTGACGGACATCGCGATCAGTTCGCCGTTGTCCTTGCGGCTGCCCTCACCGACAGAGACGACTTCGCCCTGCTGGGGTTTTTCCTTGGCGCTTTCGGGGATGATCAGCCCGCCTGCGGTTTTCTCGTCGCTTTCAACGCGACGGACGAGCACGCGGTCGTGCAGCGGTGTGAATGCCATGTCTTTGGCTCCTTGGCTCAAAGTTTCTTCCTGACGGTCCCTCGTGGAACCTGTTAGCACTCACCTTGGTCGAGTGCTAACGGCGCATAGCTAGGGAGGTCCGGCGGAGCTGTCAACAAGTCCTTTGCATTTTTTTGCAGCGCCGGTGATTGTGCCTTTGCGGGCGGCTCACTAGCCTGCGCCTAAACCAAGAGGCTGGGAGCCACATGTTGCGCGGTCTGATCATTCTTCTGCTGAGTCTGCAACCGCTCGCAGGCCATGCAGGCTGCGGCGGCGCCGATCTTATCGACGCACTGCCCACGACCGAACGCACGGCGCTCGAAGCCGAAGCCCGGGCCATGCCCTATCCCGAGGGGCTGATGTGGCGCGCCACGCGCGGCGATCAGGCGATCACGCTGTTTGGCACCTACCATTTCGCGCATGACGAGACGCGCGCGCATCTCGACCACATTCTGCCGATCATCGAAACCGCCGAGGCGGTTTACCTCGAAGTGTCGAACGACGATCAGACGAACATGCAAACGGCGCTGGCGGACGATCCTTCGCTGATGTTCATCACCGACGGCCCTACCCTGCCCGACCTTCTGGGCGAATCCGACTGGGACCTTTTCGCAGAGGAGATGCGTGCCCGCGCGATTCCCCCCTTCTTCGCGGCGAAGTTCAAGCCGGTCTGGGCGGCAATGATGCTGGGCATCGGCCCCTGCGAGGCGCGCAACGGCGCGATGACCGGCGCGGGCATCGACAAGCTGATCGGCGAAGCGGCAGCAAGCCAGGGCACGCCGACCCGCTCGCTCGAGGATTTCCGCGCGATCCTGGGGATGCTCGACAGTTTCCCGATGGATGAACAGCTGGACATGATCCGGCTGTTCTTTGCCTGGACGGGTAATCCCGACGACATGGCCTTCACCCTTCGGCAACGCTATCTCGAACAGCGCATCGCGCTGATCTGGGCCTTTTCGCGCAAGGTGTCGCTGGAATCGGGAGGCGACGGCGCGGCGGAAGATTTCGCGCGCTTCGAGGACTTGCTGCTGAAGAAGCGGAATGCCGATTGGGTCGACGCGCTGGCGCGCGCGCCGGGCGAGCGGCTGTTCGTGGCGGTCGGTGCGGCGCATCTGCCCGGTGAGGCGGGCGTGCTGCGCCTTCTGGAGCGGCGGGGATTCGAGATCGAACGCCTGCCCTTCGCCCCCTGAGCGGCCCGATGCAGGCAGCGGAACCCGGCAAGGACGTCAAGGCGCGCGATCCTGCGCATGAGCGGGGCCTCGTAGCGCTGGTGGATATGATCGACCGCGAAACCGGCGACGGGCATGTGACCGTGGGCGACATCATCGACCTTCTGGGCTCTCGCAGCCTGATCCCGCTGCTGCTCCTGCCCTGTCTCGCGATGGTTTCGCCCCTTTCGGCTGTGCCGGGTGTGCCGTCGCTTCTGTCGGCGATCGTCGGGCTGGTGGCGGTGCAGCTGCTGCTGGGCCGCTCGCCGCTGTGGCTGCCGCGCGTCTTGCTGAAGCGCTCGCTTCATGCCGACCGGATTTCACTGATGGTGCGCCGCCTGCGGCCCAGCCTGGCCTGGCTGGACGGCGTGCTTTGCGAGCGGGCGGCATTTCTGACGCAACGGCCCGCCAACCTGCCTGCGCTCTGTGTCTTCTGCGTGGTGTCGTTCTTCATGCCGGCGATCGAGTTCGTGCCGTTCCTGACCACCACGCTCGCCTCGGCCATGACGCTCTTTGCAGTGGCACTTTTCACCCGCGACGGGCTGCTCATGCTGGCGGGCTATGCGCTTGTCGGCCTCGGTGCGGCGCTGATCGTTCAGACGGTGAACGCCTTGGGCTGACGATGTGACGAGAGTGCGCAGAACGGACGGGTGACAAGGCCGCCGCGCGAACCTATAAGGCGCGCAAATCGGTTCCAACGCGTAAGGACAAGTGACAATGACGACTCTCGTATTCGGACATAAATCCCCCGACACGGATTCCACCGGCTCGCCGATCATCTGGGCGTGGTATCTCAATGAGGTGAAGGGCGCCGATGCCGAAGCCGTACTGCTCGGCGAACCCAATACCGAGGCCGCCTTCATGCTGAAGAAGTGGAACCTGCCCAAGCCACGGATCATCAGCGAAGTGGACGCCGGGCAGGCTTGCGTGATCGTCGACACCAACAACCCCGCCGAACTGCCGGGCCAGATCAACGAGGCCGATGTTCAGGGCATCATCGACCACCACAAGCTGGTTGGCGGGCTGGAGACCAAGGGTCCGATCGACATTACCATCCGCCCGCTGGCCTGCACCGCGACGATCCTGGTCGACCTGATGGGCGAGGATGCCGCCAAGATGCCCGAAGCCATGAAAGGCGCGGCACTGACCTGCATCCTCAGCGACACGCTGGAGTTCCGCAGCCCCACCACCACTGACCATGACCGCGCCGTTGCCGAGACGCTGGCCGCCGAGCTGAACGTCAATATCGGCGATTACGCCGCCGAGATGTTCGCAGCCAAATCCGATGTCAGCGCCTTTTCCGATGCCGAACTCCTGCGCATGGACTCCAAGGAGTATGCCGTGGGCGGCACCAAGTTCCGCGTCAGCGTTCTTGAAACCACCGCGCCCGGCATGGTGCTGGACCGCAAGGACAGCCTGATGGACAGCATGAAAACCGTCGCCGCCGAAGACGGCGTCGATCAGGTCCTGCTCTTCGTCGTCGACATCCTGAACGAAGAAGCCACCCTTCTCGTGCCCAACGATCTGGTCCGGACCCTCGCCGAGAAATCCTTCGGCGCCACAACCGAAGGCGACAGCGTGGTGCTGCCCGGCGTGATGAGCCGCAAGAAGCAGATCATCCCCAACCTCGCCATCTGAAGGCGTCCAGCCCTTCATCTGGCCTCAAATACCTCGGGGGGCCCGGGGGGCTGGCCCCCGGCCTCGCCCCGGAGGGGTTGCGCGCTCAAAGCGATTGCTTGGGGCGCACCACATGGAAGGTGCCGTGCAGGTAGGTCAGCGGCTGTTCCCCGGCATTGGAAATGCCGGTGACCGCGCCGATGCAGATCTCGTGCGTGGCATGGTGATAGGATTGTTCGAGCCTGCAGGTGAAGGCCGTGGCACGGGGCAGGACCGGGCCGAAATCCGTCTCGGTAAACGTGGTCCCGTGAAACCTGTCGGGGGTCTCGTCATCGAAAGCTCCGGCGAAGCGGCGCGCCATTTCATGTGCGTCCTCGGGCAGCACGTTGACGGTGAAGACGCCATTCGCCGCCACCGCCCGGGCGATTCTGCTGCCGCGCTTGAGACAGACCAGCACCATCGGCGGATCGGCGGACAGCGACGTGAAGGCGCTGACCGTCGCGCCCATGCGCCCGTCCGGTCCGTCGGTGGTGACCACGGTCACCGTCGCCGCGACCTGACGCATCGCCGCGAGAAAGGCATCGCGTGCGGCGTTCATCACGCGGCCCTCGATATGGCGAATATGCGGGTCATGCTGTTGCGGGGTCTCTCCTGCGGCGTTCTGCCGGTAAACCGGTTTCTCCTTCGACATGCAAGAGATAGGGGCTTTCCCCCAGAGACCCAGAGGTTTCTGCGCCTTTCAAGGTGGCGAATCCCGCCCAGCCCTGCCATAGCTGATCCTGTTGCCCTTCCCGTCGCAGGATCAATTCATGACGCAAATCATCCAGTCGCTGTCCGACATCTCTGGCCGTTATGGCGCACTTTTTGTCGATCTCTGGGGCTGTGTGCATAACGGGGTCAAGGCCTTCCCGGATGCGGTCGCGGCACTGCGGGCCTACCGCGAACAGGGCGGCGCGGTGGTGCTGGTAACCAATTCGCCGCGCCCGCGCGCCGGCGTCGAAAAGCAGCTCGATCTCTTCGAGGTGCCGCGCGATTGCTGGGACAGTGTCGCCACCTCCGGTGACAGCGCGCGCGCCGCGATGTTTCGCGGGGTCGTGGGACAGAAGGTGCATTTCATCGGCGCCCCGCATGACACCGGCTTTTTCGAGCCGCTCAGGGTGATCGAGGACCCGGTCGATATCGAGATCGTTCCCCTCGACGAAGCCGAGGGCATTGTCTGCACCGGGCCGGTCGATCCGATGGCCGATCCCGCCACCTACCGCCCCGATTTCCTCTATGCCAAGACCAAGGGGCTCAAGCTCCTCTGCGCGAATCCCGATATCGTCGTGGACCGGGGCGACCACCGCGAATGGTGCGCCGGTGCGCTGGCGCAGCTCTATACCGAGATGGGCGGCGAGAGCCTCTATTTCGGCAAGCCGCATCCGCCGATCTATGACCTGGCCCGGCGTCGGCTGGCCGCCGAAGGGCATGATGTGGATAATGCGGGGATTCTCGCCATCGGCGACGGGATTCTCACCGATATCTCTGGGGCGATGGGCGAGGATATCGATTCTCTGTTCATCACGGGCGGACTGGCAGCCATCGAAACCCGCACGACGCGCCAGCCCGACGAAAAGGCGTTGGAATCCTTTCTGAACAAGGAAAACATCCATCCGACCTACGCGATCGGGCAACTGCGCTAGGCAAAAAACCTCTTGATTTTCTGCGCCTGCAAAGTAATAAAGTTCCAACACCGGGCGCCTTGGCGTCATGAATATTACCCACTGGCAGATCAGGAGGGGGCGAATGTTGGATAATATGCCGCGCGGAACCATCACCATCGAGCAGATCGAGATGGGCATGACCCGCAGCCTTCGCAAAGTCGTGACCGATGAGGATATCGAGATGTTCGCGCAGGTCTCGACCGACCGCAATCCGGTCCATCTCGATGATGCCTATGCGCAGGACACCATCTTCGAGGGGCGGATCGCGCACGGGATGCTGACTGCCGGACTGATTTCGGCGGTGATCGGCGAGCAGCTTCCGGGCCACGGCACTGTCTATATGGGCCAGACGCTCAAGTTCCTTGCCCCCGTGCGCCCCGGCGATATGGTACTGGCCGAGGTCGAGGTGATCGGCATAGATCATTCCAAGCGGCGCGTGCAGCTGGATTGCCGATGCCTCGTGAATGGCAAGAAGGTGCTGATCGGCGAAGCCACGGTGTTGGCGCCCTCGGGCAAGTTCGACTGATCCTGCGCGCCTTCCCGCCGCAAGATACCGCGATTTAACGCCGCCCTTGATCGGTCGCGCGCCTGCCGTGCTATGCTGTCGCTCCCACCTTGAATCTGATCCAGAAACGGGAGGACAAGGCATGGACACCAGCAAGGCAACTCAACATGCCCGTGCGCTGCTATCGTCGCTGGGCGGCAAGGCGCAGGCTTTCGCGGCCCGCCGGATGCGCGAATCAGACGAGGCCGGACAGCGCCGGGAAGCCGAGAACTGGAAGAAAATCCGCCTCGCCATCGCCGAGATGCGCGGGCCGCGCCAGACCTGACAGCGGACCGCGCCGGGGGCGTGTATCGCGCTTGCACCCGCGCTGACATGGGGCTACCCCTGCCCCATGCAGATCGTGCGCGACTATGATTACGTGGAAACGGCCGACCGGGGCGCCTCGGTCGCCATCGGCAATTTCGATGGTGTGCATCTGGGGCATCAGTCGGTGATCGATATCGCCCGCACGCAGGCAAGGGCGCTGGATGTGCCGCTTGGTGTCCTGACCTTCGAGCCCCATCCGCGTGAGCATTTCGCGCCCGAAGCGCCGCCCTTTCGCCTGATGGGACGCGAGGCGCGCGCCCACCGGCTGGAAAAGCTGGGTGTGGACAAGCTTTATGAGCTGAATTTCAACGCAGGCATGGCGGCGCTGTCGCCCTATGAATTCGCCCGCAACGTGCTGTCGCGTGGTCTTGGCCTCAGCCACGTGGTGGTGGGGGCCGATTTCTGCTTTGGCAAGGGCCGCGCGGGTGACGCCGGGGATCTTGAGCGATTCGGCCGCGAAATGGGCTTCGGCGTCACGATCACCCGCCTGCTGGAAAGCGGCAAGGGACAGGAAGTGTCATCCACCGCGATCCGCACCGCGCTGAGCGAGGGACGCCCGCGCGACGCCGCCGCCATGCTGGGCCACTGGCACCGGATCGAGGGTATGGTCGTAGGTGGCGAGCAGCGCGGCCGCGAGCTGGGCTATCCCACGGCCAACATGTCGATCGAAGGGCTGCACCCGCCGCGTTTCGGCGTCTATGCGGTGCTGGTCGATGTGCTGGATGGCCCCCATGCGGGGCAGTATCACGGTGCCGCGTCGCTGGGCGTGCGCCCGATGTTTCATGGCGAGGTCGCCAATCTGGAGACCTTCCTGTTCGATTTCTCGGGCGATCTTTACGGCACGGAATTGTCGGTCGCGCTGGTCGAATACCTGCGCCCGGAAGAGACATTTGAAAGCCTCGATGCCTTCATTGCGCAAATGGATGCCGATTGCGCGCAGGCGCGCGGCATTCTCAAGCGGCTATGAGTGACGACCCGATCGACCGCAGCGGCTTGCGCCCGCGCTTCTGGGAAACCACGCCGCTTGCCCGCATGACGCGCCACGAATGGGAGGCGCTCTGCGACGGTTGCGGCAAATGCTGCCTCAACAAACTCGAGGATGAGGATACGGGCGAAGTGGCGCTGACCCGCGTCGCCTGCCGCCTGTTCGACGATTCGACCTGTCGCTGCGCGCAATACGAAATCCGCCACCAGTTCGTGCCCGAATGCATCTCGCTTGACGCGGGCAACCTTGAAGGGCACCTCTACTGGATGCCCGAGACCTGCGCCTACAAGCTTTTGCACCAGGGCAAGCCGCTGTTCGACTGGCACCCGCTGATATCGGGAGACCCCGAAAGCGTGCACGCGGCAGGAGTATCGGTACGCGACGCCACCATCCCTGAGTTCGAAGTGGACGAGGACCACTGGGAAGACCATCAGATCGAGGAGCCCGGCGTATGAATTTCGCATCCGACAACGGCGGCCCCGCGCATCAGCAGATCATCGCGGCCCTCACCTCCGCCAACGAGGGCTTTGCGCCCTCTTACGGTGCCGAGGACGCAATGACCGAGCTGCGCGCCCAGATGGGCGACATCTTCGAGGCCCCCGAGGCCGCGATCTACCTCGTTGCGACGGGCACGGCGGCAAATGCGCTGGCGCTGGCCACGCTGGCGCAGCCCTGGCAGACGATCTATTGCACGCCGCTCGCGCATATCAATTGCGATGAATGCCAGGCCCCGGAATTCTATACCTGCGGCTCCAAGCTGACGCTGGTGGGCGCGGATGACAAGATGACGCCCGAGGCGCTGGACCACGCCATTGCCGGCGCGGGGCATGGCAACGTCCATGTGGCGCAACCCGGTCCGGTCTCGCTCACGCAGGTCACCGAAATGGGGCGGCTTTACTCGCTCGAGGAACTGGGCGCGCTGTCGGGCGTCGCTGCGGCTCATGGGCTGCCGGTGCATCTGGACGGTGCGCGCTTTGCCAATGCGCTGGTGGCGCTTGGCTGCAGCCCGGCCGAAATGACATGGAAAGCGGGAATCGACGCGGTCAGTTTCGGGGGTACCAAGAACGGCTGCATCGGGGTCGAGGCGGTGATCTTCTTCAACCCGGAAAAGGCGTGGGAATTCGAGCTCCGCCGCAAGCGCGCAGCGCACCTCTTTTCCAAGCACCGTTTCCTTTCCGCGCAGATGCTCGCCTACCTAGCGGACGATCTGTGGCTGACATCGGCGCGCGCCGCCAATGCCCGCGCGGCGCGGCTGGCACAGGGGCTGGGCACCCTGCCCGATTGTCACTTCCTGGCCGAACCGCAGGCCAACATGATCTTCGCCACGCTGCCACGCGCGACCCATCAGCGCCTGAAGGAAGCCGGCGCGCGATATCATCTCAATGGCGGCCCGCTCGAGACCGGCCCGGAAGATGAACCGCTGCCGATGCGCCTTGTCTGCGACTGGTCCATCGATGAAGCCGAGATCGACCGCTTTATCGATATCGCGAAGGGCTGAAGGGCCCTGCGTTTCAGCCCCCGAGCAGCTCGTGCAGCGCCAGCCCCATCACCTGCGCCGACTGCACCATGTCGTCGATCCCGACATATTCGTCGGGCTTGTGCGCCAAGTCCAGGATTCCCGGACCGTAGGCGATGCAGTTCTTCAACCGCCCGATCCGGTCGATATGTTTCTGGTCATAGGTACCGGGGCTGACCACGTAGTCCGCCTCGCGCCCGAAAACCTGCGCGACCCCGCGCGCCACCGCGCCCACGACCGGGGCATCCTTTTCGGTCATGCTGGGCAGGACGCGGTGCAATTCGCGGATTTCATAGTCGAACCCGGGTCGCCCCTTGCGCAGGGTTTCCAGCAGGTCGCGAATCTCGGACTCGACCGCGCCGATATCCTCTTCGATCAGGAAACGGCGGTCGATCACCATGCGGCAGCGATCGGGTACGCATGGGCTGGGCAAGCCGGTGTAATCGGCGGCCTGTTCGGGCTCGCCGCCATGAATCGAGTTGATGTTGAGCGTCGATTGGCGCGCGCCCTCGGGGACGACCGGCATGTCGGTGCGCTTTTGCGCCAGCGCGGGAAACAGGTTCTGCTCCATCGCGTCGATCACCGCCCCCATGTGGCGCACGGCACAATCGCCCAGAAACGGCATCGAGCCGTGGGCGATCTCGCCATGGGTTTCGATCTCGGCCCACCAGACCCCGCGATGACCAAGGCAGATCCGATCCTTGTTGAGCGGTTCCGGGATGATCACATGCTGCACGCGCTCGGGGTTGAACCAGCCCTTTTCCGCCAGGTATGCGACGCCGCCGAAGCCCCCCGATTCCTCGTCGGCGGTGCCGCTGATCTCGATCGCGCCGGCGAAATCGGGACAGCTCGCAACAAAGGCCTCGGCGGCGATGATGCTGGCGGCAAGCCCGCCCTTCATGTCACAGGCGCCGCGCCCATAGATGCGGCCATCCCGGACCTCGCCACCGAAGGGATCGGTCGTCCAGCCATGACCAACCTCGACCACGTCGATATGGGAGTTGAAATGCACGCAGGCGCCGGGGCGCGCGCCCTCGCGGCGGGCGACGATATTCCAGCGCGGATGCCGGTCGCTGTCGCCGATCGCGCCCGTCGCGCGGATCAGCTCGGTATGAAAACCCGCGCGCAGGAGCCGCCGGTCGAGATAATCGCAGATCTCTCGGTAATTCTCGCCGGGCGGGTTGCGGGTGGGAATGCGGATGAGATCCTGCGTCAGCGCCACCAAATCGTCGCGCCGCGCTTCTATCTCGCGGGTCAGTCTGTCCTTGATCCTCATGGGTCAAGCTTGCCCCGCGAGCCCGCGCCAAGGCCAGCGGAAACTTTGCCCAGGCCCCGGTTCAAGATGCGCAGGCGGCCCGAATGGCGCGGATATTGTCGCCATATGGCGCAGGGTCGACAACGCTTCCGCCCTTGAACACGGCCGACCCGGCGACCAGCACATCGGCCCCCGCCTCGGCCATGAGCGGCGCGGTCAGGGGCGTGATGCCGCCGTCGATCTCGATATGGATCGGGCGGTCACCGATCTTTTCGCGCAGGCGGCGCACCTTTTCGACCTGGCTGTGAATGAAGGATTGCCCGCCAAATCCGGGATTGACCGTCATCACGCAGACGAGATCGATCATGTCGAGCAGGTAGTCCACATCCTCGATCCCGGTGCCGGGATTGAGCGCCAGGCCAGCCTTGCACCCGGCGGCACGGATCGCCTGAAGCGTTCGGTGAATATGCGGGCCTGCCTCCAGATGGGCGGTCAGCACATCGGCGCCCGCCTCGGCGAAGGCCTCGATATAGGGATCGACGGGTGCGATCATCAGATGCACATCCATCACCGTGGTAACATGCTTGCGGATCGCGGCGCACATCGGCGGGCCGAAGGTGAGGTTGGGCACGAAATGCCCATCCATCACGTCGACATGGATCCAGTCGGCCCCCTCGGCCTCGACACATCGGATCTCCTGCCCGAAATTGGCGAAATCTGCGCTCAGGATCGACGGCGCGATCTTGATGGAACGATCGAAACTCATGGCGGCATCCCCCTTGGCTGCCTTGCACATGCGACCTGCGCGCGCCAAGGTCAAGTCCCGGCGCCGGGGCGCAATTGCACCGGGCAGGGTTTCGTGCCAGTTTCCGCGCGACCGCGCGCATGCAGTGACAGGATCCCAGATGACCAAAGACCACGACCCGATTCTTGCCGAACCGTTGACCGCAATGGCCCGGCATCTCGGGATCGAGCTGACCGGCTGGGATGCGGGATGGGCGCAGGTCGAGGTGACGCTGGCACCCAATCTTCTGAACCGGCAGGAGCTGCCGCATGGGGGATTGCACGCAACCCTGCTCGACACGGCAATGGGATATGCGGGCTGCCACACCGGCGATCCGGCGCTGCGCCAGCACGCGCTGACCCTGTCGATGACGGTCAACTACCTTGCACAGCCGGGCGGCCAGCGGCTGATCGCGCAGGCCCGCAAGACCGGCGGCGGGCGCAAGACATTTTTCGCCGAAGGCAGCGTCACGGACGAGGCCGGGACATTGATCGCGACCGCCACCGGCGTCTTTCGCTATCGGGGCACCCCCGGCTCCTGATCGCCCGCGACTTCATCCTGCCCGAAATACTCCCGCCGGAGGCATCCGCCCTTACCGCCCGGCGCATTCGTCTGACCAATGGACGCGACGCGGGGGTTACGCTATCAGGCGTCTGACATATTGACGAAAGGCGCGCCCATGTCCGGCCACGGCTCTCCCATTCCGATGATCTCGCACCGCGCGGCGGGCCTTCAGGGCATCGCCGAAGTGCCGGGCGACAAGTCGATTTCGCACCGCGCGCTGATTCTCGGCGCGCTGGCGGTGGGAGAGACGGCGATCACCGGGCTGCTGGAAGGGCAGGACGTGCTGGACACCGCCTCGGCGATGCGCGCCTTTGGCGCCGAGGTCGGCCGCGACGATGACGGGACATGGCGCGTCCACGGTGTTGGCGTCGGTGGTTTCGCAGAGCCGGAACAGGTGATCGACTGCGGCAATTCGGGCACCGGTGTGCGGCTGATCATGGGGGCGATGGCGACCTCGCCGATCACCGCGACCTTTACCGGCGATGCCAGCCTCAACAAGCGGCCGATGGCGCGGATCACCGATCCGCTGGCGCTGTTCGGGGCGCAGGCGGTGGGGCGCGCGGGCGGGCGCCTGCCGATGACCATCACCGGCGCCGCCGACCCGGTGCCGGTGCGTTACACGGTTCCCGTGCCTTCGGCTCAGGTCAAGTCGGCGGTGCTGCTGGCCGGACTCAACGCGCCGGGCCAGACCGTGGTGATCGAGGAGGAGGCAACCCGCGACCATACCGAACGCATGCTGGCGGGCTTTGGCGCCGAGATCACCACCGAAGAAACCGGCGAGGGCCGCGTCATCACCCTGACAGGCCAGCCGGAACTTGAGCCGCAAAGCATCGTCGTCCCGCGTGACCCCAGTTCGGCGGCCTTCCCTGTCTGTGCGGCGCTGATCACCGAAGGCTCCGACGTTCTGGTGCCCAATATCGGGCTGAACCCCACCCGTGCCGGCCTGTTCACCACGCTGCGCGAGATGGGCGCGGACCTGAGCTATGAGAACGAGCGCGAGGAGGGTGGCGAGCCGGTGGCGGATCTGCGCGCGCGGTTCTCGCCCGACATGAAGGGAATCGAGGTGCCGCCCGCACGCGCGGCGTCGATGATCGACGAATACCCGGTCCTCTCGGTCGTCGCGGCCTTTGCGCAGGGCGCGACGGTAATGCGCGGCGTCAAGGAGTTGCGGGTCAAGGAATCCGACCGGATCGAGGCGATGGCGACAGGGCTGCGCGCCAATGGCGTAAGCGTCGAGGACGGCCCCGACTGGTGGATCGTCGAGGGGCGCGGCGCGGGTGGGGTGCCGGGCGGCGCCATCTGCGCCAGCCATCTCGATCACCGCATCGCCATGTCGTTCCTGGTGATGGGCATGGCCACGAATAAGCCCGTCAGTGTGGATGATGGCGGGCCGATCGCCACCTCCTTTCCGATCTTCGAGGCGCTGATGGGCGGGCTTGGCGCGGATATCCGGCGCGGCTGAGGCTTTCAGACCACGCGCGCGCCCTGACTGAGCAGCGCATCGCGCATCGCGGCGAAGGTGGCGACGTCCGATGCCGCGATGCCGTCGCGCACCAGTTCGACCTCGTAACCGCGATTGAGCGCTGCCTGCGCCGTGCGCGCCAGACCCGCGCAGCCATCGCGCCCCATCAATCGCAAGCGGCCCACATGGAGCGCGCCCAGCACCGCATCAAGCTCGCCAGTCTCGAATCCGTCCTCGACCCGCTTGACCACGACGTGATCGGCCAGCCCGTGAAACGGCGCCGCCAGACCCACGCCGGCCCCGCCCCTGAGAGGCGCGCCGGGGCGCGTGGCGCGGGCGATCAGGCGGGTGGCAAGACCGGACCATTCCTGCCGCAATGCGATCACCGGCTGGTCGCGGTGGCGCGCCAGTTCGGCCTCGCGGGCGACCGCGGCCTCGACGCGATGGCGGTCCGGCGCGCCGTGATGGGCATCGTTCCAGAACGCCTCCTGCAACTCGACCAGCACAAGCGCGGTGCCGGGGCGCGCAGGCACAGGAACACCTTCGGTCGCGCGCACCATGTGGCGCGCCGTGACCCAGAGCCAAAGCGCGCCGCAACCTGCCAGCGCGACGATTCCGGCCCAGATCACGGGTGCCTCCGCACTTGGATTTCATCCTGTCGTTTCAGATGTTTCACCAGTTCCATGCATATTTCCTGCACGGTTTGAAGGATCAAGGCAAGCCGCAGAGCCGCCCCATCAAGGCTCCGCGCGCCGGGTGGGCGCGCCGATGCCGCCGATGGAACATTTTCTGACGGTTGCAGGCTGTAACCCGGCGGCCCTTGCCTTATGTTCCCCCAGAGCATTTGCCAAATCACGAGGACCTCCCCCAATGACCCAGGATCCGCTGGTCGTTTTCACGCCTTCGGGCAAGCGTGGCCGCTTTCCGAAGGGAACCCCCGTTCTGACCGCGGCGCGCCAGCTTGGTGTCGATCTCGATTCGGTCTGCGGCGGCCGGGGGATCTGCTCGAAATGCCAGGTCGCGCCGTCCTACGGATCGTTCTCGAAACATGCGATCACCGTGGCCGACGATGCGCTGTCGGAATGGAACGCGGTCGAAGAGCGCTATGAGCAGAAGCGCGGGTTGAAACCGGGCCGGCGGCTGGGCTGCCAAGCGCAGATCATGGGCGATGTGGTGATCGACGTGCCCGCCGAAAGCCAGGTTCACCGGCAGGTGGTGCGCAAGGCGGCCTCGGCGCGGGTGATCGAGATGGACCCGGCCACGCGGCTCTATTTCGTCGAGGTGGATGAACCCGACATGCACGAACCCACCGGCGATCTGGAACGGCTGGCGCGGGCGCTCGAGCGGGAATGGGACATTCCCGCGATCCGCGCCGACCAATCGCTGCTGGCGCGCCTGCAACCGGTGCTGCGCAAGGGCAAGTTTCAGGTCACGGTCGCGCTGCACAAATCCCACGCGGACGATGTGGCGCGGGTGATCGAGATCTGGCCGGGACTGCATGAGGGCGGGCTTTACGGGCTGGCGATCGACCTTGGCTCGACCACCATCGCGGCCCATCTGACCGATCTCGATACCGGCGAGGTCAAGGCCAGCTCAGGAATCATGAACCCGCAGATCCGCTTTGGCGAGGACCTGATGAGCCGCGTCAGCTATGCGATGATGAATCCGGGCGGCGACAAGGAAATGACCCGCGCCGTGCGCGAGGCGATCGACGCGCTGGCCACCGGCATCGCCGAGGAGGCCGGGATCGACCCGATTCTGATCGTCGAGACGGTATTCGTATGCAACCCGGTGATGCACCACCTGTTGCTGGGGATCGATCCGGTGGAACTGGGCCAGGCACCCTTTGCGCTGGCGACATCGCAGTCGATCTCGATGGCAGCGCGCGAGCTGGATCTGGGCGCGATCAATCCGCGTGCGCGCACCTATATCCTGCCCTGTATCGCCGGCCATGTAGGGGCCGATGCCGCCGCCGTCGCGCTGAGCGAGGAGCCCGGCAAGTCCGAGGATCTCGTGCTGGTTGTGGATGTGGGCACCAATGCGGAAATCCTGTTGGGCGATACCAGCCGTGTGCTGGCGTGTTCCTCGCCCACTGGACCGGCCTTCGAGGGGGCGCAGATCTCGAGCGGGCAGCGCGCGGCGCCCGGCGCCATCGAGGCGATCCGCATCGACCCCGACACCAAGGAGCCGCGCTTTCGCGTGATCGGCTGCGACAAGTGGTCGGATGAGGAAGGGTTCGACGCGGAAACCGCCGAGACCGGGATCACCGGCATTTGCGGCTCGGGCATCATCGAAGCGGTGGCCGAGATGCGCATGGCGGGCCTTCTGGACGAAAGCGGCCTGATTGGATCGGCCGAGGCCACCGGCACGCCGCGGTCGGTGCCCGAGGGGCGCACCCATGCCTATCTCGTCCATGACGCCAGCGCCGAAGGCGGGCCGCGCATCACCGTCACGCAGGGCGATATCCGGGCGATCCAGCTGGCCAAGTCGGCGCTTTATGCCGGGGCGCGGCTGTTGATGGACGAACGCGGTGTCGATCACGTGGACCGGGTGGTTCTGGCCGGGGCGTTCGGTGCGCATATCAGCCCCAAACACGCGATGGTGCTGGGGATGATCCCGGATGTGCCGCTCGACAAGGTAACAAGCGCGGGCAACGCTGCGGGCACTGGCGCGCGGATTGCGCTGTGCAATGTCGCCGCGCGCGTCGAAATCGAACGCGTCGTGCGTCAGATCACCAAGGTCGAAACCGCGATCGAGCCCAAGTTTCAGGAGCATTTCGTGGCCGCCAACGCGATACCCCACAAGACCGACCCGTTCCCGGAACTGTCGAAGATCGTGCCGCTCCCCCAGGTCAGTTTCAATGTCGGTCCATCGGGCGACAGCGCAGACGGCGGGCGGCGGCGCAGACGGCGGCGATAGGCTCTTGACCGCGATGCGCGGATTTCCTACCTAGTGCGACGCTGAGCGGGTATGGTGAAAAGGTATCACGCGAGCTTCCCAAGCTTAAGTTGCGGGTTCGATTCCCGCTACCCGCTCCAGCTTTATCCCCTTGCGTTCCGGCTCGCCCGGATCATCCGTTTGGTCGCACCCAGCTGTCAGTCATCCTTTGCCGACGATGACTCCGAGAACGGAAACGTTCCCGCCTCCAGGGGCAGCGCGACCGCGATCATCAGGATGGCAATGACAAGCAGCACCACTTCAAGGCCGGGCAGGCGCGCACGCAGGCGGCCGATGCGGGATCCGGGAGCTGTCGTTTCGGATGGGTTCAAATGCGGGCTTCGGCCCTCTGCCATGGAATGATGGCTGGGCTGATCCTCAGAATCGGTCATGTGTAATGTCCTGCGTATAAATAATAATCGTCATGAATTGCACCCGAAACACTCGTGAAGATTGCGCAGTTAAGCCATGCAAAAATGGCAAAATTTTGAAAACCCGGCCATCGGATGCATCGGACCCTGCACCAATGGCAGTGAGGATTGTTCGCCAACCGCACGAGATGTTTCCATTTTGGCGCCCGATCCGAATGATTGTTTTGAAATCGAGAACAATAATTCGCCCCTGCGCCCGCGTTTTCCAGCAGCGGGGGCCGTCGGCAACATGTCATGTCGCGCAGCGCGAGGCTTGAGCGCGGCGCTGGCTTACTCTACCCATGGCATTCGGAAGAAACGGGGGCCGATATGGGTTTCACCATCGCGATCGACGGTCCGGCAGCGGCCGGAAAGGGCACGGTTTCGCGCGCCGTGGCAGCGCATTTCGGTTTCGCGCATCTGGATACGGGCCTGCTCTATCGCGCGACCGGACGGCGCACGCTGGACGGCACCGACCCGGTCGAGGCAGCGCGGAACCTGCAAGCGCACGACCTCGAGGCCGAGGACCTGCGCGGCCCGGATGTCACCCAGGCCGCGAGCCGGGTGGCTGCAATCCCCGAGGTGCGTCAGGCGCTGGTCGATTTCCAGCGCGCCTTCGCCCGGCGCGCTGGGGGCGCAGTGCTCGACGGGCGCGATATAGGCACGGTGATCTGCCCCGACGCCGAGGTGAAGCTGTTCGTGACCGCCTCTGACGATATCCGTGCCAACCGGCGCTGGAAGGAGCTGCGTGAAAAGGGGTTCGAGGACAGCTACGACGATGTTCTCGCCGACTTGCGCACCCGTGACGCGCGCGACAGCGCCCGTGCGGCCGCGCCGCTGAAACCCGCGGATGACGCGGTGACGCTGGACACCTCGCGCATGAGCATCGACGAGGCCATCGCCGCCGCCATCGAGATGATCGAGGCACGGCGGAGCGCCTGAACGCCCTGACGGACTTAGACACGCCTTCGCAGCACCAAGCGGCAAGGCCCCGCCATCCGCGCCCCAGAACCGCACTGGGGGCTTGCAATACAAGGCGCAAGAGGCTAAACGCGCCCTTGTCGACAAGGCGATCAACGCCACCAATAAAGAGATCGAGCAGGGTCGGGTTACCGGCCCTCTTTGTTTTGTGGCACGTCTGACCAACGAAACCCCAAGACCGGCGGAGACAACCGCACGGCCCGAAAAACCGAAGACGTAAAGGAAAAACACGCCACATGGCTCAGAACGCAACCATGGAGGAATTCGAGGCCCTCCTGAATGAAAGCCTCGAAATGGACACGCCCCAAGAGGGCTCTGTCGTCAAAGGCAAGGTCATCGCCGTCGAAGCGGGCCAAGCCATCATCGATGTCGGCTACAAGATGGAAGGCCGCGTCGATCTCAAGGAATTCGCAAATCCCGGCGAAGCGCCCGAAATCGCCCCCGGCGACGAGGTCGAAGTCTATCTGCGCGCCGCGGAGAACGCCCGTGGCGAAGCCGTCATCAGCCGTGAGATGGCCCGCCGCGAAGAGGCATGGGACCGTCTTGAAAAGGCCTATGCGGACGATCAGCGCGTCGAAGGCGCGATATTCGGCCGCGTCAAGGGTGGCTTTACCGTCGACCTCGGCGGAGCCGTGGCCTTCCTGCCGGGCAGCCAGGTCGATGTGCGCCCCGTGCGCGACGCTGGCCCGCTGATGGGTCTCAAGCAACCGTTCCAGATCCTCAAGATGGATCGCCGCCGTGGCAACATCGTCGTGTCGCGCCGCGCCATTCTGGAAGAAAGCCGCGCCGAGCAGCGTGCCGAGGTCATCTCGCAGCTGACCGAAGGCGACACCGTGGACGGCGTGGTCAAGAACATCACCGAATACGGGGCCTTCGTGGACCTGGGCGGTGTGGACGGCCTGCTGCACGTCACCGACATGGCATGGCGCCGCGTCAATCACCCCTCGGAGATCCTGTCGATCGGCGAAACCGTCAAGGTTCAGGTCATCAAGATCAACAAGGAAACCCATCGTATCAGCCTGGGCATCAAGCAGCTTCAGGACGATCCGTGGGATCTGGTTGCCGCCAAGTATCCGCTGGCTTCGGTCCATACCGGCCGCGTGACCAACATCACCGATTATGGCGCCTTCGTGGAGCTGGAACCCGGTGTCGAAGGCCTGGTTCACGTCTCGGAAATGTCCTGGACCAAGAAGAACGTGCATCCCGGCAAGATCGTTTCGACCAGCCAGGAAGTCGAGGTCATGGTGCTGGAGATCGACCAGGCCAAGCGCCGCGTGTCTCTGGGTCTCAAGCAGACGCAGCGTAACCCGTGGGAGGTGTTTGCAGAAACCCACCCGGTCGGCACCGAGGTCGAGGGCGAGGTCAAGAACATCACCGAATTCGGTCTGTTCATCGGCCTGCCCGGCGAGATCGACGGCATGGTTCACCTCAGCGACCTGAGCTGGGACGAACGTGGTGAAGACGCGATCCAGAGCTACAAGAAGGGCGATGTCGTCAAGGCCGTCGTCTCGGAAGTCGATGTCGAGAAAGAGCGTATCTCGCTTTCGATCAAGGCACTGGACGGCGACCCCTTCGCCGAGGCCATCGGCGGCGTCAAGCGCGGTTCGATCATCACCGTCGAAGTGACCTCGATCGAGGATGGCGGTATCGAAGTGCAGCATGATGGATTCAAATCCTTCATCCGCCGCTCGGACCTCAGCCGTGACCGTTCCGAACAGCGTCCCGAGCGTTTCTCGGTGGGCGACAAGGTCGACGTGCGCGTCACCAATGTCGACCCCAAGAGCCGCCGTCTGGGCCTGTCGATCAAGGCACGCGAAATCGCCGAAGAGAAAGAAGCCGTCGAACAGTATGGCAGCTCGGACTCGGGTGCTTCGCTGGGCGACATTCTCGGCGCAGCCCTCAAGGGCGACGAGGACGACAAGGGCTGAAGCTGACGCTTCATACCAAGATCACGTGGAACGGCCCCGCATCATTGCGGGGCCGTTTTGCTTTCAGGGACAGCGAGGGCCGCGCTTTCCCTTTGCGAATCAACGGCTTTGCTGCGGTGCAAAAATTCGGGCGCACTGACGCCTGCGCGCGGTCCAAGCGTCTCGCGACGCGCGTTTTTCCATGCAACAGGCGAAAAAGGGCCGGATTTCACCCTGTCGGGACAAGTGTTTCTGTTTCGATTTTTCCCGATAGTAACTATAGTCCTCGGGACTGCTGCTTGCGCCAAGAACCAGAAAACCCGGGGGAGTGCCGATGATCCGGTCGGAATTGATCCAGAAAATTTCAGAAGAAAATCCACATCTTTATCAGCGGGATGTCGAGCGTATCGTGAACACGATCTTCAACGAGATCACCAACGCCATGGCGAACGGAAGCCGTGTCGAGCTGCGCGGCTTCGGCGCCTTTTCGGTCAAGAAGCGGGATGCGCGCACCGGTCGCAACCCGCGCACCGGGGAATCCGTGCATGTCGAGGAAAAGCATGTGCCCTTCTTCAAGACCGGCAAACTGCTGCGTGACCGGCTGAACGGGAAGTCCTGATGCGCTACGTCCGCTATGCTTCGATCGCCATCTTCGCGGTCGCCCTGATCCTCGTGGCGCTAGCCAATCGCGGCCTTGTCGCGGTCAAGCTTGTGCCGGATGAGTTGGCAGGGCTGGCCGCGCTCAACCCCAGCCACGAGGTGCCGCTGTTCGTGGTGATCTATGGTGGGATTGTCGCGGGTCTGGTGATCGGATTCATCTGGGAATGGATCCGGGAGCATGGCGAACGCGTTGCCGCCGCCCGTCAGGCGCGCGAGTTGAGCGCCCTGCGCGCCGAGGTCCGGCGCCTCAAAGGCGAGAAGCACGAAGGCAAGGACGAGGTCCTGGCCCTGCTTGACGAGGCTAGCTGAGCGCCGCCATGTCAGCCGATACCAAGGTGAAAATCTGCGGCTTGACCGATCCGGCCGACGTGCCTGCCGCGATCCTCGCGGGGGCGTCCTATGTCGGCTTCGTGTTCTTTCCCAAGTCACCCCGTCATCTGGAACTGGAGGCCGCCGAGTTCATGGCCGCCGCGGTGCCCGAGGGGATTACCCGTGTCGCATTGCTGGTCGACCCCGACGATGCGCTGCTCGATGAACTGGTGGCTCGCGTGCCGATCGACATGCTTCAGCTTCATGGTCATGAAACCCCCGCCCGCGTCACCGAGATCAAGGCCCGCACCGGGCTGCCGGTGATGAAGGTTGTGGGTGTGGGCGATGAGACCGATCTGACCCAGATCGACTTTTATGAAAAGGTCGCCGACCAGATCCTCGTGGATGCCAAGCCACCCGAAGGCGCCGACCGGCCCGGCGGCAATGCCATGCGGTTTGACTGGACCCTGCTGAGCGGGCGGCGCTGGACCAAGCCCTGGATGCTCGCGGGCGGGCTTACGCCCGACAACGTGGCCAAGGCCCTTCGGCTGACCGGCGCGCGGCAGGTCGATGTGTCCTCGGGCGTCGAGAGCGCGCCTGGGGTCAAAGACCCCGAAAGGATGCGCGCCTTTGTTGACTCCGTGCGCGCCGCCACAGAGGATTGAGCGCACCCGGACCGATCACAGAAGAAGGATGCGACATGGCCGGCCAGGCAAGCGACGATCTTGGAAATGTCTACGGTGCCAAGACACCGGAGGACGCGCGCCGGATCTATGACGACTGGTCGCAAAGCTATGACGCCGACAATCTGAAAAAGGGCTTCCGCCTGCCATCTCTGGGCGCGGCAATGCTGGCGCGGCACCTGGGGCCGAGCGAGGGGCCGATCCTGGATGCGGCCTGTGGCACGGGGCTCGTGGGCGAGACACTGGCGGTGCTGGGATACGGCGCGATCACCGGCTGCGATCTGTCCGGGCAAATGGCCGAAGCCGCAAAGCGCACCGGGGCGTACGGTGCCATTGAGGTCGCCAACATGGCCGAGAGCCTGCCATTTCCCGATGACAGCTTTGCCGCCTTCACCTGCATCGGCGCTTTCGGCCCCGGCCATGCGCCGCCGGCAAGCCTGAACGAACTGGCGCGCGTGACGCGGCCAGGCGGCATCGGGGTGTTTAATCTCATCAGCGCCACATGGGAGGAGCAGGGCTTTCCGGAGGTGATCGACGCGCTGAAGGATGCGGGCCGATGGGAGCAGGTGCAGGTCAGTGCGCCCTTTCGGCCCTATCTTCTGGGCGAGCCAGAGCTCTGGTCGCGCCTGCATGTGATGCGAATGCTCTGATCGCTGGTTTTCGCTGGAAAACCGCACCTGCGTCCCATATTGAACACAAGGACCAACGCCCAGACGGGAAGGCACGCAGCGATGAACGATCTTTTCAACTCTTTCATGACCGGACCCGACGAAAAGGGCCGGTTCGGCGATTTCGGCGGGCGGTTCGTTTCCGAAACCCTCATGCCGCTGATCCTGGAGCTGGAAGCGCAATACGAGCATGCCAAGACCGATGAATCCTTCTGGGAAGAGATGCATGATCTGTGGACCCATTACGTGGGGCGGCCCAGCCCGCTTTACTATGCGGATCGTCTGACCAAGCATCTGGGCGGCGCCAAGATCTATCTCAAGCGCGATGAACTGAACCATACCGGTGCGCACAAGATCAACAACGTGCTGGGGCAGATCATCCTGGCGCGGCGCATGGGCAAGAACCGGATCATCGCCGAGACCGGCGCGGGCCAGCATGGCGTGGCAACCGCGACGGTCTGCGCCAAGTTCGGGCTGAAATGCGTGGTCTACATGGGCGCGCATGACGTCGAGCGCCAGCGACCCAATGTTTTCCGCATGCGTCTTCTGGGCGCCGAGGTGATTCCGGTCACGTCCGGGCGCGGCACGCTCAAGGACGCGATGAACGACGCGCTGCGTGACTGGGTGACCAATGTGCGCGATACGTTCTATTGCATCGGCACGGTGGCCGGGCCGCATCCCTACCCCGCCATGGTGCGCGATTTCCAGTCGATCATCGGCAAGGAAGCCAAGGAACAGATGATGGCCGCCGAAGGCCGCCTGCCCGATACGATCATCGCCGCCATCGGCGGGGGCTCGAACGCGATGGGCCTGTTCTATCCGTTCCTTGACGACAAGAGCGTGCGCGTCATTGGCGTCGAGGCCGGCGGCAAGGGCGTCAACCAGAAGATGGAGCACTGCGCCAGCCTGACCGGCGGGCGCCCCGGCGTCCTGCATGGCAACCGCACCTACCTTTTGCAGGACGATGACGGGCAGATCCTCGAGGGATATTCAATCTCTGCCGGGCTGGACTATCCGGGAATCGGTCCCGAACATAGCTGGCTGCACGATATCGGGCGCGCCGAATACGTGGCGATTACCGACAAGGAGGCGCTGGAAGCGTTTCAGCTGTGCTGCCAAACCGAGGGGATCATTCCCGCGCTGGAACCCAGCCATGCGCTGGCCCATGTGATGAAGATCGCACCGGACCTGCCCGAGGATCACCTGATCTGCATGAACATGTGCGGGCGGGGCGACAAGGACATCTTTACCGTTGCGCGCCATCTCGGCTTTGACATGGACGACGCCGACTAGACGATCGGGTCGGGCGGGTAGAGCGCTGCATCGGCGCGCTCGGCCAGCCCCACCCCGGCCTGAGTCATCGTGAGATAGGTATCGTCGGCGCCTGCCTCTTTCAGCATGTCCTGATGCGCCGCGTCAAAGGCGTGGGCGACGATCGGCCCCGTAAAACCGCGCCGCCGCAGACTGCGCGCCGCAACCAGCTTGGCCTCGATGTCGTCCATCGCAAGAATCGCCGCACGCACCCGGCCCATATTGACACTGCGCCAGAAATTGCTGTCTTCAGCATCGGCAAACAGCACGTCACGCCCTGCCTCGCGGTGGCTGGCGGCCTTATAGGTATCTGCATCAAGCCCCACCGCACGAATCCCGGCTTCTGTCAGGCGATCATAGGCGGCCGACCCTGTGCGCCCCATCCCGAGAACCAGGACCTCTCCATCGCCAAGGTCCTTGGCCTGCTCGTCGGGATGGATCGTCTTGCGCTGAAAGCGCGACAGCCCTGTCGCGACCCGATCATAGAGCGGATGAGCCATGCGGTTGAGCGGTGAGCTGATGACGAATGACAGCGACACCGCCAGCGCCAGTGGCACAAGGAACTCGGGCAGCACCGCCGCCGAGACAATCAGACCGAATTCGGAATAGGCCGTCAGGCTGAGCGACGACAGGAAGGCACTGCGCGCGCGCAGCTTGAACGCCACCAGCAGCGCATAGAACAGCACCCCCTTGAGCGGAAGGATCACCGCCACCGCCAGGGCGAAGATCAACGCGTCGCGGTCGGGCAGGCCCGACATCCCGATCTGCAGGAAAAACCCGACAAGAAAGATCTCCTTGAGCGGCCAGAGCGAGTGGGACAGCTCATTGGCGCGCGGATGGCCCGACAGCATCACACCCATCGCCAGCGCGCCGATCTCGGCGCTCAGCCCCATCGCCTCGAATCCCATGCCGCCGATCACCACTGACAGCAACATTCCCATCAGCACCAGCAACTCGTCATGGCCGGTGAAATCCAGCAGCCAGTGCAGCACCGGGCGCATGAGCGGCAGAGCAAATACACCAAGCGCCCAGATGGTCGGCGTCTGCCCCGACCAGATTCCGAGCACGACCAGCGCGATGATGTCCTGCACGATCAGGATGCCGATGGCCGTGCGCCCGTGGAAACTCCCCAACTCGCGCTTGGTCTCGAGCAGCTTTGCCGCCAAGACCGTCGAGGAGAATGCCAGCGCAATCCCCAGCAACAGCGCCGTGTTCCAGTCCAGCCCCATGATCAGGCGCAGTGCGGGTGCGAAAATCCCGACACTGATCGCAAAATGCAAAAGCGCCCCGCCCACGACCTGTGGCTGGGCGATCTGGCGCAGCTTGAGCTTCAGCCCGACCGTGAAGAGCAGCATCAACACACCAAGATGCGCAACATGGTAAAGGATTTCACCGCTCTGCTCGGGCAGGTTCAGGGCAGGTCCAAAGAAGTTGATGGCAAAACCGGCAGCAAGGAAGCCGACAAGCGGCGGCAGCCCAAGCTGGCGCACCGCCAGCCCGAAAAAAAACGCGAAAGAGATGGCAATGACTTCGAACATTCGACGCTCCGACCCGGCCCGGTAGGGAGTGTCAATCATGGCGCGCGCCTTGTCCATGCCGCGCGGGCGGGCCGTTTCAGTTCAGGTCGTTGGCGTGTTCCCGGAGCACATTCAGCGGCACGATTTCCAGGGCGCGGCGGTGCGTTGCCCCAAGACGCACCCGTGGCGCGCAACCCTCGTCATGCGCCTGAAGGAAGCGTGCCGCACACAGGCACCAGCGGTCGCCGGGTTCCAGTCCCGCAAACCCGAATTCGGGGCGCGGGGTGCTGAGATCGTTGCCGACATACTTGGAATAGGCCAGGAACTCGGCGGTCATCAGGGCACAGACCGTATGGCTGCCCGTGTCCTCGTTGCAGGTGTTGCAATGCCCGTCGCGGAAGAACCCGGTCAGCGGGTCATTCGAGCAGGGTTCCAGACTGCCGCCCAGAACATTGATACTGTCATCCTTGTCTATCATAGCGCGCCCTTTGGTTTCTTCCGAAAGGATAGCATTCCGGCGCGAAAAATCATCCCTCGTGCAACACTGTCTCGAAGCCCTCGAAACTGGGCGGTCCAAGCAGCGCCTCGCGGGCTGATGCACGGCCCGCATCCTTGTGGGCGTCGCGGAACTGCTGTGATGTGGTCCATGCCTCAAAGGCGGCGCGGCTGTCCCAAAGCACATGGCTGGAATAGAGACGAAAACCGTCGCCATCCGGGCCGCGCAGCAGGCGAAACTCGCGAAAGCCCTCGACCTCGGCAAGGCGGCTTTCACGCTCGGCCCACATCGTCTCGAACTGGTCCTCGAACCCGTGGCGCACCTGAAAACGATTCATCGCGATGTAGCCCATGACGCTCAGCACCCTTCTGTCCGTGGTCGGTCATCGACAACAGACCGTGCATCCGTTCCGGGTTCAACCGGTCAGAGGGCCTCCCTGATGCGACGCATCATCGCGACATTGGATTGATGCACGCCCTCGCTGCGGAACTCGCGGTCAGCAGCGGTGACGACGATCACTACTTCGGCCTGCTGGTCGATATAGATATACTGGCCATAAATGCCGCGAGCCAGAAACTCTCCGGGACGCGCGCCGCGCGGCACCCACCATTGATAGCCATAACCGATCTCGTCCGGCTTTGTCGGCGCACTGGCGCGGGTCGATGCGGCGACCCAGTCGCGTGGCACGATCTGTTGGCCCTGATACTCGCCCATCTGTTCATACATGAGGCCGAAGCGCGCGTAGTCACGGCTGCGCATGTTGAGCCCGCCCAGCACGAAGGCCACGCCCTCGCCATCGCTCAGATAGTATGGCGACGCCTCGAGCCCCAGCGGAGCGATCACCTTTTCGGACATAAGCGCGGGAATGTCGCGCCCGGTGGCGCCGCGCAGGACCATGCCCAGAACATGGGTGTCGATCGACACATATTTCCAACGCGCGCCGGGTTCTGCTTCGCGGTCGCTCAGTCCGGCTGCAAAACCATCCATCGAACCGCCCAGCGCCAGCACGCGGCCCATTCGGTTGATGTCGGAATAATAATCCAGGTAATCCTCGTTGAAGGTCACACCGCTGGTCATCTGCAATACGTTGCGGATGCTGGCCCCGTCATAGGCGCTGCCCTCAAGGGCGGGCGCGTATGCGGTCACCGAATCATCCAGCGACGCAATCGCGCCTTCCTCGACCAGGATGCCGAACAGCGCCGAAAGATAGCTCTTCGCCATCGACCAGCTGATCCGCAGGTCCTCAGGGTCCGTGCCCTGATGATAGCTTTCATGCACCACGTGCCCGTCATGCAACACCAGCAGAGATGTCACGCTGCGTGCCTCCAGCCACTCGGCCGCGCCCTCGGGCAAAGTCATGGCGGCACCGGGCGGCAACTGGGACACCGGCGCATCGCCACGCGCCACGGGCACGGTCAGGAAAGCGCGGTCCATATGCGAAAAATTGGCGACGATGCGGGACTCGTCAAAGAGCGTATTGACGGCCCAGAGACGGGCGATCTCCTCGCGCTTCCAGAGCCCAAGCACCAGCGCTGCCAAAAGCAGCATCAGCCCGATGCGGATCGTCCATCGCAGGATCGTCTTCATCTGTCGCTTCCCCCCAGCCCTACTGATAACAAAGCATCCTTACCGCGAAGAATCCAGCGTGACGTGGCGTAGAGGTTGAGTCAGCGAAACCTGTCGACCAGCTTCTGCAGCGGGCTGCGCGGATCTCCGGCTGACGGGTCTTCGGGTGACGCGCCGGGGGCCTTTCCGGCCTCACCCGCGGCGGGTGCAGTGCTTTCACGGGGCGTTTTCGGGGCTGCGGAACCGGTGGGTGCCATGCGCTGCGCGATGGCGTTCAGAAACCGGTCCTTGCGGTCATCCGCCAGATCGCCCGCGCCGTCCGAAATGCCGCGCATCAGATCGTCCAACCAGTCACCATCGGCCTTGGCAAAGTCCTGCAATACGTAATGCGCCACCATCTCCTTGCGGCCCGGATGCCCGATGCCAAGGCGCACGCGGCGGTAGGTCTCGCCGATATGCTGATGCAGCGATCGCAGCCCGTTATGACCGGCATGTCCGCCGCCTGTCTTGACCCGCACCTTGCCGGGAGCAAGGTCGAGCTCGTCGTGAAACACCGTCACGTCCTCGGGCATCAGTTTGTAAAAGCGCATCGCCTCGCCCACCGACTGGCCGCTGAGGTTCATGAAGGTCATCGGCTTGAGCAACAGCACCCGTTCGCCGCCAAGCCGCCCCTCAGAGAGCGCGCCCTGGAACTTCGCCTTCCACGGCCCGAAGCCGTGATCCTCGGCGATCCGGTCCAGCGCCATGAAGCCGATATTGTGCCGGTTTCCGGCGTATTTCGCGCCGGGATTTCCCAGGCCCACAAACAGTAGCATTGCCGCGGCTCCCATCTTTGGTGATGCTGGTCTAAGCCGCATGAGCGGCGGAATCAACGATCGAGGGCGGTGAATGGCCGAGTATGAGGTGAATGGGGTTCGTCTGATGGTGCCTGAGGCCAAGCTTACCGAAAGGATCGCCGACAAGCTGTCGTCGGGCGCCTATGAGGCGCATGAGGCGCGCGCGGCGCTGATGCGGTTGCGACCGCGCCACCGGGTGCTCGAACTGGGCTCGGGGCTTGGCTATATCGCGACACTCTGCGCGGGCGTCGCGGGCGCAGAGAATGTCGTCACTGTCGAGGCCAACCCCGAAATGCTGCCGGTCATCCGCGCCAATCTCGAGCTGAACGGCCAAGGTGGTGTGACCCTCTTGCATGGCGCGGTGACGCGCACGGCGAAACCCGGCGAGACCATCGGATTCGCCCATGACAAGGCGTTCTGGGGCGCGCATATCGCAACCGAGAGCTCGAAACCCGGCAATGTGGCCGAGGTACCCTGCCTCGGGATCGACGCTCTCTTGCGCGAATACCGGCCGCATCTGGTGATCATGGATATCGAGGGCGCAGAAGAACACCTGTTCGACGCGCCCTGGCCCGATCATGTGCGCGTGGTGATGATGGAACTGCATCCGGGGCGCTATCCGGACACGGTGATCAAGCGGATTGTCGATTGCCTGTCGGCATCGGGCATGACCTATGACCCCGGCCCCTCTCGCGGGCGTATCCTTACCATGCGCCGCCTGCGCGGGACCTGACGATAGCAGGTTGGAGAAGCCGTGGAAGGATCGGCTTGGCAGGCACCAGAGGGGCCGAGTGAGGTTATTGTCCGGGACAATCATGCACGAACGCTGACCCATTTCTGCGATTGGGCATCAGAGCGCCAAGGCGGCTATTGCCCTTCCGCGCGAGAGCCGGGAACGCCATTGCGGCATGAAAAAAGCGGGGCGCGCATGCTGCCCCGCTTTTCTGATTTTCGATCCGATGAGGAATGGCTCAGCTTTCGCCTTCTTCGGCTGCTTCTTCCTCGCCGACGGTCGGAACCTCGGCGGATTCTTCATCTTCGTCCTCGTCTTCGGCAGACTTGAGGGCCGACGGGGCCGACAGGTTGCAGATCACGAAATCGCGGTCGATGGTCGGCTTGGCGTCGGTGGGCAGTGTCACCTGGCTGATGGTGACGGTATCGCCGATATCGAGACCCGACAGATCGACGGTGATCTTCTCGGGGATGTCACCGGCGGTGACGATCAGTTCGATCTCGTTGCGCACGACGGTCAGAACGCCGCCCCTCTTGATGCCGGGGGCCTCTTCCTCGCCGATGAATTCGACGGGGATGAACAGATTGATCTTCGTCGTCCGGCGCAGGCGCATCAGGTCCAGATGCGTCGGCAGGTCCTTGACCACGTCGCGCTGCACGTCGCGGCAGATCACGCGCACATCTTCATGACCATCGACCTTGAGATTGAACAGGGTCGATTTGAACCGCCCGTCTTTCAGGCGCTTGATCAGGACGTTATAGGGGATCTGGATCGGAAGCGGATCGACGTCGCCGCCAAAAACGATGCCCGGAACCATATGCGCGCGACGCACTGCACGAGCGGCGCCCTTGCCTGTCCCCGTGCGTTCCTGGGCGTGAAGATCAGGAATTTCTCCAGCCATGTTGTTCTCCATAGGTTAGGGCGGGGTGCCTCCAAGGCTGTCACCCCGCGTGAAGCCGCGCGTATAGACCGTATCGTCCCAGTTGAAAAGGGCGAATCGGCATGATGTGCAGGTGCTAAAAGGGTATCGGGCGTCGACGCGCGGCGGCGACGGGGGAAATTTCGCGCCACCCCTTGACCTTCCCGTGACTGGAACCCCTATGTGAATGACCAAAGGGGATCATCATGACAGCGCGCTCACTTAGCATCGAAATCGACAATCTTTCTTGCGCAGGCTGTGCCGGGCGGGCAGAGCGCGCGCTTGACCAACTGCCGGGCGTCAGCGGGGTCTCGGTCAATTTCGCCAATGGCCAGGCCCAGATGACCGTCGATGGAACCGAGGCCACCGAGATCGCGGCGGCCCTCAGTGCGGCGAATTACCCCGCGCGCGAATCCAGCGCGACGCTGGAGATTTCAGGCATGAGCTGTGCCTCCTGCACCGGACGGGTCGAGGATGCGCTGCGTGCGCAGCCCGGCGTGCTGGAGGCATCGGTGAACCTGGCAAGCCAAACCGCGCTGATCCGCTACCTGAGCGGCGCGAATGATGCGGCCAATCTGGCGCGCGCGCTCACAGATATCGGCTATCCGGCACGACCAGCGGGAGAAAGCGGCGAAGGCACGCAGTCGGCCCGCAACGCTGCCGAGACCGATCATGCCCGTCGCCTGACGCTGATCGCAGGGGCGCTGACCCTGCCGGTCTTCATCATGGAGATGGGCGGCCATGTCATTCCGGGCTTTCGCGACCAGGTTCATGGCACTATCGGGCGCGAGACCGCCTGGATGATCCAGTTCGCGCTCACCTCGCTGGTCATGCTCTGGCCGGGCCGCAGCTTCTTCAGTCGGGGCATCCCGGCCCTGCTGCGCGCAGCGCCCGACATGAACAGTCTTGTGGCGCTTGGCACGTCGGCCGCCTGGGTGTTTTCCACGATCGCGCTCTTTGCGCCCGCCCTGCTGCCCGAAGGCACCCGCGCCGTCTATTACGAGGCCGCGGCGGTGATCGTCACCCTCATCCTGCTGGGCCGCTGGCTCGAGGCACGTGCCAAGGGGCGCACCGGCGCTGCGATCCAGAAGCTGGTCGGCTTGCAGCCGCGCACCGCGCGGGTCGAGCGCAACGGCGGGATCACCGAGATTTCCATCGACGAGGTCGGCGTCGGCGATGTCGCGCATGTGCGCCCCGGCGAAAAGATCGCCGTCGATGGCGAGGTTCTGAGCGGCGATTCCTATGTCGATGAAAGCATGATCTCGGGTGAACCGGTGCCGGTCGCAAAAAAGCCCGGCGATGTTGTGATCGGCGGCACGATCAACGGCGAAGGCGCACTGTCGTTCCGCGCCACCAAGGTGGGGCGCGACACGATGCTGTCGCAGATCATCGCGATGGTCGAACAGGCGCAGGGCGCAAAGCTCCCGATCCAGTCGCTGGCGGATCGCGTGGTGGGCGTCTTCGTGCCTGCAGTCATCGCGACCGCGCTGGCGACCATCGTAGCCTGGCTCGTTTTCGGACCGGACCCTGCGCTGACCTTCGCGCTGGTGGCGGGGGTGTCGGTCCTGATCGTCGCCTGCCCCTGCGCAATGGGCCTTGCCACGCCTACCTCAATCATGGTGGGGACCGGGCGCGGCGCCGAAATGGGCGTCCTGCTGCGCAAGGGCGATGCGCTGCAACGGCTCGACGAGGCGCGCGTCGTCGCCTTCGACAAGACCGGCACCCTGACCGAAGGCCGCCCGCGCCTGACCGGCGTGACGCTTGCCGGGGACTGGAACGAGGATGACATGCTGCGCCTTGTCGCCGCTGTCGAAGGGCAGTCCGAGCACCCCATCGCCCGCGCCATCGAGGCCGCGGCGCATGAGCACGGCCTTGACCTGCCCCAGCCCGAGGGCTTTCGCGCGATCAGCGGTTTTGGCCTTGGCGCGCGCGTCGATGATCATGACCTCCTGATCGGCGCCGCGCGCCTGATGGAGCGCGAAGGCATCGACACGGGCGCATTTGTCGAACGCGCCACCGAAATGGGCGCGCGCGGCGAAACCCCGGTTTTCGCGGCCATCGACGGGCAGCTTGCGGCGATCCTCGCCGTGGCAGACCCGGTCAAGGACACGAGCCGCAAGGTGATCGACAGGCTTCATGCGCAGGGCCTACAGACCGCAATGATCACCGGTGACAGCCATGCCACCGCCAAGGCCATCGCCGGGCAACTGGGCATCGACCATGTCGAGTCCGAAGTCCTTCCCGACGGCAAGGTCGCAGCCCTTCGCGCCCTGCGCGAGCGTCATGGCACCGTCGCTTTCGTGGGTGATGGCATCAACGACGCCCCGGCGCTGGCCGACGCCGATATCGGCATCGCCTTGGGGAGCGGCACCGACGTGGCAATCGAGGCGGCGGATATCGTTCTGATCTCCGGCGATCTTGCGGGGGTGGTGAACGCGATCGGCCTCTCACGCGCGACCATGCGCAACATCCGCCAGAACCTGTTCTGGGCCTTTGCCTATAACACCGCCCTTATCCCGGTAGCCGCAGGCGTGCTGTATCCACTGACCGGCACGCTTCTGTCGCCGATGCTGGCGGCGGGTGCGATGGCGCTGAGCTCGGTCTTCGTGCTGAGCAACGCGCTGCGGCTGCGCCGCCTGGGGCCGGTGATGGAAAGGGGTGCGGCATGAACATCTCCGAAGTTGCCCGGCGCACCGATCTGCCGCCCAAGACGATCCGCTATTACGAAGAAATCGGGCTGATCCGCCCGGCGCGCGACACCAATGGCTATCGCGCCTTCGCGGATGGAGATGTTCACAAGCTGGCCTTTCTCGGGCGGGCGCGTGCGCTTGGTTTCTCGATCGAGGATTGCCGCACCCTACTGGCGCTTTACGAGGACGATGCGCGCGCCAGCGCCGATGTGAAGCGTGTCGCACAGGACCATCTGGACCGGATCGAGGAGAAGCTCGCGCAGCTGCGCTCGATGCGCGACACGCTAACCCATCTGGTGCATGAATGCGCGGGCGACAACCGGCCCGATTGCCCGATCCTTCAGGACCTCGCGCGCGATTGACCGCAAGTGTCTTCAGCCCCCGGCCACACGATAGCGGATCGCCAGGCTGAGCGCGCCGGTATTGCCACTGTCGGGCATCCACTCGGGCGTGCCGTCATAGGCGACATGTTCAAAGGTCCGGCGCAAGGCGCGCAGAGCGGCGGCGATATCGGTGCGCGCCACGTAATGGCCGATGCAGTGATGCGCCCCGCCGCCAAACCCGAAATGCCGCCGCCGCCGCGCGGTGATGTCAAAAGCGGGATCGTCACAGACCGCCGGATCGCGCGCCGAAGCATGCACCAGCAGGTGAAGCACGGTGCCCGCCTCTATGGTTATCCCGTCGATCTCGACATCCTCGACAGCCTGCCTTGTGGCCCACGTCGTCGTGGGACGGGCGCGGATGATCTCTTCTATCGCCGCCGGGATCAGGGCGGCATCAGCGCGCAGCGCCTGCCACTGGACCGGATTCTCGATGAACAGCGATAGGCCAAGCCCTAGCAATGCGCGGGTGGTGTCCACCCCGCCGAAGATCGAAATCACGATGGTGTTGAGCAAGTCCTCGTGGCTGCAATCGCCATTGGCATCGAAGACGGCGACCATCCGCGCGACATAGCTTTCGCGGTCCTGTCCGCGCCGCACGCGCGCCACAAGATCGCGTGCCAGATCGAAGAGCCGCCCGCAGGCGGCGTTGAACCGCGCCTCGTGGGTCTTGGCGGTGATCCCCATCGCCAGCCCCAGCTCCGACGCGTCATGCGCCACCTGCGGCCAGTCTGCGCGCGCCATCCCCAGAAGCGTGGTGATGGCCTGCCCAGCAAAAGGCGTACTGAACGCCTGCTGGAACTCGCAATGGTCGCTTTCGCGCAAATGCGCGCAAAGGTCGGCGGCGATGGCATCAAAGGCGGGAACGAGGCTCTCCACATGCGCCTCGGACAACGCAGGCACAGCCAGCGCGCGCAGCCGCTGATGCGCCGCGCCCTCCTGCCCGATCACCGATTGACGCCAGAATTCGGCGAAACGCCCCTCGATCCCCACGGTGGCGGGCCAGTTGTGACTGCCCTGACGGAAACGGCGGTCTCGCAGGATTCGCCCGACAGCATGATAGCGCAGCACCGCCAGCCCATAGGGGGTCTCCGCGCACCAATGTGCGGCACGCGCCGCGCGCATTTCAGGGCCGCGTGTCGACACCGCCGGGTCGCCCAGATCAAGATATGGCAGTCGTTCCCGCATCACCGATCCATGATGCCAAGTCCCCGTGCAAATGTCCGCGCCCAAAAAGAAACCCCGCCGGGCCAAGGGAGGGCCAGGCGGGGCAAGTCACTGGTCTTGCTTGATTTCAGGCCGCTCTCAGGCGGCTTTCTTTTTCGGCTTCAGCTCTGCCACATCTGTGGCAGGCAGGAGGGCGCCGTGCAGCGCTCCGATTGAAGCCGCCAGCGATTCGCGTGGAATCACGAATTGAACGTCGACCGAGCGGGTATTCTGCTGGGCGGCCAGCACCTCGACATCGGCCTCGGCCAGCGCCTTGAGACCGCTGCCAAGCACATTCAGGCCCTTCAGGTCGCGCCCGATCACCGCGGCGATGGCCAGCGGCTGAATGGTCAGCTCGGCACTCGGATAGACCTTGTTGAGATCCGCCTCGACTTTGCGCAGCTCGCGCAGCGGGGCGTCGACGTAATGCGTGATCGTGTTGGCGTTCGACGTCTTCGACACGATACGGATCCCGTGCCGCGTCAGCAGCTCGAGGATACGCGCGTCATAACCCTTCACCCCGACCATGTCCTGCTCGAACAGCTCGAGCGCATGGACATCTAGCCCGGTCACGATCTCGGCCGCCGGGGTTTCGGCGGGCTGATCATCGATCAGCGTGCCGGGGTCGTGCGGTTCAAAGGCGTTGGTGACACGCAGCGCCACATCAGCCTGACGCAGGGTCTTGGCCGCCTTGGGGTGGATTGCCTCCATCCCCATGTTCGACAACTGGTCGGCCACGTCGTAATTGGTGTGGCCCAGCTTGTGCACCTCGCCCTTGACCAGCTTCGGATCGGCCGAGGACAGGTGGAATTCCTTGTGGATGATCGCCTCGCGCGCATGCGTCAGGGCGGCGATCCGGCTGAAGGTCACCTCGGAATAACCGCGGTCGAATTCCGCCATCAGCCCTTCTGCACATTGCGCATAGCCGGTGACGATGGGCAATTCCTCCGAAACGTCCACATCGTCCAGCCCGTCGCGAATACGCTCGTCAAGAGTCATCTCGCGCTCATCGCGCCAGCCTGAAAGATCCACGAAACGCGCATTGATACCGACCCGGCGCAGCGCCAGCGTGGCCACATAGGCCGAATGGGCTTCGCCAAGACCCGACAGCAGCTCGCGCGTCAGCATCATGTGCTGGCTCAGGCGGAAATGCCCGTAGGAACAGAGCCGCTGCAAGTCGATCAGGCAGTTGCGTACCCCGTCGATCCGGTCGCGCACGAAATCATCCGCATCGCTCAGATCGGCGGCATGGTCGAGGACCGAACGGTGCGCCTCGCGCATACCGTCGGCAACCTTCGACAGCGCGTCCATCCAGCCGTGATCGTCCTCGTCATTGGCGAAGCAGGCATAGACGCCTGCGTCGCCGGTCTTCTTGTGCTCGAGCAGCAGGTCGGTAATGCCGCCGAAAGCCGATACAACGAAGATCCGGTCATATATCCGCGCCTCGTCGTCGCGCCGGAACAGGGTGTCTACCAGTTCGTCGAGCCGCGACATCGAGGTTCCGCCAATCTTTTCGACGGTATGGTTAGCGTGTTGGGTCATCAATGTTCACTCCTGGGCTTGCGCCAAAGAGCGCCTCTGGTTTCAGGCCACCTCTTCGGGCGCCGCATAAGATCCGTCTTCCTGGTGCACTTCCCGGCCCGTAACGGGCGGGTTGAATACGCAGGCCATGACGAGTTCTTCTTCGGCGCGAAGCGTGTGGCGATCATGTTCGTTCAGGGCATACATGGTGCCCGGCTTGATCGGGTGGGTCTCACCCGTCTTGAGATCGGTGATCGAGCCCTTGCCCTGAATGCAGTAGACGCTTTCAAAATGGTTCTTGTACTCGAACGTGTGTTCACTGCCGCCTTCAAGGAAGGTGATGTGGAACGAGAAACCCATCCCGTCATCGGCCAGAAGCATCCGCACGGATGTCCACTTGGCATCCGAAACCGAGTTCCCGTTCTTCACCACATCGTCGAAATCTCTTACAATCATCGTTTTACTCCGCTGCCACTTTTGTCTGCACCGTTACGTCGCGGGCGGCATCCAGCAGGATGTTCAGACCCTTGCGCAACGTCTCTTCGGGGATGGTCAGGGGCGCAAGCACCTTGACCACTTCGTCATCCGCGCCCGAGGTCTCGATGATGAGGCCCTTCTCAAAGGCACGGGCACAGATTGCGCTCGCGGTCTCGCCGCCGCCGACATCGACGCCCTGCATCATGCCGCGGCCCTTGAGGCGCGCACCCGGCACGATCTCGGCGATCGCCTGCAATCCGGTGGTGAGGATAGCAGACTTGTGCTGCACATCGTTCTGGAAACCGTCATCGGCCCAGAACTTCTCGAGTGCGACGCGACCCGTGACGAATGCATGGGTATTGCCACGGAAGGTGCCGTTGTGCTCGGCGGGCTTCCAGATGTCGTGCTCGGGCTTGATCAGCAGTGCCGCAAACGGCAGGCCAAAGCCCGACAGCGATTTCGCCTGGGTGATCATGTCGGGCACGATGCCCGCCGACTCGAAGGCGAAATAGGTGCCGGTACGCCCGCAACCCGACTGGATGTCGTCGACGATCAGCAATGCGCCATGCTTCTTGGCGATGCGGGCAACGCCGCGCATCCATTCATCCGACGCGGCATTCAGGCCGCCCTCGCCCTGCACGGGTTCAAAGATGAACGCGGCCGGGGCATCGACGCCGGACGAAGAATTGTCGAGCATCATCTCGAGATAGGCCAGCGTATCGGTATCGTCGCCAAAGGCGCCCTCGAACGGCATATGGGTCACGTCCGACAGCGAACCGCCGCCTGCTCCGCCACGCTTGCCGGTATTGCCGGTCAGCGACAGCGCGCCCATGGTCATGCCGTGGAAGCCGTTGGTGAAGGCCACGATATTGCGGCGGCCGGTCACCTTGCGGGCCAGCTTCATCGCCGCCTCGACGGCGTTGGTGCCGGTGGGTCCAGTCATCATGACCTTGTAGTCCATACCGCGCGGCTTGAGGATGTTGTCCTCATAGGCCTTGAGGAAGCGGGCTTTCTCATGGGTATACATGTCAAGGCCATGCGCGATGCCGTCATCAGCAATGTGCGCGATCAGCGCCTCTTTCATGTCGGGGTCGTTGTGCCCGTAGTTGAGCGACGAACACCCCGCCAGGAAGTCGATATAGGTCTTGTCGTCAGCGCCGGTCATTTCCGCGCCGCTGGCTTTGGTGAACACCGTCTCGAAGCTGCGGCAATAGCTGCGCGCTTCCGATTCACGGCGGTTGAAGATTTCAAGTTCGGCTGACATGTCAGTCGACATAGCGTTTCCTTTGTCTGGGAGAGTTGAAGGCTGGCGCGCTTTCGCAGGCGTTCAGGCGGCGCGCTTCAGCACTTCGGCGAATTCGATTGTGACCATGTGCTCGGTCGCGTGGCGGCCGTCGAAATGGTCGTCCCGCTTGAAGTAGGGTTGGCTTTTCAGCTTGCCGCCGATCGCCTTCGAGAACCGCCCGAACAGGGCCCAGGATGCATCATTGTCGATGGTGATCGTGGTCTGCAGGCGGCGAACGCCCTCGCACTCCTCGCGCTTGGCCAGTTCTTTGAGCATCTTCGAGCCAAGTCCACGCCCGCGTGCCTTTTTCGAAACGGCAACCTGCCAGACGAAAAGCGTTTCTTCGTCGTCGGGCAGAACATAGGCCGAAATCCAGCCCACCGGCTCACCGTCAATCTCGGCGAGAATGCAGGTGTCGGCGAAGTGATCGCATTGAATCAGGTTGCAATACATCGAGTTCTCGTCAAGCGGATGGCAGGACGAAATCAGGTCCCAAATCGCGGAGCCATCTTCGCGAGCGGGCTTGCGAAAGGTGATCTTCGGTTTTGATCCTTCAATAGAGTGCACGGCTTCTGATCCCTTGTTGTTTGATGTACTAAGTATATTGGTTCGGCCGTCGATTTCAACTGCCTAAGTAATATTTTGCGCTATATGCGTCATTTCGCGCCTATTCCAATTTGTTTCCTTAGTATTATATAAGGATCATGAGACAGATAGTTAGTAAAGAAAAGCAAACTACTTCACGGATTGCGGATTTTCACAAAACCGCTAGATTGGATCGGTCTGGAACGGAGATCGATGTGGACCGCACGGATATCAGCCTGATTGCCCTGCGCCGCATCCTGCGGGCCACGGAGATGTATTCGCGCAACCTCGCGCGCGATGCGGGGCTGACGGCAGTGCAGTTGCGGGTGCTTCAGATCGTGGCCGAAAAGGGCCATGCGACCCCGACCGAGCTCTCACAGCGCATGGGCGTCACCCAGGCGACCATTTCGGCACTGATCAAGAAGCTCGAGGCCAAGGGTCTTCTTACCCGCCGTCAATCCCAGCAGGATCGCCGTCAGACCCGGCTTGAAATCACGTCCGAAGGCGTGGCCAAGGTTCATTCCGCCCCCGACGCGCTGCAACAGCGCTATGTCAAGCAGTTCGAATCGCTTGATGACTGGGAGCAGGCGATGATCGTCGCGGTGCTGGAGCGGGTCTCGACCATGCTCGATGCCGAGGAGATCGACGCCTCCCCAGTGCTGGCGGTGGGCGAGATCGACCGCTCGCACTGATCGCGTGATCCGCGCCTAGCGGATTTCGGGATCGGCGCTGCTTCTGCCCCAATCCGGCTCGAACCCCAGAACCACCGTATCGGGTGGCATCTGCGGGTTGAAAAGCCCGTTATGCGCCATCGTGGCCTGGTGCAGCAGGTTATGCGGTGCCAGCCGCCAGACCTTGCAGGTCAGATCGAAGCGCTGCGCATAGGCATCGAACAGCAACCGGCATTCGCCGCTCTCGTGGATCTGTGCGGCGCCGGGCGAGCCGGGCGGGAAGGTCGCGGTCAGAATGTCGGAAAATTCCTCGGCCCTCTGGTAATAGGCAGAGGACAGGAACCGGATCGCCTGATCGCGGATCTGCGCGGGGTCGTTGGTCTTGGCCGCCATGTGCAGCAACTCGGGCGTCACCGAATAACCCGGCGCCTTGTTCATCACCGTGATGACATGGCCCAGCGGCTCTGCCTGTCCCGTCAGCAGGACCGCGGGCATGATCGCATCGTCGGGCCGCCCCTCGCTTTCGCGCATCGCCATCTGGCGCACGCGGCATTGCCATTTCATGAACGCCTTGCGCAGCGGATGATCCGAGAAGGTCTGCCCGAACTGGGTCGCCAATGAACTCATGCGACGCTCCTCTTCGGTTGGGTCAGGGTATAGGGCCAGTCGGCCCGCAGGCTGGGTATGCGCGCCTCTGCACGCGCGACGTCGTCAAGGTCGATGCGGGCCTGCACCAGTCCCGGCAGGGTGCCGCCGTCGCTGATCACCTCACCCCAGGGGCTGACGACAAGCGAATGGCCATAGGTCTCCCCGCCTCCGGGCACCGGCCCGATGGCACAGGCCGACACCATGAAACGGGTGCATTCGATCGCCCGGGCGCGGTTCAGCACATGCCAATGCGCCTCGCCGGTGCGTTTGGTAAAGGCTGCAGGACAGAGCAGGATGTCCGCCCCGCCCTGCGCCAGGCTGCGGAAGAGGTTGGCAAACCGCAGGTCGTAACAGATCGAGTGGCCGATCCGGCAGAATGGCGTGTCATGGATGACCGCACGGCTGCCGGGGGTGACATGGGCGCTTTCGCGGTAGGTCTCGGTCGCTGAAAGCTGGATGTCGAACAGATGGATCTTGTCATAGCGACCCCTGATCTGCCCGTGATCGTCCAGCATCAGGCCGCGGTTGATGATCCGCCCGTCCGGCCCATCGACGGCGATCGAGCCGATATTGACCCAGACCTTTCGCTGCGCCGCGAAATCCCGCATCCGCATCAGGAACGGATGGCTTGCCTCGGGCGCCGAGGGCGGCACCAGCGCGCCGTTGTCGCTGCGAAGTCCGCCGCAGTATTCCGGCAGGAACAGGATATCCGCCCCCGCCTTGGCCGCAGCTTCGGCCAGGGGCAACGCCTCGTCGAGGGCCGATGCGAAATCGGGCATCGGCCGTGTCTGAAGGCAAGCGATATCAAGCGGACGCGCCATGTCGTTCAGAATTTCATATAGGCCTTGCGCAATGCAACCAGCGGGTGGCGGTCCGACATCTGGAACTTGATCAGAAGCTCGCGCGCGATCATGTCCCGGTCCTGCTGGTTGTCCGGCAGTTCGATACTGTCGGGCACCCGCACCCAGCCGTTGTTGTTGCGGTCGAACACCGCCGGGGCACCTTCCTCATAGCCCATATGGACATCTTCGAGCCAGTTCAGGTCGTCCCAGCCCATGACCTCCATGTATTGCTCGAGGAACGGTGTGATCCGCTCGTAATCGGGGACGAGGTTCACATCATAGCGATAGCCGATATGCTGCCCGATCTCCTTTTCGCGCTCGGATTCCAGCCCCGCTGAATCCTTCAGAAACTGGTCGACATCCTTGATTTCAGAGCCGCGATACTGTGTTCCAGCCATTGTCTTTCTCCTGTCCTCATGCCGTGCCGTGGCCCGGCCTGCGGTGTTGGTCCTTGGCATGGCGGGGTTGCCCCCGCCCTGCCCTCAGAAGTGGTGGTAATCCTCGACGCCCACGGTGTGGTTCGTGCCCGCCAGCGGCACGCCCGCCATTGCCGACGCTTCCATTGTCAGCGCGGCCAGGTCCTCGGGCTCGAGCGAATGGATATAGGTCTTGCCGCATGCGCGCGCGAAGAGCTGCGCCTCGATGGTCAGCGTATGCAGGAAGTTGTAGACACGCTCGGCCGCGGCATCCGGGTCCAGACGTTCGCGCAGCTTGGGATCCTGCGTCGCCACGCCCACCGGGCAGCGGCCCGTGTGGCAATGATAGCAGTAGCCCGGCTCGACGCCCATCTCCTCCTGGAAGTTGGCCTCGGGGATGTCCTTGTTGCAGTTGAGCGCCATCATCGCCGAATGGCCGATGGCGATGGCATCCGCGCCCAGCGCGATCGCCTTGGCCACGTCGGCGCCGTTGCGGATACCACCGGCATAGACCAGGCTGATCTCGCCGCGCTTGCCAAGGTCGTCGATCGCCTTGCGGGCCTGCCGGATTGCGGCCATCCCCGGCACGCCGGTGTCTTCGGTGGCAAGGTGCGGGCCTGCACCGGTGCCGCCTTCCATGCCGTCGATATAGATCGTGTCGGGATCGCATTTCACCGCCATGCGCACATCGTCATAAACCCGCGCCGCGCCCAGCTTCAGCTGAATCGGAATCTGCCAGTCCGTCGCCTCTCGGATCTCCTGTATCTTCAGCGCCAGGTCATCCGGCCCCAGCCAGTCTGGGTGACGCGCCGGCGAGCGCTGGTCAATGCCCGCAGGCAAGCTGCGCATCTCGGCCACCTGGTCGGTGACCTTCTGACCCATCAGGTGCCCGCCCAGACCCACTTTGCAGCCCTGGCCGATGAAGAACTCACAGCCATCCGCCAGCACCAGGTGATGCGGGTTGAAGCCATAGCGCGACTGGATGCACTGGTAGAACCATTTGGAACTGTAGCGCCGCTCGTCGGGGATCATCCCGCCCTCGCCCGAGCAGGTCGCGGTGCCCGCCATCGTGGCGCCGCGCGCCAGCGCGGTCTTCGCTTCGTAGCTCAGCGCGCCAAAGCTCATGCCGGTGATATAGACCGGGATATCCAGCTCCAGCGGGCGCTTGGCACGCGGGCCCAGGATGGTCTTGGTCTCGCATTTCTCGCGGTAACCTTCGATCACGAACCGCGTCAGCGTGCCCGGCAGGAAGGTCAGGTCATCCCAATGCGGGATCTTCTTGAACAGCGAGAACCCCCGCATCCGGTAACGGCCAAGCTCGGCCTTGATATGGATGTCGTCCATGACGCGCGGCGGGAAGATGAATGAATCACCCAGCCGGTAGGTATCGCGCTCAAGGGGCTTTTTCTTGGGCAGGTCGCCATCAGCCATGTGTCTGTTCCTTTTTCGTTGCAATGGAAGGCGCGGGGCGCCGCTCCGTTACAGAATGAGTTTCTTTTCGGACGGTTCGAGGTTGTCGTAGTTCCACAGCTGCTTGCCTGCGACGACCTTGGTGAAATGATCCACGCCCTTGTCGGGCATCAGCCCGTATTGGGTCAGCTTGCGGGTCAGCCATTGCCGATCCAGGTCGGTCAGTTCGGCCTCGATGGCATCGACCCCGAGTGAGCGGATCTCGCCGCCCACGAAGATCGTGCCGTCATACATCGAGTCGCCGAGGTTCTTGCCGGCATTGCCGCAGACGACCATGCGCCCGCGCTGCATCATGAACCCGCTCAGTGCCCCGGTGTCGCCGCCCACGATGATCGTGCCGCCCTTCTGGTCGATGCCGGTGCGCGACCCGACCGAGCCGCGGCACACAAGATCGCCGCCGCGCATCGCCGCGCCAAAGGTCGAACCCGCGTTCTTTTCGATGACGACGGTGCCCGCCATCATGTTCTCGCCGCAGGACCAGCCCACGCGCCCGGTGATGCGCACGTTCGGCCCGTCGATCAGCCCGATGGCGAAGTAACCGCAGGACCCGTCGACGATCAGGTTCAGCTTGTTCAGGATTCCCACGCCAAGACTGTGCTTGCCGCGCGGGTTCTTCAGCACGATGGTGCCGTAGCCCTCTTTCATCCTCTCGCGGATCGCGTTGTTCACTTCGGTCGTGCTCAGCGCATCGGTGTCGATCTCGGTGCGTTTGTTGAAATCGACATCGTGGGACCAGGGATAGGTGTAGCGCTCGCTCGCCTCGGGATCGAACTCGATATAGAGCGACTTGCCCGTCAGCTGTTCGGTGGTCATCCCAAGCGCCTTGGCGCGCTCGTCCTGGCTCATCTGCTTCAGGTCTTCGTCGGTCATGCTTGCCATACCCGAACCTCCTCGTCGTAAGGGTCAGTCGTGTCGATCTCTTCGGGAAGGATGGCGCGGATCGCCACCTCTTCCGAAGCCATCGCGATCAGGTCGTCGGATTCGTAAAGAACCAGCGGTTTCGCGGCCATCGTGTCCTTGGCCATGCCCAGCTGGTCCTTGGTGGCGACCAGATAGGTGAACACGCCGTCGATCTCGTCGATGGATTGCCGCAGACTGTCCTCGAGCGAGATGCCATTGGACAGGTTATGCGCCGTGTAGACTGCCAGCAGCTCGCTGTCGCAATTCGACATGAAGCGATGGCCCTTGCGCTCCATCTCGCGGCGCATGATCCAGTAATTGGTGATCTGGCCGTTATGGACGACGCTGACGTCATTATAGGGGAAGGCCCAGTAAGGGTGCGCCGACTTGATGTCGACATCGGATTCCGTCGCCATCCGGGTATGGCCGATGCCATGCGTGCCCTTGAAATCCTTGAGCCCGTACATCTCGGAAACCACGGTCGCGTCGCCGAGGTCCTTGATCAGCTCCAGCCCGTTGCCCATCGACAGGATCTCGACGCCTTCGACCTCCTCGATGGATTTGGCCATGTCGCCGGTGTTGCCCGCATGGGACAGCACATAGCGCAGGGCGTATTCGGTGACCGCGTCGCGCGATTTCACCTTGGCGCCGGCATCTTCCATGATCTCTTCGACATCCGCGATGCGGGTCTCGATGAGCTTGTGAATGCCGCGGCCCTTGCCCATATCCTCGGCCTCGGCCACCTTCAGGCGCATCACGTAATCGCCTTCGGTGGGTTCGCCGTAAACGGCATAGCCGGTGCTGTCGGGGCCCCGGTGTTTCAGGGCCTGGAGCATCGCGGTCATTTCGGACCCGACATTCGCGCTCTTGCCCTTGTGGATCAATCCAGCAATTCCGCACATCTTGAATGCGCCTCCTCAGTTTAACGGTCTAGAGAGGCGGCAGGCATGACGCGCCTGCCGCCAGGACAGGAATGCCTCAGGGCAGGCATTCCATGTACATTTCGTTGTCCCATTCGGTGACGGTGGACATGAACCGCGCGAACTCGTCGCGCTTGTATTCCTCATAAAGGCGATACATCTCGCCGGGCATGCCGCGCTTGACGACCTCGTCCTCGGCAAGCTTGTCCAGCGCCTCTCCCAGCGACATCGGCAGTTTCTTCACGTCCTTGCCATCGGCCATCGCCTCGTAGATGTTGCGCTCTTCGGGCTTGCCGGGATCGAGGCTGTTTTCCAGCCCGTCATCCATCGCCGCCAGCAGGGTTGCGCCCATCAGGTAGGGGTTCACCATCGAGTCGACCGAACGGTATTCGAACCGCCCCGGTGCCGAGACGCGCAGGCCCGTTGTGCGGTTCTGGAAACCCCAGTCGCTGAACACCGGCGCCCAGAACCCCGTATCCCACAACCGGCGATAGGAATTCACCGTGGAGCAGCCGATCGCGGTCAGCGCCTGAAGGTGATGCACCACGCCGCCGATCGCCTTCAGACCCTCCTTGCCGGGCATCTGCGGATCGTCCGTGTCGGGCATGAAGGTGTTCTCGCCGCCCTTCACATACATGTAGTTGTCGGCCATGCCGGGCAGGTTGTCGGGATCATTGCCGCATTTGACGAATTCGTCCTTGCCGCCATGCCACAGGCTCATGTTGTGGTGACAGCCCGATGCCGACACCCCCATGAAGGGCTTGGTCATGAAACAGGCAAAGATTCCCTGTTCGCGCGCCACCTGCGCACAGATCTGGCGATAGGTGGTCAGACGGTCGGCATTGCGCAGCACGTCGTCGAACATCCAGTTCAGCTCAAGCTGCCCCGGCGCGTCCTCGTGATCGCCCTGGATCATGTCCAGACCCATCTTGCGGGCATAGCGGATCACCTGAAGCGACACCGGGCGCAGGCTCTCGAACTGGTCGATGTGATAGCAATAGGGCTTCGAGAACCCGTCCTTCGGCTTGCCGTTCTCGTCGAACTTCAGCCACATCATCTCGGGCTCGGTGCCGATGCGCAGCTGCGTGCCGTGTTTCTTGGTGAATTCCTCGTGCAGACGGCGCAGGTTGCCACGGCTATCGGCGGTCAGGAAGCCGCCGGGGTTTTCCTTTTCCTCGCGGTTGCGGAACAGCGTGCAATAGAAGCGGCCGATCTCGGGTGCCCAGGGCAGCTGCATGAAGGTCTCGGGCTCAGGAATGCCGATCAGTTCGGCGGCCTCGGGGCCATAGCCCAGGTAATCCCCCGCCCGGTTCAGGAACAGGTTCATCGTCGCGCCATAGACCAGCTGAAAGCCCTTCTTGGCCACTTGCTCCCAATGGTCGGCGGGAATGCCCTTGCCCATGATCTTGCCGGTCACGGACACGAACTGAAGATAGAGATACTCGATCCCCAGCTCGTCGATCTTCTTGCGGACTTCCTTGATCTTCTCGTCGCGCCCCGGCGCTTCCACGAATTTCTCGAGATCTGTCTCAGCCACTTTCAACTCTCCCTGGTGATTGTGCCGCGGCCGGGTCTTGTGCCCGTCTTTGCGGCCGAATGACGCTCAGTTCCTCACAATCGGGCAGCCCGGTGCGGGGCGGAGCCCCCCGTTCCGATCCCGTCAAAACACGCGGACCATTGCGGGGCGGTGTTTTCACCCGGTGCAAATTTGGATTGCCTCCGCTTTCCCGATGCGGGCGCGAACCCTTGCCCGCCAAACCGGGCGATCAGGGCCGCAAACTGTTGTTTTCCAGCATCATGAAACGTCATGTCGCATCTATCCCAGTCTTTGCCTGCCGCCGGGAACACACTATGTGTCACGCCGATTGGTGGAGCTGTTGGTCTGAGTTTCCGAAGCCCAGCCCAAAAGTCAACCACTTTTGATCCAATGGTGCTTAATTCGGTGGAATATCGCATCAAATGGTCTATAATTGGTCTAGAAAAGAGGTAAATGATGAACGTTTCCGCAGACCAGAAACTTGGCGCCGCCGATATTGCAGCGCTGATCCGGCGCGAAATCTCGAAGGGGAGCCTGCAACTGCACGACCGCCTCCCGCCGGAACGGGTGCTGTCAGACAGTTATGGCGCGGCCCGCGGAACCGTACGCAAGGCCCTGACGCGCCTCGAAAAAGAAGGGTTCGTCGAAACCCGGCCCGGCAGCGGCACATATGTGGTCCACCAGCCCGACGACAACTCCGCCAGCGCGATCGAACACGCCACGCCGCTGGAACTCATGGATGCCCGATTCGCGCTCGAACCGCATATTTGCCGGCTTTCGGTCCTGCATGGCCGCCAATCCGATTTCGACCGGATGGAGGAGCTTTGCAACCGGATGGAAGACTGCCTGGACGACCCGGTAGCGTTTTCCGACGCCGATACCGATTTCCACCGCGCGCTGGTGGAATGCACCCGCAACGGGCTTCTGATCTGGATCATCGACCAGATCGCGACCGTGCGCAGCGAAGACGACTGGACGCGGATGCGCCACCTGACGCTGGATAGGCGCACCATCGCCACCTACAACACCCAGCACCGCCAGATCCTGAACGCGATCCGCACCCGCGAACCCGAACGCGCCGCCAATATCATGAAGGAACATCTGGAAACCGCGCGCCTGTCGCTGACCCGCGCCTCGGATACCTGATCCCGGACATTTCGATTGATGTCGAAATGATTTGACGTCTGTGTTTGATTTCTATATTTCTCGAAATATGGAAAACTTGCCCGCGCTTAGCCCCGACCTCACCGAAACCAACCTCGCCATGACAGCGTCGGCCTTCGCCGCACTTGGCTCGGAGCAGCGCCTTGCGGTGCTGCGCTGCCTGGTGCGGGCGGGGCCGGAGGGGCTCAGCATCGGGGGGCTGGGCGAACGAAGCGGCGTGACCGGATCGACCTTGACCCATCACATGAAAATCCTGACGCAGGCGGGTCTTGTGCGCCAGCAACGCCAGGGGCGCTCGATCATCTGCGCCGCCGTCGCCTATCCCGAACTTTCGGCGCTCGCGAATTTCCTGTTGCGCGAATGCTGCGCCGATGCACCTGCTGCTTGCGAGGACCAGGACCATGGCTGAAACCACCTCCATTCAACCAGGTCACCTCTGGTCGCGCATCGACAAGGCTTGGCTGATCCTGGCGCTGACCCTTGTGGCGCTCGCCATTCTCGACCCGGCACAACTCTGGCCCACGCTGACATTTGCCGCCGGGGCTCTCTGGCACACGGCGCCGTTCATCGCCTTTGCCGTGCTGGCCGTCGCCTGGCTCAAGGCCACCGGCGCCGAGCGCCTCCTTGCGCGCGCCTTTGAAGGCAGCCAGGCGCGTATGGTCCTGATCGCCGCGCTGATAGGCGGGCTTGCGCCTTTCTGTTCCTGCGAGGTGATTCCCTTCATCGCCGCGATGCTGGCGCTTGGTGCGCCTCTGGGGGCGGTCATGGCGTTCTGGCTGGCATCGCCGCTCATGGATCCCGCGATGTTCCTGATTACCTCGGGAACACTCGGCTGGAATTTCGCGATCGCCAAGACCATCGCCGCGATCTCGACCGGCCTCCTGGGCGGGTTCGCAACATTGTTGCTGGCGCGCTCCGCACTTTTCGCCGACCCGTTGCGCGCGCAGCCGGGTTCCGGCGGTTGCTGCAGCTCCCAAAAGCCCTTTGAAGGCGCTCCCGTCTGGCGGTTCTGGCGCGAAGCAGCGCGCCGCGACACCTTTCGCGTCACCGCGCTGAGCAATGCCGCGTTCCTGCTTAAATGGCTGGCGCTGGCCTATGTCGTCGAGGCCCTGATGCTGGAATACGTCCCGGCCGAGACCGTCGCCGGGGTCCTGGGCGGCACCGGGATCAAGCCGATCGTTCTGGGTGCGCTGGTCGGGGCGCCTGCCTATCTGAACGGCTATGCGGCGGTTCCGATGGTGGACGCCCTGCTGGCGCAGGGCATGAGCAACGGCGCGGCCATGAGTTTCGTGATAGCCGGCGGCGTCAGCTGCATTCCCGCCGCGATCGCCGTCTGGGCGCTGGTGAAGCCGCGTATCTTCTTCGCTTACCTTGCTTTCGCGATGACTGGCGCGCTACTGGCGGGCATTGCCTGGCAGGCCATCGCCTGAACCGCCTCATTGCACACCAAATTTGGCTCGAAAATATTCGTGAACCGGCATAAAAATGCCCTGTTTCGCTGTAACAAGACAGCGCGATCCGGCATAATGCCATGAACGTATCGAGTGACGCCTCGACGAAGTCCCCATAAAAGAGGACGAGGCAAGAGCAGCATCGGAGCGACCTGGATGCTCGAATTCGACAATGTGAGCAAGTCCTTCTGGACAGGCACGCAGCGCAAGGTGATCCTTGACCGCGTGTCGTTTCGTGTCGAACTGGGAAAGTCGCTTGGCATCCTCGCCCCCAATGGCACCGGCAAGACGACCCTGATCAACATGATGGCCGGGCTCGAAAAACCGGACGAGGGCGAAATCCGCCGTGGCTGCCGCATCAGCTTTCCGCTTGGCTTCATGGGGGGCGTGATCTCGAAAATCTCGGCGATGGAAAACGCGCGCTACATCGCGCGGCTCTATGGGCTCGACCCCGATTACATCGAGGCATATTGCCGTTGGATGTGCAATCTCGGCGAATATTTCGACCAGCCGCTCGGCACCTACTCATCCGGCATGCGCGCGCGCTTCGCGTTTTCACTGATGCTGGCGCTCGATTTCGACATGTATCTGATCGACGAGGGCATGCCCAGTTCGACCGATGTCGAGTTCAACCGCAAGGCCGGCGATATCCTGCGCGAAAGACTGCGCACCACCACGGTCGTGATCGTCTCGCACAGTCCCGAAGTTCTTGAAAAATTCGCACACTCCGCCGCTGTTCTGATGGGCGGAAAGCTGTATATGTTCGATACCTTGGAAGAGGCAAAGCAACTCTATGACTACGAAACCCAAGGCTAGGAAGTTCCGCATCCGGCGCAACCCCAATGCGCCGCAGGATCATGCCCCCGTCGAACACGGCCAGACCCAGGCCGCGCCCGAACCGCTGCGCGAGGGTCAAATCAGTTCAGCACGCGAGACCGCCGCCTCGCAGAATATCGAAGACATCCGCAAGGAAGGGCTGACCGGGCGCGAATTGCGCATGGCCCGCCGCATGGCACAAAAGCACGGGCTGGCGCCGACATCGGATTTCGACGCGGTCCGCCTGTTGCGCGCCAAGGGCATTGATCCGTTCCAGCGCGGCAACATGCTGGAACTGGTCGCCGGCGACGGCGGTCGCGGCGGCTCAGGTGGCGGGTCGGGCGGCAATGCCCTGACCACCACGCCTGAACCCGGTGATCCGCGGCGCGTGCAGCTTCCCCAGACCGTGCCGGTCGGGCAACAGACCCTACCCTCGACCGATCTCAGCCCGGCGGATCGCCGCGCCGATGAAATCTCGCGTATTCAGCGCGACATCGCCAAACGCCGGCGGCGCAAGCTGATCTTGCTGTTCTCGCGCCTCACCGCCTTCGTGTTCCTGCCGACACTGATCGCAGGCTATTACTATTACGCCGTCGCCACGCCGATGTATTCCACCAAGTCCGAATTCCTGATCCTGACCGCCGACGGCTCGGGCGGCTCGATGGGCGGGCTTGGAGGGCTTATCCCCAGCCAGTTCGCCACCGGGCAGGATTCCATCGCAACGCAGTCCTACCTGCAATCCAAGGACGCGATGCTGCGCCTCGACAAGGACGTGGGCTTTCGCGCGCATTTCAGCCAGGACTGGATCGACCCGATCCAGCGCCTTGCGCCCGATGCCTCGACCGAGGACGCCTACAAGCTCTACAAGAAATACGTGAAGCTGGGCTACGACCCGACCGAGGGCGTCATCCGGATGGAACTTGCCACCGCCGACCCCGAGGTTTCGGCGCAGTTCTCCGAGAAGCTGATCGACTACGCCGAAGAGCGCGTCGATCACCTCAGCGCCGAGAAACGCCTCGACGCGGTCCGCACGGCCGAGCAAAGCCTTGCACAAGCCAAGCAACAGCGCAGCGACGCCCAGCGCCAGCTTGTCGAATTGCAAGAAGGGTCGATTCTGGACCCCGAGGGCGAGATCGCCAATATCCGTTCGCTGATCGGCTCGGCTGAACTGCAGCTTCAGGAAAAGCAACTGGCCCTCAATACGCAGCTCAGCAACGCGCGTCCCAACCAGGCGCGCGTCGAAGCCCTGCGCGGTGAAATCGAGGGGCTCGAGGCCGAATTGCGCAAGCAGAACGCGCGCCTGACCGATGCGACCGCGGGGTCTTCATCGCTGGCCGCTCAGGCGGCGGCGATCCAGATCGCTCAGGCTGATCTCGCGACCGCCGACATGGTTCTGCAATCCGCGCTGGAATCCAAACGCCTGTCGGAAATCGAAGCCAACAAGCAGGTCCGCTACCTGACTGTCAGCGTAAATCCGGTGCCCTCGGAGGATCCCTCCTATCCGCGCTCCTTCGAGAACACCGTGCTTGCCTTCCTGATCTTCGCCGGTATCTACATGATGATATCTCTCACCGCTTCCATCCTTCGTGAACAGGTCTCGTCTTGACCATGACCCATGTCGATCTCCCGGGGCTCAGCGTCGGCAACGACCAGCCCCTGACCCTTATCGCCGGTCCCTGCCAGCTTGAATCGGCGGATCACGCCCAGATGATCGCCGGCAGCCTCAAGGAAAGCTGCGCGGCGCTTGGCATCGGGCTGATCTTCAAGGGCAGCTTCGACAAGGCCAACCGCACATCGCTTTCGGGCAAGCGCGGTCTTGGCATGGATGAGGGGCTCAAGGTGTTGCAGTCGGTCAAGGACAGCCTCGGGCTCCCGGTGTTGACCGATATCCACCTGCCCGAACAATGCGCCCCCGTGGCCGACGTGGCCGACGTGCTGCAGATCCCGGCATTCCTCTGCCGTCAGACCGACCTGCTGATCGCCGCCGGAGAAACCGGCGCGGCGATCAACGTCAAGAAGGGTCAGTTCCTGGCGCCCTGGGACATGCCCAATGTGATCTCCAAGATCGAAAGCACCGGCAATCGCCGCATCCTCCTGACCGAACGCGGCACCTCGTTCGGCTACAACACCCTTGTCGCCGACATGCGCGCCTTGCCGCAGATGGCCGCCACCGGCTATCCGGTGGTGATGGACGCCACTCACAGCGTGCAACAACCGGGCGGCCAGGGCGGCAGTTCTGGCGGCCAGCGTGAATTCGCCCCGGTCATGGCCCGCGCCGCCGTGTCGCTTGGCGTGGCCGCCGTGTTCATCGAAACCCACGAAGCCCCCGACACCGCGCCTTCGGACGGACCCAACATGATACCGCTCGATGAGATGCGCGCGCTGCTTGGGGTTCTCAAGGCGCTCGACGATGTCGCCAAGGCAAACCCGGTCGCTCTCTGACCCCGATTCATTCCCGATAACGAGCCTCATATAATGACCAGACCCCTGCCGACCTGCACGCCCAATACCTGGGAATTCCTGCGCGACGCGATGATCGCGCCCACGGGATTTCGCGAATATGACGCGCGCTGGAAATATCCCGACGAGATCAACCTGCCAGGTATGACCGCGCTTGGCCTCGGCCTCGGCACCCAGATGCAGCGCCGCGGCATCCGCCCCGAAATCGCAGTCGGCAACGATTACCGCGACTATTCCCTGGCGATCAAACAGGCGCTCATCATCGGGTTGATGCAGGCAGGCATCCGCGTGCGCGATATCGGCCCGGCCCTCAGCCCGATGGCCTATTTCGCCCAGTTCCACCTTGATGCGCCCGCCGTGGCAATGGTCACAGCCAGCCACAATCCCAACGGCTGGACCGGGGTAAAGATGGGCTTTGAACGCCCGTTGACCCACGGCCCCGACGAGATGGCCGAACTGCGCGACATCGTGCTGAACGGCGAAGGCGAGCCGCGCGAAGGCGGCTCTTATGAATTCGTCGATGGCGTGCGCGAGGCGTATCTCGACGACCTCGTCGGCGATTTCAAGATGTCGCGCAAGCTGCGCGTTGTCTGCGCCACCGGCAACGGCACCGCCGCGGCCTTCGCCCCCGAACTGTTCGAGCGCATCGGCGTCGAGGTGATCCCCTCGCATAACGAGCTCGACTACACATTCCCCCATTACAACCCGAACCCCGAAGCGATGGAAATGCTGCATGACATGGCCGATTCCGTGCGCGCTACGGGGGCGGACTTCGCGCTTGGCTTCGATGGCGACGGCGACCGCTGCGGCGTGGTCGACGACGAGGGCGAGGAAATCTTCGCCGACAAGATGGGCGTCATCATGGCCCGCGACCTTTCCGGGATCTACCCGAACTCCACCTTCGTCGCGGATGTGAAGTCGACCGGCCTCTTCGCCTCGGACCCTGAATTGCAGAAGAACGGCGTCACCGCGGATTACTGGAAAACCGGCCATTCCCACATGAAACGCCGGGTCAAGGAGATCGGCGCGCTGGCTGGCTTCGAGAAATCGGGCCACTACTTCCTGGCCGAGCCCATCGGGCGTGGCTATGATTGCGGAATGCGCGTGGCAGTCGAGATATGCAAGCTGATGGATCGCAACCCCGATGCCTCGATGTCCGACCTGCGCCGCGCCCTGCCGCAGACATGGTCGACGCCGACCATGTCGCCCTGGTGCGCCGACACCGAGAAATACGAGGTGCTGGACCGCATCGTCGCGCGGCTGGTCGCCAAGGCCGAGGCCGGTGAACGCATCGCCGGTCGCCCGGTCAAGGAGGTGGTCACCGTCAACGGCGCCCGCGTGATCCTCGATAACGGCTCATGGGGGCTGGTGCGCGCCAGCTCGAACACGCCCAACCTTGTGGTGGTCTGCGAAAGCAGCGAAAGCGAAGCCGAGATGCGCGCGATCTTCGCCGACCTCGATACGGTGATCCGCACCGAGCCTTCGGTCGGGGACTATGATCAGCGAATCTGAGGCGCGCGGCGCGGTTGCTAAATCGCCGCCGCGTTAACACTTCATAAACCGCGCGGGCGTAAGTCTTGGTTAACCGAGATTAACCAGACAGGAACATGCCGATGGTCGCGCGCGCCTACACGGTGGCCTTCGAGGGAATCCGCGCACGGCAGGTCGAAGTGCAATGCGCGATCAGCCCCGGCCTGCCCGCCTTTTCGCTTGTCGGTCTGCCCGACAAGGCCGTGACCGAAGCCCGCGACCGTGTGCGCGCCGCGCTCAGCTCGATGGCCATCGCCCTGCCCTCGAAACGGATCACCGTCAATCTCAGCCCCGCCGACCTGCCCAAGGAGGGCAGCCATTTCGACCTGCCTATCGCCCTTGCGCTTCTGGCGGCGCTGGAAATCATCCCCGCCGACGCGGTCGAAGGCACCTGCTCGCTCGGAGAACTCTCGCTCGATGGCACGCTGATCCCGGTGATCGGCGCCCTGCCCGCCGCGATGGCCGCCGCCGAGGACGAGCGCACCCTGCTCTGCCCAAGGGCCTCTGGCGCCGAGGCGGCATGGGTCGGCGCCGCACAGGTGATCGGTGCCGCCAGCCTTGCCGATGTGGTGCGCCACTATACCGGCCAGTCACCGCTTGTCCCCGCCGAACCCGGCGAAGTCACCACCGATGCCACTGGGCGCGACCTTCTGGATGTGAAGGGGCAGGAGCGCGCCAAGCGGGCGCTGGAAATCGCCGCCGCCGGACGCCACCACCTGATGATGGTCGGCACACCGGGGTCCGGCAAATCCATGCTGGCGGCGCGCCTGCCCGGCATCCTGCCACCCCTGACCGCAGCCGAGGCGCTGGAAACCTCGATGATCCATTCGCTGGCGGGGCTTCTGGACGAGGGCGGCATCAACCGTACGCGGCCTTTTCGCGAGCCGCATCACACCGCCTCAATGGCCGCCATCGTCGGCGGCGGGCGACGTGCCGGGCCGGGGGAAATCAGTCTTGCGCATAACGGCGTTCTGTTCATGGACGAATTCCCCGAGTTCGCCCGCACCGTGCTGGAGACCCTGCGCCAGCCCGTCGAAACGGGCGAGGTCATGGTCGCGCGCGCCAATGCGCATGTGAAATACCCCTGCCGATTCATGCTCGTCGCCGCCGCCAACCCTTGCAAATGTGGCTACCTCCCGGACCCGGCGCGTGCCTGCAGCCGAGCGCCCCAATGCGGCGAGGATTACATGGGCCGTATTTCGGGACCGCTGATGGACCGTTTCGACCTGCGCGTCGAGGTGCCGCCCGTGACCTTCACCGACCTCGACCTGCCCGCCTCGGGCGACAGTTCAGCCACCGTTGCCACCCGCGTCGCCGAGGCGCGCGCGCTTCAGGCGCGCCGCTTTGCCGATGCGGAGCGCACGCGGCTCAATGCCGATGCCGAGGGCGAGATACTGGAGCAGGTGGCCACCCCCGATGCCGAGGGGCGCGCGTTGATCAACCGCGTGGCCGAGCGGTTCGGCCTGTCTGCGCGCGGCTATCACCGGGTGTTGCGCGTGGCGCGCACCATCGCCGATCTCGACCATTGCGAAAACGTGCGCCGCCCGCATGTGGCCGAGGCCGTCAGCTATCGCCTTGCGGTCGGGAAAGAGACCTGATCCACCCGGCCACCTCTTCGAGCGTGCGGCACGCTTCGGGCAGCAGCGGCCCGAAAATCGGCCAGACATGGGGCAGATCGCGCGCGATCACCTCGGTCACACGCACCCCGTCCGCACGCAGCCGCGCCGCCATCCGGCGCGTATCATCCAGCAGGATCTCGGTATCGCCCGCCGCAATCCAGACCGGCGGCGCGCCGCGGAACCCGGCAAAAAGCGGCGACACGCGCGGGTCGCGCGGATCGCTCTCGCGCAGATACATCCGCGCCAGTTCGCCCGCGCGGGCAACCGGCAGCATCACTTCGGCATCTGCGTTCGACGCCATGCTGTCGCCCGAAAAAGTCATGTCGGTCAGCGGCGAAAAGCAGAAGACCCCGCGCGGGCGGCGCAGCCCGTGGCGCAGGATCTCGGCCAGCAGCGCCAGCGCCAGGCCACCCCCGGCGCTGTCGCCGCCGATGATCACCTCGCGCTCGGCACTGAGCTCGATATAGACCGCAAGCGCATCCTCCAGCGCCGCCGGAAAGGCATGTTCCGGGGCAAGACGGTAATCCGGCAGGCAGGCGGCAAGCCCGCTTAGCCCCGACAGGCGCGCCAGCATCGCGCGATGGCTGCGCGACGAGCCGAACACATAGCCACCGCCATGCAGATACAAGATCACCGCGCCGGCCTTGCCCGCGGACACATCCTTTCCGAGCGCCCAGCACACCGGCACGCCGTCCAGCACCTCTTTGGAAAAATGGCTGCCGCGCGGCGGTCGAAACCAGAACCGCGCCTTGCGTTCAAACCCCGCGCGCAGCGCCACCGGATCATCGGCCCGCGCCAGGAACCGCTTTTCCACCAGTCGCAGACCGAGATTCAGGATATGCCGACGCAGGCTCACGCGCGTTTCGCCTCGATCGCCTCCCAGATCATCGCGGCCACGTTGATCCCGTCGAACCGCTCCAGTTCCTGGATGCCGGTGGGCGAGGTCACGTTGATCTCGGTCAGGTAGTCGCCGATCACGTCGATACCGACGAAAACCTGCCCCTTCTCACGCAGAAGCGGCCCGATCGTGGCGCATATCTCGCGGTCGCGATCATTCAGCGCGACCTTCTCGGGGCGCCCGCCGACATGCATGTTGGACCGGGTTTCGCCCTGCGCCGGAATGCGGTTGATCGCGCCCACAGCTTCGCCATCGACCAGGATCACCCGCTTGTCGCCATTCTTGATCTCGGGCAGGTATTTCTGCACGATCAGCGGCTCACGGCTGAACCCGGTGAAAAGCTCGTGGAGCGAGCTGAGGTTGCGGTCGGATTCCGAGAGGTGAAACACCCCCGCGCCGCCATTGCCGTAAAGCGGCTTCAGGATCACATCGCCATGACGGTCCTTGAACGCGCGAATCGTCGCCAGATCGCGGGCGATTGCAGTGGGCGGCATCAGCTGCGGAAAATCCAGCACCAGCAGTTTTTCAGGGAAATTGCGCACCCAGAACGGGTCATTCACCACCAGCGTGCCGGGCATGACGCGCTGCAACAAATGGGTCGTCGTGATGTAGTGCATGTCGAACGGCGGATCCTGGCGCAGCCAGACCACGTCGAATTCGCTCAGGTCGGCCTCGCGCGGCTCGCCAAGGCTAAAATGGTCGCCCTTGACGCGCCGCACTTCCAGCGGACATCCCCGTGCCGTCACGCGCCCTTCGACATAGGCCAGCGCATCGGGCGTGTAATAGAACAGTTCATGCCCGCGCGCCTGCGCCTCTTCGGCGATGCGAAAGGTGCTGTCGGCATTGATATCGACCGGTGCGATCGGGTCCATCTGAAAGGCGATCTTCATGGGGCTCCCCCGGCGTGTTTGCGTCCCGCCCTAAATGGGGCATGCCGCCGCCAATCGCAAATCAGAAATGACCGAACGCGTTCTCGATGATCTCTGTGGCCCCGCGCTGATCGACCACCGCAAGGTCGAATCGCACCTCGGCCAGTTGGCCTGCAGGCACATTCCCGAGGTATTCCGCCGCCGCCGCATGTATACGCCTGACCTGCACCGGGCGCAGCCGCGCGATCGCCGCGTCGAAACTGCGCGCCGCCTTCACCTCGCAGAACACGATCACCGCGCCCTCGCGCAGGATCAGGTCGATCTCGCCGCCCTCTCCCCGCCACCGGGTTTCCAAGAGGTCCGCACCGCGACGGTCATAGCAGGCCGCAACGCTGCGTTCCGCCGCCATCCCGGATTGCCAGGCCCTGAGACCGCGATCGGCGCGCTGCCTGCGCCATGACGCATCCGCATCCACCTGCCGAACATCCGTTCCCACCGTCATGATCCCGAATCCCCTGTCGAGTCCTGCGAAAGCTGCAAAGCACGCTGATAGACCTGCCGCCGCTTCAGCCCCAGTTCTGCCGAGACCGCATCCGCCGCATCGCGCACCGAATGCACCTTCAATGCCTCAGCCAACCGCATTTCTAAATCCGATTCGCGAATATTTGGTAAACGCCCGCGATCCACCAGGACCACGATCTCGCCCTTCAGGCTACGCGCGGCGCAAGCCTCGGCCAGCTCGTCGAGCGTGCCGCGCATGACCTCCTCGAATTTCTTGGTCAGCTCCCGGCAGAGCGCCGCCCGCCGCTCACCCCCGAGAACCTGCGCCGCGTCGCGCAGCATCGCCGCCGCCCGCTTTGGCGATTCGTAGAAGATCAGCGTCCCCGGCACCGCCTCCAGCGCCTTGAGCGCGGATTTCCGCCGCCCCGAGGCATTGGGCAGGAAGCCCGCGAAGAAGAAGTAATCGGTCGGCAACCCGGCCACGGTCAGCGCCGCGATCACCGCCGACGGGCCCGGCGCCGAGATCAGCGCATGGCCCTCAGCCACTGCCGCGCGCGCCAGGTCATAGCCCGGATCGGCCACCATCGGCGTGCCCGCCTCGGACGCGTAGACCACCGACTTCCCCTCTGCGAGCGCCGCCAGCAGGCGCGGGCGCATTTTTTCGCCATTGTGATCGTGATAGGCGAGCACCGGCCTGTCCCCCGGTGAAATCCCGTGGATACCCATCAGCTTGCGCAGGCTGCGGGTATCCTCGGCGGCGATCACGTCCGCCGCGCCCAGAATATCGAGCGTGCGCAGCGTTATGTCGCGCGCCGTCCCGATCGGGGTCGCCACAAGGTATAGCCCCGGCGCCAGGCTCTGCTGTTTCGGATTCACCACTGGACCCGCCTCTCATGACGTTTATTATCGATCCTGAATATCGCAACGGGGCAGACCCCGCCGCAAACTCAGGGAGTGACGTGATCCATGTTCGCCGTTTTGTCTTCCGCCCGCAAGGCGCCGGGCCGTATCGCCATTCTTCTGGCCGCGCTCTGGCTCAGCGCATGCCAACCGGTCGCCACCACGGGCGGCGGCGGCCAACCGATCAATCCCTCCCAGCCGGTCGCGGTGGCGCTGTTGCTGCCGCATGGCTCTGCCGTGCCCCAGGAACAACGCCTGGCCCGTGATCTCGAGAACGCGGCCCGCATGGCCGCTTCGGACATGAGCGGCGTGCAGATCGACCTGCGGGTCTACGGCACCGCCGGTCAGGCCGCGCAGGCCCGCACCGCAGCGCTCAATGCGGTGACGGACGGCGCGAGCATCATCATCGGCCCGCTGCACGCCGAATCGGCCAATGCCGTCGCGGTCGCAGTGGCCGACCGTGGCATCAACGTGCTGACCTTCTCGAACAACAGCACCATCGCGGGCGGCAACCTGTTCGTGCTGGGCCAGACCTTCGACAACACCGCCAACCGGCTGGTGGGCTACGCCACCCGCAGCGGCAAGAGCCGCATCATGGCGGTCTATTCCGACAACCTCGCGGGTCAGTTGGGCCGCCAGGCCATCGAACAGGCCGCAGCCCGCAACGGCGCCACCATCGCGGGCAGCATCGGCTACACGTTCTCGCAGCAGGGCGTCGTCTCGGCCGTGCCCCGAATCCGCGATGCGGCCCGCGAGAACAATGCCGACGCGATCTTCCTGACCGCCAACACCGCGGGCGCGCTGCCGCTCTTTTCGCAAATGCTGCCCGAGGCGGGGCTGAGCACCGACACCATCCAGTATATGGGCCTCAGCCGTTGGGATACGCCACCGCAGACGCTCGAACTGCCGGGTGTCCAGGGGGGGTGGTTCGCCCTGCCCGACCCGCAACGCAGCGCCCAGTTCAAAAGCCGGTTCCAGGCCGCCTATGGCAGCGCACCGCATGATCTGGCGGGGCTTGCGTATGACGGCATCGCCGCCGTCGGCGCGCTCGCGAAATCCGGCGATCGCAACGCGCTCAGCCGTGGCTCGCTGACCCAGAGTGCCGGCTTCCAGGGGGTCAACGGTGTCTTCCGCCTGCGCCCCGACGGCACCAACGAACGCGGCCTTGCGGTGGCGACGATCCGCGACCAGCAGGTCGTGGTGATCGACCCTGCACCACGGGGCTTCGGCGGCGCGGGCTTCTAGGGCCGCGCGAAAGGACCGGATGAAAGACGCGATCTCAAGCCCGGACGACCTGATCCGCCCGGCCGGGGACATCTTCGACAAGAGCGCCATCGAGGCGCGTCTCGCCGAGGCCCTGGCCGCGGCCGACGGCGACACCATGACCCTGCGCCGCGCGGCCGTAACCGTGCTCTCCGACGCCCTCGCGAAAGGCCGCGAGGCCATCGCCGCGGGGTTCAGCGATCATCCCTTCGCCGCCCGTGCCACTGTGCGCGCCTACAGCTGGCTGACCGATTGCATCATTCTCAGCGCGCTTGACGTGGCCCAACACCACCTCCATCCGCTGGCCACGCCCACCAGCTCCGAAAGCATCGCCGTCTTCGCGGTCGGCGGCTACGGGCGGGGCGAAATGGCGCCGCAATCGGATGTCGATCTGCTGTTCCTCACCCCCTACAAGATCACCCCCTGGGCCGAGAGCGTCATCGAATCGATGCTCTACATGCTGTGGGATCTCAAGATGAAGGTCGGACATGCCAGCCGCACCATCCGCGACTGCCTGCGCCTTGGCGGCGAGGATTTCACCATCCGGACCTCGCTGCTCGAACACCGTTTCCTCGCGGGCGACCGCCAATTGGCCGACCATTTCAAGAAGCGCCTGTGGCACGAGCTGTTCGAGGGCTCCGAGCGCGAGTTCATCGAGGCCAAGCTGGAAGAGCGCGACGCCCGCCATGAAAAACAGGGCGGCCAGCGTTACATGGTCGAACCCAATGTCAAAGAGGGCAAGGGCGGGCTGCGCGACCTGCAATCACTGTTCTGGATCGCCAAGTACCTGCACCGCGTCGACAGTGCCGCCGAACTGGTGAATGTCGGCATGTTCACCGAAGACGAGTTCGACACCTTCGCCACCGCCGAGAATTTCCTCTGGGCGGTGCGCTGCCATATCCACCTGCTCACCAACCGGCCCACCGATCAGCTGACCTTCGACCTTCAGGTCGAGGTGGCCGAACGCATGGGTTATACCGATACCGCCGGTCGGCGCGCGGTCGAGGTGTTCATGCAGGAATATTTCCGCCACGCCACCGCCGTCGGGGACCTGACACGGATCTTCCTGACCAAGCTGGAAGCGGCGCATGTGAAATCCGAACCGCTTCTGCAACGGATCTTCCGGCGCAAACGCAAGCTCAAGGCTGGCTATGAAGAGGTCCACGGCCGCCTTGCCATCGTCGACGAGGACGCCTTCCTCTCGGACCCGCTCAATATTCTGCGCCTCTTCGAGGAAGGCTTGCGCACCGGGCTCCTGATCCACCCGGACGCCATGCGCCTCGTGACCGCCCATCTGGAGCTCATCGACGACGATTTTCGCAATGACCCCAAGGCGCGCAAGCTGTTCCTCGATCTCTTGCTGAAACACGGCAATCCCGAACGCGCGCTCAGGCGGATGAACGAGCTGGGCGTGCTCTCGGCGGTCATCCCCGAATTCGAGCCCATCGTCGCGCTGATGCAGTTCAACATGTATCACAGCTACACGGTGGACGAGCACACCATCCAGTGCATCTCGAACCTGGCGCAGATCGAACGCGGCGAACTGGTTGAAAACCTGCCGCTGTCCTCCTCGATCCTCGAGGAAGGCGTGAACCGGCGCGTGCTATACGTGGCGCTGCTGCTGCATGACATCGGCAAGGGGCGAGACGAGGACCATTCCATCGTCGGCGCCCGGATCGCACGCAAGGTCGCACCCCGCCTCGGGCTGAAGCCCAAGGAGGTGGATACCGTCGAATGGCTGGTGCGCTATCACCTCCTGATGTCGGACATGGCCCAGAAGCGCGACATCGCCGATCCGCGCACTGTGCGCGACTTCGCCAAGGCCGTGCAGACCAAGGAACGGCTCGACCTGCTCTGCGTGCTGACCGTCTGCGATATCCGCGGCGTCGGGCCGAATACCTGGAACAACTGGAAAGCCTCGCTTCTGCGCGCGCTGTATCGCCAGACCCGGCGCGCGATGGAAGGCGGGCTAGAGGATCTCAACAGGGAACAGCGCGGTTCGGACGCCAAGCGCAACCTGCGCGACGCGCTCGACGATTGGCCCGCCCGCGATCTCAAGCACGAGACCGCCCGCCACTACCCGCCCTACTGGCAGGGGCTGCATGTCACCGCGCATGTCGTCTTTGCGCGGCTGCTGCGTGACCTCTCCGAAGACGAGATCGCCATCGACCTTTCGATCGACGAGGACCGCGACGCCACCCGCGCCTGTTTCGCGCTGGCCGATCATCCGGGCATCTTCTCGCGGCTGGCCGGCGCACTGGCGCTGGTCGGCGCCAATGTGGTGGACGCGCGCACCTATACGTCAAAGGACGGGTTCGCCACCGCCGCCTTCTGGATCCAGGATTCCGACGGCCACCCCTACGAGGCCGCCCGCCTGCCGCGCCTGCGCGACATGATCCGCAAGACCCTCAAGGGCGAAGTGGTCGCGGCGCAGGCGATCCGTTCGCGCGACAAGATCAAGAAACGCGAACGCGCCTTCAAGGTGCCCACCCACATCACCTTCGACAACGAAGGCTCGGAAATCTACACCATCATCGAGGTCGATACCCGCGACCGCCCCGGCCTGCTCTACGATCTGACCCGGACGCTGGCCGACAGCAACGTCTATATCAACTCGGCGGTGATCGCGACGTACGGCGAACAGGTGGTCGATACGTTCTACGTGAAGGACATGTTCGGCCTCAAGTTCCACTCCGAACCCAAGCGCCAGGCGCTGGAGCGCAAACTGCGCCGCGCCATCACCGAAGGCGCGGAACGCGCCGTGACCTGACCACGCCTAACGCAGCGCCCGCGTCGTGCCCCGCGCGATGCATTCCAGCTCGCAGCAATAGCGGAAGATCTCCTCCTCCTCCGAGGCGATCAACCCGGTCAGCCGCTCCCCCGCGATCTTGCCGATATCCTCGGCGGGTATGCGCACCGTGCTCAGCCCCGGCTCCATGTCATGCGAGCCGTTGAAATCCCCGATCCCCATGACCGACATATCCCGCGGCACATCCAGACCGATGCTCTGCACCCCGTATATCGCCCCCTGCGCGATCACGTCATTCCCGCAAAGCAACGCCGTCGGGCGCACGCCGCCCTCCAGCAACCCATGCACCGCCTGTTTCGCCAGGGTCGTGCTGTAAGGCGCCTCCATGCGCCATTCGTCGCGCACCGGTGCGCCGCACGCCTGCATTTCCTCGATCGCGCCCTCCAGGCGCTGGCGCGCGCGGTCATTGCCCTCGACCCGCGGAAAGACCAGCCCGATATCGCGGTGTCCCAGCTCCAGCAGATGCCGCGCCGCCATCCGACCCGCCTCGCGATTGTCGGGGCCGACGCAGGACATGGGCGCATCGGCCGAATAGTTCCAGATCGCGATGCAGGGCGTCTCCTGACGCGCCAGCAGGCGGAAACTGGCCTCTGAATGCTCCAGCCCGACAAGCGCGATTCCATCCACCCGATGTTCCATCAGCTTGCGGATCGTCTCGTATTCGCGCTCCAGCTCATACCCGTGCGACGCGATCAGCAGGGTAAAGCCCGCCCGGTCGATCGCATCCGAAAAGGACTGGATCACCTCTGCAAAGATCGCGTGGTTGATCGTCGGCACGATCAGCCCGATCGTGGCATTGCGCCGCCCGTGAATCGCCTGCGCCGCACGGTTGCGGATATAGCCCAGCTTCTCGACCGCGCGGTTGATTCTCTTGCGGGTGGCCGGGTTCACCAGATCCGGGTGATTGAAAGCGCGCGACACGGTGGAAGGCGACACATTCGCAGCCTTTGCAACAGCCACAATATCCGAGTTTTTCTTTGTTTTTTCCGGCATTTGAATGGGCTTTCCGGCGAATTTTATGAAAACATTTGCAATACTATTTTCATGCCTTAGCCTGATCTGTCAAACGTCATGAAAGTGACGGGAAGAGCCATAGGGAGGGGCGCTTCTTGGAATTCATAGGATATTTCGGCGAGGTCTTTCAGCCGGTGTCGTTCCTGCTTTTGCTGGTCGGCACCATCGGCGGGTTGATCCTCGGGGCAACGCCGGGCCTGTCGCCCACGATGGCGGTGGCGCTGCTGATCCCGTTCACCTTTCAACTGCCCGCCGCGCAAGGCCTGATCCTGCTCGGCGCGGCCTATACCTCGACCGTCGCGGGGGGCGCAGTCAGTGCGATCCTGCTCAAGATTCCCGGCGCGCCCGCCAATATCGCGACCACGCTCGACGGTCACACGATGGCGACGCAGGGGCGCGGCGCCGAGGCGCTGCAACTCTCCTTCATCTCGTCCGCCATCGGCGGCGTGTTCGGGGTGCTGCTGCTGATTTTCCTCACCCCGCTGCTGGCGCAATGGGCGCTGGCCTTCGGGCCGTCGCACCTGTTCTGGCTGGCGATCCTCGGGGTCACGGTGATCGGCACGCTCGACAGCAACTCGGTCGTCAAGGGGCTGTTGTCGGGCTGTATCGGCATGTGGCTGGCAACCATCGGCTTTGACGACATCATGGGCGCGCAACGTTTCATCTTTCACCCCGAACTGTCGGGCGGGATCAACATCATCCCGGCGCTGATCGGTCTCTTTGCCATCCCGCAGGTGCTGACCATGTTCGCCCGCGGCCGCGTGCCCTCCGGCGCCGAAGTGATCGCCGTGCGCAAGCATCCCATCGGCGCGGCCATCCGTGAAACGCTTCGCCGCTGGCGCTCGCTGTCCATCGGCACGATTATCGGCTCGACCATCGGCCTCATCCCCGGCGTGGGCGGCCAGATCGCAGGGCTTGTCGCCTACGACCAGGCCCGCAAGTTCAGCCCCGAGCGCAAGAAGTTCGGGACCGGCCATTCCGAAGGCGTGATCGCCGCCGAAAGCGCCAATAACGCGATGGTCGGCCCCTCGCTCGTGCCTCTGCTCACGCTTTCCGTTCCCGGCAGCCCCACCGCCGCCGTGCTTCTGGGCGGGTTGCTGATCCACGGCATCTTCCCGGGCTCGGACCTCTTCGACAATCACCCCGACGTGGCCTGGACCTTCATCAACTCGATGCTGATCGGCCAGATCCTGATGTGCATCTTCGGCCTTTACGTGGCGGGCTTCGCCGCGCGGGTGGCGCAGGTGCCGCAATCGGTGATGGCGGCGCTGGTGCTGGGGCTTGCCGTGTTCGGCTCCTATTCCGTGCAGAACTCGATGGGGGATGTCTATGTGATGGCGGCGCTCGGCATCGGCATGTATTTCCTCGAACGCTTCGGATTTGCCGCTGCGCCGCTGGTCCTTGGCCTTATCCTCGGCCCCATCGCCGAGGCCAATTTCATCCAGGGCGCGATGATCGCCGACGCCTCGGTGGGGCGGACGACCTATTTCTTCAGCGGCGTCCTGAACCTGTCGCTGATCGCCATCGTGGTGGCCTCCATCGCCTATTCGGTCTGGATGGAACTGCGCCAGCGCCGGATCGACAGGCAGGAACAGAACGAGGAGGCCGCGGCATGAGACAATGGCAACATATCTTTCCATCGGGATTCATCGCCGCTGTCGGCATCTGGATCTGCTGGGTCAGCTATACGCGCGAACCGGCGCAGGCCTTCCTGTTCCCTCGCCTCATCTCGACGGTGTTCGTCGTGCTGGCGCTCTGGACCTTCGGCAAGGCCGCGCTCGGCCTGTCGCGGGTCGGCGACGGGATCGGGCGGCGCATGGTCATCAACATCGCGCCGGGCCTGGCGGTGATGCTGATCTACGTATTCTGGGCCGCGCGCGGGCTTGGCTTCTATACTGCCAGCACGATCGCCTTTTTCATGCTGCTCTCGATCTATGATCCCGCCCCGCACAATGCGGCGCGCAGCTGGATCATGCGGATCCTGATCACCCTGGGATTCCTTGCCGTCATGTATGGGCTGTTCGCCGGAATCCTCAACGTATTCACACCCAGAGAGGTGCTGTTTCAATAATCCGGACCCAACCGGTCAACCGAAAAAACCAAGGGAGGAGAACCCAATGATGAAATCACTTATGGCCGGGCTGGCGACAGCCCTCATGATCGCAGGTCCCGCTGCGGCACAGGATTACCCCGACCGTCCGCTGATGATGATGGTCAGCTATGGCGCGGGCGGCGCGACCGACTTTCAGGCGCGGATCGTGACCATGACCTCGGGCAACGAGGATGCCCTGGGCCAGCCCATCGCCATCGTCAACAAGCCCGGTGCAGGCGGGCGCGTCGGCTGGAACTGGCTGGCGACGCAGGCCGATGCCGACGGCTATACCATCGGCGCCTACAACGTGCCCCACTTCATCGCCCAGTCGATCAAGGGCGGCGTGGAATACAGCGCCGACAGCTTCGAGCCGATCGCCAACTGGGGCGCCGACCCGGCGGTCTTCGTCGTCGGTGCCGACAGCGAGTTCGACACGATGGAAGACGTTGTGAACTGGGCCAAGGAAAACCCCGGCAAGATGACCTTCTCGGGTGCCGGGCTGTTCGTCGGCCACCACATCGCCGCGCTTCAGCTTGAAAACGCCGCGGGCGTCAAGCTGGCCTACATCCCCAACAACCAGGGCGGTGCAGGTGCCATGAAGGCGGTCATCGCCGGCGAGGTGATGGGCGGGGTCAACAACCTCTCGGATGCCTTCCGCGCCGCCGATGCGGGCAACATCAAGATTCTCGGCGTGTTCGACACCGAGCGCAGCGACTTCCTGCCCGACGTGCCGACCATGCAGGAACAGGGCTATGACATCGACAATGCCAGCGTGAACTACCGCGGCATCATGGTCCCCAAGGGCACCCCGCAAGAGGTGATCGACAAGCTGGCCGAAACCGTGCCCGCGATGTTCCAGAACGACCGCGTCAAGAAGCAGATGAAGGCTGGCGGCTCGCCCATGAAGGTGATGACCCGCGACGAGGTCCGCGAGATGTGGAACCAGCGTCAGGAAACGCTCGAGAAACTGCTGGCCGGCCTTTAAGCCGCGCCCGCTTCATTCAACCCCGGACAGGGCGGCCGCCCGCCCTGTCCACCCACCGCGAAGGACTTTCAGATGAACGCCCCCGACGATCTTACCGCCATCGACAGCATCATGGCCTGCGCCCGTGCCGCGCAGCAGGCCTTCGAGGACGGCGCCACGCAGGAACGCTATGACCGGGCCGCGCAGGCCGCCGCATGGGCGATCATGGAACCCGCGCGCAACCGCGCCCTGGCCGAACTGTCGGTCGAAACGACCGGGCTTGGCAACGTGCCCGACAAGATCACCAAGAACCACCGCAAGACACTGGGCCTGATGCGCGACATCGCCGGGGTGAAAACCCACGGCGTGATCCGCGACGACCGGGCCACCGGCATCACCGAGATCGCCCGCCCCATCGGGGTGATCGGCGCCGTGGTACCCTCGACCAACCCGGCGGCGACCCCCGCCAACAATATCATCAACGCGCTGAAATGCGGCAATGCCATCGTGCTCTCGCCCTCGCCCAAGGGCGTCCCGGCCTGCGACATGCTGCTGCGCTACATCCACGCCGAATTCGACAAGATCGGCCTCGATCATGACCTCGTTCAGATGGTTCCCGCCCCCGGCTCCAAGGCCAAGACGCAGCGGATGCTCGAAACCTCCGACCTCGTGGTCGTGACCGGCAGCCAGGACAACGTGCGCCGCGCCTATACCTGCGGCACGCCCGCCATCGGGGTCGGCGCGGGCAATGTCACCGTGATCGTCGACGAGACCGCCGATCTCGACGCCGCCGCCGAAAAGATCGCCGCCTCCAAGACCTTCGACAATGCCACATCCTGTTCCTCCGAGAACGCCCTCGTGGTGGTCGATGCGGTCTATGACGCCTTCGTCGCGGCACTGGCGCGTCAGGGCGGTGCGCTGGTGCATGCCGCCGAATCCGACCGGATCGTCCAGCGCCTCTGGCCCGAGGGCAAGCTCAACCGCGCGATCCTCGCGCAGGACGCCGATGTCACCATCGAGGTGCTCGGCCTCACCGGGCAAGTGCCCGACAGCACGCGCTTCATCGCGGTCGAAACGGCCGGCATCGGCCCCGACCACCCGCTTTCGGGCGAAAAGCTCAGCCGCGTGGTCGCGCTCTATCGCGCTGCCGATTTCGACGCCGCCACCGACACCGCGCGCCGCATCCTCGAACACCAGGGGGCGGGGCATTCCATCGGCCTGCATACCGGCGACGACAGCCGCGCCATGCAGTTGGGCGAGATCATCCCGACCTGCCGCGTGATCGTCAATCAGGCCCATTGCTTCGCCACCGGCGGCGCCTTCACCAACGGCCTGCCCTTTTCCCTGTCGATGGGCTGCGGCAGCTGGGGCGGCAATTCCATCGACGAGAACCTGCATTGGCGCCATTTCATCCAGACCACCCGCGTCGTGCGTGAAATCCCCGCCAATGAACCCACGCTCGATGCGATCTTCGCCGACTACTGGGACGTGGCCGGGCAATGAAACTGGAACGCGACGCACCGCCCCAAGGCACCCTGCGCGACTGGGTCGACTCCCGCGCCGAGGCTGGCGGGACCGCCTTCGTCTTTCCCGAAACCGGCGAGACCCTGGATTGGCCCGCCCTGCGCGACAGCGCCCGCCGCATTGCCGGGTCGCTGGCCGGGCAAGGTGCGCAAAAGGGTGAAAGCGTCGCCATCGTCATGCCCAACGGGCGCGCCGCCATCGAGGCGCTCTACGGCACGCTCTACGGCGGTTTCCGCCTGACCATGATCAACCTCGCCGCCGGGCTTGACGCCATCGCCTATGCGCTTGGCCACAGCGAGGCACGCTTTGCATTCGTGGATGACAGCGTGCGCGACATCTTCGACGAGGCCACGCGCGACAATCCGGTGAAACGGCTCGATCCCGATACCGTCAACGGCCCCGCGGGCGACCTTGCGCCGCTCTCGCCCGAGGATCATGCGCTGCTGATGTATACCTCCGGCACCACCGGGCGGCCCAAGGGCGTGGTCCACAGCCATTCCAGCCTGCTGGCGGGGGGGTGGACCACCTCGGTCGCGCATGAGCTCTCGCCGGATGACCGCGGGCTTTGCGTGCTGCCGATCTACCATATCAACGGGCTCTGCGTGTCCGTCATCGGCTCGCTGGTCTCGGGCGGCTCGCTGGCGCTCTGCCCGCGCTTCTCGGCCAGCCGCTTCTGGGATCAGGCCGCCAGCAGCGAGGCGACGTGGTTCTCGGTCGTGCCGACGATCATCTCTCACCTTCTGCACGGCGATGCCGACCCGAGCGACGCGGTGAAGGCGCGGCTGCGCTTCGGGCGCTCGGCCTCGTCGCCGCTGGCGCCGGATGTGCAGACCGCCTTTGAAACCCGCTTCGGCGTGCCGATCATCGAAACGATGGGCCTCACCGAAACCGCCGCGCAGATCCTCTCGAACCCGCTGCCGCCGGGGACGCGCAAGATCGGCTCGCCCGGCATTCCCTTCGGCAACGAGGCGGCGATCCTCGATGGAAACCTCGCCCCCCTGCCCCACGGACAAGAGGGCGAAATCGCCGTGCGCGGCCCCAACGTGATGCGCGAATACCTGCGCAACCCCGACGCCACGCGCGAGACCTTCACGCCAGACGGCTGGCTGCGCACCGGCGATCTGGGCCGTCAGGACGCGGATGGCTATTTCTTCGTGACCGGGCGCCTCAAGGAACTGATCATCAAGGGCGGCGAAAACATCGCCCCCCGCGAAGTGGACGAGGCGCTTTATTCCCATCCCGACATCATCGAGGCCGCCGCTTTTGCCCGCCCCTGCACGCGCTACGGCGAACGGGTCGAGGCCGCCGTGGCGATCCGCCCCGGATCGGACCTGAGCGAAGACGACCTGATCGCCATTTGCGCGCGCAAGCTCGGCGCCTTCAAATGCCCGGATCGTGTGCATTTCCTCGATGAACTGCCCAAAGGTCCATCGGGCAAGATCCAGCGCCGCAAACTGGGCGAGATTCTCTAGGCGCTTCGGGCGCTTGCCGAAATCTGCTCCCTTGCGGCGCGTGTCACGCGCATGCCATCCTGCCCTGCGAAACGTCGTCCCCGGTGCCGCCATGCGGCGGCCTACGACGACGACGCCACCCAGGGAGCCGCGTGCATGAACCAGATGGACCAGCATTACGACGGGCTGATGGCGCGCTGCGACCCTCTGCCCGCCCTGCCCACCGCCGTGGTTCATCCGGTGCAGGCCACCGTGTTCGAGGCCGTCAACGATGCCGCCGCCGCCGGGCTCATCTCGCCGGTTCTGATCGGTCCCGCCGCCCGGATCGCCACCGCCCTCACCGAAACCGGCCAGCCACCCGACGCCTACCCCGTCATCGACACCGAACACAGCCATGCCGCCGCCGACAAGGCCGCCGAACTGGCCGCGACCGGGCAGGTGCGCGCCATCATGAAGGGCTCGCTGCACTCCGATGAATTGCTCGGCGCGATCATCTCGCCCGCCGCCGGGCTCAGGACCGAACGCCGCATCAGCCACGCCTTCGTGATGCTGACCAACGACTATCCGCGCCCCTTCATCATCACCGATGCCGCCGTCAACGTGCAGCCCGACCTTCTGGAGAAGGCCGACATCGCGCAGAACGCCATCGGGCTCTGGCACGCGCTGTTCGGCCCGCAGAAACCCCATCTCGCCATCCTTGCGGCGGTCGAAACCGTGCATCCCCGGATGCCAGCGACGATCGACGCCGCCGCGCTGTGCAAGATGGCCGATCGCGGGCAGATCACCGGCGCGCTGCTTGACGGGCCACTGGCCTTCGACAACGCCATCAGCGTCAGGGCGGCGCAGGAAAAGGGCATCGACTCGGTGGTTGCGGGCCATGCCGACATCCTGCTCGTGCCCGATATCGAGGCCGGGAACATGCTGGCCAAGCAACTGATTTTCATGGGCCACGCCGAAGGCGCGGGGATCGTTCTGGGCGCGCGCGTGCCGGTGATCCTGACCAGTCGCGCCGACAGCGTGCGCGCACGGCTTCTGTCCTGCGCGCTCGCGGTGCTGCTGGCCGACGCGCGCGACAGGGGGCAAGTCAAATGACCGAAACGATCCTGACACTCAATGCCGGGTCATCCAGCCTCAAGTTCCGCGTATTCGCGCGCGACGGGCTCCGCGAGCTGGCTGGGGGCAAGGCCACCCGCATCGGCGGCGCGGCGCAGTTCAACGCCTATATCACCGACGGTCCGACCACGCAGACCACGCTCGCACCCGGCGCGGATCACCATGCCGCGCTGGAATCCGTGATCGCGTTCCTGAAGGCCCATGCCAGCGAATGGCAAAGCGTCGCCATCGCGCACCGGGTTGTCCATGGCGGCACGCGCTATACCGGGCCGGTGCGGGTCACACCGCAGGTGCTCACCGACCTCGAAGCGCTCAACCCACTCGCGCCACTGCATCAGCCCCACAACCTCGCCGCCATCGCCGCCTCCGAGAGGGTCGAAGCGGACGTGCCCGATATCGCCTGTTTCGACACCGCCTTTCACGCCGGTCACGGGCCGATGACGACCCGTTTCGCGATCCCGGCGGAATTTCATGAGGCAGGCGTGCGCCGCTACGGGTTTCACGGCCTGTCTTACGCCTGGGTCGCCGAGTCCCTTCGCCGCGATCACCCCGCGCTTCACGCCGGGCGCGTGATCGCCGCGCATCTCGGCAACGGCTCCAGCCTCTGTGCGATGTCACAGGGCCAGAGCCGCGACACCACCATGAGCATGAGCACCCTTGACGGCGTGCCCATGGGCACCCGCTCGGGCGCGATCGACCCCGGCGCGGTGATGCACCTCATGCGCGCGCATCGCATGTCGGCGGCTGAGGTCGAAACGATGCTCTACGACCGCTCGGGTCTGCTTGGCCTTTCGGGGATCTCAAACGATGTGGCGACCCTTCTGGATGACGGCTCGGATGGCGCGCGCTTCGCGCTCGACTATTTCGCCCGGCGCTGCGCACAGGCGGCGGCGTCGCTGGCGGTGGTGCTCGGCGGGATCGACGCGATGGTGTTCACCGGCGGTATCGGCGAACACGCAAGCTCCGTGCGCGAGCGGATCATCGCCCAGCTCGCGCCGCTCGGCGATTTCCGGACGCTGGTGATCCCCGCCAACGAAGAACGGATGATGGCGCTTGAGGCGCTCTCGGTCCTCGAACGCGATCATGCCGCATGATTGCCCGCCTCCGGTTTGGTACAAAACGGGGGGTCGTTATGTGCGTTTTGTACCATCCTTCCTGCGCTGCTGATGCCTCTTTCGCCTGCGTCCCCGATCCGCTAAGCCTGCCGGAACCCGCGCAATCAAAGGCCCGCATATGAGACCCGTCCGCCTGCTTTCCGGTGTCCTGACTGTCAGCGGATGGACCATGCTCAGCCGAATTCTGGGGTTCGTGCGCGATGTTCTGATCGCCAATTTCCTTGGCCCCGGCGCCTTGATGGATGCCTATGTGGCCGCCTTCCGCCTGCCCAACATGTTTCGCCGCTTCTTCGCCGAAGGCGCCTTCAACGCGGCATTTGTTCCAATGTTTTCAAAGAAATACGAGGGTGATGAAGACCACGTCAAATTCGCCTCACAGGCCATGTCGGGGCTGGCGCTGGTGCTCTTGGCGCTCACCGGTCTTGCGATGCTTTTCATGCCCGCTCTGGTCTGGGCCACCGCAGAAGGCTTTGCCGGGGACGAGCGGTTCGATCTGACGGTCGCCTTCGGGCGCATCGCCTTTCCCTATATCCTGTTCATCTCTCTCGCTGCGCTCTTTTCGGGTGTGCTCAACGCCACCGGCCGCTTCGCCGCCGCCGCCGCCGCCCCCGTCCTGCTCAATGTCATGCTCATCGCCGCCATGACTTTCGCCGCCCTCAACAACGGCCCGGTGGCAGATGCGCTTGTCTGGACGATCCCCTTCGCGGGCGCGGCCCAGCTTGCGCTGGTCTGGATCGCCGCGGCGCGTGCCGGGTTCCACATCCGGACCGAGCGCCCGCGCTGGACCCCAGACATGGCGCGCCTTGTGCGCATCGCGATTCCGGCCGCGCTTGCGGGCGGGGTCATGCAGGTCAATCTTCTGGTCGGACAGCAGGTCGCCTCGAATTACGACAAGGCCGTGAGCTGGCTCTACTCCGCGGACCGCCTTTACCAGTTGCCGCTTGGCGTGGTGGGCATCGCTGTCGGCATCGTGCTGCTGCCCGATCTTTCACGCCGTCTCAAGATCGACGATCACAAGGGCGCGCGCGCCGCGTATTCCCGCGCAACCGAGATATCGCTGGCGCTGACCGTGCCCTGCGCCGTGGCACTGGTGGCGGTCCCGCTGCCACTGGTCTCGGTGCTGTTCGAGCGCGGCGCCTTCGGGACCGACGACACCGCCGCCACCGCGCTTGCGGTCGCGATCTATGGCCTGGGCCTCCCGGCCTTCGTTCTCCAGAAGATCCTGCAACCTCTGTTCTTCGCACGAGAGGACACCAAGAGCCCGTTCCGCTATGCCGTGGTGGCGATGATCGTCAACGCGGCCGTGGCGATCGGACTGGCCTATCTGATCGGCTGGATCGCCGCCGCCATCGCCGCCACTGTCGCGGGTTGGGTGATGCTCGGACTGCTTGTGCGCGGCACGCGCAGCTATGGCGAGGTTGCCCGCCTTGATGATCGCTGCCGCGACCGTATCTGGCGCATCCTTGTCGCCTCGGCGCTTATGGGGGTGATCATCTGGGGCATCAGCGTGCTGCTGGTGCCGTTCTTCGGCATGTCCGGGCTGCGCTGGCTGGCGCTTCTGGCGCTGATCGGAACGGGGATCGTCAGCTATTTCGGGATCGGCCATCTGATCGGCGCATTTCATCTCTCGGAGTTCCGCGCCAGCCTGCGCCGCTGAGGCGGGGTCCGGTCTCGCTCAGCGGTGGCGGATCTTGGCGCGAATCCGCGCCCAGCCACCCGGCGCCAGGAAAAACGACAGGATGAACCCGGCGGCAAACCCGGCCACATCCGCCAGCCACATCCGGTTCGCCCCGAAGATCAGGCCAAAGACCAGCTGCAGTCCCATCAGCACCCCGATCAGGCTGAAAGCCCGGAACTGCTGAGCGCCCATCTGCCCCAGCTTGAGCCACATGAGATAGGTGAACCCCCCGATCAGCCCGTAAACCCCCGGAAACGCCCCGATGAGCCAGCGCTGCTGCTCGGGCATCGCCAGCCCGAACACCACGGCACCCACCACCGCCGACGTCACGAACAGCACCAGCACAGCCCATTGCGCAAAGACCTCGCCCACGAACTTTCCCAACGCCAGCAGCATCACCCCGGCAAACAGCGCATGCGTGAACGAGCCATGCAGGAACAGATAGGTCACGAACCGCTTCACATGCGTCATCGGCCAGACGTTGTTCTGCACCATCCAGCCGAAAATATCGCTGTTGAACCCGTAATCCTGGATCGCACCCTGCCGCCACCCGACCGCCTCGGGGCCACCGATCAGGCCGCGCGCACCCAGGTTGAAAACGGCCTCTATGCCGATGATCACGAGGAACAATGCCACCACGACGGGCGGCAAGGGGTTGACCGGACGGTCTGAACGGGGACTGCTCATGTGGCGCTCTCCTTGACGGGGCTTTGACCCATGGGTAAGCGAGGCTGGCACGGAAATCCACCACGGAGATGAGCCATGACCGAGCCGGTCTTCACCCCCCGCGTCTTTTCGGGGATCCAGCCTTCGGGAAACCTGACGCTCGGCAACTACCTTGGCGCGCTCAAACGCTTCGCCAACAGCCAGAACGCAGGCGTCGAGTCGATCTTCTGCATGGTCGACCTGCATGCCATCACCGTCTGGCAGGAGCCCCAGAAACTGCGCCGCGCCACCCGCGAACTCGCGGCCGGTTTCATCGCCTCCGGGATCGATCCGCAGAAGTCCATCCTCTTCAACCAGAGCCAGGTGCCCGAGCACACGCAACTGGCCTGGGTGTTCAACTGCGTCGCGCGCATGGGCTGGATGAAACGCATGACCCAGTTCAAGGACAAGGCCGGCAAGAATGCCGAACAGGCCAGCCTCGGGCTCTTCGGCTACCCGGCGCTGATGGCCGCCGACATCCTTGTATATCACGCCACCCACGTCCCGGTCGGCGAAGACCAGAAACAGCATCTCGAACTGACCCGCGACATCGCGATCAAGTTCAACAACGATTACGGCGTCGATTTCTTCCCGATCACCGAGCCGGTGATCGAAGGCGCCGCCACGCGGGTCATGAGCCTGCGCGACGGCACCAAGAAAATGTCGAAGTCCGATCCCTCGGACATGAGCCGCATCAACCTCACCGACGATGCCGACACCATCGCCAAGAAGATCCGCAAGGCCAAGACCGACCCCGAGCCCCTCCCCGGTGATGCCGGCGGCCTCGAGGACCGCCCCGAGGCGCGCAACCTCGTCAATATCTACGCAGCCCTCTCGGATCAGAGCGTGGACCAGGTAATGCGCGATGCGGGCGGCAAACCCTTCTCGGAATTCAAGCCGATGCTGGCCGACCTCGCGGTCGACAAGCTGGCGCCGATCTCAACCGAAATGGGCCGGCTCATGCAGGATGTCTCGGAAATCGACCGCGTCCTTGCCGACGGTGCGGAACGTGCCCGGGCGATCGCAACGCCGATCCTGCAAAAGACCTACGAGATCGCGGGCATGGTCGGCGCCCGGGTTTGACCCGGGCCACCGCCACCCGTCTCTCAGATCAGCCGCACCTGCGTGCCCACCTCGGTCAGCTCGTAAAGCTCGGCGATCTTCTCGTTGTAAAGACCGATGCAGCCATCCGACGATTTGCGCCCGATCTTGCGCGTGTCATGGGTGCCGTGGATGCGGTAATACTGCCAGGACAGATGCAACGCATGGGTGCCCATCGGGTTCTCGGGGCCGGGCGGCACCGTGACGGGCAGCGACGGGTCGCGCTCGCGCATGGATGGCGTCGGCGTCCATGACGGACCCTCGACCTTCCTGACGATCCTTGTCAGGCCCAACTTGGTCAGCTCCGGGCTGCGTGGCACGGATGTCGGGAACAGCCTATAGACGCTTTCATCCTCCGACCAGAAGTGCAGAGCGCGCGACCGCGTATCGGCCACGATCGCGCCATGCTCCAGCGTGTCGAAATGATCGCGCCAGTCAAGCAGCGCGAAACCCGAGGTATTGCGCCGCACCCCGCTTGACGGTTCCGCCCAGACGGCCGGCGCCGCCAAAAGCGCCGCGCCCCCGGCGATGATCGATCGGCGGTTGAACGCTCGTGCTGTCATTCCATGTCTCCTTTATCCTGCTCGTGCCTGTTTCCTGGGGCGAAAAACACAAAACCGGCGCTCACATGCAAATCACGAAATGGTTGATGCGCAGCACACCGCCCCCCATCGCCTTGCGAAACGGGGCCGCGCCGCCCTAGTCTTGCAAAAAGGAGTTTCCCGCCATGCGCAAACTGCAAACCCAAGGCGTGCATCACATCACCCTCACCGGCGCCGACCGCCAGACCAGCATCGACTTCTGGGAAGGGGTGCTCGGCATGCCCTTCATCTTCGATCAACCCAATCTCGACGATCCCGACGAGGGCCATCTCTATTTCGATCCCGGCGACGGGCGGCTGATCACCATCTTCACCAACGAGACCCGAACGGCCGTCCATAAACGCACCCCGACCGATCCGGGCTGCGTGCACCACCTGGCCTTCAATGTCAGCCGTGCGAGCTTCTCGCAGGCCGTCGAACGGCTCAATGAGCGCGGCATCGGCCATTCAGGCCCCAAGGACCGGGGCTTCATGGATTCGATCTATTTCAAGGACCCGATGGGCCTCCTGATCGAACTGGCCTGCTACCGGTTCGAACCCCCATTCGGGTGCAGCCATGCCGATGTCATGATCGAGGCGCACCGCATCCGGGTGGCGCGCGGCGACCATCATATCGCCGAAATACACCTCGCGGACGCGATCGAACATCTCGTGACCGCGCGCCAGCAAAGCCTGTCATCGGATCGCAGCCCGCAGGATCCCTACTGACCGCGTCATCTGTGCGCCTTGGCACAGCCCCTGCCTGATTCTGCGCAATTGCGCATGCGGCCCCTGGATGCCCATCTCCTGCATCAACCGCACAGATGCAGAGGCCCCGCCATGACCACGGATATTCACCCCGAAGCCCGGATCGGGCACGTCCATCTCAAGGTCGCCGATCTCGACCGCGCGATCGGCTTTTATTCAGGCGTGCTCGGCTTCCCCGTCCAGCAACGCTGGGGCGCCCGCGCCGCATTCCTCGGCGCGGGCGGCTATCACCACCATATCGCTCTCAACACCTGGGACTCGCTTGGCGCCACACCCGCGCCCAAGGGCCATACCGGCCTTTACCATGCGGCGATTCTCTACCCCGACCGCGCGCAGCTCGCCGATGCGCTGCGCCGCGTCCTCGCCGTCGACCTTTCGCTTGACGGCGCCGCCGATCATGGCGTCAGCGAAGCGCTCTATCTGCGCGACCCCGACGGCAATGGCATCGAACTCTACCGCGACCGCCCGCCAGAGGACTGGCCGCGCGATCCCGACGGCCAGCTTGCGATGACCAACAGCCCGCTCGATCTTGACGCGCTGCTCGCCGAGGCCCCCTGACCCCTTCTTCTGTTTGAAAATATCCCGGGGAGCGCGAGGGGCTGGCCCCTCGCTCCCGCGCGCGCCATTGGCGCGCCACTCCCTCGCTGAAGGGCTCTGGACCCTCCCGCGCAACCGGCCTAGGCTGCGCGCGCTGAACAGGAGGACGAAGATGGCAGTCGGCACCGATATCCGCACCTATTTCGATGGCGCATGGCATGATGGCGACCTTGCGGTGATGCGCGCGGCCGATCATGGTTCCTGGCTCGGCACCACGGTCTTCGACGGCGCGCGCTATGCGCATGGGCTGACCCCGGATCTCGACCTGCATTGCGCGCGGGTGAACGCCTCCGCCGAGGCGCTGATGATCAAGCCGACGGTTGCGCCCGAAGACATGGTGCAGATCATCCAAGAGGGGCTTGCCGCCTACGATTCTCAAACCGCGGTCTATATCCGCCCGATGTACTGGTCGATCAGCGGCGGCCCGCTTGGCGTCATGCCCGACCGCGACGGCGGCACCGGCTTTGCCATCTGCCTCGAGGCCACGCCGATGGCGCCGCCGGGCAGTTCGACCACCCTCACCCGCACCCGCTTTCGCCGCCCCGTTCTCGAAGACGCCGTGGTCAACGCCAAGGCGGGCTGCCTCTATCCCAACAACGCCCGGATGATCGCCGAGGCGCAGGCGCGCGGATTTGGCAATGCGCTGGTCGCCGACGCGCTCGGCAATGTCGCCGAGACCGCCACCGCCAATGTCTTCGCGGTAAAGGATGGCGCCGTGTTCACACCGGTCCCGAACGGCACGTTCTTGTCGGGGATCACCCGCGCACGCCATATCCGGAACCTGCGCGCCGACGGGGTCGAGGTCCATGAGACCGTGATGAGCTTCCAGGACTTTCACGATGCCGACGAAGTCTTTCTCTCGGGCAACATGATGAAAGTGACGCCTGTCACCGCCTTTGACGATACCCGATATCAGGTCGGCCCGCTGACCCGGCGCGTGCAGGAAATGTACTGGGACTGGGCCGCCTCGGCGCGCTGAATCCGGCCGCCGGCAATACCGACGTCATACCGACGTCGGACCGACGCGATACCGAACCGCTGCCGACACCGTTGCGGGCTGGACCCCGCAAACGTCCGGTCGCCAGCTTAACGCAGCGTTCCGGGTGACATTCTCGGCCCGTCCAGCCATCCTGCCCGACAAATACCGGAGGCCGCCATGACCCAATACAGCCACCTTCTCGCCCCGCTCGACCTGGGCCATGTGACACTCAGGAACCGCGTTCTCATGGGCTCCATGCATACCGGGCTCGAGGAAACGAAAGACTGGAACCGCGTCGCCGAATTCTACGCCACCCGCGCCCGCGGCGGCGTCGGGTTGATGGTCACGGGGGGCATGGCCCCCAATCCCGAAGGCGGGGTTTTTCCAGGTGCGGCAGGACTTTACACCGATCAGGACATCGCCAACCACCGCCGGGTCACCGACCGCGTGCATGACGCGGGCGGGCGGATCGCTATGCAGATCCTGCATGCCGGCCGCTATGCCTACAGCCCCGATTGCGTCGCGCCCTCCCCCGTCAAGTCGCCGATATCGCCTTTCCCCCCCAAGGAGCTGGACGAGGCGGGAATCGAGAAACAGATCGCTGATATCGTCACCGCCGCCGCCCGCGCCCGCGAGGCCGGTTACGACGGGGTCGAAATCATGGGCAGCGAGGGCTATTTCCTCAACCAGTTCCTCGTCACCCACACCAACAAGCGCACCGACCGCTGGGGCGGCGCTTACGAAAACCGCATGCGCCTCCCCGTCGAAGTGGTGCGCCGCGTCCGCGCGGCCGTGGGCAGCGATTTCATCCTGATCTACCGGCTGTCGATGATCGACCTCGTGCCCGAGGGCTCGACCTTCGACGAGGTGGTCCAACTGGCGCAGGCTGTCGAGGAGGCCGGGGCCAGCATCATCAATACAGGGATCGGCTGGCACGAGGCGCGCATCCCCACCATCGCCACATCCGTCCCGCGCGCGGCCTTCACATGGGTCACCCGCAAACTGATGGGCAAGGTCGGCATCCCGGTCATCACCTCGAACCGGATCAACACGCCCGAGGTGGCTGAACAGGTCCTGTCCGAGGGCTGCGCCGACATGGTGTCGATGGCGCGCCCCTTCCTGGCCGACCCTGATTTCGTGAAAAAGGCAGCCGACGGGCGCGCTGACACGATCGCGCCCTGCATCGCCTGCAACCAGGCCTGCCTCGACCATACATTCAGCGGCAAGATCTCGACCTGCCTGGTCAATCCCCGCGCCTGCTATGAGACAGAACTGACGGTCACCCCGACTGACCGTCCGAAATCCATCGGTGTCGTCGGCGCCGGACCTGCCGGACTTTCGGCAGCGATGACCGCCGCGGCGCGGGGTCATGCGGTGACCCTGTTCGATCAGGCCGACCGCATCGGCGGGCAGTTGAACATGGCGCGCGAAATCCCCGGCAAGGAAGAGTTCCACGGCCTGGTCGCTTGGTTCGACACGATGATGCGCGAACATGACATCACGCTGAGACTCGGTCAGCGCGTTGGCGCCGACGACGTTGCGGGCTTTGACGAGGTGATCATCGCCACCGGCGTCCTGCCTCGCGATCCGGGCATTCCGGGGCAGGAGGGGTCGAATGTGCTCTCCTATGTCGACGTCCTGCGCGGCAAGGCGCAGGTGGGCAAGCGCGTGGCCGTTGTCGGTGCCGGTGGTATAGGCTTCGATGTGGCGGAATACCTGGTCCAGGAAGGAAGCAGCCCCACCGTGGACCTGCCGGAATGGAAAGAGGAATGGGGCGTTGGCGATCCTGCCGAGGCGCGCGGTGGTCTGGCTCCCGAAGGCCCCCGCCCCGAGGCCCCTGCCCGTCAGGTCACGCTGCTGCAACGCAAGGACGAACGCCCCGGCAAGCGGCTTGGCAAGACCACGGGCTGGATTCATCGTGCCACCTTGCGCATGAAGCAGGTTAAGATGATGAGCGGCGTGAACTATGAACGCATCGACTCCGAGGGGTTGCATATCACTCACGGCGAAGCGCACGAGACGCCCGACCTGATCGGGGCCGACACCATCGTGCTTTGCGCCGGGCAAGTGTCGGAACGCAGCCTGGCGGACGCATTGGAAGCGCGGGGGATCGCGGTGCATGTGATCGGCGGCGCCGACGTGGCCGCCGAACTCGACGCCAAGCGGGCCATCGATCAGGGTACGCGGTTGGCGGCGACGCTCTGAGCCTGGTCGCGGAAACGGAAACGTCTGTTCTCTTGTTTCCATGCCACGAACGATCCTGAACAAAACCCAGATATTGTCGGTCCGATGCCGCAGTTGTGCCCGAATTTCCGCTGATAAGGTTTCCTGTCAAACGAATAGAGGTATCGAGTATGGATCGCCTGACCGAAATGGAGGCCTTCGCCACTGTCGTGGATCAAGGAGGATTCACCGACGCTGCGCGCAAGATGGGAATCTCGAAATCGGCTGTCTCAAAGCATGTTTCGTCCCTGGAGGCGCGTCTTGGGGCGCGCCTGCTGAACCGGACCACACGACGGGTCAGCCCGACCGAGATCGGCCTGGCCTATTACGACCGCGCGCTGCGGGTTCTCAATGATGCGGGAGAGGCCGATGCACTGGTCAGTTCGATGCAATCGGCACCTTCGGGTTTGCTGCGCATCTCTGTGGCAACCGATTTCGGCGTCAATCATCTCAGCCCGGTCTTGGGTACGTTTCTTGAGGAATTCCCCGATATTTCGGTCAACATGGTGCTTAACAACCGCTATGTGGAACTGATTTCGGAAGGGTTCGACATGGCGGTGCGGATCGGTGAGCTGGAGGACAGCACCCTGCGTGCGCGCAAGCTGACCGACACCACGAAGCGGATGATCGCCAGCCCCGCCTACCTTGAGCGCTATGGCCGGCCCAAGAAGATCGACGACCTGAACGAGCACAAGCTGCTGCATTATTCCAGCCAGACCAACGGGTCGGTGTGGAAGCTGACCGCGCCATCGGGCGAAAAGCGGCAGGTAAGAACGGCTGGCGGGCTTTCCGTGAATGACGGGCAATCGCTGCTCAACGCCGCGATCTCGGGGCTCGGGATCGCCTATCTGCCCAGCTTCCTTTACGCGACGGCGATGCAGGAAGGGCTGGTCGAGGATGTCATTCCCGATCTCCCCGTCGAAACGCAGGGCATTTACGCGGTTTATCCGCCGGGCCGGTTCACGCAGCCCAAGGTGCGCGCGTTCATCGACTTCCTCGTGCATGCCTTTGCGGACAAGGGCCCCAACGACTGGTAAGTCGTTCTGTAGAATAGACAAAATCATCAACCCCGGATGCAACCGCGTCCGGGGTTTCTGCTTTGATCGGTCGCAAACAGGCATTGTGCGGCAAGAGCGGTTGTCTTGGCGGGTGAATGTGCCAGACTCCTCGGGACATTCCGGTGATGAAAGGACATTTCATGGGCAACCCCACGCTGCTGACGATCTCTGGCTCGCTGCGCAAAGGCTCTTACAACCGCATGCTCTTGCGCGAGGCTGTAGCGGCCTTCGGGCCTGCGACGATCGACGAGGGCGATCTGAACCTGCCGCTTTACGATGGCGATCTGGAGGCGGAGAAGGGTGTGCCCGACGCCGTTGAAACGCTTGCAAACAAAGTAAAAACTGCGGATGCGATCGTCATCTCTTCACCCGAATACAACAAGGGGATCAGCGGGGTTCTGAAGAACGCGTTCGACTGGATCAGCCGGGTCGATGGGATGCCGTTCAAGGGCAGGCCGACGGTGGTGATGTCGGCCAATGCCGGGCGCACGGGGGGCGAGACGGGGCAGTTCATGGTGATGAGCTGCCTTGTGCCGCTGCAGGCGCGCGTGTTGCACGGACCGATGCTCTGCGTGGCGTCGGCAGGGGATGAATTCGACGACGAGGGTAGGCTGAACAATGAGCAGTATCGCAAGGTTCTGGCCGGGAAAATGGAGGCACTGCGCGCGGAAACCGGTTGACGTCGCACCGTCATATCGTCATTTAAAAAGCGAAATCAATAACTTGGCGAAGCGCGATGAGTGATCCGAAGCAAACCATTTCCGACATGATCGATCCGGCGCGGGGGCGGGCGATGCAGGCGAGCCTGGGGCAGATACCTGACCTTGGGGCGGGCGATGCGTTGCCGCCGTTTTTCCATCAATTGTATTTCTGGGAGCCGCAAACCCCTGAAATGCTTGGAAGAGATGGGCATCCGAAGGTGGGCGGGGTGATCCCGGACATGGGCCTGCCGCGCAGAATGTGGGCCGGAGGACGGCTGGAATTTCACGCGCCGTTGCGCGCCGGAGAACCCGCCAAGCGCTTGACTTACAAGGAAAATTCGGAACGCAAGACGGGGCGGAGCGGGCCGTTGGGCTTTGTCGCGCTGCGTCATGAGATCTGGCAGGGGGACAGGCTCTGCGTGACCGACTGGCAGGACCTTGTCTATCGCGAGGATCCGGACCCGAATGCACCGCCAAGCACGCCGAAAATGGCGCGGACGGACGAGGATATCTGCGAAACGCGCAGCTTCGACACGACCCTGCTCTTTCGCTATTCCGCGCTGACATTCAACGGGCACCGAATTCACTATGACGTTGATTATGCGAAGGAAATCGAGGGTTACGCCGGGCTTGTGGTGCATGGCCCGCTGCTGGCGCAACTGCTGATGCTGCTGGCAGAGCGCGAGCTTGGGACGCTCAAGACCTTCGCCTTCCGGGCGACCGCGCCGCTGATGCATTTCGAGGCGGCGGAGCTCTGCTGGAAGGTCGATGGCAGCGCCTGGGTGCGCGGCCCGGACGGACGGCAATGCATGGAGGCCAAGGCCGGTTGAGAGCGTACAAAACGTCCGTTTTGTACGTTGGTTTTGTACCGAAACCGGGGCCGTCGCGGAAAGTTCTGTACAGATCGCGGAATCCGGGGGGAATCCGGTGCTTGGGGCGTGGAGTCTGGCGTCGGTTTTTGGGCTGGATCTGGTGCGCCCTCGGTGCTTCGGTGGAGGGGGCTGATTTTCAGTTGAGCGTGGGGGGCGAAGCATTGCTCGACGCGCCTGGCTGAATGGCCCGACCGGCCAAAGATGTCATTCGGGCGTGTTGCACCGAACGCCAGCAGTGAGCCCTTTGTGGCGCGGTTTACGAGCCGTGCAGCGTCGGGCCGCGGTTCGGCGATCCGACGCTGGTGATCTGGCATGTTATCCCAGCCAAGTCCCCGAACCTGCGAACCTGCGCCAAGATCAGCCAAATCGCCGTGCCCGGGGGGCGGCCCGGCGATGCGCGGCGGCCTGCACCCAACGACAGCAAAGTCCGCATAGCAGGCGTTAGGTCTTCCGGCAGCGAAGGTACGGTCTTCGCCCCATCGTACCTAACCTCCCGCCAATGAAGCGCTATGCACGAATGTCGAGGTCGACACATCGCCTCCCCCGTCGCGGAATCGAGCCGAAGGCGCCGCGAAGATGCACCGGATCAGAGAGACGCCTCGGGGCGGAAGCCCTCGGGGATGGTGTCGACTCCGTCGAGCACGAGGTCGGCCATCACCTGCCCGACCTTGGGGGCCATGCCGAAGCCGATCTTGAAGCCGCCATTGGCGATGAACTGCCCTTGATGGATTGGATGCGCCCCAAGCATCGGCGCGCGTGAGCGGGTGCGCGGGCGAAGGCCGGCCCAGCGGCCGATCACCGGGGCGTCGGAGAGGGCGGGCACCGCCGCGCGGGCGCGGGCGATCACGTCATCGAGCAGCGCATCGGTGGCGGAGGGGTCGTCGAAGTCGCGCTCGGAGGTGGAGCCGATGGCGGTGGTGCCGTTCTCGTGGGGGATCACATGGATCGAGTCGGCGAAAAGCTGTGGCTGAACGGGCGCGGCGAAGTCGAGCACCGCGCCCTGCCCCTTGACGGCGTTGCCGACGATGCGGTGGTGATGGGCGTTCAGTTCCTCGAGCCCGGCGATTCCGGTGGCCCAGACCACGGCGCCCGACGCCTTGCCCGTGGTCAGCACCGCGCCGCCCCTGGCGCGGATGGCGGCCGTGAGGGCCGCGCCCGCCTGACGGGGGTGCATGCGGGCGCTGAGCGTGTCGCGGATCAGCCAGCCGGTCGGGGTCAGCGGCGCCCAGTCAAGCCCGTCGGCGCGGATCACCTGCCAGTCGGCCTGCCCCTGCCAGAGGGTCTGTGCATTGATGGCGCGCGCCTGTGCGAGTTCGAGCGCACGGTCGTCGGCGACGGGTTGCAGGCGGCCAAGGCGCGCATAGCCCGGAGAGAGGCCCGAGACCGTCTGGACCTCGGCCCAGAAGGGTGCGGCCATGAGCAGGCTTTCAAGCTGGAACGCCTTCTTGTCGTTCCAGTTTTCCGGCACATGCGGGGCGAGCGCGCCGACCACCCCGTTTGAGGCGCCCTGCCCCGGTCCGTTGGGGTCGATCACCCGCACGCTTGCGCCGCGCTGAAGGCAAGACCAGGCCACCGAGAGGCCGAAGATGCCTGCGCCCATCACCGTCACGTCGACCATTGCCATTCCCTTTTGCGCCCTGCATTGTCGGCGGCGTTATGGCACAGGCTGGCGCCCGTGCCCATGGCAGGCGCGGTGCGGCAGATAGATGCGCCCGCGCGCCATCAGCAAGGACGATCCGGGACGAGGCATGACTGAAACGGCCGATCTGGAATGGCGCGACGGCGGCGTGCCGGTCTCGACACGGTTCGAGGACCCGTATTACAGCCTCGAGGACGGGCTGGCCGAGACGCGGCATGTGTTCCTGGCGGGCAATGACCTGCCGGAGCGGTTTCGCGACGGGTTCCATGTGGCGGAGCTGGGGTTCGGCACCGGGCTCAACCTGCTGGCCTCTGTCGCGGCGTGGCGCGCGGCGGGGATCGGCGGCGTGCTGCGCTTTACCAGCTTCGAGGCCTATCCGATGCGCGCCGATGACATGATCCGCGCGCAGGCGGCGTTTCCCGAACTGTCGGGGATCGCCGAGGCGCTGGCCGGTCACTGGCGCAGCGGCGCGCGCAAGATCACCCTGCCGGACCTGGAGTTTCGCCTGATCGTGGGCGATGCGCGCGAGACCCTGCCCGCATGGGAGGGCAAGGCCGATGCCTGGTTCCTCGACGGGTTCTCGCCCGCGAAGAACCCGGAGCTTTGGGATGTCGGTTTGATGCGGGCGGTCGAGAACCATACGGCAGCGGATGGAACGGCGGCGACCTATACCGCCGCCGGGTTCGTGCGAAGGGGGCTGGAGGCGGCGGGGTTTGCAGTCGAGCGGGTTCCGGGATACGGGCGCAAGAGGCATATGACACGCGCCCGGAAAGGCACCCGATGACCGAACAGAACACCCGCCTTGGCATCATGCTGATGGTGGTCACGACCTTTATCTTTGCGGTGCAGGACGGGATCTCGCGGCATCTGGCGGGGGAATACAACGTGCTGATGGTGGTGATGATCCGCTATTGGTTCTTTGCCGCCTTCGTCATGACGGTGGCGGCGCGCAAGGCGGGCGGGTTGCGCGCGGCGGCGGCGACTGCGCAGCCATTGGTGCAGGGGTTCCGCGCGGTGCTGCTGGTGGCGGAGATCTGCGTCATGATCTTCGGCTTCACCCTGCTGGGGCTTGTGGAAAGCCACGCGGTCTTCGCCTGTTACCCGCTGCTGATCGCGGCGCTGTCCGGCCCGGTGCTGGGTGAAAGCGTGGGCTGGCGGCGATGGGCGGCGATCGGGGTCGGGTTTGTCGGGGTGGTCATCATCCTCGAGCCCGGTTTCGGGGTGTTCCAGCCGCAGGCTGTGGTGCCCCTGATGGCGGCGCTGATGTTCGCGCTTTACGGGCTTTTGACGCGCTATGTGGCGCGAAAGGACAGTGCGGCGACCTCGTTCTTCTGGACCGGCACGGTGGGGTCGGTGGCGATGACGGCGGTGGGCGCCTGGTTCTGGGAGCCGATGATCGCCCCCGACTGGGGCTGGATGGCGCTTTTGTGCGTGACCGGGGCGCTGGGGCATTTCACGCTGATCAAATGCTACGAGGTGGCCGAGGCCAGTTCGGTGCAGCCCTTCGCCTATCTGCAACTGGTCTTCGCCAGCGCGCTGGGGCTGGTGGTGTTCGGCGAGACGATCCGCGCCAATGTGGCCTTTGGCGCGGCGCTGATCGTGGGTGCGGGTCTGTTCACGCTCTGGCGGCAGCGCCAGCGGCAGAAGAAGGCGGCGCGCTAGTCCGAGGGGGGCAGCAGCGTGGCGCCTTTCAGTTCCTGGGTAAACGGCACGGGATGGGGCGGGCGGCCAAGGCGGGCGCGGTAGATGGGCAGGCTTTCGGCGACGCGCATGACGTAGTTGCGGGTTTCGCGGAAGGGGATGTGTTCGATCCAGTCGACCACGTCGATATCATCGGCGCGCGGGTCGCCCCGGTCTTCCATCCATGTCATCGGGCGCCCCGGCCCGGCATTGTAGCCCGCTGACATCAGCACCACGTTGCCGCCGAAACGCGCGGCGAGCCCGGCCAGGTAGGCCGAGCCGAGCCGGGCGTTGTAGCGCCAGTCATTGAGCACGCGCGAGGCGCTGTGATCGCCGAGCCCGAGTTCGCGCGCCATGTCGGATGCGGTGCCGGGCATGAGCTGCATCAGCCCCATCGCGCCCGCGCCGCTGACCACGCGATGATCGAATTCGCTTTCGCGGCGTGCGATCGAGAGAGCCAGTTCCATCGGCGCGGCGAGATCCATTTCGGCCATCGGGTGCAGCGCGTAATACGGCCCCGGCAGGGTGATGCCGCGCTGGGCGGCGGTCTTGCCCAACATCACCTGAAGATGCGGCTGCCCGAGATCCTGCGCCATTGCGCCCATCTGACCGAGGCCGGTGCGATCCTGTGACTCTGCGAGATGGGTAAAGAAGCGTTCGGCCAGATTGAGCTCGCCCGCCGCCAGCGCCAGCACGGCCGCCTTGTAGAGCGGCGTATCGGCGAAGGGCGCGGCGCGCCAGTCGGGGAAGGTTTCATCCCCCGCAAGGTCCGGGTCGGCGGGCAGACCGGCGCGTTCGGCGGCAAGGAGGCCATAAAAGCTGGTCTGGTGATCGGCGCCCTGCGCATAGGCGATGGCGGCGGCTTCGGAATCGCCTGCCGCTTCGAGCGCGCGTCCCAGCCAGTAACCGGCACGCCCAAGCGAAATGGGTGTATCCACCGCGCCGCGAAACCGCTGGAAATGGTCAAGCGCGAGGTCGGGGTCCTCGAGGTAGCGCAGGGCGATGTAACCCGAGAGCCATTCGAGATCGGCGAAGGAGGCGCCCTGAACCAGCCGGTGCTGGGAGGCGAGCGCATAGGCGGTCTGCGGGTCGCCATCGCGCATCTTGGCGCGCGCAAGGTAGCGCCGCCAGCCCGCCCAGCGTTCGGGTTCGCCAAGGCCCGCATCGGCGCGGCTCTGGCGCAGGATCACAGCGATGGCTTCATCGCTGCGGCCCCGGTCGATATGGCGGTTGAAGAGCGCGTGGTTGATCAGCGGATCGGCGCGCAGGGCGTCGGGCAGTCCGTCGAGATAGGCATCGAGCCCGCTGTCGCCATCCTCGATCATCCGGAGCGCCCTGGCGACGCGGCGGCGGTCCTCGGAGACGAGCGGCGCCATCTGTTCGGCGTCGCGCAGGCCGCGCCAGAGCGTCATGTCGAAGCGCGCTTCGTGATGGGGTTCAAGCATCGGGCCGTGGGCGTCGATGAAGGCGGTGTGTTCTTCTTCGCTCAGGTCCATCGTCAGCCAGGCCAGCGCCAATGTCGCCTCGGCCTCGCCGGGGCGATCATCGGCGTAGAGCGCACGCGCCCGGCTGAGCGCGCCGGTTCCGGTCTGCGCCAGCACGCCGTTATCGTAAAAGGCGAGAATCTGGGCATCGCTGGCCTCGCTTATGGTCTCTTCGCTCTGGCGGCGCAGGTAATCGAGGCCGGGCCAGTCGGGATGGGCCTCGAGAAAGGCGAGGATCTCTTCGGCCGAGCCGTTCCCGGCGCTGAGCCGATACCATTCGATCAGTGCGGATGCGGCGGGGCCGTCGCGCGCGGCCAGACGCGCGGCCACGTCCCAGCGGTCGGCCTTCATGGCGTGAAAGGCGCTGGCCAGCGGGCGCGGCGCATCGGCGGCAACCCCGGCCGAAACCATCCCGGCGATCGCACCGACAATCCAGATTACAAGGCCAAGACCGCGCAACATCTCTTGCATTTCCCGCTTTGGCGAAGGATAGACAGCGCCAGCCTATGCATGTGCGGCCCAACCGTCCATTCACAAACTTGGCAGCCCGGCGGCATCCCGCTAGGGTCCGCGCGGCAAGAATTAGGGCGGGTTCAATCGCCCGCAAGCGAAACGAAAGGAGCGTGTCATGTTCAAAGGATCTTTTCCTGCCCTGGTCACGCCGTTCAAGAACGGCGAGCTGGATCTGGACACGCTCAAGAAACTTGTCGAATGGCATATCGGCGAAGGCAGCAACGGCCTTGTCCCGGTGGGCACGACCGGCGAAAGCCCGACCCTGACCCATGAAGAGCACGAATGCGTCGTTAAGGAAGTGGTGCGCGCGGTGAACGGGCGCATCCCGGTCATCGCCGGGGCGGGCAGCAACAACACGCTGGAATCGATCCGCTTCATGCAGCACGCGAAATCGGTGGGCGCGGATGCCGCGCTGGTGGTGACGCCCTATTACAACAAGCCCACGCAGCAGGGCATGATCGCGCATTTCACGGCGCTGCATGATTGCTGCGACCTGCCGATCATCATCTACAACATTCCCAGCCGCTCGGTGGTGGACATGACCCCCGAGACCATGGGCAAGCTGGCGCAGCTGCCGCGCATCATCGGGGTGAAGGACGCGACCGGCGACCTGGCGCGCGTGAGCCTGCAACGCATCTCCTGCGGCAAGGATTTCATCCAGATCTCGGGCGAGGACGCCACCGCGCATGGTTTCAACGCGCAGGGCGGCACCGGGGTCATCTCGGTCACGGCGAATGTCGCGCCGCGATTGGTGGCAGAGGTGCAGAAAGCCACGCTGGAAGGCGATTACGCCAAGGCGCTGGAATTGCAGGACCGGCTGATGCCGCTGCACCGGGCGATCTTTACCGAGCCGGGGCTGGTGGGCGTGAAATACGCCATGTCGCGGCTGGGCCTGTGCAGCGAGGAGGTGCGCTCGCCGCTGATCGGTCTGAGCGATCCGACACGCGCGCTGGTGGATGACGGGCTGCGCCATGCGGGGCTGATGAACTGAGGCCGGACGGGCGCGCAGAAGGCGCGTTCAGGGCAGGTGGTTGATCCGCTGCGCCTGCCAGCCATCGCCCTGCCAGTGCAGTTCGGTCACGGACAGGTTGTCGATCTTGTGGGAAAACGCCTCGTAGGCGGAGACGCGCAGCGCCTGTTGCAGCTGTGTCAGGATCGCGCCGAAATGGGCGACGGCGATGATGTCGCGGCCCGGATGGGCGGCGCGCAGGCGGGCGATGGCGCGATTGACGCGGGCCGTGACCTGATGCCAGCTTTCGCCGCCGGGCGCAGAGGCATCGCCCGGCTCGTCCCAGAAGGCGCGCAGCCGGTCCTGATCGGGGACGCTGTCGAAGGCCTGCAATTCCCAGTCGCCGAAATTGATTTCGCGCAGGTCCGGGTCATGCGGCAGCCGCATCCGGTCGCCCGCGATGGCATCGGCGGTGGCGCTGGCGCGCTGAAGGTCCGAGGACACGACCAGCGCCCCGGCGGGCAAATGCGCCGCAAGCCGCGCGATACGCGCGCTGTCGCTCAGATCGGCGGGCAGGTCGGACCAGCCGACCATCGCCCTGGCGTGGGTCGGCCCGTGGCGGACCCAGTGCACCCGACTCATGGCAGCGTGCCCTTGAGCACCTGCGGCAGGCCCGCGACCACATTGACCACCAGATCGGCCCTGGCGGCGAGTTTCTGGTTCAGTTCGCCCTGAAGCTGGCGAAAGCGGCGTGCCAGCGCGTTTTCGGGCACCACGGAGAGGCCCAGCTCGTTCGAGACGATCACCACCGGCGCAGCGCAAAGCGCAAGGCCCGCCATCAGTTCGGCCTCGGCCTGTTCCAGGTCGCTGTCCGCTAGAAGGTGATTGCTGAGCCACATGGTCGCGCAGTCGATCAGCACCGCCTGATCGCCACCGATGGAGGCCAGCGCGTGCCCCAGGTCGGTCGGTGCCTCGATGGTGCGCCACCCCTGCCCGCGCAACGCGCGGTGGCGGGCGATCTTGTCGCGCATCTCGTCGTCATGGGCCTCGGCGGTGGCGACATAGACGCAGCCGCGTCCGGCGCCCGAAACAAGGGATTCGGCGAAGGCGGTCTTGCCGCTGGCCGCGCCTCCTAAAATAAACGTGAACCGGGGAAGCATCTATTTCGTTCCCATTTTGATCTGATATGGTCGGTTCTGCGTAACAGCTCCTGACAGACCGCAAAAGGACCAAACACACCGCGGCCCGACAGGTTGGAGAGCCAATATGGCACTTGATGCACCTCATGGCAGCAGCAGCATGTCACGCAAGGCGATGCGCGCCGAATTGCTGGATGCCGAGACCGAGTTGAAACTCGCCTATGCGTGGCGCGACCAGCGCGACGAAGAGGCCCTGCACCGTCTGATCAACGCCTATATGCGGCTGGCGATCTCGATGGCGGCGAAGTTCAAGCGATACGGCGCGCCGATGAACGACCTCATCCAGGAGGCCGGGCTGGGCCTGATGAAGGCGGCCGACAAGTTCGACCCCGACCGTGGCGTCAGGTTCTCGACCTATGCGGTCTGGTGGATCAAGGCCAGCATCCAGGATTACGTGATGCGCAACTGGTCGATGGTGCGCACCGGGTCGACCAGCAGCCAGAAATCCCTGTTCTTCAACATGCGCCGGGTGCAGGCCCGCATCGAACGCGAGGCGATGGCGCGGGGCGAGGAACTGGACGGGCACCAGCTGCGCGAGACGATCGCGCGCGAGGTGGGTGTGCCGCTGCGCGATGTCGAGATGATGGAAGGGCGCCTGTCGGGCAGTGACTTTTCGCTGAACGCGACGCAATCCGCCGAGGATGAGGGCCGCGAATGGATCGACACGATCGAGGATGCAGGGCCGCGCGGCGACGAGCTGGTCGAGCGCGATCACGACCTTGGCGCGTTGCGCGACTGGCTGCGCGAGGCGATGCAGATCCTCAATGAACGCGAGCGCTTCATCGTGCGTGAACGCAAGCTGCGCGATGCCCCCCGCACGCTGGAAAGCCTCGGGCAGGAGCTGAGCCTTTCCAAGGAACGGGTGCGCCAGCTGGAATCGGCGGCGTTCCAGAAGATGCGAAAGCATCTTGAACGCCACGGCGGAGAGGTGCAAAGCCTGCTCGCATGAAAACCCTGTTTGCCGCCGCGCTGGCGCTTGGCCTTACCTCAGTTGCCGCCCTGGCCCAGGACGTGCTGATCCTGGGCGAGGTGCATGACAACCCTGCCCATCACGAGGCGCAGGCGGATATGGTGGCCGCATTCGCACCCAGGGCGCTGGTCTTCGAGATGCTGACGCCGGAACAGGCCGATGCGGTGACGCAGGACAACCGGCGGGATCGCGCGGCACTTGCCGAGGCGCTTGACTGGGAAGCGTCGGGCTGGCCCGATTTCGGCTATTACCACCCGATCTTCACCGCGGCTCCCGAGGCGCGCATTTTTGGCGCGCAGGTGCCGCGCGAAGCGGCGCGCAAGGTGTTCGAGGATGGTCCCGGCGCGGTCTTTTCGGGCGATGCTGCGGCCTATGGGCTGACGGACCCGCTGCCCAAGGAAGAGCAGGCGACGCGCGAGGCCATGCAGATGGAAGCGCATTGCGACGCCCTGCCCGAGGCGGTGCTGCCGGGCATGGTGGCGGTGCAGCGCCTGCGCGATGCGGAACTGGCGCTTGGCGTGATGCGCGCCATCGAGGCCACGGGCGGGCCGGTGGCGGTGATCACCGGCAATGGCCATGCGCGGCGCGACTGGGGTGTGCCATCCTATCTTGCGCGCGTCGCGCCCGGTCTCGAAGTCAGGGTGATCGGCCAGACCGAGGACGGGCGGGCGCTGGATGGCGGCTTCGACGAGGTGCTGTCGTCGCCTATGGTCGAACGCGAAGACCCCTGCGCGGCTTTCGCCAAGGGCGGCTGAGCGGCCTTGTCAGCCCGCCGCCGCGCGCCTAGTGTCACGCGGGTCTGACCGGAACCGGAACGGGAACGCGCCATGCTGGCATCCAAACGCATCCTCTTGATCATCGGCGGCGGCATCGCCGCCTTCAAGGCGCTGGACCTGATCCGCCGCCTGCGCGAGCGCGGCGCGGAGGTGACCCCGGTTCTGACCCGCGCGGGCGCGGAGTTCGTCACCCCGCTGTCGGTCTCGGCGCTGGCGGGGCGCAAGGTCTACACCGACCTTTTCGACCTGACCGACGAGGCCGAGATGGGCCATATCGAGCTGAGCCGCAGCGCCGACCTGATTGTCGTCGTCCCGGCCACCGCAGACCTGATGGCGAAGATGGCGGGCGGACATGCGGATGACCTTGCGTCGACCCTTCTGCTGGCGACCGATACGCCGGTGCTGCTGGCCCCGGCGATGAATGTGCGGATGTGGGAACATCCCGCGACTGCGCGCAATATCGCCACGCTGAAGGGCGACGGGATCGGCCTGATCGGCCCTGGCGAGGGCGACATGGCCTGTGGCGAGTTCGGCCCCGGCCGGATGTCCGAACCGCTGGAGATCGTCGCGGCGGTGGAACGCGCGCTGGTGGGCGGGCCTTTGGCGGGCAAGCGGGTGCTGGTCACCTCCGGCCCCACCCATGAGCCCATCGACCCCGTGCGCTATATCGCCAACCGCTCATCGGGGGCGCAGGGCACGGCCATCGCGAAGGCGCTGCGCGCACTGGGCGCCGAGGTGGTCTTTGTGACCGGCCCCGCCGATGCGGCCCCACCCGAGGATGTCGAGGTCAAGCGGGTCGAGACCGCGCAGGAGATGCTGGCGGCAGTCGAGGCCGCGTTGCCGGTGGACGCGGCGGTCTTTGCCGCCGCCGTGGCCGATTGGCGCGTAGCGAGCGCGAGCGACAGCAAGATGAAGAAACAGCCGGGGGAGAAGGGCGGGCTGCCGGTGCTGGAATTCGCCGAGAACCCCGACATCCTGGCCCGCGTGAGCCAGATGAATGAGGGCCGCCCCGCCCTGGTGATCGGCTTTGCCGCCGAGACCGATGACGTGATCGACAACGCAACCGCCAAGCGCAAGCGCAAGGGGTGCGACTGGATCCTGGCCAATGACGTGAGCCACGCCACCGGCATCATGGGGGGGGCGCACAATGCCGTGACGCTGATCGATTCCGAAGGCGCGCAAAGCTGGCCGCGCATGACGAAAGCCGAGGTCGCCTCGAGATTGGCCGAGCGGATCGCCCAGACGCTGGGGTGAGGATCTTGAGTATTTGTGGAACGATGAAAGGACGGGCATGGTCCTGATCGCATTCGTTTGGGAAGAAGGCGCGGACCGGACGCTTGGCCTGCCCTCCTATGAGACAGAGGGGGCGGCGGGGGCCGACCTGCGGGCCAATTTCGCACCCGAGGCGCGCGCCGAGGGCGTGACGCTGGCGCCGGGGGCGCGGGCACTGGTGCCGACGGGGCTGAGGCTGGCGATTCCGCAAGGCTACGAGGTACAGCTGCGGCCGCGTTCCGGGCTGGCGCTGCGCCACGGGATCACGCTGCCCAACAGCCCCGGCACGATCGACAGCGATTATCGCGGGCCGCTGGGTGTGATCGTGATGAATGCGGGCGAGGCGGCGTTTCACATCGAACATGGCGCGCGGATCGCGCAGATGGTGGTTGCGCCGGTGGTGCAGGCCCGGTTCGAGGCGGTCGAGGCACTGGAGGACACCGCGCGGGGCGAAGGCGGGTTCGGATCGACGGGGCGCGTCTGATGGCGCTGGTGCTGGTCATGGCCGGGGCGCTGTGGGGCGTGGGCTGGGCGATGGGCGCGCCAAGGCGCCTGAGATGGGGCATGATCGGGTTTCTGTGGGCGGCGGTGGTGCTGCTGCATCTTCTGTTGCCGCCGGGGCATCCGCTGCGCATGGCGACGGGGGAAAGTGCCGCGCTCTGGCTGATCCTGGGCGGGTTCGTGGCGCTGGGGCTGGTTTACGCGTCGGTGCTGCGCCGGTTGCGCCACCGGGCGGTGGCGCGGGAGGCGGGCGAGACATCCGCGACATCCGCGCGCAGGGGGCTGTTCAGCGAGGCGGAGCTGGAGCGCTATGCGCGCCATATCGTTCTGAGGGAGCTGGGCGGGCCTGGGCAGAAGGCCCTGAAGGAGGCGCGCGTGCTGGTGATTGGCGCGGGGGGGCTTGGATCGCCGGCGCTTTTGTACATGGCGGCGGCGGGCGTGGGCACGATCGGGGTGATCGATGACGATATGGTCGAGAATTCCAACCTTCAGCGGCAGGTGATCCATCGCGATGCCGATATCGGGCGGCCGAAGGTGCAATCGGCCATGGAGGCGATGCAGGCGCAGAATCCGGCCGTGGTGGTGCGGCCCTATCAGCGTCGGCTGAGCGCAGAAATCGCCGCCGAACTGTTCGCCGAGTATGACGTGATCCTTGACGGGAGCGACAATTTCGACACGCGCTACCTGGCAAACGAGGCCGCCGCGGCGGCGGGCAAGCCGTTGATTTCGGGGGCGATGTCGCAATGGGAGGGGCAGCTCAGCATTTTCGACCCGGCGCGCGGCACGCCCTGTTACCAATGCATCTTTCCCGAGCGCCCTGCCGAGGGTCTGGCGCCCTCTTGTGCCGAGGCGGGCGTGCTGGGGCCGCTGCCGGGGGTCATGGGCGCGATGATGGCCGGGGAGGCGATCAAGCTGATCGCGGGGGCCGGTCAGCCGTTGCTGGGCGAGATGCTGATCCATGACGCGCTGTGGGGCGAGACGCGAAAGATCGCGCTGCACCGGCGCGAAGATTGCCCGGTTTGCGGGCCGTTGCAGGACAAGGACGCCAAAGCATGAGTAACCCGCTGCTGGAAGATTGGGACGGACCGTTCGGAATCGCGCCCTTCGAGAGGATCGAGGATGCGCATTTCGCCCCGGCCTTCGACGAAGCGCTGGAGATGGCGCGCGCCGAACTGCACGAGATCGCCGGAAACCCGGAGCCGCCGCGGTTCGACAACACGATCGAGGCGCTGGAGGCGAGCGGGGCGGCGCTGACCAGGGTGCTGGCGGCGTTCTTCAGTGTGGCGGGCGCTGACAGCAACCCGGCGCGCCAGGCATTGCAGCGCGATTTCGGGCCGCGGCTGGCGGCCTATTCGCTGGAAGTGACGGGCAACAAGGCATTGATGCGGCGCATCGAGGCCTTGTGGGCGGAGCGTGACGAGCTGGGCCTTGATGACGAGGAGATGCGGCTTCTGATGCTGACGCGGCGGCGGTTCCTGCGGGCGGGCGCGGCATTGGAGGGCGACGCCAGGGAGCGGATGGGCGCGATCATGTCGCGGCTGGCGGAGCTGGGCACGGCGTTCACGCAGAACCTGCTGGCGGACGAGGCCGGGTGGGTCATGGAGCTGGACGAAGATGCGCAGGCAGGGTTGCCGGATTTCCTGATCGCGGCGGCACGCGAGGCCGGGCAGGAGATGGGCCGCGCGCGCCCGGTGATCACGCTGTCGCGCTCGTTGATCGTGCCGTTCCTGCAATTCTCGCCAAGGCGCGATCTGCGCGAGCGGGCGTTTCACGCCTGGGCGGCGCGCGGCGCGAATGGTGGCGCAAGCGACAACCGCGCCATCGCCGGTGAGATCCTGAAACTGCGCGAGGAACGCGCGGGGCTGCTGGGCTATGAGAGTTTCGCGGCGTTCAAGCTGGAAACCGAGATGGCGGGCACGCCCGAGCGGGTCGAGGCGCTGCTGATGGAGGTCTGGGCGCCGGCGCGCGCGCAGGCCGAGGCGGATGCCGAGATCCTGACGCGGATGATGCAGGACGATGGCGTGAACGACGACTTGCGCCCCTGGGACTGGCGCTATTACGCGGAGCGGCGCAGGCAGGCCGAGCATGACCTCGATGAGGCGGCGGTGAAGCCTTACCTTTCGCTCGAGGGCATGATCGAGGCGGCGTTCGGTGTTGCGAACCGGCTGTTCGGGCTGGAATTCGAGCCGCTGGACATCCCGCTTTACCACCCCGACTGCAGAGCCTGGGAGGTGACGCGCGACGGGCATCATGTGGGCGTGTTCATCGGCGATTATTTCGCGCGCGGCTCCAAGCGGTCGGGCGCGTGGTGTTCGGCGATGCGCGCGCAGGCCAAGGTGCCGCAGGCGCAGGGGCCGGTGGTGATCAACGTGTGCAATTTCGCCAAGGGCGACCCGGCGCTTCTGGGCTTTGACGATGCGCGCACGCTGTTTCACGAGTTCGGACATGCGCTGCATCACCTGTTGTCGGATGTGCGCTATGAGAGCATCGCGGGCACCTCGGTGGCGCGCGATTTCGTCGAACTGCCAAGCCAGCTGTTCGAGCATTGGCTGGACGTGCCCGAGGTGCTGGAGGCCCATGCGCGCCATTATCGCACCGGCGCGCCGATGCCGCATGAATTGCGCGACAAGCTGCTGGGCGCGGCGCATTTCGACCAGGGGTTCCAGACGGTCGAATACCTGGCATCGGCGCTGGTGGACCTGGCGTTTCACAGGACGGATGCGCCGGATGATCCGATGGCCGAGCAGGCGCAGGTACTGAAGGCGATCGGGATGCCGCAGGCGATCACCATGCGCCACGCGACGCCGCAATTCGCGCATGTGTTCTCGGGCGATGGCTATGCCAGCGGTTATTACAGCTACATATGGTCCGAGGTCATGGATGCAGACGCCTTTGCCGCCTTCGAGGAGGGCGCAGGGCCGTTCGACCCCGAGCGCGCCGCAGCGCTTGAGCGCCATATCCTGTCACGCGGCGGCGCGGCCGAGCCCGAGGCGCTCTATACCGCGTTTCGCGGGCGGATGCCGGGGGTCGATGCGCTGCTGCGCGGGCGCGGACTGGTGGCTGCGGACTGAGCCGATCAGCCCTCAGTCGACGCGGCGCACATAAAGGTGATTGCCCTCGCGCCGGGTTTCCAGAACCTTGATCGCGGCCACCAGATCGCTGAGTTTGCGGTGACCATAGCTGCGGGTGTCGAAATCGGGATTGGCCGCCGTCACCTGCTGCCCCAGACGCCCGAGCGTATACCAGTCGCTGTCCTGATCGAGGCTGTCCATCGCCTTGAACAGCAGATCGCGCGCCTCGTTGAGGGATTTGCCATCTGGCGTCACCGGGGTTTCCGCGCCCTCGGCGCCAAGGTTCTCGAGATAGATGAAGCGCTTGCACGCCTTGCGGAAGGCCTCGGGCGTCTTGCGCGCGCCGATGCCGTAGACCTCGAGCCCCTGTTCGCGGATGCGACTGGCGAGGCGGGTGAAATCGCTGTCGGAGCTGACCAGCACGAAACCGTCGAAACGGCCCGAATGCATCAGGTCCATCGCGTCGATCACCAGCGCGATATCGCTGGCGTTCTTGCCCACGGTATTTGCCGGCTGGTGATGCGGCACAAGACCGAATTCGGCCTGCACGCGGTTCCAGCCGCTCATCTGCTGCGAGGAGAAATCGCCATAGCAGCGGCGCACGCTGGCCTCGCCGATGGCGGCGATCTCCTCGAAGATCGCGCGGGTCCATTTCGGCGAGGTGTTGTCGGCGTCGATCAGGACCGCCATCAGGGGGGTGCGTTCGGGCATGGCGTCCTTTTTCCTTTCGTTACGGGCCGGGCGGGCGGTCAATCGCCCTGCCCGCCGATCTTGTCCTCGGTGCGGGTCTCGAAATCGCCGGCGTCGTGGCGCTCGAGAAGCTGCTCATGGGGCTCGCCGCTGGTGCGGTTCACCATCCGGCCGCGCCGCACCGCGGGGCGGGCATCCAGCTTCTTCGCCCAGGCCATGACGTTCTCATAGCTTTCGGCATCCAGAAACCGCGCCGCGTCGCCATATTGGCGGCCCAGCACAAGGTTTCCATACCACGGCCAGATCGCCATGTCGGCAATGGAATAGTCATCGCCCGCGATGAATGGCCGCGTCGCAAGCTGACGGTCCAGCACGTCGAGCTGGCGTTTCACCTCCATCGTGAAACGGTCGATCGGATATTGCCATTTTTCGGGCGCGTAATGATAGAAATGCCCGAAACCGCCGCCCAGATATGGCGCGCTGCCCATCTGCCAGAACAGCCAGTTCAGGGTCTCGGTGCGCGCGGCGCCCGAGGCGGGCAGGAAGGTGCCGAACTTTTCGGCCAGATGCAGCAGGATCGAGCCGGATTCGAACACCCGCAGGGGTTCGTCGCCGCTATGGTCGATCATGGCGGGGATCTTGGAATTGGGGTTGGCATCAACGAAGCCGCTGGAGAACTGGTCGCCCTCGGTGATGCGGATCAGCCAGGCGTCGTATTCGGCGTCATGGCCCGCCTCCAGAAGCTCCTCGAACATCACCGTCACCTTGACGCCGTTTGGCGTGCCCATCGAATAGAGCTGAAACGGGTGCTTGCCGACGGGCAGCTCCTTGTCGTGGGTGGGTCCGGCGATGGGCCGGTTGATCGAGGCGAAGCGTCCGCCGGATTCGCCTTCCCAGGTCCAGACCTCGGGAGGGGTGTAGATGTTGTCCTTGCTCATGGGGTCGGTCCTTTCGCGCTGTCGGAAATGTTGCCCCGGAGGGTATGCAGTTTCACCGCCACGACAAGAGCACCGCCTGCACAGAGCCATGTGCGGCGGTGCATGGGCCGGCGCGGCGGCAGCGTGTCAGTAGACCACCACCGAGCGGATCGATTCCCCGGCATGCATCATCTCGAAGCCCTTGTTGATCTCGTCGAGCTTCAGCGTGTGGGTGATCATCGGATCGATCTCGATCTTGCCATCCATGTACCAGTCGACGATCCGGGGCACGTCGCTGCGCCCGCGCGCGCCGCCGAACGCGGTGCCGCGCCAGACCCGGCCGGTGACCAGCTGGAAAGGACGGGTCGAGATTTCGGCCCCTGCGGGCGCGACCCCGATGATGACGCTTTCGCCCCATCCCTTGTGCGCCGATTCCAGCGCCGTGCGCATGACCTGCACATTGCCGGTCGCATCGAAGGTGTAATCGCCGCCGCCGCCCGTCAGTTCGACCAGATGCGCCACCAGGTCGCCTTCGACCTCGGTGGGGTTAACGAAATCGGTCATCCCGAAGCGGGTCGCCATCTCGACCTTGCCGGGGTTGAGATCGACGCCGACGATCTGGTCGGCGCCCGCCAGCCGCAGGCCCTGGATGACGTTGAGCCCGATGCCGCCGAGGCCGAAGACGATCGCGGTCGATCCGATCTCGACCTTGGCGGTGTTGATCACCGCGCCGATGCCGGTGGTGACGCCGCAGCCGATATAGCAGATCTTGTCGAAGGGCGCGTCCTTGCGCACCTTGGCCAGCGCGATTTCGGGCAGGACGGTGTGGTTGGAAAAGGTCGAACAGCCCATGTAATGCAGGATCGGCGTGCCATCGAGCATGGAAAAGCGCGAGGTGCCGTCAGGCATGACGCCCTGCCCCTGTGTCGAGCGGATCGACTGGCAGAGGTTGGTTTTCGGATTGAGGCAGTATTCGCATTCGCGGCATTCCGGCGTGTAGAGCGGAATGACATGATCGCCCGGTTCGAGCGAGGTGACGCCCGGCCCCACCTCGAGCACGACGCCCGCGCCTTCATGGCCGAGGATGGCGGGAAAAAGGCCTTCGGGATCGGCGCCCGACAGGGTGAAATCATCGGTGTGGCAAAGGCCGGTGGCCTTGATCTCGACCAGGACCTCGCCCGCCTTGGGGCCGTCCAGGTTGACGTCCATGATTTCAAGCGGCTTGCCCGCCTCCAAGGCGACGGCGGCTGTGGTGCGCATTGCTGGGATCCTCCGGTTCACGTTTGGCCCGACATTGAGCGAAACAGCGCGGAGATTCAATATCATGTGCGACAGGGGATGGACCGGGTCCGACCGGGCTGGCAAGCTGGGGCAAAACAGGAGACCACGTGATGCGATATGGATCCGCGGCCCTTTGCGGGCTGGTGATGGCCGGATGCATGGCCAGCGAAACGCCGACCCCGCCCCCATCCGACGCCGATCAATGCGGTGCGGAGGCGCGCCAGCACCTGATCGGCCAGGACCGCGCCGCCTTTGACGAAAGCAGCGTGGATGGCCCGGTGCGGGTGTTGCCGCCGGGATCGGCGATGACGATGGATTATCGCCGCGAGCGGCTCAATGTCGAACTCGGCGAAGACGGCAGCATCACCCGGATCTGGTGCGGATAGGACCGCGCGGGGCGCGAAAAATCTTGATTTGCGCGATGAACGGGGCAACTCTGTCGGCATGACATTTCAATCGCCCACCCCGTTTCCGGTGCGCGGCGGCCCCGAGCAGGTCGCCTTTCACCGCACGGAACTGAACGTCATCCTGTCGCTCTATGGCCGCATGGTCGCCGCCGGGGAATGGCGCGATTACGGAATCTCCTGCCTGCGCGACGTGGCCGTTTTCTCGGTTTTCCGGCGCACCGCCGAGCACCCGCTCTACCGCATCGAGAAACGCCCCCGCCTGCGCAACAAGCAGGGGCAATATGCGGTGATCGGGATTGACGGGCAGGTCCTGAAACGCGGCCATGACCTCAAGACCGTGCTGCGCGTTCTGGAGCGCAAGCTCATCCGCGCCGTCGACTGACGCGCCCGCCCGCCCCTTCATCTGGCCAGAAATACCTCGGGGGGTCCGGGGGGCTGGCCCCCCGGCTCTCGCCCCGGAACATTCGCGCTCAGCGTTTCGCGGCGCTTTCGGCCATCACGCAGAGAAGCTCGAACATGATCGACACGCCCAGAAAGGCGGTGCCGCCCGACGGATCGAAGGGGGGCGAGACCTCGACCATGTCGGCGCCGACGATATCGAGCCCGGCCAGTTCGCGGCAGACCTGAAGCGCCTGCCAGCTGTTTGGCCCGCCGACCTCGGGGGTGCCGGTGCCGGGGGCGAAGGTGGGGTCGACGAAGTCGATGTCATAGCTCACATAGGTGGCGCCCTCGCCCGCGATGGCGCGCGCTTCCTGCATCACGTCGCTGACGCCACGGGCGTGGAATTCCTCGATCTCGATCAGGCGGATACCCTCGGCGCGGGCGAAATCGCGATCCTCGGAGTCATACATCGTGCCGCGAATGCCGATCTGAACGACCCGTTTGGGGTCCAGCAGCCCCTCTTCGACGGCGCGCCGGAAGGGGGTGCCGTGGGTATACATCGTGCCGCCGAAATAGGAATGGAACAGGTCGGTATGGCTGTCGAAATGGACCATGCCGAGCGGCGCCTCGCGGGCCAGCGCGCGCAGCACCGGCAGGGTCGTCAGATGGTCGCCCCCGGCAGTCATCGGGGTGATCCCGGCGGCTTTCACTGTGTCGTAGAACTCGGTGATCCGGGTCATGGAATCGATGATGTCGGCGGGGTTCGGCCCGACATCCCCCAGATCGGCGCACTTGAGCGCCTCGAAGGGGCGGATGCCGCTGGCCTGGTGCTGAGCGCGGATCATGGTCGAGGCGTCGCGCAGCTGGCGCGGGCCGTGACGAGGGCCGGGGCGGTTGGTGGTGCCGCTGTCCCAGGGCACGCCGATCAGGCCGATATCCACGTCCTTGAACCGTTCATGGGACGGGGGCACATGGGGCAGGCGCATGAAGGTGGGGACGCCCGCAAAGCGCGGCAGATCGAACCCCGAAACCGGGTGAAAGAAGCTATCGGACATCGTCTATCCCTCCAGTCGTTTATGCGCCGTCACCGGCCCGTCGCCCTGCTGTTCGATCCGGGCGATGGCGGCCGCGAGCGGCTCCTGCGCGACGGCCATGTGATGCACATTGGCGTGCAGCAGCGTGTCGGGCGCGCTGAGCCAGGCCACGTGGCCTTTCCAGAACATGAGATCGCCGCGCCGCGGCGGCGTGCCGGCGGGCAGCGTCACCCCGAGCCGATCGGCCTGCATGTCGCTGTCGCCGGGGCAGTCGATGCCGCAGGCAAGGCAGGCGGCCTGCACCAGCCCCGAACAGTCGATGCCAAGCATCGAATTGCCGCCCCAGAGATAGGGCGTGCCGAGATAGAGCGCCGCCACATCGACGGGATCGCCCGCCAGTTCCGCAAGGGGCGCAAGATGCGCCACGGGCACGAAACCCTGCGGGGTGCGCGCGAAGCGGCCCGCCACGTCCAGCACATGCAGGCGCGCGCCGTGGCCGAGAAAGGCGCGCTCGGGCGATTTGAAATCGGGTTCGGAATAGACATGGGTGGCGCGCGCGGCGACCTTGTGGGTGGGGGCGGCGCCCTCGGTCACCTGCTCGTCGCGCAGGTAGCCGACGTAATCGTCGCGCGTGGCCTGCACGAAGGACCAGCCTTCGTGGGATTCCAGGAGGTTGACGCTTTCGCCCATCTGCATCTGACGCGCGCGCCGTCCGCCGGGGGCGTCCATCAGGTCGGCGACGGGCACGCCGATCAGCCGCGCCTCGCCTTCGACATGGCGCGGTGCGTCGACATCGCCGCGCAGCGAGACATGCGCGACGCGTGCGTTGGCGGGAGTCAGGCGACGGTCGCTCATAACGCAAGCGCCCCCGGCAGCGCCTCGAGCAGGGCACGCGCGCCCATGCCGGTGCCGCCCTTGGGCCGCGCGGGGGCGGCGGCGGGATTCCAGCCATAGATGTCGAAATGGGCATAGCGCCCCTGCCCCGCGAAGCGGCGCAGGAACAGCGCCGCCGTGATCGACCCGGCAAAGCCGCCCTTGGGCGCGTTGTCGAGATCAGCGATCCCCGGTTCGATCATCGACTCGTAGGGCGTGTGAAAAGGCATCCGCCAGACCGGATCGGCGGCCTGCTCCGCCGCCGCATCGAGCAGCCCGGCCAGCGCCGCGTCATCGGTGTAATAGGGCGAAAGATCCGGCCCCACGGCGACCCGCGCCGCGCCGGTCAGCGTGGCCATCGACACCATCAGGTCGGGATCTTCCTCGGCCGCGAAAGCCAGCGCATCGGCCAGCACAAGCCGTCCCTCGGCATCGGTGTTGTTGATCTCGACGCTGAGCCCGTTGCGCGCGGTCAGGATATCGCCGGGGCGAAAGGCGTTGCCGGCCACGGAATTCTCGACCGCCGGAACCAGCACGCGCAGCCGCAAGGGCAGCCCGAGCGCCATGATCATCTGCGCCAGTCCCAGCACCGTGGCCGCGCCGCCCATGTCCTTTTTCATCAACCCCATGCCGGTCGCGGGTTTGAGATTGAGGCCGCCGGTGTCGAAACACACCCCCTTGCCCACCAGCGTCAGGGTCGGGCCGCTTTCGCCCCAGCGCATGTCGATGAGGCGCGGGGCCTGCGCAGACGCGCGCCCGACCGTGTGGATCATCGGAAAGTTCTGTTCCAGAAGGGCCTCGCCGCGGATCACCTCGATCGACGCGCCGTGGCGGGTGGCAAGCGTGGCGCAGGCGCCTTCAAGGTCCGCTGGCCCCATATCCGAGGCCGGAACATTGATGAGGTCGCGGGTCAGCGCCTCGCCCGCGGCGATGGCTTCGATCCGCGCCGCATCGACGCCCTCGGGGGCGACGAGCCGCGCCGTGGTGTGTTTCTGCTCGCGGTAATGGTCGAAGCTGTATTGCGACAACAGCCAGCCGAGCGATTCGGTCGTGGCGCGTTCGGGCGCGAGGCCATGCAGCGCATAGGTGCCTTCGGGCAGAAGCGCCGCCGCGCCCGCGAGGTGAAAGCGCCCGCGCGCACGGGTTTCGGGCGTGCCGTCACCGGCCAGCGCCATCGCGATCCCGCCCGCGTCGTCGGGCACCAGCGCCACGCTGCCCAGGGCGCCCGTAAAGCCGGTGGCGCGCAGCCAGCGGGCCACCTTGTCGGGCTGGGCATCACAAAAGGCATCAAGCGCGTCCTGCGCGACGACATGCAGCGGAATGGCCGCCGCATCGGCGGTGGCGAAGGTCAGGTCCATGAGGCGCGCTCCCTTGGATTGGGGTTTCACGCGCCCAGCCTAGCCGCCCTGACGGCGCCTGCAAGCGGTCAAATCACCGGGCTCTCAGATCGTGACGCTGCCCGTGTCGCATAATTCGCCGAGACAGGCCTCGCCCACACGCAAGAGCCGCGCCAGCGTTGCCGCCGTGGCGATGCGGTCGTCATTGTCGACGCAGGCGACCACGTCTGCCGCGACCCGCGCCAGCGCGTGCATCCCGATCTGGCCCGAGATCGCGATCAGGCTGCGCACCGCGCGGCGCATGTCGTCAGACCGTCCCTCGCGATGGCAGCGTTCGGCATGCGAGAGGCGCACGGCCACTTCCTCGAGTGCGCGGCACACCACGTTCTCGGCGCCCGAGGGGCCAAGCTGCGCCACGAGATCATCGAGCCGCGCGCCATCCACGCGCACGGATTCCGTCTGTCTGAGCAATGTCACCTGTTCCACGTTCTCACCCCGGTCTTCGCAAGCCCCACACGCAATGCGCGAAGTGTCGCTGAAGAAGGTTCCCAAATGCTTTCCGTTGGGTGATATTCTCTCTCGAATTCGACGCGAATTCCCTCTATCAGAGGCTGCTGACAAAGAGATCGACAAGGGAAAACAATGAAACATGCTCGCCCGCTGCCGACCTATCTGGTGCACCGCTATCACGGCTGGAAAGCCACCGCCTATTCCGACAATCAGGCCTGGTATCGCCGTCTTGCGCAGGAAGGCCAGCATCCGCGCGCGATGATGATCTCTTGTTGCGACAGCCGCGTCCACGTGACCTCGATCTTCGGTGCCGATCAGGGCGAGTTCTTCATTCACCGCAACATCGCCAACCTGGTGCCGCCCCATGAGCCGGATGGCAACCAGCACGGCACGTCGGCGGCAGTCGAATACGCGGTGACGGCGCTGAAAGTGGCGCATGTGATCGTGATCGGCCATTCCAACTGCGGCGGCGTGATGGGCTGCATGGACATGTGTTCGGGCAATGCGCCCGCGCTGGAGGAAAAGTCCAGTTTCGTGGGCCGCTGGATGGATATCCTGCGTCCCGGTTACGAGCGGGTCAAGGACATCGCCGATGACGACGAGCGCCGTGGCGCGCTGGAACGGCAGGCGGTGATGGTGTCGCTCGAGAACCTCATGACCTTCCCTTTCGTGACCGAGGCGATCGAGGCGGGCACCCTGAGCCTGCATGGTCTTTGGCACGATATCGGCGAAGGCGGTGTCGAGCAGTTCGACCCGGCGACCGAACGGTTCGTGCCGATCTGACGCGGATTGTGGCGGGGTGCGCCGCTGGCGCGCCCGCTACTGCAGGATCTGGTCCTTGGGCCATTGCAGCGAATAATCGAGCGTGATGGCGCGGCTTTGTCCGGCAGCGAGATCGAAGGACCAGGCCAGCACGCCGCGCTTGTCCTCGGCATCGGTGGTGTCGGGAGCGGGGTCGGCACTCCAGTCGATCTCAAGCGCGTCCTGTTCGGAATAGGGCACGCGGTCGAGCAGGCGAAGCGGCCAGGTTTCGCCGGTCAGGTTCTCCACCTCGATGCGCACGCGTTCCTGTTGCCCGTTCGAGCGGGTGATAACGCCGCGCTCGCCCTCGGAACGTTGCTCGACGACCCGGCTGAGGCGCAGTCCGTCGATCGGGCCGAAGGACAGCTCGGCCTCGCCGCCCGCCGGGATCAGCTCGATCGCGCGCTGGCCGGTGTAGCGCCCGTCGAGGTAGAAGCGCGCCTCGCCGGTGGGCAGGATCACCTCGTCGCTTTCATTGGTGAAAGCCGCCATCAGGAAGGCGCGGTCATCCATCAGCGGCACCGCGCGCGCCACGGTTTCAGCCTCGATGTCGAGCGTGCCAAGCGCGATGCGCAGCCGGTCCGCGCCAGAGGCGACGGACACCGTGCCGGGAGTGTCATAGCTGACGGAAAGGCCATCGAAACGCGCCTGGGCCTCTTGCACCATCGGCGCAGCCTCGGCCATCGGGGCGTCGAATTCCACCATTCCGTCGGCAGCCCCGCGCATCAAGGTCTTGGGCCGGATCGCCTCGGGATCGTAGATGCGGCGCAGCCAGGGCCAGATCTCGCCGGGGGTGGTCTGTTCCGAGGGGCGCAGCGTGGAGAGGGAAAGCGCAACATCGCTCCAGTTTTCGCCGGTGGACTGGTGGATGAAGGCGCCGCGCTGGATGCTCAGCGCCCCGTCGGCGCGGGCGAGTTTGAGATCATAGACCGGCTGCCAGCCCGCCTTGTCGATCGTGTAGCTGACCGTGACGCGGCCTTCGGTGGCGGCTTCGGCATCGACCGAGACCGCCAGCATGGCGCGCGGCGTGTCCTGGGGCACCAACGCGCGCAGGGCTTCGCGGGCCTTGGCCAAATCGTCGCGCAGATCCTTCAATGCGCGGTCGGCGGCATCGGCGCGCAGACCGGCATCGAGGGCGGCCTGTCGCGCGGCAAGGGTTTCCTCGCCGATCATCGCGGCAAGATCGCGCAGCGCGGCAGCGTCCATCCCGGCGACGGATTCGCCCTGTCCAAGCTGTTCAAGGAACGCAACGCGCGACTGCGCCGCCTGTTGTTCGAGTTCGATCCGGGCAACCCCGGCCTCGCCGGTCCGCAGGGCCTCTTCAAGCTGCTCCACCTGTGCGCGGGCGGCATCGAGCGCGGCATCGGTTTCGTCGTCGCGCGGCGGGACGTAATCGTTGCGCAGCGCCACCCCGCCCATCGTCGCGCCATCAACCGAGACGCGCACCGAGGCCAGAGGCGTGGATTCGGGTAGGTCGGCCAGGATCAGCCGGTGCTGACCGGCGGGCGCGCTGAACCGGGCCTCGCGGACGATGCTGCCACCTTGCGGATAAAGGGTCACGGCGGCGACCTGGCTGTTGATTGGGATATCCTCGGCCCAGAGGGCGGCGGGGGTGAGGATCAGAAGACAGGCGAGGGCGCGCATCGGGGCATCTCCTTTGCAGGGGTCGGGGGGACTATCCCCCCGTGGCGGCGCGAAAGGCAAGACCGGTTTGCCTGCCCGCGCGGATTCACGCCTTGCATCACATGGCGGCGAGCCGGTCACGGCATGGCCGATCGAAAAGGGCGCCCCCGAAGGGACGCCCGAAATCGCGTTGATCGAAGCGTTGAGGGCCGGATCAGCCCTTTTTCAGCACCCGGTTGCCCAGGGTTTCGGCGATCTGCACCGCGTTGAGGGCCGCGCCCTTGCGCAGGTTGTCGCTGACACACCACAGGTTCAGGCCGTTCTCGATGGTGCTGTCCTGGCGGATGCGGCTGATGAAGGTGGCAAAATCGCCGACGCATTCGACCGGCGTCACGTAGCCGCCATCCTCGCGCTTGTCGATCACCATGATGCCGGGTGCCTCGCGCAGGATGTCGCGGGCCTCGTCCTCGTCGAGGAATTCCTCGAACTCGATGTTGATCGATTCGGCGTGGCCGACGAAGACCGGCACCCGCACACAGGTCGCGCTGACCTTGATCGCGGTATCGACGATCTTCTTGGTCTCGGCGACCATCTTCCATTCTTCCTTGGTCGAGCCGTCCTCGAGGAAGACGTCGATATGGGGAATGACGTTGAAGGCGATCTGCTTGGGATAGACCTTGGGCGGGACTTCCTGGGTGGGGTTGTAGACCGACTTGGTCTGGTCCCACAGCTCGTCGATGCCATCTTTCCCCGAGCCCGAGACGGACTGGTAGGTGCTGACGACCACCCGCTTGATGCGGGCGCGGTCATGCAGGGGCTTGAGCGCCACCACCATCTGCGCAGTCGAGCAGTTGGGGTTGGCGATGATGTTCTTCTTGGCATAGCCGTCGACGGCCTCGGGGTTCACCTCGGGGACGACCAGCGGCACGTCGGCGTCGTAGCGATAGAGAGACGAGTTGTCGATCACCACGCAGCCCGTGGCGGCGGCCTTGGGCGCATAGGTCTTGGTGGCATCCGAACCGATCGCGAACAGCGCGATATCCCAGCCGGTGAAATCGAACGTGTCCAGATCCTGGGTCTTGAGGGTCTTGTCGCCAAAGCTCACCTCGGTCCCCAGCGAGCGGCGCGACGCCAGCGCGGCGATCTCGTCCACCGGGAACTGGCGCTCGGCCAGGATGTTCAGCATTTCGCGGCCCACATTGCCCGTGGCGCCCACGACGACGACCTTGTACCCCATTTTTCAATCTCCAGATCATGAGAGGTTTCGGAAGCGGCGTCATATACCGTTGCGCGCCCGGATGAAAGGGGCCGCGTCAGAGGGTGCTGTCGCGGCTGGCAAGGTAAACCAGCACGCCGCCAAGATGGACGATGCCGAAAAACGCGAAGAGCGCGACATAGGCGCCGTTGACTCCGCCCGCCGCCAGCCCCGCCGCATGGACCGGCCCCGAGACGAACTGCGCCACGCCCGCGCCGGCGATCCCGAAGAGGTTCAGGAGGGTCACCCCCCGCCCCGCCAGATGGGCCGGGAAAAAGCTGCGGGCATGGGCGATGATCACGGGGAAGGATGCGCCGAAGAACCCGAGCGCCGCCGCCAGCACCACCGAGAGCACGACCCCCTGCCCCACCGTCGCCGCCAGCGCCAGCGCCGCCAGCGCGGCCAGAAGGTTACCGGTGAAGATCACCCATTTATGGGTGCGGAAGATCCGGTCGAGCGGGCCATAGCACAGCGTGCCGCAGATCATCGCGACGCCCATGACCAGCGTCACCTGCCCGATCTGCCCGGTGTCGAGCGCGAAGACATCGCCCATGTAAGGCCCGATCCACAGCCCCCGCACCGCCGCCGAGGGCGCATAGGCCACGAACATCAGCGGGAAGATCGCCCAGAGCGCGGGCATCCGCAGCAGATCCAGGACCGAGCCGCGCGCGTCGCCCGCCGCCGGTTCGGGATCGCGCACCAGCGCCGCGATTCCCAGCGCCACCGCGCCGGATATCACCGCCAGCCCGACCAGCGCCGCGCGCCAGCCCATCAGTTCGGCCGCCAGCGCCATCGGATAAGAGGCCACGAGATTGCCAAGCGACCCCACCCCCAGCATCAGCGCCGCAAGCGTAGCAAAGCGCGCGGGCGCGAACTGGCGCGCGAAGATGTAATAGGAGGCCATCAGCACCGGCGAGCAGCCCACCCCGATCAGCAGCATCGCCAGATGCACATGCAGCGCGCCCTGCGCCAGCGCGAAGACCAGCGCGCCGCCCCCGCCGCCCAGAAGCAGCAGCACCGAGGCCGTGCGCCGTGGCCCGATCCGGTCCAGCGCCCAGCCGACCGGCAGCTGCATGATCGCGAAGGACAGGAACCACAGCCCCGACGCCACCGCCAGAACATCCGGGCTTGTGCCGATATCGCGCTCGAGCAGGGGCGCGAGGACGGCCAGAAAGGCACGAAAGAACTGGCTCAGGACATAGGCGAGGCACAGCAAGACCAGACCGGCACGCATCCGTTGCTCCCTTGTGGATGAGGAATGCGCATGGGTGGCACTTTGGCCGCGCCTTGGCAAGACCCCGGCGCCTTGGTGGGCGACCATTGATGCGGGTCACTGCACGGCGCGGGTCAGTGCGTTAGACTGAGGGGTATCAACAGCGCGAAAGGAGTGAGGCATGGGTGGCAAGGAAGACAGGCAGGACAGGACCAGCGTGATCCGGGTGCCCGAGGCGGTCGGCGTGTTCGACAGTTTCGAGGCGCAACAGGCGGCGTTCTACGACCTGCGCGCGGTGGGTTTTCACCACGGCGATATCAGCCTGCTGGGCAGCCGCAAGGCGCTGGAGGAAAAGCTGGGCAAGGCCTGGTGGGAATCGCGCGACCTCGAGGACGACCCGAGGGCACCGCGCGCGCATTTCGTCTCGGAAGAGGCGATGGGCGAACTGGAGGGCGCGATTGCGGGCGGGTTCTTTTTCGTCGGCTCATATATCGCGATGGCGGCGCTTCTGACCCCGGCCAGCACGCTGGCGGCATCCATTGCGGCGATCGCCATCGGCGGCTCTCCGGGGGCGGTTCTGGGCACGCTGCTGGCGCGCCGCGCAGGCCGCCATCACAAGGATTACTACGCCGAGCAGATCAAGCATGGCGGCATCCTGATGTGGGTGCGCACCCGCGACAAGGAGCACGAGGACCTGGCCGTCAGGATCCTGAAGGGCCATTCCGGGCGCGACGTGCATGTCCATGACTGGAGCGAATAAGGTGCGCGCTGATTGGCGCGCACCCCGCCTGCCCCGGTCAGGCGCCGCGCGCGATCAACACGTCCACATGCGCTGCCGCGCTTGAGGCCAGCGCGTCGAGGTCATAGCCGCCTTCGAGGCACGACACGACGCGCCCGCTGCAATGCGTGTCGGCGAGATCGCACAGCCGCCCGGTGACCCAGGCGAAATCATCCTCGGTCAGGCGCAGGCCCGCCAGCGGATCGTCGTGATGGGCATCGAACCCCGCCGAGATCAGCAGCAGTTCGGGCGCGAAGGCGTCGAGCGCGGGGAAAACCGTTTCCTCGTAGGCGGCGCGGAAGGCCTCGCCGTTGGTGCCCGGATCGAGCGGCAGGTTGATCACGTTGCCATGCGCGCCGGTGTCGCTGACCGGGCCGGTGCCTGGCCAGAGCGGGTATTGATGCGACGAGATGAAGAGGCTGCGCGCCTCGGACCACAGAAGATCCTGCGTGCCATTGCCATGATGCACGTCGAAATCCACCACCGCGACGCGGCTGAGCCCGTGGCGCTCCATCGCGTGGCGCGCGGCGATGGCGACGGTGCCGAAAAGGCAGAAACCCATCGTCTTTTCGGTTTCGGCGTGATGCCCCGGCGGGCGGGTGGCGACAAAGGCATTGGCGGCCTTGCCCGCCAGCACCATGTCGACCGCGGCGAGCGCGCCGCCAACCCCACGCAGCGCCGCATCCACCGAACCGGGCGACATCCATGTATCGGGATCGATCTGAACGGTGCCCTCGTCGGGTTCGGCAGCGCGGATATGGTCGATATGGGCCTGCGGGTGACAGAGGCGAAGGTCCTCGATCCGGCCGAGCGGCGCTTCGACCTGTTCGAGCGCGCGCCCCTGCAACGCCGCCAGCACCCGTTCAAGCCGCGCCACCTGTTCGGGATGCCCCGTCGGGGTGACATGCGAAAGGCAGTCGGAATGGGTGATCATCGCTGTCGTCATCATGGCCTCCACTGGTTTGAGGCGTAAATGAACGTCTCGGCCCGGGTTTGTCCAGAGCGGGCTTGTTGACCCGCCCAGCGCGTGCAATTCTGCGGGTTGATGGAAGAGAACGCATTCGAAGCCTCACAAGAGATCGCCACCGGATTGTGGCTGAAGGCGCAGATCCTTGCGGATCAGTTGATGCGGACCTGGAACATCTACCAGATCATCATTGCCGCCGCGCTGTTCGTGGCCGCGCATCTGCTGTCGCGGGTGCTTGGCCCGCGGCTGCATGGCTGGATCCGGGGGCGCGAGGGCTGGCCCAAGTGGCGGCTGCGGATTCTGGTGATGCTGCACCGGCGGCTGCGGCTGATCCTGTTCGTGCTGATGATCTGGCCGACGGTCTGGATCATGCAGGCGACGACATGGCCCAGCCGCTCATACCTGCTGGAGATATTTGCCAGCCTGGCGCTGGCATGGCTGCTGATCGCGCTGGCGACACGGCTGATCGTCAACGGGTTCCTGCGCAGCGTCGTGCGCTATGCGGCCTGGACATGGGTGACGCTCAGCATCCTGGGCCTGACCGACGAAACCCGCGATCTGCTGGACCGGATCGCCATCGACCTTGGCGACATGCGCCTGTCCGTCTGGCTGGTGTTGCAGGCGGTCACGGTGCTGGCGGTGCTGATGTTCGGCGCGCGCTTCCTGTCGCGCAGCAGCGCGGCACAGATCCGGCGCAACCAGGAAATCTCGCCCTCGATGCAGGTGCTGGCGGAAAAGATCCTCCAGGTTCTGCTATACGGCGCGGCCTTCTTCATCGGGCTGAGGGCGGTGGGCGTGGACCTGACGGGCCTTGCGGTGCTGTCGGGCGCGATCGGTGTCGGGCTTGGTTTCGGCCTGCAGAAGGTGGTGTCGAACCTCGTCTCGGGGGTGATCCTGCTGCTTGATCGCTCGATCAAGCCGGGCGACGTGATCTCGCTGGGCGAGACCTTCGGCTGGATCAACAGCCTCGGCGCGCGCTACGTGTCGATCACCACGCGCGACGGGCGCGAATATCTCATTCCCAACGAAGACCTGATTACCGGGCAGGTGGTGAACTGGTCCCATTCCAACGATTACGTGCGGCTCGACATCGAATTCGGCACCGCCTATTCGGACGACCCCCACAAGGTGCGCCGGATCGCCATCGAGGCCGCCAAGGGCGTCGACCGGGTTCTCGAATTCAAGGCGCCGGTCTGTCATATCGTGGGCTTTGGCGACAGCAGCGTGAATTACCTTTTGCGCTTCTGGATCAAGGACCCGACCGGCGGGCTGACCAATATCCGCGGCAATGTCTATCTGGCTCTGTGGGATGCATTCCAGGAGCACGGCATCTCGATCCCGTTCCCGCAGCGCGAGGTGCGGATGCTGGACGAGACCTGAGGCGCGTGCCGATCCCGGCGGCAGATCGGCAACGCCCCTTGGCACGATATGGCCGCAATGCATTTCGATTCATTGAAAAGACACGCATCACTTGCTACCTTGGGAACAGGCCCGGCACCGGGGCGATGAGCGGTGTGCAACGAAGGAGGACTATGTCCTGTCTTTTACGACCGATGCGGCCGGGGCCGCTGAACAGGGGGCTGCCGTCATGGCGCCCGTGATGGACGTGACAAGCGAAGCACAGCTTGACCGCATCCTGACCTCACTTGACGAAGACAAGGCCGAAGAGATCGTGCAGGTCGACCTTCGCGGCAAATCCGCGATGGCAGACTACATGGTGATCTGCTCGGGCCGGTCCTCGCGCCAGGTTTCCTCGATTTCCGAGAAACTGGCCGACCGGCTGAAGCAGGAATTCGGCATCCTGAGCAAGATCGAGGGCAAGGAGACGGGCGACTGGGTGCTGATCGACACGGGCGACGTGATCGTCCATGTGTTCCGCCCCGAAGTGCGTGACTTCTATCAGCTCGAGAAGATGTGGCAGCCCGCACGGGCCACCGCGACCGCCGAAAGCTGAATGCGCGTCCATATCTGCGCGGTGGGCCGGGTCAAGACCGGCCCCGAGCGCGACTTGATCGACGATTACATGACCCGCTTTGACCGGACGGGCCGGGCCCTTGGGCTTGGCCCGCTTTCAATGCATGAGGTCGAGGACCGCAAGGGCGGCGGGCGCGCGGGCGAAGCGGCGCTGCTCGAGCGCAGCCTGCCCGATGGTGCGCTGATCGCCGCGCTGGACGAGCGCGGCACGGTGATGTCCTCGCCCGATTTCGCAAGGCGGCTGGCAGGCTGGCGCGACGAGGGGCGGGGCGATCTGGCCTTCATCATCGGTGGTGCCGACGGGATCGCCCCCGATCTGCGCGCAAGGGCCGATTTCAGCCTGTCTTTCGGCGCGATGGTCTGGCCGCATCTTCTGGCGCGCGTGATGCTGACCGAGCAGCTTTACCGCGCCGCATCGATTCTGGCTGGCAGCCCTTATCACCGGGCCTAGGCGCACGGGGGCCGCAGCGCGGCCCGGCGGCATCCGCGCCGTTTTCCACTGCTTCTGTCCCAGGCCGAATCCGGCGCCGCGATTTTCTGCGCTTCACCCCGGCGCCGCGACGCGTTAGAACGCCCGCATCCAGGCAGGAGCAGATCATGAGCAGCACCAAACCCGTTGTCCTGTGCATTCTCGACGGCTGGGGCCTGTCGGAACGCCAAGAGGCCAACGCGCCGGTGCTGGCCGATACCCCGCATTTCGACCGCCTGATGGCCACCTGCCCCCATGCCACGCTGATTACCCACGGGCCGGATGTGGGCCTGCCGACCGGGCAGATGGGCAATTCCGAGGTCGGGCATACCAATATCGGCGCGGGGCGCGTGGTGGCGATGGACCTGGGACAGATCGACCTTGCGATCGAGGATGGCAGCTTTCGCCGCAATGCCGCCTTGCAGGATTTCATCGCCCGGATGAAGGAAACCGGCGGCACCGCGCATCTGATGGGGCTGGTGTCGGATGGCGGGGTGCATGGACATATCGACCACATCGTCGCCGCCGCCCGCGCGCTGGCGGATGAAGGGGTGCCGGTTGTCCTGCACGCGCTGACCGACGGGCGCGATGTGCTGCCCAAATCGACCCGCAGCTATCTGGAGCGGCTGGAGCCCCGGCTGGGCGAGGGCGTCACCATCGCCACGGTGATCGGGCGCTATTTCGCAATGGATCGCGACAACCGCTGGGAGCGGGTGGAAGAAGCCTATCAGGCGATGATCCACGCCAGGGGGCCGCGCGCCGGCACCGCGCGCATCGCCGTGACCAATGCCTATGCGCGCTCGGAAACCGATGAATTCGTCAGCCCCACAGTGATCGGCGATTATGCCGGGGCGCGCGATGGCGACGGGTTCTTCTGCCTCAATTTCCGCGCCGACCGCGCCCGAGAGATCCTGAGCGCCGTGGGCGACCCGGATTTCGACGCCTTCGATGCCGCACCGCGACCGGATTGGGCGGCGATGCTGGGGATGGTGGAATATTCCGATGGCCACAACCGATATATGCGCACGGTCTTTCCGGCGCGCGAAATCGTCAACACGCTGGGCGAATGGGTCGCCAAGCAGGGCAAGCGGCAGTTCCACCTGGCCGAAACCGAGAAATACCCGCATGTGACCTTCTTCCTCAATGGCGGCAAGGAAGACGCGGAACCGGGCGAGGAACGCTACATGGCGCCCTCGCCCAAGGTCGCGACCTACGATCTGCAACCCGAGATGAGCGCCGCAGAGGTGACCGATCACCTTGTGGGCGCGATCGAGGACGGGTTCGACCTGATCGTGGTGAACTACGCCAACCCGGACATGGTCGGCCATACCGGCGATCTCAAGGCCGCGATGGCCGCCTGCGCGGCGGTGGACCGTGGCCTTGGCCGGGTGCTGGAGGCGCTGGAGCGCAAGGGCGGGGCGATGATCGTGACCGCCGATCACGGCAATTGCGAAATGATGGTCGATCCCGAAACCGGCGGGCCGCATACCGCGCATACCCTGAACCCGGTGCCGGTGATCCTGGTCGGCGGCCCGGAGGGCGCAAGGCTGCGTTCCGGCCGGCTGGCGGACCTGGCGCCGACGGTGCTGGAGCTGATGGGCCTGCCGACCCCCGGCGAAATGACCGGGCAAAGCCTGTTGCGGACATGAGGCTGGGCGCGTTCCTCATCGGCCTCATGATGGCCTCTGGCGCCGTCGCGCAGCCAAGCGGCGACCCGGCCAGCGATGCGCTTGCCGCTGCCGACCGCCTGGCGCGGGCGGGCGCTTTGCTCGAGGCGACCGAGGGCGCGGGCAACCGCGTCAAGGCGCTGTCGGAGACGATCCGCGCCTACGAGGACGGCTTGCAGGCCATGCGCGAGGGGCTGCGCCGCGCCGCGATCCGCGAACAGACGCTGAGCCGCGAGCTGGACGCGCGCGAGGACGAGGTGGCGCGACTGCTGGGCGTGCTGATGGCGATGGGCGAGAGCCCCGCGCCGGTCCTGATGCTGCATCCCGCCGGGCCGGTGGGCACGGCGCGTTCGGGGATGATCGTGGCCGATGTCGCGCCAGCGCTCAATGCGCGCGCCGACACGCTGCGCGTCAAGCTGGAAGAGGTGGGCATGTTGCGGATGCTTCAGCAAAGTGCCGCCGACAAGCTGCACGAGGGGCTGGAAGGCGTGCAGGAGGCGCGCACCGCCCTCAGCCAGGCGATCGCGGACCGCACCGACCTGCCGCGCCGCTTTACCGAGGATTCGGTCAAGACCGCGCTGCTCCTTGCCTCGACCGACACGCTCGAGGGCTTTGCCAGCGGGCTCTCCGAGATCGCCGAGAACGAGGCGCCCGGCAGCTTGCCGGGGATCGAGGACCGCAAGGGAACGCTGGCTTTGCCGGTGGATGGGCGCATCCTGCGCCGCCCGGGCGAGGCCGATGCCGCCGGTATCAGCCGCCCCGGCGTGGTGCTGGTGACCCGCCCGCGCGCGCTGGTGACCACCCCGACCGCCGCCACCGTGCGCTATCGCGGGCCGCTTCTGGATTACGGAAACGTGATGATCCTCGAACCGCAGTCCGGATTTTTGCTGGTGCTGGCGGGGCTCGACGTGGTTTATGGTGAAACAGGTCAGGTACTTCCGGGCGGCAGTCCGGTCGGCCTGATGGGCGGCGCGGATGGCACCGAAGACGTGGTGCTGAACGCCGCCGACCAGGAGTCGGGTGCGAGGCAGACCGAAACGCTCTATATGGAGCTGAGAGAAAACAACACTCCGGTGGACCCTCTGGAGTGGTTCAGGACAGACAAGGATGACTGACCGATGAAGAAATTCCTGATGGCAGCAGCCGCCGGAACCCTGACCGGAATCATCGTGACCACACAGGTGGCCGCCCCGCTTCTGGCGCAGGAATCACGCCCCTCGAACGTCTATGAGCAGCTTGACCTGTTCGGCGACATCTTCGAGAGGATCCGCTCGCAATATGTCGAGGATGTCGACGAATCCGAACTGATCAAGGCCGCGATCAACGGCATGCTGACATCGCTGGATCCGCATTCCAGCTACATGTCGCCCGACGATGCCGCCGACATGCGGGTCCAGACCCGCGGTGAATTCGGCGGCTTGGGCATCGAGGTCACGCAGGAAGAGGGCTTCGTCAAGGTGGTCTCGCCGATCGACGGCACGCCGGCCGACAATGCCGGGATCGAGGCGGGCGATTTCATCACCCATGTCGACGGCGAAAGCGTTCTGGGCCTGACCCTCGACGAGGCGGTCGACCTGATGCGCGGCCCGGTGGGCAGCGAGATCCTCATCACCGTCGTGCGCGAGGGCGAAGCCGAACCCTTTGACGTCTCCATCATCCGCGACACGATCAAGCTTACTGCGGTGCGCGCGCGCACCGAACAGAACGCCATCGTGCTCAGGGTCACGACCTTCAACGACCAGACCTCGAAGAACCTCAAGAGCGGCCTCGAGGAACAGGCCGAGGCCGCGGGCGGACTTGAGAATGTCGACGGGATCGTTCTGGACCTGCGCAACAATCCCGGCGGCCTTCTGACCCAGGCGATCAAGGTCTCGGATGCCTTCCTCGACAAGGGCGAGATCGTCAGCACCCGTGGCCGCAACCCCGAAGAGGGCGAGCGTTTCAACGCCACGCCCGGCGACCTGACCGGCGGCAAGCCGATCGTGGTGCTGATCAATGGCGGCTCGGCCTCGGCATCCGAGATCGTCGCGGGCGCGTTGCAGGATCATCACCGCGCCATCGTGGTGGGCACCAAGAGCTTCGGCAAGGGGTCTGTCCAGACCGTGATGCCGCTGCGCGGGGATGGCGCGATGCGCCTGACCACGGCGCGGTATTACACGCCGTCGGGCCGCTCGATCCAGGCGCTGGGCGTGTCTCCCGACATCGTGGTCACGCAACCGCGCCGCGCGCCCGAGACCGAGGAAAGCGAAGAGCAGACACCGCGCGCGCGCTTCGAGGCGGATCTGCGCGGACGGCTGGACAATGACAGCCTGTCCGAGGACGAGGTGCGCCAGATCGAAGAGGAGCGCGCCCGCGCCGAAGCCGCGGCCAAGCTGCGCGAGGAGGACTACCAGCTCGCCTATGCGATCGACATCCTCAAGGGCTTTACCACGCTGAGCGGCGCGCCGCTGCAGAAGTAACCGCCCCGCCGCCCCGCCTTGCGCGGGCGGTGCGGCCACCGGATCGAAACCGTCCGCCATATTCCGGCGGGCGGTTTTCTTTTGCCCCCGGCACCGCTTGGCGGGCGCAGCCGGTTGACCTTCGCCCGGCGCCGCCGCAAGACTGTCGCCAACCTGTTTCCAGCCCGCAAAGGCCGCGCCGATGACCCCCGACGAGATCGCCCGACTGCCCTATCGCCCCTGTGTCGGCGTGATGCTGGCCAATCCGGACGGGCATGTTTTCGTCGGCCAAAGGATCGACCGCGACACAAGCGCATGGCAGATGCCGCAGGGCGGTATCGACGCGGGCGAAGCCCCGCGCGAGGCGGCGCTGCGCGAACTCCGGGAGGAAACGGGCCTCACCCCCGATCTTGTCCGCATCGAGGCCGAGACAAGCGAATGGGTGCCTTACGAGCTGCCCCATGACCTTGTGCCGCGCATCTGGAAGGGCCGGTTTCGCGGGCAGGAACAGAAATGGTTCCTCATGCGCTTTCTGGGGCGCGACACGGATGTGAACATCGCCACCGAACATCCCGAATTCTCGGAATGGCGCTGGATGGACCCGGCCGATCTGGTGGCCAATATCGTGCCCTTCAAACGCGCCGTCTATGAGCAGGTGCTGGCCGAATTCGGGGACAAGCTGTGATCCGCGCGCTGGTTCTTGCGCTGCTGGCGGGGCTTGGCGCGCCTACCTTCGCGCTGAGCTGCCTGCCCCACGACATCGCGCGCAGCTATGACGAGGCCGCGCGCGCAGAGGAAGCGTATATCGTGGTGCATGGGGTTCTCGAATTCGACGCCTCCGCCCTGCCCAAGGTCGACATGAGCCGCCAGCACGAGGTGCCGCCCGATACGCTGATCCCGGCAAGGATGACGGGCAAGGCGCTGTCGCATGACGGGTTCGTCATGGATTTCGACCGCGCGATCACGCTCAACGCCCAGTGTTTTGGCCCCTGGTGCGCCGGTGCGGTGCCGGGGACCGAATATCTGGCGTTTCTCGAGCGGCGCGCGGATGGCTATCGGCTGACGATCAACCCCTGCGGCGGTTTCGGCTTTCCCGAGCCGTCGCCCGAAACGCTGGAACGGGTGCAGGAATGCTTTGACGGCGGGCCGTGCGACCCTGCGCCCTTGCGCTGAACAGAGACGGCGGCGCGTGCGGTCAGAGCGCGCTTGCGCAACCGGGTTTGCAAACATAATCTTCCCGGAACGCAAACCTGCAAAGCCGGGATTCCGCCCATGCCGACGCAAAAGCTCTATGCCGGAGCCAAGCTGCGCGAGACGCGCCAGCGGCTCGGCCTGACCCAGAAGGATTTCGCGATCAAGCTGGGGATCTCGCTGCCCTATCTGAACCAGATGGAGAACAACAACCGTCCGGTCAGCACCACGGTCGTTCTGGCTCTGGCGCAGGAATTCGGCTTTGACGTGACCGAGCTCAGCACCGGGGATGCCGAACGCATGGTCAGCGACATGCGCGAGGCGCTGGCCGATCCGGTGTTCGGCGACGATGCGCCGCCGCTGGCGGACCTGCGGCTGACCGCCTCGAACGCCCCGGCGCTGGCGCGTGCCTTCTTGGAACTGCACAGCGCCTATCGCCAGACCCACGAGCGGCTGGCCAGCCTTGACGAGGCCCTGGGGCGCGAGGATTCCCGCACCCAGCCCAGCCCCTGGGACGAAGTGCGCGACTTCTTTCATTACTGCGACAACTATATCGACGCGGTCGATCACGCCGCCGAGCGTTTCGCCCGCCCCACGGGCGAGGGTGCGGCGCGCGGTGCACGCGAGATCGCGCTCGACAAGCTGGCCAGTCTCGGGGTCAGCGTGGCACATGCGGACAATGGCAAGCTGCGCCATTTCGACCGCGATAACCGGGTCCTGACGCTATCGTCGCGTTCGGAACCCGAAACGCGGACCTTCCAGATGCTGCTGCAACTGGCGCTGCTGACGCAGGATCAGTTGCTGGAGGCGACGCTCGATCTGGCGCGGTTTCAGTCCGACGCGGCGCGCGCCATCGCCAAGATCGGGCTGGCGAATTATTTCGCGGGCGCAGCGCTGATGCCCTATGGCGCCTTCCTTGCGGCCGCGCAGGAGACCCGCCACGATCTGGAAATCCTCGCCAACCGGTTCGGGGCCTCGATCGAGCAGGTCTGCCACCGGCTGTCGACCCTGCAACGTCCCGGTGCGAAGGGGATTCCGTTCTTTTTCGTGCGGGTCGATCAGGCCGGGACCATCACCAAGCGCCACTCCGCCACGCGGCTGCAATTCGCACGGTTCGGCGGGGCCTGCCCGCTGTGGAACGTGCATCGCGCCTTCGAGACGCCGGGGCGGTTCCTGCGCCAGCTGGCCGAAACCCCGGACGGCGTGCGCTATATCAGCCTGGCGCGCGATGTCAGCAAGGCGGGCGGCAGTTTCGGCGCCCCGGTGCGCCGCTTTGCCATCGCGCTTGGCTGCGAGGTGAAACATGCCGACGCGCTGGTCTATGCGGACGATCTGGACCTGACCAACAGCCGCGCCTTCGAGCCGATCGGCATCTCCTGCCGGATCTGCGAGCGCACCGCCTGTCACCAGCGCTCGGTGCCGCCGCTGGAACGGCGCCTGCAGGTCACACCCGACGAGCGCGACGTCCTGCCCTACAGGGTCGGCTGACCGGCTGACGCCAGAATCGGACAGGGGCGCGCGGTCGGCCCGCACGCCCCTGCTTTGTCATTCGCCTTTCCGGCCTCTCAGGACGACAGGATCTTGTAGATTTCGTCCTTGAGCACGGCGCGCTGCTTGCGCATCTCGACCGCGATCAGGTCCTCGACCGGCTCGACATTGGTTTCGGTGCGGTGAACCTTGCGGTTCAGCTCGTGATACTCCTCGGCGAGACGGGCGAAATGGGCATCGCTCTTCTTGAGGCGCGAGATTTCCTCGGCCTTGTCAGGGAATTCCTCGTGCAGTTCATGGGGCGTGTGTGACATTGGTGCGGTTTCCTCCTTCAATGGTGCCAAGCTACGCTAAGGGCCGCACCGCGCGCCGGCCTTGACACGGATCAAGCCGCGCGCGTCTCTGCGCTGTTTACTGACCCCGTTGTCACCGTTGCGCCTGTTGCCAGTCGGGATGCATCCAGGGCTGGACGTTCTCGGTCGGCAGCGGCGTCGCCCCAAGGACATGATCCGCCACCTTTTCACCCACCATGATCGAGGGGGCATTGAGATTGCCATTGGTGATGCGCGGGAAAATGCTGCTGTCGGCAACGCGCAACCCCTCGACCCCGATCACCCGCGCCTCGCTGTCGACCACCGCGCCGGGGTCGTCGGCCCGCCCCATCCGGCAGGTGCCGCAGGGGTGATAGGCGCTTTCCGCATGTTCGCGGATGAAATCGTCGAGCTCGGCATCGCTTTGCACCGCCGCGCCGGGCTGGATCTCGTGGCGCGAAAACGGCTTGAAGGCGTCCTGCGCGAAAATCTCGCGGGTGAGGCGGATGCAGGTGCGAAAATCGCGCCAGTCGCTGTCTTCGCTCATGTAGTTGAACCGGATCACCGGATCGTCGCCGGGATCGGCGCTGCGCAGGGTGATCGTGCCGCGCGACTCGCTGCGCATCGGGCCGACATGCGCCTGGAAACCATGCCCCTCGGCCGCGGCCTGCCCGTCATAACGCACGGCGATGGGCAGGAAATGGAACTGGACATCGGGATAGTCCACCCCCGGCGCCGAGCGCACGAAACCGCAGCTCTCAAACTGGTTCGACGTGCCCGGCCCCTGGCGGCGAAACAGCCAGTTCGCCCCGACCCAGGCCTTGCCCCAGAGATTCCAGTATTTGTAGAGGCTGACCGGCTGGCTGGCGGCCATCTGGATGTAAAGCTCCAGATGGTCCTGAAGGTTCGCGCCCACGCCGGGGCGGTCGGCCAGCACGTCGATGCCATGCTCGGCCAGATGGGCCGCCGGGCCAATGCCCGACAGCATCAACAGCTTGGGCGAATTGATAGACGAGGCCGCAAGGATCACCTCGGCACGTGCGCGCACGACCACGCGCTGCCCCTTGCGCAGGATCTCGACGCCAACGGCGCGGCCCTCCTCGATCACCACCTTCTGCACCAGCGCGCGCAGCAGGTCGCAATGCGCGTGCTTGAGCGCCGGGCGCAGATAGGCGCTTGCCGCCGACCAGCGCCGCCCCTGCCAGACGGTCATCTCGAAGGGGCCGAAGCCTTCTTGCTGCTCGCCGTTGTAATCATCCGTCAGCTGGTAGCCCGCCTGCCCGCCCGCGGCGACAAAGGCGCGCGTCAGCGGATTCGCCATCTTTCCGCGCGACACATGCAGCGGCCCGTCATGGCCGCGCCATTCAGGATCGCCGCCATGGCCGCCGTCGTGCCAGTTTTCCATGCGCTTGAAATAGGGCAGCACATCGCCATAGCCCCAGCCCTCGGCGCCCTGGTCGCGCCAATGGTCGAAATCGCGGGCATGGCCGCGCACATAGACCATGCCGTTGATGCTGCTCGAGCCGCCGATCACCTTGCCGCGCGGACAGGCCAGCCGCCGACCACCCAGATGCGGCTCGGGTTCGGTGCGATAGCCCCAGTCATAGCGGCGCATGTTCATCGGATAGGAAAGCGCACCCGGCATCTGGATGAACGGCCCCGCATCGGTCCCGCCATGTTCGATGACCAGCACCGACCGCCCCGCCTCGGCCAGGCGATAGGCCATCGCGCAACCCGCGCTGCCCGCTCCGACGATGACGTAATCCGCTTCCATTTCTATTTCCTTTCCGGCGCACCGGTTCAGAACGGTGCTTCGGTTTCGCCCATGCGGACATAGACGGATTTGAGCTGTGAATAATGCGCGATGGCGGCCTTGGAATTCTCGCGCCCCACGCCCGAGGCCTTGACCCCGCCAAAGGGCAGTTCGACCGGCGCGTCATTGTAGGAGTTGATGAAACAACTGCCTGCGCGCAACCGCCCAATCACCCGGTGGCCACGTTGCAAATCGCGCGTATAGACTCCTGCCGACAGGCCGTATTCGCTGGCATTGGCGCGCGCGATCACCTCGTCCTCGTCGTCGAATTCCAGCACGCTCAGCACCGGGCCGAAGATCTCTTCGCGCGCGATGGTCATGTCGTCGCGCACATCGGCAAAGACGGTGGGTTCGATCCAGGCGCCGGGGCGGTCGATCCGCCTGCCGCCGCAAACCAGCCGCGCGCCGTCGGCCACACCCTTTTCGATATAGCCAAGGACGATACGCAACTGCGCCTCGCTGACCATCGGACCGAAATTGGTGGCCTCGTCCAGCGGATCGCCGATCACCGCGTTGGCGACGCGCGCACTCAGGCGTTCGAGGAACTTCGGGGCAACGCTGCGATGCACGAAGACCCGCGTGCCGTTGGAACAGACCTGGCCCGAGGAATAGAAATTGCCCAGGATCGCGCCCGAGACCGCATCCTCGATGCTGGCGTCGTCGAACACGATCAGTGGTGACTTCCCGCCCAGTTCCATCGTGACGTGCTTCATCCCCGCCGCCGCGGCGGCATAGACCTTGCGCCCGGTCGCCGCCGAACCCGTCAGCGACACCTTGGCGACGCGCGCATCCGTAACCAGCGGCCCGCCGACATCGCCCGCGCCCTGCACCACGTTGAAAAGGCCCGCAGGCGCGCCCGCCTCAAGCAGGATCTCGGCCAGTTTCAGCGCCGAAAGCGGCGTGGTCTCGGAGGGTTTGAACACCATCGCATTGCCGCAGGCCAGCGCCGGTGCCGCCTTCCAGCAGGCGATCTGCGTGGGATAGTTCCAGGCCCCCAGCCCGACGCAGACGCCCAGGGGCTCGCGGATCGCATAGCCCCAGTCGCCACCCGGCAGCATCACGTGCTCGCCGGTCAGGCTGCCCGCCAGCCCGCCGAAATACTCCAGCGCATCGGCGCCGCTGGTGGCGTCGGCGACCAGCGTTTCCTGCAGGGGCTTGCCGGTGTCGCGGGTTTCCAGGACCGAGAGTTCGCGGTTGCGCGCGCGCATGATATCGGCCGCGCGGCGCAGCACCCGGCCGCGTTCCATCCCCGAAAGGCGCGCCCATTCCGCCTGCGCCGCCTGCGCCCCTGTCAGCGCCTGTTCGATCACGTCGGGCGTGGCTTCATGCAGGGTTGCGATCACCTCGCCGGTGGCGGGATAGATCACCTCCATCGCCGCACCGGCGGTATCTTCAAGGTAGCGGCCATTCACGAAATGGCTGGCCTCGGGTTGGGTCGGATAGGTCATGACGCCTCCGGCGGGAGTATTTCGGGCAAGATGAAGCGGCTATTCCCCGCGCGGGAACCGCTGGTTTTCCTCGACCATGTTGAGATCCATGTGATTGCGCATGTAGCGTTCACTGGCCTTCTGCAGCGGCTGGTAATCCCAGGGGTAATAGCCACCCTTGCGCAGCGCCTCGTAGACCACCCATCGGCGCGCCTGACTTTCGCGCACCTGGGCGTCGAAGGCCGCGAGATCCCAGCGCGCCCGCGCCATCGCGTCGAAATGCGCCAGCGTATCGGCATGGGCCGGGTCCGCCGCCAGATCGTTCAGCTCATGCGGGTCGGCCTCGAGATCGAACAACTGGTCGGGATCGAGCGCGCAGCGGGTGAATTTCCAGCGCCCTTCGCGCAGGCAGACGAGCGGCGCGTAAGAGGCCTCCGCGGCGTATTCCATCGCGACCGGCGCGCTGCGCGCGACCCCCTGTCCGAGGGGAACAAGCGACTGGCCCTCGGTCCAGGGCGCGACCTCGTCCATCGAGACGCCCGCCAGATCGCAAAGGGTGGGGCACACATCGATATTGCTGACCGGGTCGGCGATCCGCCCCGGCGCCATCCCCGGCGCGGAGATCATCAGCGGCACCCGCGACGAGCCCTCGTAGAAGGACATCTTGAACCACAACCCCCGCTCGCCCAGCATGTCGCCATGATCCGACACGAACAGCACGATCGTGTCCTCGTGCTGACGGGTGCCCTCGAGCGCCTCCATGATCTGGCCGATCTTGTCGTCGAGATAGGAGATATTGGCGAAATAGGCGCGCCGCGCGCGGCGGATGTCCTCGCGGGTGATGTCGAAAGAGCGCCAGTCATTGGCATCGAAGATGCGCTTCGAGTGGGGATCGTGATCCTCGTAGGCCATCGCCGGCACCTCGGGTTCGAGATGCGCGCAATCCTCGTAGAGATCCCAGTATTTGCGCCGCGCCACATAGGGGTCGTGGGGATGGGTGAAGCTGACCGTCAGGCACCAGGGCCGCGCGTCATGGCCGCGCCCCAGGTCATAGATCTTGCGGGTGGCGTGATAGGCGACCTCGTCGTCATATTCCATCTGGTTGGAAATCTCGGCCACCCCGGCACCCGTCACCGAGCCGAGGTTGTGATACCACCAGTCGATCCGCTCGCCCGGCTTGCGGTAATCCGGCGTCCAGCCGAAATCGGCGGGGTAGATATCGGTGGTCAGGCGTTCCTCGAACCCGTGCATCTGGTCGGGGCCGACGAAATGCATCTTGCCCGACAGGCAGGTCTGATAACCGGCGCGGCGCAGGTGATGCGCATAGGTGGGAATATCGGCGCTGAACTCGGCGGCATTGTCATAAACCCGGCTGCGCGAGGGCAGCAGCCCCGACATGTAGCTGGCCCGCCCCGGCGCGCAAAGCGGGCTGGCGGTATAGGCATTGGCAAAGCGGGTCGAGCGCTGCGCCAGCGCGCGCAGGTTGGGCGCATGAAGCCATTCGGCCGGACCGTCGGGAAACAGCGTGCCGTTGAGCTGGTCGACCATCAGGATCAGGATGTTGGGCGTCTTGGTCATCGCGTCTCGGCCTCCAGTGTGGTGTCAAGGTAATGCAGCAGCACGTCGATCGCGCGCTCGGGTTCCAGCGGTTCGGCGCGCAGGGCCTGGCGGATGTAGAGCCCGTCGATCATCGCCGCGAGACCGCGCGTCAGCACCGCAGCCTGACGCGGCGCGATCTGGCGAATCGCGTGGTGCAGATTCGAGCGCAACCGGCGCTGGTAGATATGCAGCAGGCGGCGCGCCTCGTCGGATTTCTGCGCCTGGACGTAGAAATTGAGCCAGGCCGAGACCATCTCGGTGCGGAACTGCGCGGGGCCGAAACTGGCGCGGATCACGGCCTCGATCCGGGCGCGCGGACTTGCTGCCATGACCAGGGCGCCGCGCACTTCGGCACCGTAGATCGTCAGGATATGGCGCATCGCGGCGGCGAAAATTTGTTCCTTGGAGCCAAAATAGTGATGCGCCAGGGCGCTCGACATGCCGGCGCGGCGCGCGATCTGGCTGACCGTCACATCCAGAGAGCCGCAGGCGCCGATCTCGTGGATGGTCGCCTCGACCAGCGCCGAGCGGCGTATCGGTTCCATTCCGACCTTGGGCAACGTCTTCATCCTTGGCTGTTGTCAGACTGGCCTATTCGTGTTTAATTGACTCGTCAATCAATAAAAACCACGAAGGAATTCCCCCAAGACCCCGAACACCCAACAATCACGTTGCGCTTCATGTCACCGACATACTAACGTCGGAAACGTATGGGAAATGTCGCTTCCGGAACCGTGCAGAACACGGTCGGGCAAAGGCGTCTCTTTCCGGCAGGGCATGGCGCGCCCACCAACGCGTGGCGCGACGCCGGGGACCTGCAGGGAAGCACGAATCGAAACGACACAGGGAGAGAACCACGATGTCACTTATCAAAGGCGGAATGCTTGATCGCCGCGGATTTCTGAAGACCACGGCAGCGGGCGCGGTCGCCGCGACACTGCCGCTCGGCGGGGCCTGGGCCGCACCCAAGCGCGGCGGGCACCTGCGCGTGGCCAAGGGCCACGGCCAGACCACCGATACGCTGAACCCGGGCCAGTGGGAAAACGGCTACATGCTGGCGCTTGGTTTCGCCGTGCATGGCCGCCTGACCGAGGTCGCCACCGACGGCTCGCTCGTGCCCGAGCTGGCCGAAAGCTGGGAAGCCTCGGAAGACGCCAGCGAATGGCGCTTCAAGCTGCGCAAGGGTGTGACCTTCCACGACGGCAAGAGCCTCACCCCCGAGGATGTGGTCGCCTCGATCAACCATCACCGCGGCGAGGATTCCACATCCGCCGCAGGGCCGATCGTGGCACCGATCGATGATATGTCGATCGAGGGCGACGACACGGTCGTGTTCAAACTGTCGGGCGGCAACGCCGACTTCCCCTTCATCCTCAGCGACTATCACCTGGTGATCTGCCCCGCCTCGGATGACGGGATCGACTGGAAGTCGGGCAATGGCTGCGGCAGCTACCTGCTCAAGGATTTCCAGCCCGGCGTGATCTCGTCGTTCGAGCGTAATCCGAACCATTGGCGCGATGACGTGGCCTGGTTCGACAGCTGCGAGTTGCTGTGCATCGTCGATCAGAACGCCCGCACCACGGCGCTGGTTTCCGGCGATGTCCATGCCATCGACCGGGTCGATCTCAAGGCCGCGGGCCTTCTGGGCCGCAAGCCCGGCGTCGAGGTCGAATCCGTGGCAGGCACGCAGCACTACACATTCGCGATGTCCACCAACAAGGACCCCTTCACCGACAACAACGTCCGCCAGGCCCTGAAATACGCGATCAACCGCGAGGAAATGGTCGAAAAGATCCTGTTCGGTTACGGTTCGGTCGGCAATGACCATCCCATCGGCGAAGGGCAGCGCTTCCATAACGGCGAAATGGAACAGAAGGCCTATGACCCGGACAAGGCCAAGTGGTACCTGAAGGAAGCCGGTCTCGACAGCCTGTCGGTGACGCTGCATACCTCGGATGCGGCCTTCTCGGGCGCGGTCGATGCCGGCGTGCTGTTCCAGAACTCGGCCAAGGAGGCCGGGATCGACCTCAAGGTCAACCGCGCGCCCAAGGACGGCTACTGGTCGGATGTCTGGATGAAGGAACCCTTCACCGCGGTCTATTGGGGCGGACGCCCCGTCGAAGACCAGATGTTCGCCACCGCCTATCAGTGCGGTGCGTCCTGGAACGACAGCTTCTGGTGCAACGACCGTTTCGACGAACTGCTGGTCAAGGCCCGCGCCGAACTCGACGAAGACAAGCGCCGCGAGATGTATTACGAAATGCAGGATCTCGTCGGCAACCAGGGCGGCGTGATCATTCCGATGTTCGCCAACTACGTCTCGGCGAAGTCCGACAAGGTCGTCCATGGCGAGATGGCGTCGAACTGGGAGATGGACGGCGAGCGCTGGATGGAGCGCTGGTGGTTCGCCTGAGCCGCCACCGGGTTTCGCGTGAAACCTGCCTGACGTGAACAACCGGCGCCGGTGCGGACATGATCGCACCGGCGCTGGCTTTCGCCAAACACGAAACGACCTGAAAAGGGGAGAGATGCCATGAAACTCAAGATGACCCTGACTGCCGCCGCGCTGACCGCTGCGGCCGCCCCGGCCCTTGCCGATTGCGACACCGTCGTGTTCTCGGACGTGGGCTGGACCGACATCACCGCCACCACCGCCGCCACGACAACCGTGCTCGAGGCGCTGGGCTATGAGACCGACATCAAGGTGCTGTCGGTGCCCGTCACCTACACCTCGCTGGCCAATGGCGATGTGGATGTGTTCCTGGGCAACTGGATGCCCACGATGGAGGCCGATATCGCGCCCTATCGCGAGGACGGCAGTGTCGACTCGCTGCGCGTCAACCTTGAAGGCGCGAAATACACGCTGGCCACCAATGCAGCCGGCGCCGGTCTGGGGATCGGCAATTTCGCCGACATCGCCGGCCATGCCGAGGCGCTGGACGGCAAGATCTACGGGATCGAGCCGGGCAACGATGGCAACCGCCTGATCATGGACATGATCGCCGACAATGCCTTCGGCCTTGGCGATGCGGATTTCGAGGTGGTCGAAAGCTCGGAAGCCGGGATGCTGGCCCAGGTCGGGCGCGCATCGGACCGCGACGAGCCGATCGTTTTCCTCGGCTGGGAACCCCACCCGATGAACGCCAATTTCGACCTTACCTATCTTGAGGGCGGCGACGACTGGTTCGGCCCCAATCTTGGCGGCGCAACCGTGCATACCAACACGAGCGCGGGCTTTGCCGAAAGCTGCCCGAACCTCGGTGCCTTCCTCAACAATCTCGAATTCACCCTGGCGATGGAAAACGAGATCATGGGCGCGATCCTCGATGACGGGCAAGAGCCCGACGACGCCGCGCGCGCATGGATGGCCAAGAACCCCGACGTGGTGATGGGCTGGCTCGATGGCGTGACCACCCGCGACGGTGGCGACGCGGCCGAGGCGGTCAAATCCGCGCTCGGGCTCTGAGGCGCACGCCAGGGCGCTGACGGCAGCGCGATTGATGCGCTGCTGCCGCCACCGCCCGGCGCGACGGTACCGGTGATGGGATTCATCCAAGGTCTTCTCGATGCGGTGCTGGCCATCGGTGCCGCGATCCTGTGGTGCCTGACGGCGCTGCTTGATTTCGTGCTGTGGCTTGGACCGGCGCTCTGGTTCTTCGTCACCTGGCTGCCGGCGCGGCTGTTGGGCTGGAGCGACGAGAAACTGCCCGTCGGCCAGACCGCCAGCCGCGGTTTCGACTATATCCGCGACGGGGCGGACACCTTTCTTGACGGCTTCTCGGACTGGACCGAGGCCTTCATCGACCTGCTGCTGGCGCTGATGATGCGCCCGCCCGGTGTGAACTGGTTGCAGGGGCGCGGGTTCGAGCCCTATTTCGGCGCCTGGAACGAGACCACCCATCCTTTCGTGATCGTCGCGCTGGTGACCGCGCTGGCCTATGCGCTGCACCGCAAGCTGGGCATTGCGGCGCTGGTCGCGGTCGGCTTCCTGTTCGTACTCGATCAGGGCTATTGGGAGGAAACCGCCGAAAGCCTGAGCCTCGTGCTCTCGGCCTGTGTCGTGTGCATGGCCATCGGCGTGCCGGTCGGCATCGCCGCCGCGCATCGTCCGCGGCTCTATGCCTGGATGCGCCCGGTGCTGGACCTCATGCAGACGCTGCCGACCTTCGTCTACCTTATCCCGGCGATCGTGTTCTTCGGCATCGGCATGGTGCCGGGGCTGGTGGCGACGGTGATCTTCGTCATACCCGCCCCGATCCGCCTCACGCAGCTCGGCATCGTCTCGACGCCCCAATCGCTGCTCGAGGCCGCCGACGCCTTCGGCGCCACGCCGCGACAGAAACTCTGGAAGGTCGAACTGCCATCGGCCCTGCCCCAGATCATGACCGGCCTCAACCAGACGATCATGCTGTCGCTCTCGATGGTGGTGATCGCGGCGCTTGTGGGCGCCGACGGTCTGGGCGTGCCGGTGGTGCGCGCGCTCAACACGGTCGATACGGCCAAGGGATTCGAAAGCGGGCTGGTGATCGTGATCGTCGCGATCATCCTTGACCGCCTGCTGAGGGTGGACCGGAAATGAGCGCGGTTGAATTCGACAATGTCTCCATCGTCTTCGGCGATGCACCCAAACAGGCCCTGCCGCTGATGGACGAGGGCCTCGAGCGGGCCGAAATCCAGAGCCGCACCGGCCAGGTGCTGGGTGTGCATGACTGCTCGCTCACCGTCGAGCATGGCGAAATCCTGGTGCTGATGGGCCTGTCGGGCTCGGGCAAATCCACACTTTTGCGCGCGGTGAACGGGCTCAACCCGGTGATCCGCGGCGAGGTGCGCGTCGATGACGGCGAAAGCATGGTGTCGGCGACCCATGCCAATGCCGCCACCCTGCGCCACCTGCGGCGCAAGAAGATCGCGATGGTGTTCCAGCAATTCGGCCTGCTGCCCTGGCGCAGCGTGCGGGGCAATGTCGGGCTGGGCCTCGAACTTGACGGGATGGGCCGCGCCGAACGCAGCGCACGGGTCGATCAGCAGCTCGATCTTGTCGGCCTCTCGGATCGCGCCGACGCGCTGGTGGGCGAGCTTTCGGGCGGGATGCAGCAGCGCGTGGGGCTGGCCCGCGCCTTCGCGACCGAAGCCCCGATCCTGCTGATGGACGAACCCTTCTCGGCGCTCGATCCGCTGATCCGCACGCATCTTCAGGATGCGCTTCTGGACCTTCAGAAGACCTTGAACCGCACGATCATCTTCGTCAGCCACGACCTTGACGAGGCGTTCAAGCTGGGCGACCGGATCGCGATCATGGAAGGCGGGCGGATCGTGCAATGCGGCACCCCGCAGGACATCTTCACCAATCCGGCCACCGATTACGTCGCCGAATTCGTCGCCCATATGAACCCGCTCGGGGTGCTGTGCGCGCGCGACATCGTCGAACCCGCCGAAGGCACCCCGGACCGCACCGTCGGCCCCGATGCCACCATCCGCGAGGTGATGGAGGCCAGCCAGGGCCATGACGCCCCGGTCGGCGTGGTCGCGGATGGCAAGCTTCTGGGTCAGATCACCCGCAATCGGATCCTGGCGAAAATCCTCGACCCGCGCTGCTGATCCGGCGCGGGGCGGCGGCGAAAGGCCGGTGGCTCAGAACTTCGTTGCTGACACCGGCGGTGTTACCGCGCGGCGGCGCACCACCGCCTCGCGCCAGCTGATGAAGCTGATCGCGCAGACGATGACCATACCACCCAGCACCACGAACACATCCACCCCCTCATCAAAGAAGACCGCGCCCAGAAGGACCGCCCAGACCAGTTGCAGGAACGTGACCGGCTGCGTCACCGTCAGCGGGGCGGCGCGGAACGCCAGCGTCATCGCGTAATGCGCCCCAGTGGCGACCAGCGCCACCGCCGACAGGATCGCCAGCTCATACAGCGTCGGCGTCACCCAGACCCGCGCCGCCAGCGGCGCCAGGCCCAGCGTGACCGACAGAGACAACATCGCCACCACGATACCGGGGCTGGTCATCGCCGAGGCCCGCTTGGCCAGAAGATAGGACGCCCCGAAAAACACCGCCGCCACCAGCATCGCGATATGTCCCGCGCCGACCTCGCGGAAACCCGGTCGCAGGATGATCAGCGCGCCCACCAGCGCCGCGATCACCGCCGCCACCCGGCGCAATGCAAGCCGCTCGCCCAGGAACAGCGCCGCGCCCAGGGTCACATAGACCGGCGAGAGGTAGTTCATCGCCGTCACATCCGCGATGGGAATGCGCGCCATCGCGAAGAACCACAGCACCACCGCCACCGAATGGGCGATACCGCGCCCTGCGAACAGCGCCCACGCGCGCCGGTCGAACCGGGTGCGGAACAGTTGCAGGATGAACGGAGCCAGGAACACGAGCCCCAGCAGATAGCGCAAGAAGGCCGCCTCGGTGGCGGGGATTCGAGTGCCGAGAAGTTTTACAAGGGCGGTGACCGAGACAAAACAGATACCGGTCACGACCATCCAGAAAATCCCCCAACCGGGGCGAGCCGAATATGTCTCCATGCGCGCATTTAAGTCCCCGCCCGAGGGAATGTCGAGCAGGTTTCAAAAATGCGTTTCAGCGTTTGCGCAAATGCGCCAGCAGGGTCTGTGACGGGAAGCCGTCGGGCGTCACCCCGATGGCATTCTGAAACCCCCTGATCGCGTCGATCGTGTTCGGCCCGATGATCCCGTCGATCTTCTCGAGCGGGAAACCGGCCCGGACCAGATGCCGCTGCATCTCCTGTTTTTCCTTGAAGGACAGGGGCTTGTAACCGCGTGGCCAGCTGGCCTGAATCTCGGGACCACCCCTGAGCCGATCCGAAAGATGCCCGACGCCGATCACATAGGCATCGGCCTGATTATACCGTTCGATCACCGCGAAATTGTCGAAGATCATGAAGGCAGCGCCCTCGGCTCCCGCCGGCAGCAGGATCGAGGCGCGACCGTAATCGGGCACCGGCTTGCCATTCATGTCGCGCACGCCCTCCGCCGCCCATTGCGACGGCATCTTGCGGTTGTCGCGCCGCGCCACAGCATGGGGAAACCCGCGCGGCAGGCGCACTTCGACGCCCCAGGGCTGCCCCTTGGTCCAGCCGAACCGCTTGAGATAGGCCGCCGTCGAGGCCAGCGCGTCGGTCGGGTCCTCCGACCAGATGTCGCGCTTGCCGTCGCCGGTGAAATCCACCGCATACGCCAGGTAGGACGTGGGAATGAACTGGGTGTGCCCCATCGCCCCGGCCCAGGACCCCTTCATGTCGCGCGGGGTGACATCGCCCGACTGGATGATCTTGAGCGCCGCGATCAACTGCTTTTCAAAGAACGCGCCGCGCCGCCCGTCGAATGACAGCGTCGCCAGCGCCTCGATCAGCGGAATGTCCCCGCGCCGCTCGCCATAGGCGCTTTCCAGCCCCCAGATCGCCGCAACGACCTCCTTTTCGACACCGTAATGACGCTCGATCCGCTCCAGCGTCCGCCCGTGACGGCGCAACGCCGCCTGTCCGTTGCTCACCCGCACCGGGCTCGCCGCGCTGTCGAGGTAATCCCAGATCTGGCGCGTGAATTCCGACTGGTTGCGATCCTTCTCGATCACACCGCTATTGTAGCGCGCGCCCTGAAAGGCGGCGTCGAACACCCGCGGGCTGATCCCCTGCGCCAGCGCCCTGCCGCGAAAGCCCTGGATCCAGCGGTCAAACCCGCTGTTGGAGGCAGCCACACGCACCGCCTCGCCCCCCGATGACAGATCGTCGGGCCGCAGCACTGGCCGCAGGCTGCGCGCCAGCCCGTCACGCGCAATCGCGGCGGTGGCCGCCACCGAAACAAGCTCTGCCTGCCCCCCCGGTCGCGGTTGCGGTCTGAGTGAGGTTTCAAGCGGCGATGCGCCTGCAGGCAGGCCGATCACGGCACCTGCCAGGGCAGCCACTAGGACATGGATACGCATTGCTCGACCCCGTGTTTGTTGTCCGGTCATTATTTTCCGTAATGATAGCGCGATTGCGGCTGAATCGAAAGAAACTTGCATGCCCGCCGCAAGGATTCGCCGATGTCCCGCCGCAGCCGCCGGTTGCGGTTCAGCTCCGGCTGCGCTTCACCTTGCGCTTGATCTTGTCGGCCTTGCGCTTGGCCTTGACCTGCTTGCGCCTTGGCGGCTGGCCGCGCCCGCGCCCGCGTGACGGACCGCGCGGCAGGCTCTCGCCCTCGATGCTGACCAGTTCCAGCGCGATCCCGCCACTGACCGGCACCACCTCGGAAATCTTCACCGTGACCTGCTGGCCCAGCGCGATGGTCAGCCCCGTGTCCGAGCCCATCAAAGTGCCCGCGTCGCGGTCGAAATGGAAAAACTCGCGCCCCAGGCTGCGCACCGGGATCAACCCGTCCGCCCCGGTCTCGTCCAGCCGCACGAAAGCGCCGAACTTCGCGACACCGCTGATGCGACCGGTGAATTCCTCGCCCACGCGCTCCGACAGGAACGCGGCAAGATAGCGGTCATTCGTGTCGCGCTCGGCGGTCATCGAACGCCGCTCGGTCTCCGAGATATGCTGCGCCGTGCCCTCCAGCCGCTCGATCTCGGCCGGCTTCAGCCCGTCATCGCCCCAGCCATGCGCCGAGATCAGCGCGCGATGCACCACCAGGTCCGCATAGCGCCGGATCGGCGAGGTGAAATGCGCATAAGCCTGAAGCGCCAGCCCGAAATGCCCGAAATTGCTGGGCGCATAATAGGCCTGCGTCATGGCCCGCAGGGTCGACATGTTGATGACTTCGGAATGATCCGTATCCTGCGCCGCATTGAGCAGCGCATTGAGATGCGCCGTCTTCAGGACCTGCCCCTTGGCCAGCTTCAGCCCGGCGGTTTCCGCCACGTCGCGCAGCGTTTCCAGCTTCTCGGGCGACGGCTCCTCATGGACGCGGAAAAGCAGCGGCGATTTCTTGGCGATCAGGGTCTCGGCGGCGGCCACATTGGCCAGCACCATGAATTCCTCGATCAGCTTGTGGGCATCCAGACGCTCGGTGAAATTGACCGACAGGACCTTGCCCTCGTCGCTCAGCACCACCTTGCGCTCGGGCAGGTCCAGGTTCAGCGGCTGGCGCCGCTTGCGCGCCGCCTCAAGCGCCGCGTAGGCGGCGTAAAGCGGGCGGATCACCTCGTCCATCAGCGGGCCGCAGGCGTCGTCGGGCGCGCCGTCCATCGCCGCCTGCACCTGCTGGTAATTCAGCGATGCCGCCGACCGCATCAGCCCGCGCACGAAACGATGGGCGATCTTCTCGCCATGCGCGTCGATCTGCATACGCACGGCGATACAGGCGCGCGGAACACCCTCATGCAGGCTGCACAGGTCGCCCGACAGCCGGTCGGGCAGCATCGGCACGACCCGGTCGGGGAAATAGCTGGAATTGCCGCGCTTGCGCGCCTCGCCGTCCAGCGCGCTGCCGGGCGTGACGTAATGGGCGACATCGGCAATCGCCACCCAGATCACGTGCCCGCCCTCGTTGCGCGGATCGTCATCCTCATGCGCCCAGACCGCATCGTCATGGTCGCGCGCATCAGAGGGATCGATGGTGACCAGCGGCAGCTCGCGCATGTCCTCGCGCCCCTTCAGGCCCGCGGGCTTCATGCTGTCGGCCTCGGCGATCACCGGATCGGGGAAATCGTCCGGAATGCCATGCTGGTGAATCGCGATCAGCGACACCGCCTTGGGCGCCGAAGGGTCGCCCAGCCGGTCCAGGATACGGGCGCGCGGCAGGCCCATGCGGCCCTTGGGGCCGGATTGCTCGGCCTCGACCAGCTCGCCATCCCTGGCACCGCCCGTGGCGTCGGGTGGCACATGCCATTCCTTGCCGTCGCCCTTGTCGATCGGCACGATCCGTCCGCCCTCCTCGCGCTTGCGGAAGATCCCCAGCACCTTGCGGGGATTGGCGCCGATCCGCCGGATCAGCCGCGCCTCGTAGTGATGCGCCTCGCCCTTCACTTCCTGAAGACGCGCCAGGATGCGATCGCCCTCGCCCAGCGCCGGATCGCTGGCGCGCGGCAAGAGCAGAACCACCGGCTCCACGCCCTCGCCCTGCCATTCCAGCGGCCGCGCCAGCAATTCGCCATCCGAGGTCTGCCCTGACACCTGCAACACGCTTACGGGCGGCAGCTTTTCGGGATCGCGATAGGTCTTCTTGCGCTTCTCCAGATGCCCCTCTTCCTCAAGCTCCTTCAGGATCCGCTTGAGATCGATTCGCGCTGCCCCCTTGATCCCGAAAGCCTTGGCGATATCGCGCTTCGAGGTCAGGGTGGGGTTGTCGGAAATCCACTGAAGGATCTCATCTTTGCTGGGCATCTGGCTCATGATCTCCGCCTAGCACGAATGCCGGCGGCTTGCCACGCAGGAATAGGCCCGCCCGCCCCCTGCTGGCGGCTTTCCCCACAGCTTCATCTGGCCGGAAATACCTCGGGGGAGTCGCCGCCTGCGGCGACGGGGGCAGCGCCCCCATCACCTGAGGTCCGCGGCGCGATCCACATCGGCCAAGGCATCGCACATCGCCACCCGCGCCCGCCCGCCAAGGCTTGCAATACTGTCGCTCAGCGCATGTTCGCCTGACCAGCGCACCCCCTCGAACAGACCCGGCGGCGGCGGTGCGACGCGCTTCATCCCCACCAGCCAGAATCCTCCGTCGGGCGCCGGACCAAAGACCGCGTCATGCGCGCCAAGACAACCAAAGGCGCGCGCCACATGCGCCCGCCGGATGCCGGGAATATCCGCGCCGACGATACAGACCGGGCCGGGCGGCAGTTGGCGCAGGATGCGCCCCATCCGGTCGCCAAGGTTGCCGCCGCCCTGCGCCACGCGCGCCAGATGCGCGGGCCAGACCCGGCTTTGCAGCCCGGCACGGTCGGGCGACACGGCCAGCACCACCTGCCAGCGCGGATCCTCGACGCGGCGCAGAAGGGCGGCGACCTGGTGGCGAAACCACCAGGCGGCAGGCACCATCCCGATCTCGCGCCCCAGCCGCGTCTTGACCCGCCCCGGTCGCGGCTCCTTGAGCATGACGACCAGCCGGCGGCGGATCACAGATGCCGCTCCATGTCACGATGGGGGATGCCCGCATCCATATAGGGTTCCCCGAAGGCGACAAAGCCCAGGCGCTCGTAAAAGCCCAGCGCATGGGTCTGCGCGCCCAGCACCGCGCGCGTCACCCCCGCCTGACCCCGCAGGTGATCGAGGCAGGCGCCGATCAGCGCCGCGCCAAGCCCCGCGCCGCGCGCGCCCGGCAGCACGCAGACCCGGCCGATCTTGGCGCTCTCGCCCCTGAGCAGGATGCGCGCGCAGCCCACCGGGCGGCCATCCAGCCTTGCCAGAAGATGCTGCGCCGCGCCGTCGCGCCCGTCCTGCTCGTCGGCCTCGCTGACGCCCTGCTCCTCGATAAAGACGCGGCGGCGCAGCGCAAGGCAGGTCTCCAGATCGCCGGTCGGGCCGATCTCGAGCCTTCCGCCGCCCTGCGCCGCCGCCCCGTCCGTCACGCGAAATAATCTCTCAGGATGCGGCCATAGATATCGCGCAGGCGCGGGATCAGCGCCAGTTCGACATGCTCGTCGACCTGGTGCATGGTCTTGCCCACCAGCCCGAATTCCACCACCGGGCAGTGATCCTTGACGAAGCGCGCATCCGAGGTGCCGCCCGTGGTCGACAGCACCGGCATCACGCCGGTCTCGGCCTCGACCGCGCTGGCGACCAGCTCCGAAAGCGGCCCCGGCGGCGTCAGGAAACTCTCGCCCGAAACCTTGACCTTCATGTCGCCGCTGATGCCGAACTCCCCGGCGACCCGGTCCAGCTCTTCCTGCATCCAGCGGATCAGGCTGTCGCTGTCATGGGCGTCGTTGAAGCGGATATTCACCGCCGCGCGGGTCTGCGCGGGAATGACGTTGCTCGCCGCGTTGCCGGTGTCGATGGTCACCACGGCCAGCGTCGAAGGGTCGAAATGCTCGGTGCCCTCGTCCAGCTGGCGGCTCGACAGGCGGTCCATCAGCCGTGCCATCGCGGGCATCGGGTTGCAGGCGCGATGCGGATAGGCGGAATGGCCCTGCTTGCCGGTGATGGTGAACCACGCCGTCATCGACCCGCGCCGCCCGATCTTGATCATGTCGCCCAGGGTCTCGGGGCAGGTCGGCTCGCCGACCACGCAGACATCCATGCGCTCGCCTTCTTCGGCCATCCAGTCGAGGATCGCGCTGGTGCCGTCCTCGGCATCGCCCTCCTCGTCGCCGGTGATGGTCACGATCACCGCGCCGTCCTCGGGCGGCGTATGGGTCACATGATCGATCGCCGCCGCGACGAAGGCCGCGACCCCCGACTTCATGTCGGTCGCGCCGCGCCCCCAGAGCTTGCCATCCTTCTCTTCGGCGCCGAAGGGCGGCAGGCTCCAGGCCGCCTCGTCACCGACCGGCACCACATCGGTATGGCCGTTGAAGCCAAAGCTCCGGGCGGCGCCCTTGTTGCCCCAGCGCGCGAACAGGTTGGAGACCCCGCCCCTCTCGATGCGGGTGCAGGCGAAGCCCGCGTCGCTCAGCAGCGTTTCGAGAAGCGTGATCGCGCCGCCCTCGCGCGGCGTGACCGAAGGGCAGCGCACCAGGTCGGCGGTCAGCTGGACGGGATCGACAATCGGCTTTTTCATGGCGTCTCACAAAGTCCTGTTCGGGGGTTTTCCATCGCCTAGCGCGCTTCGCGTCAAAGCGCAAATGTCGCACGCGCAGGTATTGGTCCGAATTTGGTTAACAAGACGTAAGCGATCTGCTAGAAAGAAAACAATAATAACGACCCGAGGCAGGGTAAAATTCAGCAGGGCCGCAATAGGCCCGCGATCGAGCGGACAGAATTCAAGTCCGAACCATAGTGGCGGGATCAACCCGCCCGGCTGTATTTTGCGCTGTCCCGGACGATTGGGGCAAGACATATGGTTGCGGCAAGCAAACTTCCGATCAACACATCGGCGTCGGCGCTGGATATGGCGCAATTGATATTCGGCGACGGTGTTTCGATCCAAAGCGCGTCTTACTCAGGCGCCGCCAGTTCGTCGGGCATCTACAGCAACGCCGACACGATCTCTCCCGGCGTCGCGCCCGCCGATACCGGCGTGATCTTCTCGACCGGTCGCGCCAGCGACTTCACCAATTCGGGCGCGCCCAGCTGGCAATGGTGGAACAATCCCCAGGCGAACCAGAACACCAACACCTCGACCGACACGAGCGGCATCGACAACGACGCGATGTTCAACGCGGCGGCGGGGACCAACACCTACGATGCTTCGTTCCTCGATGTGGATTTCACGCCCGACGGCGATACGCTGACGATGAAATTCGTCTTCGCCTCCGAGGAATTCCCCGAATACGAGACCGGCATCTACCAGGATTTCGTCGGCGTCTGGGTCAACGGTCAGCAGATTCCGCTTTCAGTGGGCGATGGCGATACCGACCCCAACAACCTCAACGCCACCAACAACGCCAACCTCTACAACGACAACAGCTCAAGCCAGTTCAACACCGAGATGGACGGCTTCACCGTCACCATGACGCTGACGATCCCGGTCAATTCCGGCGAGCTGAACTCGATCCGGATCGGCATCGCCGACGTGGTCGACAGTTCCTATGATTCCAGCCTCCTGATCGCCGCCGACAGTGTCCAGACGACGCTGGTGGCGATGGACGACAACGTCACGCTCTACCCGGACGGCTCCAAGACGCTGGACCTGCTGGGCAATGACGAGAACAATACCGGCGGCACGCTCTCGATCACCCATATCAACGGGCAGGCGGTCAGCGCGGGCGATACCGTCACCCTGGCCACCGGCCAGCAGGTGCAGGTCAATGCCAATGGCACGGTCACGCTGGTGGGCGATGGTGATATCGAAACCATGTCATTCACCTACGAGGTCGCCAGTTCCACGGGTCAGACCGATACCGGCTTCGTCAATGTCGATTCCGTGCCCTGCTTCACTGCGGGCACCCTCTTGTCCACCCCACGGGGCGAAGTGCCGGTCGAATGCCTGACGCCCGGCGACATGGTCCTGACCAAGGATGACGGCCCGCAGCCATTGCGCTGGATCGGACGGCGCGAAGTCGCCGCGACGGGCGATTTCGCCCCCATCCATATCCGCGCCAACACATTGGGCGCGCATCGCGACCTTCTGGTGTCGCCGCTGCACCGGGTGTTGATCCGCGACAGCCTCGCCGAGATCCTGTTCGGCGAACCCGAGGTGCTGGTCGCCGCGCGCGACCTCGTCAACGATCACAGCATCCTGCGCGTCGAAGGCGGCATGGTCGAATATTTCCACCTCATGTTCGACCGTCATCAGGTGGTCTATTCGCAGGGGCTGGAAACCGAAAGCTTCCTGCCCGGCCCGCAGATCGAACATTGCTTCGAGGCCGAGATCATCGCCGAGATCATGGCCATCTTCCCCGAGATCGACCCCGCCAGCGGCACCGGCTACAGCCCCGCGGCGCGGCGTATCCTGCGCCGTTACGAGGCGCAGCTGTTGTTCAACCAGAGGGCGGCCTGACGCTGATGAGCTGGATCGCGATCTCCGATCAACATGGCGGGCGCTTCTGCCCGCAAGGCCTTGGAAATCCCGACAGTCAAGATGCCGGTCCGCCGCACGGCGGCGCCGATCAGATCCTGCCGCGCGGCACGCTGCTTCTGGAAACGCGGCTTTCGCCCGATGGGCGGCCGCAAACGCTTCTGGCCTTTCACCGCGACCATCCCTGGCCCGCCAGCCTGACGTTGCGGGCATTGCCGGGCGGCGGCATCATCCTGGTCGAAACCCAGGGCGACGACATCCGTCACGCCACCCTGCCCCACGACCCGGACGGACGCACCGATATCGTGCGCCTGACCTACAGCTGGGATGCGCCCGCCCGCTGGGGCCGCCTGACGCTGGAGCGCCCCGAAAGCGACATCATCCATTCCGTCGCCATCGCACCGCCGCATCCCCTGCTGCTGTCGGATGCCCAGTCGCTCGCCACCCGGCCCGACCTGCGCCGGATCGGGCATGACGTGGACTTCCTCGCCATCTCGACCCGGATCGAGCCCGTCGGCCCGATGCCCGCACTGACCAGCCGCGTGCCCCTCGCCACGCCTAACGGACAGGTCGAGACCGCCCGCCTGCACCGCGGCGACCTGGTGATGACCGATACCGGCGATTGCGTGCCCATCCTGCGCAAGGTGTCGCGCACCGTGCCCGCGCGCGGCTCGTTCCGCCCGGTGCGCCTGCGGGCGCCCTATTTCGGGCTGCAACGCGATATCGTGGTGGCCCCCCAGCAGCGCCTGGTGATCGGCGGCAGCCAGGTGGAATACATGTTCGGGCGCGAAGCGGTGCTGGTGCCCGCGCGCCACCTCGTCAACGGGGTCTCGGCGCTCTATGCGTCGGGGCCGGAGCTTGTGACCTATCACCACCTGCTATTGCCGGGGCACGAGGCGATCCTCGCCGCCGGATGCGCCATCGAAAGCCTTTATATCGGGCGGCTGCGGCGCAAATCCGAACATCTGGTGCAATCGGTGCTGGCGGGGGCCGACCGGTCCCGCCTGCCCGAACATCCCAGACCCGTCTGGCCGGTGCTCAAACCCTTCGAGGCAATCACCCTCGCGATGGAACGCGCCGCCTAGTCGTAGAACGGCGTGACCTGCGCAACGATCACCGCGTTCTCGTCCAGCGCGCGCTGCATCAACGCGCGCTCCTCGTCGCTGATATCATGCCCCTCGGCCTCGCGCTCTTCCAGGGTGCCATAGCCCGACACGTCAAGCGGCGCGGTATCGGCCTGCTTCAGCACCGCAACCGTCTCGCGCACCGCCTCTTCCTCGGACACGCCCGAGGCATAGACCATCAGCGCCGCGCCGGTCGCCTTGGCGGGCAGCCCGTCGCCCTCCTTGCGGCCGATCTCGACCAGCAGCGTATAGACCTGTTGGCGGCTGCGGGGTTTCATGGGCTTGTCGTTCATTTCCAGGGTCCTTTTCCTTGCCTTTGCCCTGCGCCAGCGCTTGCGCGAAGTCAAGCATCCGGCCCACCTTTTCATGCGCCCCGCAAAGTTCTAGGGTCCGCCCAGCGAACAGGAGGACCAGGACCCATGAAGAAAGCCAGCGACATGGTGGCAGAAGCCAATGCCGTGATCGACCACGCCCCCGCCAGCGAGATGCTCGCCCTGCACGGACAGGAGGGCGTGACCTTCGTCGATCTGCGCGACCCGCGCGAACTCGAACGCGAAGGCATGATCCCCGGCGCCTTCCATTGCCCGCGCGGCATGCTGGAATTCTGGATCGACCCCGAAAGCCCCTATGCCAAGCCGCAGTTTCAAAGCGGCGACCGCTTCGTCTTTTACTGTGCCTCTGGCTGGCGCTCGGCCCTCTCGGCGCGCACCGCTCATGAGATGGGCCTCGCCAATGTCTCGCATGTCTCGGACGGTTTCAGCGGCTGGAAACAGGCCGGCGGCCCGATCGGCGAAAAGCCCGTCAAACCGCGCTGACCCGCACCGCTTCGGGCGGAAACTTTCTGGAACCGGACCGCAACCGGCCGGTTGTTGCCCATAGGCAAGACAGAAAGGAGGCACGCCATGAACATGCAGTCACGACCCAATCTGAAAGCCGCCCAAGACGCCTACCCCACGCGGGTTCCGGGGCAAGAGCGGCTTTCAGACCGCAAGGACCCGGTGCTATGGTCCGACTGGTCCGTGGATGCACCGATCTCGAAGGCCGAAGCCGACTTCTACGCCGAGAACGGCTATCTCATCCGCCGCGATCTCTTTTCGCCGGATGAACTGCGGATGCTGACAGAAACCGCCGATGCCCTGCGCAACGGCGGCACCGACTTTCCCGACGAGGACGTGATCCGCGAACCCGACAGTGACGCGGTGCGCACCGTGTTCCGTCTCGATCGCCATTCCAGGGCATTCCGCCGGCTGGCCTGCGATTCCCGCCTGGCCGGCGTGGCCGAGTTCCTTCTGGGCGATCAGGTCTATCTTCACCAGTCGCGGCTCAACTACAAACCGGGCTTTGCCGGCAAGGAATTCTACTGGCACTCGGATTTCGAGACCTGGCACGCCGAAGACGGGATGCCCCGGATGCGGGCGGTGTCGGCGTCGGTGCTGCTCACCCCGAACGGGCCGCATAACGGACCGCTCCTGCTGGTGCCGGGCTCTCAGAACCTGTTCATCAGCTGTGTCGGCGAAACCCCCGAGGCAAACCACGAAACCTCGCTCAAACAGCAGAAGGTGGGCGTGCCGCAACCCGAAACCATCGCCCGGCTGGCAGACAGGGCCGGGATCGCATCCGCCGAAGGCGGGACCGGCACGGTGATCTTCTTCGAGTGCAACACGCTGCACGGCTCGAACGGCAACATCACCCCCGACCCCCGCGCCAACGCGTTCTTCGTATACAATGCCATGTCGAACGCCGTCGGAACGCCCTTCGCGGCCCCCGCGCCGCGCCCCGCCTTCCTCGCCAACCGCGAACAGCCTAAGGCGATCAAGCCGGTCTCAGGCCCCCTGACCGCGTGATGCGCCGACTGGCGGGTGTGTGGCCGGGCTGTTGCGCCCGCGCCCCCGACCTTACCGCCGCTTCGGAGCCGAATGCCCGCCCTTGCCCGCGGCCTTGGCGGCGGCCTTGTTCGCCGCCGCGCGGGCGCGGTTCTTCTTGCTGTTGGGCTTCCCTTTCGGGGGCGGCGGGCCTTTGGGGCCATCGCGGCGCGGCTTGCCCTCGTCCTTGCGCGGCGCATCGCCCGCAGCCTTCCTGGGCGCAGGGCGTGCATGGTCCTTGGACGCGGGTCCGGCGCCCCCCGGCGCCCCGCGTTTCTTGACGCCAAGCGGCGCATGGACCGCGGGATCGGGGGCCTCTGCCTTCGGCTTTCGCTTCGGCGGCTTCGCGTCACCGCGATGTTCGGGCTTGGGTTTGCGCCGGCGCGGCTCGGGCGCATCGTTCCAGTCAATCGGCTTTGCGCCGCCTTTGCGCGGCCCCGCATCCGCCCCCGGCGCCCGTTCCGGCCGCCCAGGCCGGAAGGCGGGTACATCCGGCGCGCCTTCCAGACGCACGATCCGCTTGTCGCCCTCGATCTTCATGTCAGGTCCGATCGCAGCCAGGAAACCGGGCACGCTGGCCTCGCGGATCTCGATATAGGACAGATCGTCGGCAATCCGGATCGCCCCGATATCGTCCTTGGTCAGGTCCCCCGCCTTGCAGATCATCGGCAATACATGACGCGGTGACGCGGCCTGGTTTCGCCCCTCCGACAGCGAGAACCACACGCTCGGCCCGAAGGCCGCACGCGGCTTGGGCGCGGCGGCATTGACCGCGCTCAGCTCCTCCGGGGCGGCATGGCGCAGCTGATACTGGCGCAGATAGGCGACGGCGATCTGCTCGGGCGTGAACATCGCGACCAGCTGATCGACCGACTCGCGCTCGCTCTCGCTCACCCCCGCCTGCCAATCGTCGCCTTCCAGCATCCGCACCCGGTCGCGCGCATCGACATCCGCCGCCGAGGGCGCCTCGCCCCACGCGGCCGTCAGCTTGGCGAATTTCAGGATTCGCTCCGCCTTCTTGCGCGACGCAGGCACCACGACCAGCGCACTGACCCCCTTGCGCCCCGCGCGTCCCGTTCGCCCGGATCGGTGCAACAGCGTCTCATGACTGCCGGGCAACTCGGCGTGAACCACCAGATCGAGGTTGGGCAGGTCGATGCCCCGCGCCGCCACATCCGTCGCCACACAGACCCGCGCGCGCCCGTCCCGCATCGACTGCAACGCGTTCGAGCGCTCGCTCTGCGTCAGTTCCCCGGACAGGGCGACAACCGAAAACCCCCGGTTCGACAGGCGCGTCGTCAGGCGTGCCACCATCGCGCGCGTATTGCAGAACACGATCGCATTGGGCGCCTCGTAATAGCGCAGCACGTTGATCACGGCGTTTTCACTGTCGCGCGCCGCCACCATCATGGCGCGGTATTCGATATCCGCATGCTGCTTCTGCTCGCCCACGGTCGAGATCCGCTCCGCATCGCGCTGATAGCTTTGCGCCAGCTTGGCGATGGCATTGGGCACCGTGGCCGAAAACAGCAGCGTCTGGCGCTCCTTCGGCGTCTCGTCGAGGATGAACTCCAGGTCCTCGCGAAACCCGAGGTCGAGCATCTCGTCCGCCTCGTCCAGTACCACCGCGCGCACAGACCCAAGGTCGATGGACCCGCGCATGATATGATCCCGCAGCCGCCCCGGCGTCGCGACAACGATATGCGCGCCCCGCGCCAGCGCACGGCGCTCGTCGCGCATGTCCATGCCCCCGACACAAGAGGCCAGAACCGCACCCGCATCGGCGTAAAGCCAGCCAAGCTCGCGCTTGACCTGCATCGCCAGTTCGCGGGTCGGCGCGATGATCAAGGCCAGCGGCGCGCCCGCCGGGCCGAACGCATCACCCTCGCCCAGCAGGGTCGGCGCAATCGCCAGCCCGAAGCCGATGGTCTTGCCCGACCCGGTCTGCGCCGAGACCAGAAGGTCCCGCCCGGCCAGCTCCGCCCGGCTGACCGCCATCTGAACAGGGGTCAAGACATCATAACCCTTGCGGGCCAGCGCATCTGCAATCGTTTTTTTCAAGGGTCTGGTTCTTTTCCTGGGGAACATGACCCGCCCGGCGCTTCGCCCTGGGCGGAAGTCTCGCGCAATATCGCTTAACGCGGGGTTTGTATAGAGATGGAAAACGTTTCCCGCCTGGGTGGGGCGCAGACGCGGGCGGGTTGCGGGCGTTCGCTGCGGATGTGCATTGAAGCCTTCGGTGCGGACAAAGCGGCCTTCAATCCGCAGCTATGTTCTTTCGCATGATTATATAGGTCGAACGTTCAAAGCCCTTATGCGCCCCTTCTCCGGATTTGACGAACCCCAGCCGCCGGAACGTTTCATGGTTTTCGGTCAGCTCTATCCTTGTCTCCAGCTCCAGGCCAGACAGTCCCATCATCTTCGCTCGCGTTTCAGCCAGCTCGACCAATGCGCGCGCCAATCCTCGCCCTCTCATGTCCTCCCGCACAGACAGCTTGCCGATATATAAGTAATCCCCCTTTCTCTTTGTGAATATGCAGGCATCAGGTTTGTCGCCAATCGTCCAGACCTCGCCTGCCGCGCATGCGTCTCTGATACTGCTGACCGTAAGCCGATGCATCGACGAAGGTGGGTCGATACGCGCCTCCATAGAAGCAAACGCCTGTTGAACGAGTGTCAGGATGTCGGGAATTGATGCGCTATCAGGATTTACTTTGCACGCAGAACCGTTGCGCATCTCTGCAGTCCATTTGAACAAGAATTGCTTCCATTCCAGAGGAGCAGCATTTCTGAAGTATGTCAATTTGGGCTCGTTCCGGTCATTCGCTGCAAGCGGCGCCGAGGACCGCAATGCGGGACTTTGCCGTCGTTGGTTGCAGGCCGCCTGCGCGGAATCAAGGCCGCAGGCCGCCGCGCCACAAAGGGCTCATTGCACCCATTCGCTGCAAATGGTGCTGATGGCCGGTATCCGAACCGAAGCGATCATGCGGTATTCAACCGGTACTTGAGAAACGTCGCTCCATCGTAGTCAATCTCACCGATGAACTCGGCCCCAAGCCGTTTCAGCGCCCCCAGGTTTCTCCGTGACGGCGGCAGCAGAAAGGTGATGAACGGGATACGCTCGTTCTCGATCGCGAAATCGATCGCTTTTCTCAAGATGCGAGCACCCAATCCAAAAGACTCCGGTTTCAGAACAAGACCGAAATCCCACTCGTCTCCCTCTCTTTGAAAGCCACCCCAACCGACGTATGTGTTGTCTGACAGAATGGCCCAATGGCCAAGCCCATCGCGGCTCCAGCACGCCTCTTTGGCAGCGACGAAATCGGCCACGGTCGTTTCATCCCATCCGGATGTCAGAAGCGGCATATGCTCCGCAACCCGGGGGTCGGACATATGCGCAATGATCTCGGCCGGATCGATGTCCGGCAATCTGGTAAATGCAATCTGCTGTTTCATCTGGAACGGCCTTCTGAACGCCATGAGCCGTTCCTGTAAGTGAGCACCGATTTTCAAACAACACTACATGGCTCCTGTGGCGCCGTCGTCGCGCCGAATTGAAGATACTCGAAATGGGTCAGCACGGAATGCGGATGGCCGCTCTGGCCCGAACACCCCGCCGGGGACGGGGGATACCGGGCAGCGTCGCGCAAAAGGGTTAAGGGCGGGTGAATGCAGCGTCACGCCGGGGGCGCGGCGGAGTTCTGTACGAAAGCTGCGCCACAGGGGTCGGATTGCGTACGAAACCGCCGTACAAACCGGACGTTTTGTACGCTGCGCGGCGGCTCAGGTGATCGTCTCCAGACGCTCCTTGCTCAGGTCGCCGGGCACGATCGTGACCGGGATCGGCAGGGTGCCCGAGTTCTTCGTGAGCTGCGTCACCAGCGGCCCCGGTCCTCCTTTTCCCGTCCCCGCACCCAGCACCAGCACACCGATTTCCGGGTCGTCCTGGACCTGCGCGATGATCTCGCTGACCGGCTCGCCTTCGCGAATTACCAGTTCAGGATCAATGCCTTGCTTGTCGCGCATCCATTTGGCGAAGACCTCGAAATGGGCGTGGATCCTCTCACGCGCCTCCTCGCGCATGATGTCGCCGACCCCGATCCAGTGGTTGAATTCCTCGGGCGGGATCACCGCCAGCACCTCGACCCCGGCTTTCGTATTCGCCGCCCGCATCGCCGCGAACCGCATCGCGTTGAGGCACTCACGGCTATCGTCCAGAACAACCAGAAACTTGCGCATGTGTCATTTCTCCTTGGGCGGCATCATGAGCGCGATTTACGCGCGGGGCAATAGAGCGGATGTAAGCGACTGGCAAACAACAACAAATTCAGTGGAACGTCCCCGCGACTCGGCCCAGAAGCATGAAGGCCCGGGCGGTGCGCGTATCCGAGAGCTCCGAGATTTCCGCATCCGTGGCGGTTTCGGCGAACTGGGTGAACATCCGGTCGAACAGGCGCAGGAAATGATGCGCGGCGTCGCGGAAGATCGAATCCTGCTTCATCCGCGCCGCCGTCAGCGCCAGCGACGAGCGGTCCCGCACCCCGCCCAGCGCCGCAACCGCACGCCCCCTCTCGCCCGCGCCAAAACGGCGCCACAGCTCTGGGCGGGCCATGTCGGGGCTGAGGTCGTCCATGTAGATCCCGTCATGCGACAGCAATGTCAGAACGTCCTGCGCCGCCTGGATCAATTGCGCGGTCTGGCGGTCCTTCAGGGCCTTGCGCAGGGCGGCAAATCCGTCTCGATCGTCGGGCGTTTCGGGAAAGTTCAGCGCCCGGATGAAATCCGCGCGCCCCAGCGGAGGCTGCATGTCCTCGGCGGTCGTGCCCAGCGGCAGCGACACCTGATCGTCCTCGCCCGCCTCCGTCGGAACCGGCGCAGGCGTCGGCGCCGGCGCTGCCTCGCCCTGCCGCGTCGAGGTGAACATCGCCAGCGCGGTCTCGGCCTTGCGCTGCGCGGCGGCGATCTCGTCCAGCTTGCGCGTGACCGAGGGTTCGCTGACCGTATTGCGCCCCTGGTTCTGCGCCACATAGGCTTGGCGGATCGCGTCGATCGCGGCCTGCAGGCGCTGGCTTTCCTCGCGCATCACGCGGGACGCCCGTGCCGCCGTGGCCGCCACCCAGATCATCGCCACCGGCATGAAGATCGCCAGCATGATCATGATGAACCGCAGGATTCCGCCGGGCGAGGCGGCATCCGGGCCGGTATCGAGAACGATGAAAAAGACCGCGGCGCCCAACAGCCAGACGAGCGACAACGCGAGGGCGATCACCTCGATCCCGGTGATTCGCTCCTTGATGGTTCGGTCATAGACCCCCAGCGGGGTTGCGGGCGAATCCTTGCGCTCGGCCATGATGTTAGGTGCCTGTCAGATATACGCGATCTTTAGCACTTCGTAAGATCGCTCGCCACCGGGTGTGCGCACTTCAACGCTGTCGCCCTCTTCCTTGCCGATCAGGGCGCGTGCGATGGGCGATTTCATGTTCAGAAGGCCCTGTTCGATATCGGCCTCGTATTCGCCGACGATTTGCCAGGTCTTTTCCTCGTCGGTGTCTTCATCCACCAGCGTGACGGTCGCGCCGAACTTGATCGGGCCTTTCAGCTTGGTGGGGTCGATCACCTCCGCGAGGCTGATCACGCCTTCGAGTTCCTTGATCCGCCCCTCGATGAAGGACTGCTTTTCCTTGGCGGAATGGTACTCGGCATTCTCGGACAGATCGCCATGCTCGCGCGCCTCGGAAATCGCGCGGATAATGGCCGGGCGTTCCTCGGATTTGAGATGCTTGAGCTCGGCCTCAAGGGCGGAGTGGCCCCTGCGGGTCATCGGGATCTTTTCCATTTCAACAGTCCACGGTCGTTGCGAAGCCGAACATATGGCCCCGTCAGGTATTTTTTCGAGTTCGGGGCAGATTGCCCCGACCCGGCGGGACATTGCAATAGGCGATGCCCCGCCAGTGACGATCGGATCGCCTAAATGGGTCTTTTGCCGCTTTCACCACGTGATTACGTCGTGTTTCAATTGACCTTCGGCGCAGCGGCGCGCTAACCACATGCGCAACTTTGTTACCTGCCAGCTACGCCTTGGGAAAGGATGCACCTCATGTCCGAAGTGACACGCGAAGCCATGGAATACGATGTCGTGATCGTTGGGGCCGGGCCAGCAGGCCTGAGCGCCGCGATCCGCCTGAAGCAGCTTGACCCCTCGCGCGAGGTTGTCGTGCTGGAGAAGGGTTCGGAAGTCGGGGCGCATATCCTGTCGGGCGCGGTGCTGGACCCCTGCGGCCTCGATGCGCTGATCCCCGACTGGAAGGACAAGGGCGCACCGCTGAACACCCCGGTCAGGCAGGACAATTTCTACATGCTGGGTGAGGGCGGCAAGATCCGCGTGCCGAACTTCCCTATGCCGCCGCTGATGAACAACCACGGCAATTACATCGTCTCGATGGGCAATGTCTGCCGCTGGATGGCCGAGCAGGCCGAGGAACTGGGGGTCGAAGTGTTCCCCGGCATGGCCTGTTCCGAAGTGATCTATGGCGAGAATGGCGAGGTCAAGGGCGTCGTGGCCGGCGAGTTCGGCAAGAACCCCGACGGCACGCCCGGCCCCTCCTATGAACCGGGCATGGAACTGCATGGCAAATATGTCTTCCTCTCCGAAGGCGTGCGCGGCAGCCTCGCCAAGGAAGTGATCGCCAAATACGATCTCAGTGCCGGGAAAGAGCCGCAGAAATTCGGCCTCGGGATGAAGGAAATCTGGGAAATCGATCCTGACAAGCACAACGAGGGCGAAGTCACGCACACGATGGGCTGGCCGCTTGGCAAGAACGCGGGCGGCGGGTCGTTCATCTATCACCTCGAAAACAATCAGGTCTATGTCGGCTTCGTGGTTCACCTGAACTACAAGAACCCGCATCTTTACCCCTACATGGAGTTCCAGCGCTTCAAGCATCACCCGATGGTGGCCGAGCTTCTGAAAGGCGGCAAGCGCGTGGCTTACGGTGCGCGCGCCATTTCCGAGGGCGGCTATCAGTCGATGCCGAAGATGGTCGCGCCCGGCGTGGCGTTGCTGGGCTGTTCGGTGGGGATGGTCAACGTGCCGCGCATCAAGGGCAACCATAACGCCATGCTGTCGGGCAAGGCCGCCGCCGAGGCCGCCCATGCCGCCATCGAGGCGGGCCGCGCCAGCGACGAACTCAGCGATTACGAAACCGAAGTGCGCAGCGGCGCCATCGGCAAGGACCTCAAGAAGGTGCGCAACGTCAAGCCGCTCTGGTCGAAGTTCGGCTTGGGGGCATCGCTGGCGATCGGCGGGTTCGACATGTGGACCAACACGCTTGGCTTCTCTCTGCTTGGCACGCTTGGCCACGGCAAGACCGACGCCGCAGCGACCGAGCCTGCCGACAAGCACAAGGAGATCGCCTATCCAAGGCCCGACGGCAAGCTGAGCTTCGATCGTCTGACCAATGTCAGCTTCTCGATGACCAATCACGAGGAAAACCAGCCCTGCCACCTGACGCTGAAGGATCCCAGCGTGCCGATCGATGTGAACCTGCCGAAATATGACGAACCGGCGCAGCGCTATTGCCCGGCGGGGGTTTACGAGGTGGTCCGCGAAGAAGGGCAGGAGCCCCGCTTCGTGATCAACTTCCAGAACTGCGTCCACTGCAAGACCTGCGATATCAAGGACCCGACCCAGAACATCAACTGGGTCACTCCACAGGGCGGCGACGGACCGAACTATCCCAATATGTGACGGGGTGCGCAAAATCGCGCGAGCGGGGCGGCCGGTGGTCGCCCCGCATTGCCTTGGCGGGCGCGTCATACTAGGTTCATCCCATATTCCATAAAGATCCGAGGCAGGCTGACGTGACTTCAAAAACCCTTTGCGCCTTGATCACCGCCGCGATGTTGCCCCTGACAGCGCCGCCGGTATCGGCCGACGAGGCGATCGGTGCCTATCTGTCCGCCCGTCAGGCGCGCTACGAGAACGATTTCGCCGCCGCAGCCGAGTATTTCACCAAGGCGCTGGCCGGCGATCCCTCGAACCCGGTGATCCTTGAGAACGCCACCTTCGCGCATATGGCACTGGGGCAGTTCGACCAGGCCCTGCCGATCGCCCGCAAGATGGAAAGCGACGATCTGCAAAGCCAGATCGCATATATCGCGCTCATCCAGAACGAGGCACAGAACGAGGACTATGATGCGCTTCTGAAGCGTATCGAAGACGGTCGCGGCATCGGCCCGCTGGCCGACGGGCTGATCGCCGCCTGGGCCTATCTTGGAAAGGGCGACATGCGCACCGCGCTCGAACATTTCGACGAGGTGGCCGACCAACGCGGCCTGCGCAGCTTTGGCCTGTACCACAAGGCGCTCGCTTTGGCCTCGGTCGGCGATTTTGAAAGCGCGAACGCCATCTTTGCCGGGAACGAGGACGGCCCCCTGCAAAGCACCCGCAGCGGCACCTTGGCCTGGGCCGAAGTCATGAGCCAGCTCGAGCGCAACGACGATGCGGTCGCGCTGATCGACGATGTGTTCATCGCCGATCTCGACCCCGAGGTCGCGCATTTGCGCGAACGGCTGGCCGCAGGTGAACAGGTCCCGTTCTCGCGTATCCAGACCGCCCGCGAGGGGCTTGCCGAAGTGTTCTATTCGCTGGGGCGGGCGCTGATGTCCGATACCGGCGATGAATACACGCTGCTTTACGCGCGCGTCGCCGAGCGGCTGAACCCGGCGCATGTGGACGCCATCCTGATGTCGGCCGAACTTCTCGAAAGTCTCGGGCGCTACGAACTGGCGACCGAAACCTATCGGCGCGTTCCGCGCGACAACCCCGCGTTTCATGCTGCCGAACTGGGGCGCGCTGAAAGCCTGCGCCGCGCCGGCAAGACCGACGCCGCGGTCGAGGTGCTCAAGCAACTGGCCGAAACCCATCCCGACCTGCCTTCGGTGCATGTGGCCTCCGGCGATCTGAACCGGCAGCTTGAAAACTACGAGGCCGCCGTCGCCGCGTATAACCGCGCGCTGGAGATCTTCAGCGCGAACGAAACCGATCAGTGGTTCGTGCATTACGCCCGCGCGATCTGCTACGAGCGGCTGGACCAATGGGACAAGGCCGAGGCCGATTTCCGCCGCGCGCTGGAACTCAACCCCGGTCATCCGCAGGTGCTGAACTATCTCGGCTATTCGCTGGTCGAACATCAGATGAAGCTCGACGAGGCCCTGGAGATGATCGAACAAGCCGTCGAGGCGCAGCCCGACAGCGGCTATATCGTCGACAGCCTCGGCTGGGCGCTCTATCGGCTGGATCGCTATGACGAGGCGATCGGCCACATGGAGCGCGCCGCGGAACTGATGCCCGTGGACCCGGTCGTCAACGATCATCTGGGTGACGTGCTATGGGCGGTCGGGCGCAAGACCGAGGCCACCTTCCAGTGGAAACGCGCACTGTCGCTGATCGACCCGGAAAGCCCCGCGCCCGATATCGACCCCGAACGCATCCGCCGCAAGCTCGAGGTCGGGCTGGATCAGGTGCTCAAGGAAGAGGGCGCACCGCCGTTGAAAGTGGCCAACGGCAGTGATTGAGGCCTTCGCCCCGGCCAAGATAAACCTGACGCTGCATGTCACCGGGCGGCGCGACAATGGCTATCACGAGCTCGACTCGCTCGTCGTGTTCGCCGATATCGGCGACCGGATCGAGATCGACCTCGCCGAGACGCCCGAACTGACCGTCCAGGGGCCGATGGCCGGTGGCGTCCCCGAGGGTGACGACAATCTGGTGATGCGAGCCGCGCGGCTGATGGGCCTCGATGCCAGGATCCGCCTTCAGAAATTTCTGCCCAATGCCGCGGGCCTCGGTGGCGGATCAAGCGATGCGGCCGCGGTTCTCAAGGCACTTTCCGAGCTTTCAGGGCGCCCCCTGCCCGATGATGCGCTGTCGCTGGGGGCGGATGTGCCCGTATGCCTCGAAGCGCGCGCCGCACGGATGCGCGGTATCGGCGAGCAGATCACCCCGGTCGCGGGTCTTCCCGCACTTCATGCGGTATTGATCAACCCCGCCGCGGCAGTCCCGACGAAAGAGGTCTTCGCGCGGATGGAAACGCCCGCGAACCCGCCAATGCCCGACGATCTGCCGCTGCTGACCGATCCGGGCGATGCAGTGGCGTGGCTGCGAACCATGCGCAATGATCTCGAGGCACCCGCGCAGTCCCTGCAGCCGCTCATCGGGCAGGTTCTCGAGACATTGTCGGCAACGCCGGGATGCCAGCTGGCGCGCATGTCGGGCTCGGGGGCGACCTGTTTCGGAATCTATTTCGGCGCGGAAACCGCCGCATCGGCCGCTGGCCGCCTGCGCGAAGGCTTTCCCGGCTGGTGGGTCGCCGCGACCCGGCTCAACGCCGCTAGTTGACCCGCGCCACCACGTAATCGGCGATATCGGCCAGCATCTTGCGCACCGGATGATCGGGGAGCGTTTCGATGGCGGCACGCGCCTTTGCGGCCCATTCCAGCGCATCGGCGCGCGTGGCTTCTAGCGCGCCGTGCTTCTTCAGCAGGTCCAGCGCGCGATCCAGATCGCCATCCTCCTGCCTGCCCTTCTCGATGGTGCGCGACCAGAAGGTCCGCTCCTCATCGTCGGCGAGGGCAATCGCCTTGATGACCGGCAAGGTCAACTTGCGCTCGCGGAAATCATCGCCGACATTCTTGCCGGTGGCGCTGCTGTCGCCCTGGTAATCAAGCAGGTCGTCAACAATCTGAAATGCTATGCCAAGCGCGTCGCCGTACTCGAACAGGGCCTTGATATGCGCCTCAGGCGCTTCGGCGATCACGCCGCCGACCTCGGTCGCCGCCGAGAACAACGCCGCCGTCTTGCCCCGCACCACCTGAAGATAGACGCTTTCGTCGGTGGCCAGATCCCGCGCGGCGCTCAGTTGCAGCACCTCGCCTTCGGCGATCACCGCGGCAGCGTTCGACAGGATGTCGAGCACCCGCAGGTTGCCTGGCTCGACCATCAGCTGAAAGGCCCGCGCGAACAGGTAGTCGCCCACCAGCACGCTTGACTTGTTGTCCCACAGAAGGTTGGCCGTTGGCCGGCCGCGCCTCTGGCGGCTTTCGTCCACCACGTCGTCATGCAAGAGCGTGGCGGTGTGGATGAACTCGACCGTTGCGGCCAGATGCACGTCGAACACGCCGCCATAGCCGCACAGATCGGCGCTCGCCAGGGTCAGCATCGGGCGCAGGCGCTTGCCGCCCGCTTCGACCAGATGCGCCGTGACCTCCGGAATGCGCGGCGCGTGACGCGAGGCCATGCGCTCGCGGATCAGGCCGTTGACGGCATTCATCCGGCTGTCGAGATGCCGGGCCAGTTGTTCATGCGGTTTCGTCGCGGCGTGGTCCAATCCCATCACACTCCCGTCACACCTGTCGACAAGTCGCCCCCGGTGCCCTTAAGTCATCCCCATGAAACAGTTGCTCAGCACCAACGATCCCACGGCCATCGCTTTTGCCCGCGCCTTGCTTCAGGGCGAGGGTATAGACTGCTTTGAAATGGACGTAAACATGAGCGTCCTCGAAGGCTCCATCGGGATTTTGCCCCGCCGCCTGATGGTGGCGACCCGTGATTACGACCGCGCCCGCGTGGCGCTGACCGATAACGGGATCGACGTGGATGGCTGAGGGCTGGCCCGAGGACCGGCTGAGCACCGACGCGTTCCTGGGTGGCAAACTGCGGATACTCCAGCCACGCGATGGGTATCGGGCCGGGATCGATCCGGTGTTGCTGGCAGCCAGCATTCCGGCGCGGGCGGGCGACAGGGTGCTGGATCTGGGCTGCGGCGCGGGGGTGGCGGGGCTCTGCGTGGCGCGGCGGGTCGAGGGCCTGCGCCTGACCGGACTGGAGCTGCAACCGGACTACGCCGAACTGGCGCGGCGCAACGCCATCCAGAACGGAATCGAGATGACGGTCGTGACCGGCGATCTTGCCGAGATGCCCGCTGCCGTGCGCGAACAGCAGTTCGACCATGTCATCGTCAACCCGCCCTATTTCGACAGAAGCGCCAGCACCGCCGCCCGCGACACCGGGCGCGAAACCGCCCTGGGCGAGGGCACGCCGCTGGCGGAGTGGGTCAAGGCGGCGGCTAAACGCACCGCTCCCAAGGGCCACGCCACCTTCATCCAGCGCAGTGCGCGCCTGCCCGATCTTCTGTCTCTCATGGGTCGCCATTTCGGCAGCCTCGAGGTCCTGCCATTGATTCCCCGGCCCGGAAGGGCCGCGCGGCTGGTGCTGCTGCGCGGGCGCAAGGGCGGACGTGCGGATTTCAGACTGCATGACGCCTGGGTGCTTCACGATGGCGCATCTCATGACGGCGACCGGGAAAATTACAACACAGCAACGGCTTGCATCCTGCGCTACGGCGCTGCGCTGCCATTTCCTGCCTGAGTTGAGTTAAATCTTCCATGCAAAAATCAGCTTATGCTGCTGATGCAGCGTGACAGATTTATGAAACTGTGGTGCACTCATGATGTTCAACATAACCGCAGAGGAGAATGCCAATGAGCTTGAGTTCGCATGTCGAGGAACTGAAGAAGAAACATAGGGCACTCTCAGATCGCGTCGAAGAGGTGCAACGCGCACCCGGCGTCAGCAATCTGGAGATCGCGGAACTCAAGAAACAGAAGCTTCGGATCAAGGAAGAGATCGAACGCCTGTCGATGGACGCCTGAAACGCGTCTGTTGCTGAATATCCGGCAGGCTGATGGCCTGTCGGGGCAAGACCGCGGCTCAAAGCGGTAATCTGGTGGGAAAAAAGGGCCGGTCGCAGATGCGTCCGGCCCATTGTTTTCTTGCAGCCGACCCGCGTCGGCGCCGCAGGTCAGACGAAGAACTGACCGCCATTGGCGGTGATCGTCGAGCCGTTGATGAACCCGGCATCATCCGAGGTCAGGAACGTCACGCAGCGCGCGATCTCTTCCGGTTCGCCCAGGCGTCCGGTGGGGATCATGCCGATGATCGATTCACGCACCTTCTCGGGGACTGCCATGACCATTTCGGTGGCGATATAGCCCGGACAGACGGCGTTGGCGGTGATGCCCTTGGCCGCACCCTCCTGCGCCAGCGACTTGACGATGCCCAGATCGCCGGCCTTGGTCGCGGCATAGTTGACCTGCCCGAACTGACCCTTCTGGCCGTTGATCGAGCTGATAACCACGATGCGCCCGAAACCGCGCTCGCGCATGCCGGGCCAGACAGGGTGGATGGTGTTGAACACGCCGGTCAGATTGGTGTCGATCACCTCCTGCCACTGTTCGGGGCTCATCTTGTGGAAGGGCGCATCGCGGGTGATGCCCGCATTGGCGACCACGATGTCGATGGGGCCCAGATCCTCTTCGACCTTGGCGATACCGGCCTTGCTGTCCTCGTAGCTGCCGACATTCCATTTGTAGGTCTTGATTCCCGTTTCCTCGGTGAACTTGGCGGCGGCCTCATCATTTCCGGCATAGGTGGCCGCAACCGTGTGGCCTTCGGCCTTGAGAGCCTTGGAAATCGCCGCGCCGATACCGCGCGATCCGCCGGTGACGAGTGCTGTTCTTGCCATGTTATCCTCCAATCTGGCTAAACGTTCTGGTAACTCTGTTACTATTTCAGCATATCATACGCAATAATATTACTTACCCAATTTGCCGCATCGCGGCGTTTTTTTCGCCGCTCATGGAAAAGGGCGCCACATCAGCGCCCTTTTACCATGTCCTGCGATGCTTTGCCGCTCAATCAATCGCGCTCGACACACATGGCAACGCCCATGCCCCCGCCGATACACAGCGTGGCAAGGCCCTTCTTGGCGCCTCGACGCTTCATCTCGAAGAGCAGCGTGTTCAGAACCCGGCAGCCCGAGGCCCCGATCGGGTGGCCAATGGCGATGGCGCCGCCGTTCACGTTCACGATCGACGGATCCCAGCCCATGTCCTTGTTCACGGCGCAGGCCTGTGCGGCGAAGGCTTCGTTTGCCTCGACAAGGTCCAGGTCGGCAACGGTCCATCCGGCCTTGTCCAGCGCCTTGCGGCTGGCATGGATCGGCCCGACGCCCATGATCGACGGGTCCAGACCGGCCGTGGCATAAGAAACGATCCTCGCCAGCGGTTCGATCCCGCGCTTCTCGGCGGCATCGGCGCTCATCAGCAGCGTGGCCGCGGCGCCGTCATTGATGCCACTGGCATTGGCTGCCGTGACCGAACCGTCCTTGGTGAAGGCCGGACGCAGTTTCTGCATGTTCTCGATCACCGCGCCGTGGCGGATGTATTCATCCTTGTCGACGATGATGTCGCCCTTGCGGGTCTTGACGGTAAAGGCGATCACCTCGTCGTCGAACTTGCCTGCGTTCTGCGCCGCCTCGGCCTTGTTCTGGCTGGCCAGCGCGAATTCGTCCTGCTGTTCGCGGCTGATCTGCCATTTCTCGGCGACGTTCTCGGCCGTCTGGCCCATATGATAGCCGTTGAAGGCATCCCACAGACCGTCGCGGATCATGGTGTCGATATACTTCATGTCGCCCATCTTGTGCCCGGCGCGCAGATGCGCGGCATGGGGGCTGAGCGTCATGTTTTCCTGACCGCCAGCGCAGATGATGTCGGCATCGCCCAGCTGGATGTGCTGCGCCCCAAGCGCCACCGCCCGCAGGCCCGAGCCGCAGACCTGGTTGATGCTCCAGGCCGCGCTTTCGATGGGCAGGCCCGCGTTGACATGCGCCTGGCGTGCCGGGTTCTGGCCCTGGGCCGCGGTCAGCACCTGCCCGAGGATGGTTTCCGACACCTCGCCCTTTTCGATCCCGGCGCGTTCCACCACCGCTTCGAGAACCGCGGCGCCAAGGTCATGAGCCGGGGTATTGGCGAATGCGCCGCCGAAAGAGCCCACAGCCGTGCGGGCCGCGGATGCGATAACTACATTGGTCATATGTGTCCTCCACCAGACGAATATTTCGGTCGGAGGTGCGCCCCGGAATGCCCGGACGCGACGTCGGAATCCCCCGCCTATCAAGGCTGTCATACCGCACTCGCCGCATTGCGGCAACGGCCCGGATGTCACATCTCAACCGATGGCCTGATCCGGCGCATCGCTCTGCCAGGGTGGATTCACCGTGGGCGCGCCGAAAAAATAGCCTTGCAGGCAGTTGATCCCCACCGCCGCCAGATACTCCGCGTCCCGTGCAGTTTCGACGCTTTCGGCGACAGTCAGCATGTCGAACTGGGTCGCGATGGCGCTCAGCGCCGAGGTCAGGACCTGATTGTCGGCACTGTCCGCGATCCCGCGGATGAACTGGCCGTCGATCTTTACGATGTCGAAATAGAAATCCCTGAGATAGCGGAAAGACGTGAACCCGGCGCCGAAATCGTCCAGCGCGAAGCTGACGCCCCGGCATTGCAGATCCCTCATGAAGCCGGTCACCAGTTCCGGCACGATCATGGCCGAGCTTTCGGTGATCTCCAGAATCAGCCGCTCGCCCATCGTCGGCTGTTCATCGAGCCGGCCATGCAGGGTTTCCATCCAGCGCGGATAGCCGATCGAGCGCGCCGACATGTTCAGCGCAAGGCGCAGGTCGGGCTGGCGCATCAGCGTGTCCAAACCGTTTTCAAGCGCCAGGCAGTCAATCTGCCGCCCGGTTTCAGTGGCTTCGACCACCTCGATGAACTCGCGTGCCGGAATGATGCGGCCGGTCTCGTCCAGAATGCGGATCAGCCCCTCGTAATAGGCCGGAACGGCCGGGCTGCGGGCGGGCACGACAGGCTGGTAGGCCAGCATCACCTGGTTGTGATCGACCGCCTGCTGGACCATCTCCATCACCGAGCGGTCGCGCGACATGACGGCGTAGTTCAGCGCCGTGTCGTGCCCCGCCGGAATATCGGCCCATTTTCCATCCTGGCCCATGCACACCTCCTGATCATTCGGTTCACAGGCTGGCGCGCAAGGGCTAAGGAACATTTAAGCGCGCACGCCGATCTTGCGGGTCGCGGAGCATCCACGGAGGGAACGAAATGGGCGAAAGATGCGGTTGGGTCGGTGCGGACCCGCTTTACGAGGCCTATCACGACGAAGAATGGGGTGTGCCCGAGCATGACAGCCGCGCGCTATGGGAAAAGCTGATCCTGGATGGCTTTCAGGCCGGGCTGAGCTGGATCACGATCCTGCGCAAGCGTGACAATTTTCGCATTGCTTTCCAAGGGTTTGACCCCAACGTGATCGCCGGATGGGGTGCATCCGATGTCGAGCGATTGCTGGCCGATCCGGGCATCGTGCGCCATCGCGGCAAGATCGAGGCGACCATCGGGAACGCCCGTGTCTGGCAGCGGATCGAGGCCGAAAAGGGCTTTGATACCTACCTTTGGGATCATGTCGGCGGGGCGCCGATTCAGAACCGCTGGACCAGTCTCAAGGAGGTGCCGACCGAGACCGAAATCTCCAGACAAATTTCAAAGGATTTGCGCAAAATGGGATTCAAATTCTGCGGGCCGACCATCGTCTATGCTTTCATGCAGGCGGTGGGGATGGTGAACGATCATCTTGTCACCTGCCCCTGCCATGACCCGGTGGCGCGATTGTCGGAGCGGCGATGAAACCGGCATCGGTTCGACGTCGGTATTCCATATGTGTCACGTCGGTATGTCCTGGCTGCGGCTCAAGCGGGCAGGGAATGTTTTGGAATCGCCGCGCATATCCTATATGGAGGCCCATCTGACCCCATTTGAACCGACACGCGCGAGACCATGACCCAGACCGCTCCGATCACCCAGGACGTGATGACGATCCCCCGCAAGCAGGCCGAAGGGCCGATCAACCTTGTCGGGCTGACGCGCGACCGGATGCGCGAGGCGCTGATCGCGCATGGCACGCCGGAAAAGCAGGCCAAGATGCGGGTCAATCAGATCTGGCAATGGATCTACCAGTGGGGCGTGCGCGATTTCGATTCGATGACCAATCTCGCCAAGGCCTATCGCAAGGAACTGGCCGAGAACTTCGTCATCGAGATCCCCGAGATGGTCAGCAAGCAGGTCAGCGCCGACGGCACCCGCAAGTATCTGGCGCGGATCGCCGGGGGGCACGAGGTCGAGGTGGTCTACATCCCCGAATCCGACCGCGGCACGCTGTGCATTTCCAGCCAGGTGGGCTGCACCCTGACCTGTTCCTTCTGCCACACCGGCACGCAGAAACTGGTGCGCAACCTTCATGCCGGCGAAATCATCGGCCAGGTGATGATGGCGCGCGACGATCTGGGCGAATGGCCCCGCCCCGGCGAGGGCGCGGGCGAACGGCCCCGCCTCTTGTCCAATATCGTGCTGATGGGCATGGGCGAGCCGCTCTATAATTTCGACAATGTGCGCGACGCGATGAAGATCGCGATGGATGGCGAGGGAATCAGCCTCAGCCGCCGCCGCATCACCCTGTCGACCAGTGGCGTTGTCCCCGAGATCGCCAAGACCGCCGAGGAGATCGGCTGCATGCTGGCGGTCAGCTTTCACGCCACCACCGACGAGGTGCGCGACAAGCTGGTGCCGATCAACAAGAAGTGGAACATCGCCACGCTGCTGGACGCGCTGCGCGCCTATCCCAAGGCCAGCAACTCCGAGCGCATCACCTTTGAATACGTGATGCTGAAGGACGTGAACGACAGCGACGAGGACGCCCGCCGCCTTGTTCAGCTGATCAAGGGCATCCCGGCCAAGATCAACCTGATCCCGTTCAACGAATGGCCCGGCGCGCCGCATGAGCGCAGCGACTGGGACCGGATCCAGGCCTTTGCCGATATCGTCTACAAGGCCGGTTATGCCAGCCCCATCCGCACCCCGCGCGGCGAGGATATCATGGCCGCCTGCGGACAGCTCAAATCCGCGACCGAGCGGGCGCGCAAATCCCGCCGGCAGATCGAATCCGAGGCCGGGCTTGGCTAAGGCGGACGCCCTGACACCCCCGCTCTTCACCCCCCTTCCCCGGCCCCACAATGCCGATGGCGCGCCGCGCAAGGTCGGCGTCGAGATCGAGCTGGGCGGGTTGGACGAGGGCGAGGTCGCCCGGATTTGCGCCGAGGTTCTCGGCGGGCGGGCCGAACAGGGCGACGGGACACTCTGGACCGTCCACGACACGCGAATCGGCAAGATCGAGGTCTATCTCGACACGTCACTGCGCAAGGCGACACGCAGCAAGCTGCGCGACCTGGCGCTTGATCTCGGGCGCGAGGTGATCCCGGTCGAGATCGTGACCCAGCCGCTGGATATGGCCGAGCTCGCGACGTTGCACGACCTGACCGGCGCCTTGCGCCATGCGGGTGCTCTTGGCAGTGGCGCGGGTTGGGTGTTCGGCTTCGGGCTGCACCTCAATATCGAGATCGCCTCGGACCGGAACGCCGATATCCTGCGCCCGATGCTGGCCTATGCGCTGATCGAGGACTGGCTGCGCCATGCCGAGCCGATCGACGACTCGCGCCGCCTGTTGCCCTTTACCGATCCCTACCCCACCAATTTCGTGCGCGCGCTGCTCGGGCTGGGGATGGATGCATCGCTGCGCGAGATGATCGCGGTCTATCTTGAACATACGCCGTCGCGAAATCGCGGGCTCGATATGCTGCCGATCTTCGCGCATCTCGCACCCGAAACGGTCGAAGACGCCGTGAGCGAATCCGTATCGTCGCGCCCCGCCTTTCATTTCCGCCTGCCCGATTCCCGGATCGACGAGCCCGGCTGGTCGATCGCGCAGGAATGGCAACGCTGGGTCCTCGTCGAGCGCGTGGCCGCAGATGAACGGCTGCTGACGCGGCTGGGGGCGGCATGGCTGGACGATCATGGGATGGTGACGTTTTCGCGCGCCAGCTGGGCGGAGCGCTGTGGCGCGCTGCTGCATCAATTCGGGCATGACCTGCCGCTGGCTGAACACCGATGAGCCGTCCGCTTGTCGGAGTCACCACGTCGCGCCGCTCGGGCTGGCGCATCTTTCCGCTGATTGCCCTGAATGTCTGGATGGCGGGGGGCCGCGCCCAGCGATGGGTCGACGGGTCGGACGCGCGGGTCGAGGACGTGGACGGGCTGATCATCGGCGGCGGCGACGACATCTCGCCCGACCTCTATGGCGGGCAACTTGTCAGTTCGGCGCGGCTCGATCCGGGACGCGACGCGCTGGAACGCCGGCTGGTGCATGACGCCTTCGATCTGGACAAGCCGGTGCTGGGGATCTGCCGGGGCAGCCAGATGCTGAACGTGGCGCTTGGCGGGACGCTGCATCAGGATGCCTATGACGCCTATCGCGACAGCGACCGCCACCGCACGATCCTGCCGCGCAAGACGGTGCTGATCACCCCCGGCACGCGGCTGGCAAGGCTGGCGGGCGACGCACCGATGAAGATCAACGCGCTGCACTCTCAGGCCGTCGATAGATTGGGCGATGGCTTGCGCGTCGCGGCACGCGACCGGGGCGGCATGATCCAGGCCATCGAGCGTCTGCACGACCCGTTCGCCATCGGCGTCCAGTGGCACCCCGAGCACCTGTTCTATGCGCGCCGCCAACAGGGACTGTTCCGCGCGCTGATCGCTGCGGCCAGGGCACGCCAGGCGCATCGCGACCAGATGGAACAGGTGGACAGCACCGGACTCTAGGCGCGCTCCGCATCCCGCCGCGATGAAACCCCCGGCTTGCCGCATTTCCGAACGATTGTTGCCACCAACCGATTTTATCGCTGATTTTACCGAAACTGTTTTGATGGTGGAAACGATGAAACAATATACGAGTGAAGCGGAAACAGAGATCCTGAACCTGGTCCTGCGCGAGCGCAGCATGGCGGTGTCAGAGCGCGAATGGCAGCATCGCCTGCGCGGCTATGGCTATGCCATCAGGGATACGACCGAAGGCCGCATCGTGACCTCGCTGGTCCGTGGCAGCCTTCTGTGCTCGCTGCCCGCCCACGCGGCCTGACAGCCCCTCCTATCACACGATCCTCCCGGGCCGGGCGGTGCGCCCTTGCGGGGCCGCCCGGCGGGTGATCGCGGCTCGGGGTTCAGCAGGCCTGGTCGCTATACCAGGCGTCGATGACCTCCATCGCCTGTTGCGCGGTCTCGACAAAGCTGAACAGCTCAAGGTCTTCGGGGCTGATCGTTCCGGCATCCGCCAGCGCGTCCCAGTTGATGATCTTGCGCCAGAATTCCTCGCCGAACAGCAGGAAGGGCACCTTGTTCATGCGATCCGTCTGGATCAGCGTCAGCGCCTCGAACATCTCGTCGAGGGTGCCGAAACCGCCGGGAAAGACGCAGATCGCCTTGGCGCGCATCAGGAAATGCATCTTGCGGATGCCGAAATAGTGGAAGTTGAAGCACAGGCCGGGCGTCACGTATTCGTTCGGGGCCTGTTCGTGGGGCAGCACGATATTGAGCCCGATCGACGCGCCCCCCGCGTCGTCCGCGCCGCGGTTGCCCGCCTCCATCACGCCGGGACCGCCACCCGTGGCCACCACCAGTTCGCGCCCGTAGCTGGCCATTGATTTCATCGTCACCAGCCGGGCGAATTCGCGCGCCTCGTCATAGAAACGCGACAGGTCCGCAAGGGTCTCGGTGCGGGCGGTGTCACGCTTGGAGGGTTCGGGGATGCGGGCGCCGCCGAACAGCACCACGGTGCTTTCGATGCTGCGCTCGTTGAGGATCATCTCGGGCTTCAGCAGCTCCAGCTGAAGACGCACCGGGCGCAATTCGTCACGGCACAGGAAATCGGGATCGGCGAAGGCCAGCCGATAGGCCGGGGCGCGGGTCTGGGGCGTGTCGGGCACCTGTTCGGCGCTGCTTCGGTCGGTATGGGCGTCGCGGAACTGGCTGTGACGTTCGTCATCCATGTCGGGGCGGTCCTTGTCTGCGTGTTCGCTTCAGGCCTAGCCGGTTCGCGCCCCCAAGGGAAGGCATCGGCGCCATTTCCGCCCGTCGATCGCGCGGGTTTGACTTGTTGCGCCGCGCGCTTGCGGACCGTATAGGTCATGCCCCAAGGGACAGCACCAGATTGACGGAGAGAAAGCCGATGTCGAACGCCCAACTTGAGCACGCGATCGAAGCCGCCTGGGAGGCGCGCGACACCATCACCCCGTCCACCGGCGGCGAAACGCGCGAGGCCATCGAATCCACCCTCGATGCGCTGGACAGCGGCAAGCTGCGCGTGGCCGAGCGGCAGGAAAACGGCGACTGGCACGTCAATCAATGGGCCAAGAAGGCGGTTCTCCTGGGCTTTCGCATCAAGGACATGGAAATCCAGCCCGGCGGCCCGCAGGGCGGCGGCTGGTGGGACAAGGTCGACAGCAAGTTCAAGGGCTGGGACGACGATCAATGGCGCGACGCGGGCTTTCGCGCGGTCCCCAACTGCATCGTGCGCAAATCCGCCTATATCGCGCCGGGCGTCGTTCTGATGCCGAGTTTCGTGAACCTTGGCGCCTATGTGGACCAGGGCTCGATGGTCGATACATGGGCCACCGTCGGCAGCTGCGCGCAGATCGGCAAGAACGTCCACCTTTCGGGCGGCGTCGGGATCGGCGGCGTGCTGGAACCGATGCAGGCAGGCCCCACCATCATCGAGGACAACTGCTTTATCGGCGCGCGCTCCGAGGTGGTCGAAGGCTGCATCGTGCGCGAAGGCTCGGTGCTCGGCATGGGCGTCTATATCGGCAAGTCCACCAAGATCGTCGACCGCGAAACCGGCGAGGTCTTCATCGGCGAGGTGCCGCCCTATTCGGTGGTCGTGTCGGGCTCGATGCCCACGAAGAACAACCTCAATCTTTACTGCGCGGTGATCGTCAAGCGCGTGGACGCCCAGACACGGTCGAAAACAGCGATCAACGAATTGCTGCGCGACTGAATCGCAACGAATTGCGCGCGGCCCTGCGGGGGCGCGCGCTATGGCAGCGCGTCCAGTTTAGAATCGTTCCAAACCTTGACAGTCGGACCATGCGGGCGCATATCGTAGGGCATCCACTGGAAAGGCCCGACCCATGTTCATTCAGACCGAGTCCACCCCGAACCCCGCGACGCTGAAATTCCTTCCCGGCCAGACCGTTCTCGAGGCGGGCACGGCGGATTTCGCAAGCGCCGAGGCGACCGACAATTCGCCGCTGGCCAAGCGCATCTTCGGTGTGCAGGGCGTTACCGGCGTGTTTTTCGGCAATGACTTCGTGACCGTGACCAAGGCCGAAGGCGCGGAATGGGACCACATGAAACCCGCCATCCTGGGCGCGATCATGGAGCATTTCCAATCCGGCACCCCGGTCATGACCGGCGAGGCCGACGCCTCCTCGGGTCATGCGGATCACGAGGGCGAGGATTCCGAGATCGTCGGCCAGATCAAGGAGCTGCTGGACACCCGCGTGCGCCCCGCCGTGGCGCAGGATGGTGGCGACATCACCTTCCACGGCTTCGAGCGCGGCGTCGTCTACCTGCACATGCAGGGCGCCTGCGCGGGCTGCCCGTCCTCGACCATCACCCTGAAAATGGGGATCGAGAACCTGCTGCGCCATTACATCCCCGAAGTGACCGAGGTGCGCCCCGTTGGTATCTGACGGCGCCCTGACACTGGCACTCGACACATCGGCCGCGCATTGCGCGGCCGCTTTGCTGTCTGGCGACAGGCTCCTGGATGCCCGCGCCGAGGACATGGGCCGCGGTCAGGCCGAACGGCTGATGCCGCTGATCGAAGAGATGCTCGCGGATGCGGGTGTCGCATGGCGCGATCTGGACCGGATCGGCGTCGGCATCGGCCCCGGCAATTTCACCGGTATCAGGATCTCGGTATCGGCGGCGCGCGGCCTGGCGCTCGCGCTGGATATCCCTGCCATCGGCGTGTCGGGTTTCGACGCGATTTCGCATGGCGTCAGCGGCGCGCATCTGCCGGTCCTGCCCGCGCCACGCGGGATGCTCTATGCCCGCCCCGAGGGCGGTGCCGCGCAGTTGATGCAGCCCGGCGAAGCCGACGCCACCGGCCTTGCGCTGGCCCAACTGCCACCGCCTGCCAAGCTGGCCGAGGCGATCGCGCGGGTGGCCGCGGCCACGCCAACCCCTCCCCCCGCACCCGCGCCGCTTTATGTGAAACCGGCAGACGCCGCGCCCTCGCGGGATGCGCCGCCGGTGATGCTCGACTGACATGGCGTGCACGCTGACGCCCGCCACGCTGGCCAGCCTGCATGGCCGCGCCTTTCTCGGGCAGGGGCGCGGCTGGAGCGAGGCGGAATTTGCGGGTCTGCTCGACAGCCCGCATGTCTTTGTTACCGGCGATGCCCGCGCCTTTGCGCTTGGCCGCGTCATCGCGGACGAGGCCGAGCTTCTGACCATCGCCACCGATCCGGCCTGTTCGCGACAGGGGCTGGGGCGCGCCTGCCTTGCCGCCTATGAAACGCAGGCGGTCGCGCGCGGCGCGCGCATCTCGTTCCTGGAGGTCGCGGCGGACAACGCGGCAGCGCGCGCGCTTTATGAAACGGCCGGATATCAAGAGGCCGCGCGGCGCGCAGAATACTACCGGCGCGGCGCATATTCCGTCGATGCGCTGATTCTGCGCCGCGATCTGGACCCATCATCCGGCCCGGACCGCGCCATAACCCCGGAACGATCCAGAAAATCCGAAGGATAGGTCCAGTTTACAGGAATTGATCGGGCCTGACGCCTCTTGCCGCGCCTGTTCACTTGCAATGAAATGAAAACTGCGGCTAGGAACAGCCATGCAAATCTATCTGCCCATAGCCGAGGTGTCGGTCAACGCCTTCCTCCTTCTGGGGCTGGGCGGCATGGTTGGCGTTCTTTCGGGCATGTTCGGCGTTGGCGGGGGCTTCCTCATGACGCCGCTTCTGTTCTTCATCGGCATTCCGCCCGCTGTCGCCGTCGCCACCGAGGCGAACCAGATCGTTGCGTCGTCCTTCTCCGGTGTGCTGGCGCATCTGCGGCGCAAGACGGTTGATCTCAGGATGGGAACGGTGCTGCTCGTGGGCGGCCTGGCCGGGGCCGCGGTCGGCGTGATCCTGTTCAACTACCTGAAATCGCTGGGTCAGGTCGATCTGCTGGTGCGGCTCTGTTACGTCGTCTTTCTTGGCGTGATCGGCGGCATGATGTTCTTTGAAAGCCTGCGCGCGATCCGCCAGACCCGCTCGGGCAAGGTGGTCGCCAAGCGCAAGAAGCACAACTGGATTCACGGACTGCCGCTCAAGATGCGGTTTCGCACCTCGGGGCTTTACATCAGCGTGATCCCCCCCGTTCTGGTCGGGGTGGCCGTGGGTATCCTTGCCGCGATCATGGGCGTCGGTGGCGGCTTCATCATGGTTCCGGCGATGATCTATCTGCTGGGGATGCCGACCAAGGTGGTCGTGGGCACCTCGCTCTTTCAGATCATCTTCGTCACGGCCTTCACCACCATGCTGCACGCGACCACGAACTTTACCGTCGATGTGGTGCTGGCGGTGCTGCTGCTTGTGGGCGGCGTGATCGGCGCGCAGGTCGGCACGCAGATCGGCACCCGCATGAAGGCCGAACAGCTGCGCATCCTCTTGGCTCTGATGGTGCTGGTCGTCTGTTTCAAGCTGGCGCTGGACCTCTTGTTGCAGCCCTCCGAGATCTACTCGATCGCCGCACCGGGGGGGCATTGACATGATGCTGCGGCTCGCACTCCTGCTTGCGCTCCTGGCGCTTCCGCTCAAGGCCGAAGAGGTGGTCATGGGCCTGTCGCGCGACCAGGTCCGCATCAATACCACGTTCGAGGGCTCGGAGATCCTTGTCTTCGGCGCGGTCAAGCGCGAGGCGCCCATCCCCGAACAGCCGCTCGATGTGATCGTGACCATCGCCGGGCCGTCCAAACCCCTGACCGTGCGCCGCAAGGAACGGGTTCTGGGGATCTGGGTGAACACCGACTCGGTCGGGATCGACGCCGCGCCCAGCTTCTACGCGGTGGCGGCCAGTGCGCCGCTCTCCGAGGTTCTGTCCAATGTCGAGGATCTGCGCCACAAGATCTCGATCAACAGCGCGATCCGTTCGGTCGGCGCGCCCGCCTCGATCAAGGACGCGCAGGCCTTTACCGATGCGCTGATCCGCATCCGCATGCGCCAGAATGCCTATCAGATCCTCGAAGGCGCGGTGTCGCTGGAAGAACAGACCCTGTTCCGCGTCGCATTCGAACTGCCCGCGAACCTGACCGAGGGCGAATACCGCACCCGCATCTTCCTCACGCGCGGCGGCGAGGTGGTGTCGCAATACGAGACCGGGATCGACGTGCGCAAGGTGGGTCTGGAACGCTGGCTTTTCACCATGTCGCGCGAACAGGCGATGCTTTACGGGCTCATGTCGCTGGCCATCGCCATCGTCGCGGGCTGGAGCGCCTCGGCGGTGTTCCGGATGATGCGCCAGGGCGGCTGACAGCGCGGCGCCGCGCAGGCAAAACATCACATCGCGGGCCATTTCGCTTGCCCTGTGCCGCTAGGCGGGGCATCCCTTGGCCGTCATGGAACTCGGACCTTATATCCTCCTGGCCTCGCTCGAAGGGGCGGTAACGGCGGCTGTGCTGGCGCTGACGGCGGTCGGGCTTGCGCTGGTGTTCGGCGTCATGCGGGTGGTCAATATCGCGCATGGCGAATTCTTCATGCTTGGCGCCGTGATCGCCTGGTGGGTGGCGCAGACCGTGGGCGGGCATCCCGCCATCGGCTTCGCCGCCGCGCTGGTGATTGCACCGCTCGCCGTGGGGGCCATCGCGGCCGCCGCCGACATGACCATTCTCAAGCGGCTCGATTACGACCCTGAACGCACCATCGTCGCCACCATCGGCCTGCTCTACATCCTTCAGCAACTGACCCTGATGACCTACGGCCCCGAGGCCCGCCCGGTCGAGGCGCCGTTCAACCAGCGCATCGCCCTGCCCTGGATCGAGCATGGCGACACCGGCTGGCAGGTGATCTGGCCCTGGGGCCTTGGCACCACCAGCTACAAGCTGGCGGTGATCGGCGCGGCGGGCGTTGTGCTGGCCGGGGTGTGGCTGATGATGGCGCGCTCGAGGCTGGGGCTGGTGATGCGCGCAACGCAAGCCGACCGCGACATGGCGCTGGCCTTCGGCATCCCGGTGGAACGCGTCTATGCGCTGGTCTTCGGCATCGGTGCGGCGCTGGCGGCGCTGGCGGCGGTGCTGATCGTGCCGATCCAACAGGCGCATTACCTGATGGGCGCCGACCCGCTGCTCCTGTCCTTCATCGTGGTCATCATCGGCGGGCTCGGCAGCCTGCCCGGTACGGTGCTGGCCGCCGTCCTGATCGGGCTCAGCGACGGGATCATCTCGGTCTTCTTCTCGCCGACGCTGGCCAAGATCATCGCCACGCTCCTGGTGGCGCTGGTGCTGGTGTTCCGCCCCGAGGGCCTCTTTGGGACGCGCCGGACATGAGCCACGAGACCCGGCGCATTCTTGCCCTGCATGGCGGGCTGCTGGTGCTTCTCTTGGGGCTGCAATTCGTGCTGCCCGCCTATCACCACGGCAACCTTGCCCGGATCATGGTGCTGGCCAGCTATGCGATCGGCTATAACATCCTGTTCGGCTATACCGGCCTTCTGAGTCTCGGGCATGCGCTGTTCTTCGCGGCCGGGATGTATGGCATGGGGCTGACCATCCAGCACGCGGGGTTCTCGCCCGCCCCGGCGCTGCTGGCGGGGCTTCTGGCGGGGGTGGCCGTCTCGGCAGGGCTGGCGGTGCTGGCGCTGCGCACAAGCGGCGTCGCCTTCATGATCGTGACGCTGATGTTCGCGCAGGCGGGCTACCTTTCGATCCTCTATTTCGGCGAATACACCCGCGGCGACGAGGGCTTCGTGATCCAGACCACGCAGCGGATGCTCTGGGGGATCGACCTCAGCGATCCGACCAACCGCTACCTTGCGGCGCTCCTTTTGTTCTCGGTCTGCCTCGGGCTCAGCCTGTGGCTGGTGCGCGCGCCTTTCGGGCGGGTGCTGGTGGCGATCCGCGAGAACGAGGAACGCGTGCGCATGCTCGGCTATGACACCCACGCCCACAAGCTGGGCGCGATGATCGTCTCGGGCACGATCTCGGCACTGGCGGGGGCGGTCTACGGGCTGCTTTTCGGCTATGCGGGCGCCAGCTTCGCCAGCGTGCAGTATTCCATCTTCCCGCTGCTCTGGGTGCTTCTGGGTGGGGCTGGCACGGTTCTCGGGCCATTCCTCGGCACGCTCTTCATGTTCTACCTCATCGACCTCAGCTCGGGGCTGACCACTGCCTACATGCTGATCGCGGGCGTGGCGCTGGTGGTGCTGACGCTGTTCGCACCCCAAGGTCTCGCCGGAGAGCTGCGCCGCAGGCTCTGGGGGTGGCTGCCATGACCGCTGCGCCGCTTCTGTCCATGCGTGGCCTATCCAAGCATTTCGACGGCCTGCAGGCCGTGCGCGATGTCGATCTCGACCTGGCGCCCGGCGAAGTGCGCGCGCTGATAGGCCCCAACGGCGCGGGCAAGACGACGCTGGTGGGCATGATCTGCGGGCGCATCGCGCCCTCTGCGGGGCGGGTCACCTTCGATGGCGCCGACATCACCGCCCTGCCCGCACATAAACGCATCGGGCTTGGCATGGCCTACACGTTCCAGATCACCTCGGTCTTTCCCGCCCTGCCGGTGCGCGAAAACCTCGCCCTGGCCGCGCGCCGCCGCCTCAAGGGCGCAGCGGTGCAGGAGGCCGTGCGCCACGCGCTCACCCGTGTCGGCCTTCCTCCAGACAGCGCCGAACAGGCAGCGGGCAATCTCAGCTATGGCCACCAGCGCCTGCTGGAACTGGCGATGGGGCTGGTGCAGGCCCCGCGCCTGCTGATCCTCGACGAGCCGACACAGGGGCTTTCGGACAGCGAGATCGACGGCTTCAAGGCGTTGATCGGCGAACTGAAAGGCGCAACCACCATCCTCCTGATCGAACATAACATGAGCGTGGTGATGGACGTGGCCGACCGGGTCACGGTCCTCAATGGCGGCGCCGTCCTGGCCGAGGGAACACCTGCCGAGATCCACGAGAACGCCGCCGTTCAGGCCGCCTATCTGGGGACGGGATGATGCTGGAACTCGATTCGATCAGCGCGGGCTATGGCAAGGCACAGGTTCTGCGCGACTTCTCCCTCAGCATCCGCGCGGGCGAGATCGTCTGCCTTCTGGGGCGCAACGGCGCGGGCAAGACCACCTGCATGAAGGCCATCATGGGGCTGTTGCCGCTGATGTCGGGCCGCGTCCTTCTGGACGGACAGGAGGTCAGCGCGCTGCCCGCCCATCATGTCCCGCGCGCCGGGATCGGCTATATCCCGCAGGGGCGACGGCTGTTTGCCGGGCTGAGCGTGGCGCAGAACCTGGAAATCGGCCTGCGCGCGCGCGGATCGGGGCACGACACGCTCGAAGAGGTGCTGGAGCTGTTCCCCCGCCTGCGCGAACGGATGAACCAGCGCGCCGAGACGCTCTCGGGGGGTGAGCAGCAGATGCTCTCGACCGCCCGCGCGCTCTGCCTGCGCCCCAAGGCTCTGCTGCTCGACGAGCCGACCGAAGGGCTGCAACCCTCGATGATCGAGGCGATCCGGCAGGTCATCGCCAGAATGCGCAGCGCCGGTGTCGCGGTGCTTCTGGTGGAACAGCGCGTCGATGCGGTTCTGTCGCTGGCCGACCGGGTGGCGTTCCTTGAAAACGGGCGCGGCGGTGCGGTGATGGACGCCGAGGAACTGCGCGCCGATCATTCCATCGTGGATCGCTATATCGGGGTCTGATCCGGGACGCGTGCCAGTGTCATTCGACCGGCGGGCCGACCCTTGGCTGGGGTACGTTGCGCATCCGCCGCCGGTAGCGCAGCACCCAGATGTTGGACACGAACAGCACACCGATCACCACCGCACCCCCGGCCAATGCCCAGGGTCCGGGGTCTTCGCCAATGACGGCCCAGACCAGAAGCGGCGCAAGCACCGATTCCAGCAGGATCAACAGCGCCACCTCGGCCGACGCGATATAGCGCGGCCCGAGGGTCAGAAGGCAGGTGGACACGGTGATGAACGCGCCATGCCCCACCACAAGATGCCATTGATCGGGCAACACCACGCCCGGATCGGCAAAGGGCCAGACCACCAGCGCCGCACCGATATAGGCCAGCGGAATCGCCGGAATCATCGACGTGGCGCGCACCTTGCGCACCGCCGTCATGGCCGCCGCGAAACTGGCCGAAACGCAGACCGCCACCAGATCGCCCTGCCATGACGCGCCCTCGGTCTCGCCAGAGCCCCAGGCGATGATCCCAAGGCCCACGAACACGCCCATCATCGTCAGCACCATGCGGCGGCTGATCGTCTCGCCCAGGAAGATCCGGCTGAAAATGGCGGCGAAAACCGGCATCGAGGCGATGATGAACACCACGTTGGCCACGCTGGTCCATGTCACCGCCAGCACGAATCCCGGCGCCGTGGCGGCAATCAGGATCGTGTAGATCAGACCCGGCATGCCGGTCTTGGCGACCTCTCGGAAACCGCGCAGGCCCATCACGGCCAGCACACCCACAAGGATGAATGACCCCGAGGTCATCCCCCGCCAGAACGTGACGGTGGGGGCCGAGGCGTCGATCAGCCGGATGAAAAGTGAATCCGGCACCACGAACAGAACGCCTATGGCGGTAATCAGAAGGCCTTTGACATGATCGTTCATGGTTCGAATCTGTGCGGTTTCCGGCCCCGAAAGTAAACCCCGCGCCGCGACAGCCTGTCTCAGCCAGCCGACTGCCATTCAAGGATCGCATCGATCGGCCAGAGCAGCATCAGCACATTGAGCGCCAGCCCGTCGCGGATCACGATGGCGGTCAGCACCTCGAATCCGATGACCGCCGCCACGCAGACCCAGACCGGCCAGCGCCGCGCCATCCAGAACCCCAGGAACATCGCCACGATATCCGAGACCGAATTCAGGACGCTGTCGCCGATGTAATCGGAAGAAACGGTCGTGTCCCGGTAATGCCGGATCACCGCATCGGTATTCTCAAGCAGCTCCCAGCCGCATTCCAGCGCAGTGGCGATCACCAGCCGCCAGCCGATCGCCATGCGCGGCAGGATCAGCCACAAGGCCCAGTAAAACAGGATGCCATGCAACAGGTGGCTCGGCGTATACCAGTCGGCCAGCTGCATGTTGGCCTCGTCGCTGCCCACCGGCCCCCAGAAATCGACATATCCGCAGGGGCAGATCGGCGCACGCCCCATGCCAAGCAAAAGGGCGGCAGAGACCAGCACCATCAGGGCCGTGACGATATAGGGCAGGCGGGTGTCGGTTTTCATGCGGGGACAAAAGCACAGCGCACAGCAGCTGTCCATCGCCTGATCGCCCCTTCGCCGACAAGGGTTAACTCCTTGCTTGCGCGCGGTTATGGTCATGCGCAGTCAACAGGAGGAAGCCCGATGCCCGCCCCCGAAAACCGTTTCAAATCCGCGCTCGCCTCGGGCCGGATGCTCTATGGGTGCTGGGCGGGTTTCGCCGACGCCTACGCCGCCGAGATCGTCGCCACCGCCGGGTTCGACTGGCTGGTGATTGACGGCGAGCACGCCCCGAACGACCTGCGCACGATCATGCAGCAGTTGCAGGTGCTCGAAGGCCGCCACAGCGCGCCCGTGGTGCGCCTGCCAATGGGCGAGTCCTGGGCGATCAAGCAGGTGCTCGATGCGGGCGCGCAGACGCTGCTGATCCCGATGGTCGAAAGCGCCGCGCAGGCCCGTGACCTCGTGCGCGCCACGCGTTACCCGCCCGAAGGCATCCGCGGCTCGGGCGCGGCACTGGCGCGGGCGTCGCACTTTGCGCAGATCCCGGATTACACCACCACCGCCAACGCGCAGATCTGCCTGCTTGTGCAGGTGGAAACCTCGGCCGGGATCGACGCGCTCGACGAAATCCTGGCGGTTGACGGCGTGGATGGCGTGTTCATCGGCCCTTCGGACCTCGGGGCCGACATGGGCTATCCCGGTGACAGCGGCGCGCGCGCGGTGCAGGACACGATCCGCGACGCGCTGGCGCGCATCGCCGCATCCGACAAAGCGGCCGGGATCCTCGCCACCGACCACGACACCGCCCTGACCTATCGCGAATGGGGCGCGCAGTTCCTCGCGGTCGGGGTCGATGTGGTCCTGCTTGCACAGGCCGCGCGCGCCCTCATGGCGCGCTGGCGCGATGAGTGAACGTCACCTGCTGGCCGATGTCGGCGGCACCAATACCCGTGTCGGCCTCGCCGACGCGCGCGGTCTGCTGCCCGACACCGTGCGCATCTATGAAAACGCCGGCTTCGACGGGCTCGCGCCACTGCTTGCGGCCTATCTGTGCGAAACGGAACCCGGCCCCATCGACGCGCTCTGCGCCGGGGTGGCGGGGCCGGTGCGCGACGGTGACGCGCAGCTGACCAACCACGACTGGTTCATCGCCGCCGCCGATCTCGCCGCCGCCACCGGCGCGGCGCGGGTCCGTCTCATCAACGACCTTCAGGCGCAGGGCTACGCGCTTGACGATGTGCCGCCCGCTGCACGCGTGCCGCTCTTTGACGACGCGCCGCCGCCCCCCGACGCCACCCGCCTCGTGCTCGGCCTCGGGACGGGCTGCAATGTCGCCGTGGTCCACCAGAGCGGCGGTCGGCTCTTCGTGCCACCCGCCGAATCCGGCCACTCGGCGCTTCCACATATGGCGGACGCGCAGGCCAGCGCCCTGATCCGCCACCTTGCCGAAACCCACCCCCATTGCCCGGTCGAGGCGGCGCTGTCGGGGCCGGGACTCATGCGCATTCACCGCTGGCTCGGGGGTGCCGCGCTCAGCTCGGCGCAGATCGTGACCGCGCATGAGCAGCGCACCGATCCGCGCGCCACGCAGGCGCTCACGCTGTTCGCCACGATCCTCGGGGCGGTCGCGGGCAATCTCTGCCTGCATCACCTGCCGATGGGCGGGCTCTACCTGATCGGCGGCACCGCGCGCGCCATCGCGCCCCATCTTCGCGACCTCGGATTCGCGGCGCCGTTCACCGCGCGCGGCCCCTATAGCGCGATCATGCGGGACATCCCCGTCACCCTGATCGCGGACGACACCATCGCGCTGGCAGGCTGCGCGCGCCACCTGCGCCAAACGGCACACGCATAGGCGGGCGCACAGCCCCTTCCCCCGCCCTCCGCGCTCTGCCATAATGCACGCCAACCCATAAAACCAAGAGCAGCACCGCATGGCCGACGATCTTCTTTCAGCGACCGAACATTCGGATTACGACGCCTCCTCCATCGAGGTGCTCGAAGGGCTCGAACCCGTCCGCAAACGCCCCGGCATGTATATCGGCGGCACCGACGAACGCGCCCTGCACCACCTTGTCGCCGAGATCCTCGACAACTCGATGGACGAGGCCGTCGCGGGCCACGCCAACCGGATCGAAGTGGAACTGCACGCGGATTATTCGCTGACCGTGCGCGACAACGGGCGCGGCATTCCCATCGACCCGCACCCGAAATTCCCCGGCAAATCCGCGCTCGAGGTGATCCTCTGCACGCTCCATTCGGGCGGCAAGTTCAGCGGCAAGGCCTATCAGACATCGGGCGGCCTGCACGGGGTCGGCGCCTCGGTCGTCAACGCGCTCTCGGATTCGATGGTCGTGCAGGTCGCGCGCAACAAGGAGCTTTACGAGCAACGCTTCTCGCGCGGCACGCCGCTTGGCCCGGTCGAAAAGGTCGGCCAGGCCCCCAACCGGCGCGGCACCACCATCACCTTCCATGCCGACGAGGAAATCTTCGGCTCGCACCGCTTCAAACCCTCGCGGATGTTCAAATCCATCCGCTCCAAGGCCTACCTGTTCAGCGGCGTCGAGATCCGCTGGAAATCGGCGATCGAGGATGGCGACACCCCGCTCGAGGCCACCTTCCACTTTCCCGGCGGGCTGTCGGATTTCCTCAAGGAAACGCTCAACGGCGCCTCGACCTATGCCGAGAAACCCTTTGCCGGCACGGTCGAGTTCCAGGAACGCTTCGGCACCCCCGGCAAGGTGGAATGGGCGATCAACTGGACGCCCGCGCGCGACGGCTTCCTGCAAAGCTACTGCAACACCGTGCCCACCCCCGAAGGCGGCACCCATGTGGCCGGGTTCTGGGCCGCGATCGTCAAGGGCATCAAGGCCTACGGCGAACTCGTGAACAACAAGAAGGCCGCCAACATCACCCGCGACGACCTGATGACAGGCGGCTGCGCGCTGGTCTCCTGCTTCATCCGCGAACCCGAATTCGTCGGCCAGACCAAGGACCGGCTCGCCACCACCGAAGCCCAGAGGCTGGTGGAAAACGCCGTGCGCGACCATTTCGACAACTGGCTGGCCGCCGATACGAAATCGGCGGGCGCGATCCTCGATTTCCTCGTGCTGCGGGCCGAAGAACGCCTGCGCCGCCGCCAGGAAAAGGAAACCCAGCGCAAGACCGCGACCAAGAAACTGCGCCTGCCCGGCAAGCTGGTGGATTGCTCATCCAATGTGCGCGACGGCACCGAGCTGTTCATCGTCGAGGGCGACAGCGCCGGCGGTTCGGCCAAGATGGGCCGCGACCGCAAAACCCAGGCGCTTTTGCCCCTGCGCGGCAAGATCCTCAACGTGCTGGGGGCCGCCAGCTCGAAACTGGGCTCCAACCAGGAGATCAACGACCTTACCCAGGCGCTTGGCGTGGGGCTGGGCACGCGCTTCAATATCGACGATCTGCGCTATGACAAGATCATCATCATGACCGACGCCGATGTGGACGGCGCGCATATTGCCTCGCTTCTGATGACCTTCTTCTTCACCCAGATGCGCCCGATGATCGACGCGGGCCACCTCTACCTGGCCTGCCCGCCGCTCTACCGGCTGACGCAGGGCGCGAAGCGGGTCTATTGCATCGACCAGGCCGAGCGCGACGCCTGGATGGAAAAGGGCCTTGGCGGCAAGGGCAAGATCGACGTGTCCCGCTTCAAGGGTCTTGGTGAAATGGACGCCAAGGACCTGAAAGAGACCACGATGGACCCCAAAACCCGCAAGCTCATCCGCGTCACCATCGACGAGGACGAACCCGGCGAAACCGGCGACCTGGTCGAGCGGTTGATGGGCAAGAAACCCGAACTGCGCTTCCAGTATATTTCGGAGAACGCACGCTTCGTGGAGGAGTTGGATGTTTGAGTTGCAAGCAAAGGTTGCGGTCAAATGATCTCAATGCCAGTATCCTCTGAAAAACGGAAGGATAGATATGGCACTCGCTAGCAATTATTATCAAAATCTAGGGCGTCTTGCAGACTTCTTCCAACAAATCAAAGACGCTCAGGCACCCGACCAGCTTACGCAAAAGCTGCTTAAGGATTGGGGGTTTACTTCGTCGAATGACAGAGCGCTCATACCTCTCTTAAAAACCCTTGGGTTCTTAACCAGTGACGGCAGTCCGACCGAGAGATATCAGAACTTCCGGAATCAGTCACAGTCAGCAAAGGTCCTTGGAGAAGCAATTAGGGAAGCATACAAAGACATTTTCCTGATCAAACAAAACCCAACCGCTTCTGATAGAGAGGCTATTCAAGGCAAGTTCAAGAGTTATCATAATGTGAGCGACTTGGTCGCCAACCATATGACAAGAACGTTTCTCGCGCTTTTGGACCTTGCTGATATCTCGACTCCACCTTCATCATCTAACTTCGGCGAAGTGAAAGAAGCATCTGCTGAGATAGCCCCGGAACCGCTACAAGGAAACTCGAAAATCTCAGGGCTTTCCGGTCTCCACTATAACATTCAGATTCACCTACCAGCAACGAAGGACGTCGAGGTTTACAATGCCATCTTCAAGTCGCTCAAGGAGCATCTAGTTGACTGAAACCGGCAAGGACATTCGCGATTTCCTTTTTCGAGGCCTATTATTCGAATCCGAAGCGGACGTTTTTCAAAAAGCAGGAATTGATGTCGGCGCAAGATCGACCTTGAATGCGGAGCGGCTAACAGCGGAGGCGCTATCGCCGTTCTCGATAAGTCGTCGTAACAACGCCATGGAGATGGCTCGCTTGTACGCAGTTCTTTTTTGCTTTGAGAACGAAATACGCGACTTCATTCGAGAAAGGCTGGAGGAAACCGACGGACCTGATTGGTTCGAAAAACTACCACAGAAAATTCAAACCCAAGCAACAAAACGCCAGGAAACCGCACTGAAGGATACATGGCTGGAAGGGTCAAAAACTGATGTTCTAGGTTATGTAGACTTTGCTCATCTGGCACAGATAATTATCGCGAAGTGGGATCACTTTCGCGATGTGCTGCCTTCACAACATTGGATCCAGCAAAGAATGGATGAGATTGAGAAGGCCCGTAACTTCATTGCTCACAACAGGATGTTATTGCCTTCTGAGTTTCAACGCCTTTACATGTATGTGGCTGATTGGAACCGAGTGATTGGGCTGTGAGAAAGACTCCGGCAATTACTCAGACGGTTATCAGTTGGGATTCACTCTCACCGGAGCGGAATTAAGACACATAGCGCCGCTGAGCAATCACCAGACCACCCATCCGGCACCACGCCCCCGCCCCCTTTCCGTACAAAACCCGCCCCCAATCCGTACGCACACCCACCGTGCGCCCCGTTAATCCGCCCCCTTCCCGCATCGAACACCGACGCGATACCGACGGGATACCGCCGCAATACCGAAGGGGGTTTTTCGTTGTTAACCAACGCTTTGCCGCCGATTCGGGGCGGCGGCCGGGTTTTCGCTGTGCGGGTCGTTCATCTCTTGGTAACGTCTGGCCATGCGCTGGCTCTGGCTTCTCGTTCCGCTCTTCCTTCTGTCCTGCGGTCGTCCCCTGACGCCGAGCGAGGCGGCCTTCGCCACGCGGATGCATGGCGAGAGCCTCGATACCAGCCGCATCCGCATCGTCGACGGCGCCCTGATCGGCAAGATCAGCTATCCGCGCCCCACCCGGCCCCGCCTCACCTGCCGCGAGCGTATCGTCCCCGAGATCACGACACCCACCGTCACTGTGGCCCCCGCGGCAGTGGTGGTGCATAACCGGGTTTTCTTCTCAAACGATTGGTATGAAACGAATTTCATGCCCCGCTACCCGCAGTTCATGAGCCTTGTTCATGCGATGGTTTTCGCCCATGAGATGACCCATGTCTGGCAATGGCAGAACCGCAAGGCCACCGGTTACTCGCCCCTGCGTGCCATGCGCGAACACCGGCTGAGCGACGACCCCTACCTCTTTGACATCGCCACGAAGGCCGAGTTTCTGGATTACGGGTATGAGCAGCAGGCCAGCATCGTCGAGGAATATGTCTGCTGCCAGACGCTCGATCCCGAGGCCCCGCGCACCGCGCGGCTGCGCGCACTTCTGGAAGGGGCCTTCCCGACCGCCGACCTGCCCGCGCCCGATAACGTGCTGATCCCATGGAAAGACGCGCAGATCAAGGGGATCTGCCGCCTCTAAGGTGTTGTTATTCCTGGATGCTTTCGAGGTAGAACAGAAGCGCCGCCAAGGGCCGCGGGGTCGGGGTCAGCACCCCGTCGCCCACATCGACCGGCACGGTTTCCCCCTCCAGCAGCAGGCCGAATTCCGGCATCTCCTGCCCCGGCAGGCCGGTGCGATCATAGCCGTCGATGACACTGAGCACACGGGCGCGCGGGAATTCGCCGCTCTCGCTCAGCGCCGTCAGATCCGCCGGAGCGGGTGTTTGCTGGGCGGCCCAAGGGCCGTCGCCCTTGCCCGAAACGCCATGACATTGCGCGCAGTTCTCGTTGAACAGCGCCTGTCCCTCGGCTGGTTCAGGCATCGATGGCGCCTTGGCACAGGCCACCGCCAGCCCCAGAAGGCCCATTGAAATCAGTGTGATACGCTTCATGCCCCTGCCTCCCTTTTGCAACAGCCTAGCAAGCCGCCGACAGACGGGCAATGACGCAGATCACGCCAGCTTGCCGGCCAGCGCATCGTCGATCAGCGCCACGGTTTCGTCGACGCCGTAAAGCGCGATGAACCCGCCGAAACGCGGCCCCTGGCTGGCGCCAAGAAGCACCTCGTAAAGCGCCTTGAACCAGTCGCGCAAGGGCTCGAACCGCTCGCGCCCGCAGGCAAAGACAAGCCCTTGAAGCGCCTCGGGATCGGCCGGGCCATCCCATGCCTTGAGCCCCTCGCGCAGCTCTTCCAGCGCCTCGCGCTCAAGCTCCGTCGGCGCGCGATAGGTCTTCTCGGGTTTGACGAAATCATTGTAATACCGCACCGCGAATTCCGCCGCCGCATCCAGATCGGGATGGGTCTCCGGGCTGGCCTCGGGCGCATAGCGGCGCATGAATCCCCAGAGCGTGTCCTTGGTCTCGGCACCCGCCACGGAGGCCAGGTTGAGCAGCATCGAGAACGGCACGACCATGCGGCTTTCCGGCACTGCGCCGCCGTGGATATGATAGACGGGGTTGTTCAGCTGCGCCGTCAGATCCTGATCGGGATAGGCGCGCAACTGCTGGTGATATTCGTCCACCGCCTTGGGAATAACGTCGAAATACAACCGCTTGGCGGTCTTCGGCTTCTGATACATGAAGTAGGACAGGCTTTCGGGCGCCGCATAGCGCAGCCATTCTTCCATGCTCAGGCCATTGCCCTTGGACTTCGAAATCTTCTGCCCCTGTTCGTCGTTGAACAGCTCATAGGAGAGCGACTCGGGGGGCTCCTTGCCCAGCGCGCGACAGATCCGGGTGGATTGCTTGACGCTGTCGATCAGGTCTTTGCCAGACATCTCGTAATCCACGCCAAGCGCCGCCCAGCGCAGCGCCCAGTCGGGCTTCCACTGCATCTTGACGTTGCCACCCGTCACCGGCAGCTCGACACGTTCGCCATCGGGCTCTTCGTAGACAATCGTGCCCTTTTCGACATTGCGCTCCAGCGTCGGCACCTGAAGCACATGACCGGTCTTGGGGCTGACCGGCAGGAAAGGCGAATAGGTCTGCTTGCGCTCATCACCCAGCGTAGGCAGCATGATTTCCATGATCTTGTCGAACCGCGCCAGCGCCACCAACAGCATCTCGTCAAAGCGGCCCGAGGTGTAATAGTCGGTCGCCGAGGCGAACTCATACTCGAAGCCGAAACTGTCGAGGAAGGCGCGCAGGCGGGCATTGTTATGCTGTGCAAAACCCTCGTGCGTGCCGAACGGATCGCGCACCTTGGTCAGGGGCAGGTTCAGATCCTCTTTCATCTGCTCCTGGTTGGGCACGTTTCCCGGCACCTTGCGCAGCCCGTCCATATCGTCGGAAAAGCACAGGAGCTTGGTGGGAATATCGCTCATCGTCTCGAAGGCGCGCCGCACCATCGTGGTGCGGGCCACCTCGCCGAAGGTGCCGATATGGGGCAGGCCAGAGGGGCCATAACCCGTCTGGAACAGGACATATCCCTTTTCGGGCGGGGCCTTTTCATAGCGTTTGAGCACGCGGCGCGCTTCTTCAAAAGGCCAGGCTTTCGAACTCATCGCTGCGTCACGTATCTCAGACATCATCCATGTTCCTGTATATTCCCGCCTGCCGTCGCGCACACCGGGTCGTTCGCTTCCTATTGCCGAGGGCGGGGACAGTCAATATTCTGCACCTGCGACATGCCCCCTTGAAAGGCCAACAGATGAACGATCAGATTCCCCACCCGCTTACGCCGCAGGACTGTCTTGTGGCGGTGATGATCGCGGTCTCGGCCTCAGACGAGAACATCCGCACTGCCGAACTGGTCAAGATCGAGGCGGCGGTGAACAATCTTCCGATCTTCGCCAGCTATGATCTGGACCGCATGAATGTCATGGCCCAGACCGTGTTCGACCTGTTCAGCGTCGAAGATGGGCTGGACGCCCTGTTTGGCCTCATCCGCGACAACCTTCCGGAGCGCCTCTACGAGACCGCCTATGCGCTGGCCTGCGACGTGGCTGCCGCCGATGGGGTGCTGCCTGACACCGAACTTCGCCTGCTCGAGGAAATCCGCTATGAGCTGAATATCGACCGCCTGCATGCCGCGGCGATCGAAAGGGGCGCACGCGCGCGCCACATGACGGCGTGAGACGCGCCCTCGGCCGAAAGAGGGCAATCTTGATCGCGCGGTCCCTTGAACCCGTTCCGCGCAAGCACTAAAGTCAGTCATATCCGTTGGGGTGCCCACTTGAGGGGCTGAGAGGCAAGGCCAACCCATCGAACCTGATCCGGTCAGTACCGGCGTAGGGAACGGAAATGGACCATCAAAAGGCTCTGAATGCCCTGGTCTCCTGCTCCGCACCCGCGCCACGCGAGCGAGGAGCAAAAGACAGATGAACGCCATTCCCACGGCCCTTACCATCGCCGGTTCAGACAGCGGCGGTGGTGCAGGTATCCAGGCCGATCTCAAGACGTTTTCAGCGCTTGGTGTCTATGGTGCCAGCGCGATCACCGGACTGACCGCGCAGAATACGCTGGGCGTGCTGTCGGTGGAGGCTGTTTCAAACGCGATGGTTTCCGCGCAGATCGGAGCGGTGCTGGACGATATCCCGATGGGCGCCGTGAAGATCGGTATGTTGGGCACCGCAGGCATCGTCGAGACCGTCGCGACGGCATTGTCGGGATATGATGGCCCCATCGTGCTCGATCCGGTCATGGTCGCGAAATCGGGCGACCCGCTTTTGTCAGAAGATGCCATCGCCGCGCTGATCCGCGACCTGCTGCCGCGCGCCGCCATCCTGACGCCGAACCTGCCAGAGGCCGCGCGCCTTCTGGGCCGCGCGCCTGCCAGCTCGCCCGACGAGGCAGAGGCGCAGGGGCGCGCCCTTCTCTCAATGGGTCCGGACGCGGTGCTGATGAAGGGCGGGCATGGCGCAGGCGCTGTCTGCACCGATCTGCTGGTCGGCAAGGACGGCACCACACGGCTTGAGGCAGCACGGATCGACACGCGCAACACGCATGGCACCGGCTGTTCGCTTTCATCCGCCATCGCCGCGGAACTTGCCAAGGGTCGCGACCTGACCGAAGCGGTGCGCCATGCGCATCTGTGGCTTCATGAGGCGATCGCGCATGCGGACCGGCTCAATATCGGATCGGGCCATGGACCGGTGCATCATTTTCACGAGGTCTGGTCATGAACGAGCATGTAACGATCCTCGGTGGTGGCGTTGTCGGGCTCTGCGTGGCGACCGAACTCGCCGCACGCGGCGTGACGCTGACGGTGGTCGATCCGAATCCCCGGCCCGGTCCGCATGCCTGCTCTTGGTGGGCCGCCGGCATGCTGGCTCCGTTCTGCGAGGCCGAAACAGCCGAGGAACCCGTCACCCGCCTCGGGCAAGAGGCCGCCGATTGGTGGGCGCGCGCCGGTGTCGAGGTGGCCCGTGAAGGCTCGCTGGTCGTGACCCTCGGCCGCGACCGCGCCGAGCTCAACCGTTTTGCGCGCCGCACCGCGGGACACCAGAGCCTGAGTCGCGAGGCGCTGGCCGAGATCGAGCCACAGCTGGACGGGCGGTTCGACCGGGCGCTGTTCTTTGCAGACGAGGCCCATATCACGCCACGCGACGCGCTTGGTCATCTGCGCGACAGCCTTGAAGCTGCGGGCGTCGCCTTTGTCGAAACGGCACCTTCTAGGACGGGTTTGACCGTCGATTGCCGGGGGCTGGCGGCGCAGGACGTGTTGACGGATCTGCGCGGAGTCAAAGGGGAAATGGCGGTGCTGCGCGCGCCGGATGTGGTGCTCAACCGTCCGGTGCGCCTGCTTCACCCGCGCTACCCGCTTTATATCGTGCCGCGCGGGGATGGGGTGTTCATGCTGGGTGCAACGCAGATCGAAAGCGGCGAGCGCAACCGCGCGACCCTGCGCTCGGTGACAGAGCTGTTCAACGCGGCCTATGCGCTGCACCCCGCTTTCGGCGAGGCCGAGATCCTCGAGATCGGCGTCGATGCCCGCCCCGCCTTTGCAGACAACCTGCCGCGCATTCGGCGGCGGGGCGATACGATCTATGTCAACGGCCTGTTCCGGCACGGTTTTCTTCTGTCACCCGCGCTTGCGCGGATGGTGGGCGAATTGCTGCTGGAGGGCAAAACACCGGAGATGATGGATGAAGATCAACGTGAACGGTGAGCCTCGGGAGGTCACCGCATCCGACCTGAACGCCGCGCTGGCGGAACTGGGGTATGGCGAGGCCAAGGTGGCGACAGCGGTGAATGAGGCGTTCGTGCCGGCGGGCGGGCGCGCCTCGGTGATCCTGCAACCGGGAGACCGGCTCGAGATCGTCGCACCGCGGCAGGGGGGCTGAAGCATGGCAGAATTCTACGGCACAGAGGTCGCATCGCGGCTGATGCTGGGTACGGCGCAGTACCCGTCGCCTGCGATCCTCGAACAGGCGTTTCGCCGCTCGGGCGCCGGGATTGCAACCGTATCGGTCAGGCGAGAGGCGGGGGGGGAGCGCGCCGGGGGCGCGTTCTGGGACCTGGTGCGCCAGCTGGGCGTCAAGGTGCTGCCCAATACCGCCGGGTGCCATTCGGTGCGTGAGGCTGTGACGACCGCGCATATGGCGCGCGAACTCTTTGATACCAAATGGATAAAGCTGGAAGTCATCGGTCATGCGGACACCCTGCAACCCGACCCGTTCGGACTCGTCGAGGCCGCCCGAATTCTGACCGATGACGGGTTCGAGGTGTTTCCCTATACGACCGAGGACGTGGTTCTGGGCGAGCGCCTGCTTGAGGCAGGGTGCAAGGTTCTGATGCCTTGGGGTGCGCCCATCGGGACCGGGTTGGGCCTGACGAATATCTATGGGTTACGCACACTTAGGGCCCAGTTTCCAGATATCCCGATGGTGGTGGATGCCGGGCTTGGGCTGCCGAGCCAGGCCGCGATGGCGATGGAAATGGGGTTCGATGCCGTGCTCTTGAACACTGCCGTGGCCAAGGCGGGCGACCCGGCGGCGATGGCCGAGGGGTTTGCCCTTGGCGTCAAGGCAGGGCGGCTGGCTTTCGAGGCCGACCCGATGGAGCCGCGCGACATGGCTGCACCGTCCACCCCATTGATCGGAAAGGCTTTTCTTACATGAAACTGGACCGCTTCTATCCGATTTTCGATAGCATCGACTGGCTGGAGCGGATGTTGCCTCTGGGTGTGAAACTGGTGCAGTTGCGCATCAAGGACATGCCCGAACCGGAGCTGCGGCATGCGGTCACAGAGGCGCGGGTGCTCTGCCAGAAACACGATACCATATTGATCCTGAACGATTACTGGCAGGTCGCGATCGATGCGGGGTGTGATTGGATTCATCTCGGCCAGGAGGATCTGGACGATGCCGATATCCCGGCGATTCGCCGTGCCGGAATACGGCTCGGGATCAGCACCCATGACCGCGACGAGCTGGAACGCGCGATGCGCCATACGCCCGATTACGTGGCCCTTGGCCCGGTCTATCCAACCAAGCTCAAGAAGATGAAATGGCATCAACAGGGATTGGAAAAACTGAGCGAATGGAAGGGGTTGATCGGCCAAACGCCACTGGTCGCGATTGGCGGCATGACGGTCGAGCGGGCGCAGGGCGCGCTTGACGCTGGGGCGGATATCGTCTCGGCGGTGACCGACATCACCTGGAGCGACGACCCCGAAGCGCGGGTGAAAGCCTGGATCGGGGCGACGCGATGAGCCGTTATGCACGCCAGATCGCGGTCCCCGGGTTCGGCGCGCAGGGGCAGGAAAGTTTAGAGGCCGCGCGAGTGCTGGTGGTGGGCGCGGGCGGACTGGCCGCACCGGTCCTGCAGTATCTTGCGGGCGCCGGCATCGGATTTATCCGGCTTGTGGACCCCGATTGCGTGGACGAGACAAACCTCCACAGACAAACGATTTTCCGGGCAGACGACCTAGGCCGACCCAAGGTCGCGGCCGCCGCAGCGGCGATGCATCGGCTCAATCCTGCGTGCCGGATCGAACCGGATGAGGCGGCGCTCGACCCCGAAACGGCGCCCGGATTCTGCGATGGCGTTAACCTTGTGCTCGATTGCGCGGACAGTTTCGCGGTGAGCTATATCCTGTCGGATCACTGCATGACCCGCGACCTGCCTCTGATCAGTGCATCTGTCACGCAAATGGCCGGATATGCAGGCGGCTTTTGCGGTGGCGCGCCAAGTTTGCGGGCGATTTTCCCGGACTTGCCGCAAAGAATGGGGAGTTGCGCCGAAGATGGTGTGCTTGGACCGGTGGTGGGGCTTCTGGGGAGCCTTCAGGCACAGATGGCGCTGGCGGTTCTGACCGGGTTGCAGCCAAGCCCGCTGGGGCGGCTGGTAAGCTGCGATGCGGGGGGGATGCGCTTTGGCGGGTTCCGGTTCGACAACGCGCCCGAACCCGAATGGCAGCCGGCATTCATATCACCAAGCGCCTTGCAAGATCATGATTTCATTGTTGATCTTCGCGATCACGACGAGGCGGACCTGATCCGCGAGAGCGCCGTTCGCCTGCCAGTCGAGGCATTCGGAACACCAGCCGGACCGCGCCCCGCGCCCGGCCAGCGGGCGGTGATGTGCTGCCGGTCGGGGCTGCGGTCATGGCAGGCGGCAGAGCGGCTCAGACAGGTCTGGGACGGTGAGATCGTCCTGCTGGCTGCTGGGGACTGAAATTTCGTACAATTCGTCCGTTTTGTACGCCGGTTCTGTACACAAATCGGCGGCTTCGCCGGAAGGTTTGTACAAACCGGCAATATCGGCCGGATCAGACCCCGATCAGCCGGGTCGTCACGGCGTCATCCAGCGCGCTGAACGCACCCGACCAGACCGACTCGCCGCGTTGCAGGATCACGGCGCGGTCGGCGACGTCGCGCAGTTCGGCCAGCGATTTGTCGACGAGAAGGATCGCGAGCCCGGTCTCGGATTTGAGTCGGGCGATCGCCGACCAGATCTCCTGACGCACGATCGGGGCCAGCCCCTCGGTGGCCTCGTCGAGAATGAGCAGCCGCGGATTGGTCATCAGGGCGCGCCCGATCGCAAGCATCTGCTGTTCGCCCCCTGACAGCGTGGCGGCGCCCTGGTCGCGGCGCTCGGCGAGGCGCGGGAAAAGTCCGGTGACGCGCGCGACATCCCAATGGCCGGGGCGCGCGGCGGCGATCAGGTTCTCATGCACGCTCAGATTGGCGAAACAGCGCCGCCCCTCAGGCACCAGCCCCAGCCCCATCCGCGCCGCGCGATAAGATGGCAGCGCAGTGATATCGGCGCCGCCGAAGCGGATCGTGCCCGAGCGCAGCGGCAGCATCCGGCAGATCGCCTTGATGGTGGTAGTTTTGCCCATGCCGTTGCGCCCCATCAGAGCCATCACCTCGCCCTCGGCGAGATCAAGCGACACGCCAAAAAGCGCCTGGGTCGCGCCGTAAAAGGCAGTGACACGGTCGAGTTCCAGCAAGCTCATGGCAGGCACCGCCGGGGGGCGCTGCCCCCGTCGCCGCAAGCGGCGACTCCCCCGGAGTATTTCCGGCAAGATGAAGCGCAAACCCCCTTCATCATGCTCCAGATACGCCCGCCGGAGGGGAATCCTTGCTGTTTCATACGTTCTCACCGGGTCTCACGGGCATTAATTTTCCTTTAAACACAGGGATTTGAGGTGTCGCGGTGCCCCGGAATGAACCGGGCAGTGTCACGTCATAACGTGTATAAAACAGAGGGTATTTTCATGACAAGATCAATGCATTTACAGTCGCACACCTCAAATCCCTGCCGGTGGGCAAGCATTGCGATGGCCCGGGTCTTTGGCTCCACAGGCGCGCCGAAGGTGAACGCGGTGGGTCCAGGGCGAGACCGAGCGCGATCTTCTCGAAGATGGTGGGTCTCTTGTCATCCTCCTTTCATGGGGGGGTGTCAGGCGGCGCTTGTCCATGCCCCGCTTCTGGCGGCGGCGCGGGCGAAGTCTGCAAAGTCGCGAGGGCCACGGCCAAGCGCCCGCATAACGCCGCCCGTGGTGTGCGCGTTGCGCCCATCCAGGGTTTCGCGCGCGATGGCGGTGAAGACGTCGGCGACGAAGGTGCCGCCAGCCTCGGCGACATTGCCGTGGAAATCCTCGAAGCTGATCGGGATATGCCGGATCTCGTGTCCGGTAGCCTGGGACAGCTCGGCTGCCATGTCTGCGAATGACATCAAACGTGGGCCGGTCACCTCGTATAGCTCACCCTTGTGCCCGTCTTCGATCAGCGCCGCGACGGCTACGTCGGCAATGTCATCGATATCGATGATCGGTTCGGCGACATCGTCACCAGGCATCGGCAGGACACCAGCCAGGACCGGATCACGCAGGTATCCTTCCGAGAAGTTCTGAGCGAACCACGCGGCCCTGACGATGGTGAAGTCGAGGCCGGAACTGCGGACCACATCTTCGCCCAGCCGCGCATGGTGCTCGCCGCGGCCAGAGAGCAGCACGAGGTGCTCGACGTCCACGTCGCGGGCTGTCTCGCACAGTGACTCGAGCTTCTCCACCGCCCCGGGGAATGCGAGGTCGGGGAAGTAGGTGACATAGGCCGCACGGGCCCCGCGCAGGGCCGGCGCCCAGGTCTCGGGCGCGTCCCAGTCGAAGGGCGTTGCGGAACTGCGCGAGCCGCGGCGCACGGGAAGGCCACGCGCTTCGAGGCGGCTGGCGACGCGGCGGCCGGTCTTGCCGGTTGCGCCGATGACGAGGATTGGTTGATCTTGCATCGGGTATCTCCTTGGCTTCGGTTTCGACAGCCAAGGGATAGGCGCGCAGATGCTGATCAGTATTGACCGGCGATGCCAGCCTTTTGACCGACGCGGCCAACGCGCCTGTCAACGGTGGGCCATTTCCTTGCGGTATGTCGCGGGTGTCACGCCGACCCAGCGCTTGAACGCACGGGTAAAGGCGCTCTGCTCAGAGAAACCGGTCAGAAACGCGATTTCAGCCAATGAGCGGCTCTCGTCTTGCAAGAGGCCCTCGGCGAGGTCGCGGCGAGTTTGCTCGGTCAGTGCCTGAAAGTTCATGCCGTGCTCGGAGAGACGTCTGTGGAAGGACCGCGCACTGAGTCCGAGGCCACGGGCGATGTCGGCCATCTTCGGCGACCCCTCGTTCAGGGCCTGAGCGATGGATGCTTTTGCCTGCGTGACAAGCGCGGGCTCGCGCGTGATCTCGGACAATTCCGTGTCCAAATGCGCCGTGAGATACCTGGAGATTCCCTCATCCCCGATGATGTTGGGCCGTGCCAGCGTCTCGTCGGCATAGTGGATCGCGTCGAGTTCGGCGCCGAAGCGCACCGGACAGCCGAACCACTCCTCGTGAGCAGCGATTGAGCGCGGGGCGCGATGCCGGACCAACACTTCCACCGGTGCGACCGGCACCGGGCAGACCTGCCTTGCGATGGACACGGCGCTGGCCAGTGTGGCCTCGTTCGACAGCCGCATTCCGAGGCGTCGTTCGCCCGCCCGGTGAAGGATGAAGAGCGTGCCTCCGGTCGCCGGCCGTAGCTCGTATTCGGCGACGCTTGTCCACAGGCGTGCGTAGCGCTCGACCCGCGCAAAGGACGCGCCAAGCGTCTTTGCAGCCTTGAAGGCCAGCCCAAGTGCGCCGTACTCGTCGAGCCGCATGGAGGCGCCCGTCCGCACCGGAAGGTCGGTCACGTCTATCTGATCGGCGATCCTTTCAAGCATGTCATAGTAGCGCTCGGCCGGGATCATCTGCTTGGGATTCCAAGGACGATCAACATCAATGCCTACCAAGGACAGCATCTCGGCCGCGTCGATGCCGTCGCCAGCCGCGGCGACCACCTTGCGCGCGAAGAGAGATGTCACATACCCCATGATCCGCATCCTACGACACGCGCGGGAAGCGACCAACCTCGTGCTGTATCCGGACGCAATACGGACCGGAGTTCCAATTATTGCGAGAACCCGATTCCAAACTGCACCTGTAGCAATGGTCTGCTGCGCTCCGTTTCGGTGCAAGGACAGCGACCGCCCCGGGGCGGACACAGGACCACAAACCGATGCGTTGCTTTCGGAATGCCATTGCCGAAATTCGCGGCCTGACGAGTTTCGGAGGATATCCTGGCAGGCAACTATGCCTCGGCGAGCGCCGCATCGATCATCCGGGCAGCCATTTCCTTGGCTATCTGCGCGGCGGCGGGCATGCAGCGCACATGGGCGGTGGCGATGGCCCCCTCCTTGAGCAGGGCCAATTGCTCGGCGAGTTTTGCCGGATCGGGCGCGCCGGCCTCGGAGCAGAGGCGTTCGAGATATTTCAGGATACTGCGCTTGTGTTCGGCCGCGGCGCGGTGCGCAGGATGCGCATGGTCGCCGAATTCTCCGGCAGCGTTGATGAACGCGCAGCCGTGAAAGCCCAGGCCCTTGAACGCCCTCCCCTCAAACCAGGTCTCGAGCGCGTCGAACATCGCAAGCAGACGCGCCCGCGGGTCGGCTGAAACCTTGTCCATCTCGCCCATCATCCAGTTGCGGAACTGTTCGTCACGCCGGTGCAACACCGCGAGAATCAGTTCGTCCTTGGAGCGGAAGTGATTGTAGAGCGTCATCTTTGCGACGCCGGATTCTTCCAGAATCTTGTCGATACCGGTGGCTTTGAAGCCGCCCGCGTAAAAAAGTTTCAGTGCGGTTTCTACAAGATCGTCGCGACGAGACTTTGGCATATTTCCCAACATATCCAGACAGTTCTGTATATATCTGGCGCAACAATCTCAATAATTCAAGTGGTCACGCGGTTGCAATCTGTTCAGCTCGACGATTATCGGGCTTGATACTATACAGACTGGTCTGTATATATTTTGTCCATTCGACCAACCATAGTGAGACAAACCCATGACCAGAATTGCACTTCCCGCCTCGATCGAAACGGCTCCGGCCGCTGCACAACCGCTTCTTGAAGATGTGAAGAAATTGCTGGGCAGCGTGCCGAACCTGTTCCGTATCACCGCGAACAGCGCCGCCGCGCTCGAAGGATATCTCGGCCTCAACGGCGCGCTCGCCAAGGGTAGCCTTGATGCCCGCACCCGAGAACGCATCGCGCTGGCCGTGGCACAGATCAATGGCTGCGACTATTGCCTGGCCGCCCATACGTATCTCGGCACGCATGTGGCCAAGCTCGACGAGGCGGAGATCGCGGCGAACCGCGCCGGTCAGTCTCAGGACGAGAAGGCCCAGGCCGCCCTCCGCTTTGCGGTCGCACTCGTAAACGATCGCGGACGCGTATCCGACGCCGATGTCTCGGCCGTGAAAGCGGCTGGATACTCCGAGGCAGAGATCGTCGAGATCGTCGCCCATGTCGCGCTCAATACGCTGACCAACTACCTGAATTCGGCACTCGACACGCCGATCGATTTTCCGGCCGTCAGCGCCAAGGTGGCCTGACCCGGAGGCGCCCCGGCATCCTTCCCCTGGATCGCTCCCTGTCCCTGCCGGGGCGTCAGCATTCCTTCGAACCGGAGATATTCGATGACACGCCCCCCTCTTCCGCCCTTCGACGAAAACACCGCCATCACGAAGGTCCGCATGGCCGAGGATGGCTGGAACAGCCGCAACCCGGAGAAGGTCGCGCTGGCCTATACTCCCGACTGCCAATGGCGCAACCGTGCCGAGATCTTCCGGGGGCGCGAAAGGATCATAGAGTTTCTCACCCGCAAATGGGCGCGAGAGTTGGACTACCGGCTCATCAAGGATTTGTGGGCCTGCCACGGCAACCGGATCGCCGTGCGGTTCGCCTATGAATACCGCGACGACAGCGGCTCGTGGTTCCGCGCCTATGGCAACGAGAACTGGGAATTTGCCGAAAATGGCCTGATGCGGCAGCGCATCGCATCGATCAACGACCTGCCGATCAGCGAGCAGGAGCGTCTCTTTCACTGGCCGCTCGGTCATCGCCCGGACAATCACCCCGGCCTGTCGGCCCTTGGCCTGTAGGAGTGGAGTCATGCCTCTCGGAGTTGCCGATATCGCCTTCACCCCGACCGTACGTGCCGAACAGGAACGCCTTGGCTCCGCCACGCTTTACGAGAGCGCCCTCTCGCCCGAACGCGACGGCGGGCGCCACCTAACCGAACGCGAGGTCACCTTTCTCGAGGCACGCGACGGTGTGTTTCAGGCTACCGCCTCGGAAACCGGCTGGCCCTACGTGCAGTTCCGCGGCGGCGCGCCCGGCTTTTTCAGGGTGATCGACCCGCAAACCGTCGCCTACGCCGATTACCGCGGCAATCGGCAGTATATCAGCACCGGCAACCTGCGCACCAATCCCCGCGTCGCGATTATCGCGATCGACTACCCGGCGCGCAAGCGCCTCAAGCTGTGGGGCACGGCCGAGATCTCCGAGAACGCCGGTGTGATGGGCCTGCTCTCCACGCCCGGTGCGCCGCCGGCAGAGCGCGCGATCATCATTCGTGTCGCAGCCTATGACTGGAACTGCCCTCAGCACATTCCGGTGCGCCGTACAGATGCGGAACATGGTGGTGAGATTCTCCGCTTGAAGGCGCGCATCGAGGCGCTGGAAGGACAACTGACCAAGGCCGGGATTTCCCCGAGCTGACCGCAAGGATCAAACCCAAGGGCGCACGCCCGAATTTCAAGCCAGGAAGTGGATCATTGAAATGAAAGACAGAAACTCGCTTCTCATCTTGGCCTTGGCCGTGGCGATTACCGCCGGCAACATCGCGATACCATCGGCCATGCCGGACACCGATCGCGCCCAGACACAGATGGCATCCAAGGCCGCACCCGACCACCACGCACCAATGAAAACGGCCGCCTGCGCTCTCGCATTGACCGAAGTACTGGCGGACTGACCCGGTTTCCGGCACCCCGCTGACGGTGCCGACCCCGAAGGAAAGCGGATATCGCTCCCTCTCGCTCGCGACGTGACCCACGACCGCGAACAGGTGACGGCTGTCTTCTGATGCGGCCGGTGTGATCCCGCCAACCTGGCATCGCGGCAACGACGCCGCGCTGTCCTCACCCCTGAACAGGAGACTGACCATGACACAAAACCACAACCACGACTGCGGCTGCGGAATCACGCCCGAGTATGTCGATCTGGCACGCCGCCGGGTTCTTGCGGGGGCTGCCGGCGCAGCTGCGGCCGGGGCCGCGGCGCTGACCGGCAGTGCCGCCACGGCGGCCACCGATGAGGCCCGCGCCTATTACGCCGATCCCGAGACACCTGGCCTGCCGCAGGTCGACATGGAAATCGAGCCCGGCCGCACCGCGCTCGTCGTCACCGACCCGCAGATCGACTTTCTGTCCGAGGATGGTGTCACTTGGGGCGTCGTCGGCGAAAGCGTGACAGAGCAAGGCACGGTGGACAATATCGAGCGTCTGTTCGCCGCAGCCAAGGCGGCCGGCATGCCGGTCTTCATCTCGCCGCACTACTACTACCCGCACGACCATCAATGGCAGTTCGAGGGAACGCTGGAAAAGACCATGCACTCTATCGGCATGTTCGACCGCCTCGGGCCGCTGAACCTCGGCAATTTCGAAGGCTCAGGCGCCGACTGGATGCCGCAATACAAGAAATACATCGAGGATGGCGAAACCATCGTCTGCTCTCCGCACAAGGTCTACAGCCCCGCGCAGAACGATCTGAACCTTCAGATGCGCAAGCGCGGGATCGACAAGGTGATCCTGGCTGGTATGTCCGCAAACCTCTGCACGCAGGCGCATCTCTACGAGTTGCTGGAGCTTGGTTACGAAGTGGCCGTGGTGCGTGATGCAACGGCGGGTGCCAAGGTGCCCGAGGGCGATGGATACCTCGCCGCCATCATCAATTTCCGCATGGTCGCCAACGCAGTCTGGTGGACGGACGACGCCGTGAAACGCATCGCCGCCGCAAGCTGATCTTGTTCCAGAATCCAACCTTTCATCCAAACCTGAAGGAGACTTCCCATGACTTCCCAAATCATCAAGGGCATCGCCAAATGGACCACCATCCTGACCATGGCCTCTGCCGCCACCCTGACCCTCGCCACCTTTGCCAATGCCGCCGACGAATATAACGTCGTCAACGGCTACACGCTTTCCGGACACCCGTTGGGCCTCCACGGGGTCGACCCGGTGTCGATGTTCGGTGACCAGGGGCCGGTCGTCGGGGACGCCACGCATGCCATGACGCATGACGGGATCGACTACTACTTCGCCACGGCAAAGGCGAAGCAGGCGTTCGAAGCAAACCCGGCAGCCTATCTGCCCCAATTCGGTGGCTTTTGTGCCTACGGCGTCTTTGTCGACAAGAAACTCGATGGCGATGTCCGCTATGCCGATATCGTCGAGGGAAAGCTCTACCTTTTCGTGAACGCCGCGATCCTGGAGAAATACCGCGAAGACCCGCAGGCGGTTATCGCAGGCGCGAACGCCAAGTGGCCGGGGATCGTGCATACCCCTGTGAGCGATCTTTGATTTAGATTCGCGCGAAAATCGAGGCGGCTCGGGCATATGCTCGAGTCGCCCGCCGTGCCGCAGATGATGGATAGCGTGTGTTCGCGGTGAGCGCGGCGAATGACCTCTCTCCGCCCGACTATCGGATCGTCGCGAGCGGCCCACAGCGGCAAGCCCCTGCTGCAGGTATTCCAGAAAAGCGGTTACCACTGATGTCGTCCCAGCAAGCCACATGACGACAAGGACATCCGCTTAAACTCAGCGCGCCCGCCATGACGACCAGGTCGACAGTTTCAGCCCGTTCCTGAACTGGTCGACAGGACACGGGGTGCAATCATCCGATCAATACGGAGCGGCAAGAGCGAGCCCGACGACGGAAGCAGGCGAATGTGTGCATTCCAACGTGACAAAGGTATGATCGGGGACTGGGCAGGCGAAAGTCTACAAAAGGGGATAGACGGACCGTGTTGAATGTGACCGGATGTTTCTTGCCGTCACCAAATGTATAGCAAAGGAAGACGCGGCGCCCTAAGGCGCCACGTTCATAGGGCATTGACTGAACGTTTAGGCGATATCGGCCGCAACATGGCTGACACTGTAGATCACGCCTTCGCGGTCACCCGGATTGAGCTCGCCGTTGTAGATGACGCCTGTGCGGTCATCAGGGTTGAGCTCGCCACCGGCGATATCGAATGACTGGGCGCCCTGATTGTAGATCACGCCCGCGCGGTCGCCAGGATTGAGTTCACCGTTGTAGATGACGCCCGTGCGGTCATCAGGGTTGAGCTCGCCACCGGCGATATCGAATGACTGGACGCCCTGATTGTAGATCACGCCCTCGCGGTCGCCAGGATTGAGCTCGCCGTTGTAGATGACGCCCGTGCGATCATCAGGGTTGAGCTCGCCACCGGCGATATCGAATGACTGGGCGCCCTGATTGTAGATCACACCCTCGCGGTCGCCAGGATTGAGTTCACCGTTGTAGATGACGCCCGTGCGGTCATCAGGGTTGAGCTCGCCACCGGCGAATTGGTCGAATTCCGTCACCGACGCGGTTGCTGATTTGAGCAGCGCAGCTTGTGTTGCCGCATCGGACGAAACCGTCTGGGCCGAGGCAAGGGCGGGAATTGCAGTTGCGGCAATCAAGGCAAAGAGTTTTGCTGTAGGCATTGTAATGTCTCCATTTACGTGTGGTCCACGCGGACCCGTTTGAGAAGTTCGGCGGCGGGACTACCCCGCTCGTCTGACATTCAAAATGGGACGGAAACGCCTCTGGGGAAATGTCTTCACAGAGGAATTGAACATCGGATCACGCAAACGCACAGACGTTTGATTAATTCACGAAAACTGTATCATGCTGAGGAAATTAGAACGAGTATATTTGGTAAAATCTTTTATTATTAAATACTTACAATTATCCCTCATGTTGTGCATAAATAAACATACTCAGTGCAAATCAGCAGCTTCCAAGTCAACTGAAACATTTGATCGGTTCGCCGCCAGTGAAGGCAGCGCCGAAGGAGAACGAGCGGAAGCATCCGAGGGATGACTTGCGACGGTCGTGGCTGACTCGCACGCTTCTGAACAAGCAAACCAGGCATTGTCGAAGACAACTTGGCTTGCGGCGCGCCAGTCCGCCCCTACCCTGCCGACGTGGGGAAACGCGATCCACCACTCAGGTATGTCGGTAGTGCAGCGCCGGTTGGTGTATGAGACCGCGCGCGCACCCTATATGCCTGCCAGCCGGTGGCTTTGGAGAGGCCTTCCGCCTTCAGGTCCCAAGCCGACCTTCACGCAGTGCGCAGCAAATGTAGGGTTTGGCGCCTGAAGCCCGTGCGGGCCATTACGTGCAGTCCGATCTCTCGGGGTCAGTGTTTCAATGATTACGGCTCATTGGCGCGGAGCTTGGCGAGGCGCAGCCTTGCCGCTGGCGCTAATCATGGAACCCGCTCTGCCACCGCTTACGGCCACGAACATGGCCTGGCTGATCTGGCTTGGGCTCATCGGCGCGGCGGCCACTTACGCGCTCTGGTTCCGGGGCATTGCCCGGATCGAGGCCGGCGCGGTCTCGATACTCGGCATGATGAGCCCCGTGACAGCTGTGTTGCTTGGCTGGCCGGTGCTGGGCCAATCACTCACGGTCGTACAGGGCCTTGGCGCTGCAATCATTCTCGGTTCTGTCTGGGCCGGGCAGCGAGCGAACCGCCCATCAGTCGGTGTCGCCACTATGAGCCCGCTCAAAAGCTGCGCATAGTATGTCTGATCACTCTTTCGGAAAGGTAAAAGCCTTATGCCCACCCTTGCACGCACCGACAGCCTCGCGCGGAAGGCCCGATTTGCCGGACTTCTCTACCTGGTCGTCATTGTCACGGGTCTCGGGGCGGAGCTTGGCCTTCGCGGTCCGCTGGTCGACTTCAGCGATGCCGACGCGACCGCCACCGCGATCCTCGCGGCACCGTCCCAATTCCGCGCCGCCATCGCAACAGACCTCGTGATGGCGCTCAGCGATGCGGGTATTGCGATCCTGCTGTACCTGATCTTTCGCACCGTCGCGCCGGGCCTTGCGTTGTCGGCAATGGTGTTCCGACTGATCCAGACCGTGCTGATCGCCACGAGCCTCATGGCTCTGCTGGCGGCTTGGTTGGTTCTGACGTCCGCCGACGCGCTGACCGATGCTCCGGCGCTCGCGCTGGTGTTCCTTGACCTGCACGCACACGGCTACGATCTCGGACTGGTCTTCTTTGGAGTGAACAGCTTAATCATGGGCGTGCTCATATGGCGCTCGGGTCTCTTTGCCAAGGCGTTCGGGGCGGGGCTCGCGCTTGCCGGGGTGGTGTATCTCATCGGCAGCGGCCTGCGATTCTTCGCACCCGATTTCCTGCCAGTCTTCCTGCCTGCCTACGGGCTAACGATCCTCGCCGAGACGGCGTTCTGTCTGCGCCTGCTTCTGCAAAGGGGGACGACGTGACATAACACGTTTCTTTCCCTTCAAATCACAGCAACGCGGAGACAGACAAATGACCGAAAGAGGCTTCACCGTCCGCGCGCTCAACTCACGCCGCTTCTCAGCAATTCGCTGCCTCAGACTTCGCGGAAGCTGGCTGGCTATCTCCGCAATCGTTTGATCAGCTTTATTGATGTCTTTGACCGCTGACGCGACCTGCTCCTCGGCATTCTTGCGCGCTCGGCGGTAAAGCCGCTCAAAGGCTCTACGGAAAGCCTTGCGCGCCCGCTCGATGCCACTTGGCGCTTTGCGACCGGCGCCGATCGCTTCGCGCCGGGCACCCGACGAGTTGCACCGTTTGATCGACATCTTGGTGGTCAGCTGGATCGCTGAAGAAGGCGTTCAAACGCTGGAGGTTCGCAGTAATCTTTTGAATATGCTTGAAAAATCAAAGCCCGCCGAGGAGGCGGGCCTTGTTCTGTCATGCGGTCTCACCGGGTGTCACTGGGCTCGGTTTTCCTCTGGCCAAGAACTGTTGGAACACCCCGGTTGGGAACGGGCAGGGTCGCGTCGAAACGTGTATATCAACAAGGGACGGGCGTGAAAAACCGCTTCGGGTTGCAGGAACGTCCCCGCCTCGCGGAGGGCCGGGTCAAGCTGCGCGAGGCGATGGGTGCGCCGGATCAGGTTGCGGTGTCGCGGACGGGCAGGCCCTCGAGATATTCCGCCACCTCATCAGTCGGGATCACATCGGCATATTTGCAGTTCAGGTCGAAGAGGTTGACGGCGTGGCTTGCCTCGAAGCGGTCGAAGGCGGTTTCTTCGGGGATTACGACCTTGAAGTTGAACGAGTAGGCATCGACCGTCGTTGCGCGCAGGCAGCCCGAGGTCGTGCAACCGGTCATGATCAGCGTGTCCACATCGAGGAAATTGAGGTGGCTCATGAAGATCGTGCCGAAGAAGGCCGAGGGTTTGCGTTTGCCGATCAGGATGTCCTGGGGCTGAGGGGCCAATGGTGCGACCGTCTGGGTCGCGTGGGAGCCCTCGGTCGAGGTCTTCTCGGTGCCACGGTGGCTCTTGCCCACCTGAACGCCGCTGTCGATCATGTCAGCGCGGCGTTCGGAGACCGTGTAGAAGACCGGCAGGTTCTTTGCGCGGGCGATCTTGAGAAGACGCTCGATATGGGGCACGGCTTTCCAGCCAGCCTCGCCGCAATGGGTGCGATACTTGAGAACGCCCTCTTCCTGCGGTTCTCCGGGTTCGTCGCCGGTGAAGTTATACTGAACATCAATGATGAACAGGGCCGGGCGCGTGCCAAAGCCGCCGCGCTTGCCGTAACCCGCCAGTTGGAAGATCCGCTTGTCTTTCTCGGTCAGGAACTTGTCCCAGATGCGCTCGGTCATGTGTCTCTCTTCTTTCGCTGAGTGAATCAATTGGCCCGGAAAAGGTATTGGCCGCGCGGTGCCGCATCGACAGCTTCGGAAAGCTGGCCGTTCTCGGACAGCAGCATACCGCGCAGGATCGTATGGGTGACCGCACCGCGCAGTTCCATGCCTTCGTAGGGCGAGTAATCGGAATGCGAGGGGTAGTCGGAAGGGCGCACAACTGTGGTGGCATCCGGGTCGACCACGGCGAAGTCGGCGTCGTAGCCCGGCGCGATCCGCCCCTTGCCCGCAAGATTGTAGAGCGCCGCCACGTTGCGGCTGGTGGTAGCGGCCAGGGTCTCGATCGGAATGTCGCGCCGATGGTAGCCCTCGGAGACAAGGATCGGCCAAAGCTGCGCGATACCGGGAAACCCGGCCGTTGCGCCCCAGAGGTCCGGCCCCTTGGTGGCGCGTTTGCGCGCGACGTGATCCGAGCCGATGGTCTGGATCGCACCGTCACGCACGCCTTCCCAGAGCCCGTCCACATCGGCCTGGCTGCGCAGTGGCGGATTGACCTTGCCCAAGTCGCCAATGTCGCTGTCGCGGGTCAGGCTGAGATAATGGATGCAGGTCTCGACATTGATGGCTGGGCGATCAGCATGGCGCATCCGGCGCACGAGATCGAGGCTTTCGACTGCCGACATATGCACGATATTGACCGGGCAACCCGCCTTTTCGCCGAAATAGGCGACACGAAAGACATTCTCGGTTTCAAGGAAGCCGGGGCTCTGGTCGTCCCAGGCGCCCAGGTCCGAGCGGCCCGCCGCCTTGATCGGGTCACGGAAGAACGGGATGACCTCGGTGTTCTCGCAATGGACCCCGACCACCCCGCCCGGCACCCGCGCGGCGGCTGCAAGGGCCGAGAACAGGAGTGCGTCATCGACTTCGGTGAAACCCTTGGCGGCGCCGTTCGCGCCCTTGTACATCAGGTAGACCTTGAGCGAGGTCACACCGAACTTCGCGGCAAGTGCCGGAAACGCGTCGACATGGCTGCGCGAGGTGACGCCGAAATGAAAGCCGAAATCGATCACCGAGCGGGCCTCGCCCTCGCGCTGCCAACCCGGCGTGGATTGAGCCAGATCCTCGGAGCGCCAGAAGGTCATCAATCCGGTCACTCCCTGCAAGGCGGCGGTGCGGCTTTCGGTGGTCCAGTCCTGTTCCTTGGCCCCGAACCCGACATGGGTGTGAGGATCGATCGCGCCGGGGAGAATCCAGCGATCGGTGCAGTCGATCACCTGACGGGCGCTGACGGATTCATCGGGTGCGAGGATCGCGGCGATCCGGCCGGTCTTGACCGCGATCGAGCCACGCGCCACGCCTTCGCCCGGAAAGACGATCTCGCCGTTCTTGAGGACCAGGTCGAAGGTCATGTCTGCCACTCCTTTCCCAATGCGATCAGTCGTTCCGCGGTGTCGTTCCAAACCTGTTGGCGCCGGATCTTGCCTGCGGTGAGGTCAAACAGGTCGACGAAGCGGATTCCCTCGAAGGATTCGCCGTCGCGCCATTCGCCGTGCAGCGTGCCCTGCACCATCACCCGTGTCGTCTCGCCGTTCTGCCAGGCGTCGGTTTCGGTGATGGTCTTGCCCACGAAACCGTATCGGCCGGCGGAATTGCTGCGAATCTCATCGATGCTCGAGAACCGGCGATCACCGGGAAACACGAGTTCGAGCCCGGTCTCAGCGACAAAACCTTGCGCGGTTGCGAGGTCGCGGTTTTCCATCGCCTTCAGATAGGCGACCACCAGTTCAACGGCGTCATCGAGCGTGTTCATGCGGTGTCATCCCGTTCATGGTCCTTTTCGGCCAGCGCCGTTTTCAGGATCTCGGCGAAGATCCCGCCCTCGCGAAGCAGCTTGGCTTCATGCGTGCCGGTGACGTCAAGGCGCATCGTGAAGTCGCGGGGCTCGATGCCGCGCCCGATGGCGCTGACACGCACCGGCGCGCCAGTCTCGACCGCGTCGTGCAGACCGGTCAGGCGAAAGGTTTCAAACCCCGTCAAGCCGAGGCTTTCGACGCTTTCGCCCGGTGAAAAGACCAGCGGGGCAATCCCCATTCCGATCAGGTTGGCCCGGTGGATGCGCTCGAAACTTTCGGCGAGCACGGCGGCCACGCCCAGCAGTTTTGGCCCCTTGGCGGCCCAGTCCCGGCTGGACCCCATGCCGTAATCCTTGCCCGCCAACACGATCGCCGGGCAATTCTGTTCACGCAATTGCTGAGCGGCGTCGTAGATCGTCATCACCTCGCCATCAGGGTCGAGCCGGGTGAAGCCGCCTTCGATCCCGCCCGCAAGGCGGTTCTTCATGCGCTGGTTGGCAAAGGTCACGCGCGCCATGAACTCGTGATTGCCGCGCCGCTGCGTGACCGCGTTGAAATCGCGCGGCGCGACGCCCTGATCCATGAGATATTGGCCGGCCTGGCTTTCGGCCAGGATTTCACCCGAGGGAGTCACGAAATCGGTGGTCAGGGAATCCCCCGCGACGACCAATGCGCGCGCCTGTTCGATCCGGTCAGGCAACGCCTGACCACCGAGTTCGATAAAGGGCGGACGCTTGATGTAGCTGGAATCAGGGTTCCAGTCGAAGACCGGGCCACGCGGGCTTTCCAGATCGTCCCAGAGCTGCGCGCCATCGAACAAGGTGGCATAGCTGCTGCGGAACCGCTCGGGTTGCTGGCTGTCCTTTTCCAACGCGGCGATTTCGTCACGGTCGGGCCAGATATCCGACAGCATCACCCCGACGCCTTGTGCGTCGTGACCCAAGGGTTCGTTGGCAAAGTCGATATCAACCCGCCCCGCCAGGGCGAAGGCCACCACCAGCGGGGGCGATGCGAGATAGGCGGCACGGACCGATTTATGGATGCGGCCCTCGAAGTTCCGGTTGCCCGACAGGATCGCGGCGCAGACCAGATCGTTCTTGGCGATGGCTTCGGAGATGCCGGGCGCAAGGGGGCCGGACTTGCCCGAACAGGTGGTGCAGCCGATCCCGACCACATGGAAGCCAAGCGTCTCGAGCGGTTCCATCAAACCTGCGGCGGCGAGGTAGTCCTCGACCACCCGCGAGCCTGGTGCGAGAGAGGTCTTGACCTGGGGTGGGACGCAGAGCCCCTTGGCGACGGCATTGCGCGCCAGCAGACCGGCCGCAAGCATCACTGTCGGGTTCGACGTATTGGTGCAGGAGGTGATCGCGGCAATGGTCAGGCTGCCATGGCGCAAGGTGACGGGCGAGCCCGCGACATCCACTTCAACGCAGGCATCGCGCGCGTCTTCGGACAAGCCAAAGCCTTGCGGGCCGACCGGGGCGCAAAGCGCATCGCGGAACGATTGCGCGATCCGGTCGAGCGGCACGCGGTCTTGAGGGCGCTTGGGACCGGCGACGCTGGGAACGATTGATCCAAGGTCGATCTCGACCATCTCGGTGACCTCGGGCAGAGGGTCGCCGGGGTCGGCCCACATGCCGCTGGCGCGGGCGTAGGATTCGACGAGCGATACGTGGTCTGGATCGCGTCCGGATACCGCCAGATATTCTATGGTGCGTTCATCAATGGGGAAAAATGCGCAGGTGGCGCCGTATTCGGGGGCCATGTTGGCGATGGTCGCGCGGTCGGGCACCGACAGGCTGGCGGCACCGGGGCCGCAGAACTCGACGAATGCCCCGACCACGCCGAGCTGACGCAAGCGCTCGGTCACGGTCAGAACCAGATCAGTCGTTGTGCTACCTGCCGGGAGGTCGCCATTGAGCTGGACGCCGACGACACGGGGAATGCGCACCTGATAGGGAAGACCCAGGGCCGCGGCCTCGCCGTCGATCCCGCCGACGCCCCAGGCCAGCATGCCGATACCACCGACCATCGTCGTATGGCTGTCGCATCCCAGAACGAATTCCGTCGCGATGATGCGTCCCTCTTGCACCTCGCGCGGGGCGGCCACCTGTGCAATGCTCTCCAGATGAACCTGATGGATGATGCCCGAACCGGGCGGAACGACCCGGAGACGATCAAAGGCCTGTTCGGCCCATTTGAAAAAGGCGTAGCGCTCGGCGTTGCGGCGGTATTCCTCGGCCATGTTGCGGTTTCGGGCGTTGGGATGGCCCGCCACATCGACGATCAACGAGTGATCGACCACCAACGTCACCGGCACGGCCGGCTCTACCGCGCTCGGGTCGCGGCCACGCTCAACCAGCGCATCGCGCGCCGCGGCAAGGTCCATGAGCGCAGGCAGGCCGCTGGAATCGGGCAGCATGACGCGGGAGACCTGCAACGGAACAGAAATCTCGTCCGTGCTGGCGCTCCAGTCACGGATCGCGGCGATCTCGTGAGCAACATCTTCCCCGTCGAGCGCCTGCAAGGCAAGGTTCTCGAGCACCACGCGCAGGGAGCGCGGCAATGGCCGCTTACGGCCTGCGGTCAGGGCGTTGAGGTCGACCGCCAGCGCGGGCGCGCCGCCTTTGCCCGGAAAACCGGCACAGGCGATTTCGGCGGAATTTGTCCTGACTACATTCTGCATATCATCTGGATAAGACGCGGCTGTAAAAGTGTCAACACTATCAGCCATAACGCCCAAAAATGGGCAATAATGTCTTTTACTTTTCGTAGATAACAGGTAAGTTCCGCAAAAGTGTTGACAGATTGAGGTAAGGATGTCCGGCCAGCAGCGAACTCGCGTCGACACCGTCTTCGATGGTATTTTTGACCTTATCCTCAGCGGAGAGATTCCGCTGGGCGGAGTCGTGAACGAGGCCACGCTTGCGGAGCGGTTCAAGGTCAGCCGCGGCCCCGTGCGCGAGGCAGTGAAGGCGCTTCAGGGTCGAGGTCTGATCGTAAAGGAACCCTATTTCAAGGCCCGTGTCGTCGATCTGGACGTGAAAGACATGATCGAGATATTCCAGCTGCGCGAAAGCGTCGAGGGAATGAGCGTCAAGCTGGCGACCCGTGCGATGTCGGATGAATCGATGAACCGGCTGCTGCATGATTTCGAGCAGGCTGGCGGCAATGGCCGCGTGCTTGACCTTCATGTCAGGATTGCGAAGGAGTGCGGCAACCGGCGCATCGAATCCTTGCTGTGCGACGAGCTCTATTACCTGTTGCGCCTGTATCGTGCCCGCTCGGGCTCGACACCGGGGCGACATGACAACGCCTCGGCGGAGCATTGGCAGATCCTGCGCGGCATGAAATCGCGCGATGCCGAACTGGCCGAGTCGCTGATGCGGGCGCATATCGCCCGCGCCACCGCGGCGCTGCAGCGCCTTCTGGACACCGATACCGCCAATGCAAATGCGCCCGCACCGGCGCAGCCACGGCGTGAAAGAAAGGAAAGTGAAGCGTGAAACCAACCAAGCGTCTGAGGGAGCTTCTGGCGGGCGACGACATCCTCGTTTCGCCCGGCGTCTATGACGGCTACAGCATCCGGCTCGTCGAGAAGATGGGATTCAAGACCGCCTGCACCAGCGGCGCGGGCCTTGCGAATTCCCGCATGGGTTTCGAGGATGTGGGCATCATGGGCATGACGGACAATCTCGATGCCTGCCGAATGATCGCTGGCTGCGTGTCGATCCCGGTGATGGCCGATGCCGATACGGGCTATGGCAATCCCGCGACGGTCTGGCACGCGACGCAACGCTTCGAGGATACCGGCGTCGCCGGGATCAATATCGAGGATCAGGTCAGCCCCAAGCGGTGTGGACATATGGCCGGCAAGGATGTGATCGACATGCGCGAAATGGCGCGCAAGATCGAGGCCGCATGCGATGCGCGGCGCGACGATGATTTCGTGATCCTGGCCCGCACGGATGCGCTCGCGGTCGAAGGGCTCGAAGGAGCAATCCGGCGCGCCAAGCTCTACGAGAAGGCCGGTGCCGACCTGATCTTCGCCGATGCGATCAAGGGCGAGGATCAGATCAAGGCGCTGGTCGATGCGGTCGATATTCCGGTATCGGTGAACATGGGATTCGGGCTGCGCTCGCGCCCCACCACGCCGCTGATCCCGATTGCCCGGATGAAGGAACTCGGCGTGCGTCGCGTCACCCTGCCCCGGATGCTTCCGGCGGCTGCGCTGAAGGCGATGGAAACCGTTCTGGCCACGCTTCTGGAGGCTATTCCGACCGGCGAGGTCGTGGACCGGCCCGACCTGATGGTCTCGATCGAGGAGATCTGGAACCTGATGGGGCTGCCTGAATTCAGCGCGCTGGAAAGCCGTTTCAACGATCTTGAAGGTGTCGTCGAGACGCCCGAACGCGCAGTTACCGGCAAAGCGGGATAAGCCGCCAGGCGGCGTGCGCCGCTGCCATGATCCCGCGGCAAACATGACAAGGGCCGGAGCGATATTTCGCTTCGGCCCTTACTGTTTCCGGAGGAATGCCGATCATGTGCATGCCCCTGACAGAAAAAGGGGCGGATGTTCGCATCCGCCCCCGTCTTGCATGTCGGCCCGGCTGCGGCAAGGCAGCCGGATGGCCGGATCACTCCATCTTCAAGGTCGGCAGAAGCTCGGCAAAGAAGGCGTTCTCGGTTTTCAGAACCTCGGTGAAGGCCTCGGAACCGGCGTAGTCCACGGCGGTCAGCCCGCTCTTGGCGAAAGACTGGAACGTGTCGCTGCCGGCGGCTTTCTCGACTGCGGCGGCCAGCGTGGCGATCACGTCGTCAGGCGTGCCGGCCGGCGCCCAGAGGCCCGTGTTGGGCGGCAGAGCCAGGTCGACGCCGCTTTCGATCAGTGTCGGGACGTCGGGCGCGACTTCGGTTCGCTCGCTGCTGAGCTGCGCCAGTGCAACCAGCTTACCGCCCTCGTCCTGCGGCAGGATCGCCGACGCAAAGCCAAGCACCAAGTCCACTTCACCCGCGACGGTGGCGGCGACTGCCGGTGTCACGCCGTTGAAGGGGATATGGAACAGCTCGACGCCCGCCGCACGCGCAAAGGCCTCGGCCGCGATATGAGTTGCACCGCCGGTGCCCGCCGAGCCATAGCTGACGTCGCCCGGATTCTCCTTGGCATAGGCCACCAGCTCCTCAATCGTCGTGAAGGGAGCGCCGGTACGCGCGGCCATCATGTTCGGACCCACAGCCACGCGCGCGACGGGTGCGAGGTCGTCGAACCCATAGGGAAGATCACGTTGATGCGGCGCGACCGTCTGGACCGACGACACAGCGAACAGTAGCGTGTAGCCATCCGGATCGGCGCTTGCGACCGAGGCGCCACCAACGGTTCCGCCCGCGCCCGGACGCGTTTCGACGACCACGGGCTGACCCAGTTCGTTCGACATCTCGTTGGCCAGCGTGCGCGCCATCGTGTCGGTGGAACCGGGCGAATACGGCACCACGATGGTGATCGAGCGGGTCGGGAAATCCTGCGCCGCCGCCGCCGTGGCACCGATCGCCAGTGCGGCGCTCGCAAGAATTCCAGTCAAAGTCGTTCTCATGTCATTTCTCCTTGTTGAATTCTGATTTGCGTCGCGGGATCGGGACGCGATCCTGCGGCACTTGTCGCAGCACTGCGCCCGGCAATAAGGCCGAGTCCGAGTGCCGACAGCAGCCCGTTCCCGGAGACATAGCCGTCGCCCCCGGTTCGTCCGCTGATTCCTGCGGCGGCGCCGCCCCCGGCATAAAGGCCGGGGATGGCCTGGCCGTCCTGACCGAGGACCTGCGCCCCGGCAGTCACGGCCAGTCCGCCCTGTGTGTGAAAAAGCGCGGGCGTCACCCGCGTCGCGCGATAGGGCGCCTGAAGCGCGCCGAGTCCCCAGGCCACGCGGCCATGCGGATCGCGATCTCCCGAAGCGGCCTGCGCGGCCTGCGACAAGGTCTGTTCGAGGGCAGCGCCCGGCAGATCGAGACGGTCCGCCAATGCATGCGCGTCATCGGCGCCGATGGCATCGCCCATACGGGCGATCTCGGCAAATTCGGGCTGTCCGGCGGTAACGTCGACCTCGATCCGCGCGTCGTAAATCATGTGCAGCGGTTCATCGGCAGCCAGTTCCAGCGCGGCGAAGGCAGAATAGCCAAGGGTTTCGTCGCCGATGCGGGTGCCGTGGCGGTCGACCACGATGCCGCCACGTTCAATCACGGTCCATGTGACCAGCGCGCCGCTGCGCTGCGCAAGTCCGGCATGTCCCTGAAACGCGCCCATATTCGCCGTTTTCGCCCCGAGCATGAGCCCCCAGCGGAGCGCTTCGCCGGTCGATCCGGCCGCGCCGCCATAGGGCGCATCGGCGACCTCGGGGCAGTGCTCAGCTATCAGGTCGCGAGCTGCACCAAAGCCGTTCGAGGCCAGGATCACGGCCTTGGCGGCGATGCGGGTCTCACGGCCTTGGGCATCGCGTGCTAGCGCACCTTCGACGCGTCCATTCTCGACCAGAAGCGCCGTCACCGGCTGGCCCAGCGCCAGTGGGATACCGCGTCGGGCGGCCTCCCTTTCGAGGTCGGCCAGCAGGTCTGCGCCCTGCCGCGACGGGGGCGCGTGCAGGCGCGTGACCGAGTGCCCGACATGGCGGTAGCCGGATACCAGCGAAAGCGAGACATGCGCCTCGTCGATCAGCCATTCGACCAGCTCGGCAGAGAGATGGGCAAGTCGTTCGGTCAGATGCTCGGCTTCGTGCCGGCCACTGACGCGCATCAGGTCGTCGATAAAGAGAGCGGGGCTGTCCGAGACCCCGGCCGCTGCCTGAAGGCGGGTTCCGGCACCAGGGATCGAGCCGCTGGACAGCGCCGTGTTGCCTGCGAGCCGGGTCTGTTTCTCGAGAATGGCGACGGACGCGCCCGCCGCGTCGGCGGCTATGGCCGCGACAAGGCCGCAGCCGCCCGCCCCCACGACGAGAACGTCGATCTCGATATCAGGCACCTTCAGTTTCGGGTCAGCGGGCATTCAATGATCCGTCTCTCACAAAAGTGTCAACACTATGCGCAGGAACAGGAGTGAGGTCAACGCCTGTCTTGATTGTTTCATCATGGCAGTAATTTCATGTGGTTACGCCTATGTTTCTACGGATAGGCCTGATCCGCATTGGTTATCCAGGGGCGATCCCATTGGCTTCGGCATCGACGAATATGCCCAATTCAGACACATAGTGTTGACAGTTGTGTGCGCTATTGCCATTCCAGTGGGAACGCAAGCAACGGGTTCGGCATGTCAGGACATATCTTTCCCAAAGCCCCGGATTCCTTATCCGGGCCGGTGTTCGGATGAGCGCCCATGGCCCCATTGCCGTGATCAGCGGCGTGGCCTCGGGCATCGGGCTGGCGGTGGCACGGCGGTTTCTGTCGGATGGCTGGAGGGTCGTCGGGCTTGATCGTGACGATCCGCCGGAGGGAACGCTTGCGCTTTGCAGCATGGTCCTGGCCGATCTTGCCCAACCTGAAGGAATCGCCCAGGCCGAGGCTGCGTTGGCTGAATTCGCGCCGATTGCATTCGTACATGCGGCGGGCGTCATGCGGGCCGACAATGCAGACACCGACGCCGATGCGGGGCGGGCCTTGTGGACATTGCATGTAGCCGCCGCGAACCGCCTGGCGCGCAGCCTGATGCCGCGAATGCCCGATGGGCGAGGCCGGGTCGTGCTGCTGTCGTCGCGCGCCGCCCAGGGGCGTGCGGGGCGCGGCTATTACGCCGCCAGCAAGGCTGCGCTGGACGGGCTTGCCCGCTCGCTCGCCGCCGAGCATGTTGCGCGCGGGCTGACCGTGAACGTGGTCGCACCAGCAGCGACAGACACGCCGCAGCTTCGCGATCCCGCCCGCGCCGACGCACCACCCCGCGCGCTGCCGATCGGGCGGTTGATTCGCCCGGACGAGGTAGCGGCGACGGTGGCGTTCCTTGCATCGGACGCGGCGGGCGCAATTACCGGCCAAACGATATATCAATGCGGCGGGGCCTCACTTGCCGCAGCGCTGGATCAGCCCGGCGCCAAGTCAGAAGAAAGGGAGCAGCGATGAAGCGAACCGGACGCAACCGGCAGGAAATCGCAGCGGGGTTGGCATGGGCCGCGATCGGCCTTGGTGCCATCGCGATCGCCGCGAATTACGCATTCGGCACGATCATACGGATGGGACCGGGTTTCGTGCCCATCCTGCTTGGTGCGCTGCTGGCGGTCTTCGGCGTGATCGCGGCATGGCAGGGGCGGCGTGAACCGGAGGTTTCGCTGGATCTGCGCTGGCGGCCCTTCGCATTCATCATCGGCGGCATCGTGGTCTGGGTCCTGCTCATCGACCATGTGGGATTCGTGCCTTCGACCGTGGCACTGGTCGCGATTTCTGCGCAGGCAGAGCGTGACGTGACCTGGCTTGAAACATTCTTGCTGGCCGCAGGCATGACGCTTGTGGGTTATCTCATCTTCATCCGCGGAATCGGCATTCCGATCGCCGCATTCGGGAGTTGATCGATGGACCTTTTTTCCGGAATCGCGCTCGGACTGGATGTCGCCATCACAAGCGAGGCGCTGCTGTTCTGCCTGATCGGTGTGTCCGTCGGCATGTTCATCGGCGTCCTGCCGGGGATCGGGCCGCTGGCCGCCGTAGCGATGACATTGCCGATCACCTATCATCTTGAACCGATGAGCGCGCTTATCATGCTGGCGGGGATCTTTTACGGCGCGCAATATGGCGGGTCCACGGCCTCGATCCTGCTCAATCTTCCGGGCACGTCGACAACGGCGGTGACGGCGCTGGACGGCTATCCGATGGCCAAGCAGGGGCGCGCGGGCGTCGCGCTGTTCATCACGACGATCACTTCCTTCGCGGGCGGTTGTTTCGCGATCGTGCTGGTGATGAGCTTTGCGCCCGCGCTGGGGCAGATGGCGTTGAAGTTTTCTTCAGCCGAGTATTTCTCGATCATGCTTCTGGGGCTGGTAGCAGCAGCCACGATGTCGCTTGGATCACCGGTAAAGGGAATCATCGCAGTGGTCGCGGGATTGCTGTTGTCGACGGTGGGGATGGACCCGACCTCGGGGACGATACGCTATTCGTTCGGGGTGCTGGAATTGCAGGACGGGCTCAATCTCGTGGCGATGGCGATGGGGCTGTTCGGGGTGGCCGAACTTCTCAAGAATGCCGGCAAGCCGCGCGACCTGACCCCGCAGAAAGTGCGCCTGCGGGAATTGATACCGACGCGCAAGGACCTGAGCGAATGCTGGAAGCCGACCGTGCGGGGCTCGTTCATCGGATCGTTCGTGGGCATCTTGCCGGGTGCTGGCCCAACGCTTGCGGCTTTCCTGGCCTATGCGTTCGAGAAGCGCGTCTCGAGACGCCCGGAGCGGTTCGGACGCGGCGCGATCGAGGGCATCTCGGCGCCGGAGGCCGCGAACAACGCCTCGACCCAGGCGGCGTTCATTCCGACCCTGGCACTGGGCATTCCGGGCGATGCGGGGATGGCGGTGTTGCTGGGCGCGATGATGATTCACGGCATCACGCCACGGCCCGAGTTCTTTACCACCAATGCCGACCTGTTCTGGGGGCTGGTCGTGAGCTTCTGGGTCGGGAACCTGATGCTGCTCGTGCTGAATATTCCGCTGATCGGATTCTGGGTTAGGATCCTGACGGTGCCGCAGCGGATACTGTTTCCGGCGATCCTGTTTTTCATCTGTATTGGCGTCTATTCGGTCAGCAACAGCCCCTTCGACGTGATGACGGTGATCGTGTTCGGGATCGTGGGCTATCTAATGAACGCCTACGGTTATCCGCCGGCACCGATGCTGATGGGATTCATCCTCGGGCCAATGCTGGAACAGCATTTCAGGCGCGCATTGCTGTTTTCGCGCGGTGACATCACGACCTTTATCGACCGCCCGATATCAGCCGCTTTCCTGGTACTGACGGTGGCATTGGTGGCAAGCCTTGCGATACCGGGCTTCATGGCGCGGCGGCGCGCAAGACTGGCCGAGGACTGAGACGACGAGGCGAACCGGGCCACACCGATAGGCGGGCACGGGCACGCGGATCTACGCGTCTTCTCCGAGGTAGGCCTTGCGCACTTCGGCATTGGCGCGGATTTCGTCGACGCTGCCGGTGGCGATGATGCGGCCATAGACCAGCACGCTGAGCCGGTCCGCGAGGGCGAAGACCGCGTCCATGTCATGTTCCACCAGCAGGATCGGGGCCTCGTCGCGCAGCCCGTCGAGGAAGGCGGTCATGCGCTGCGAGCCTTCGGTCCCCATGCCCGCCATCGGTTCGTCCATGATGAAGGCGCGCGGACGCAGGGTCAGGGCCACCGCGACTTCGAGCTGGCGGCGCTGGCCGTGGGAGAGGGCCGAGGTGACGGTGGCGGCGTGTTCGGCAAGACCGACGCGTTCAAGCGCGGACATCGCCGTGTCGCGCAAATCGCCCGCTGCGAGCGCGTCGCCCAGGAGGCCTGGCAGCCCGGCGCGCGCGCCCTTTGCGCCAAGCGCGCCGAGGGTGGCGTTTTGCAGCACCGTGTCCTCCATCGCCAGGGCGGACACCTGGAAGGTGCGGGCAAGGCCAAGGCGGGCGCGGGCGCGGGTGGGCAGATGCGTGACGTCGCGCCCGGCGAAGCTGACGCGGCCCGCATCGGGTTTCAGGCCGCCGCAGATCTGGGCGATGAGGGTGGACTTCCCCGCTCCGTTGGGGCCGATCACGGCGTGGATCTCGCCGGGGCGCAGATCGAGGCTGACATCATGCGAGGCGCGCACGGCGCCGAAGGACTTGGTTAGCCCTTTGGTGACAAGAACGGGATCAGTCATGCGCCACCCGCCTGCCCGCCAGAAGCCCGATGACGCCGCCCCGTGCGAAAAGCACGACCAGCAGAAGGAGAAAGCCGAGCCAGACATGCCAGAACGGGCTGATCCCGCCGAGCACATGTTCGAGCGTGATGAAAAGCGCCGCCCCCGCCACCGGCCCGTAAAGCCGCCCGACCCCGCCGAGGATCACGAAGACCATGATCTCGCCGCTCATCTGCCATGAGAACATGCCGGGACTGACGAAGCGGTTGAGATCGGCAAAGAGCGCGCCTGCGAGCCCGGTGATCGCGCCCGAGATGACGAAGGCCACGAGGCGCAGGCGAAAGGTGCCAAGGCCCACGGTTTCGACCCGTTCGGGGCTTTGGCGCGCGGCGTTGAGGGCAAGGCCGAAAGGCGAGCGCACAAGGCGCGCGTTGAACCAGAGCGCCGCGGCAAGGCAGCCAAAGCAAAGCGCGAAGAACTGTATCGGGTCCAGCGTGTTCAGCCCCGGGAAGCCGTTGCGCAGGTAGATCGACAGCCCGTCCTCGCCGCCATAGGCGGGCCAGGAGATCGAGAAGAAATACAGCATCTGCCCGAAGGCCAGGGTGATCATGATGAAATAGACGCCCGAGGTGCGCAGGCTGAGCGCGCCAATCACCAGCGCCGCCAGCGCCGAGGCGAGGATCGCCACCAGCCAGATCACCGGCATGGATTTGGTGCCCTCCAGAAGAAAGGGGCTTTCCATCAGGGGGGTGTAGCTTTGGGCGTGGCTTGCGAGGATGCCCATCGCGTAGCCGCCGATCCCGAAGAAGGCCGCATGGCCGAGGCTGACCAGCCCGCCGAGGCCCAGCGCGATATTTAGTCCGACGCCCGCCAGCGCCAGGATCGCGACGCGCGTGGCGAGGGTGATGGTAAAGGGCTCGTCCGTCGCCCAGGCCCAGAGCGGCACCCCGAGAAGCAGCGCCATCAGCGCGGCGTTGACCATGCGCTCGCGGCTCATGTGGCACCTCCGAACAGACCGCGCGGGCGCCAGACCAGCACCACCGCCATCAGGATGTAGATCAGCATCGAGGCCAGCGCCGAGCCGGTTGCCGTGGCATCCGAGGTTTCCATGAAGAGCTTGAAGGCTTCGGGCAGGAGAAGCCCGCCCAGTGTATCTGTCAGGCCGACCAGCAACGCGCCGACCAGCGCGCCCTTGATCGAGCCGATGCCGCCGATCACGATGACCACGAAGGCGAGGATCAGCACCGGTTCGCCCATGCCGACCTGCACCGACTGGATCGCGCCGACCATCGCCCCGGCAAGTCCCGCGAGCGCCGCGCCCAGCGCGAAGACGATGGTGTAGAGCCGCGAGATGTCGACACCGAGGGCGGCGATCATCTCGCGGTCGGATTCACCGGCGCGGATGCGGATGCCAAGGCGCGTGCGCGCGATCAGCCAGAACAGTCCGGTGGCGATACTGAGCCCGACTGCGATGATCGCAAGACGGTAGAGCGGGTATTCGATACCGCCCGGCAGGGTCACCGGCCCCGAGAGCCAGTCGGGAATATCGAGAAACAGCGGAAACGATCCGAACAGCCAGCGCGTGCCTTCCGAAAAGATCAGGATCAGCGCGAAAGTGGCCAGCACCTGATCGAGATGGTCGCGATCATAAAGCCTTCGGATCACGGTGAGTTCCACGATCGCCCCGGCGGCGGCGGATGCGGCGAGTGCTGCCACCAGTGCCAAAAGGAATGAGCCGCTCCAGCCCGCGACGGCGGCGGCAGCGAAGGCCCCCACCATGTAGAGCGAGCCATGCGCGAGGTTGATCAGCCCCATCACCCCGAACACGAGCGTCAGCCCCGCGGCCATGAGAAAAAGCATGACCCCGAACTGAAGCCCGTTGAGGACCTGTTCGATGAAAAGCAGCGGTGTCACGAAATGGGGCGCCCCGGCACTATCGGGCGGGCACGCAGGGCGCCCGCCCGGTTGGTCTTACATCTTGCACTCGTCCACGTAGACGTTGGCGTGATCCTCGAGCGCCACACCGACGATCTTGTTGGTGTAGACGTCGCCCTCCTTGATCACCTCGCGCACATAGATGTCCTGAATCGGATGGTTGTTGGCGGCAAAGGCGAAATCGCCGCGCACGCTGTCGAAATCGGCGGATTTGAGTGCCGCGCGGAAGGCATCGGCATCCGAGATATCCGCGCTGTCCATCGCCGAGAGCAGCAGGTTCGCCGTGTCATAGCCCTGCGCCGCATAGAGCGAGGGCAGGCGGCCATATTCGGCCTGGAACTCTTCGACGAAGCGCGCATTGGCGGGGTTGTCGATATCCTTGTTCCACTGGCTCGTGTTGATCACGCCAAGCGCCGCGTCGCCGACCGCCTGCAGGATGCCCTGATCGAAGCTGAAGGCCGGGCCGACGACCGGCAGTTCAAGCCCGCTGTCGGCATATTGCTTGAGAAAGGAAATCCCCATCCCGCCGGGCAGGAAGAAGAAGATGCTGTCGGCGTCCGAGGCGCGGATCTGCGCGATCTCGGCGGCGTAATCGGTCTGGCCGAGCTGGGTGTAGACCTCGCCCGAAAGCTCGCCGCCATAGAGCCGCTTGAAGCCGGTCAGGCTGTCTTGCCCGGCGGGGTAGTTCGGCGCGAGGATGAAGGGTTTGGAATAGCCCGCATCCTTGACATAGGCGCCAGCGGCCTCGTGGAGGTTGTCGTTCTGGTAGGAGACCGAGAAGTAATTCTGGTGGCAGCCCTTGCCCGCCAGCGCCGAGGGTGCAGCGTTGGTCGAGAGATAGAACTTGCCTTGGGCGGTGGCGGCGGGGACCACGGCCATCGCCAGGTTCGACCACACGATGCCGGTCAGGATGTCGACCTTTTCGGACTGGATCATCTTGTCGGCCAGTTGCACGGCGATATCGGGTTTGCGCTGATCGTCCTCGACGACGATGTCGAGCTTGTCGCCGCCCGCCAGCTTGGCCGCCAAAAGGAAGCCATCGCGCGTGTCGATGCCCAGCCCGGCACCGCCGCCCGAAAGGGTGGTGATCATGCCGACCTTGAGCGCGCCATCTTCGGCAAAGGCCGCGCCGCCCAGCGCCGCGATACAGGCCGCGGCCACGAATGTCGTGAGTTTCATAAGTCTCTCCCAGTTGTTGTTCTTGGTAACGGCCCTAGAACGCCTTGAATGTCAGCGTCGTTTCCGTGCGTTCGATCCCCTGGATGGTGAGCAGGTGATCGTTGATGTATTTGCCCACGTCCTCGCCCTCGGGGATGTAGAGCTTGAGCAGAAGGTCGAACGGCCCCGATGTCGAATAGAGTTCGGAGTGAATTTCGCGCAGGGCGATTTCCTCGGCCACGTGGTAGGAACTGCCCGGTTTGCAGCGGATGTTGACGAAGACGGGGCGCATGGTCTGACCTCTTGTAAATCCGGCGGTATTTAAACGCGAAAGGCCGGGGAAATGAAACGGCGAATTTGCATTGCCGCGCATCGCGTCGCAGGCAAGGCCGGGCGGGTGCCTTGAAACGCCGGAGCGAATTGGCTTTAAGCTGCGCCATCATGGGGCCGATAGAGGGCACCCGCAAGGCAAGGTGACATCGTGGACCACAAGACAGAACCGACACGCGACGCATTGGATGTCATCCTCGAGGAGCTGGCGCCATTGGCGGGACGTTCGGTTCTGGATATCGGTTGCGGCAGGGGGCGGCTCGGGGGGCGTCTGCGCGAGGCGGGAGCCATGTGGCGCGGGCTTGACCCCTTTGCGCCCGAAGGCGTGGACGCGATAGACCGCGCGCCGGCCGAGGCGATGCCCTATCCCGATGACAGCTTCGATGCGGCGATCTGCGTGAATGCGCTGCATCATGTGCCGATGTCTGCAATGGCGCACGCGCTGAGCGAGGCGGCGCGGGTGCTGCGCGAGGGCGGCCGGTTGGTGGTTATCGAGCCGAGGGCAAGCGGGGCGCTGAGCCAGGTACTTGCCGTGGTCGATGACGAGGCCGAAATCCGCAACGCCGCACAGGCGGCGATGGACACGACCGGCGCGCTGCGCGAGGTCAGCGCCTATGATTACCCCCGCGTCGAACGATACAGCGGCTTTCAGGGGTTCTGCGACAGCCTGATCGCCGTCGATCCGGGACGCGCGGCGCTGATCGAGGCAAATGCCGACGCGCTGCGGCTGGCCTTTGAGCGCCACACGACGCGTGAGAATGGCGCCTGGCTGCTGTCACAGCCGATGTCGGTGCGCATCTTTCAACCGGCGTGACGGCCGCGTTCGATCCGCGCCCATAGTGCGAACCTATATCCCGCATCGCAAACCCATATTTGCACAATGGGTCGCCGTGCGGTTATCTCGTGAGTACAGCATAAACGACACGAGACATGCATGAATTTCCTCAGTGACGACTATCAGGACATCCGCGAGGGTGTCCGTGCCCTTTGCGCCCAGTTCCCGGCGGAATACCACCGCAAGGTCGATGAAGAGCGCGGCTACCCGGATGAGTTCGTCGAGGCGCTGACGCGCGAGGGCTGGATGGCGGCGCTGATCCCCGAGGCCTATGGCGGGTCCGGGCTTGGCCTGACCGAGGCCAGCGTCATCATGGAAGAGATCAACCGCGCCGGCGGCAATTCGGGGGCCTGCCACGGCCAGATGTACAACATGAACACGTTGGTGCGGCATGGTTCCGAGGAACAGCGCGAACGCATCCTGCCCAAGCTGGCGACCGGCGAGTTGCGCCTGCAGTCGATGGGTGTCACCGAACCGACCACCGGCACCGACACGACGCAGCTGAAGACTACTGCCGTCAAGAAAGGCGACCGCTACGTCGTGAACGGACAGAAGGTCTGGATAAGCCGGGTGCAGCATTCCGACCTCATGATCCTGCTGGCGCGCACCACGCCACTGTCCGAAGTCAAAAAGAAATCCGAGGGGCTGTCGATCTTCCTTGTCGACATCAAGGAGGCGATGGCCGGCGGGATGGATGTGAAGCCGATCCCCAACATGGTCAATCACGAGACCAACGAGCTGTTCTTCGACAATCTGGAGATCCCCGAGGAAAACCTGATCGGCGAAGAGGGCAAGGGGTTCAAATACATCCTGACGGGCCTCAATGCCGAACGCGCGCTCATTGCGGCGGAATGTATCGGCGATGGCTACTGGTTCACCGACAAGGTCACGGATTATGTGCGTGAGCGGCAGGTCTTTGGCCGCCCCATCGGCCAGAACCAGGGCGTGCAGTTTCCCATCGCCGAAGCCTATATTGAGATCGAGGCGGCAAACCTCATGCGTTACAAGGCCTGCGCGCTTTACGATGCCGGGCAGCCCTGCGGCGCCGAGGCGAACATGGCGAAATACCTCGCCGCGAAGGCGAGTTGGGAGGCGGCCAACGCCTGCATCCAGTTCCATGGCGGTTTCGGCTTTGCCTGCGAATACGATGTCGAGCGCAAGTTCCGCGAAACACGGCTGTACCAGGTGGCCCCGATTTCGACCAACCTGATCCTGAGCTATGTGGCCGAGCATCTGCTGAACCTGCCGAGGTCGTTCTGATGCGGGCGCTGGAGGGATTGGAAGTGATCGCCATCGAACAGGCGGTCGCGGCGCCTTTCGCGTCTGCGCGGCTGGCGGATGCGGGCGCGCATGTGGTCAAGATCGAGCGCCCCGAGGGGGATTTCGCGCGCGGTTACGATGACGTGGCGGCGGGGCAATCAAGCTATTTCGTCTGGCTGAACCGGGGCAAGGAAAGCGTGACGCTGGACCTTGCATCCGACGCGGGCAAGGCGGCGCTGGCGGCGTTGCTGGACAAGGCCGATGTGGTGATCCAGAACCTCAAGCCCGGCGCGCTGGAACGGCTGGGGTTCGGGATCGCATCGCTGCATGAACGCAACCCGCGCCTGATTACCTGTTCGATCAGCGGCTATGGCGAGGACGGGCCGCTCGCGGATCGCAAGGCTTACGATCTGCTGATCCAGGCGGAAAGCGGGCTCTGCTCGATCACCGGGGGGCCTTCGGAACCGGCCCGCGTGGGGGTGTCGCTGGTTGATATCGCCACCGGGGCGACCGCCTATTCGGCGATCCTCGAGGCGCTGATCCGGCGCGGCGCAACTGGCGAGGGCGCTCGCATTTCGGTGTCGATGTTCGACGTGATGGCCGATTGGCTGACGGTGCCGCTGCTCAATCACGAGGGGGGCAACAGCCCCAGGCGCATCGGGCTGGCGCATCCTTCGATCGCACCCTATGGCGTCTTCCAGCCCAGGACCGGCGCGCCGGTGCTGATCTCGATCCAGAGCGACCGGGAATGGGTCAAGCTCTGCGCCGATTTCATCGGCGATGCGTCGCTGGGCACCGACCCTCGTTTCGCCACCAACGTGGCGCGCGTGCAGAACCGCGACCAGACCGACGCGATCGTTGCCGAAGCCTTTGCCCGGTTCGATGCCGACAAGGCCATCGAACTGCTGACCGAAGCCAAGATCGCGCTGGCGACGGTCAATGACATGGCGGGGCTGTCGCAGCATCCGCATCTGCGCCGCGTGAGCGTGGACAGCCCGAACGGGCCGGTCTCGTTCCCTGCGCCCGGTCCGGTTTTCGTGGGCGAAGAGCGTGAATACGGCCCCGTGCCGGGGCTGAATCCGCCCGAGTCCTAGGCGCATGACAAGCAACGCACTGGACAAGCGCGCGCGATACGTGCTGCTGTTGAACGACACCGGACGATGGACGCAACGGAGCCCCGCATGACAGAGCGCCCGACACCGCTGCTTCGTGACGATTTCGCGCATTTCTGCCCGATCAGCACCCGCTGGATGGACAATGACGCCTATCTGCACGTCAATAACGTGGCCTATTATTCCTTTTTCGACACGGCGGTGAACGAATACCTGATCCGTGGCGGCGTACTGGACATACGGCGCAGTACGGTCACCGGGCTGGTGGCGCAGAGCGAATGCACCTATTTCAGCCCGATCGCCTTTCCCGAGGCGATCGAGGTGGGGTTGCGCGTCGCGCGACTGGGGCGCAGCAGCGTCACCTATGAGCTGGCGGTGTTTCGCACCGGGACAGATACGGCCGCCGCGCAGGGGCGCTTCGTCCATGTCTATGTGGACCGCGAGACCAGCCGCCCCGTTGCCCTGCCCGAACAGATGCGCGCCCTGCTGGCGCCGCTTGCCGTGACCTGACACCATACCGAAAGCCAGCCGACATGCCCCTGAGCCAGATCGCCCTGCCCCTGTTCCTGCCCGCCACCCGGCTTGACCGCTTCGAGAAGGCGCTTGGTGCGGGGGCGGATGCGGTGATCCTCGATCTCGAGGATGCGGTTGGCGAGGACGACAAGCAGGCCGCGCGCGAGGGGCTGCGCACCCTGACCGCGCGCAAGTCCGGGGCCGTGCCGGTGCTGGTGCGCATCAACGCCGCCGACAGCGCGTTTTTCAGCGATGACGCGGCCATGATGACCGGGCTGCCGGTTGACGGGCTGATCCTGCCCAAAGCCGAAGACCCCGAGACCTGCGCCGCGTTGGCGGCAGAGAGCGGTTTGCCGGTGGTGGGGCTGATCGAAACGGCGCTGGGGCTCAGGCGGGCCGAGAACGTCGCGCGGGCCTGTGCGCGGCTGGCCTTCGGGTCGATCGACTATGCCGCCGACCTGGGCATCGCGCATGAGCGCGAGTCGCTTCTGCATGCGCGCGCCGAACTGGTGCTGGCCTCGCGGCTGGCCGGGATTCCGGCGCCCTGGGACGGCGTGACCACGGCGATCCGCGACGAAGCGGTGATCGCCGAGGATTGCGCGCATGGGATCGCCATGGGGTTTGGCGGCAAGCTGCTGATCCATCCCGCCCAGATCGCCCCGGCAAGGCGCGGCTTTGCGCCCGGTGCCGAGGCGCTGGATTGGGCGCGGCGGGTGATCGAGGCCGCCGCAACGGGGGCGGCGGCGATCAAGGTGGATGGCCAGATGGTGGATGCGCCGGTGGTCAAGCGCGCGCGCCAGATTCTGGCACGCGGAAAGGCGGCGCAATGACGGGACGCATTACCGAAGATCACCTGATCGACAGCGTGGCCGAGGCGCTGCAATATATCTCGTACTATCATTCGCCCGATTTCGTGCAGGCGATGGGTGCTGCGCTCGAGGCCGAGGAAAGCCAGTCGGCGCGCAACGCGATCACCCAGATCCTGATCAACTCGCGCATGGCGGCCATAGGCAAGCGGCCGATCTGCCAGGATACCGGCAGCGTCAACGCGATCCTCAAGGTCGGGGTGCAGGCGCCGATCGACTGGACGCGCTCGCCACAGGCCTTGATCGACGAGGCGACGCGGCGGGCCTATGACTTTGCCGCCAATCCGCTGCGCGCCTCCATCGTGGAAGACCCCCTGGGCAAGCGGCGCAACACGCGCGACAACACCCCGGCGATGATCCAGACCGAACTGGTCGAAGGCGACAAGGTATCGGTCACTGTATCCGCCAAGGGGGGCGGCTCGGAGAACAAGACGAAATTCGCCGTGCTCAACCCGTCGGATTCAGTGGCCGACTGGGTTGTCGAGACGGTCAAGGCGCTTGGCGCGGGCTGGTGCCCGCCGGGAATCATCGGGCTGGGGATCGGCGGCAGTGTCGACAAGGCGATGGCAATGGCCAAGGAGGCGCTCAATGAGCCCATCGACATCACCGCGCTGCGCGCGCGCGGCGCACAGACGCCCGAAGAGGCCCTGCGGCTGGAGCTTTACGAGCGGATCAATGCGCTTGGCATCGGGGCGCAGGGCCTGGGCGGACTGGTGACGGTGCTGGATGTGAAGGTTAACAGCTTTCCCACCCATGCGGCCTCGTTGCCGGTGGCGCTTATCCCCAATTGCGCGGCGACGCGGCACATGCATTTCACGCTGGATGGCAGCGGCCCGGCCCGGTTCGAGACGCCCGATCTTTCGCTCTGGCCCGACCTTGGGGATGGCAGCATGGACGGGCGGCGCGTCGACCTGGATGCGCTGGACGATACGGTGCTCGAGTCGCTGTCGCCCGGCGATACGCTGCTGTTGTCGGGGCGGCTTTATACCGGGCGGGATGCGGCGCATCGCCGGATGCTGGAGGAACTGGATCAGGGCAAGCCGCTGCCGGTCGATCTGGAGGGGCGGGCGATCTATTACGTCGGGCCGGTCGATGCAGTGGGCGACGAGGTGATCGGCCCCGCCGGCCCCACCACATCGACACGGATGGACAAGTTCACCGGCCCGTTGCTGGCGGCGTCGGGGCTGAAGGTGATGATCGGCAAGGCCGAGCGCGGTCCGGCGGCGATCGAGGCGATCAAGGCGCATGGCGCGGTCTACCTGATTGCCGTGGGGGGTGCTGCCTATCTTGTATCGAAGGCGATCAAGAGCGCGCGCCCCGTGGCCTATCAGGATCTCGGGATGGAAGCGATCTACGAGATCGAGGTGCGCGACATGCCGGTGACGGTCGCGGTGGACACCAGAGGCGCGTCGATCCACCAGAGCGGCCCGCGCCAATGGGCGCGCAACCGCTGAAGGCAAGAGGGCGAATGGGCCTGGCGCTCAGGGTCTGCTTGAGGCCATGACGCGCCGATGGAAGGGTGTCCGGCCTGCCGGGCACCCCCTTAGTCAGATCGTGCGACCGCCATCGACCTCGAGGATGACGCCGGTGATGAATTCGGCCTCGTCGGAGCCGAGGTAAAGCGCCGCGTTGGCGATATCCTGCGCTTCGGAGAGGCGGCCCATCGGGATCGTGGCGATGAATTTCGCGCGGTTCTCGGGGGTGTCGGGCACGCCCATGAACTGTTCCAGAAGGCCGGTCGCGCCCATCACCGGGGCAATGCCGCAGACGCGGATATTGTCGGGCGCCAGTTCCACCGCGAGCGAGCGGGTCATCAGGTTCACCGCGCCTTTCGAGGAATTATACCATGTGAGGCCCGGACGCGGGCGGATGCCTGCGGTGGAGCCGATATTGAGCATCACGCCGGCGGTGCCGCTGTCGCGCCAGAGCGGCACGCAGGTCTTGGTCATGTGGAAGATCGACAGCACGTTGATGTCGTAGATCTTGCGAAACGTGTCCTCGTCGGTTTCCATCAGGGGGCTGTTGGGGTTGGTCCAGCCCGCGTTGTTCACCACGATATCGAGCCCGCCGAACGCCTTGACGGTTTCGTCCACCGCCGCCTGCACCTGATCCCCCTTGGAGACATCGCAGGTTACGGCGATGGCGTTCTCGCCGAGTTCCGCGGCAACGGCCTTGGCGCCCTCGCCGTTCAGGTCCACGACCGCCACCTTTGCGCCCTCGCGGATATAGGTTTCGGCGATGCCCTTGCCAAAGCCCGAAGCTGCGCCGGTAACAAGCGTGCGTTTTCCTTCAAGTCTCATATTCTGACCCCTTTTGATCCTGTGTCTGGCGCGGCGCGCGCGCCGGCTTAGCCGTGATTGTGAACGACCGTCTTGATATGCGAGAATTCATGCAGCGCGGCGAAGCCCTTTTCGCGCCCATGACCCGACTTGCGGATACCGCCGAAGGGCAGTTCCACACCGCCCCCCGCGCCATAGCCGTTGATGAAGACCTGCCCGCAGCGCAGGGCCTTGGCGACCCGTTGCTGGCGCCCGCCATCGCGGGTCCAGACGGCGGCGACCAGGCCGTATTCGGTGTCGTTGGCGATCCTGACCGCCTCGGCCTCGTCCTCGAAGGGAATGACGCAGAGCACCGGGCCGAACACTTCTTCCTGTGCGATCCGGGCATGCGGATCGCAGGGGCCGAAGATCGCGGGCGCGACGTAATAGCCTCCTTCGGGCGCATCATCGCGCACGGTGCCGCGCGCCAGAAGCGGCGCGTCGGCTTCGGCGATATAGGTTTCGACGCGCTTTTTCTGCTTGGCCGAGATAAGCGGGCCGAGCACCGCATCCTCGCCCGAATCCGACGCGGCGACGGCTTCGAAGCGGGTCTTCAGTTCGGCCACGACGCGGTCATAGATGCCGCGCTGCAACAGAACCCGCGTGCCTGCCGAACAGGTCTGCCCGCCATTCTGGATCACCGCATTCAGCAGCACCGGCAGCGCCGCGTCGAGATCGGCGTCGTCGAACACGATCTGGGGCGACTTGCCGCCCAGTTCCAACGTGCAGCCGATGAAGTTGCGCGCCGCCGCCGTCTGGATGATGACCCCCACTTCGGGCGAACCGGTAAAGGAGATGAAGTCGATCCCCTTGTGATCGGCGAGCGCCTGACCTGCGACATTCCCACGCCCGGTGACGATGTTGATCGCGCCCGGCGGAAAGCCCACATCAAGCGCCATCTGCGCGATGCGCAGCGCCGTCAGGCAGGCATCCTCGGCCGGTTTCAGAACTGTGGCGTTGCCCATCGCCAGAGCCGGGGCGACCGAGCGGCCGAACATCTGCGCGGGGTAGTTCCACGGGATGATATGGCCGGTGACGCCATGCGGCTCGCGCTGGACCTCGACATTGTAGCCCTTGAGGAAGGGCACGATCTCGCCATGGACCTTGTCGGCGGCGCCGCCGTAGAATTCAAAGTAGCGCGCCGTCACCTTCATGTCGGCGCGGGCCTGCTGAATGGGCTTGCCGTTGTCGCGCGATTCAAGCTGCGCGAGGTCCTCGACATGGTCGAGGATGCGTTCGGAAAGGCGGATCATCAGGCGGCCGCGTTCGGCGGCGGTCAGGGTGGACCATTCGCCACCGTCAAAGGCCGCGCGCGCGGCGGCGACGGCGGCATCGATATCGGCCGCGTCACTGTCGGCGATCTGCGCGAAGGGTTGCCCGTCTATGGGCGAGACCACATCCATCACGCGGCCCGAGAGCGCGGGCACCCATTCATTGCCGATCAGGTTCAGCGGTTCGGGCGTGACGAGTTTGCTCATCGTGTCGGAGTCTTTCATGCGTTGGTTCCTTCGGGTTCAAGCGACCCCTCCTCCACCTCGCCACGTTCGATGACGAGGGTGCGATCGGCAAAGCCGCGCAACAGCGAGGGGTTGGATTCGGTGATCATCAGCGTGACCGAGCGGTCGGTATCGCGCAGGGTGCGCAGCGCCTCGGCATAGCGTTGCGCCAGCGCCGGGGCGAGGCCCTGGAAGGGCTCGTCCAGCATGATGAGCCGCGTGCCCAGCATCAGCGCACGCGCCAGCGCGACCATCTTGCCCTGACCGCCCGACACGGTGCCGCCGGAGCGGTCGGCCATCTCGCGCAGTTCGGGCAGAACGGTATAGGCCCGCTCGAGCCGCCGGTTGGTTTCCGCCTTGTCGAGCCGCGCCGCCTGGGCGGGCAGCAGGATGTTCTCCTCGACCGTGAAGGCCGAGAACAGGCGGCGATCCTCGGGGGCGTAGCCGATGCCGAGGCCGGGGCGCTTGGGCGGGTGCATGGCGGTGATCGACTTGCCGTCGAACAGGATATCGCCGCTGGCCCGCGTGAACCCCATGATCGTGCGCAAGAGCGTCGTCTTGCCCGCGCCGTTGCGCCCGATCAGGGCCACGGTCTGCGCCTCATCGATGCTGAAATTGAGGTTGCGCAGGATCGGGATGTTCCCGATCGAGGCGTTCACGTCACGCAGTTCCAGCATCAGACACCCTCCCCGATCACGTCCCGGATCACATCGGGATGTTCCAGAATTTCCGCCGGCGTGCCGCGCAGCTGCACATCGCCGCTGTTCCAGACCGCGACCTCGTCGGCGTATTTCTCGACGATGCCCATGTCATGTTCGACGAAGACGGACGTGACATCGGCCTCTTTGAGCGCACCGATCAGGATTTCCATGATCGCGTGCTTTTCGGATGAGGCAACGCCGGACGTGGGCTCATCCAGCAGCAGCAGCTTGGGCTTGAGCGCCAGCGCGACCGCGACATCAATCAGCTTGCGCTGCCCTTCCGAGAGTTCGACAACCACCGTGTCGGCCACATCGGCGCAACCCACCATGTCCAGCAGGTGCAGCATCTCGTCGCGTTCGGGGATCGCGTGCATGTCCATCAGCGGGTTGCGCAGGTGGTCACGCGCCGAGACCGCGATCAGCAGGTTTTCAAGCGCCGTGTGCTCGGTGAAAAGCTGCGGGATCTGGAAGGCGCGCGCGACGCCGCGCTGCACGATCTTGCGCGGCGGCAGCGGCGTGATGTCCCGGCCCTCGAACAGAACCTGCCCCTGGGTTGGCTTGATCCAGCCGGTGCAGATATTGAGGAACGTGGTCTTACCCGCGCCGTTGGGACCGATGATGGCCATGTTCCGCCCCGCGTGGATCTTGAGCGAGACATTGTCAGCGGCGGTGACGCCGCCGAACTTGATCACAAGGTTGCGGGTTTCCAGAAGAACGTCGCTCATTTGCCGGTCCCTCCCTTGCCGGAGCCGCGGTTGAACAGCGAATTCAGGATGGCGATCAGGCCGCCCGGTGCGAACAGGATGATGATCAGCAGGAAGCCGCCAAGGATCATCTGCCAGATGTCACCGGCATAGACCGACGCATAGGTGCGCACGAATTCGTAGATCAGCGCGCCGAGGAACGCCCCCTGAACCGAGCCCGCGCCGCCAAGAACGGCGATGAACACCATTTCCGCCGAGCGCACCCACCAGACATATTCCGGTGTGACCACGCCCTGCGCCATGCCCATCATCACGCCGCCCACGCCACAAAGCACAGCCGACAGAAGATAGCCCGACAGGAGCGCGCGGCGCGGCGAGACACCCAGGTATTCAAGCCGCGTTTCGTTGGTCTTGATGGTCTGGAAAAGCTGCCCGACGGGCGAGGCGAACCAGCGCGTCGTGAACCAGCCCAGCGCCACCATCAGAACCACGGCCGTGTAGAACAGCACCAGTTCAAACTGAACGTGATCAAGCGTATTGCCCAGCACCATCGGGCGCGGCAGGCGAATGCCGTCGGCGCCGCCGGTATAGTGGTAGAATTTCTCGAGGATCGACCAGAAGATCATCGAAAAGGCGAGGTTCAGCATCCCGAAGAAGATGCCGCGATAGCGCACCACGAACAGCCCCACGAGAAGCCCCGCCAGCACCGCGCCAAGCGTGCCCGCGATCAGCACGATCACGAAATCCGTGCCCGGCATCGACGCCATCAGGAAGGCGCCGGCATAGGCCGATATCCCGAAATAGAGCGCATGGCCGAATGACACCTGCCCGGCGCGCAACAGGACGGTGACGCCCAGCACCCCGAGCCCCTTGGCCATTGCGAAACTGACCAGCAGTTGCAGCGACGGCATTGCGAAGGGCACGGCGGCAATGGCCACGATCCCGATGATCCACAGAAGGAAAAGAGGGTTCTTCATGCGGGCATTCACCTTCCTTTGTTCGGTTGTGCTGCTCATGGCGACCTCAGATCTTGCGCGCGCCCGGCGTTCCGAACAGGCCCTCGGGACGCACCAGCAGCACCAGCACCATGATCAGATAAGGCACCAGAACGGAGATTTCGGGATAGAGATAAACCGCGAAGGACCGCCCGAGGCCGATCATCAGCGCAGTCAGCGCGGCGCCTTCGATCTGGCCGAGGCCGGCAGTGGCCACCACAGCGAAGGACAGCACGATCATGTCCGCCCCCATCCCCGGCAGGATCGAGGTGGTCGGCGAGGCAAGCGCGCCGCCAAGACCCGCGAGGATCGCACCGATCACGAAGGTGAACAGGAACACCTTATCGGCATCCACCCCGATCGACTGGGCCGCCTCGCGGTCCTCGGTGGTTGCGGTGATCAGCTTGCCGGTCACGGTGTGGCGCAGGAAAAAGCGCATCCCCAGCAGGAGCGCGATAGCGACCAGCGGCAGCAGGATCATCTGGTAGGCGGTATAGGTGACGCCGAAGACGGTGACATTGCCCAGAACCTGAAGCGCCGAAGAGTCGAAATAGGGTCGCGTCCCCCAGACAAGGCGCTGAACGTCCTCCAGGATCATGAACACCGCGAAGGTCATCAGGAGCTGCAACACCTCGGATTTGTCATAGATCCGGCGCAGCAGGAACTTTTCAAGCGGTGCGCCGATCAGGATGCCGACCAGCACCGCCGAAACGATCATCAGCGGAAAGGCCAGCACCGGTGCGAAGCCGAGGGACAGCGCATAGCCGGTCAGCGTTACCGATGCATAGGCCCCGATCGCATAGAGCGAGCCGTGGGCCACGTTCAGGATACGCATGACCCCGAAGATCAGGGTCAGGCCAAGCGCCACGATGAAGACCAGCGCCGCATAGGCAATCCCGTCAAACAGCGCCAGCAGGAAGATCGCAAAATTCATGTGCCCGTCCGGAAATTTCTATGAAAGCCGGGGAGAGGGCATGTGCTGCCCTCTCCGAGTTCGATATCGAAAGAACGGTCTCAGTTCTCGTAGGTGTCGACGCTGACGCTGTCGATGAAGCCCGCATCGAGACTGCCCACCCATTCGGTCGAAATCTCGCCGACCGGCGTGGTGAGTTCGGCACCGTCGAAGATCATGATGTTCTCCAGCGTGGCGAAGTCGTAATCGCCGGTCTGGACGCTTGTGCCCATCAGCTGCGCCTCGACGCCCTGATGATCCTCGCGCAGCGTGACCGGACGCCCGAGACCCTGGAATTCCAGCCCCTCGAGTGCGGCAAGAAGCTGCTCTTCGCTCGGCCAGTCGACGCCGTTATCCGCGATCGCCTTTTCATAGGCGGTCTTGAGCGCGGCGATGGCCTGGCTGGCGTGGAACACGGGATAGACACTGACTTCGCCGGTCTTTTCCTCGTATTGCTTCATGAAGGCTTGGAAATCGGCATCGTCGCGGCGTTCGGGATGCAGGAAGTAGTGATCGCCGCGCGCGCCCACGATGTGACCGTCGGTCAGCGCCGAGCCGAGCCGTTCAAGCGAGGACTCCGCCAGCGGCAGCACGAAGGTCGAGCTGTTGAGCAGCCCGCGCTGAGAGGCCTGCTGCACGAAGGTATCCAGGTCGCCACCCCAGGAGGTGGACAGGATCACGTCGGGGCTCAGCGCCTGGAGCCGCGAGATTTCCGTCGAGAAGTCGGGCGAGCCGAATTTCGGGAAGAACTCGGCCACGACTTCGACATCGGGCTTCATGGCCTTCAGCGCGGTGCTGAAGATATCCCAGCTGTCACGGCCCCAGGCATAGTCCTGGTTGACCACGGCGATGGTCTTGAAGTCCGGCTTGGTCTTCAGCAGGTAGATCACCGATGCCAGCATTTCGGGCGTGGCGTTCGCTTGGGTGCGGAAGACGTATTTGTAGTCGTTCTCTTCAAAGATGCGCTGCGTGCCGCAGTCCCACATCAGGTTGGGCACCTGAAGGTCTTCGGCCAGGGGTGCAAGCGTCTGGCAGTTGCCCGACGAGATCGAGGCAAGCATCACCTCGGCGCCGCCGGATTCGACCATGCGGCGGTATTCCGATGTCAGCGATTCCGCGCCGGCACCCTCGTCGATAAACGAAACCTCGATCGGCACACCGTTGATGCCGCCATCGGCGTTGATGTTCTCGACCAGGATCTCGGTCGCGTCACGCGCCGGCACACCGAAAACAGAGGCCGGCCCGGTCAGGAACGCGGTCATGCCGATCTTGAGGCTTTCGGGCTTGTCGGCCGCAAACGCAGCCATAGGCAAAGCCGCTGCCAGCGTGGCGGCGACGGCCCGTTTGACGAATAGGTGTTTCATATGGGTTTCCTCCCGTTTCAAGCGATCCGTTCAGGGGATCGCGATTGGTTTGGCGGTCTTCCGGGCCGCTTGTCGCAACAGGCCGCCAGGTTTGCGCAGGCGGCTCTGCGGGCAATGCATGCGCGCAATTCTGGCAGCGTCATCTGCATCGTCGGCTTCGTGGTCGAGGCTCCTCCCCCTTGGACCTGCAGAGGATTGTATCCTCGGAGCCAAAGCCTGCGCCAATATCTTGACGCTATCCCAGATATAGGTTTTTGCTATTGCAGAGTGCATTCTATCTGCGAAATCCTATGGCGCTGATAGGATGTTCGAATGCGACAGGGCGTAGCAACGGAGCGCAGACGCGATACACCAAGGGAGGGCATGTCATGAAGATAACGGCGGCGGTTCTTGAGCGCGAGAACATCAAGAGCGATTTCCAGAAGAACGAGGCGCTGCGCCTGTGCGAGGTCGACCTCGAATCGCCGGGACGCGGCGAGGTGCTGATCCGGATTGCGGCGGCGGGGGTGTGTCATTCGGACCTGTCGGTCATCAACGGGACCCGGCCGCGCCCGGTGCCGATGGTGTTGGGGCACGAGGCGTCGGGGATCGTCGAGGAGGTCGGCCCCGGCATCGAGGACCTGGCACCCGGCGACCACGTGGTCTGTATCTTCGCACCCGGCTGCGGCACCTGCCTGCCCTGTTCCGAAGGGCGCCCGGCGCTCTGCACGCGTGCCGCCAAGCATCACGGCGTCGGCGAACTGATGACCGGGCATCGCCGCCTGTCGATGGATGGCAAGCCTGTGCATCATCATGTGGGCGTGTCGGCCTTTGCGACCCATGCGGTTCTGGCACGCCAGTCGCTGGTCAAGGTCGAGGCCGACATCCCGACGCATATCTCGGCGCTGTTTTCCTGCGCGATGCTCACCGGGGCGGGGGCGGTATTCAACACCGCGCGCGTGACACCGGGCAGCAAGGTCGCGGTGGTCGGGCTTGGCGGTGTCGGTCTGTCGGCGGTTCTGGGCGCGGTCGCTGCGGGCGCGGGCCAGGTTGTCGTGATCGACCCGTTCCAATCCAAGCTGGACGCGGCGATGGAGATGGGCGCGACCCATGCCGTCGCGTCGGACGAGCACACAACCGAGGCCGTGCGCGACGTGACGGGGGGCGGCGTCGATTACGCCATCGAACTGGCGGGATCGGTGAAGGCGCTTGAAACCGCCTATGACTGCACCTGCCGGGGTGGCACGACCGTTACCGCCGGCCTGCCGCATCCGGATGCGCGCATGTCGCTCAATGCGCTCAAGCTGGTGGCCGAGGAACGCTCGCTCAAGGGCAGCTATATCGGCTCCTGCGTGCCACAGCGCGATCTTCCGCGGATGTTCTCGCTGCATCAGCAGGGCAAGCTGCCGGTCGAAAAAATGCTGACGCATCGTCTGCGGCTGGATCAGGTCAATCTGGCGATGGACCAGCTCGATAATGGCACGGCCATCCGGCAGGTCATCGAGTTCGGCTGAACGAACGGGCACATCATGGATATCAAGCATCTGCGCTATTTCCTTGCCGTGGCAGAGGCCCCGTCGATCTCGGCGGCGGCGCAGGCGATCGGCGTGGCGCAGCCGTCTCTTTCGCAACACCTGCACCGGATGGAGCAGGAACTGTCCGTGAAGCTGGTCGAGCGCTCGGCGCGGGGCACGCATCTGACCGACGAGGGACGGGTTCTTCTGGAACATGCGCGCGGGATCTGTGACAGCCTCGACCGCTGCGTCGAGGACATGCGCGAACGCGGCGGAACCGTACGCGGGCGTGTGGTATTCGGCATGCCGCCCTCCTGCTCGATGATCATGTCGGTTCCCCTGGCTGAAACCGTCTGGCACGAAACTCCGGAAATCCGCCTGCGTGCTGTCGAGGCGATGAGCGGCTACCTTGAAAACTGGCTGCTCGACGGGACGGTGGATATCGGGTTTCTCTATAACCAGCGCAAGAACAGCACCCTGCGCGGCACTCATGTTCTGGACGAGGAGCTGTTCTTTTTCTCGGCGCCCGATGCATGGCCGCTCGATACGCCGCCCGGCACGCCCGTGCCGCTGCGTGCGCTCGAGAAACTGGACATGGTGCTGCCCTCGAACGGCCTGCGCGACCAGATCGAGGCCTATTGCAAACAGCAGGACGTGCGCCTGAACGTGGTGCTCGAGATGGACGCGATGACCCAGATCAAGGAGCTGGTGGCGCGCGGGTCGGGCTACACGATCTTCGCCCCCGTCGCGGCACAGGATTTCGTCAGGCGCGGCGATCTTCTGCGCGCGCCGATCATCGAACCGACGATGACGCGGCCCGTTTACCTGGTCAAAAGCCCTGCCCGCGTGATGACCCGCGCCTGCCGCGTCGTCGAAGCGACGACCCTTGACGTGGCGCGCGAACTTGTGCGCCGAGGGCTCTGGGAAGGCACGCTGCGCTAGGCTTGAGCGCTCGCGCGCCTGCCTTTCTCGACCCGAGGCCGTGTAGCGGCGGGGCCAGTCAAGGATTCGCCAGATTCGCAGCTACAATAGGGTGATGTCCTTTCGTCGAAGATATTGGCGAAGTCGCCCCCACGGTGCCTGGCAGGGCGCACAGCGAATCCTGTCAGCGCGGCGTCTCGTCCTGCTTCTGTTGGGCGGTACGCTGGCGTTTGGAACCTATCTCAAGCATGGCGATGTACCGCATAACTGGTCAGTGCCTGGCATTGCGCGGTCGCTCGATGAGACGCCGAACCAAAGACCACCGCGTGCGCTTCGTGGGGGGAACGCGATGAACTGGCGCGGCCACGCCGAGATAAAGCCTGATAGCGGGGTGGGGAGTCGCGAAACAGATGGCCGTGTCACCCATGTGCGGGACGGTGACACGATCGAAGTCGGCGGGAGGGCAATCCGTCTCGCCGCACTGGACTGCGCAGAGACCGGGACGGTCGCCGGCGATAGCGCGACACGTCGGATGAAATCACTGGTCGGGGGCAAGCGTGTCACTTGTTCCCTGAGCGGGGAACGTTCCTATGACCGCTGGTTGGGCAGTTGCCGCCTTGCGGGTGGCCGGGACATTGCGAACATCTTGCTTGGCGAAGGCCTGTGTACCCGCTGGCGATAGCACCTCGCTATCACGAGACCTGTTGCCGGGCGTCACCTGTGTTTCTGCGCCCTTCGACACTTGCAGGCAAATCGCGGAAGATCCGCTCGAGTGCAGCCGTACGGAATGAACCGTGGTGGATTTCTTGGTCGCGGGAGCTGGACACGGTCTTCGGCAGACAAATCACATGAGTCCGGGGCGTTGAGCAGCAGGTCTGTCTCAGAAACGTCCGGGACACCTTGATCCGGGTCTCCGGCCCGGATGACGGAAAGCCGCATCACATACGCCTTGCGAAAGCGAAGCGGCACGCCTCGCCCCTTTTATCCCCCGACCCAGCATACACAGGCCCGTTCGCCACCGGGTCCATCAGGAGTTGGTACGGAATCTGCATCGGTCGGCATAACCCAACCTTGCAGAAGGCAATGAGTCATGGAAATGCCAACTCCCCCTGCGGCATCAAACGATACGTCCGCTCTGGTCGTGCCGCCCCTGTCCTTCGCCGCCCTCATGTCGCTCGCGGGCTGAGCCATGCAGTACACCATTGCGATCAACACGGCCGAAAACACCTACGTCAATCCCGACGAGGTCATTCCCGCCAGCGCCTTTGGCGCGGAGTTTCTTGGATGGGAGCCGTTCTCGAATTTCACCGCACGCAACGAGGAGCTGGAGCTGCCGCATATTCGGTGGCCGGGTGGGATTCCGGTTGAAGATGGTATCAATGTCGATGGCAGCGCGGATGGGTCCAGAGAGCATGTCTTCGATCTGAAGTTCGAGAACCTGATTGAATGGGACCGGAACAATGGCGACCCGCGCGAGGGCATCAAGGAGATGTTCGCCTACGCCAACGAGACCGGCGCCACCTTTGCTATGGTGACCCCCACCGCGCGCTACGTGGAAAAAATGTTCGACGACGGCGACGAGGCCGGACTTGCCGAGGCCCGCGCCGATGCGCGCATCTTCGCGGAAAAGCTGGTCGCAGGGAAGTATGGCGCAGTGCCTGAAGGGTTCACCATCGAGGTCGGCAGCGAGTATTATGCCACCGACATCTGGAAAGAGATGACATCAGACGCCAACGGGCGACCCTATCAGACCGACCCCGGCCCGCTTGCCGAAAAGTTCGGCAAGGTCTTTGCCGCAGTGGTCGACGAGATGGGCGCGGTTTTCGACGACCCGACCCTCAACAGCGATGGCATTGAGGTCAAGCTGGCCGTTCAGCTGGCGCGCCATCAGGCCGACCCCGGCCAGAATGGAGGCGACTTTTCGGACAATGTGGATTTCATCGAAGCATTCATCGACACCGGTGCCATCGACAAAGTCGATACGCTTCTGTTCCACAAATACACGCCGACCTTCGACAATATCAGCCGCGGCATGGATGCCGATGCAAACGGCTATCGTCTGGATGATGCCTTTTCCCTTTGGGAACAGGCCAGCGGCGGCAAGGAATTCGAGTTTCTGGGCGGGTATCTGTCACCCTCTGCTGGCGCCGAAGATCGGCTTGAATACGGCGCGCCGGGGCTGACGAATCTGCTTCAGGTCAATGCCCAGTTTCTGGCCGCCGGAATGGATGTCGGTACGGTCTATGCCATCGGTCACAGCAATGGCGGCTCTCTTGGCTGGCGCGATGAACTGCTTGTGGGCGGCAAGTTGTTCGACCTCATGGGCGAAAGCATCCCCGGCAAGTTTCTCTATAACGGGTTTCAGGACAACATCTCGAACGTGGCTGACCTTGGCCGATCTTATATCGGCGGCGACCATGTAAACAGCTATGTGTATGGCAATGACACCGAGGTAACCGTCTTTCTTGCGGCCAGCGATTTTTCCGGGGAACAGCTGGATTACAGCCTCCAGTTCGACGAAAGCTTTCTCAACGCCGAGGTAACGCATCTCTGGGCCACAGGTGAGCAACTGTATCACCCCGGCGATGGCGACTTGATCGGAAGTTTTGGCGAGACATCCAGTTACACGGTCGATCTGACCGCATCCTATACCCCCTCGAGCCTCGATGTCACGTTTGAACATGATTACGAGGTTGTGCGCATTGTCCTGGAGAAAGCCGAGCTCGAGACGCTTGAACCTGTCGCTACGGATGCGCTCCTCGAGCTCGCGCCTTTCGAGACGCTTCTGGCCTTGGCTGAGGTCGCGGCCTCGGCCACGCCGGAGGATGACCTCTTGATCGGCACCGAAGCGGCCGACCAGATCAATGGCACGTTGGGTAATGATACGGTCTGGGGCGCACTCGGAGACGACACTGTGAAAGGCGGCTGGGGCGACGACATTGTCGACGGTGGCGCTGGAGATGACAAAGTCACCGGGGACTGGGGCAATGACCAGCTGTTCGGCGGGAATGGCAATGACCGGCTGTTCGGCGGGGATGGCGACAATGTCCTGTTTGGTGGTGCAGGTGACGACCGCCTTTTCGCCACCGGGCGGCTCGACATTCTTGACGGCGGTGCAGGCGATGACCGGCTCCATGCCGGGGCCGAGACCACGATCCTCAGATTCACGGTCGAGCAGGCCATTGGGACTCCTGTGGAAGTCGACACCGTCTATGACTTCGTTCTGGGTCAGGATGTCATCGAAATTGACGGGTTGGACTTCTCTGAGCGCGGCGACGGGTTTTCAGGCGAAGACTTCATGCGTGAGAATGCGAGCATTCAAGGAAACGATCTCGAGATCGCTCTGAGCGACCGCCATAGCGTTGTGCTGAAGGGCCTGGTCTCGCAACTTCCCGAAACCTCGACAGTGGCCGATTTCCACCAGATATTCGGGGCCTCAACAACTACCAGCCCGGATATCATCGAAGAGGCAGCCCAGGCCCCTCTCGACTGGATCAAAGGCAACGACGCCGATGACGTCCTGACCGGCAGCGCGGGTGTCGATTGGCTCAATGGCGGGCTTGGCGATGACTCGATTTCAGGCGGAAGCGGCGACGACAAGCTCAAAGGGGGCTGGGGCAACGATCGGGTCGATGGCGGTGCCGGCGATGACCGCGTGACGGGCGACTGGGGCGATGACCTGCTGTCTGGCGGAAGCGGAAATGACACGATCTTCGGCGGCGAGGGGTCCAACGCCCTTTTCGGAGGCGACGGCAATGACCGTCTTGTCGCATCGGGACAAAGGGATTTTCTTGCAGGCGGCGCTGGCAACGACGTGCTGGAAGCGGGGGCCGAAACGACGATCCTCTCGTTCAGCGTCAATGAAGAGCCATTAGACCCTGTCGAGACCGACATCGTGCAGGGTTTTACCCTGGGCGAGGATTTTCTCGAGATCGAAGGGCTGGAGGTGAGCGACGAGAATGGCCAGCGTTTCTGGGAAGAGTTCATGCTCCAGAATGCCAGCATTCGCGGGGACAACCTCGAGATCAAGCTGAGTGAAGGTCATACGGTGATCTTGGAGAACGTCGCTCCGCAGCTCCCGGGCGATCCGTCCGTGGCGGATTTCCACCAGGTTTTCGGGATCGGCATGTCGTCACAATCCTCCGAACCGGAATCGACACCCTGGAGCGATCCACTGACCCAGGAGGCAGCGGAAACCGGCGAGTCATTGCTGGACCTGTTTGGCCTGGAGATGAACGCCGGCACGCTCGAAGCCGCAGCACAGGAGCAGATGGACAAGGAGGCCGAGGACGCGACAGCAAACGATCCGTGGACCTTCTTTTTCGCCTAGGCCTCGACAATATCGGATGATGTGCCCGCCCATCCCGATCACGGGGCTGGGCGAATGAGCGCGACTTGGGGGCTATGCGACCGCTGTCGAGACGGCTAGCCGAGCGGACGATGCTCATTCGCCAAGTCTCACCGCCGCTTGCGTATCGCATTTTCGCCCGCGTCTCGTTCACGATACTCCAAGACTGACCTGTTGAGATCCGCCAGTTCCTGCGCCCGGCGCTCGGACAAGCCGTGCCGATCCACCACATCACGCACAGTTCGTCGCTATAAATCAGGCGTCAGTATGCTTGTCGCGAGATCCCTCGATGCTGAGTCATTCAGCATCACACCCGCCAGCATACACTTGAGCTCGTTGGTCTCATCTTCCAGCGCCCGCAGCGTCCCGGCATCCGATATGCTCATGCCATCAAACTTGGCTTTGTAACTGTAGAAGGCCGCGTCCCCAATGCCCTGGCGACGTGAAAGCTCCGGCGCTTTCATACCAGCCATACCAGCTTCGTATTCGCCGTGACGTTCTGGATCATCCCGATCATCTGTTCGTCTGAGAAGCCACGCTTCATGCTCCATCCTTATCCCGGACGGATGACGAACGCCTCAACGGCCCGATTTCTGTGGGCTGGGTCAACGCCTTGCGCCTGCTTCCGCGACCAGATCGCCAAAACTAAAAATCGCCCGGAGACGATCGATACGTGCTTGGTTTTATGGGGAAATTTTGGTTGCGGGAGCAGGATTTGAACCTGCGACCTTCAGGTTATGAGCCTGACGAGCTACCGGACTGCTCCATCCCGCGCCAAAAATGGTCGCCCCAAGCAATCTCGTATGAAAGGGGCGCATCGAAAGAGAGATACATCGAGGTTCTTACTAGGTTTGGCAGTGACCTACTCTCCCACGTCTTAAGACGCAGTACCATTGGCGCGAAGGCACTTAACGGCCGGGTTCGGGATGGGACCGGGTGTTTTGCTCTTGCTATGACCACCAAACCGAGAAAAAACCTCGAAATTCCAAGTCAAACTGACTTTCTGTCCGTAGAAGTCTGACTTCTACTGGATCAAATCAAGCCTATCGGGCAATTAGTACCGGTCAACTGAACGCATTGCTGCGCTTACATCTCCGGCCTATCGACGTGGTGGTCTACCACGGCCCTCAGGGATACCTTGTTTTGAGGGGGGCTTCCCGCTTAGATGCCTTCAGCGGTTATCCTTTCCGATCATAGCTACCCTGCACTGCTGCTGGCGCAACAACAGGTCCACCAGTGGATCGTTCACCCCGGTCCTCTCGTACTAGGGGCAACTCCTCTCAAGTATCCTACACCCACGGCAGATAGGGACCGAACTGTCTCACGACGTTCTAAACCCAGCTCACGTACCTCTTTAAATGGCGAACAGCCATACCCTTGGGACCTGCTCCAGCCCCAGGATGAGATGAGCCGACATCGAGGTGCCAAACACTGCCGTCGATATGGACTCTTGGGCAGTATCAGCCTGTTATCCCCGGCGTACCTTTTATCCGTTGAGCGATGGCCCTTCCACTCGGGACCACCGGATCACTATGGCCGTCTTTCGACTCTGCTCGACTTGTCAGTCTTGCAGTCAGGCTGGCTTCTGCCATTGCACTCAACGAGCGATTTCCGACCGCTCTGAGCCAACCTTCGCGCGCCTCCGTTACGCTTTAGGAGGCGACCGCCCCAGTCAAACTACCCGCCACGCAGGGTCCCGGATCCGGATAACGGACCGCGGTTAGACATCAAGAGTGCGAAGGGTGGTATCTCAAGGGAGGCTCCACAAGGACTAGCGTCCCTGCTTCAAAGCCTACCACCTATCCTGCACATCACAATCCTGATGCCAGTGCGAAGCTGTAGTAAAGGTGCACGGGGTCTTTCCGTCTAACCGCGGGAAGCCTGCATCTTGACAGGCAATTCAATTTCGCTGAGTCGATGTTGGAGACAGCGGGGAAGTCGTTACGCCATTCGTGCAGGTCGGAACTTACCCGACAAGGAATTTCGCTACCTTAGGACCGTTATAGTTACGGCCGCCGTTTACCTGGGCTTCAATTCAGAGCTCTCACCCCTCCTTTTAACCTTCAGGCACCGGGCAGGCGTCAGACCCTATACGTCGTCTTGCGACTTCGCAGAGCCCTGTGTTTTTAGTAAACAGTCGCCACCCCCTGGTTTGTGCCCCCAGCCAATACTTGCGTAGAAACTGGGCCTCCTTCTCGCGAACTTACGGAGGTATTTTGCCGAGTTCCTTCAACATCGTTCTCTCAAGCGCCTTGGTATTCTCTACCAGTCCACCTGTGTCGGTTTAGGGTACGATCTAGCGATGGAGCTATTTCCAGGAACCTCTAAGCGGCCCGTTCAATCCGATAAGAACGAACAACCCTCGAGATCCGTCACTTCCATCTGGCCCAGGAATATTAACCTGGTTCCCATCGACTACGCCTTTCGGCCTCGCCTTAGGGGTCGGCTTACCCTGCTCAGATTAGCTTTAAGCAGGAACCCTTGGACTTTCGGCGACAGGGTCTCTCACCCTGTTTGTCGCTACTCATGTCATCATTCTCACTAGTGATCTCTCCACCGGATGGCTCACGCCCCGGCTTCATCGAAAGCTCCTCTCCTCCAACACGCCCGAAGGCGCTAAGGAGGAATGGAACTATGTCACACTACGCTCTGCTACCAGTGCATACGCACTCCTAAGCTTCGGCTCATGGCTTGAGCCCCGTTACATCTTCGCCGCAGGACAACTTATTTAGACCAGTGAGCTGTTACGCTATCTTTAAAGGATGGCTGCTTCTAAGCCAACCTCCTGGTTGTTTTGGTCGTCCCACCTGCTTTCCCACTTAGCCATGAATTAGGGGCCTTAGCTGTAGGTCAGGGTTGTTTCCCTCTCCACTACGGACGTTAGCATCCGCAGTGTGTCTGCCATCTAGTACTCCTCGGTATTCGGAGTTTGGTTAGGATCAGTAAGCCTGTGGGGCCCCATTACCCATCCAGTGCTCTACCCCCGAGGGTATTCGGATGACGCTCTACCTAAATAGATTTCGCAGAGAACCAGCTATCTCCGAGTTTGATTGGCCTTTCACCCCTAGGCACAACTCATCCCGACCTTTTTCAACAGGTGTGGGTTCGGCCCTCCAGTAAGTGTTACCTTACCTTCAGCCTGGTCATGCCTAGATCACTCGGTTTCGGGTCTGATCCATCTAACTCATTCGCCCTATTAAGACTCGCTTTCGCTGCGCCTACACCTATCGGCTTAAGCTTGCTAGATAGACCAAGTCGATGACCCATTATACAAAAGGTACGCCGTCACAAGACTGGACACTAATAACAATCATTTCGTTGGGATCGAGACCCGGAAGTGAACGGTCTCGAGACCTGGGTTGGTGCTGTAGAGCCCCGCGTTCGAGCGGTGATCCACACCAAGGCTCATGCGCACACCGCTTCTGGCCTGATAGCCGACTTCGATGCCCGATCGAAACTGGATCGGACCGCCGAGATCGACGCCATCGCCTTTGTCGTAAAGGCCGGCCATCGTGTGAAACTGCAGAAACAGATTCTCACGGGCGTTGCTGAGCGTGTAGGCATAACCGACACCGCCGAAGATCTCCTTGTCCGACGAGGCGGACAGGCCATAGATCATCTGAAACGGGCCATATGCATGCCGGGTTTCCCTGCGGAAGGCGAATTCCTCGCCGACCGAGTTTTCCTGGAAAACCGTTTCCCCAAGTGAAAGCCCCGTATAGGGCTGAACCTCGCTTTTGGCCAAGCAGCCATTGTTGGTGCAATGATTGGCGCCCATGTCGATCAAACCGACGATGAGACCGATCACCGCGATGGTGCCGTCCGTAACAAATGCAAGATCCGACATGCTGTCCTCCGTGATGCGTTGATCACGTTGATGCAGCAGATTGTCATTAGAGTCCAGTCAAGCTCCGACTGATTGTAGGCGTTCGGTTTCAGGTACTGTTTCACTCCCCTCGTCGGGGTGCTTTTCACCTTTCCCTCACGGTACTGGTTCGCTATCGGTCAGTAAGGAGTACTTAGCCTTCGAAGGTGGTCCTCCGATCTTCAGACAGGATTTCACGTGTCCCGCCCTACTTAATACATCCTATCGAGCTTCCCATACGGGGCTGTCACCCGCTATGGCCATGCTTCCCAACATGTTCTGGTCACTCTCAAGGCTTGGCTGGTCCCCGTTCGCTCGCCGCTACTAGGGGAGTATCAATTGATGTCCTTTCCTCCGGGTACTTAGATGTTTCAGTTCTCCGGGTTTGCTCTTATAACCCTATGTATTCAGGTTATAAGTACCTGGTTCAGCTTTCTATTGATAGCAGAGCTAACAATAGAGAACTGTCAGGTGGGTTGCCCCATTCGGAAATCCATGGATCAAAGCTTATTCTCAGCTCCTCATGGCTTATCGCAGAGTATCACGTCCTTCATCGCCTCTTACTGCCAAGGCATCCACCAAACGCCCTTCTCGCGCTTGATTTGATCCAGAAAAAGACAGACTTGCATCCGCCGCGGCATGCCAGCTGGTCAGTTGACACGCCTTTATCCTGAACCAAAAGTCATACTTTCCCGCCCCGGATCGCTCCGGGACATTGGTTAGTGTACTTGACTTGGACAACTCTGTTCGTTTCAGCCGGCATACGCATGGGCGGTTGAGGAAGCAGCCGCGTCATACGCTCGCCTTCGGCCCGAGGGCCTTGGGCACCAAACTGAGATGTTCGCGTACTTACGAACACCAAACAGTGTTGATATTTGTATCTCTCTTAACGATGTCAAATTCGTCCGATTGGACGGCAAAGCGCCGGGTGGCGCTTAACGGTCAAATCGAAGGATGGTGGAGCCTAGGAGGATCGAACTCCTGACCTCCTGAATGCAAATCAGGCGCTCTCCCAGCTGAGCTAAGGCCCCATAAGACCCAGGTCATTGCCCTGGATGAATGGTGGGTCGAGGAGGACTTGAACCTCCGACCTCACGCTTATCAGGCGTGCGCTCTAACCACCTGAGCTACCGACCCAAACAGGCCGGCAGGCCTGAAATCCTTGGTCTGAAGAGATATGAGGACGGCCTGGTCCGTCTGATGTTGACCGATCTGACTGATCGATCTTGCTAAGTGATCCACGAGATTGGCGAACCAATCTGCCAGGATCATCCTTAGAAAGGAGGTGATCCAGCCGCAGGTTCCCCTACGGCTACCTTGTTACGACTTCACCCCAGTCGCTGAGCTTACCGTGGTCGGCTGCCCCCTCGAAAGGTTGGCGCACCGCCTTCGGGTAAACCCAACTCCCATGGTGTGACGGGCGGTGTGTACAAGGCCCGGGAACGTATTCACCGCGTCATGCTGTTACGCGATTACTAGCGATTCCGACTTCATGGGGTCGAGTTGCAGACCCCAATCCGAACTGAGACAGTTTTTTGGGATTAACCCATTGTCACTGCCATTGTAGCACGTGTGTAGCCCAACCCGTAAGGGCCATGAGGACTTGACGTCATCCACACCTTCCTCCCGCTTATCACGGGCAGTTTCCATAGAGTGCCCAGCCGAACTGCTGGCAACTAGGGATGTGGGTTGCGCTCGTTGCCGGACTTAACCGAACATCTCACGACACGAGCTGACGACAGCCATGCAGCACCTGTCACTGATCCAGCCGAACTGAAGGAAACGATCTCTCGTAACCGCGATCAGGATGTCAAGGGTTGGTAAGGTTCTGCGCGTTGCTTCGAATTAAACCACATGCTCCACCGCTTGTGCGGGCCCCCGTCAATTCCTTTGAGTTTTAATCTTGCGACCGTACTCCCCAGGCGGAATGCTTAATCCGTTAGGTGTGTCACCGAATAGCATGCTATCCGACGACTGGCATTCATCGTTTACGGTGTGGACTACCAGGGTATCTAATCCTGTTTGCTCCCCACACTTTCGCACCTCAGCGTCAGTATCGAGCCAGTGAGCCGCCTTCGCCACTGGTGTTCCTCCGAATATCTACGAATTTCACCTCTACACTCGGAATTCCACTCACCTCTCTCGAACTCTAGACTGGTAGTTTTGGAGGCAGTTCCAGGGTTGAGCCCTGGGATTTCACCCCCAACTTTCCAATCCGCCTACGTGCGCTTTACGCCCAGTAATTCCGAACAACGCTAACCCCCTCCGTATTACCGCGGCTGCTGGCACGGAGTTAGCCGGGGTTTCTTTACCAGGTACTGTCATTATCATCCCTGGCGAAAGAGCTTTACGACCCTAAGGCCTTCATCACTCACGCGGCATGGCTGGATCAGGCTTGCGCCCATTGTCCAAGATTCCCCACTGCTGCCTCCCGTAGGAGTCTGGGCCGTGTCTCAGTCCCAGTGTTGCTGATCATCCTCTAAAACCAGCTATAGATCGTAGGCTTGGTAGGCCATTACCCCACCAACTACCTAATCTAACGCGGGCCGATCTTTCACCGAAATTCTTTCCCCCGAAGGGCGTATACGGTATTAAACCCAGTTTCCCGGGACTATTCCGTAGTGAAAGGCACGTTCCCACGCGTTACTAACCCGTCCGCCACTAGACCCGAAGGTCTCGTTCGACTTGCATGTGTTAGGCCTGCCGCCAGCGTTCGTTCTGAGCCAGGATCAAACTCTCAAGTTGAAAAGCTGTTGCCAGCTTATCCTTGACGTTCGAACCTCTGCACATCTCATCGACCCGGCAGGGCCGATGAAGTCATCTGTTTGATGTACATCGTTTCCAAGGAAACGTTGCCGTTCAAACAGTGAAGCTGACTATCCATCATCGGGCCGAAGCCCTAGGTAGTTGATATGCAGGATTTGATCCATCGAAAGAACCAAACCGCCCACATATCTCTTCAGATACTTGCGATTTCAAAGAGCGTAGAGACAAAATCAACACGAAGCGCCTAAATCGTTTGGCGCAACCTGCGTCACTTACCTCAAGTATTTCTGCCTCGCTTCCCTCTGGAGCGTCGCTCCGTCGTTCCGTCTGGCGTTCCGTTGTGCGCCTCAGCGCCGCCGGTGAGGGGGTATTTACGGATTGCCGCCGAACCCTGCAACCCCTTTTTTCGGGAAACGTCATCTTTTTTTGACATTCCCTGTTTTTCTCATGAAAACATGGGGTTACATGCGTCTAATTTCAATATGGGGCGCGCTGACGCAATATTGTTCCCCGCTCGCCGCAGGGCTGCGCGCAACATATAGCGTTATCCACAGGGTTACCCCCAAGACTCACCTGCCGCGCTGCCGCAAACATGGCGACTCGTCGCGATTCAGGGGGTGAATCGGCCGGGATTCTCCTCGTCCGACTCGAAATTTCCCGAAAAGTTCCTCGCCGACCCCCGGTCACACCCCCGATTCCGCCCCGTCGGGGGTGAATCGGAGCCAGGGGGCGATCAGATTCGCGCCGAAAATGCGGTCACGACCCCTGACCAACCGCCTTTTTCATGGGCAGGCGGCGAATCCGCAGCGCCAGCAACCCCAGAATCGCCGCCAGATAGGCGAGCGGCTCGATCTGAAAGCCCTTGGTCAGCCACAGAAAGTGAATCGCGCCCAGCACCGCGACTCCATAGGTCAGCCGGTGCAGCACCCGCCAGCGCGGCCCGAGTCGGCGCAGCGCGCGGTCATTCGACGTCAGCGCCAGGGGAATCATCAGCACGAACGCCGCCATGCCGACCGTCACATAGGGACGCTTGAGAATGTCGGCCCAGATCTGCGCCACGATCTGCACATCGAGCACCGCCCAGACCAGCAGATGCACGACCACATGAAAGAACGCCATCAGGCCCAGCGCGCGGCGGAACCTCAGCAGGTTGATTCCCGCGTGGCGCCGCAGCGGCGTGATCGCCAGCCCGGCCACCAGAAGCTGAAGCGCGATCTTGCCCAGCTCCTGTTCCAGCGCCTTGATCGGCTCCGGGCCAAGGCCGCCAGTCGCGCCCATATAGAAGAGCACAGGAACCGGCAGCGCACACAGTATATATATGGCCGCTGTGGGAACCCGCCGCGCCAGGGCATTTATGCGCGCAGCAATCATCAGAAGAACCGGGTCAGATCCATGCCGTCATAAAGCCCGGCCACATCTTCGCCATAGCCGTTGAACATCGGTGTCTCGATGCGGGGCGAAAAGATCCCGCCGCCGACCCTGCGCTCGGTCGCCTGACTCCAGCGGGGATGATCCACCTCGGGATTCACATTGCTGTAGAATCCGTATTCGCGCGGGTTGGCCTTATTCCAGCTTGTCGGGGGCTCGGAATCGGTCAGCGTGATGCGCACCACCGACTTGATAGACTTGAAGCCGTATTTCCACGGCACCACCAGCCTGAGCGGCGCGCCGTTCTGCTTGGGAATGTCCCGCCCGTAGATGCCTGTCGCCATGATGGTCAGCGGATGCATCGCCTCGTCAAGGCGCAGCCCCTCCACATAGGGCCAGTCCAGCACCGGGTAACGCGTGCCCGGCATCGCGTCCTTGTCCAGCACCGTCTCGAACGCCACGTATTTTGCGCCCGCCTGCACCCCGGCCATGTCCAGCAGGTCGGCCAGTTCGAACCCGTTCCACGGAATCACCATCGACCAGGCCTCGACACAGCGAAAGCGATAGATCCGCTCTTCTATGGTCATGCGGGCCATGATGTCCTTGAACGCATATGCGCCGGGCCTGTCGACCAGCCCGTCGATCTGCACCTCCCAGGGGGCGATGCTGAGTCGGTCGGCATATTTGACGGGGTCATCCTTGCCGGTGCCGAACTCATAGTAGTTGTTGTAGGTGGTGATATCTTCCCAGCTGTTGGGCTCAAGGCCCGCGTCCTCGCCCGCCGCGCGGGCGCGCCCGCTCAAACCGGTTAGCGCGACGCCCGCGGCCATTCCCGCCATCCACTGCCGACGGTTCATGAAGACCGCTTCGGGCGTTGCGTCGGGTGCGCTCAGGTCGTTCTTCCAGCGATAGGCCATTGCGGGTCTCCTCGGGGTGTTTCACCTCTCACTATATAGAGAGACCCCATCGCCGGTCACGTCCCGGCCCCCACACGCCCCGTCACATTGGCGTGGCCGCGTTGTAACTTGGCCGGATCTTGTTGAACGGAACCGAGGTGCCATCCGCCTGCACGATCCGCACATGGCGCCGCCGCATCAGGCGCGGTTCAGCCACGCCAACGGAATGGGCGATGGTCTCGACCTCGCTGATCACCGAGCGGGCGTAATTGGCGACCTTCTGGAACTTGTCCTCGACCACCAGACCGGCCTGAAGGCGCGGATCGTGGGTGGTGATCCCGGTGGGGCAGGTATTGCGATTGCACTTGAGCGCCTGGATACAGCCCAGCGCGAACATGAAGCCGCGCGCCGATGTCACGAAATCGGCGCCCGCGCAAAGCGCCCAGGCCACGTCTGACGGATTGACCAGCTTGCCGCTGGCGACGATCGGGATGCGCTCTTTGAGGCCGTGCCGGTCGCGCAGGTCCACCATGCGCGGCAGCGCCTCGCGGATCGGCATGCCCACCAGGTCGATCAGCGGCATCGGCGCCGCACCGGTGCCGCCCTCGCCACCATCCACGGCGATGAAATCGGGCGCGCAGTCGGTGCCGCGCGCGTTGATCAGTTCAAACAGTTCGGTCCAGGCATCCGACGAGCCGATCACCGTCTTGAACCCGCAAGGCTTGCCCGTCACCATGCGGATATGTTCGACCGTATCCAGCAGCTCGGCGAAATCGTTGATCTCGCGGTGGCGGTTGGGCGAGATGCTGTCCTTGCCCTCGGGGATACCGCGGATCATGGCGATCTCGGCATTCACCTTTTCACCCGGCAGGATGCCGCCCTTGCCGGGCTTTGCGCCCTGCGCCAGCTTCAGCTCGAACATCTTTACATAGGGGTTCGCACCCATCGCGCGCAGCTTCTCGTCATCCAGGTTGCCCTCGCTGTCGCAGACGCCGTATTTCGCCGTGCCGATCTGGTAGACCAGGTCGCACCCCCCCTTGAGGTGAAACGGCGACAGCCCGCCTTCGCCGGTGTTCAGCCAGATACCCGCCCGTGCCGCACCCCGGCTCAGCGCCTCGACCGCAGGGCGCGAAATCGCGCCATAGCTCATGCCGGAAATGTTGAAGATCGACCGTGCGCGATAGGGAACAGCCGCCGTCGGCCCGATCTCCATCGGGGCGGTCGTGGCGAACTGGTCATCGAGCGGAGGGAAACAGGCGTTGACGAAGATCGGCGTGCCGGGAATCGACAGGTTGCGGGTCGAACCGAAGGCCACCGTGTTCCCCTTGCCCTTGCCGGCGTGATAAACCCAGTCGCGTTGCGCACGGTTGAACGGCATCTCCTCGCGGTCCATCGCAAAGAAATACTGCCGGAAGAATTCGCCCAGCTTGCTGAACAGCCCCCTGAACCGCCCGATCACCGGATAGTTCCGCCGGATCGCGTCGCCGGTCTGCGTCTTGTCGAGGATATAGAAGGCCAGCGCCAACGCCATCGCAAGGCCCAGGACAAGAACGAACAGCAACGCGAGGATCTGCAAGGCGTTCATCGCGTAAGTCATTTGGTCGGATCTCCATTGAATGGGCGCGGGCGCGCTTGGTCTGGCGCGAAAATAGCCCTTCCACGCAAGGCTACAACCGGAATCCGGGCATACATACGTATGCAGGGGTCAGCCCCGCACATCACCCCTGGCGCGGGCATCGAGGAACCATGCGTAGGTCTCGCGCAGACCCTCTTCCAGACCGATACGCGCACGCCAGCCCATCGCGGAAAGACGTGTGATATCCATCAGCTTGCGCGGCGTGCCGTCGGGTTTTGTGGGATCGCAGGTAATACGCCCGTCAAAGCCGGTGACGCGGGCGACCATCCGCGCCAGATCGAGGATGCTGATATCCTCACCGCAGCCGACATTGATATGGCTCAGCATCGGGCTCGTATTGGCCCTGTAGGCAGCCTCGTCGAGATCGAGCACGAAAAGCGATGCCTCGGCCATGTCATCCACATGCAGGAATTCGCGCCGCGGCGTGCCGCTGCCCCAGATCACCACCTCATCGCGCCCGTCTTCGCGCGCCTCGTGAAAACGGCGCATCAGCGCGGGCAGGACATGGCTGTTCTCGGGGTGGAAATTGTCGCCGGGGCCGTAAAGATTGGTGGGCATCACGCTGCGGTAATCGACGCCATGCTGACGGTTGTAACTTTCGCAGAGCTTGATCCCGGCGATCTTGGCGATGGCGTAAGGCTCGTTGGTGGATTCCAGAGGCCCGGTCAGCAGCGCGTCTTCCGCCATCGGCTGCGCCGCGTCGCGCGGATAGATGCAGGACGATCCAAGCTGCAACAGGCGGCGCACGCCCGCGCCAAAGGCCTCGTGGATGACATTGCACTCGATCATCAGGTTGTCGCGGATGAAATCGGCGGGGTAGGTATCATTCGCATGGATACCGCCCACCCTGGCGGCAGCCAGGATCACCACATCCGGGCGCGCGTCCTGCATGAAGGCGCGCACCGCGCGCTGATCGGTCAGGTCCAGCTCGCCATGGGTCCGGGTCAGCAGCTCGATCGCCTCGCCCTTCGCCGCGCGCGCCTCGAGGTGACGCAGGATCGCGCCCCCAACCATGCCGCGATGCCCGGCGATATAGTATTTCATACCCGCCTCCCCGCGCGCTCAGTTTTCCAGAGACACCGGCAGATCATACCCATTCGCCTTGAGGAAGGCGTGACGCCGCGCCGTTGCCAGATCGTCGGCCACCATCTCGGCGCACATCTCGCGCGCGCTGATCTCGGGCACCCAGCCCAGCTTGTCCTTGGCCATGCTCGCATCGCCCAACAGTGTCTCGACCTCGGCGGGGCGGAAATATTTCGGGTCGATCCGCACAATCACGTCGCCCTCGCTGACGGCCGGGGCCATGTCGCCCTGGATCGCCGCAACCGTGCCCACCTCGCCCACGCCCTCGCCCGAAAACTCCAGCGTGATCCCCAGGTCGGCCGCCGCCCAGGTGATGAAATCGCGCACCGAATGCTGCTGCCCGGTGGCGATCACGAAATCCTCGGCCGCCTCCTGTTGCAGCATCATCCACTGCATGCGCACGTAATCCTTGGCGTGACCCCAGTCGCGCAGCGCGTCGATATTGCCCATGTAAAGGCACTTCTCCAGCCCCTGCGCGATATTGGCCAGCCCGCGCGTCACCTTGCGCGTCACGAAGGTCTCGCCGCGCCGGGGGCTCTCGTGGTTGAACAGGATGCCGTTGCAGGCATAAAGCCCATAGGCCTCGCGGTAATTCACCGTGATCCAATACGCATAGAGCTTGGCGACGCCATAGGGGCTGCGCGGATGAAACGGCGTGGCCTCGGTCTGCGGGCTTTCGGCAACCTTGCCGAACAGCTCCGATGTCGAGGCCTGGTAGAACCGCGTCTTCTTTTCCAACCCCAGAAAGCGGATCGCCTCGAGCATCCGCAAGGTGCCAATGGCGTCCACGTCGGCGGTGTATTCGGGCGCCTCGAAACTGACCGCCACATGCGACTGCGCGCCAAGGTTATAGACCTCGTCGGGCTCGACCGCGCGCAGGATCCGCGTCAGGTTCGACGTATCGGTCAGATCGCCGTAATGCAGGAACATCTGCGGGTTGCTGTCATGCGGGTCCTGGTAAATCGCGTCGATCCGCTGCGTGTTGAAGGACGAGGCGCGGCGCTTGATGCCGTGCACCTCATAGCCCTTTTCAAGCAGGAATTCGGCCAGATAAGAGCCGTCCTGCCCCGTGATCCCGGTGATGAGCGCGCGCTTGGTCATGTCCCCGGTGTCTCCTTTCGCATGAATCGTTACCGCTTACAGATGCCCGTCCTTGCGCGGCCCGGCCCCGCCGGTGCCGGGTCGCCCCGCTTCACCCGGCCACCGGACGCGGCGAAAGGAAAATCCGCGATTTGTATGCAGTCTCCACCGCGCTTATGCAAGCTCCGCCTGCCGTGGCCTGTTGGCGCTTCTTCGCCCCGTGCCGGCGGTTGCGCTTGATTTGCGTCATGGGCGGCAGCACTGTGGCGTCATGGACCGTCCGGCATCCCGGCCGGTCACCACCTGACCGCACGACTTTGGAAGGACACCAATCATGAGACTCTGGACACTTGCAGCCACGCTGATCGTCGCCGCACAGGCCGCCGCCGCTCAGGAGGTGGTCAGCTATACCACCGACCAGTCATTCGATGACGTGGCCTTCGGCCTCGAGACCGCCATCGTCAACGAAGGGCTGGTGATCGACCATGTCAGCCATGTGGGCGAGATGCTGGAACGCACCCGCGCCGACGTGGGCTCGGATGTGGTGCTGTTCACCAATGCCGACGCCTACAGCTTCTGCTCGGCCAAGGTGTCGCGCGAGGTGATGGAGGCCGACCCGATGAACATCGCCCATTGCCCCTATTCGATCTTCATCGCCGAACGCGCCGATACGCCGGGCGAGGTGACGATCGGTTTCAGCGCCTTCCCCGAAGGCGAAATGCAGAAGGTGCAGGCGCTGCTCGACGGGATCGTTCGCGCCGCCATCGGCATGGAATAGATCACGCCGCCCTCGCGCGCGATCACAAGAGTTTGACTGGAAACAAGGAAGGCGCGTGGCTTAGGCCGCGCGCCTTTCACGTCAAGCGGGGTCGGCGGAAACCCCCGCTGAACCGGCCGCCCGTATTCCCCGTAGCAGTTGCGTGATGTCGATGACGGCATTGCCACGACGACATGCAAAGGAGGAACAATCATGTTTCGCAGAACTTACCTCGCACTGACCGCCGCCGCCCTGATGGCAGGCCCTGCCCTAGCCGACAACCACGGCAAGATGGACATCGTCGATACCGCCGTGAAGGCGGATGGGTTCGAGACGCTTGTCGCCGCCGTTCAGGCCGCCGGCCTTGCCGAAACGCTGAAGGGCGAAGGCCCCTTCACCGTGTTCGCCCCGACCGACGAAGCCTTTGCCGCGCTGCCCGAAGGCACCGTCGAAGAGCTGCTCAAGCCCGAGAACAAGGATCAGCTGACCGCGATCCTCACCTACCATGTGGTGCCGGGCAAGGTGATGTCGGGCGATCTGACCAACAACATGATGGCCGCGACCGTGGAAGGCAGCGAAGTCACCATCATGACCGAAGGCGGCGTCACCGTAGACGGCGCCAATGTGGTGCAGGCCGATATCGAGGCATCGAACGGCGTGATCCATGTGATCGACGGCGTGATCATGCCCGAATAAGGCCCGACGCCTTGCCACTCATCGGGCGGGCGGCTTCGGCCGCCCGTTCTCGTTTCAGGCCTGTTTCTTCAACAACCGGTCGCGCCGGTTGCGATAGCGCTGCTGGTTCGGTGCGATCTCGGCGGCGCGCTCCAGCGCGGCGATCGCGCCTGCATCGTCGCCCGCACCGCGGCAGAAATCGGCCAGATACGCGTGCAGTTCGGCGGTGCTGTCATCCATTGCCGACGCGGTTTCAAAACAGGCTCGCGCCTGCGCAGCGTCCCCCGCCGCTTGCAGGATCAGCCCCTTGAGGAAATGCCAAAAGGCATGGTCCGGCGCCAGTTCCATGCAGCGCGCGACCTCGGTCAGGGCAGCCTCATGCGCGCCCTGCATCATCAGGATCTCGGCCTGCCGCTTGTGCAGCAGCGCCACGTCGGGCGCATGTGCCAGCGCCTCGCTGTTGCGCGCCAGCGCAGCATCCAGCTTGCCCATCCGCGCATCCAGCAGCGCGCAGAAACTGAACGGCAGGCTGCCGGGAACGCAGCTTTCATGCGCCTCGAGGCGCATGCGCATCTGTTCCAGTTCCTCGGGCGCATTCAGCAACCGGCTGGTCTTGCCGTCCATCGCGAACCAGGGCCATTCGATCGCGATCACCGACAGGTCGGCGGCGCGGCGGCGCAGGATCTTGTTCTGTTGCAGCGCGATATTGGTCTGCTGATAGCGCATCGGCAGCAACAGCAACGTGTCGCGGTCAAACGGCAGCACCCGCCCCGGACGCAGCCGCTGGCGCTTGATCATGAACGAGCCGATCACCAGAACGTCGGGCAGCGTGGGCTTCTGCCAGAAGGCGCGCAGGAACGAGCGGCGCGCGCCCGTGCGCTTGCCCAGCGCGCCCAGAACATGCGCACGCACCACCAGCCCGGTGATATAATTCTCCTGCCACTGCTTGGGATCGGCCAGCGCCTGCTCCACATGCCTGAGCGCCTCGTCCCATTTGCTGAGGTAAAGCCCGTTGATCGCATGCATCAGCGGCATGAAGGCATTATCGGCACCCGCGTCCAGGATCGCCTGGCCGATATCCCATGCCTCCTGATCGCGGTTCTGCTCTTGCAGCCGGCGCACCAGCTTCACATAGACATGCGCCGCCTCGCTCGGGGTGATGAAGGCGCCCGGCCCTTCCTGAAACCGCTCGAACACCTTTTCATAGGCGTTTTCGCGTTCCTCCAGCGTCATCACCTCGTGAAAACACTTGCGCTCCTGCCCGCTCAGACGCGCGGCGGCGCGGCTGAAGGCGCTGATCGGCGGCGCCACGATCTCGGAAGCGCGCGACATGGCGAACAGCTCAAGGAAGTCGCGCTGCACCGGCTTGCATTGCGACAGGTCCGCCAGGTTGTCGATACTGCCCACCTTGGGATGCGCCTTGGTGAACCGCTCGATGCTTTCGGCCTGATCCGAGAACACCAGCGCCCCGGCATCCGGGTTCTTTTCGAGATACGCCGAGTAAAGTTCATCCGGCTCGATCTTGGCGGGCCATTCCTTGTGCTTCCAGGGGTCCTCGTTGAGAATGTCGCCGCGCCGGATGTGATATGCGATGGTGCGCCCGCCATCCCGGTTCATCGCCGCCTCGATCGTGGCGATATGGTCGCGCACCACCGGGTTGAACCCGATCTTGGTGATGAACCCCCGGAACCGCCCGCGCAGGTCGCCCGCATCCTCCCAGGGGAATTCGACAATCTCGAACCCCTCGTCCAGCAGGACATGACCGCCCCCCGCCAGATGCGCCTCCAGCTTCTCGGGGCCGGGGTCGTTGAGAAAGCTCCAGATCGGACGCGTTACATCGTCCAGCGCCTCGAAGGCGTCGTTCTCGATGAAATGCCGCGCGATGAACGCCTCGTCGAACAGGTCCGAAGGCGTGTCGAGCTTGGGCGCCATCGCGCCGCGCGGGAACCAGTTGATGCGGAAATCGGTGCCGTAATCCTCGGCCAGCCGGATACTGTTGAGCATCATCAACAGCCGCGCCCCCAGCTGGTCCTTCCTCATCCCGATGAAGAGCCCCCGCTGCGGGCATTCGCATTCCGACATAAATCAACCTTTCCCGACTGAATGAAAATTTATACACTGGATGGAAACAGTGACAAGCGGTCCCCATCCGGGCAGACGCGAAGAGGTAAGCGAGCAAATGACATCCGGCCCAAAACTGCTCATCGGGTGTTTTCTGCGCGATGAGCGCTCGGAGTTTCTTGAATGGCTCGCCTATCACCGCGCAATCGGTGCCAGCCATTTCCACATCTTCATCGACGAGAAATCCGCGGGCAACACCCCTCTGCTGGATGTTCTGGCGGCGTCCGGCGCGATCATCCTCCATTCGGTCCCGGCGGACCCCGAAATCCTCGAGGAACCCCGCAACACGGCCCTGCGCTTTGCCGCGATCGAGGCCGGGGAAAGCGGCGGCTACGGGCTGTTTCTTTCGCAGGACGAGTATTTCCGCATCAACAGCCGCGCGCAGACCGTGCAATCGCTGATGCGTGCCTGCGGCGGCGCCGATGTGCTGAGCGTGCCGGTGCATCTCTTTGGCCCCGGTGACCGGATCGCACACGCGCCCGGCGGGGTGCTCGACAGCGCGACGCAACGCGCCCCCCTGCCCTCCGGCACCGCAGCGGGCTTTACGCTGCGCAGCGTGGCGCGGCTGGGTCTGTTTGGCGCGCGCAGCCCTCAGATACCCACCGGCCCGGTGCAGGGCGGCGGCGCGCCCAAATGGGTCAATGGCGACGGCGCGACGATGCCCGCACCCTTCAGCCGCCTGACATGGAACGAGACCTCGGGCGCGATCGGAACGACCAGGGCCGCGATCCTGAAGCTCCCCGCGCCGTCCGTGGAAACCTGCATCCTGCGTATCGCCTCCCTGCCCGAGCGCAAACACCCCGACCCCGAGTCGCTTGCCGCCGAGCTCGACAGCCTCGCCGCAATGCATGAACCCGACCCCGGCCTCTTGGCCTGGGGCGACGCCATCGCGCGGGAAACCAGCACCCTGCTGGACCTGCCCGGCGTCGCAGAGGCACAGGCCGATCTCTGCGCCCGCGAAATCGCCCGGCTGGACGCGCTGCGCGCCGAATCCACCGGAATCGGTCGCCTGCTGGCAGCCGTCAGCGGCGAGGACACGGCGCAATCCCAGTCCGCGCCACAGGCGGAAACGCCGCCCGAGGCTGACGCCCCTACCCCCGATCCCAAGGCCGACAAGCCCGCCGGGGGCGCCTTGTCCCTGCCGCCCTGGTTCGCCGAGATCCACACCGGCGGCGACAGGGAAGGCTTCTATACGCGGCTCAAACACCACGCTGTCGCCTGCATCCGCCGCGACGACGCCCGCCTTGTCGTGACCTTCGATAACCTCTCGAACGTCAACGACCTGTCGCCCGAGCGCGAACCCTGGGCCTATCGGTTCCTGCGCGCAAACGACTGCTCGCACCTGTCGGTCATGGCCCGCCGCAAGGACTGGTATCGCGACCCGCAGCTGATCGCCTATCTCGAGAAACTGTCAGCCGACGGGTTCTTCCGCCAGTTCGGCAAGGTATTCCTGACAGGCACCTCGATGGGCGGTTTCGCGGCGCTGGCATTCGCCTCGCTCGCCCCCGGCGCGACCGTCATCAGCTTCAACCCCCAGACCACACTTGATGAGAATCTGGTGCCCTGGGAAGAACGCTTCCTGACAGGGCGGCGGCGTGACTGGTCGCTGCCCCATAGCGACTGCGCCTTCGAGATCGACGACATCGAAAAGGCCTACGTGTTCTACGATCCGTTCTTCGCACCCGACCGCCGCCATGTAGAGCGGCTCGAGGGCGATAACGTGATCCTCCTCAAGACCTGGTTTGCCGGGCATTTCTCGCCGGTCTTCCTGCGCCGCTCCAACCTGCTCAAGCCGGTGATGCAACACGCGATCGACGGCACGCTGACACCCGCTGTCTTCTATAGCATGTTTCGTGACCGCCGGCTCCTGCCCTGGTATCGCAAATCGCTGGAAACAAGCCTGATCGAACGCGGGCATGAGGCGCTCGCGCGCCGTGTCGCCCCGGCCTTCCGCAAACTCAAACGAGAGGCCGCCGAATGAGCACCGCGCCGTCGCCCTTTCCCATCGCCCCCGCCTGTGGCGGGCCGCATGTCATAATGACCACGATGAAGAACGAGGGGCCGTTCCTGCTGGAATGGATCGCCCACAACCTGACCATCGGCTTTACGGGGGCGGTGATCTTCACCAATGACTGCGACGACGGCACAGACCTCATGGCGGACCGGCTGGATGAGCTGGGCTACTGCAGCCACCGGCCCAACCCGGTCTCGGATGGCTCGCCCCCCCAGCACAAGGCGCTGCGCCGCTCGGTCTTTCACCCTTGGGTGCGCCAGGCCGATTGGCTGATATGCATGGACGTTGATGAATTCATCAACCTGCGCGGCGGGCTTGAAACGCTTGATGACCTGTTCGCGCGGATCGGCGATTGCGATGCGATTTCCCTGACCTGGAAGCTGTTCGGCTGCGGCGGCGTCGAGGCCTATAGCGACACGCCGGTGACGCGCCAGTTCCTCCTGGCTGACGCCGAGGACGACCCCGCCAATGGCCGCGCCATCGGCTTCAAGACCCTGTTTCGCAACAACGGCACCTTCAACCGCTTCAACCCCCACCGCCCCAAGGTCATTCCCGAGGATGCGGCCCGGAATGTCCGCTGGTCCGATTGCGGCGGCAACCTGCGGCCGATGGAGCAGGTGGGATGGCGCGCCTGGGACGGATTCAGCCATGAATACGCGCGGCTGCACCACTATTCCGTCCGCTCGCTGGAAAGCTTCCTCGTGAAACGCGATCGCGGCCGCACCAATCATATCGCGCTCGAACAGGCCGAGCATTACTGGTCGGACATGAACGTCAATCGCGACCGCGACGAGACCATCCTGCCCCATACCGAGCGTGCGCGCCCGATGCTCGAGGCGCTGTTGGCCGATCCGGTGCTGTCGATGCTTCATGCCCGCGCCTGCGACTGGCACCGCGCCAAGATCGAAGACCTGAAGGCCCGCCCCGACTGGACCGGCTTTCGCGCCTGGCTGCACGAGAACAGGTTCAAAACCCTCGAACGGGTCGCCCAGACAGACCACTGACGCGGTCGCGCCACCGCCGCGCCCTGCACGGATGTGGCAGGCTTTCACCACTCGGGCGCAACCACGGGCGCAAGGCGGCCCGGATCGTTGACGGGATCGAGGGCGGGGCATACTGTTTTCCCAGAAAGTACCGGGCGTGCATCGATCGGCACGAGAACAGGTGCTGTGTTTGGAGTTTGTGGGCGCGTGGCAGTTAGAAAAGCGAAGGCGAAAGCGGACAGCAACGAGACGCTGGATTTCTCGATGTTCTCCCGGGGCGATTTACTCAATCTCATCCTGCAACGATCCGAGGTGCTTTACGACATCCCGCGTCCGGGGCGTCTCATTCAGGCCTGGATGCGCGGCAACAGCGCCCCTCTCGAAGCGCAGGTGGACCGGCTTGGCCCCGAAATCGCCCAACGTGCATTCTCCGTCATCGAAACCGAATTCGAGGCGATGCGCCCGGTTCTGGATCGTCTCGCGCCCAAGCGTATCGCGGATATCGGCTGCGGCTACGGGCTCGTCGACCTGTTGTTCCACCGGGCCACCGGCGCCGACATGGTGCTGATCGACACCGAAGAGAACGATCACCGGCATTTCGGATTTCAGCCCGAAGGCGCAGCATATGCCGACCTCGCCAAGGCACGCGCCTTTCTCGAGGCAAACGGCGTGGGCAGCGCGGCGATCACCACGCTCAACCCGCACAAGGATTCGCTCTCGGACCTGCGCAAGGTCAATCTCGCGGTCAGCCTGCTGTCCTGCGGCTTCCATTTTCCCGTGGCGACCTACAGCGCATTCTTTGAAGAGCAGGTAACGAAGACCGGCGCTGTCATCCTCACCCTGCGCGAGCGGTTCGACGAACTTGCCGAACTGGCTCGCCTGGGCCGGATCACCATTCTCGACAACAGCCGCCCCAAATCGTCCCTCGTCCTGATGGACAAACGGTAGGGCCGCGCCCCGGCTCTACCGACAAGACGGCGCGCATGGCAGAAAGGCTCAGGGGCTACCAATGGCGAAAAGGAAATCGTCCCGTCCGGCCCGAAGCAGCGCGATCCACAGCGCCACCTCCGACGATGCCTTCGCGACCGCGCGCAAAAACGACCTGCGCCGCTACCCCTCGCCCGAAATCGACGGCACACGGCTCTACCCGCTGGCCGATCCCGCCGTCTCTCCCGGCTTCTCCATCGGCCGGCAGGACAGCGTGTTCGCCATCGGCTCCTGTTTTGCGCGCAATATCGAAGGGGCGCTGCACCGCGCCGGCATGACCGTGCTCAGCCGCGAGCCCGACCTCGGACCGATCGGCGAGTCGGTCGGCAAGGCATCCACCTTTCTCAACAAATACACCGCCCACTCGATCCTGAACGAGCTGAAATGGGCGCTCGAGCGCGACAGCTTCCCCGGCGACAAGATCATCTACCCGGTCGGCGACGGCCTCTATTGCGACCCGCAGCTGGGGCTTGTCCGCCTGCCCTTCCCGCTGGCCGACATCATGGACATGCGCGCGCGCTACCTCGATGCGATTGCCGAGGTGGCACTGGCGGATGTGGTCATCGTCACCCTGGGCTATGTCGAGGCCTGGTATGACCGGGAACTGGATCTCTACCTCAACATCGCGCCCCCGCCCCGGATCTGCAAAGCCGAGCCCGAACGCTTTGAATTCCGCGTGCTCGGCTATGACGATATCCTGGACGCGCTCGAAGGAATCTACGCACTTCTCAAGGCGCATCGCGAAAAGCCGCTCAAGATGCTGCTGACCGTCTCGCCCGTGCCTCTGGCCTCCACCTTCCGGGACATGGATGTGATGCTCGCCAACACCTATTCCAAATCCGTCCAGCGCGCCGCCGCCGAAGCCTTTGTCGCCGGCAAGCCCGACGTGGATTATTTCCCGTCCTACGAGACCGTGACCCTGACCAACCCGGATGTCTGCTGGGCCCGCAATGATTACCGCCACATCTCGCCCGACATCGTGACCCGGATCATGTCCAACGTGCTGGTCAGCTACATCCCCGATTTCGAGGCCACTGGCACATATCACGGCAGACCGATGACCGAGGATGCCGTCTTCGCCACCGCCCGGATGCTGGCCAAGCTGAACGAGGGGCCGGAACTGGCCGCGCTGTTCGCGCAGAACCGCAACATCCTTCGGTCTGACGAGAAGCTGCTCGCCCGCATCGCCGATGTGCTTCAACATGCCGACCTGCCCGAAGGCGAGGCCGATGTGCTGGGCGAAATGGTCTCGCTCGCCCCCCTGCGCCCGCGGCTGTTGCAACGCCTGATTTCCGCCGTCGTCAGGATCCCGGACAGCGCCGACAAGGCCCGCGCCCTCCTGGCGCTTCACGCCGAACGTTTCCCGACCCGCACCGATTTTCGCGCCCGCGTCGAGAGATCCCTCGACAGCCTCGAAAATCAGCCCTGAGAGCTGTCGTCATCCTGATTGATGAAGACCGACCGGCGCACGAAAAGCGCATCGCCCCAGCCGAAACGCTTCAATTCGCAAAAGCCCAGCTCGAACCCCAGCGCCTCGAGGAAGACCACGAAGCGCGACAGCGGCATATCACCATCATATATTCCGCCGATGCTGACCTCGACCCAGATGAAATCAATTGACTTCAAGCTGTTCAGCGCTCCGGCAATGACATGTTTTTCCGCGCCCTGCGTGTCGATAAACATCATGTCATAGCCATCGGACTCGATCTCGTGCTCCGGCAGCAGACTGTCCAGAGAGCGCAATGTCATCTCGCGCTTTTCCTCGAAATGAATATCGGGCTTGATCTCGGTATGGCCGCTGGGTTCCAGGAAACTCGAGGATTCCCCGGTATTGCTGGACACGTTGAACGTGACCTGCTTGCCGTCCTCGTCGCCGATCAGCGCCTGGATCGCGACATAGCCGTCCACTTCCGCAACCCGATCGCTCAGCGTGCCGAACGTCTCGTCCAGCGGGTCGATCAACACCGCCTTCTCTACACCCGAACGTGCCATTCTGGGGACTTCGCGGCCGTTATGGGCCCCGACCTGGATGACTCCGCGCGGAAGCCTCTTGAACCGCGACTTCACGATTTCCACTGCGCGCAGACCGTTCTTGACCTCGGCCAGACTGTTCTTGTTCATGGGTAATCGTACATCCGCTCCTGGCCGCCGTCGGGTCGATGGCAGCTTGATTTACCAAACGTCCCTGAAAGCCTACCCCATCCCCGCGGGCCTTCAAAGCCGTGATCGCGCGACGCGCTCAGTGGATCACCCGGCGTCCTGCTCCGCTCCGGGTTGTCCGGGCACCTTCAGCTTGAAAAGGTGCGCGGTTTGCGCCGGGTCCACCCCGTGGCGCTTGCAAAGATCGTCAGCATAGGATCCTTCGGGCGGCAGCCCGCCGCTCTGTGCGAATATGTTGCGAAAGCGCCGGCCATAGAAATGCACCGACAGCGTCTCGTCGGTGATCGAATTCAGCACGCTCTGCTTCAGGTGACGGCGGTGAAACGCGCGTGTACCTGCAAAAGGCACCGGATACAGCACCGGCCCGTCGAACGCATGTTTCACCTCGCCCGTTTCATGCGCGAAGAAATGCAGCGCCTCGGGTCCGCAAACGCCCCATTGCATGAGCGACATATGCACGCCTTTTCCGGCCGCTTTCAGCGCGCGCAGCTCTGCCTGCCGCGCCTCCGGTAGCCAGGGGGGAATGGGATATTCGTCCTTCGTCAGGTCCAGCATCGCCCGCAGGGTCTCGGACCCGTCGGGCAGGCCCAGAACCCCGGAACAGATAATGCGCCGCTTGTCGGTGCCCCATCCGTAAAAGAACCCGTGCGGCTGTTTCTCGAATGGCTTGAGGCAATAGGCATCGGTATCGATCCACAGGAAATCCGTCTGCGCCAGCATTCTGAGGCGAAACACGTCCGAATGAAACGCGGGGCTGCCGGTGTTGACGTGATAGATGATCTGATCGGTCGGCATGACTTCGCGCGCATCGCGGATTTCGACGCCTTCGGGCACGGATTTCACGTCGTCATAGACATAAAGCACAGTGCGATGCCCATGCTCCAGAAAGGACATCAGGCAGATCTGCTCCATCCAGCTCAGCTCGTCCCCGATCCAGAGGCTTGCGACATCGTAAAGCGCCATCGTGGTCTTCCTTTTTTCGGGTGCCGCGCCGTTCACAGCTTGCGGAACAGGACGACACCGCCATGCGACACGCGCTGGTCGTAATAGAACCCATGTTCGGACAGGGCGTCAAAGCAGGCCTTGATCCCCTTGGGCCGGATATAGCGGGTGTGCAGCTCGACATAGATCTTGCGCACGCTGCCCAGATCGCCGCCCTTGAAAAGATCGCGTTCGCCGCCTTCGATATCCACGATCAGCGCCGTGGCGCCGGCATCCTTGATCAGGTCCGAAAGGTATTCCTGCGCGATGTTTTCCACGGCAATGGCATCCCGGCCCGGATCCAGAGAGGAGGACCAGAACGGCTCGCGGATATAGAAGGGCATCGTTTTATCGGGGTTCAGTTTCGCACCCCCCGGAAGGGCGACGCAATTGCGCACCTCGGTATTCTCGAGCCCCTGCATTTCATGAACGCCGCGGATATAGTCCGCCAGTTTCGGATTCGCCTCGACGCAGGTCACATGCGACACGCCGATGACCTTGGCCGCATAGGACGAGATGTAACCAAGCCCCGCCCCAAGCTCCAGAACGCGATCCTCGGGTTCCAGGAATTTCGGCGTGGCCAGAACCTCGGCCCGCTCATAATTGCCGCGCTTCAGTGATGCCGCGACCTGCGGCGTGATGATCGCGTCGTCATGCGGCAGGCTCACGCCGTTCAATTCATAAATGACTGGCTTCGACACCGGTTGCCCCTGCCTTGAATGCTACATTTACCCACGCCGCGTTCCACCCGGCAAAGAGAGGGCCGTGGCGCTTCATACTGATCCCTTGCACCCTCTGGTTTCCGGCGGCCTGCGCAAGAGGACAGCGGCGCGCGGGGCATTTTGTTGCGTCGGTATAGCCGATAGGCCACTACATCTGTCAATCTGCCTGCAACCTTTTCGCCAGCGCGCGGCCCTTTCCCCGCGCGTTCAGGCCGGTTCGGGGGTGGTGTATCCGAAATACGCGATCTCGCGCGCAAAGACCGCCTCCACCCGCTTGGCGGCGCCATTGTCCAGATCGGCACCATAGAAGCGCTGCAGCTTGCGCGATTCCCTGGGCCGGATATCGCCTTTGGCGCGGACGCTGCCGATGGAAATCTCGGGCAGGCCCAGTTTGTCCGTGACCTGCGAAAACTCCTCTGCCAGGTTCTCATAGCGCAGAACGCGGTCGACCTGGGGCTTGTCCTTTTTCATGTAGAGATCGTAGTCCGAGAAGAAACCCAGCCTTTCGCTCTCGGCGAAGGCCAGGAAGTTCTCCTCCTCGGTCTTGCTCGTGTCGTGGCCATGCCGCGAAATCCAGAAGAAGAAGGCCGAAATCGCCTTGTCCCACGGGTTGCGCTCCACGCAGAAGCGGAAATATCCCTTGGTCTCCTTTGCGAAATGATCCGCCACGACACTGTAGGGCAGATGCGGATTTCGCGCCCTCAATGTGGCGTCCTTTTCGCGCAGGATACGGACGAATTCCTTTGAATATCTCCGTATGCCGGGCTCGTGTTCCACCAGCGGCGAGGTCAGGTCGCCCGGTTCGAGAAACGGCGCCAGCGCACATTCGATCGAGGTACCCGCGGTCTTCTTCGTCTTGACGAAAACAAACTTGCGGCTGTGCGAAATCATCATTCCGGGCCACCTCTCCTCGCTACCCTACCTTGCGGCGCCGTTGCCATTAGCACAGTTTGGCGCATCCTATCCAGCCGCCGCGCACCCTCAGAACGCATTCGAAAACGCCCCGACGATCTGCGTCAGCCCCTCGCGCGGCAACGCCTTCTTGCGCAGCTCGAACTTCGCCATGCGCCCGCGCGTCTCGACCGGCTCGATGAACGTCTCGACGCGGTGGTATTTCGGCCGGTTCACATAGTCGTCGAACAGCACGACCGTATTCTTGGTGCAGCGCAGCATGGCGGCATAGAAACACGCCTCGCGAAACCGCCCGTCGATGAGCACAAGGTCGGGATGGACGAAATCGGGATGATCCCAGATCTCGAGCGGATAGAGATGATAGCGCCGGAAACGCGAATTATCGACGGGATGACCCCATTTGCGGGTCTTGCCGACCCCCGCTAGGTGCAGATGCACCGGCGACTGCGTTCCCGCCTGATCAAGATAGGCCTGCATCGCGCGCAGCCAGCGCCGGTCGTTCTCGACCGAAAAGATCGTCTTGCCCGGCATTTCCGAGGCCAGCACCGTCGACCCGCCGCTGCCATATTCCAGAATGACCCGCGCCGCCGCGTAATGCTCGCGCACCCAGTCGGCCACCTCGGGCGAGAAGGTCAGCTCGGGACGCTCCAGGTTCTGTTCACTCATACCACCCTCTCGATCACTGCCCGACCATTGGACATTCTTGCGTCATTGGTCAAGAAAGCAACCAGATTGCCCGTCCTCAGGAAACAATACGGCCCCCGGATCGCTCCGGGGGCCGCTATGCCCGTGCAGGGCGTCGCGATCAGTGAACGACCGCATCCTCGGGCGGCTGGCGGTCGGAACTGCCAAGCCGCTGCCCGATGATCAGGCCATCGGCGCCGGCACTGACCGGCACCGTCTCGCCGTCCTTGATCTCGCCGGCCAAAAGCGCCTCGGCCAGCGGGTCCTGCAACGCCTTCTGGATCACCCGCTTGAGCGGGCGCGCGCCATAGACCGGGTCATAACCCTGATCGGCCAGCCATTTATGCGCCGCCTCGTCCAGCTCCAGCGAGATCTTGCGCCCGGCCAGCCGCTTGAGCAACCGGCGCATCTGGATATCCACGATGCCGTCCATCTGGTCGCGCGTCAGCCTGTCGAAGATCACGATCTCGTCGAGACGGTTCAGGAACTCGGGCCGGAAATGCGCACGCACCGCGTCCATCACGTCGCGCTTGGCATCGGCGGCATCCGCGCCCTCGGGCATCTGGCTCAATGCCTGGCTGCCGAGGTTCGACGTCAGGATGATCAGCGTCTGCTTGAAATCCACGGTGCGGCCCTGACCATCGGTCAGCACACCGTCGTCAAGCACCTGCAACAGCACGTTGAACACCTCGGGATGCGCCTTTTCGACCTCATCGAACAGCACCACCTGATACGGGCGCCGGCGCACAGCCTCGGTCAGCACGCCGCCTTCGTCATAGCCCACGTAACCCGGAGGCGCGCCGATCAGGCGGGCGACCGAATGCTTCTCCATGAACTCCGACATGTCGATGCGCACCATCGCGCTGTCATCGTCGAACAGGAACTCGGCAACAGCCTTGGTCAGCTCGGTCTTGCCGACGCCCGTCGGCCCGAGGAACAGGAACGACCCCAGCGGGCGGTTCTCGTCGTTCAGGCCGGCACGCGCGCGGCGCACGGCATTGGCCACGGCCTTGACGGCCTGATCCTGACCGATCACGCGGGCATGCAGGTTGTCTTCCATCGACAACAGCTTCTCGCGCTCGCCTTCCAGCATCTTGGCCGTGGGAATCCCGGTCCAGCGCTCGACCACCTGTGCGATCTGCTCGGGGCGCACCGCTTCTTCGACCATCACGCCGCTTTCGTCCTCGGCCTTCTCGGCCTCGGACAGCTGCTTTTCAAGCTGCGGAATGACACCGTAGGAAAGCTCGCCCGCGCGAGTCAGGTTGCCTTCGCGCTTGGCATGGTCCAGCTCGATGCGGGCGCGGTCCAGCTGCTCCTTGAGATCGCGCGCGCTGGCCAGCTTGTCACGCTCGGCCTGCCATTGCGCGGTCATCTCGGCGGATTTCTCCTGCAAATCGGCCAGCTCTTTTTCCAGCTTCTCCAGGCGATCCTTGCTGGCGCTGTCATCTTCCTTGCGCAGCGCCTCGGCCTCGATCTGCTTTTGCAGGATGTCACGATCCAGCGCGTCCAGCTCCTCGGGCTTGGAATCCACTTCCATGCGCAGGCGGCTCGCGGCCTCGTCCATCAGGTCGATCGCCTTGTCGGGCAGGAACCGGTCGGTGATATAGCGGTTGGACAGCGTCGCCGCCGCCACCAGCGCCGAGTCCGAGATCCGCACACCGTGGTGCAGCTCGTATTTTTCCTTGATGCCCCGCAGGATCGAGATCGTGTCGTCGACCGTGGGTTCGGAAATCACCAGCGGCTGGAAACGGCGCGCCAGCGCGGCGTCCTTTTCCACATGCTTGCGGTATTCATCCAGCGTGGTCGCCCCGATGCAGTGCAATTCACCGCGCGCCAGCGCGGGCTTGATCAGGTTCGCGGCATCCATCGCGCCATCGGCCTTGCCCGCGCCCACCAGCGTGTGCATCTCGTCGATGAACAGGATGATTTCACCGGCGGCCGATGTCACCTCGTTCAGAACCGCCTTCAGGCGTTCCTCGAACTCGCCCCGGTATTTCGCACCGGCAATCAGCGCGCCCATGTCCAGCGCCAGCAGGCGCTTGTTCTGAAGGCTCTCGGGTACGTCGCCATTGACGATACGCAGGGCCAGACCCTCGGCGATGGCGGTCTTGCCGACGCCGGGTTCGCCGATCAGCACCGGGTTGTTCTTGGTCCGGCGGCTCAACACCTGCATGGCGCGGCGGATTTCGTCGTCGCGCCCGATGATCGGGTCGATCTTGCCCTCTTCGGCGGCCTTGGTCAGGTCATGGGCGTATTTCTCCAGCGCCTCATAGGTGTCCTCGGCGCTGGCGCTGTCGGCGGTGCGACCCTTGCGCAGGTCGTTGATCGCCTCGTTCAGCTTCTGCGCGGTGATCTTGCCCTGCTCCAGCGCGTCCTTGGCGGGCGACTTGACGATCGCCAGCGCGGTCAGCATCCGCTCGACAGGCACGAAACTGTCACCCGCCTTCTGGGCCAGCTTCTCGGCCTCGGCCAGAACCTTGCCGGTCTGCTGGTCCATATAGGTCTGCCCGGCATCGCCGCTCACCTGCGGGATCTTTCCCAGCGCCAGGTCAAGCGCCTGCACGACACGCGCGGGTTCGCCCCCGGCGCGCTTGATGAGGTTGCTTGCCAGCCCCTCGCTGTCGTCCATCAATGCCTTGAGAATATGTTCGGGCGCCAGTTTCTGGTGGCTCTCCCGCATCGCGATCGTCTGCGCGGCCTGGATGAATCCGCGCGACCGCTCCGTGAACTTGTTCAAGTCCATGGTCTGTCTCCTTTTTTCACAAGCGTTACCCCGGTTGCGCACCCTCTTGCAGGCATACGGCTGTCGGGAACCTCGCTAATCGAAATGGGTAACGCGCGCGCGATCTTCAAGTGCTTTGCGCCAAAACCTCCGCCGGACTTGACGACAGCACAAAGCGCCGCGACAAGGGCGCTATCCACGCCCATGACCCAACAACCAGAGGCCCGCACCATGTCCGATGACCGCCTGATTGTCGCCCTCGATGTTCCCGACGCGCTTCAGGCGCTCAAGCTCAGCGAGATGCTGGGGCAGGACGTGTCCTTCTACAAGATCGGCCTCGGGATGCTGACCGGTGGCGGTCTGGGACTGGCCAATGAGCTCAAGCAGGAACATGGCAAGCGCATCTTTTTGGACATGAAGCTCTTTGATATCGGCGCGACAGTGGAAAAGGCGGTGCGCGGGCTGGCGCAGTTCGATCTCGATTTCCTGACCGTGCATGGCGACCCGCATGTCGTGCGCGCCGCGCGAGAGGGCGCGTCGGGCAGCAACATGAAGATTCTGGCAGTGACGATCCTCACATCGCTCGACCGCGACGATCTCGATGCCGGCCTGATGCGTCCGGGCCTCGTCCCCGACCTTGTCGCCGAACGCGCCGCGCGCGCTTTCGAGGCCGGGGCCGATGGTGTCATCGCCTCGCCGCAAGAGGCCGCCATGATCCGCGCCCTGCCCGAATCGGAGAGCCGCCTGATCGTGACGCCGGGCGTGCGCCCCGCCGGGTCCGACCTCGGCGACCAGAAACGCGTGGCGACCCCGGCGCAGGCAATCGCGGATGGCGCCGATCACATCGTCGTCGGACGTCCGATCTGGGCCGACCCCGACCCCGCCCGCGCCGCCCGCGCGATCCTTGACGAACTGCCCGGCTGAACCCGCTCGCATGAGTATTTGAGGCAAGATGAAGCGGGCAGGAAGGGTATCTGTACCAAACTCTTTCCGGCGCGCCCGAATTGCGTACAATAGCGGCGTACAAAACGTCCGTTTCGTACAGATCCAGAGGCCCGGATGCCTGCTCTCTGTCGCGACTGCATGACCACATTCGAAAGCGGCGCGCGCTGCCCTGACTGCCGCAGCCCGCGCACGGTTTCCCATGCCGAACTTGGCGAACTTTCCATCGCCCACATGGATTGCGACGCCTTTTATGCCAGCGTCGAGAAACGCGAGAACCCGGCGCTGGCGGGATTGCCTGTGATCATCGGCGGCGGACGGCGTGGCGTGGTGTCAACTGCTTGTTATATAGCAAGAATTCGCGGCGTTCGCTCGGCCATGCCGATGTTCAAGGCGCTTGATCTGTGCCCCGATGCGGTGGTTCTGAAACCCCGGATGGAGCTATATTCAGAGGTCTCGCGCCAGATCCGCGCCCTGATGGAAGAGCTCACGCCGATGGTCGAGCCGCTGTCGCTGGACGAAGCGTTCATGGACCTCTCCGGCACCGCCCGCCTGCACGGCGCCCCACCCGCCGTAATGCTGGCCAGACTGGTCAAACGCATGCGCGACGAGTTGGGCGTAACCGGGTCTATCGGTTTGTCTTATAACAAGTTTTTGGCAAAGGTGGCCTCGGATCTGGATAAGCCGAACGGCTTCTCACTGATCGGCAAGGCCGAGACCGACGCCTTTCTTCGCGACCGTCCCGTCAGCCTGATCTGGGGAGTCGGAGACGCGACCCGAACCGCATTGGAAAGCGCGGGCATCCGCATATTCGCCGATCTTCTGCGATGGGACCGCCGCGACCTGAGCGCGCGTTTCGGCGCGACGGGCGAGCGGTTATGGCATCTCGCCCGCGGCCAGGACCCGCGCCGCATCGCGGCCAACACACCGGTCAAGTCGATCTCGAACGAGACTACTTTTCCTGAGGATACCGGCGATTGCGATATCCTTGACGGGCATCTGTGGCGGCTCTCCGAGAAGGTCTCGGACCGCGCCAAGGCGCGCGCCCTCGCGGGTCGTGTGGTGACGCTCAAGCTGAAGCGCGCGGACCATGCATTGTTAACCCGGCGCATCGCGTTGCGGGACGCAACGCAGATGGCGGACATGATCTATCGCAGCGTGCGCGCCTTGCTCGATCAGGTTGAAAGCCAGGCGCCTTACCGGTTGATCGGGGTGGGCCTGTCGGAGCTGGTCAATGAGGCTGGCGCGGATCTCTCGGGGGACCTGCTGGACCCCGAGGCGGTGCGTCGCGGGCAGGCCGAACGGGCGACGGATCGGATTCGCGCAAGGTTCGGTGCGCAGGCGATCCTGAAGGGGCGATCACTTCGCTAGGTGCCGCGCGCGAGGCTACTCGGCAGCGAGCGGTTGCTGAGCCGCAGGGCGTCCGATCGCGGCGATCTCTGCGACGATCCCGTCCAGAATCTTGCGGAACGTGTCGAAATGGCCGTTGGGGCGGATCAGCTGTTCGTTCATGTAGAGCGCGCGGTCGATCTCGATCTGAACGGCGTGGCGGCCGCGCGACGGGCGGCCGTAATGCTGGGTCACGAAAGCGCCCGCGAAGGGCGTGTTGCGCGTCACCACGAGGCCTGCCGCGCTGAACGCGGCTTCGACGCGGTCCACGATCTCGGGCGCGGCAGCGGCACCGAAACGGTCGCCGAGCACCACTTCGGGGCGTCGCACACCGCTCCGGGCGACCGAATCCATCGCCTCATGCGGCATGGAGTGACAATCGACCAGGATCGCCTGACCGAACATCAGATGCGCCTGATCCAGCTGTGCCGCGAGGGCCTCATGATAGGGTCGCCAATAGGTGTCGATGCGGCGCGTCGCTTCGGCCATGCTGATCTTGCCGGTGTAGATCGCCTGTCCGTTCGCCACCACGCGCGGAATCACCCCGAGGCCAGAGGCCACACGCGGGTTATGGCCGGTGCGGCGCACGCCTTCGATCAGGGCGGGGTCCAGCTCGTCAGCGCTACGATTGAGATCGACGAATGCCCGCGGCGCCCCGGCCCGGATCAACGGTGCGCCATAGCGCGGTGCGGGCTCGAACAGCTGATCGACGAAGGCGTCCTCGGAGCTGCGCACGGAGTGTTCGTCGAGATTCGTGCGGCGCAGGAACGACCAGGGATAATCGCGGCCGCTGTGAGGCGATGCAAACACCACCGAGGTCGTTCGCCGTTGGGGATGACTCAGATGATAGGCGGCTTTCGGCATCGTTTCTCCTGTCGCGGCCATCATAGAGCGAAATTAGCGTTCTAAAAGCCCTTGATCCCCTTTCCGACTCCTTTTATAGACGCGTCTCACCGGCGCGGACTCCCGCGCCCCTTTTCCTTGGGGCATTGGACCGTTTCGGCATTCATGGGCGATTAGCTCAGCGGTAGAGCACTTCGTTGACATCGAAGGGGTCACAAGTTCGAACCTTGTATCGCCCACCATGAATTCATCGCCCGGCGCCACGGCGCAAGGCACCCGCAACCACAGGCGCTGGCCCGCGCCGCGACAGACAGGAGACGACCATGAAGGTTCGCAATTCGCTCCGCTCGCTGAAGAACCGGCACCGCGATTGCCGTGTCGTGCGCCGCAAAGGCCGCGTCTACGTCATCAACAAGACGCAGCGTCGCTTCAAAGCCCGCCAGGGCTGAACCGCGCTCAGCAGTGACAGTATCAAGGCCCCGCCATCAGGCGGGGTCTTTCGTTTTGGGACGAACCCGCGCGGCAAGCGACTTCTGCTTGCCCGTCATCCGGCGGCGAGTTTAAGTGGCGCATCAGGCAGCCAGTTGGACACGGACCGAAATGACCGCACCCACCAAGATCATCGTTATCGGCGCAGGAATCTGCGGGCTCAGCGCGGCGATCTGGTTGCGTCGCGCGGGACATGAAGTGACGCTCGTGGATCGCGAAGGTCCGGGGGCGGGGGCGTCCTATGGCAATGCCGGCTTGCTGGCGCAATGGGCGATGGTGCCGGTCAATACGCCCGATCTGTTGACCACTGGCTTGAAATACCTGGTAAATCCGGGATCGCCCCTGTTCATGCAGTGGAGTTATCTTCCAAGGCTTGCCCCCTGGTTGGCGCGCTTTGTCGCCAAGGCCAATGCCCGCGATTGCCGACGCGCTATTGAAGCCTTGATCCCGCTGGTGACCGACAGCGTCGACCAGCACGTCGCACTGACCAAAGGCACGCGCGCCGAAAAATGGGTGGCGGGCAGCGATTTCGGCTACGCCTACCCGACGCGCGCCGCGTTTGACGATGACGACTACGCCTGGGGCTTCAAGCGCAGCTGCGGCATGGAACCCGACATTTTCGAGGGCGATGCGGTGCGCGAGATCGAACCGATGCTGGGGCCGGCAACCCAATGCCTTGCGGTACTGAAGGGGCACGGGCATATCACCGACCCGGGCGCATATATGGCGGACCTTGCCAAGGTGCTCTGCGACGAGGGCGGGACATACCGGCAGGCCGAGGTCATGGACATTACGCTTTCGGATGGGCGCATCCGGGCCGTGGAAACGGATCAGGGGCCGATTGCCTGCGATCACGCGGTTCTGGCGGCAGGGATCTGGTCGAAACCACTGATGCGAAAGCTCGGGATCAAGGTGCATCTGGAGGCCGAGCGCGGTTATCACCTGCATTTCAGGAACCCGTCGCAAATGCCGCGCAACCCGCTGATGATCTCGCAGGGGAAGTTCGCGGTGAACCCGATGGCGACGGGGCTGCGCTGTGCCGGAACTGTGGAACTGGGCGGGATCGAGAAAGGGCCGTCGCGTGGACCGATCGAACTGATCCGCAAACATGCCAAGGCGGTGTTTCCCGATCTCCGCTATGACAGCATCAAGGAGTGGATGGGCTTTCGCCCGACAACCCCCGACAGCCTGCCGCTGATGGGTGAGTTGGGCGGCACGGGCGTCTTTGCCGCCTTCGGGCATCAGCATGTGGGTCTGACCGCCGGGCCAAAGACCGGGCGCATCGTGGCGGGACTGATCGGCGGGCAGCGCCCGAACCTTGATATGAAGCCCTATGACGCCAACAGGTTTCAGACCTCGGCGCGGTAACGATCGACGAAATTGCGCAGTATGCGCTCGGGCGCGTGCACATCCGCAGCGCGGCACATGGCCACGAGGTCATCTGCGGTTTCGGGCGGAAAATAACCCCGGTGCCGGTAAATCCTGATGCGGGTCTCGAAACCGGCGGCGTCCGCCTCGGGGTGAAACTGCGTGGCATAGACGTTCTGACCGTGGCGCACCATCTGGAAGGGACACGCAGGCGAGGCCACCAGATGCGCGCAGGACTCCGGCAGCGCCTGAAGGGCCTCCTTGTGGCCGACGAACGCCTCGAACCGGTCGGGAATCCCATCGAGCAAAGGATCGGCGCGGCCTGCTTCGGTGACGGTGCAATCAGAGGTACCGACCGGCTCGCCGTAGCGCGCCTTGCCGACATCGCCCTTCAGGTGCTTGCCCATGATCCCGATGCCGTAACAACAGCCCAGAAAAGGGAAGTCCCGCTCGGTCACGCGCGGCATTAGGGACAGGACATCGGCCTCGATCCGGGCTTCGATCTCGGATTTGTCAGCCGGAGCGTCACTGACGCAGCCCGGTCCGCCGCCCACGATCACACCGGAGAAATCATCCAGCGACAGCGCATCGGGCAGGCGTTCCTGATCGAGACGGATCCGTCGGGTCTCGGTCTCGGTCATCCCACCCTTGCGCAGGATCGCCGCGAATTCATCGTCGGCGGCCTCGGCTTCGGGACGCAGTTGCAGGATCAGAAAGGGCTTGGGCATGGGCGGCATCCGGTTGGCGATGGTGTCTGGTGGCGGGTTTTCCCCGCCCCGTCAAGGCACCCGCGCCGAGCGCGCCATTCGCTTGACCCTGACCTGCAATCGAATACCCTGCGCCGCAGCGCAACCCGGACAAGGATATTCTCATGGCCCAACGCCTGCACCTCGTCTTCGGAGGAGAGCTGGTCGATCCCAGCCGCAATGTCTTCAAGGATGTCGACGACCTGCATATTGTCGGGATCTTCCCGGATTATGAATCAGCCTATCATGCATGGAAGGCCGAGGCGCAGCGTACCGTCGATAACGCACATATGCGCTATTACATCGCGCATCTGCACCGCCTGCGCGAAGAAGATTCCGAGGCCTCGTCGACCGAAGAACTGGGGTAAACCACGATGCGGCGGTCGCTCAGCCTTGCGGCATATCTCGCGCTTGCGCGCCGAGCGGCTCATGAACCCGCCCCCCCCGCGACCACGCGCCCCGACGGCGAGCTTGTCTGGGCGCATGCCACCGAACCGGCGCATCTGGACGCGCTCCAACAGCTTGCCGAACGGTTGGCGATGCATCGCCCTGGCCTGCACATGCTGATCACGTCGCGCGACTTCAGTGCCGAGCCTCTGAAGTCGAAGATCGTCATGCACGAGGCCCTTCCGCCTGATACGGTGCCCGCCGCGAAGGCGTTTCTGGATCACTGGCGGCCCGATATCTGCCTGTGGACCGGGGGGGACCTGCAACCGGCCTTCATCACCGAGGCGGACGCCCGCGATGTGCCGCTTTACCTGATCGACGCCGAGGAAACGCTGTTGGAAAAGTCGTCGTGGCGCTGGTTTCCAGACATGCCTCGCGCGCTGCTTGGGCGCTTTGCGCTGATCCTGTCGCGCTCGGCGAACACGGCTCGGTTCCTGCGCCGCCTTGGCGTGAAGGATGCCGAAATCTCGGTGACCGGCCCTTTCCAGGAAGGCGCACTGGCCTTGCCTTACAGCGAATCCGACCGTGAGGAGCTGGCCACGCTGCTGCGGGGGCGGCCGGTGTGGCTGGCAGCGATGTTGCAGCTACCTGAGCTGGACGCCGTGCTCGAGGCGCATCAGGCGGTCAGCCGTCTGGCGCATCGGGCGCTTCTGGTGGTCGTGCCGGACGAGCCGGATGACGGCCCGGCCTTCAGGGACCGTCTGGAACAAGACGGACGACGCCATGTGGTATGGTCCCAGGGCGCGATGCCCGAGGAGACCACACAGGTTCTGCTGGCGGATACCTATGGTGAAATGGGACTCTGGTATCGCCTGGCACCGATCACGTTCATGGGCAGTTCGCTGCAGTCGGGGCAGTGGGGGCGCGACCCCAATGAACCTGCGGCGCATGGGTCGGCCATTCTTTACGGGCCGTATGTGCGGCGGTATTTGTCGAGCTACACAAGGTTTGCAGAGGCCGGGGCGGCGCGGATCGTGCGGGATGCGGAGACGTTGGGGACGGCGGTGAAGCGGTTGATCCCGGCGGATCAGTCGGCCGCGATGGCGCATGCCGCGTGGGACGTGGCCTCGCAAAGTGCTGGAGTCACTGACAAAATTCTTGATCTCGTCCAGGATACGCTCGACATCATGGAGGCGCGGTGATGCGGGCGCCGGGGTTTTGGTTCACGCCAGCCGGGAAACCGGCGCTGATGGCGCGGATCCTGGCGCCGCTGGGGGCGCTTTACGGTGCCGCAACGGCGAGACGGGTCGCACAGAATCCGGTCTATGCCCCTGATATTCCAGTGATTTGTGTGGGCAACATCAATGCGGGGGGCACGGGCAAGACGCCGACGGTGATTGCCTTGGTGCAATACCTGCAGAACATGGGCAAAACCGTGCATGTCGTGTCGCGCGGGCATGGCGGCGCGCTGGAAGGGCCGGTCGAAGTTCTGGAAAAAACCCATACATCTCAAGATGTTGGCGACGAGCCATTGCTGCTCGCGGCGTTCACGCGGGTCTGGATTGCCAAGGATCGGGCGAAGGCGGCAAAACAGGCGGTCGCGGCCGGGGCGGATGTACTTGTGATGGACGACGGGCACCAGAACCCATTGATCCGAAAAGATATTTCAATCGTGGTCGTGGATGCCGCGACGGGGTTCGGCAATGGCCGCTGCATTCCGGCGGGACCGCTGAGAGAGCCGGTCGGGGCGGGTCTCAAGCGTGCCGACATGGTGCTGTCGATCGGAGGCAGCGCGCAGCAGCAGAGCTTCCGCGAGAGCTGGGGCGAGGCCATCGAAGTGCCGCATATGACCGGCCATCTTGCGCCTCTGGAGACCGGGATGGACTGGGCCGGAACACGGTTTCTGGCCTTTGCGGGCATTGGCCATCCGGCGAAATTCTTTGCGACATTACAAGGGCTTGGGGCCGAACTTGCGCGAGCGGAGGCGCTGGAGGATCACCAGCCGCTGACGCAGGCCCTGATGGGGCGGCTGGAGGCGGAGGCGAAGCTGCTGAAGGCGCAGTTGGTGACCACAGAAAAGGATGCTGTGCGCCTGCCGCAGGGGTTCAGGCAGAAGGTCCTGACCCTGCCCGTGAGGTTGCAGATCGACGATTGGTCAGCGCTTGACAGCGCGCTGGAACGCGCCGGGCTGAAGCGCGGCTGAGCGGGCCCGACTTATGTACGAAACGTCCGTTTTGTACGGCGGTTTTGCACAGAAATCCGAGATCGCGCCGGAGATTCCGTACAGAACCCGAAACCCCCCGGATTCCGACGCCCGAAATCCGCGCCTCAGCCGTCCTCGTTCAGGCGGGGTGAGGGACGGTTCAGCGACAGTTCGGCATCCGAGAACCGGAAGGGGGAGCGCACGCCGGGCACCCCGTCGAGATCGACCCGCATCCCGCGGGCCTGAACCTGGGGATCATCGAAGACCTCGGCGAGGTCGTTGATCGGCCCGGCAGGCACGCCATGCGCCTCGCAGGTGGCGAGGAGGTCGGCCTTGGAAAAGGTCCGCGAACGGTCTGTCAGGATTTCGTCAAGCTGTTTGCGGTTGGATACCCGTGCGGGATTTGTCGCGTAATCCGGATTGGCGGCCAGATCGGGACATCCCAGAAGATCGCAGAAGCGCGCGAACTGCGCGTCATTGCCGACCGCGACGATGATGTAGCCGTCAGAGCAGTCGAACACCTGGTAGGGAGAGAGGTTGGGATGGAAATTGCCAAGGCGCCCCGGCGGCGTGCCAGTGGAAAGGTAGTTCATCGCCTGGTTGGCAGTGACCGAAACCGCCACGTCGAGCAGCGCCATGTCGATATGCTGGCCGCGACCGGTGCTGGTGCGCTGATGGAGAGCGGCCAGGATCGCGGTGGCGGCATAGACGCCGGTGAACACATCGGTCACGGCGACGCCGACCTTGGTCGGCTGGCCCTCGGGGTGGCCGGTGATCGACATCAGCCCGGACATGCCCTGAATGATGTAGTCGTAGCCGGCGCGATGGGCATAAGGCCCGTCCTGCCCGAAACCGGTGATCGAGCAATAGATGAGGCCGGGATTGATGGCGGCAAGGCTGTCGTAATCGAGCCCGTATTTCGCAAGGCCCCCGACCTTGAAATTCTCGATCACGATATCGGCGTCGCGGATCAGGTCGCGCACCTGCGCCTGCCCTTCGGGCGTGCGGAAGTCGATGGCGATGCTGGCCTTGCCGCGATTGGTGGAATGGAAATAGGCGGCGGAACGGTCGCCCTCGCGCTCGATGAAGGGCGGCCCCCACTGGCGGGTGTCATCACCAGCGGGGCTTTCGACCTTGATGATTTCGGCCCCCAGATCGGCGAGGGTCTGACCGGCCCAGGGGCCGGCCAGGATGCGGGCGAGCTCGACCACCTTGAGGCCGGAGAGAGGCGACGTCATTACTCGGCCAGCTTCTCGTCGATGATCGCGCTCAGCTCTGCGTAAGGCATGTTCGAGTATTTCTCGCCATTGATCACCAGCGAGGGGGTCGAATCGATATTGTCCGCATCGGCATGTTGCTGGAACCATGCGACAAGGGTCTTGGCCTTGTCCTGATCCGCGAGGCAGGCATCGACCTGCGCGGCGTCAAGCCCCGCGACCTTGCCGATCTTGCGCAGGCGTTCGGCGATGCCGACGGCGTCGCCCGAGCCGATCCAGTCCTTCTGCTGGTCGTAGATCATCGAGATGATCCCGAAAAAGCGGTCCTTGCCGCCGCAGCGCGCGACCATCGAGGCCCAGAGGCCGAAGCGGTCGAAATAGACATCGCGGTGGATGAAGTTGATCTTGCCGCTGTCGATATAGTTCGCCTTGAGCTGCTTGAACTGGTTGGCGTGGAAGTCGGCGCAGTGCGGACAGGTGAAGGAAGCGTATTCGATCACCGTGACCGGCGCGTCGGGATTGCCGAGATTCATCTCGACGATAGAGGAGGTGTCGACATCGGCGTCCTGCGCATTGGCGGCGAAGGGCAGGTCGGGCGCCTTGGCGGAACCTGCGGTGAGCCAGTAGGCGCCACCGGCGACAAGAACAAGGCAGAGGGCCGCGATTGCGGTCAGTCGGGTCATGGTGATCCCCTTTTGAGTGTCAGCGTTTCGTCTTGGATAGAACGTTCCGCCCGAGGGCTTCAAGCGCCGTTCTGAGGCCCGTGTCGCCGATCGGGGCGACAAGCGAATGCGCGCGGGTCTGCGTTTCGGGGTCGGGCGCGGGCGGCGCGGCGGATTTCGGGCGGTGGTCGAAGCTGGCCTGGCCTTCGGAAAATCCGGTGGGCGCGGTCTGCGTCACACGGATGCGGGAGATGGCGTTGTAGCCGTAAACCGTGTTCACCTTGTCGCGCAGGGTCTGTTTCTGCATTTCCAGCATCGGCGCCTGGGCGCCGGTGGTCAGCACGGTCAGCACCGCGCCAAGCCCCTGCCGCCCGTAGGATATGTTGACGGGCCGGGCGATGGCGGCGATATCGTCGCCGACGATTTCGGGCCAATGGGTGAGAAGGCGCGATTGCGCGAAGCCACGCGATTCAGAGGCGCGGCGCACCCGGCCCTGCACAAGCTGGGCGGTGCGCTTGAAACCCCGTGTGGTGCTTTCGCGCTTTGGCATGGTGGCATCCTCGAATTGGCGCCTATCTTAGGGCATGTGGCGGGCCATGCCAGAGCGAAAACCGTCCGAGGGGGATAAAGAATGTGTGAGCAGGCCGGGGCGGCGGAGATCCTGGAATGGTATGACAGGCATGCACGCGACCTGCCCTGGCGGGTGGGGCCGGGCGCGCGTGCGGCCGGTGTGCGGCCCGACCCGTATCGCGTGTGGTTGTCCGAGGTGATGCTGCAACAGACCACCGTGGCCGCCGTGATCGGATATTTCGAGAGGTTCACCGCGCTTTGGCCCGATGTGCGGGCCCTGGCGGATGCGCCCGAGGCGCAGGTGATGGGGGAATGGGCGGGGCTTGGATATTACGCGCGCGCCCGCAACCTCGTGAAATGCGCCCGCGTGGTGGCGCATGAGCTGGGCGGGGTGTTCCCGCAGGAGCGCGCAGCGCTGGAGGGTTTGCCGGGGATCGGCCCCTATACGGGGGCGGCGATCGCGGCGATCGCCTTTGATGCGCCCGAGGTGGTGGTGGATGGCAATGTGGAACGGGTGATGGCGCGGGTGCACGACATCCGCACGCCGCTGCCCGCCGCCAAGCCCGAGATCAGGGCGGCCGCGGCGGCGATGACGCCCGAGGCGCGGCCTGGCTGCTATGCGCAGGCGGTGATGGATCTGGGGGCGACGATCTGCACCCCGCGCACGCCGGCCTGCGGGATCTGTCCCTGGCGCGCGCCCTGTGCGGCCCGCGCGGCCGGGGTGCAGGGGGACCTGCCGCGCAAGGCGGCAAAGAAGCCAAGGCCGGTGCGCCACGGGATCGCCTATGTGGCGCGGCGGGCGGATGGAGCGTTGCTGCTGGAGCGGCGGCCCGACAAGGGGTTGCTCGGGGGGATGCTGGGCTGGCCGGGAAGCGAGTGGAACGACGCGCCCGAACCCGCGCCGCCGCTGGACGCGGACTGGCAGGAGCTGCCCGAGGAGGCGCGCCATGTGTTCACCCATTTCGAGCTGCGGCTGAAGGTCTGCGTGGCGGATGTGCCCGAGGGGCGGACGGCGGTGCGCGGCGAATTCCACCCGGCTGCGGCGTTTCGCCCCTCGGATCTGCCGACGGTGATGCGCAAGGTATTTGACCTTGCCCGAGGAAGGTTGGAGAATGCGCGCTGAAACGTGCGCCAGATGTGTCAATGCCTCACGGGAGACCAGTGCATGATTCCGTCCGATCAAGTTGCCAAGTTCCGCAATGCCGCGCCGTTCTGGATGTCGCTGATCCTTGTGCCCGTGGCGATCTTCGCCGCGCTCTACGGGGGCTGGACGGTGATCCTGTTGCCGGTGGTTACGTGGTACCTGTTCTCGATCCTCGATGCGTTCCTGGGGCTGAACCTGGAGAATGCGGACCTCGAGACCGGCGAGGACCAGTTGAGCTGGTACAAGGCGATCACGATCATCTGGGCGCCGGTGCAGTTCGCGCTGCTGTTCTGGATGATCTGGTATGTGACCGGGCCGGGGGATGCGCATCTGTCGCCGCTGGAAACCATCGTGCTGTTCTTCGGCGTCGGGGTGATCACCGGGACGGTCGGGATCGTCTACAGCCACGAACTGATGCATCAGAAGGACCGGGGCGAGCGGTTCCTGGGCGATGCGCTGCTGTCGATGGTGCTCTATTCGCATTTCCGTTCGGAACATCTGAGGGTGCATCATCCCTATGTGGGCACCTCCCGCGATGCGGTGACGGCGCGCTATAACGAGGGGTTCCACCGCTATTTCCTGCGTGTGCTGCGCGAGTCGCCGATCTCGGCGTTCCGCTCGGAAAAGGCGATGCTGGCGCGCAAGGGCAAGCATTGGAGCGCGCCTGAAAACCCGTTCTGGCGCTACCTGGGCCTGCAGGCCTTCATGCTGCTGCTGGCGCTGCTGGTGGGGGGCTGGACGGGGCTGCTGCTGTTCCTGTGGCAGGCGGGCGCTGCGATCTGGCAGCTTGAGCTGGTCAATTACGTCGAGCATTACGCGCTGACGCGCAAGCATCTGGGGGATGGCAAATACGAGCATGTCAAACCGCATCACAGCTGGAACGCGGCGCATAAGGCGTCGAACTGGCTGCTGATCAACCTGCAGCGCCACTCGGACCACCATTACAAGCCCGACCGCCGCTTTCCGCTGTTGCAGAACTATGACGAGAGCGAAGCCCCGCAACTGCCCTATGGCTATCCGATCATGACGATGGCGGCGATGATCCCGCCGGTCTGGCGGCGGGTGATGAACCCGAGGGTGCGCGAGTGGCGCAAGACCTATTATCCCGAGATCACCGACTGGGCACCCTATAACAAGGCGCGGCTGCCGATGCCGCGCGGGTCGGCGTGAGCAACGCGGGCGCGCGACGCGGCCTTGCCTTGGACACGCGCGGGGGCTAAGCCCATGCGCCATGAGCGATGCATCCAGATCCCACGGCCGCAAATCCATCCGCGCCAGCCTGCAGCCGCAGGAGCTGATGGACCACAACCCGCGCCTTGCGCGGGCGTGGCGCGCGCAGGTGATCACCCTGTTTCCGCAGGCCTTTCCCGGTGTGCTGGGCGAAAGCCTGACCGGGAGGGCGCTGAAGGACGGGCTGTGGCAGCTTGAAACGACCGATCTGCGCCAGTTCGGCGAAGGCCGGCACCGCAATGTCGACGACACGCCCGCAGGCGGCGGCGCGGGCATGGTGCTGCGCCCCGACGTGATGGGGCGCGCGATCGAGAAGGCGATGAGCGAGGCACCCGAGGGCGCGCCGATCCTGTATCTGAGCCCGCGCGGGCGGCGGTTCGATCAGGCGATGGCGCAGCGCCTTTCCGAGGCCCCCGGCGTCACGCTGATCTGCGGGCGTTTCGAGGGCATGGACGAACGCGTGATCGAACATTACGGCATCGAGGAGGTCTCATTGGGCGATTTCGTCCTTACGGGGGGCGAGATCGCCGCTCAGGCCTTGATTGATGCGACAGTCCGACTTATACCGCGCGTGCTTGGGAATCAGGCATCGACGGAAGAGGAGTCCTTTTCCGAAGGTCTGCTTGAACATCCCCAGTATACGCGACCAGCCGTCTGGAAGGGCCTGCCGATCCCCGAGATTCTTCTTTCGGGTCATCACGGGCATATCACCTCCTGGCGGCGCGCAATGGCCGAAAGGCTGACAAAGGAACGACGACCTGATCTCTGGCGGGCTTATCGTGATACACATGGTAGGGACCCGGACGAAGACCGAGAGCTCTGAGGCGGCACCAAACTTTGCGGATAAAACCGCAAGCAGATAGGAGACATGGCGATGGACCTGATCGCTCAACTGGATGCCGAGCAAATCGCAGAGCTTGGCAAGACCATCCCGGATTTCAAGGCCGGTGACACGATCCGTGTCGGTTACAAAGTCACGGAAGGCACACGTTCGCGCGTGCAGAACTTTGAAGGCGTCTGCATCAGCCGCAAGAACGGCGCCGGCATCGCCGGCAGCTTTACCGTGCGCAAGATTTCCTTCGGTGAAGGCGTGGAACGCGTGTTCCCGCTCTATTCGACGAATATCGACAGCATCGAGGTGGTGCGCCGTGGCCGCGTCCGCCGTGCCAAGCTGTATTACCTGCGCTCGCGCCGGGGCAAGTCGGCCCGGATCGCCGAGGACAGCACTTACAAGCCCAAGAAAACCGACAAGTCGGCATAAGGAGTGGCACGATGAAAAACGACATCCATCCCGATTATCACCTCATCGACGTCAAGCTGACCGATGGCACCGTTGTGCAGATGCGCTCGACCTATGGCGCGGAAGGCGACACCCTGTCGCTGGACATCGACCCGTCGGTACACCCGGCCTGGACGGGCGGCACCTCGCGCCTGATGGACACCGGCGGCCGCGTGTCGAAGTTCAAGAACAAGTATTCGGGCCTCGGCTTCTGAAGCCGGAGAATCCGTTGCAAGATCGGACGCCGTCCCGCACCGGGACGGCGTTTTTCGTTCCGCGGGACAAAGGCGCGGCAGCTATGCCACAAGGGCCGCAACACGCGGCGGCGCGGCAACACAGTCTTTGCAAAACCGTCCCTCGCGGATAGAGTGCGTTCAATCAAAAACGGCCCCGAGCAGGGACAGAGGAACCAGGACACATGGCCCATATCATCGTCGTCGGCAACGAGAAGGGCGGCGCAGGCAAATCCACCGTTTCGATGCATGTCGCCACGGCACTGGCACGGATGGGCCACAAGGTCAGCGCGCTGGACCTGGACCTGCGCCAGAAGACATTCGGCAGCTATGCGGCGAACCGCAAGCGGTTCCTGGAAAAGTCCGGCCTGTCCCTGCCCAGCCCCTATTACCACGATCTGCCCGAGGTCGATCAGGACAGCCTGAAGCCCGGCGAGAACGTCTATGACCGGCGCCTGTCGGCGGCGGTGGCCGAGCTGGAGCCGGACAGCGATTTCATCGTGATCGACTGCCCCGGATCGCATACGAGGCTGAGCCAGGTGGCGCACAGCCTGGCCGATACGCTGATTACGCCGCTCAATGACAGTTTCGTGGATTTCGACCTGTTGGCGCATGTGGACAGCGACGGGAAGCGCATCCTTGGCCCCTCGGTCTATTCCGAGATGGTCTGGAATGCCCGCCAGCTGCGCGCCCAGGCGGGGCTGAAGCCGATCGACTGGGTCGTCGTGCGCAACCGGCTTGGGGCGCAGCAGATGGTCAACAAGAAGAAGATGGGCGATGCGCTGGACAATCTGGCGAAGCGCATCGGATTCCGCACCGCGCCGGGGTTCAACGAGCGGGTGATTTTCCGCGAGCTGTTTCCGAGGGGGCTGACCCTTCTGGATCTCAAGGACGTGGGCGTTAAGCAGCTCAACATCTCGAATGTCGCCGCCCGCCAGGAGCTGCGCGACCTGATCCGGGCGCTGAACCTGCCCGGTGTCGACGCGAGTTTCTGAACAGGGATTAGGCGGCGCTTAAAGCCCGACCTCGGACAGGATGAAATCGGCGATTGCGCCGGTGTCGTCGAGGTCGAAGACCGGGCGGTCAAGCATCAGCGGCGTATCACTGGCCACCGCGCGGATGGTGGGATCGTCCGGCGCGATCAGGGGATTGCCGTTGATCGCGCGATGGGCCTCGATCTTGGGATGGGCATCGCGCTTGTAGCCTTCGATCAGGACCAGATCGACCGGCGACAGCCTGTCGAGCAGCGCGGCAAGCGGCGGCTCGGGCGTATCGCGCAATTCATGCATCAAGGCGAAGCGGTTGCGCGAGGCCAGAAGCACCTCGGTCGCCCCGGCGACGCGGTGGCGGTGGCTGTCCTTGCCGGGGTGGTCCACGTCGAAGGTGTGATGGGCGTGCTTGACGGTGGAGACGCTGAAGCCACGACCAGCGATCTCGGTGACGAGCCGTTCCATCAGCCCGGTCTTGCCCGCGTTCTTCCAGCCGACGACACCGTAGATATTCATGTGCCGGTCTCCGTCATGGCCTGTGCAAGGGCAAGGTCCTCGGGTGTGTTGACGTTGAAGAAGGGATCGCCCGGCGTATCGAACAGCGCCAGGCGGGCGTCATGGGTGTCGGCCCAGAGAGCCACCTTGCGCAGCCCGCCCGCAAGCGCCGCGCGCAGATCGTCGCGCAGCGCCACGGGCCAGAGCCCGAAGGTCGGGTGACGCAGGAGGCCCGAGCGGGTCATGGAGCGGGTGCTTTCGCCCTCGGGGCGGGGCGTGGCGGCCAGCGCGAGCGGATGGGTCATGCCCTCGGCGGCGAGCAGCAGGCGCGCGACGAGATCGCAGGGAAAGAAGGGCGTGTCGGCAGCGACGGTGACGATGGTTTCGGCCCCCTGCCCCGCCGCCCAGTCGAGCCCGGCCAGGACACCCGCCAGTGGGCCGGGATGACCGGCGATGCTGTCGGGCAGGATTGGCAGGGCAAAGCGCGAAAGGCGCGCCGGATCGCCATTGGCATTGAGCGCCATGCCCGCCACCTGCGGTTCGAGCCGCTCGATCACATGATCGAGGATGGTCTGCCCGCCAAGGGGCAGAAGCCCCTTGTCGCCGCCGCCCATGCGGCTGGCCCGCCCACCGGCCAGGATCACACCAGGCGGCTGGATCATGCGCGGCCACGCATGGCCCGGCGGCCCGACGGATCGGGCGCGATCATGTCGCCGGATCTCGTCAATTGCATCTCCCTTGGGTTCGGTCTAGGCGGGTGTCATGCGGGCAATCTAGGACGTAGACGTGGCGACGGAAACCTCGAAATCCATCTTCTGGCAGGGTGTGCGGGACGGCTCGCCCTTCATCCTCGTGATCGTGCCGTTCTCGACCCTGTTCGGGGTGGTGGCGACCGAGGCGGGGCTCAATGTGTTCGAGACGGTGGCGTTCTCGTTCCTGGTGATCGCGGGGGCGGCGCAGTTCACGGCGATCGAGCTGATGCGCAACGATGCCCCGACCCTGATCGTGATGGTCTCGGCGCTGGCGGTCAATCTTCGCATGGCGATGTATTCGGCCTCGCTGACGCCCTATCTGGGCGAGGCGACATTGGCGCAGCGGGCCTGGGCGGCCTATTTCACAGTCGATCAGACCTATGCCTGTTCGGTGCTGAAATTCGACGAGCGGCGCGACTGGACCATCGGGCAGCGGCTGACCTATTTCTTCGGGGTGGCGGCACCGATCTGCCCGCCCTGGTACCTGTTCACCGGGGTCGGCGCGATGATCGGCACGGCCATTCCCGAGGGGCTGGCGCTGGATTTCGCGATTCCGATCACATTCCTTGCGCTGATCGGGCCGATGATGCGCACCCGCGCCCATGTGGCGGCGGGCTTCGTTTCGGTTCTGAGCGCGCTGGTTTTCGCGTTCCTGCCGTTCAACCTTGGCCTGCTGGTGGCGGGGGTGCTGGGCATGATGACGGGCGCGCAGGTCGAGCTGATCGACAAGCGCAGGGCGGAAAGGCGCGCGGCATGATCGACAAGGGCGAATTGTGGCTGGTGATGATCGTGCTGGGGCTGGGCAGTTTCGGGCTGCGCTTCGTGTTCACCGGGTTGATCGGGGACCGGCCCTTGCCCTCCTGGATCCTGCGGCACCTGCGCTATACGGCGGTGGCGGTCCTGCCGGGGCTGGTGGCACCGCTGGTGGTCTGGCCGCAGGCGACAGGCGGCGCGCCCGATGCGCCGCGCCTTGCGGCAGCGCTGGTCACCATCACCGCGGGCGTTCTGACGCGCAACATGCTGCTGGCGATCTTTCTGGGCGCATCCACGCTTTATGGCGGGCTTTACCTGCTGGGATAGGGCCGAAGCGTTGACCGGGGCCGCGCGGGCCGGGAGATCAGCCGCCCGCTGCTGCCGCCTTGGCGACGCGGTTCGGATCCCAGTCGTCCAGCACCTTGCTGTTATCGTCGCTGTCATATTCACGCAGCACCCGTCCGGTGACGCCGGGCAGGGTGGCGAAGGATTCCGACAGGCGGATCGGTGACCATGTGGTCGATATCGACTCGGGGTAAATCTGTGCGAGCAGGGTCGAGGTGGCGCGCGCGCAATGCGCCGAAGGGACCGGGCCGTTAGTCTTGGCCAGCTGCAACACGCGTTCGGCGGTGGCGGGACTGACATCGAGCTTCTGGACATGGACGCGGAAGGTCTCACGCGCGTGATAGCGGGTATAGACATCCTCGACCTGGGGGGTGATGCCATAGACCACGTCGTTCCGTTCGGGCAGTGTTTCATGCTTGAACGACCCGGCGGGATCGAAGATCACCCGCTCGGAGGCGTTGACCATCAGCGAGCTGTGCGCTCCGGCGCCGGTGCGGTTGTTGATCATCGTGTAGAGGGTCAGGCGCGGCGGCCCGTCGTGCTGGTAGCTGGCTTTCGCCACGGCCTCGTCAGGTGCCCAGACTTCGGCCGCGGTGCAGCCCGACAACCCCAGCGCAGCACAAACCGCAAAAACCCAACCACGCATCACTATCCCCTTGCCCGCGCCGGTCACGGTGCCCTTACCAGTGCCGGTGACGGCACCGGCGGTTTCATCAGCCGTTGACGAGGGCCAGGAAGACCAGGAAGCCGATGATCCCGACGCAGGACCAGGCAACAATCCTGACGAAACCGTCGAAGGTTTTTTCCTGCACTTCGATGTTCATATCGCCATGCTTGTGTTCAGCCATGTTTCCCGTGTCCTTCATGTTCGCCGTTGCGATGAAAATCAGCAAGTTGGATACTGCATTTCTTGAGGGCTGTCACCCTCCAAGCTGACGCGGGCGAGAGGCCTTATGCGAGATCCTCGAAAAGGCGGAAACCGATGCGGCGCGGTGGATCCTGCTCCACCCGTTTGGGCAGGGCGCGCAGCATCACATTGAGTTGGCTGACATGCTGCACAAGCTGGTTGCGCGCACCGCTGGCATCGGTGCCGTAGAAGGTCACGATATCGGGCTCAAAATAGCCCATCCCCTCGATGCGCAGCACGCCCGCGTCGCCGCCGGTGAAGCCCATTGCCACCTCATGCGCGTTGTCGAGCTGTTCCTCGAAATTCTTGATGTAGAGAATCAGGCGCTCATAGGCCCATTCGGCGGGGCTTTTCTGTTCGAGGGATTTGCGGCGCATACCTTCGGGCAGGTCTTCGCAGGGCGGGGTGTCCGGGTCGGAATGGACCTCGTGACGGCGCGGCAGCGCGTCGCTTTCGTGATATTCCGCCGAGGTTCGGATCTCGTCATCCATATGCGCCTATCCTTTCGCCTGCCAGAGCCACGCGCCATCGGCGGCGCGCGTGCTGCGTGTCACTTCGCCAGCGTGATACAGGTGATTGAGATGCGCAACCGACTCGACCAGCGCCAGCCCGTAGGTGCCTTCGTCGATTCGGCGCTTGAAGAGGGGCGCGAAGCATTCGGCGGCGGTTTTGGGGCTGGCGAGATGCAGGCGCAGGCGATCCAGCGCGCCGTGGTGGTTTTCGATCAGCTGGCGCATCCGCACGGGAAGGCCGGTGAACGGCAGTTTATGGCCCGAGAGCACGAGGTGATCCTCATGCGCGAGCGCCGCCAGCCGGCCACAGGATTCGAGCCATTCGCCCACCGGGTCGGCATCGGGCTCGGTCGGATAGACACCCAGATTGGGACTGATCGAGGCGATGATCTGATCGCCGGCGATCACGAGATTGTCATCCCGACTCCAGAGGGTCAGGTGCTCTGGCGCGTGGCCGTGACCGATGTGAACATCCCAGGCGCGCCCGCCCGCGCGCAGGGTGTCGCCCTGTTTCACGCGGGTATAGCCCACCGGGATCGGGTGGCAGCTATCGGCGAAATTGAACGGTCGCGCGGATTTGCGCGCCTCGTAGATCGCGGGGTCCATTCCGGCGCGGCGCCAGTAGGCCAGCGCCTGATCGCTGGGGCGTTGCTCGACATCGAGGATGAGCATCCGCGCCAGAAGCCAGGCGGTGCGGGTGGCTACGAGTTCGGCGCCGAAACGCTCCATCAGCCAGCCCGCCATGCCGATATGGTCGGGGTGGTGGTGGGTCAGGATCACGCGCGACACGGGCCGCCCCTGAAGCGGGCCGGTCAGCAGTTTTTCCCAGAGAGCGGTGCTGCGGGCGGACTGGATTCCGGTATCGACGACGGTCCAGCTGTCGCCCTCGTCGAGGGCGTAGACATTGACGTGATCGAGCGCCATCGGCAACGGCAGGCGAATCCACAGCACGCCGGGGGCGACGGTGATCGCCTCGCCCTCGTCCGGGGACTCGCGCCAGGGGTAGCGCAGGGGTTCCGCGGCGCCATCCATCAGGCCGAAAGATCCTCTGGCGAAAGCGCATAGAGCCCGTCGGCGCCGGAGGTGGCATGGGCCAGCAGGCCCTGATGTTCGGGCAGGAGGCGGGTGATGTAGAATCGCGCGAGATGCGTTCGTGCGCCGGCGCTGTCCTCGGCCATCGCGGCGGCAAGGTGGTAATGCCCGCCGAGCACCCGGGCGAAACCGGCAAGGAAGGGCGTGGCCCCGGCGAAACGCTGGTTGGGATCGGTGGCCGCAAGCATCCAGTCGAGCGCCTCGCGCAGGGTTTCGGAGGCCTGCCAAACCGGCTCGGCAAGGTCGGGAAGGCGGGCGCGGGCGGCTTCTGCGCGCGCTTCGATCTCGTCGAGAAGCGCATGCGCGGCCTCGCCATCGTCCATCAGCTTGCGGGCGACAAGGTCCATCGCCTGAATCCCGTTGGTGCCCTCGTAGATCGCGGTGACGCGCACATCGCGCAGATACTGCGCGGCGCCGGTTTCCTCGATATAGCCCATGCCGCCATGCACCTGCACGCCAAGATCGGCGACCTTGATGCCGGTATCGGTACCGAAGGCCTTGGCGATGGGGGTGAGAAGCGCCGCGCGCGCCGCCCATTCGGGCGCCTCGGTAGCGGTTTCCATGTCGATGGCGACGGCGCAATCGAGCGCAATGGCGCGCGCGGCGAAGGTTTCGGCCTTCATCACCGTCAGCATCCGGCGGATATCGGCGTGGTCGATGATCGTGCCGGTGCCGTCCTCGATCGGGCTGCGGCCCTGCCTGCGCTCCTGCGCATAGGCCAGGGCGTGCTGGAAGGCGGCTTCGGCGACGCCGATGCCCTGCCCGCCCACCCCAAGGCGGGCGTTGTTCATCATGGTGAACATGGCGCGCATCCCGTCATGTTCGCGCCCCACCAGCCAGCCGGTCGCGCCGTCATACTGCATCACGCAGGTCGGGCTGCCATGCAGGCCCATCTTGTGTTCGAGGCTGACGACCGAAAGGTCATTGGCGCGCCCCGGCGCGCCGTTTTCATCGGGAATGAACTTGGGCACCAGAAAGAGGCTGATCCCCTTGGTTCCAGGCGCGCCCCCCGGAAGGCGGGCCAGCACGAGGTGGCAGACATTCTCGCAAAAGTCGTTGTCGCCCCAGCTGATATAGATTTTCTGCCCGGTGATCGCGTGGCTGCCATCGCCATTCGGTTCGGCCCGCGTGGCGAGCGCGCCGACATCCGACCCGGCCTGAGATTCGGTCAGGTTCATGGTGCCGGCCCATTCGCCGCTGACCAGTTTGGGCAGGTAGAGCGCCTTCAACTCGTCGCTGGCGTGATGCTCCAGCGCCTCGATCTGGCCCTGGGTCATCAGCGGGTGAAGTTGCAGCGACAGGCAGGCGGCGCTCATCATTTCGTTGACCGAGGCGGTGAGGGCCATCGGCAGGCCCATGCCGCCATATTCAGGGTCGGCGGCGATCGACACCCAGCCGCCTTCGGCGATGGCCTTGTAGCCCTCGGCGAAACCCGGCGAGCTGCGCAGGACGCCGTTCTCGAGCCGCGCCGGGTGAAGATCGCCTGCGCGCTGCAGTGGCGCGAGAACGGTATCGCACATGCGGCCCGCCTCGGTCAGAATGGCGGCGGTCATGTCAGGTGTGGCCTCGGCAAAGCGGTCCGTGGCGGCGACCCGCGAGAGGCCGACGACGTGATCGAGAATGAACTGGTAATCCTGAACGGGTGCGCGATATGGCATCACCCTTCCTCCTGTCCTTGTGCGTTGGGGCGGCTTGGCATAAATGCTGCGCCCCTATATGCATTGCGTCCGAGCCTAGCCTACCCGCGCCGCCTCTGCCAGCAACCCGAACGCCACGTCAGAAAATCGCATGAGCCCGATCACCGAACTCCTTGCCCCCGACGAGACCGGCCATGCGCGCGCCGCCGAGATTCTGCGCGATGGCGGGCTGGTCGCGTTTCCGACCGAGACGGTTTACGGGCTGGGCGGGGATGCGCGCAACGACCGCGCCGTGGCCGGTATCTTCGAGGCAAAGGGGCGGCCACGGTTCAATCCGCTGATCGTGCATGTGAACAGCGCCGAGACCGCGCGGACCTATGTGGAATGGCCCGAACACGCGGCGCGGCTGGCAAAGGCGTTCTGGCCGGGGCCGCTGACGCTGGTGTTGCCGCTCAGGGCGGGTTCCGGGTTGTCGCCGCTGGTGACGGCGGAGCTTGCGACGCTGGCGATCAGGGTGCCCGCGCATCCGGTGGCGCGCGATCTGCTGAAGGCTTTCGGCGGGCCGGTGGCCGCGCCTTCGGCCAATCCGTCGGGGCGGATCAGCCCGACCTGTGCGCGGCATGTGGCCGAGGGGCTGAGCGGGCGGATCGAGGCGATCATGGATGGCGGGGCCTGCGGGGTCGGCGTGGAATCGACGATCCTGGGGTTCAGGGACGGGCCGGATGGCACGACGCAGGCCGTGGTGCTGCGTCCCGGCGGCATCGCCAGCGAGGAGATCGAAGCGGTTCTGGGCGCGCCGGTGCTGCGGGGCGAAGCCGACGGCAAGATCAGCGCGCCGGGACAGTTGGCATCGCATTATGCGCCGGGAGCCGGGGTGCGGCTCAATGCAGACGACAGGCGCGAGGGCGAGCTGCTGTTGGGTTTCGGCCCGGTCGAGTGTGATCTGAACCTGTCGGAAACCGGCGATCTGCGCGAGGCGGCGGCGAACCTGTTTCATCACCTGCACGCGCTCGATGCGCGCGGCGCGACGGTGATCGCGGTGTCGCCGATCCCGCAGACCGGGCTCGGTGCCGCGATCAATGACCGGCTCAGCCGCGCGGCCGCACCGCGGGACTGAGCGGGCCGGAATGACGGCAGAACGCTACTGACAGCGTTTCTGGGCTTCTTCCATCGCGGCGGTATATCCCAGAAGCGAGAACGTATCCTTGGTGGTCGTCCCGCGCGATGAGCGCGCCGTAAGCACCGCATCCGCGCCACGTTTCATTGCGGCGATGATCTTGGCGTCATCGGAGGTGTTGGCGGGCCAGGCCCATTCGCCCTCGGTGAACATCTCGAATTCGGCGCCGTCCACGGTGACGGTGACGGTGGAGCCGCCCGCGAAGGGATAACCGCCGGTGAAGGCCACCTGGCCGTTCACCCCTGCCTCGGGGCGAAAGAAGGTCATCAGAAGGATGTCGCCACGCCGGACCGCAACGACGCGGCCGTCCTTGGTGTTCACCGTTTCAGTGGGGGACGAGACCGCCCAGCATTCGCGCGGATCGTTATCTTCAAACACGCTCCAGGCCGTTTCGGCGGCGACCTGATTGGTGCTTTCCTGCTGCGCCCATACGCCGGTTGCCGCCAGCGTGAGAAATGCGCCAGCGCAGCCGCATGCGATACGTGATACCATATGTCCAGCCTCCAAGCTGTCCTAGCCTCAAATTGCGGACGTGCGACCCTCCGTTGGTGGAGTTGTGCCTTGCACCGCCCTTTCCTACTCGACATAGCAATATTAGCCTGAAACAGGCGAGACATGAAAGACGCAATTGGCGGAAAACCGCACAGACCAAGCGACCGGAGGCCCAGATGACCGACCCAGTTGAAATGACCGAAGTTCTGCGCGGTCCGTTGGTGGAAAGCATCCATCGCGGCCATGCGGTGATCTGCGACGCTGCGGGCGAGGTCGTGGAGGCCTGGGGCGACCCGGATGCGGTGATCTATCCGCGCAGTTCGGCCAAGATGATACAGGCGCTGCCGCTGGTGGAAAGCGGCGCGGCGAAGGCGCGCGGTCTGACATCGGAGCATCTGGCGCTGGCCTGCGCGTCGCATAACGGCGCGGCGATCCATACCGACCGGGTGAATGCGTGGCTGGCGGACCTGGGCCTGAGCGATGATGATTTCCGCTGCGGCGCGCATATGCCCAAGGACGAACCGGCGCGGGACGCCCTGATCCGCGCTTATGCGCAACCCTGCCAGGTGCATAACAACTGTTCGGGCAAACATGCCGGGTTCCTGACGCTGACGCAGCATATGGGCTGGGGGCCGGATTACGTGGAGCCCGACCACCCGATGCAGCGTGCCTGCCTCGAGGCCTTCGAGGATGTGACCGCCGAGACCAGCCCCTGTTTCGGGATCGACGGCTGTTCGGCGCCCAATTTCGCGACCTCGCTCAAGGGTATGGCCCGCGCGATGGCGTGGTTCGCCAGTGCACAAGAGGATGGCGGCTCGCGCGAGAACGCGGCGGTGCAGCTGTGGCAGGCGATGGTGAAGCATCCCGAGCTGGTGGCGGGAGAAGCCCGCGCCTGCACCGAATTGATGCGCGCCTGCAAGGAGCCGGTCGCGCTCAAGACCGGGGCCGAGGGATTCTTTATCGCGATCATACCGGGGCGCAAGCTGGGCGTGGCGATGAAATGCGCCGATGGCGGCACCCGCGCGGCGGAATGCACGATCACGGCGATCCTGTCGCGGCTCGGGGTTCTGGACGCCGACCATCCGGCGGCACGCACATTCATGAATGCGCCGATCCTCAACTGCCGGGGAATCGAAACCGGCACGATCAGGCCCGTCGCCGGCCTGTTCTGAGTCGGCGCGCGGCGCGCGGCAGGTTCCCGCCTGTCACGCCGCGGCGGAGAGTCTGCGGGTCCTTGCGCAAAAGCGCCCTTGCGCCGGGCGGGTTCCCGCCGCTGCCGTGCGACGGCATGGTCAGTGGCGGTAAGGTGCTGATCGCAAGCGATGATTCCGGCCTGTTTCCGCAGATTTCGGGGGCGAAGCACGCAGCACGCAGACATATGGCCCGCCCGGCCCCACGTTGCATGGCAGAGGGCAATCGCGCCCTCGTCAATGACAACGTGAAAGAAGGACATTTCCCATGTTCAAGACAACGACCGCAGCAACCTTCGCTCTCGCTCTCGCACTGCCGGGCGCCGCACTGGCCAACATGGCCGACATGGATGCCGATGGCGACGGTGCCGTGACCATGTCGGAATTCCAGCAGGCCTATCCCGATGCGGAGGCCGGCACGTTCTCGGCGGTCGACACGAATGCCGATGGCAGCCTGACCGAAGAAGAGCTGACCGCCGCCATGGAAGCAGGCAAGCTGCCCGAGAAATCGGGCGGGTAATCCCCGGCCCGCCCGAGAAGGGCGCGCGCGCATCCCTTCCGCGCGCGCGCCGCTTCGACGATCCCCCGCGCCCGTGTCGCCCCTGGTGACGCGGGCGTTTCACGTCATGCGCCTTGCCAGCGCGTGGCTTTGCTGAAATGATCGGTGCTGTTCTCAGGGCGGGGTGAAATTCCCCACCGGCGGTAAGAGGCGCGCCAACCGGCGCATCCCGAGCCCGCGAGCGCCCCGGTATCATGGATCATGTCCGGGGGTCAGCAGATCTGGTGTGACTCCAGAGCCGACGGTTACAGTCCGGATGGAAGAGAACGTCAGGACCGGCGGGGCAATCATGCGCGCCCCGCGCCTTCCTGTCGTGCTGCGCCTTGGGTGAGACGTGTCGACAAGGAAAGGGACCTGCCATGACACACACCCGCTATGCATTCATCAAGGCCAATTGGCATGCCGATATCGTGGACCGCGCGCTTGAGGGGTTTCATGACCTCATCGCGCCCGAACAGGTGGATGTCTTCGATGTGCCCGGCGCGTTCGAGATGCCGCTGCTGGCGCGGGATCTGGCGTCAACCGGGCGCTATGGCGCGGTGGTGGCGGCGGCGCTGGTCGTGGATGGCGGCATTTATCGCCATGACTTCGTGGCGCAGGCCGTGGTGGACGGGCTGATGCGCGCGGGGCTGGACAGTGGCGTGCCGGTCTTGTCGGTGTCGCTGACGCCGCATCAATACCAGGATACGGCGCATCACAACGCCGTCTTCGCCGCGCATTTCGCCCAGAAGGGACGAGAGGCCGCCGAGGCGGCGCTGGCGATCGGGCGCACCCGCGCGGCGCTGAACGCCGCCTGAGGCCTGCCCCTGACTTTGCGGGTCAGTCCGGTTTCTGGAGCATCCGTCCCAGAGGGCGGCCCGCAAGGATATGGACATGCAGGTGCGGCACTTCCTGAACACCGGCCTCGCCCGCGTTCGCGATCATGCGAAAGCCGCCTTCGGCCACGCCCTTCATCCGGCACACCTCGCCGATGGCGCGGGTGAAATCGAGGATCTCGGCATCCGAGGCCTCTTGCGCGAAATGATCGTAGCAGACATAGGGCCCGCGCGGGATCACCAGCACATGCACCGGCGCCTGGGGCTCGATGTCGTTGAAGGCAAGGCTGTGCTCGGTTTCAAGGACGGTATCGTTGGGGATCTCGCCACGCAGGATCCTGGCAAAGATGTTCTGGTCGTCATAGGCATAGGGCATGGCGTCGGTTCCTCAGTCGGCAAAGAGATGCTCGCTTCGGGCAACCTCTAGCGCCTTGTCGGGGGAGATATCAAGAAAGCGCGCGATCAGGCTGGCATGCTGTTCGGGCTGATCGCCCTCGCGCAGGATCATCAGGTTGTCGAATTCGGCGTCGCGGATGCGGTCGCTTTCGAAATTGATGTCGCCGCGGATGGTGGGCAACAGGCGTTCCAGCGTCTCGGCCGGGGTCTGTTCACCGGCAAGGCCGACGCGCGTGGCATGGCCGGTCAGGAATTCATCCGAGAAATTGCACTGCACCTCGAGCATCTTCGTGGTCGAGCGGTCGCTGGCGAAATCATGCAGCAGATCGAGGCTGGCCGGGTCGATGCAGACGATCAGCCGGTCGGTATCGTAATAGTCGAACAGCATCCGCATCAGCGCCCGGCGGTGGCGCGTGCGCTTTTCAAGGCTGGCCTGAATGCCGCCGAGATCGGGCAAGGCGGTGTTCTCCTCGTTGAACAGGTATTCGATGGCGGGGACATTGGTGACCTTGCGCATCCGGTCGACCAGCCGCTTGGCGACATGCCATTTCTTGCACACCACGATCATCAGTTCACGATCGCGCCCAAGGGTGCTTTCGGTTTCCCAGAAGCGGCTGGCGAAGCGCCGTCCGATCCGGCCGCGCCCGGTCAGGAACTTGAACAGGCTGCGCCCCTCGTCCGATATCTGGAAACGCGCGGTGTCGTCTGCATAGAGCGCGCCGAGGCGCGATTTGAGCTCGACTGCCTCGGGGCTGATCTTGCGGGCAAAGAGCGCGTCCTGGCTGAGCAGCAGATCGTAATGGTCGTTATAGAAATTCACCGGCATCCCGTAATCGGTGAACATGAGAAAGGTCAGCGTGCGGGTGCGAATCTCGTTCTCGGGGACAAGGTGGCGCACCACGGTCTGAAAGAATGTCTCGTCGGGAATCCATGTGGTGCGGAAAAACCGCATCACGTCGCGCCGGGTGCGGGTGAAATTGAGGATCCATTCCACCGTGCGGCGGCGCAGGCACCACCATTGGCTGCCGATCTGCACCTGTATGTCATGCGGGATCGCCCGCGTCAGGCCCAGCCATTTCTGCAGCGCGAACGTGGCGTAGTATCGTTTGGGCTGCCGGCGTTCGTTGAAGAAATGCCGGTAGATCAGCCGCTCTTCCTTGATCCCGGTCTTGATCCAGTCGCTTTCGAAGTAATCGAAGCTCTCGATGTAGTCGACATCGTGTGAATCAAGGAAATCATGGGTATAGGCGGCCGATTTGATCGCCGCGCAATCGCCCGAGAGCATGTAGAAATGGGTGGCGCGCGGAAAGGCGTCGATCGCCGCCTCGAGCGCGTTCAGCGTGGCCTGCACGAGCGACCACTCGCCCCAGCCGCAGCGGATACGCTTGCGGGCAAAGGTCACGTTGGGATTGTCGGCAAGCGCCGCCTTGATGCGGGCGAAATGCTCGGGTTTGGCGCGGGCGTCGAAATGGATCGACATGTAGTCCCCGGCCGCCGTCAGCATCCGGGCCTGTCCAATGATCGCGTCCGGATCCTTGTGACACAGAAGTATGAACGCGATTTTTGCCATATTGAAAACAGATTACCGAAAGCTGCCAGAACCGTTTACATTGATAGACGTGAACGGGAATTGAATAAACAGGCTTTCTCTGCTTTTTTGAACGGGTTAGTAACAGGCGCGGCGATACGTTGGCCGCATGGTTTGGAGACGGCTGGCATGGGATTTCCCGGAACATGGATGACCGAAAGCGAAAGCGTGGTCTACCGAGTGGTGCCCAAATGCGCCTGCTCAACCATCGGTCAGATCATGTATTATTCGGATCACGGGGCATTCTTCGACGGCGACATCCATGACGCCACCGAGGGGCTGCACAAGTGGTCGCGCGACGAAAGCCAGCCGCTGATAAGCGCCAATGTGAAGACCCACAGTTCCTATGCGTTCACCTGCGTGCGCAATCCCTATACCCGCATCCTGTCCAGCTTTTTCGACAAGATCTGCGGGATTCAGCGCAACGGCAAACGCTATCGCGGCAAGCTGGTGCCGCTGTTGATCCAGAAATACGGGATCGAGGTTGGCGGAGATGACGGCAAGCAGGAATTCGACCAGATCAAGAGCTTCCGCCGCTTCCTGCTGTTCACGCGCGACACCATCCGCTGGCGTCGCCCGATGGAGCCCGATATCCATTGGTCAGCCATGTCGGGCCATGTGTCGACCTTCATCGTGAATGGCGGCAAGTATGACCGGATCGTCTGGACCGAGAGTTTCAACGACGGCATGCAGCAGGTTCTCGATGCGCTCAACACCCCGCACAAGGTCGACCTGAAGAAGATCCCGCGTTTCAACGAATCCGAAGGCCACGGCCCCAAGCGCGCGCACCCGGTCGAGGATTATTTCGACGATCTCTCGATGCACCTCATGCGCGAGATCTATCACCGCGATTTCAACCTGTTCAAATACGATTTCGACGACCCCTCCAACAAGATGCCGATCGGCGAGATCGACCTTGACGAGGTACACGCGAAACTGGGCGAGTAGGCGCAGCAACCCGGCCTGTTTCAGCGCTTGCCGCGATCCTGGAGCAGCGTCTCGATCCGCTCGAGGCGGGCGAAGACCTCATCGCGATAGCTGTCGGTTTTCTCGGCGTCTTCCGCGTGGTGGGCATCCTGCATCGAATTGACGATCAGGCCGACAACAAGGTTCACCACCGCAAAGGTCGTCACGAGGATGAACGGCACGAAGAACAGCCAGGCGTGGGGGTAGACCTCCATCACCGGGCGCACGATGCCCATCGACCAGCTTTCCAGCGTCATGATCTGAAACAGCGAGTAGCCCGAACGCCCCAGCGTGCCGAACCATTCGGGGAAGGTCGCGCCGAACAGCTTGGTCGCCATGACCGAGGCGATATAGAAGATGATCCCCATCAGAAGGAAAACCGAGCCCATGCCGGGCAATGCGCTCATCAGCCCCTCGACCACGCGCCGCAGCGAGGGCGTGACCGACAGCACCCGCAAAAGACGCAGGATGCGCAGGGCGCGCAAGACGCTGAGGCCCTGTGCCGCGGGTATGAGCGAGATGCCGACGATCACGAAATCGAAGATGCCCCAGCCGCTGCGGAAGAAACCGGCGCCGCGGGCATAGATCTTGGCGGCGATCTCGATCACGAAGATGGCAAGGCAGATCGTGTCCAGGGTGACGATCAGCGGTCCGGCGACGGCCATGATCTCGTCCGAGGTCTCCATCCCCAGGATGGCGGCGTTGAACAGGATCACGGCAAGGATGAAATTCTGGACGCCGCGCTTGTCGATCAGGGCGCCGATCTTCTGTCGTGATGTCATGGTTGCCTGACTGCCTGCCTGAGTTCCGGTTGTCGCCCATATGGGGCGGCGCGCGGCCCGCCGCAAGCGGCGCGCCCGTCAGATGCCGACAAAGCCGTCGCGCGCATAGCCCTGAAGATAGAGCAGCGCCGTCAGATCGCCGTGATTGATGCGGATGTCGCATTGCGCCGCGACCGAGGGTTTCGCATGCAGCGCGACCCCGGTGCCCGCCAGGCCCAGCATCCCCAGGTCGTTCGCCCCGTCCCCCACCGCGATCACATCGGCATGGCCGATGCCGCGCCGCGCGCTGATGGCGCGCAATGCGTCGATCTTGGCCTCGCGCCCGAGGATCGGCCTCGCGACCTCGCCGGTCAGGCGGCCCGCTTCGATCAGCAATGTGTTGGCGCGGTTCTCGTCAAACCCGAGATCGGCGGCGACCTTTGCGGTAAACGCCGTGAACCCGCCCGACACCAGAACGCAATGCGCGCCATTGGCCTGCATCGTCGCCACCAGGGCCTTGCCGCCGGGCATGTAGGAGATGCGCGACGCCAGGACCTCGTCGATCATGCCCGCATCCAGCCCCTTCAGAAGCGCCACGCGTTCGATCAGCGCGCCCTCGAAATCAAGCTCGCCATTCATGGCGCGCGCGGTGATCTCCCTGACATGCGTGCCGGCACCGGCGACCTCGGCCAGCTCGTCGATGCATTCCTGCTCGATCATGGTGCTGTCCATATCCGCCAGCAGCATGGATTTGCGCCGCCCCTCGGCGGGCTGGACCACCAGGTCGACCTGTTGCTGCTGAAGGTCGGACCAGACATCCCAGCGGTTCGCAGGGATCACCGCCATCGCGAATTCCGCCGCCTCGTCGGGCGCAAGCCATTGCGCATCCCCCCCGCCCCATGCGTTGCGCAGCGAGTCGACAAGGGCGGGATCAAGCGCGCCCGCGGGCGCGATCAGCGTGGCGATATACATGGCGGCCTCTGGATTGCGATGCGGCTTTGGCATAGCGCAGCGCCGCCCAAGGTTCCAGCTTCAAAGAAGACGACGTGCCCGCCCGCCCCTTCATCTGGCCTCAAATACCTCGGGGGGTCCCGGGGGGCTGGCCCCCCGGCCTCGGCCCGGAGCACAGGTTTCCGATAATAGCCGCACGCGTCGCATTTAATCGCCCAAGCGGCGCGGATGCGTCATTTCTGCACTTGCGAAGCGCCCCCCCTGGCCGTATCTCCGTGCGTGGGACACCCCTCCCCAACGAGGGGCGCTTATCTGGAAGGATAGCACAAATGGCTATGCAACAACCGGCGACGCGGCCGGCCAATCCGCGTTTTTCCTCTGGCCCCTGCGCCAAACCCCCCGCATTCGCACTGGACAAGCTGGCAGACGCGCCCCTGGGCCGCAGCCACCGCGCCGCCGTCGGCAAGGCCAAGCTGAAGGCCGCCATCGAGGGCACGCGCGAAGTCCTCGGCATTCCCGACGACTACCGGATCGCAATCGTTCCGGCTTCGGATACGGGCGCCATGGAAATGGCGATGTGGAACCTGCTGGGCGCACGCAAGGCCGAGATGCTGGCCTGGGAAAGTTTCGGCGCGGGCTGGGTCACCGACGTGGTCAAGCAGCTGAAGCTCGATGCCGAGGTAAAAGAGGCCCCCTATGGCGAGATCGTCGATCTTGACGGGGTCGATACGGATAATGACGTGGTGTTCACCTGGAACGGCACCACCAGCGGCGCGCGCGTGCCCAATGGCGACTGGATCAAACCCGACCGCGAGGGGCTGACGATCTGCGACGCCACCTCGGCGGCCTTCGCCCAGCGCCTGCCCTGGGACAAGCTGGATGTGACCACCTTCAGCTGGCAGAAGGTTCTGGGCGGCGAAGCGGCGCATGGGATGCTGGTGCTCAGCCCCCGCGCGGTCGAGCGGCTGGAGACCTACACCCCGGCATGGCCCCTGCCCAAGATCTTCCGCCTGACCAAGGGCGGCAAGCTGATCGAGGGGATTTTCGTGGGCGAGACGATCAACACGCCGTCGATGCTGGCGGTCGAGGATTACCTGCTCGCGCTGGACTGGGCGCGCGAGGTCGGCGGGCTTGAGGGGCTGCGCGAACGCGCCTATGCCAACCTGGCCGCCGTGCAGGCCTTCGTTGCGGAAAACGAGTGGCTGGCCTTCCTGGTCGAACAGCCGGAATACCGCTCGAACACCAGCGTCTGCCTCAAGTTCACCGATGATCGGATCACCGATGGCGCGGCTTTCGCCAAGGCCGTGGTCAAGCGGCTGGACGCCGAAGGCGTGGCATATGACATCGGTGCCTATCGCGATGCGCCTCCGGGTCTGCGGATCTGGTGCGGCGGCACGGTGGAAGCCAGCGATGTCGCGGCGCTGATGCCCTGGATCAAATGGGCCTTCGAGACCGAGATCGAGGCTTTGGCCGACGCCGCGTGAGGCGCAGCCGAAGGGCTCTTCGGACGTGATCAGACTTCAGGGCGCGCGGTTGTTCCGCGCGCCACCCCCCTCCCAAATTTTCAAAGGACCAGGAAAATGGCTCCCAAGGTACTCGTCTCCGACAAACTCTCCGAAACCGCCGTCCAGATCTTTCGTGACCGTGGCATCGACGTGGATTTCATGCCCGATCTGGGCAAGGACAAGGAAAAGCTGGCCGAGGTGATCGGCCAGTATGACGGCCTTGCCATCCGCTCGGCCACCAAGGTCACGCCGACCATCCTCGAGGCTGCGACCAATCTCAAGGTGGTGGGCCGCGCCGGGATCGGCACCGACAACGTGGACAAGGACGCGGCCAGCAAGAAGGGCGTGATCGTGATGAACACGCCTTTCGGCAACATGATCACCACCGCAGAACATGCCATCGCGATGATGTTCGCCGTGGCGCGCCAGATCCCCGAGGCCAGCGTCTCGACTCAGGCCGGCAAGTGGGAGAAATCCAAGTTCATGGGCACCGAGCTGACCGGCAAGACCCTGGGCGTGATCGGTGCGGGCAATATCGGCGGCATCGTCTGTGATCGCGCGCGCGGTCTCAAGATGAAGGTCGTGGCCTATGATCCCTTCCTCGGGCAGGAGAAGGCCGACAAGATGGGCGTGGAAAAGGTGGAGCTGGACGAACTGCTGGCGCGCGCCGATTTCATCACGCTGCATGTGCCGCTGACCGATCAGACCCGCAACATCCTGAGCCGTGAGAACCTTGAAAAGACCAAGAAGGGCGTGCGGATCATCAACTGCGCACGTGGCGGACTGGTCGATGAAGAGGCGCTGGCCGATCTGCTGAAATCCGGCCATGTGGCCGGGGCCGGTTTCGACGTCTTCGCCGTGGAACCCGCCACCGAGAACCCGCTTTTCGGCTTGCCCAACGTGGTCTGCACCCCGCATCTGGGCGCGGCCACCACGGAGGCGCAGGAGAACGTCGCGCTGCAGGTGGCCGAGCAGATGTCGGATTACCTGCTGACCGGCGCCGTGACCAATGCCCTCAACATGCCCTCGGTCACCGCCGAAGAGGCCAAGGTGATGGGCCCCTGGATCAAGCTTTCAGATCATCTGGGCAATTTCATCGGTCAGATGACGGACGAGCCGATCAAGGCGATCAACATCCTTTATGACGGTGTCGTTTCGGAGATGAACCTTGAGGCGCTGACCTGTTCCGCCATTGCCGGGATCATGAAATCGGTCAACCCGGACGTGAACATGGTGTCGGCCCCGGTCGTCGCCAAGGAGCGCGGCGTCAAGATCAGCACCACCAAGCAGGACAAGTCGGGCGCCTTCGAGGGCTATATCAAGCTCACGGTCGTGACCGACAAGCGCGAGCGCTCGATCGGTGGCACGGTGTTCAGCGACGGCAAGCCGCGCTTCATCCAGATCAAGGGCATCAACATCGATGCCGAGATCGGGGCGCATATGCTTTATACCACCAACCGCGACGAGCCGGGGATCATCGGCACGCTTGGCCAGTTGATGGGCGAGCGCGGCGTGAACATCGCGAACTTCACGCTTGGGCGCTCGAATGCGGGCGGCGAGGCGATCGCGCTGCTGTATGTCGATGCGCCGATTGACGCGACGATCATCAAGACGCTGGAAGATACCGGCAAGTTCCAACAGGTACGCCCGCTGGAATTCGACGTGGGCTGAGGCCTTTCGGAACCCGATTGAAGACGGCCCGGCCCGCTTGGTCCGGGCCGTTTTTCCTTTGCAACCCGGCAGTGGCTGCGCGATGCTCGACCGATGAACGCAGCGGTTTACGTCATCGGAGACATTCACGGTCAGAGGGCCATGCTGGAAGAGGCCCTGACCCGTATCGACGCCGATGGCGGCGCGGGAGCGAAGGTGGTGTTCCTGGGCGACCTGGTGGATCGCGGGCCCGACAGCCGGGGTGTGATCGACATCATCATCGAAGGGATCGCGCAGGGCCGGGACTGGATCGTGCTCAAGGGCAATCACGATGATTACGTGAGCCGGTTTCTCGATCAGGGGGATGCCCATGCCAGCAAGGGTCATCCCGGACTGCCGTGGTTCGACCCGCGGCTGGGCGGCGATGCAACGATGGCGAGCTATGGTGTCGCGACCGCGGAGCGCAAGATCGCCGACATTCTAGAGGATGCCTGCGCGGCGGTGCCAAGGGCGCATCGCGAGTTCATCGCCGGGCTGCCGCTCTGGCATGAGTCGGGCGGGTTGTTGTTCGTGCATGCGGGCATCCGCCCCGGCGTGCCGCTGGCCAAGCAGAGCACCGAGGACCTGATGTGGATCCGCGAGCCCTTTCTGAGCTGGCCAGAGCGCCACCCGTGGCTGGTGGTGCACGGTCACACCGCGCTGGATTTCCCGCATCACTACGGCAACCGTGTCAATCTTGACGGCGGTGCCGGGTGGGGCCGCCCTTTGTTTCCGGCGGTGTTCGAGGGGCGCGAATGCTGCCTTCTGAGCGGCGGCGGGCGGATGCGCCTGCCCGCCAATCCCGAGGTCTGACGGGACGTCCCGGTTGCCATTCGCGCGCCCGCACCGATAGGGTCGGGACAGGATTTCATCACAGCAGGGACGACACCATGACCGAGATCGTGATTCTGGATGGTGCGCGCAGCGCGATAGGCACATTCGGCGGATCGCTGGCGGGCACCCCGCCCAGCCAATTGGGCGCAACCGTGGTCCGCGCGGCAATGGAGCGCGCGGGCGTCGAGCCGGACCAGATCGGCCATGTGGTCTTTGGCCATGTGATCAACACCGAGCCCAAAGACATGTATCTGAGCCGGGTCGCCGCCATCGACGCGGGCATCCCCGACACGACACCGGCGATGAACGTGAACCGGCTGTGCGGGTCAGGCGCGCAGGCCATCGTCTCGGCGGCGCAGTCGCTGATGCTGGGTGATGCGGATTTCGCACTGGCGGGGGGCGCCGAGAACATGAGCCGATCGCCTTTCATCGTCCCCGACCAACGCTGGGGCGCCAAGATGGGCGATGTGCGCACGCTCGACATGATGCTGGGCGCGCTCAACTGTCCGTTCGGCACCGGGCATATGGGCGTCACCGCCGAGAATGTCGCCGCCGAGCATGACATCGACCGCGCGGCGCAGGACGCGTTTGCGCTGGAAAGCCAGACGCGCGCGGCGGCGGCTATCGAGGCGGGTCATTTCAAGGACCAGATCGTCCCGATCGAGGTGCGCGTGAAGCGCGACACCGTCGCTTTTGACACCGACGAACACCCCAAGTCGACCACCGCCGAGGCTCTGGCCGGGCTGCGTCCCGCCTTTCAGAAGGACGGCACGGTCACGGCGGGCAATGCCAGCGGCATCAATGACGGCGCGGCGGCGATGGTGCTGGCCCGCGCCGAGGCGGCCGAGGCCTCCGGGTTGAAACCGCGCGCGCGAATCCTGGGTTATGCCACGGCCGGCGTGCGCCCTGAGGTAATGGGCATCGGCCCCGTGCCTGCGGTCGAGAAGCTACTGGAACGCACCGGACTGAGCGCCGGGGATTTCGACGTGATCGAATCGAACGAGGCTTTCGCGGCGCAGGCATTGGCGGTGAACAAGGCGCTTGGTCTCGATGGCGCGCGGGTCAATCCCAATGGCGGTGCCATCGCGCTTGGCCATCCGGTCGGCGCGACCGGCGCGATCATCACCATCAAGGCGCTTTACGAGCTTGAGCGCATCGGCGGCAAGCGGGCGCTTGTGACCATGTGCATTGGCGGCGGTCAGGGGATCGCGCTGGCGCTGGAGCGGATCTGAGGGCCGGTTCAGGCGGGTTCGACCGTGCCTTCCCAAAGGCCGGGATAGAGCGTGACAAAGCCCGATGAGTCCACATCGAGGTGGAATGAACTGCCGGTCTGCTCTGCCTGGTAGAGCACATGCGCCAGCGTGCCGCCCGCGGAATAGGTCTGATCGAGCGGTTCGAGCCGGGTTCCGGGATAGAGCAGCCATGCGGCGCGGGTCGTCAGGCTGGGCGCGCTTTGCTCGGCGAGGCGCCGCAGGGGCATGAGGTTCGTGGCCGGAGTAAAGGACAGGTCGAGGTCCCAGGCCTGCCCTACCTGGGGCTGGGCTTCGCCGTTCATGAGCCAGTGGCCCTTGTCGCATTCCAGCTGAATGCGGATTTCGCGACCTTCATGGACCCCGGCGATATCGGCGCTCTGGGTCTGCCAGCCGCGATCGCAGCGCAGGATGTAATCGAGAGCCGCAAAGCCGGATTCATCGCGAAACCGCGCATGGCCCAGAAGAACCCAGCCGTGATCGGTCTGCGAGAGGGTGCATTTGTCCTCGCCCTCGCCATCGAGCGCGCGCCAATGGGCGGTGGCCACCTGCTGACCTGTCATTGCTTGCGCGCCTCCTGCGAATGATTGGTTGCACCACAGGTTAGGCCGCGAGAGGGGGCGGCATCAAGCCCGCGCGGAGGGCGCGATTTAACAGGATTTTCACCATAGTGGCAGATGCTCTGCCTGTTCTCGGGTGACAGGGTTGACGGAGATAAGGCATGAGCCTTGCCAACAAACTGGCGGAAGAGCGCCGCGCGCGGCTGGCGGCGCAGCGGCTTCTGGAGCAGAAGCAGGCCGAGCTCCAGGCCGCCAACCGCAAACTTGGCAAGCATGCGATGCGGCTTTCGGACGAGATCGTCTCGACCCGTGCAGAGGTCGAAACCGTGCGCGACGAGAACCGCCGCGTGAAATCCGACCTGACCGCCGCCAACCAGAAGGTCGAGATCGCCGAGCGCCGTCTGTGGCATTCGATCCAGGCGTTCCAGGACGGGTTCGCCGTGTTCGATGCCGAAAGCCTGCTGATCGCGGCCAACCACGCCTGGCTGTCGGTGTTCGACGGTCTCGAGGCGGTGCGCCCCGGCATCCGCTATGTCGAGATCCTTCAGATCCTGACCGAGGAAGGTATTGTCGATATCGGCAAGACCGACCCGGCAGAGTGGCGCGAAAGGATGCTGGACCGCTGGCAAGGCAACGACCCCGCGCCCGAGGTGATCCGCTTGTGGAACGGCGCCTATATCAAGCTGATCGACGAGCGCGGGCAGGATGGCGACGTGGTGAACCTGGCGCTGAACATCACCGACACGATCCGCTACGAAAAGGAACTGAAGGAAGCACGGCGCAGGGCCGAGGATTCGAGCCGGGCGAAATCCTCGTTCCTGGCGAATATGAGCCATGAGATCCGCACGCCGATGAATGGCGTGGTGGGCATGGCCGAACTGCTGATGGAAACCGGACTGACGGCGGAACAACGGCTTTACGCCGACACGATCCGCAATTCGGGCGAAGCGCTGTTGGTGATCATCAACGATGTGCTGGATTACTCCAAGATCGAGGCCGGCAAGCTGGTTCTGCACCAGGAAGCGTTCGACCTGGAACGCGCGGTGCTGGAACTGGTGATGCTGATGCAGGCCAATGCGCGAAGCAAGGGGCTGGACCTGCTGGTGGATTACGACATGTTCCTGCCCTCGCGCTTTACCGGCGATCCGGGGCGTATCCGGCAGGTGCTGACCAACCTCATGGGCAACGCGATGAAGTTCACCAGCGAGGGTCATGTTCTGGTCCGGGTGGTCGGCATGCCCTTCGAGGCGGACGGACAGGCGAAGCTGCACATCACGGTCGAGGATACCGGCATCGGGATCGCGCCCGACAAGGTCCAGCACATATTCGGCGAATTCAACCAGGTCGAGGATGCCCAGAACCGCAAGTTCGAGGGCACGGGGCTGGGTCTTTCGATCTCGAAGAAGCTGGTGGCGTTGATGGGCGGCGATATCTGGGTGGAATCGACCGAGGGGTGCGGATCGAGCTTTGGTATCGCGCTGACCCTGCCCGTCGAGACGCCGCTCGATACCGAATTGCTGCGCGTCCCGCCGGGAATCAGGCGGGTGCTGATCGTGGAGCCGAACGAGACCAGCCGGGCAGTTCTGGAAAAGCAGCTTGGGGTGCTCGGGCTTGAGACGGTCGCCTGCGCCAGTGCCGCAGCGGCGCTGGAGCGGCTGGAAGAGGTCGACCTGGTGCTGAGCGATCATCACATGCGGGAGATGGACGGGATGGAACTGGCCGAGGCGCTGCGCGAGGGCGGTCACGACATGCCGGTCATCGTGCTGAGCGCATCCATCGGCAGCGCCGAGCAGGACCCCGCGCGGCGGTTCGTGCAGGCCGTGGTGCAAAAACCGGTTTCGCGCCCGGACCTGTTGGCGGCGCTGCAATCGGTGGCACCCGAGGTGGCGGAGGAGGCCGAAGCGTCGCGCGCGATGCGGGTGCTGGCTGCCGAGGACAACCGCACCAACCGACTGGTCTTTTCAAAGATGGTGCAGGCGCTGGATATCGAGCTGGAATTCGCCGAGGACGGGGCGCAGGCGGTGGCGCTTTTCCAGTCGTTCCGGCCCGATATCGTTTTCATGGACATCTCGATGCCGGGGATGGACGGCAAGGAGGCAACCGCGCATATCCGCGCCATCGAGGAACGTGGCGGCGGGCATGTGCCCATCGTGGCGATGACGGCGCATGCGATGGACGGGGACGAGGCCGGGATCATCGGTGCCGGACTCGATCATTACCTGACGAAGCCGCTGCGCAAGGAAGCGATCCTGGGCCAGATCCGCGAGGCGCGCCCGAAGGCGGCACGCCCGCCCGAGATGCCGGATCAATCCGACGGGGCGCGCAGGAATACCGGCCTTGCGGGTGAGGACATGGCGGCGACGTAGCGATAACCGCCAGTGTCGAAATCGCAAAGCGCCTCGGGGTCCGTCAGGCGGTGCTGGATGATGAAGCGGGCCATCGCGCCGCGGGCGCGCTTGGCATAGAAGCTGACGATCTTGGGGCCGCCCGGTTTTTCCTCCATGAAGACCGGGGTGATCACGCGCAGCTTCAGCGCATCCAGATCGACGGCGCCGAAATATTCCTGGCTGGCGCAGTTCACGAGCACGTCCGAGCGCACCGCTTGGGCCTGTTCATTGAGCGCCCCGGCAATCCTGTCGCCCCAGTAATCATAGAGCGTCCTGCCCTTTTCGGTTTTCAGGCGGCTGCCCATTTCCAGCCGGTAGGGGCGGATCGCGTCAAGCGGGCGAAGAATGCCGTAGAGGCCCGACAGGATGCGGAAATGATCCTGCGCCCAGGCAAGTTCATCGGCATCGAGCGAGGAGGCCTCGAGCCCCAGATAGGTGTCGCCCGCAAAGGTCAGAGCGGCGGGTTTCTCGGGCAGGTCCTCAAAGCCGCAGAACCTGTCACGGTTGAGACGGGCGAGGTTCTCGCTGATCTTCATCAGCTTTCGCAGGTCATCGACCGATAGCCCTTGCGCCACCTCGGCCAGTTCATCGGCCTGCGCCTGAAAGGCGGGGCGCGTGGGTTCGATCCCCGGAACGGGATCGGTGTTCATCTTCTTGGCAGGCGAGACGACGACCAGCATGTTGGGGTTTCCTGTGTTTCGGTTCGGGGCTGATTTAGTCCGCCCCGTGGAGAACGTCCAGAAAGGCGGGGCCGAAACGTTCGGCGCGCCGTTCTCCAAGGATGCGGGCCAGCCCTTCGAGATCGCTTGGGCGCGAGGAGGCGACACGCGCCAGCACCGAGGCCGAGCAGCTGAGCGGCTTGTCGATGCCCGCCTCGCCACGCGACAGATCGGCCTGCACTTCCAGCAGGCGATCATAGAGCGAGCCCGCGGCGCGACCTGCCAGCTTGCGGCGGGTCGGGTGCATGGCGGCGGCCTCGCCATTGATGACCGTGAGGAAGGCATCGCCATAGCGTTCGAGCTTCTTGGCGCCCACGCCGCTGATGCGGGCCATCTCGTCAAGGCTGGCGGGGCGGGTTTCGGCCATCTCGATCAGAGTGCGGTCGTTGAAGACCACGTAGGCGGGCACCTTGGCGGCCTCGGCCAAAGCGCGGCGCTTGGCCTTGAGCGCCGAAAGAAGCGGCGCGTCCTCGTCCGAGACAAGCGCCTTGGCGGCAGGGCGCTGCGATTTCGACACCAGCGTGTCGCGGCGCAAGGTGATGGAGTCTTCGTCACGCAGGATCGGGCGGGCGCGGTCGGTCATCCGCAGCGCGCCGTGGCGTTCTGGGTCGGGGCGCACGAGATCATGGCCCATCATCTGGCGGAACACGCCCTGCCATGTGCGCCGGTCCAGATCGCGCCCGACCCCGAAGGTGGGCAGTGAATCATGGCCCCGGTCACGCACCTTGTCGGTCTCGTTGCCGGTCAGGATGTCGATCAGGTGCCCGGCGCCGAAACGTTCCTCGGTGCGCAGGATCGCCGAAAGCGCCTTGCGCACCGCCAGCGTGCCGTCGAAGGTTTCGGGCGGGGTGTCACACAGATCGCAATTGCCACAGGGCGTGGCTGTTTCGCCGAAATAGCGCAGCAACGTGGCGCGGCGGCATTCCAGCGCCTCGGCCAGACCCAGAAGCGCGTTGAGGCGGCCATGATCGGCCATACGGCGTTCGGGGGGCGCCAGCCCCTCGTCGATCTGGGCGCGGCGCAGGCGGATATCGTCGGGGCCGAACAGCGTCAGGGTTTCGGCCGGTGCGCCATCGCGCCCGGCGCGGCCGATTTCCTGGTAATAAGCCTCGATCGATTTGGGCAGGTCGGCATGGGCCACCCAGCGGATATCGGGCTTGTCCACGCCCATACCGAAGGCAACCGTAGCAACCACGATCAGCCCGTCATCGGTGTTGAACCGGGTTTCCACGTCGCGCCTGTCCTGCGGCTCCATCCCGCCGTGATAGTGGCAGGCGTTGTGGCCGGATTGGCGCAGTGCGGTTGCAAGGCTTTCGGTGCGCGCGCGGGTGCCGCAATAGACAATGCCGGACTGGCCCTTGCGGGCGGCGGCGAAATCCATGATCTGCTTGCGGGGGCTGTCCTTGGGCGCGAAGGCAAGGTGGATGTTGGGGCGGTCGAACCCGCGCAGGAAGCTCTGGGGCGGCTGGCCATCGAACAGCTTTTCGACGATCTCGACCTGGGTTTCGGCATCGGCAGTGGCGGTGAAGGCCGCCAGCGGCACATCGAGCGCGCGGCGCAACTCGCCGATCCTGAGGTAATCGGGGCGGAAATCATGGCCCCATTGGCTGACGCAATGCGCCTCGTCCACAGCAATGAGGCTGACGCCGATCCGGCGGAGCATCCCCATCGCGGACCCGGCGGCCAGGCGTTCGGGCGCGATGTAGAGCAGCTTGAGCCGGCCTGCCTCCAGCGCCTCCCAGACCGCGGCGGTTTCCTCTTCGGTATTGCCCGAGGTGAGCGCGCCGGCCTCGACCCCGGCCTCGCGCAGGGCGCGCACCTGGTCGCGCATCAGCGCGATCAGCGGCGATATCACCACGGTCACACCGTCGCGCAAAAGCGCCGGAAGCTGGAAACACAGAGATTTGCCGCCGCCCGTGGGCATGATCGCCAGCACGTTTTCACCGCGCGCCACGGCCGTCACGATGTCTTCCTGCCCGGGGCGGAAGGCATCGAATCCGAACACGTCGCGCAAAAGCGTGGCAGCGCCTGGCATTTAAGTCCTGCAATTCTTGTCAATCTGCTCTGGGCAGGACTTTTTCACAGTCGGATTCGGGGAACAAGGGTTCTGTCAGTAAAACGCCATCATGTTGTTCGTCAGGATGATGCGCAGGGCATAGACCGCGATCAGCGCGACCAGCGGCGCAAGGTCGATCCCCGACATAGGCGGCAGGATGCGCCGGATGGGCCGGTAGAGGGGCTCGAGCAGGCGGTTAAGCATGTCCCAGATGCGCGCCACGAATTCCTGATGCAGGTTGAGCACCTGGAAATTGATCAGCCAGCTCATGATCACATGCGCGATGATGAAGAACCACAGCACGTCGAGGATCAGCATCAGGATCTGGAAAATGGATTGCATCGGCTTGCCCTTCGTCACGAAACGCCCAAGACGTAAGCGCGCCCGCCCGAAAGCGCAAGTCTGACGCGGGGTTGCGGTTGACGCCGCCGCCCGTGACGATGAAAACCCCGATCAGCAAGGAGAGCTTTCATGTATCCGTTTCTGCGCATGGTCTGGCAGATGTTCAAACATCGCAACGACCCGCCGCTTCCGCTGACCGGCACCCACGAGTCGCGCCATATCTGCATGCCCTGGGATATCGACCTGTGGATGGAGCTGAACAACGGGCGCACCCTGACGCTGTTCGATCTGGGGCGCATTCCACTCGCGCAACGCGTCGGGCTGATCCCGGCGCTCAGACGCAAGGCCTGGGGGCTGGTGGTGGCGGGCGGATCGGTGCGTTACCGGCGCCGCATCCGCGCGTTCGAGACGATCGACATGCGATCGCGCGCCGTTTGGTGGGACGACAAGTTCATCTATATCGAGCAATCCATGTGGAAAGCCTCGGGGGAATGCGCGAACCACATCCTGCTGCGCACCGCCGTGACCGGTCGTGACGGGATCGTTCCACCGCAGGACGTCATGGCCGAAACCGGTCAGGAGGCCGCCTGTCCCGAAGTGCCGGACTGGGTGCGCGCCTGGATCGAGGCGGACAACACGCGGCCCTGGCCGCCGATGCAGGAATAGCTTGCAAGCCCGCGCGCCAGCCTGTCATATCGGCACCAACGAGGGTTGAGTATGCCGGGCATTTCACAGCGTAAGCGTATCTGGGGGTGGTTCTTTTTCGATTGGGCCAGCCAGCCTTATCACACCCTGCTTGTGACCTTCATCTTCGGACCGTTCTTTGCCGCGACAGCGGCCGAGTATTTCATGAATACGGGGCTGAGCGAGAACATCGCGGATGCCCGCGCGCAAAGTCTCTGGTCGCTTTGCCTGACGATAACGGGGCTGGTGATCGGGCTTGGCGCACCGATGATGGGGGCGCTTGCGGATACCACCGGTCGGCGCCTGCCCTGGATCGTCGCATTCTCGGGGCTTTACGTGATCGGAGCCACGGGGCTTTGGTGGACGCTGCCGGACGGGTCGAACATGTGGTGGGCGCTTACCGCTTTCGGGATCGGCTTCATCGGGGCGGAATACGCGCTGATCTTCATCAACTCGCAATTGCCGTCGCTGGGGTCGGACGAGGAGGTCGGCGCGCTGTCGGGTTCGGGCTTTGCATTCGGCTATGCCGGGGGCGTCCTGTCGCTGGCGATCATGCTGCTTCTGTTAGTCGAGCAGCCCTCGGGCAAGACGCTGATCGGGCTGGATCCGGCCTTTGGCTTTGACGCCGCGCAGAAGGAGGGCACGCGCTTCGTCGGCCCCTTCGTGGCGCTGTGGTATGCGCTGTTCATGATCCCCTATTTCCTCTGGGTACGCGATGTCGGCCCGCCCGCGCAGGGCAAGGGCGTGGGCGACGCGGTGCGCCTGCTGGTCAAGTCGGTGAAGGCGCTGCGCAAGCGGGTGAGCCTTTCGGCCTATCTGGGATCGTCGATGATGTATCGCGATGCGCTGAACGGGCTGTACGGCTTTGGCGGCACCTATGCGGTGCTGGTGTTGAACTGGAATATCGTTTCGGTCGGGATATTCGGGATCGTCGGGGCAATCTCGGCGGCGCTGTTCAGCTGGGTCGGCGGGCTGGCGGACCGCGCCTTTGGCCCCAAGCCGGTGATCATCACCGCCATCTGGGCCCTGATCGCGGTGTGCGTCACCGTGGTGGGCATGGATCGCAGCCAGATCTTCGGACTCTCGCTGGAGGCGGGATCACGCCTGCCTGACATGGTGTTCTTTGGCTGTGGCGTGCTGATCGGCGGTTTCGGCGGCACGCTTCAGGCGGCCAGCAGATCATTGATGGTGCGCCATACTGACCCCGCCGCCCCGACCGAGAGTTTCGGGCTTTATGGATTGTCGGGGCGCGCCACGGCCTTTGTCGCGCCGGCGCTGATCGGGACGGTGACGGCCATGAGTGGAAGTGCGCGCATCGGAGTGTCTCCGGTGATCGGGCTTTTCCTGATCGGCCTTGTGTTGTTAATCTGGGTGAAATCGGAAGGGGACAAGGAAACATGGTCCGTTACCTCAGACTGATCGCCGCGGGGCTGGTTCTTGCCGGGTGCAGCGCGCCGCCCGCACAGCAACAGACCGGCGCCACCCGGCAGGTCGTGTCCACCCAGAACATCCCGCCCGCCATGATCGGCGTCCACGCCAAGCAGCTGTTCGGCAAGCAGGGCCGGTCCTCGCGCCAGGGGGCGGAACCCTTCGGAACCTATGCCAACGGCTGCCTTGCAGGGGGCGCCCAGCTGGCCGAGAGCGGCCCCACCTGGCAGGCGATGCGCCTTAGCCGGAACCGCAACTGGGGGCATCCTGAAACAATTGATTTCATTGAAAAACTATCGCGCGCCGCAGCCGCACAACCGGGCTGGAGCGGGCTATACGTGGGCGATATGAGCCAGCCGCGGGGCGGGCCGATGCTGACCGGGCATGCCAGCCACCAGATCGGGATGGATGTGGATATCTGGATGCTTCCGGCCAAACGGTTGAACCTGAGCCGGGCGGAGCGGGAATCGATCTCGTCGATCTCGATGCGGCGGGCGAAGGGGGCCTTCACCAATGACAGCTGGACCCGCGCGCATCATGAGATCCTGAAGGCGGCGGCGCAGGATCCGCGCACGGCGCGGATCTTCGTTTTCCCCGGCGCAAAGGTCAGGATGTGCAAGGACGAGACCGGCGACAAGAGCTGGCTGCGCAAGGTTCGCCCCTGGTACGGGCATCACTATCATTTCCATGTCAGGCTGAAATGTCCCGACAATGCAAGGGGTTGCGTCAATCAGGACCCGCCGCCGCCGGGCGATGGCTGTGCCGATGCGCAGGAATGGGTGGACAATATCCTGAACCCGCCGCCGCCCGATCCGAACGCCCCCAAGCCCAAACCGCGCCGGGAACTGACCATGAAGGACCTGCCCGCGCAATGCGTGGCGGTCTTGCAGGCAGAGTAACCATATGCTGCGGAAAAATCCGCGCGGACCACTTCATTTTGTTTTGACAAACAAAAAATCTGTGTCACGCTGAAGGTGAGTTCAACAAAGCGAAAGGAGGTGGTCCAGTGTCTATAAAGGGATTGGAGCGAGGTGCCGGGACAGTTCGGGAGGTTGCGACCTAGGGCAGACCCTGGGGAGATGACCCCACGAATTGGTGAGTCTAACCGGCCCACCTCCGCTAGCCTTTAGGGGGCCGTTCCGGGATCGGAACGGCCCTTTGAGTTGTGTACGATTTGTCCGTTTTGTACGCTGGTTTTGTACCCTTTTCGGGGCAACGGGCAGATAATCTGTACAAACCCCGGAATCGAGGGCCAAAAGCGCGATGAAAGTCACCGACCAGATCGAGATCGAGGACTGGGAACTGACCGAACAGTTCGTCCGGGCCAGCGGCCCCGGCGGGCAGAACGTGAACAAGGTGTCCACGGCGGTGGAGCTGCGTTTCGAGGCGGAGCGTTCGCCGCATTTACCGGATGCTGTCAAACGGCGGTTAAGACGGATCGCGGGACGGCGATGGACCAAGGATGGCGCCTTGGTGATCCAGGTCGAGGAGACGCGCAGCCAGGCACGCAACCGCGAGATCGCCCGCGAGCGGCTGGCCGAGCTGATCCGCAAGGCGCTGGAGAAACCCAAGCGGCGGGTGCCGACGCGCCCGACTCTCGGGTCGAAGAAACGGCGGCTCAAGGCCAAGAAGGTGCGCGGCGAGGTGAAAGCGCTGCGCGGCAAGGTGGATGGCGAGGAGTGAGGTTGCGGGGTGTCGGGCTGAAGTCCGCCCTTAGGGTGTGATGGGCAGATTGAACGAGATACCAAGGATTGGTATATTCCCGCGCAAAGGAGACTGCCCATGGCGCGCAACACCTCGGTCGTGCTGAGCGATCATTTTAACGAATTCATAACCAAGGCGGTGGAGAGTGGCCGTTACAGTTCGGCCAGTGATGTTGTGCGCGCGGGGTTGCGGATGTTGGAGCGGCAGGAAATGGAGCTTGAGTTCAACCGGCTGAAAGCCAGCCTCGAAGAGGCGGACCGACAGGCCGGGGCCGGTGAAACGGTGGATGTCGAGCTTGAAGGCTTCCTTGCGTCCAGGCGCGACAAGCCGACGTGACACGGTATCGCCTGACGCGACAGGCGAAGGCGGATCTGGACGGGATTTGGGATTATTCCAGCGCACGATGGGGGCCGGACCAGGCCGACAGGTATGTCGGCAATCTGTTCGCCTGTTTCGCGCGGGCGGTTGAAACGCCCGAGGCGGGGCGTGATCGGTCGGGTTTCGTGCCGGGGGTGTGATCCATGCAATCAGGGGGGCACCTGGTATTCTATCGGCAAACGGAACAGGGCGTCGTGATCCTGCGGATCGTCCATGAGGCGCGGAACTGGGCGGCGCTTCGGTTCGCGGATGGGTTGGGGTGATGGGGCAGGGGTGCGCCGCCTACGCCCCCGCGCTGCGCGTGACAGTTGGTGAGAGGCGGCCCCTGCCTAAACCACAACCTCCATCGCTTCCTGCTCCCCTACCCCGAACACACGTTTGTAGCGGGCGATCTCGTCCTCTGGTCCCATGGCCTTGCGCGGGTTGTCGGAGAGTTTGACGGTGGGGCGGCCTTCGGCGGCGACGGCCTTGCAGACGAGGGAGAAGGGCGCGAGCGCGTCGCCGGTCGTGAGGCCGCGGAAATCGTTGGTCAGCAGCGTCCCCCAGCCGAAGCTGAGTTTGACGCGGCCGTGGAACTGGCGGTGGAGGTCGATGATCTTTTCCTCATCAAGCCCGTCGGAGAAGATGATCAGTTTCTCGCGCGGATCCTCGCCGCGGTCCTGCCACCAGCGGATCGCCACCTCGGCGCCGGTGGCCGGGTCGCCTGAATCGATGCGGATCCCTGTCCAGCCGGCCAGCCAGTCGGGGGCGTTCCGCAGGAAGCCTTCGGTGCCGTAGGTGTCGGGGAGGATGATGCGCAGGTTGCCCGAATGCTCGTCCTGCCAGTCGGCCAGCACCTTGTAGGGGGCCTCGGCCAGTTCGGCGTCGTCCTGGGCCAGTGCGGCGTAGATCATGGGCAGTTCATGGGCGTTGGTGCCGATCGCCTCGAGGTCGCGGTTCTTGGCGATGAGGCAGTTGGAGGTGCCGACGAAGCCCTTGCCCAGCCCCTCGCGCATGGCCTGCACGCACCAGTCCTGCCAGAGGAAGGAATGCCGCCGCCGCGTGCCGAAATCGGCGATGCGCAGCCCGTCGAGCGGGCGCAGGCGTTCGACCTTTTCCCAGAGCTTGGTCATGGCGCGGGCATAGAGCACCTGAAGCTCGAATTTCTTCATGTCGCCCAGCACGGCGCGGGCGCGCAGTTCCATCAGCACGGCGAGGGCTGGAATTTCCCAGAGCATGACCTCGGGCCAGGCGCCCTCGAAGGTCAGCTCGTATTGGCCATCGCGGGTTTCGAGATGATAGGGCGGCAGGCGGAGGGCCTCGAACCATTCCATGAATTCGGGCGTGAACATCTGGCGCTTGCCATAGAAGGTGTTGCCCCTGAGCCAGGTGGATTCGCCGCGCGTGAGCGAGAGCGAGCGGATATGGTCGAGCTGTTCGCGCAGTTCGCCCTCGTCCACCAGCTCGGCGAGGCGGACCGATTTGCTGCGGTTGATGAGGCTGAAGGTGACCTGCGTGTCGGGCTTGTTGCGAAACACCGACTGGCACATCAGCAGCTTGTAGAAATCGGTGTCGATCAGGGAGCGGACGATCGGGTCCATCTTCCAGCGGTGGTTATAGACGCGGGTGGCGATGTCGACCATGCCGGCCTCCGGGGCAAAAGGGTTCCGGGGGGTTAAAGCAAAGGGGGGGAGGGCTGGCAAGGGGCGGCGGGTGACCGCGCGCCCCGTGGCCGGTGCCGGATCAGGCGGCGGCGCAGCCGGAAAAGGCGTGGCGGCGGACCTGATCGGGCATCTGGCCGTATTTGCGGTGGAACCACTTTTTCATCAGCGTGACGTTGGAGAAGCCGCAGGCGACCGAGACTTCGTTCATCGGCAACGAGGTCTGCGCCAGCAGGCTGTGAGCCCGGTCAAGGCGCAGGTCGCGATAGACCTTGAGCGGCGTCTGGCGCAAGAGGTCGCTGAAGCCGCGCTCGAGCTTGCGGGGCGAGACCGCGAGGATATCGGCGATCTGGCCGACGGTCAGGGTGTCTTCGAGGTGGTCGAGCATGATCTGGAGCGCGTCCGAGATCACCTCGTCGCCCTGGGCCATGCGCTTGTAGCGCCAGTGTTCGCCGACAAGGGCCTCGGCCTCGGGTTCGCTAAGGCCGAGATAGCGCGAGAGGGCGGCGCGGGTGAATTCGCCGTCGCGCGCGCCCACCAGTTCGACCATCATGCGGATCGCGGCCGCCGGGCTGATGGCGCTGGAGAGGGCCTTGTGATGGCAGGTGGCGCTGCTGCTGAGGTCCAGGCCGCGGCCCAGTTCCTCGACACCGGGGCGGAAATTGGGATGCACGACAAGGCGGCGCGCACCGAGGACACCGGCGGCAAGGGGCACGAAGACGGCGGAGCCGACGACGCAGACACGCGCGGCGTTGCGGATGCAGGCGCGCAGCGCATCGAGGCGGAGCGTATCGGGGCGCCAGGGGGTTTCGGTGCCGCCGATCAGCACGAGCGTCTGATCGGGGCCGCAGATCGGGCCGTCCATCGGGCTGCGCTCGCTGGCGCAGATATGGGACCAGCCATAGCTGTCCTGCCCGAGAAGCCGGTTGGCGGAGCGCAGCACGTCGATACAGGCCTCGGCGGCGAAGGCGACCGAGGAATCCTGACTGAGGAACACGAATTCACCCGACAGGCTGCGGCGGGCATTGAGCGGGCCGGAAACGGCAGGCTGGGCGGTCTCAAGGTTTTCAAGATACATGGATGATCTTCCTTTCCCTTATATGACACGGAGCCCTGAATCCGCGTGGTTTCCTGTTCAGATCGTGTTTTCGATCGAGGTTTCGACGGCATGGAGGAACGATCCTGCCGAGGAACTGGCCGACAGGAGCAGGAAGCTGTCCTGCCCCGTGCGGATGATGAGAACGCCCAGATGCTCCATCGCGGTGCGCGCCGCATCATCGACGGCGAAGGCGCTGTCATGGAGGTCAAGCGGGCAGATGCGCTCGAGCGCGGCGCGGGCGGGCGGGCCGGTCAGTTCCAGCCCGGTCCAGACATCGGTCTGGTCGGTGGTATAGGCCGCGCCATTCAAGCGGTCGGCGACGACGCGCTCGGCATCGGGTGTGGCGTGGGTGAAGATCACCATCCCCGCATCCGGGCCAAGGCGCACCAGCCGCGCGCCGTCCTTGGTGCAAACCGATTTGCCCGGTGCGGGCAGTGCCGCACCATAAGCGGATTTGATCGCCTTTTGCGCGGCGTCCTCGCCGCCGAGCGGGAGCGCCAGCGACACCAGCGCAAGATCGGCGGGCGAGGTCAGGCGCAGATCGCCGAAGGTCTTGTCGTGGCCTGCCAGCGGCGGGGCGGATGTGAGGGTGAAATCAGGCACGCAGACGCTCTCCTTCGGGGTCGATGAAGTGGGCGGAGACGATCTCGACCTCGATCTCGCCGGTCTTGAGGGGATTGACGGCGCGGATGATCTCGCCCTGCCGGGTGTCGCCGCTTTTTACGAAGCCGAGGCCGATGGAATGACCGAGCGAGGGCGAATAGGCGACGGAGGTCATCCAGCCCTGATCGTTATCCATGGTGGCATCATCGCCGCGATTGATGAAATGCGACCCCGCAATCAGCTTGTCGGCGCTGTTCACCGGGCGCAGGCCCACGAGCTTAACCGCGTCGTCGCGGATCATTTCGGGGCGCTGGCTGAGGACGTTGCCGATGCATTCCTTTTTCTGGCTGACCATGCGGCCCATGCCGAGGTTATGCGCCGTTGTCTGGCCGTTGAGTTCATTGCCCGCCGCGTGGCCCTTTTCGATGCGCATGACGCCCAGCGCCTCGGTGCCGTATGGCACGGCGTCGAATTCGCGGCCCGCCTCCATCAGCACATCCATCATGGAATGGCCAAAGCGTGCGGGCACGGCGATTTCAAAGGCCAGTTCCCCGGAAAAGGATATGCGGAACAGCCGCGCGGGCGTACCGCCGCAGACGGTGATCTCGGCGCAGCCCATGAAGGGGAATGCCTCGTTCGAGATGTCGTGATCGCTATCCACCACCTTGCGCAGGAGGGCGCGCGAGTTCGGCCCGGCGACGGCGAATTGCGCCCAGCCGTCGGTGGTCGAGATGAGATGCACATCCATGTCCGGCCAGAGGCACTGGCGCGCGAATTCGAGTCGGCGGAAGACCAGCACCGCGTTGGCGGTGGTGGTGGTCATGACATAGTGGTTTTCCGCAAGCCGCGCCGTGGTGCCATCGTCATATGCGATGCCGTCTTCGCGCAGCATGAGGCCATAGCGCACCTTGCCCACGGCGAGCGTCGCAAAGCCGTTGCAATAGACCTTGTTGAGGAATGCGCCCGCGTCGCGGCCCTGGATGTCGATCTTGCCGAGGGTGGTCACGTCGCAGATACCGACCGATTGCCGGGTCATCAGCACTTCGCGGTCGACGCTGTCGCGCCAGCCCTGTTCGCCGGGGCGCGCATACCACTGGGCGCGCAGCCAGTTGCCCGCCTCGACGAAGGTGGCGCCGTTGGACCTGGCCCATTCATGCGAGGGGGTGAGGCGGAAGGGGCGGAAATCGCGCCCGCGCGCGCGCCCTGCCAGCGCCCCGAGCGGCACGGGGGTATAGGGCGGGCGAAAGATCGTGGTGCCGGTTTCCGGGATCGTCTTGCCGGTGCATTCAGCCATGATCGCAAGCGCCGGGATATTGGCGGTCTTGCCCTGATCGGTGGCCATGCCGAGAGTGGTGTAGCGCTTGAGATGCTCGACCGAGCGGAAGCCCTCCTGATGGGAGAGTTTCACGTCCTTCACGGTCACGTCGTTCTGCTGGTCGAGCCAGGCGCGCTTGGTGCTTTCGCGCACATACCAGAACGGGGCGCTTTCGCGCGGTTCGTCCTCGGCGCGCGGGGCGGCGGCCCGGACGGGCTTGAAGCCCAGTTCCTTGATCTGCGCATTGGCGGTGGCGCGGCCCTCGGCCAATGCGGCCGCCAGTGTCAGCGCGCCATTGGCGGCGCCGGCCACGGCCATGCCGGGGGGCAGCGTGCCGCCGGGCACGAAAGCGTTGATGTCGTCGCGCCATGCGGGGCGGCCGCGCTGATGGCAGGTGAGGTGGACATTGGGGTTCCAGCCGCCCGAGACCGCAAGGCCATCGACCGGGATCATCTGGCCGTCGGTCAGGGTGACGGATCTGACCCCCTTGCGCCCCGCCGTATCGACAACGCCCGCGGCGCGGATGTGGCGGATACCAGGCAGGTCGATCGGGGGAAGGGCATCGCGGCTGTCGATCACGGCGGGCACGTCGATACCGGCGGCGGACAGGTCGGCGGCGGTGCGCCAGCCATCGTCGTTATTGGTGAAGACCGCGATCCGCTGGCCGGGCGCCACGGCGAAGCGGTTGACATAGGCGCGCACGGCCCCCGCCAGCATGATGCCGGGGCGGTCATTGTTGCCAAAAGCGATGGGGCGTTCGGTGGATCCGGCGGTCAGCACGGCACGGCGCGAATAGATCCGCCAGAGCACCTGGCGCGGTTTGCCGCCCGGATCGAACAGGTGATCGGTGCAGCGTTCCAGCACGCCATAGACCCCGTGATCATAGGCGCCATAGACCGTGCTGCGCGTCATCAGGCGCACGTTGTCCATCGCGCCGAGTCGGGCGACGGCCTCGGCCGCCCAGTCTGCGCCGGGCTTGTCGTCAATGGAGAGCGTTTCGGCGTTGAGCCTGCCGCCGGGGGTGAAATCCTCGTCCGCGAGGATCACCCGCGCGCCCGCGCGCCCCGCCGCCAGCGCCGCTTCGAGCCCGGCAGGCCCGGCGCCGATCACCAAGAGGTCGCAATGGAGAAAGCCCTTGTCGTAGCGGTCGGGATCTTCCTGCATCGAGAGGCGGCCAAGCCCCGCCGAGGCGCGGATCACCGGCTCATACAGCTTTTCCCAGAAGGCGCGCGGCCACATGAAGGTCTTGTAATAGAAGCCCGCCGCAAGGAAGGGCGACAGAAGGTCGGTGGCGGCCATCAGGTCGAATTCGAGCGAACCGCGGTGGTTCTGGCTGGTGGCGGAGAGACCCTCGAAAAGCTCGGCCGTGGTGGCGCGGGTGTTGGGCTCCTGATGGGCGCCCGAGCGCAGTTGCACGAGCGCGTTGGGTTCCTCGGACCCCGCCGTCAGGATGCCGCGCGGGCGGTGGTATTTGAACGAGCGCCCGACAAGGCGCTGACCATTGGCCAGGAGCGCCGAGGCGAGCGTGTCGCCGGGGTGGCCCTTCATCGCCTTGCCGTTGAAGGTGAAGGTGATGTCGGTGCCGCGGTCGATCTGGCCGCCGTCCTTGATTCGGTGTTGCTGGGTCATGCGCTGCGCCCCCGGCTGCGGGCCACGTCACGGGCCAGTTCGACGGCGGTGATTTCATGCGTGGTGGTGTCGCGGGTCACGACCAGCCACGATCTGTCGCCCTGCTCGTGATACCAGAGCTCCTTGTGAGGCCCTGCGGGGTTGTCGCGCAGGTAGCCGTAATCGTGGAAGGCGGTGAGCGCGTCCTCGGCCTGCCAGTCGGGGCGGTCGATCAGCGCGGCATCGCCGAGATAGACGAATTCGGCGGCGTCGCGGGGGCCAAGAAGAGGGTGGGGAATGATCATCGGTGATGCCTTCTCAATGCAGGTTGGGCTGGTTGCCCTGCCCCTTCTCGTCGATCAGGTTGCCGGTCATGAACCGGTCGAGGCGCATCTGGCTGGCGGTGGGATGCGGCACGTCGCGCGCCAGCAGATGCGCGTAGCAGAAGCCGCTGGCCGGCGTGGCCTTGAAGCCGCCATAGCACCAGCCGCCGTTGAAATAGAGCCCGTCGATATGGGTCTTGTCGATGAAAGGGGAGCCGTCCATCGACATGTCCATGACGCCGCCCCAGCTGCGCAGGAGGCGGGCGCGGCCGATCATCGGCATGATCGCCATGCCGCCTTCGGCCACGTCCTCGACCACGGGCAGGTTGCCGCGCTGCGCATAGGTGTTGTAGCCGTCGATATCGCCGCCGAAGACCAGCCCGCCCTTGTCGGACTGGCTGACATAGAAATGCCCCGCGCCAAAGGTGACGACGCCGGGCAGAACGGGTTTCAGCCCTTCGGTGACGAAGGCCTGGAGCACATGGGATTCGATCGGCAGGCGCATACCGGCCTGTGCCATCACCCGCCCCGAAGAGCCGGCGACGCAGACCGCGACCTTGCGCGCGCGGATCGCGCCGCGGCTGGTCTGGACGCCGGTGCAGGTGCCGTTCTCGATATCGAAGCCCGTCACCTCGCAGTTCTGGATGATGTCGACGCCGCGGGAATCGGCGCCGCGGGCATAGCCCCAGGCCACGGCATCATGGCGCACGGTGCCGCCGCGACGCTGGTAGAGCCCGCCCTTGATCGGAAAGCGGGCATTGTCGAAATCGAGGAAGGGCAGTTCGGCGCGCAGCTGCTCGGCATCGGCAAGTTCGGCATCCGCCCCGGCGAGGATCATCGCGTTGCCGCGCCGCACATAGGCGTCGCGCTGCGCGTCGGAGTGAAACAGGTTCAGGATCGACCGCTGGCTGACCATCGCATTGTAGTTGAAATCCTGCTCGAGCCCCTCCCAGAGCTTGAGCGAAAGTTCATAAAAGGGTTCGTTGCCGGGCAGGAGATAGTTCGAGCGGATGATCGTGGTGTTGCGCCCGATATTGCCCGAGCCGAGCCAGCCCTTTTCCAGCACCGCCACATTGGTCAGGCCGAATTCCTTCGCGAGGTAATAGGCCGTGGCCAGCCCGTGCCCGCCGCCGCCGACGATGACGATGTCGTATTCGGGCTTCGGATCGGGCTCGCGCCAGACGGGTTTCCAGCCCTTGTTGCCGGTCAGCCCCTCGCGGAGGATGCGGAAAGCGGAGTAGCGCATTGGCATGAATCCCATTGCTCGCGTTCAGTCCAGCCTGACGGCAACGGCGCAATTGGACTTTTCTGAAATGGACGGATACATATCCAGAATGGACGAAATCAGCGCGAAACCGACAAAACCCACCCCGAGCGCGGTCACGCGGCGAATCGGTGTGCTGCCGGTCCCCGGATTCGCGATGATGTCCTATGCGTCGCTGGTGGAGCCGATGCGCGCGGCGAACCTGCTGGCGGGGCGGACTCTTTACGACATGGTGAATTTTGCCACCTCCGCGGCCCCGGTACCGAGTTCCGGCGCGGCGGTGGTGATGCCGCAGGCGATGGTGGGCGATGCGCAGCAGCTCGATTACCTTTTCGTGGTCGCCGGGGGCGATCCGACACGCTACGCCGACCGGGCGGTGATGAACTGGCTAGCAAGGCTCGCGCGCGAGGGCGTGCCGCTGGGCGGTGTCTCCGGCGGGCCGATCATCCTGGCGCGCACGGGGCTGATGGCGGGGCGGCGGATGACGGTGCATTGGGAACATGCCGCGGCGCTGGCGGAGATCTCGCCGCACCTGGCGATCGAGCGCACGCTTTACGTCATCGACCGGGACCGCGTGACCTGCGCCGGGGGCACCGCGGCGATCGACCTCATGCATGCGCTGATCACGCAGCATCACGGCGCGGATTTTGCCCGCCAGGTCAGCGACTGGTTCATGCATACGGATGTGCGCCCCTCTGTCGGGCCGCAGCGCGCCGGGCTGGTCGAGCGTGTCGGCACGACGGCGCCCGCCATCCTGGACGCGGTGGCGGCGATGGAGGCGCATGTGGGCGAGCCGCTGACGCTGGCGCGGCTGGCGGGGTTCGCCAGCCTGTCGCCGCGCCAGCTCAATCGGCTGTTCACCGAGAAGCTGGGCCGCTCGACCATGCGCTATTACCGGGAGCTGCGACTGGACAAGGCGCAGAGCCTGTTGCGCAATTCGCCGCTGAGCCTGACCGAGATCGCGCTGGCGACGGGATTCGCCAGCTCGTCGCATTTCTCGCGCGCCTATTCGGAGCGCTACGGGCGCTCGCCCTCGTCCTATCGCTAGTGCGAATCCGGCATCGCGCGCGTGGTTTGCGCAAGGCCGAGAGCGGGCGCTTGCCGCCGCGCGGCGGCGGCCCTAGGCTTGGCGAAACCTGAGCCGAAGGAGGCCACGCATGCGCATTCTGGTCCTGCAACACGCCACAACCGAACATCCCGGTATCTTCCGCAGGTTCCTGGCCGAGGATGGCCACGACTGGGACGCGGTGGAACTGGACAAGGGCGCGGCCCTGCCCGACATCGACGGCTATGACGCGCTTTGGGTGATGGGGGGTCCGATGGACACCTGGCAGGAGGATGCGCATCCCTGGCTGGCGGAGGAGAAGGCGTTTATCCGCGTGGCGGTGGAGGAGCGCGGCCTGCCCTATCTGGGCCTGTGCCTTGGGCATCAGTTGCTGGCCGAGGCGCTTGGCGGCGCGGTCGGCCCGGCCGAAAACCCCGAGGTGGGGGTGATGGATGTGCACCTGACCGAAGCCGGGGCGAGCGGCGTGCTGTTCGACGGGCTGCCAGAGGTCTTTCCGGCGTTGCAATGGCATGGTGCGGAAGTGACTGCCCTGCCGCCCGGCGCGCAGGTGCTGGCGACATCGCCCGCCTGCCCGGTGCAGGCGATGAAATGGGGCACGCGGGCCTATTCGACGCAGTTTCACATCGAGGTCGAGCCCGACACGGTGGAGAACTGGGTGGCGATCCCGGAATATGCCGAGGCGCTGGAAAGCACGCTTGGCGCCGGTGCCGCGGAGCGGCTGAGCGCGGATTGCGACGCGCGCATGGAGCGGTTCAACGAGATGGCCGAGCGGCTTTATATCAACTGGCTTCAGGCGACGGCGAAAACCTGAGAGGGATGCGGGGGGCGCTGCCCCCGTCGCCGCAGACGGCGACTCCCCCGGAGTATTTCGGGCAAGATGAAGGGTTCAGTCCTGCGCCCAGTCGGCGGATTGCATTTCACGCAAGCGGCTGGCGGTGCGTTCGAATTCAAAGCTGCCCTCGCCTTCGACATAAAGATATTCGGGTTCGGCGGCGGCCGAGCAGATCAGGCGCACGCGCGCCTCGTAGAGCGCATCGATGAGGGTGACGAAGCGTTTGGCCTCGTTGAAGTTGGAGCGCCCGAGCCGGGGGATGTTTTCAAGCATGAGCACACGGGCGGCATCGGCCAGGGCGAGGTAATCGGCGGGGCCGAGCGGGCGGCCGCAGAGATCATAGAAGCTGGCGCGCGCCACGCCGTTACGGAAGGCGGGGATTTCGACCGCGCGTTTCTGCACATGAAGCACATGGGGCGGCGTGTCCTGGCCATCGGTGAGGTCGTCCCAGAGCGCCTGCATCTGCTCGCGCGTTTCGGGGCCGAGGGGCGTGAACCAGGTGGGGCTGCCGGCCAGCCTGTCCTGCCGGTAATCCGTGGGGCTGTTAATCTCATGCACCACCATGCGGGTCTTGATCAGGTCGATGAAGGGCAGGAAGAGCTGCCGGTTGAGCCCGTCCTTGTAGAGGTCATCGGGATGGCGGTTGGAGGTGGTGACGACCACGATCCCGGCATCGAAGAGCGACTGAAACAGGCGCCCGACGATCATCGCGTCGGTGATGTCGGTGATCTGCATCTCGTCGAAGGCGAGCAGGCCGAGGCCATCGGCGACGGAGGCGGCCACGGGCGCGAGCGCGTCTTCGACGCCCTTCTGGCGGGCGGCGTGCATCCCGGCGTGGATTTCCTGCATGAAGGCATGGAAATGCACCCGGCGGGCGGGCACCGGCACGGTTTCGACGAAGAGGTCCATCAGCATCGACTTGCCGCGCCCCACCCCGCCCCAGAGGTAAAGCCCCTTTGGCGGTTCGGGCGCGCGGCGGAACCAGCCCTTGTGCGCGGCCCGGGCGGCCAGCCCTGCGCGGATGCGGTCGAATTCGGGCAGCGCGGCCTGTTGCGCCGCGTCGGGCGTCAGGTCCCCGGCGGCGGTCAGGCGGGCGTAGTGATCGGTCAGCGTTTCCATGGAGCGACGCATAGCGCGCCGTGGCGCGCAAGGAAAGCGGTGCGCGGATGGTGATGGGAGGCATCACAATGGCTGAATTGACCGGGGCGGGGTTTCTTCTAATGTGGCCGTGCGCAGAACAGGATCACCCAGATGGACAGGCAGACGCCGCTTTTCACACCGGTTCTGATTGCGGGTTGCGCGATCATTCTGGTTTCTTTTGCGATCCGGGCGTCCTTTGGCGTGTTCCAGATCCCCATCGCCGAGGAATTCGGCTGGCTGAGGGCCGAGTTCAGCCTGGCGATTGCCATTCAGAACCTGGCCTGGGGGATCGGGCAGCCGATCTTCGGTGCGATTGCCGAGAGGATCGGCGACCGCAAGGCGATCGTGATGGGGGCGGTTGTCTATGCTGCGGGACTGGTGCTGTCGTCCTTTGCGGTCTCGCCCGAGGCGCATCAGCTTTACGAGATCCTGGTGGGGTTCGGCATTGCGGGCACCGGCTTTGGCGTGATCCTGGCGGTGGTGGGGCGGGCGAGTTCGGATGAGAACCGCTCGATGAGCCTGGCGATCGCCACCGCCGCCGGGTCGGCGGGGCAGGTTTTCGGCCCGCCGGTGGCCGAGGCGCTGCTGGGATGGATGAGCTGGCAGATGGTGTTCGTGGTCTTTGCGGGCGCGGTGCTGATGGTGCTGGCCTTCCTGCCGCTGATGCGCGCGCCCGAACCGGCGAGCCGCGTCGAGATCGAGGAGAGCATGGGCGAGATCCTGAAACGGGCGTTTCGCGATCCGTCCTATACGCTCATTTTCCTCGGCTTCTTCAGCTGTGGTTATCAGCTGGGATTCGTGACCGCGCATTTCCCGGCCTTCGTGACCGAGATGTGCGGCCCGATCGCGCCGGGGGGGGCGCTGCATGCGGTGGGGATCACCACCACATCGGCACTGGGGGCGATCGCGATCGCGGTGATCGGGCTGGCCAATATCGCCGGGACGCTGACGGCGGGCTGGCTGGGCAAGCGCTATTCCAAGAAATATCTGCTGGCAGGGGTATACGCCGCGCGCACCGTGGTTGCGGGGACGTTCATCCTGGTGCCGATGACGCCGACCAGCGTGCTGCTGTTTTCGGTGGGGATGGGGGCGTTGTGGCTGGCGACGGTGCCGCTGACATCGGGATTGATCGCGCATCTTTACGGGCTGCGCTATATGGGGACGCTTTACGGGATCGTGTTCTTCAGTCACCAGCTGGGCAGTTTCATGGGGGTCTGGCTGGGTGGGCGGATGTATGACGTTTACGGCGATTACACCATGGTCTGGTGGGTCGGCGTGGGGGTCGGCGCGTTCTCGGCGCTGGTGCATCTGCCGGTGAAGGAGGCGCGCACGACGCCGGCGCAACTGGCGGCGTGAGACGCTAGCGCAGCAACAGCACGTCGAGCAGGTCGAGCACCTCGCGGTCATGGGTATAGGCGATGGCGTGGCCTGCGCCCTCGACCACCTCCTGGCGGGCGTTGCGGTTCCATTCGGCAAGGCGGCCGAGACCGGAGATCGGGATCACCTCGTCCTCGCGCGCCCAGATGGCGAGCACCGGCAGGTCGGTGTCGGCGATGGCGCGATGCGCCTCGGCCATGTCACCCGAAAGCGCGTGGCGCAGGGACGAAAGCACCGCCGGGCGAAAGCCGCGCCAGCGCAGTTCATCCTGCTGACGGTCGACCACATTGTCGATGCTGCTGTCGAGGCCGCGTTCGGATTCGGTCGTGCTGCGGAAGGAATGGCCATAGGCGAGCATGAAAAGCCAGCGCCCGAAGCGGTCGTAATCGACCACGAGCCGTGCCACCGGACCCAGGTCATGGCCCATCCCCGCAGGCGCGAGCAGCACGAGTTGGCGCAGCCGCGACCCATGTTTGCGTGCGAAGGCGGCGGCGACGGCGCCGCCCATCGAGTAGCCGATGAGAGTGATCCGCTGATCGACCCCGAGGGCATCGAGCAGGTCTTCGAGCTGCGCGACGAAGAACGCCGTGTCCTGTGTGCCGCGCGGGCGGTCTGAATAGCCGCGCCCGTAGAGATCGTAGAGCAGGACGCGAAAGCCGAGCCGGGCGAGCCCTTGGGCGATCGGATGCCAGACATAGGAGGGGGTGGTGAGGCCGTGGATGCAGACAATCACCGGGCCGTCGGCGGGGCCGATCCACTCGTAATGGGTCTGCCCACGCGGCAGGTCCGCGAATTGCCCGGGCGCGGTGGCACGGGCGGCGCCGCGCATGGCGGGGCGCAGCGCCTCGGCGAGGACGGGCGCGGCGATGAGCGCCGCGACCGTCAGGATCGCAAGCGCCCACCAGATCATCGCGCGCTCTGCCAGGCGTCGAGGATGTAGCGGCTGGTCATGAGATCGAGATGCGCGCCGCCGCCGTTCTTGAAGAGCGTGATCTCGTCATCGCCGGTGCGGGTGAAGCCCGAGGGCGAATAGTGATCGGCGATCAGGTCGTCGCGGCTGATGGTGCCCGCTTCGAGCGGGATCTTGATCTCGCCGATATGGCCGACGGTCGTGTCGTAGCTGTCCACGAAGACGCGCGCGCGGGTGAGCGCGGTGTCATCGACCTCGCGCATGTCGGGACGGTATGCGCCGATCACATCGATATGCTGGCCGGGGCGCAGCCATTCGCCCTTGAGGATCGGGTCGGTGGACATGGTGGCGGAGGTCACGATGTCGGCGTCGCGCACGGCGCGTTCGAGGTCATCGGCAACCCGCAGGCCGGGGCAGGTTTCGGCCATGGCCTCGGCCTTGGCACGGGTGCGGTTCCAGACCCGGAAACGGGCGTTGGGGAAGGCGGCGGAATAGGCATCGAAAAGCGAGTGCCCGACCGTGCCCGCGCCCACGATCAGGATGTTCTCGCTGTCGGGGCGGGCCAGTTTGCGCGCGGCATAGAGGCTGTCGCCCGCGGTTTTCCACTTGGTCACGAGGTGAAAATCCACCAGCGCCGCCAGCGTGCCGCCCGCATCGTCATAAAGATTGACGGCGCCATTGATCATCGGCGCGCCCTTGGCGGGGTTGCCGGGGAAGATCGTCGCCGTCTTCACGGCCATGCCCAGACCGTCGATCCAGGCGGCGCGATTGAGCATCGTGTCGCGGTCGCGGTAGAGGAAATTGTCGGCGATCTCGGCCTTGGGCAGTTTGTGCCCGGCCTCGAACGCGTCGCAAAGCCCGAGCCAGTCGAGATGTCTTTCGCCTTCGTCAAAGGGGATGATGGTGATCGTCATGCGGCCTCTTTCCTGGTCAGCAACCCGTGTTCAACGAGAGTGTGCGCCCATAGTTCCGGCCCGTCAAACAGGTGGGTGCGCCAGCCGCGCGCACGGGCGGCGGCGATGTTCTCGTCACGGTCGTCGGTGAAGAGGAGCGTTTCGGGGGCAAAGCCGCAATCGGTTTCGACCGCTTCGTAGATCGCCGGGTCGGGTTTGACGAGGCACATTTCGCCCGAGATGTAATGGCGGTCGAACTCTGACAGGAACGGGAATTGCGCGGCGCTGAGGGGGAAATTGCGGGCGCCGAAATTGGTCAGCGCGAAGACCGGCACGCCGCGCGCCCTGAGCGCGCGCAACAGGCGGACGCTGTGGGGAATTTCGGGGCGCGCGATGGCGTTCCATTCATCGCGGAAGAGACGGATCTCGTGCTGCCAGTCGGGATGGGCCAGCGCGGTTTCCTCGATCGTGTCGGCGAAATCACCGCCCGCGTCGATCCGGGTCATCATCGCATGCACGTCGAAGGCCGCGAACAGCGAGGCGGCGCGATCCGCGCCGATGCGCTCGGCCAGGCGGCGTTCGGGTTGCCATTCGATCAGCACGTTGCCGATGTCGAAGATGACGGCGTTGATACTCATGTCTCTACCTTCTGCGGGGGGCCTTGGCGACGAGCGTGCGGCCCTTGGCGGATTCGCGCCAGATCATGTAAAGCCCTGAGCCGACGATCAATGCAATCCCGATCCAGGCGGTCGGGGCGGGCCAGGTGCCAAAAACAGTGACGCCCCAGATGATCGCCATCGGCATCGCGATATATTCAAACGGCGCGGCGAAGGCGGCTTCGGACAGGCGGTAGGCCTGGCTGATGAAGAGGCCGCCGAAGACGCCGGTGGTGCCCAGCATGGCGAAGATCGGCCAGTCGCCCGGCGCCACCGGCCCCCAGGGGCGCAGGAGGAATTCGAGCGACGGATGGCCGGAGCCCGCAAAGCCGCCGTGACCGAACATTGCGCCGAACAGCAGACTGGCGACGATGAAGGTGGCCTGGATGTAGAAGGCCATCGTAGCCGCGCTTTCGGTGCCGCCGATCTTGCGCGCGAGGATATGCATCACCGCATAGAGCGTGGCCGCTGCGACGGGCAGAAGCGAGGCAAGCTGAAACGCCGTGGTGCCCGGCTTGACGATGACCAGCACGCCGAGGAAACCGACGCCGATGGCCGCCCAGCGCCGCGCGCCGACGGTTTCGCGCAGGAAGATCACCGAGAAGATCGTGATCACCAGCGGTGAGACGAAGAACACGGCGACCGCATCGGCGATCGGCATCGCCGCCAGCCCCAGAAACAGGCACATGTTGGCGAAGACCACGCAGAGGCCGCGCAGGAGGTGCATCCTGAGCCGCCGGGTGCGGATCACCGTGAGCCCGCCGCCGAAGGGCATGATCAGCGCGCCGAACACGCACATGGCGATCATCGCGCGGATGAAGATCACCTGGTGCAGGGCGTAGCGGTCCGAGAGGAACTTGATGCCCATGTCGTTGACCGAAAAGCACAGCACCGCCGCGATGGCGCAAAGCGCGCCCATCAGGTTGGATCGCGATGTGGTGGCGGTGGTCATGAATATCCGAGGCTGAAACTGCCCCGCCAGATGAGAGGAGGGCGCAGGTTTTGTAAACCCCCCGGCCGGGCGAAGATGGCGGCGGAGGATCCGAGTATTTCCGGCAAGATGAAGGCGGGGATGTGCGAGGGCGTCAGGTGCGGGGTGGCCTTGCGGCGGCGCGCACGGCTTTTTCGAGGGCTTCCAGAAAGCGCGAGCGGTCGGCCTTGGTGAAGCCCTTGCCGCCACCCTGGCGGAACGGGTCAGCGGCGCGCAGGTCGGCCATGAGGTCGCGCGTGGCCAGCACGTTGCCGATATTGGCCGCCGTCAGCGCCTCGCCGTTATGCTTGAGCACCTGGGCGCCGGATTCGACGCAGCGGGCGGCAAGGGGGATATCGCCGGTGATGACCACATCGCCCGGACCGGCGCGCTCGGCGATCCACATATCGGCCACGTCGGGGCCGTCGGGCACGATCACGGTGTCAACGAGGGGGTTGGGCGAAGGGCGCAAACCGCCATTGGAGACGATATGGACGCGCAGGCCGTGCCGGGTGGCGACCTTCTCGACCTCGGATTTGACCGGGCAGGCATCGGCGTCGACATAGATGCTCACGATGTCGTCTTCCGGATCGAGCTGCCGTCGCGCCGGACCTTGTATTCCTCGGGAATGGGCATGCGGTTGAAGGCGTCGAGACCGGCGATCTTGTAGGCCTCGGCGAGGGTGGGATAGTTGAAGGTGTTCTGAACGAAGTAGTCCACGGTGCCCTTGAGATTCAGCACCGCCTGGGCGATGTGGATCAGCTCGGTCGCGCCTTCGCCGACGATCTGCACCCCGAGAACGCGGCGGGTCTTGAGCGAGAAGAGCATCTTCAGCATGCCGTGTTCGAGACCCATGATATGACCGCGCGAGGTTTCGCGGAAGCGCGCGACGCCGACCTCGTAGGGGATGCCGCGTTCCTGCATTTCCTCTTCGGACATGCCGCAGGTGGAGATTTCGGGCACCGAGTAGATGCCATAGGGGAACCACGGGCTTTCGGGCAAGGTGGGCGTGTCGAGCGCGTCGCAGGCGGCGACGCGGCCCTGTTGCAGCGAGGTCGAGGCCAGCGAGGGATGGCCGATCACGTCACCGGCGGCATAGATATGGGGCACGTCGGTCTGGTAGGTCTTGCGGTCCACCGACAGCCGGCCGCGATGGTCGGCCTTGAGCCCGGCGGCGTCGAGATTCAGGCTTTCGGTCGCGCCCATGCGTCCGGCGGCGAAGAGCAGCATTTCAGCGCGGACGTGGCGGCCATTGGCGAGGCTGACTTCGACATGCTCGCCGCAATCCTCGATCTTGTCGATGGCGCTGCCGAGGCGCAGGTCGACGCCGTTCTCGCGGATCTGGTGTGTGAAGTCCTGGATCAGGGTGCGGTCGATGAAATCGAGGAAGCTGTCACGCGGCTCGATCAGGGTGATGCGCACATCGAGCGCCGAAAACATCGTCGCGTATTCCACCCCGATCACGCCCGCGCCCACGACGATCAGGCTGCGCGGAATACGGGCGAGTTCGAGAAACTCATCGCTGTCGAGGACGGTGGTGCCGTTGAATGGCACATCGTCAGGGCGATAGGTGCGGGTGCCGGTGGCGATCAGGAAGCGGTCGGCGGTGAGAAGGGTCTTGTCGCCCGCCTCGGTGGCGACCTCGATCTCGTGGGGGCCGGTGAAGCGCGCCATGCCGCAAAGCGTCTCGACATGGTTGCGGTTGAACTGGTGTTCCAGAACATCGACCTCGTAATCGAGCGTCTTGTGCAGGCGCGCCTTGAGGTCATTCGCGCCGATGTCTTCCTTGACCCGGTAGGAGCGGCCGTAAAAGCTGCGCTCGCGCCAGCCAGAGAGGTTCAGCACGGTTTCACGCAGGGTCTTGGAGGGAATGGTTCCGGTATGCACCGAGACCCCGCCCAGGCGGTCCTTGCGATCCACCACCAGCACACGGCGCTTGAGCTTGCCTGCCTGGATGGCGGCGGCGCGGCCCGCGGGGCCGGAGCCGATGATGACGAGATCGTAATGGGACATGCGATCAGCCTGTGTAGAGCGCCTCGGCATGGAAGGCGACGTGGTCTTCCATGAAGGTCGAGATGAAGTAGTAGCTGTGATCGTAGCCCGGCTGCATGCGTAGCGTCGCCTGCTGGCGCCGTTCGGCGCAGGCGGCAGCGAGGGCCTCGGGGCGAAGCAGGTCAAGGAACTGGTCGCTGGTGCCGGTATCCACCAGCACTGGCCCGTCAAAGCCGCGTTCACGCATGAGATGGCTGGAATCATGCGCCGCCCAAAGGTTTTCGTCATCGCCCAGATAGGCGGCGAACTGTTTGCGGCCCCAGTCGCTGGCGGTGGGGTTGCTGATCGGCGCGAAGGCCGACACGCTGGTGAAGCGCCCCGGCAGGGACATCGCCAGCGTCAGCGCGCCATGCCCGCCCATCGAATGGCCGGTGATGGCCTGCCGGTCGCCGTCGATCGCGAAATTGTTGAACAGGACGCGGGGCAGATCCTCGGCGATGTAATCCCACATGCGGAAATGCGGCGCCCAGGGGGATTGCGTGGCGTTCACGTAAAAACCTGCGCCCTGCCCCAGATCGAAGGCATCGTCATCGGCCACGCCCTCGCCGCGCGGGCTGGTATCGGGGAAGACGAGCGCGATGCCGTGTTCGGCCGCCCAGCCCTGCGCCCCGGCCTTGGTCATGGCGTTTTCATGCGTGCAGGTGAGGCCCGAGAGATACCACAGCACCGGAACCGGGCCGTCCTCGGCCTCGGCGGGGAGGAACAGGCCGAAGGTCATCTGACAATCGGTGGCCTGCGATGCGTGGCTGTAGACGCCCTGCACACCGCCGAAACAGGCGTTTTCCGATAGGATCTCCATTGGCGCGTTCCCTTCTGATGGTCAGTATCGCGCCCCAGTGACCACGAGGCGGGGGGCAAAGGCAAGCCCGCGCGCGACGCGCGGGGTGGCTTTTCCGCGCGCTAGCCGCTGCCGATCAGCACCCCGGCGGCGAAGACCAGCGCGCCGCCCAGCACCACCTGGAAGGCGGCGCGGAAGAACGGCGTTTCCATGTAGCGGTTCTGAATCCAGGCGATCGCCCAGAGTTCGATGAACACCACGGCAAAGGCGATGCTGGTCGCGGTCCAGAAATCGGGGATGAGATATGGCAGGGCATGGCCAAGCCCGCCCACGGTGGTCATGACACCCGAGGCGATACCGCGCTTGAGCGGGCTTCCGCGACCGGAGAGTTCACCGTCATCGCTGGCGGCTTCGGTGAAGCCCATCGAGATGCCCGCGCCGATAGAGGCGGCAAGCCCGACAAGGAAGGTCGTCCAGGTGTCCTGCGTGGCGAAGGCGGTGGCAAAGATCGGCGCCAGCGTCGAGACGGAACCGTCCATCAGCCCGGCCAGCCCCGGCTGCACCCAGGTGAGAACGAACTGGCGCTTGGAGTTTCGCTCTTCTGCGGCCAGCGCGTCTTCGTCGAGATGCTCGGCCTGAAGTTCGGTGGCGCGTTCGCCGTGGCCCGCCTCGGCGGCGGCAAGGTCGCCCAGCAATTTGCGGGTGGCGGGATCGGTGCTGCGCTGCGCCGCCTTGTGGTAAAAGGCTTCGGCGTCATGCTCCATCGCCTCGGCCTCGGCGCGGATGCGCTCGATCCCGAGGTTTTCCATCAGCCAGATCGGGCGGCGGGCATAGAAACCAGCCACATGTTCGCGCCGGATCAGCGGGATCACCCCGCCAAAGCGGCTTTCGTGAAGGTCGATCAGGGCACGGCGGTGGCTGTCTTCCTCGGCGGCCATCCCATCGAAGATGCGCGCGGAATCCGGGAATTCGGCGCGCAGGGTTTCGGCATAGGTCCGGTAGATCCGGGCGTCGTCCTCTTCCGAGGAAATGGCGAGGGCCAGGATTTCCTGTTCTGACAGATCGGCAAAGCGCCGGCGCGATGAAACTCCGGGAATCATGCGCAGTCTCCTTATTTAGAATTATTCTAAATTACCCAAAATGAGAGGAAACACAAGGGCTTCGCGATGGACACAAAGCCGCAGCAAAATAAGTGAACTAATTAGTTCAGTTTTGACTTGCAAAGTGAACTATTTGGTTTAGATATCAAGAAGTGAACAGTTTAGTTCAGTTAGGAGATCATCATGAAACCCGTTCTCACCGCTCTTGTCATCATGCTGTCCGCCGGACCCGTCCTTGCCTTTGGGATCGGAACCGAAACGCTGACCCCGACCCTGTCCTTTCCGTCACCGGACCCGGCGCCCGCACCCGTCACGCAGACCGACGCGGGCATCAACAAGTAACGCATGCCCTACGTAAACAAGCGACATGCTTGCGGTGTCCCCCCTGGCGCGACTAGACTGCGACGGCTTTGGGGAGACACCGCATGACGGCGATGGCCGCTGAAATCAAGAAGGGCAGAAAGTTCGACCAGGTGCTGGAAGGCGCACGCGAAGTGTTCATGCGCGACGGTTTCGAGGGCGCCAGCGTTGACGATATCGCCCGTGTGGCGGGGGTCTCGAAGGCCACGCTCTACAGCTATTTCCCCGACAAGCGGCTGCTGTTCTCGGAGGTCGCACGGATGGAGTGCAACCGCCAGGCCGACGCGGCGCTGGCGGAGTTCGATGCGGATCATCCGATTGACTGCGTGCTGCGGCTGGCGGCGGATCGGATCGTGCGCTTTTTCCTGTCGGATTTCGGGCAACAGGTGTTCCGGATATGCGTGGCCGAATCGCACCGTTTTCCCGAGCTGGGCTGCCGGTTCTATGAATCCGGCCCGGCGATGGTGCGCGACCGGCTGATCGGCGTGTTGAAGCCCTATGTGGCGAGCGGCGTGCTGAAGATCGACGACATGGACCTGGCCGCCAACCAGTTCGGCGAGCTGTGCAAGAGCGATCTGTTCCTGCGCAGCCTGTGCGGCGTCGGCACACCGGCCACCGAAGAGGATATCGAGCGCGTGATCGACGGCGCGGTCGCGATGTTCCTGGCGCGCTACCGCGCCTGAGCGTCAGGCACCCACTTCGACGATGGCCTGGGCCAGCTTGGGAACGGTGTCCTTGTTCAGCCCGGCGATATTGATGCGCGAATCCCCCACCATGTAGATACCGTGATCCTTGCGCAGGCGCTCGACCGTTTCCGGCGAAAGCCCGAGGCGCGAGAACATGCCGCGATGCTGGGCGATGAAGCCGTAGCGATCGGAGTTGGTCAGCTTGCGCAGCTCGGTTGACAGCTGTTCGCGCAGGGCGAGCATGCCGTTGCGCACCTCTTCCAGTTCGGCCTGCCAATCGGCGCGCAGATCGTCGCTGTGCAGCACGACCGAGACCAGCCGCGCGCCGTGATCGGGCGGGAAGGAATAGTTCTGCCGGTTGAGATAGGCAAGGTTGCCTTGCGTGACGGCGTGCATCCCCTTGTCCTGCGCCACGGCCATCAGGATGCCGGTGCGTTCGCGGTAGATGCCGAAATTCTTCGAGCAGCTTGCGGCGATCAGCACTTCGGGGCAGCCCGAGGCGACCGCGCGCGTTGCGGCGGCATCGGCCTCGAGCCCGTCGCCGAAGCCCTGATAGGCGATGTCGATCATCGGCAGCGCGCCAATGTCGTTCATCAGCGCAATCACCGCCTGCCATTCCGGGCCGGTCAGGTTGGCGCCGGTGGGATTGTGGCAGCAGCCATGCAAAAGCACCACGTCGCCCGCGCGAAGCCCGGCGAGATCGGCCATCATGCCATCGAAATCGACGCCGCCGGTTTCGCTGTCGAAATAGCGGTAGCTGACGGTTTCGATCCCCAGATGCTTGAGGATGCTGAGGTGGTTGGGCCATGTCGGGTCCGACACGAAAACCCGCGCCTGCGGGTTGGCCATGTGAATGAGATCGAAGGCCTGGCGCACCGCGCCGGTGCCGCCCGGCGTGGCGACGGCGGCGACGTGGTCGCGCGCGACGGCATCGCCCAGAACGAGGCCGATCATCGCGTCCGAAAACGCGGGATCACCCGCCAGCCCGGTATAGGCCTTGGTGGTTTCCTCGTCCCACCAGCGGCGCTCGGCTTCCTTGACTGCGCGCATGATCGGGGTCACACCCTGCGGGTTCTTGTAGACGCCGACGCCGAGGTCGATCTTGTCGTCGCGCGGATCGTCCTTGTAGGCCTGCATGAGCGCGAGGATCTTGTCCTTGGGCTGTTCCTTGAGATGTTCGAACATTGGTCAGTCTTCTCCGGTGGCGACGGGCACGGTGGGGAAAGCCCCCCATTCGCACCAGGACCCGTCATAAACGGCATGATCGGTCTTGCCGATCCGCTCGAGTGCAAGGTTGATGATGGCGGCGGTGACGCCCGACCCGCAAGAGGTGATCGCGGGTTTCGAGAGGTCCACCCCCGCATCCGCGAGGACGGCGCGCAGCGCTTCGGGGTCCTTCATGGTGTCGTCGTCATTGAGCAGGTCACGATACCAGACATTGCGCGAGCCGGGGATGTGGCCGCCGCGCAGCCCTTCGCGCGGTTCGGGTTCTTCACCGCGAAAGCGGCCTGGCGAGCGGGCATCGAGGATCTCGTGATCGCCGAGCTTGGAGGCGGCGGAGACCTGCGTCACGTCCTTGACCATGTGGTTCTGGCGGCGGACCGTCATGTGACGGTCGCGCACGATCGGGGGCATGTCCTCGGTCGGTCGGCCCTCGGCCATCCATTTGGGCAGGCCACCGTCCAGCACGGCGATGTTGTCCTGCCCCATCAGGCGGAAGAGCCACCAGACGCGCGCCGCCGAAAACAGGCCCAGCGCGTCATAGACCACCACCTGATGCCCGTCCCCCACACCCATCGCCCGCAGGCGCGACATGAATTTCTCGACCGGGGGAACCATGTGCGGCAGGGCAGAGCGGTGATCGCTGATGTCGTCGATGTCGAAGAAGCGCGCGCCAGGAATATGCGCCGCCTGATATTCGGCGCGGGCATCGCGGTCGGTTGGCGGCAGGAAATAGGTGCCATCCAGAATCCGAAGGTCGGGATCCTTCAGATGGCTGGCCAGCCATTCGGTCGATACGAGGGTCTTAGGATCGTCATGGGTCATGGGCGCGTCCCCTGATTTCGGACGGCTCATGCCTAGCGCGCGGCGCAGTGGAGAGCAAGCATCCCGGCGCGCCGGTGGTTCATTTCACCAGCATGTTCCGGATCGAGCCGAGCGCCAGCAAGACCGCCGCGCCACCGACAGCACCAGTCGCGGCGTGGGTCCAGAGCACCCCGGCATCGCCGCCGCCCAGTGCCGAGGACAAGCCATCATCGCCCAGGACCGACAGCGTCTTTTCCGCCAGCCCTGCGCCGATCACCCCGGCAAGGGCATTGCCGAAGAGGCCCAGATTGACGTTGCGCAGGAGGCCACCGGCGATGTTGCCGCCGATTGCCCCGCAGATCAGCCCGATCAACAGTTCCATGTGTCCCCCCTTGAGACAGATACCTGCGATCATCCGAGACTAGCAAAATCGCGCTTCATTCCCAAAAGGGGAATTCAGACCGGCAGCTCACCGCTCAACCGTGGTCCTTGAGGAGGCGCTGTTTCTGGCGGTTCCAGTCACGCTTCGCCTCGGTCTCGCGCTTGTCATGGGCCTTTTTGCCCTTCGCGATGCCGATCTTCATCTTGGCGATGCCCTTGTGATTGAAATAGAGGACCAGCGGCACCAGCGTCATGCCCTTGCGCTGAGTCTCGTTCCAGAGACGGGCCAGTTCCTTTTTCGACACCAGCAGCTTGCGGCGGCGTTTTTCCTCGTGCTGGAAGGTCTTGGCCTGTTCGTAGGGCGCGACGTAGGAGTTCACCAGCCACAATTCGCCATCATCAACGGTGGCGTAGCTTTCGGCGATGTTGGCGCCGCCAAGACGCAGGGATTTGACTTCGGAACCTTCAAGGATGATGCCGCATTCCAGATCATCCTCGATCGCGTAATCGAAGCGCGCGCGCCTGTTCTCGGCGACGACCTTGTAGTTGGGGTTTTCCTTTGGCTTGGCCATGTTGCCTGTCCTGTCGCGCTGTGCCCGAAGCGGCAAGATAGACACTTGCGCCGGGTGATCCAAGGGGGCGCGGACGAATCGGGTCGCTCAGACCCGCCCACGCGCGCCAAGTTCGGCCAGCTCGGCGCGCAGCGCCGCGCCATCGGCGTCACGCGCGGGGATCGGGCGGGGCGCTGGCGCGGCCCCGTCAAAGCGCGGCGCGGGGGCCGGTTGCTGCACGCCATCCCCCATGTGCCAGACGCCGCGTGCGGCCATATGCGGATCGAGCGCTGCTTCGGCGGGCGAAAGGACCGGAGCGACGCAGGCGTCGCTGCCCTCGAAGAGGCGCGTCCAGTGATCGCGGGGTTCTGCCGCGAAGATCGCGGCAAGGCGGTCGGTCTGCGCGGGCCATTGGGCGGGATCGTTCTGATCGGCGAAGGCGGCATCATCCGAAAGCCCCATCAGATCGAGAAAGGCGGCGTAGAATTGCGGCTCGAAGCATTGCACGCTGACATGACCGCCGCAGGCGCAGCGATAGGTGCGGCTCCAATGTGCCCCGTCGAGGGGGCTTTGACCGCGCGTCTGCGAAAGGTTGCCCGCGGGCGCCATCGACATCAGCAGCGCCATCATATGCGCTGAACCATCCACGATGGCCGCGTCCACCACCCTGCCCTGCCCGCTGCGCGCGGCGTCGATGATCCCGGCCAGAATCCCCGCCACCAGATACATCGCACCGCCACCGATATCGCCCACCAGCGTCGGCGGCGTCAGCGGTGCGGCATCGGGCGGTGAGGCATACCAGAGCGCGCCGGAGGTGGCGATGTAGTTGAGGTCATGCCCCGCCATCTGCGATTTCGGTCCGTCCTGTCCCCAGCCGGTCATGCGGCCATAGACCAGCGCCGGATTATCGGCGTGGCAGGTTGCGGGGCCAAGGCCCAAGCGTTCCATCACGCCGGGACGAAAGCCTTCGATCAGGGCGTCGGCGGTGGCGATCAGCGCCCGCGCGGTGGCAAGATCGGCCCCGTCCTTGAGGTCGAGCGCGATGGTGCGCTTGCCCCGGTCCAGAAGGTTGCGGGCGCCGGCGACCGCATTGCCCGCGCCGGGGCGCTGGATCACGATCACCTCGGCGCCGAGATCGGCCAGTGTCATGGCGGCGAAGGGACCGGGGCCAAGGCCCTCGATCTCGATCACGCGGATACCTTGCAACATGGTCCTTCCCCCGGCCGTGGTGTTCCGGCGTGCAGATTAGCGCGCGGCGCACCGGATGCAATGCGCTGGCCACTTGGCCCGCGATGCGGGTTGCTCTAGGCTGGACGGCAGGGCGGACGCGACAGGAGGAAGCGCCATGAAGATGAGTGACGAACGCATTATCGAAGCCGACCGCGCGACGGTCTGGGCGGCGCTTCTGAGCCCCGATGTGTTGAAGGAATGCGTACCCGGCGCGCAGGAGGTCACCGGCAACCCCGAAGACGGGTTCGAGGCCACCGTGACCCAGAAGGTCGGCCCGGTGAAGGCGACCTTCAAGGGTCATGTGACCGTATCGGAGATGATCGAACCCGACAGCCTGACCCTGACGGGCGAGGGCAAGGGCGGTGCCGCCGGCTTTGCCAAGGGCGCGGCCGATGTGCGGCTGGAAGAGGTGCCCGAAGGCACGCGGCTGTCCTATGACGTCGAGGCCAAGGTCGGTGGCAAACTGGCACAGCTTGGCAGCCGGATCGTCGACGGTTTCGCCAAGAAGATGGCCGACAACTTCTTTTCCCGCCTCGAAGAGGTGATCGAGGGCCCGAAGGAAGAGGATGACGAAGAAGAAGCCGAGAAGAAGGGCTGGCTCAAGCGGTTGATCAAGTCCTAACGCGAGGATGGCGGGCGGCTGTGCGTTTCAATGATGCGCGCGATCCTGCGGCCGATCTCCTGGCTGCCCTTGGGCGAGGGATGGATCAGGTCCAGCCCGTGATAGGAGCGGTCGCCATGCGGCACCAGTTCTGCCAGCGACAGAAAATGCACGCCCCGGTCCAGCGCGGCCAGCCGGGCAAGGCGGCGATCCATCTCGTCGCCCTCATCGGCGCAGCCCTCAACAGGGGAGGTCACGCCGGGGGTGCGCAGATATCCCACGAAGACGACCTGCGCGCCGGTCTGGCGCATCCGGGACACGAAGCCCGGAATCGTGCCGCGCTTGCCGTCCTCGGAGATCAGCCGGGAGATGCGTTGCTTGCACGGACCGCATAGGCAACCCATCCAGATATCGTTGCCGCCGCCATTCAGGACGACCCAGTCCCAGTCGCCTTCACGGTACTGCTTGGGAATGCTGAGCCCGGCGCTGCCGGTGATCGGCAGCGGATAGAAGAACCGCGCACCGACCACGGAGCGATCCGTTACCGGTTCTTTCAGTTCTTCTTCGATGGCGTCGGAAACGGCGCGATCCTGTGCCTTGTTGAAGGCCATCAGTGAATCGCCGAGGAGAAGGATGCGCGAACCGCTGTTGGAGGTTACGGGCTCGCCGCAGCCTGCAAGCAGGACCAGCGCCAGAAGTGCAGCCATGCGTTGAATCATGTATCTCAAACTCTCGTATCGCCCGCCGACGAAAGACATAGCATCGTGTGCGGCGAAGGAAAGCCCCAAGCGCACGTCCCTGCATGGCTGCACAGAGGGGTCTGCGTGCCGGGCGATTTGCAGTTGGGGCGCGATGCCGTAGCCTGCGGGAATCGAGAATGGAGGCGCCGCATGAAACCGATGGTCGAGGTCGAGAACCTGCGCAAGATCTATGGCGACGGGTTCGAGGCGCTGAAGGGAACATCGCTGACCATCGAGGAGGGCGAGATCCTAGCCTTGCTCGGCCCCAATGGCGCGGGCAAGACGACGCTGATTTCCGCGCTGTGCGGGATCACCACGCCGAGCGGTGGCCATGCCCTCATCGGCGGGCATGATGTGGTCAGGGAATACCGCGCGGCGCGCAGCATTGTCGGGCTGGTTCCCCAGGAAATCGCGCTGGAACCGTTCGAGAAGGTCATCAACACGGTGCGCTTTTCACGGGGTCTGTTCGGCAAGGCACCGGATGCGGCGCTGACCGAACGCATCCTGCGCCAGCTGTCGCTATGGGACAAGCGCAACAGCCGGACCCGCGAACTGTCGGGCGGGATGAAGCGGCGGGTGCTGATCGCCAAGGCGCTGATCCACGAGCCGCGCGTGCTGTTTCTGGACGAGCCCACTGCCGGGGTCGATGTGGAACTGCGCCGCGACATGTGGGAGGTTGTCCGGGGATTGAAGGCGCAGGGCGTCACCATCATCCTGACCACCCATTACATCGAAGAGGCCGAAGCCATCGCCGACCGCGTCGCGGTGATCAACAAGGGTGAAATCCTGCTGGTCGAGGACAAGACGGCGCTGATGCGGCGGATGGGGCGCAAGACCCTGCGCATCGACCTTGCGGCGCCGATCGACGCGGTTCCCGCCGCGCTTGCGGATTACAATCTGGAGCTGGCCCCTGATGGCGATGCGCTGAGCTATCACTATGACACGCGCGGGCAGGACGGCACCGGCATCACGCGGCTGTTGCAGGCGCTGGCCGAGGCCGGGCTGACCCTGAGCGACCTGCACACCACGCAATCGAGCCTCGAGGAGATCTTTGTCGGGCTGGTCAGGGACCAAGAGGAGGAAACGGCATGAACCTGCGGGCCATCCAGGCGATCTATGTCTACGAGATGAAGCGTTTCCTGCGCACGTTGATGGAAAGCCTTCTGTCGCCGGTGATTTCGACGTCGCTGTATTTCGTGGTGTTCGGTTCGGCCATCGGCAGCAGGATCGACCAGATCGAGGGCGTCAGTTACGGATCGTTCATCGTGCCGGGGCTGATCATGCTGACGATCATCACCCAAGGCATCAGCAATGCCAGTTTCGGCATCTATTTCCCGAAATTCATCGGCACGATCTATGAGCTGCATTCGGCGCCGATCAATTTCCTTGAGATCGTCATCGGCTATGTCGGCGCGGCGGCGACGAAATCGCTGATGATCGGGGTCGTGATCCTGGTGACGGCGGGGTTCTTCGTGGATCTGGAAATCATGCATCCGGGGCCGATGCTGGCCTTTCTGGTGCTGACCTGCCTTTCGTTCTCGCTGTTCGGGTTCATCATCGGGATCTGGGCCGAGAACTTTCAGCAGCTCCAGATCATCCCGCTTCTGGTGATCACGCCGCTGGTGTTTTTGGGCGGGTCTTTCTATTCGATCTCGATGCTGCCCCCGATCTGGCAGACGGTGTCCTATTTCAACCCTGTCGTTTACCTGATCTCGGGGTTCCGGTGGTCATTCTTCGGGCTGGCGGACGTGCCTTTGGGGCTGAGTCTGCTGGCGATTGCGGCGTTTACCGGGCTGTGCCTCACCATCATCTGGCTGATCTTCAAGACCGGCTATCGGATCAAATCCTGAGCCCCTGACGCGGCTGGTTTTCTTACCCGCCCGCCCCCGCTTTTTGGGGGCGGGGGAGAAATGCTTGATCATGCCGCCTTGTTTGTCGGTCTCCGGCATTCTACATGCGTTGCCATGAAAGAGCGTATTCCCTTTCTCAATCGTGGCCTGCTGGTGGCAGTGATCCGGCTGAACGGATCGATCGGAACCGGCAGCCGTTCGCAGCTCAATGACGAGGCGCTGGCGCCCGTGATCGAGAAGGCTTTCAAGCGCGGCAAGCCAAGGGCGGTGGCGCTGTTGATCAATTCGCCCGGCGGCTCGCCGGTGCAATCCTCGCTGATCGCATCGCGCATCCGGCGGCTGGCCGACGAGAAAAACATTCCCGTCCATGCCTTTGTCGAGGATGTGGCCGCGTCGGGCGGTTACTGGCTGGCGACGGCGGCGGAATCGATCTGGGTCGACGAGGCCTCGATTGTGGGGTCGATCGGCGTGATCTCGTCGAGTTTCGGCGCACCTGTGCTGCTGGCACGCCAAGGGGTGGAACGCCGGGTTCACAGCTCGGGCAGGTCGAAGAGCTTCCTTGATCCGTTCCTGCCCGAAAAGGAAGAGGACGTGACCCGGCTCAAGGGGCTGCTGGAACAGATGCACCGCGTCTTCGAGGCCCAGGTCACAAGCCGCCGTGGTGCGAGACTGGCCAAGAGCGACGACCTTTTTACCGGCGAGTTCTGGCTGGGCGCGCGGGCAATCGAGCTGGGGCTGGCCGACGGGGTCGGGCATCTGGTGCCCAAGATGAAAGAACTTTACGGCGACAAGGTGCGCTTTGCTCAATATGGCCGCAAGCGCGGGTTGTTCCAGCGCTTTGGCATGAGCATTGCCGGCGATGCCATCGCCGGGATCGAGGAGCGCGCCGCCTTCGCGCGTTTCGGCCTCTGAGGTGATCGTCAAGATCGTCATATTGTTCCTTGTCGGCATGGGCGTCATGGCCATGTTCGGCAAGCTGCGCTTTCCGGGCCAGAAGAAGCTGGCTTCGGCGAAATGCCCCAAATGCGGGCGCTTCCGTATCGGCAAGGGCCCCTGCCCTTGCAGAAAGGGCAAGACCAAATGATGCCTTGGTTATTGTCGGGTCTGGGGCTGGTGATCCTGCTTCTGGCTGGCGATGCGCTGGTCAAGGGCGCGGTGAACCTGAGCCTGCGGATCGGGATCCCGGCACTGATCGTGAGCCTGACCATCGTGGCCTTTGGCACGTCTGCACCCGAGCTGCTGATCTCTGTCAACGCGGTGCTGGATGACAAGCCGGGGCTGGCGCTTGGCAATGTGATCGGGTCGAACACCGCCAATATCCTGCTGGTGCTGGGGCTGCCCGCGATCCTTTCGGTCCTTCACACCAGCGACTGCAATACCCGCAAGACCTATGTGTTCATGCTGGTGGCTTCGGTGCTGTTCATCGGGCTGGCCTTTCTGGGCACGTTTACCCTTGTGTCGGGGCTGATCCTGCTGGCCGCGTTGTCATTCGTGCTGACCGACGCGTTCATCGAGGCGCGCCAGCATCGGCGTGCCACTTTCGCCATCGTGGCCGATGACCCGGACGAAAGCGAGGAAGTCGAGGGCGCGGACCCCGATATGCCCTGGTGGCAGATCGTGCTGTTCCTGGTGCTGGGTCTGGTTGGCCTGCCGCTGGGTGCGGATCTGCTGGTGGACAATGCCTCGATCATCGCGCGCCAATACGGCATCAGCGAGGCCGTGATCGGCCTGACCCTGGTGGCGCTTGGAACCTCGTTGCCGGAACTGGCGACAACGGTGATGGCGGCATTGCGCAAGCAGGCCGATGTGGCGCTTGGCAATGTGATCGGGTCGAACATGTTCAACCTGCTGGCGATCATCGGTATCGCCTCGCTGATCGGCGATCTGCCGGTTGACCGCGAGTTCCTTCAATTCGATCTGTGGGTGATGCTGGCGGCGTCGCTGCTGATCTTCCCCTTCGTCTTTTTCAAGGTCGATATCGGCCGTATCTGGGGCGTGGCGCTGTCGGCGCTCTACGTGACCTATGTTGTTGTGGTGCTGGCATGAGCGGAGCTTTGGTAACAGGGGCGGGAAAACGGCTGGGCCGCGCGATGGCGCTGGAACTGGCGCGGCGCGGGCATGACGTGGCGGTGCATTACGCCACCAGCGCCGATGCGGCGGAATCGGTCGCGCAGGAGATCCGCGAGATGGGGCGGCGAGCGGTGACGCTGCAGGCCGACCTGCTGGACGAGGCGCAGGTGGAGCCGCTTTTGCCCAAGGCTGCCGCAGCGCTGGACGGCCCCATTACGGTCCTTGTGAACAACGCGTCGATCTTTGAGCATGACACGCTGGAAAGCGCCAGTCGCGAAAGCTGGGATCGTCACATGGAAAGCAACCTGCGCGCGCCCTTCGTGCTGATACAGGCGCTGGCGCGGCAGGTGCCAGAGCCGGTTCCCTGCGAGGCAGGCGAGCCGGTGGCACAGGGGCTGGTTGTCAACATGATCGACCAGAGGGTGCGTAAGCTGACCCCCGAATTCATGAGCTACACGCTGGCCAAGATGGGATTGTGGACCCTGACGCAGACCGCCGCGCAGGCGTTGGCGCCACGCGTGAGGGTCAATGCGATCGGCCCCGGCCCGACGCTTCAGGGGCACCGGCAGAGCGACAGTCATTTCCAGCGCCAGCGCCAGGCAACGGTGCTGGAACGGGGCGCCAACAGCGCTGACATCGTCGCCGCGCTGGCGTATTTCCTCGGGGCCCCGGCAGTCACGGGGCAGCTTTTGTGCGTCGACGGCGGGCAGCATCTGGGCTGGCAGACGCCGGATGTGCTGGGCGTCGAGTGAGGCGGGCACGCGCCGGGGCCGAGAAAACTTGTGCACGGCTCACGGGACTGTCAGAAAGCTGTTACAAAATTTTTAATGTTTTCAGTATTTTGCGGGCAGTCAAAGTTTTTTATGAGCAATTTCAATGGCTTGAAAATACGCCTAAAAAACAGGCAAATCGATCAAATCGTCTGAATCCAAGGGAATATTTCCCTTACACGAAACTTGCCCCCAAGTTTATCCACAGGTTTGGTGGAAAGGTTTCCTCTTGCCCGCATCGCGATAAGATTGCAGCGACCAAGAAGAATCATATCTGAACCCCATGACCGAGCAGAACAGCGACACCACCCCTGAAACGGGACACCGCCTGATCCGGCGGTACCTGCGAACACTGGACTCCTCGCCCGGCGTCTACCGGATGCTCGATGCGCAGGCGCGGGTGCTTTATGTGGGCAAGGCGCGCAACCTGCGCGCGCGGGTGTCGAATTATGCCCGCCCCACCGGACATACCGCACGCATCGCGCGGATGATCCGCGAAACCGCCTCGATGATGTTCCTGACCACGCGCACCGAGACCGAGGCGCTGCTGTTGGAACAGAACCTCATCAAGCAGCTCAAGCCGCGCTACAACGTGCTGTTGCGCGACGACAAGAGCTTTCCCAGCATTCATGTCACCGCCCATGATTACCCGATGATCCGCAAGCATCGCGGCGCCAAGAAGGGCAAGGGGCGGTTCTATGGCCCCTTTGCCAGCGCGCGTGCGGTCAACCGGACGCTGGCGCAGTTGCAGCGCGCCTTTCAGTTGCGCAATTGCACGGATACGCAGTTCGCCTCGCGCACGCGACCGTGCCTGCAATACCAGATCAAGCGCTGCACCGCGCCCTGTGTCGGCTATATCAGCGAGGAAGACTACGCGGCGGTGGTGCGCGATGCGGAACGGTTCCTGTCCGGGCGCTCGACCGAGATCCAGGACAAGCTGAAAACCCAGATGGCCGAGGCATCGGACGCGATGGAATTCGAGCGCGCGGCCGCGCTGCGCGACCGGATCAAGGCGCTGACCGAAGTGCAGAGCGCGCAAGGCATCAACCCGCGGACCGTCAACGAGGCCGATATCGTGGCGCTGCACCTGCAAAACGGGCAGGCCTGCGTGCAGGTGTTCTTTATCCGGGCCGGGCAGAACTGGGGCAACCGCGATTTCTATCCGCGTGTCGGCGACGATGTGGAAGAGGCCGAGGTGCTGGAGGCCTTTATCGGGCAGTTCTACGACAGCAAGGAACCGGCGCGACAACTGATCCTGTCGCATCCGATCGAGAATGCCGACCTGATGACCGAGGCCCTGAGCGGCAAGCTGGGCCGCAAGGTCGAATTGCTGGTGCCCAAGCGCGGCGAGAAGGCCGAACTGGTCGATGCGGCGCTGCGCAACGCCCGCGAGAGCCTGGCGCGCAAGATGTCCGAGACCGCGACCCAGGCCAAGCTGCTCAAGGGGTTGGCCGAGGCCTTTGACCTGCCCGCCCCGCCCAGGCGGATCGAGGTCTATGACAACTCGCATATCCAGGGCACCAATGCGGTCGGCGCGATGATCGTGGCCGGACCCGAAGGGCTGATGAAGAACCAGTATCGCAAGTTCAACATCCGCGGCGACGATCTGACTCCCGGTGACGATTTCGGCATGATGAAAGAGGTGCTGACCCGGCGGTTCAAGCGGCTGTTGAAGGACGACCCGGAGCGCGAACAGGGGCTTTGGCCCGATCTGCTGCTGATCGACGGGGGTGCAGGACAGGTCAGCGCGGTGGCGCAGATCATGCGCGAGATGGGGGTCGAGGACATCCCCATGCTGGGCGTCGCCAAGGGCGTGGACCGCGACCAGGGCAAGGAGGTATTCCACCGTGTCGGCGCACGGCCCACGGCGCTCAGGCACAATGACCCGGTGCTTTATTTCGTGCAGCGCCTGCGCGACGAGGCGCATCGCTTTGCCATCGGGACGCACCGGGCGAAACGCGCCAAATCCATGAGCGCCACGCCGCTTGACGAGGTGGCCGGTGTGGGCGCGGCCCGCAAGCGGGCGCTGCTGGTGCATTTCGGATCGGCCAAGGCCGTGAGCCGCGCCAACCTTGCGGACCTGAAGGCCGTCGAGGGCGTGTCCGAGGGGCTGGCGCAGAAGATCTACGATTTCTTTCACGAAAAGGGCTGAGACGGCAGGCCGAAGAGAGCGATTGACTCGGCGCGGCTTTTTTATGAATATGGATTCAGTTTCATAAAAAGCGGATTGCCCATGAACACCGCCCGAAAGCCCCTGCCCGACCCGTCCGACCCCGTCGGCACGCTCAGCTATCGCACGGTTCTGGCCGAGCGCGTGAAGGGCGAAGCCAAGGGCCAGCGCACGGCGCAGCAGATCCGCATCGCCACCTGCGCGCTGTTGGAGAATGCCGCGCTACAGGATCTGACGATCAGCGCGATCTGCAAGCAGGCGGGCGTGGCCAACGGCACGTTCTACCTTTATTTCCAGGATCAATCGCAGCTTCTGGACGACCTGCTGCCGGGCTTTGCGCATTTCCTGCAGGACGGCATGATGCGGGCGAGCCGAGGCGCGCCGGAGGATGGCATCCGCGCTGCGACAATGGCCTATGGGATGCTGTTCCGCGAGAACCGGGGCCTGATGAAATGCCTCGTGCATCATCTTGATCGCTTTCCAGAGGCCCGCAGCGCTTTTCACCGGCTGAACCGCGACTGGATAGAGACCGTGGCCGCCGCGGCACGGCGCAGGATGGAGCGCGATGGCGCCGCCCTGCCCGAGGACGAGCTGATGCGGCGCGCCTATGCGCTCGGCGCGATGACTGACCAGTATTTCTCGGGGTTGTTCCTTTCGGGCGAGCCGGGACTCGTGGCGGTGTCCGGCGATCTGGAGGCGGTGGTCGATACACTGACGACCATATGGGAGCGGGGGTTGAAACCATGAAGCTGTTGCACAGGGGCGAATTCGCGCGCCCCGGAAAGCTGAAGGCGCATCAACAGGCCGCGTGGGCCGTGCAAAGCGCCTATGTGGCGCAGAGCTCTGCTTTCTATCGTGCCTTGTGGAAGGGAAAGCATCCGTCGGCCGATCTGCGCGACCTGCCCGAACTGCCCTTGTCGGACAAGGCGCAGCTGCGCATCTCGCAGGCCGATCATCCGCCTTTCGGCGACTACATGGCCGCGCCTCGAAGCGCCGCCGTCCGACTGCACCGCACCTCGGGGACCACGGGGCAGGCGATGAACCTGGCGCTTTCGGCCCGCGATTGCCACGCCACCGAGACCGTCGGAGGGCGGTGCCAGTCGGCAGCGGGGCTGACGCCCGATCATACGGTGGTGCATTGCCTCAACTACCAGATGTGGATGGGCGGGCTGACCGATCACATGACCTTGCAGGCCACGGGTGCGATGGTGGTGCCCTTTGGCGTGGGGTCGACCGAATTGCTGGTGCGCACGATACGTGAGGTGGGGATCAATGCGATCTCGTGCACGCCCTCGTATCCCGCGGTCCTGGAGCGGGTCATTGCCGAGAAGTTTCCGGGAATGAAGCCGCGCGACCTGGGGCTGAAGCTGGGTCTGTTCGGCGGCGAGGCGGGGCTTGATGACCCTGCCTTTCGTGATCGATTGCGCGATATCTGGGGGATGGAGCCGCGCAACGCGAATTACGGCGTTTCGGACGTGTTCTGCAATTTCGCGGCGCAATGCGAGCATGACACGCGGCTGCACTTCATGGCGGCGGATATTCTTTACCCCGAGTTGGTCGATCCTGACAGCGGCGCGGCGCTGCCGCTCGCGGCGGGGCAGACGGGAGAGCTGGTGCTGACCCATCTGATGCGCGACTGCCAGCCGCTGGTGCGGTTTCGCAGCGGAGACATCATCACGGTGGATACAACCGAGCCCTGCGCCTGCGGCCGCACGGGCTTCAGGTTCCGGGTGGTGGGGCGCTCGGATGACATGGTGGTGGTGCGCGGGCTCAACCTGTTTCCGACCATGGTCGCGGCCGTGATCAACGGGTTCGAGGCATTGTCCGGGGACTACCGGATCGTGCTGGACGGGCCGCCGCCCTATGACAGCCTGCCGGTAACGGCCGAACTGGCCGAGGGTCAGGCCGCGGGCGAGGGGTTGGCGCGGCAGGTGGAGACCGCGATCAAGGCCAAGCTGGGCGCGACCGCCCGCGTGACCCTGGTGCCGCACGGGACATTGCCGCTGACCGAAGGCAAGACGAAACGCGTGATACGGGGAAGATAAATGACTGATTTCAAATACGAAACCGTGTTGAGCGCGATGACGGGCGATGGCGTGCGGACAATCACTCTCAACCGTCCCGAAAGCCTGAACGCGATGAACAGGCAGTTGATCGACGATGTGGCGCGCGCATTCGAGGACGCCAATGCCGACCCGTCGACGCGGGCGATCCTGTTCACCGGGGCGGGCAAGGCATTTTGCGCGGGCGATGACCGGCGCGCGCATGTTCATCCCGAGACCGAGGAAGAGGCGCGCGACCTGGTGCAAGCGATCCAGCGGGCGACCCACGCGATCACGCTGGGGCAAAAGCCGGTGGTGGGCGCGATCAATGGCTGGGCCGTGGGGGGTGGCTTTGAATGGGCGATCAATTGCGATTTCCCGATCTGGGGGGCGTCGGCCAAGGGGTTCTTTCCCGAGGTGTCGCTCAACCTGTTCGTGACCGGCGCGGTGACCAGCCTGCTGCCTGCACTGGTCGGGCTGATCAAGGCACGCGAGATGCTGTTTTTCGGAGAACGCTATGGCGCCGAAGAACTGGCCCGTCTTGGCGTTGCGTGGAAAACCGTTGAAGATCATGATCTTATCGAGACCGCCCAAGCAGAGGCGCAGCGTCTGGCCGACCTGCCGGTATTGTCGGTGCGGGCAATGAAGCGGGTGCTCAACAGTGCCGCCCTGCCCGATCTGCACCGTGCGTTGCAGTTGGAAACCGACGCGACGGTCGCGGGTTTCATGGACCCGGAGACGACGAAACGGCTCAGCGATTTTTGACCATGCGATGCGGTGCAACCGCGCTTTCCCTTTGCCTTGGGAGGGGTTAGAACCGGAGCATGAAGTGGAACGTGCCAAATATCCTGACCGCTTTGCGCCTGCTGGCTGCGCCGGGGGTGGCTGTGATGTTCCTGTATTTCCACAGGCCCTGGGCGGACTGGTTTGCGCTGTTGCTGTTCATCAGCGCAGCGGCGACGGACTGGTTTGACGGATACCTTGCAAGGGCCTGGAAACAAACGACAAAACTTGGCGCCATGCTGGACCCGATCGCTGACAAGGCGATGGTGGTGATCGCGTTGATGGTGATCGTGGGATATTCGAGCATGTCGCCGTGGCTGGTGTTGCCGGCGACGGTGATTCTGTTTCGCGAGGTGTTCGTGAGCGGGTTGCGGGAGTTTCTGGGCGATACAGCGGGGACCTTGAAGGTCACGCAACTGGCGAAATGGAAAACGACCGCGCAAATGATTGCGATTGCAGTGCTTTTTGCCCAGGGCGTGTTCGAGCACTATTTCGGGGCCATGACGCATGGTGCGGTGATGCTGGGCCACGCGGGGCTGTGGCTGCTGTGGATCGCGGCTGCGCTGACATTGCTGACGGGGTATGATTACTTCAGGAAATCAATACCTTATCTGAAGGAATGAGAGATGGACGTTCTGTATTTCGCATGGGTGCGGGAGCGGGTCGGGCGCCCGAAGGACCGAATCGAGACCGGGGCCGCGACGGTGCGGGAACTGGTTAACGAACTGACCCAGAAAGAAGAACGCTACGCCGCCGCTTTCGCCGATCTGGATGCGCTGCGGGTGGCCGTGGACCAGGAACTGAGCGACTTTGACGCGCCGCTGGAGAATGTGCGGGAAGTTGCGTTTTTCCCTCCGATGACAGGGGGTTAGGCGATGGATATCAGAGTCCAGGAGGAGGCGTTCGACCTGGGCCACGAGGCCAGGGGCTTTGCCGCGCGGCAGGCGGGGATGGGAGCGCTCGTAACGTTTACCGGAATCGTGCGCGACCTTGAGGGCGACGACCTGAAGGCGATGGAGATCGAGCATTACCCCGGCATGACCGAGAGGGCTATCGAGAAGATTGCCGAGGAAGCGCTAAGCCGTTGGAATATAGGTGATATTCTGGTCATCCACCGATATGGAGCGCTTGAACCCGACGAGATGATCATGATGGTCGCCACGTCCGCACCGCATCGGGCGGATGCCTTTCAAGCGGCTGAATTCCTTATGGATTTCCTGAAATCGCGCGCGCCGTTCTGGAAGAAGGAAGTCACCGGCGACGGCGCGGGCTGGGTCGCGGCGAAAGACGCGGACGAAGACGCGCTGGACCGCTGGTGAGAACGGTACAAAACGTCCGATTTGTACGGCGGTTTCGTACGCAATTCCGGAGCTGGCGCGCGGATTTTGTACAGATCGCGCCCGGGGCCCGGAATTGACGCAGGGTTCCGGTTGCCGCGCGGGGCGAATGCGCCAATCTGGCGCGATGAACCCATCCGAAAAGAGGCCACGATGAGCGCGCTGATCGAAAGCTATATCACTGAACTGACACCCAAGGCGCGCGGCGCGATCCGGGGCAGCGCCAAGCTGGTGATCACCGGCGAGGGCGCGGTGATGCTGGACGAGAGCGGCGCGCGCGCCGCAAGCGAGGCGGGGGACGAGGCGGCCGACGTGGTGCTGATCGCCAGCGACGAGGTGTTCCGCAACATCCTGTCGGGCGAGCAGAACCCGGTGATGGCCTTCATGTCGGGCAAGCTCAAAGTCGAGGGCAACGCCCAGCGCGCGCTGAAGGTAAGTTCCATCCTGACGGGGTGAGGCACCTTTTCGGGGCCGAGGCCGGGGGGCCAGCCCCCCGGGACCCCCCGAGGTATTTTTCGCCAGATGAAGGGCGGGATCAGGACGAGCGGCGTTTGAGGCGCGGTGCGTTGGGCGCGGTGCGGGCTGTTTCATGTCCGCCAGAGAGCGGTGTCTGTCCGGCGCCGTTCGCGACGATGCGTTTCTGCAATTGCGGTGTCGGGATCGGACGCGCCGGGTTGGCGAGGATGCGGCGGGCTTCGGGGCCGGGAAAGAGCGCTTCGATTTCAAGGAGGGCGCGGAACGGCAGGCGGTTGCGGGCTTCCTCGGCCAGAAGCAGGCTTTCGGTGGCGGTGCCTTCGGCGATGATCACCTGATGGCGGTCGAACAGCAGGTGATGATAGGAGATCGGGCCGTCCGGCGGGAGCATGTCGACGCCGGGCCAATCGAGAAAGCGAAGGGCGGGGAGCAGCACCTCGTCGGTGCCGCAGATCTGTTGCACCCGGTCGCCGGTGACGAGCAGCCGGTGCTGGCGCGAAAGCAGCATGTCGTTGCGGGGCAGGCCGCCTCCAAGCGCCCCCTTGCGGATGCGGATCGGGCGCAGGCGCTCTTCGGCGGCGAGGGCATCGGCATGAACCGTGCGCTGCCCGGCCCAGCGCACCGGTTGCAATCCGCTGTCGCGGGTCACGATCAGATCGCCGGGGCGGATCGTTTCGACGGGCCGCGGGCCGGTGGCGGTTTCGATGACGGTGCCGGCAACGAAGCAGGGCACACCGGTAATGGTGATGGTGACGGTCTGGGTATCGTTGCCGCCGGTATCCGAGAGGCGTACGACGAATGTATCGGTCAGGGTCTCGCCCGGATCGAGGGCCTGCACGGCGGGGTGGTTCTCGTCGAGGTCATAGCTCCAGAGGCCGGTCGAGGCATTGATGCTGGCGCTGCCATAGGTGGCGCCGCTCTGGATCGACCAGGTGTCGCCCCACATGTTGTTCGACACGTCGTTGAGATCGGCGCTGACGCTGCCGGTGCTGTTGGCGTCGATGGCGCCCGTGCTTGTGCCGCCGATGCTAGGTGCGCCCATGTCCGCTTTCCTTGAGCAGGCGTTTGAACTGGCCGATACCGTAGGATTTGATCGAGATCGGGGCGTCGGGCGCGCTGCGGCTGCATTCGACGATCCGATAGCGGGTGCCGGGCTTGTTGTGCCAGAGGGTCCTGATCCGAAGCACCTCGGGATTATGCGTGAGCAGCGGCACGATCTGGTCGATATGGCCGAAGGGGGCGATGAAATCGACGAGCCAGAGGGACGGGCCGCTGTTCCATTCCTCGGGGTGGAGAGCCCGGTGGTCGATGGCGAGGGCGTATTCGGCCTGCGGCGAGAGCCCCGCCCATGTGATCGCCGCACGCGGATGGCCGCCTGAGCGAAAGAGCTTGTACTGGCCGAGGCGAAGGGGCGGTTCAAAACAGGCGAAGAGATCCTGCAGCGGTCGGGGCCGGTGATAGCGGGTCAGCGAAGCAAGGTAGAAGAGGCTGCCGAAATCAGAGAGGAAATCCGCGGGCAGGTCGAACCAGTCCTCGGGAAAGGCGGTGCCGTGTCCGGGATTTGCAGGCCCGGAGGCGCGCAATTCCGCGAAATGGCGCATGGTCGCGCGAACGAACTGCTGAGAGTCCGGTTTCTCGGTCATGGTCACTACCTGTGATGACGGTGGCGCCGCTTTGCGCGATCTTCCTGCCGTCACTGCTTGCCTCAAGGATGCGCAATCGTGGCGCAATAGCCCGAGTTTAAACCAAAATTTCCATTTCCGCAACGAATTCCGGCGTTTTCGTGGCAGCGCGTTGCAGACAGGCTGCGGCCAAGGCTCTGGACAGGACCGGAGCGCGGGTGCAAGAGTTTGATCAAATTCCCGACTCAGAGACCGAATGGAGCCGCCCGATGAAAGACGATAATTTCCTTCGCGAGATGAATGCCCGCCATCTGTGGCATCCGATGGGACATCCGGGTGAGGCGCATGAGAACGCCCCCAAGATCATCAAGGGCGCCGAAGGGGTCGAGATCGTCGATCTCGACGGGCATCGGGCCGTCGATGCCGTGGGCGGCCTGTGGTGCGTCAACCTTGGCTATTCCAACGATGCCATCAAGCAGGCGATTTCCGACCAGCTCTGGCAGCTGCCCTATTATTCGGCCTTTGCGGGCACGTCGAACCCGGCGGCGATCGAGGCCTCTTACGCGGTGCAGGAGTTCTTTGCCGAGGACGGCATGGTGCGCGCCTTTTTCACCAGCGGCGGGTCGGACAGCGTGGAGACCGCGCTGCGCCTGTCGCGCCAGTATCACCGGCTGCGTGGCGAGCCGACGCGGACCAAGTTCCTCAGCCTCAAGAAGGGCTATCACGGAACGCATTTCGGTGGTGCCAGCGTGAACGGCAACAACCGTTTCCGCATCACCTATGAGCCGCTTCTGCCGGGCTGTTACCACCTGCCCAGCCCCTATACCTATCGCAACCCGTTCGACGAGACCGACCCCGAGGTGCTGGCCGAGAAGATCGCCGCGGCGGCGGTGGACGAGATCGAGTTCCAGGACCCGAGCACCATTGCCGCCTTCATCATGGAGCCGATCCAGGGCGCGGGCGGGGTGATCGTGCCGGGCGACAGTTTCATGCGGCGGATGCGCGAGATCTGTGACCGTTACGGGATCCTGCTGATCGCGGACGAGGTCATCACCGGGTTCGGGCGCAGCGGCGACTGGACGGGATCGCGCCATTGGGGCGTGAAGCCCGACATGATGACCTGCGCCAAGGGCATCACCAGCGGGTATTTCCCGGTGGGGGCGACGCTGTTGGGCGAGAAGGTCGCCGATGTGTTCGAGAATTCCGGCCCCGAGGGCGCGATCTGGCACGGCTACACCTATTCGGCGCATCCGGTGGGTGCGGCGGCGGTGGTGGCGTGCCTGTCCGAAACGCTGCGGCTTGATACCAAGACCAACGCGGCGGCGCGCGGCACGCAGCTTTATGACGGGGTGTGCAAGCTCGCCGAGAAATACGACATCATCGGCGATGTGCGCGGCGGTCACGGGCTGATGACCGGGATCGAGATCGTCAGCGACCGCACCGCCAAGACGCCGATGGACGCGGCGACGATGAAGCGCATCCACCAGACCGCCTATGAGGCGGGGGCGATGGTGCGGCTGGGGGCGCATAACGTGCTGATGTCACCGCCCCTGACGATCACCGAAGCCGAGATCGACCGCATCCTTGCGGCGCTGGACAAGGGGTTCGCGGCGGCCTGACCCCGCCCGGAAGGCTGCGCCCCGAGGGGCTCAGCCGAAGCGCCGCCATGCGTCGTCCATCGCGTCGGACATGGCTTTCCATGCCTTGTCGGCGCCGGACTTGAGGTCATCCCATGCGGCGGTCTGGGTGTCGCGCAACTCCTCGAGTTCCTTTTCGAGGTTGGCGCGGCGCTTCTTGAGGTCTTCGATATAGTCCTGATACTGAAGCTGCGCGTCGGCCTCGGCGGTCTTGGCCTTGGCCTGCATCTTCTCGATCTCGGCCTTCCATTCGTCGAGCTTGGCGTTCAGCTTCTGTTGATAGGCTTCCTTTTCGTCCATGTCGTGTCCTCCTGCATTTTCAGGTGTCTGCCGGTCTGCGGCACTCCATAAGACGTAGGAAGTGTGTGCGGGTGTATCAATGAGGGGGGTGTCGGCCCTTTCACCACCCCCAACGAAAAAGACCGGCGCAGGCTGCGCCGGTCTTGGGTTCTCAGCGGACCAGAGGTCAGTGGAACTTCTTGATCTCGCCGGATTTCAGGCGCGCGAGGTAGCTGTCGAGCTCGCGTTTGACGATCGGCATCAGGAAGTAGAGCCCAAACACGTTGACCACCGCCATCGCGAAGATCGCCGCATCCGAGAAGTCGATCACCGGGCCGAGATTGGCCGCCGCGCCGATCACCACGAAGATGCAGAAGATGACCTTGAAGGTGAGCTCCTGGCCCCGGCCCTCGCCGAAGAGATAGGTCCAGGCCTTGAGCCCGTAATAGGACCAGCTGATCATCGTCGAGAAGGCGAAGAGCACCACCGCGAGGGCCAGCACATAGGGGAACCAGCTGAAGGCGCTGGCGAAGGCCGCCGATGTGAGGCTGACGCCCGATGTCCCGTCCGCCGTCTGGATCATCCCGGACTCACCCACCAGGTAGAGGCCGGTTTCGGGATCGGTCAGAAGCTGCCCCGAGATGATGATGACCAGCGCCGTCATGGTGCAGATCACCACCGTGTCGATGAAGGGTTCGAGCAGCGACACGAAGCCTTCGGTGATCGGCTCCTTGGTGCGCACCGCCGAGTGGGCGATCGCGGCCGAGCCGACGCCTGCCTCGTTCGAGAAGGCGGCCCGCTTGAAGCCCTGGATCAGCGCGCCGACCATGCCGCCCGCCACGCCGAGACCGGTAAAGGCACCCGCGAAGATCTGGCCGAAGGCCCAGCCGATCATGTCGGCGTTCATCGCGATGATGACCAGCGCCGACAGCACGTAGAGGACACCCATGAAGGGCACCACCTTTTCGGTGACCTTGGCGATGGACTTGAGGCCGCCGACGATCACGGCGAAGACCACACCGGCGAAGATCACGCCGGTGATCCAGCCCGGATAGGGGCCGACGATGCCGGTGATCTGCTGATGCGCCTGGTTGGACTGGAACATGTTGCCGCCGCCCAGCGCGCCGAGGATACAGAAGATCGAGAACATCACCGCGAGGAACTTGCCCCCCGGCAGGCCGCGTTCGGCGAAGCCCTTGGTGAGGTAATACATCGGGCCGCCTGAGACCGTGCCGTCAGGGTATTCATTGCGGTATTTCACGCCCAGCGTACATTCGGTGAACTTGCTGGCCATGCCCATGAGGCCCGCGAGGATCATCCAGAAGGTCGCCCCCGGCCCGCCGATGCCGACGGCCACCGCGACACCCGCGATATTGCCAAGCCCCACGGTGCCCGACAGCGCCGTTGCAAGTGCCTGGAAGTGAGAGACCTCGCCCGCATCGTCGGGGTCGGAATAGTCGCCCTTGACCAGCGAGATCGCATGGCCGAAGGCGCGGAACTGGATGAACAGGAAGTAGAAGGTGAACACCGTTGCCGCTGCCACCAGCCAGGCGACGATCCAGGGAAAGGACGTGCCGGGAAAGGGGCTGAAGATGAAGTTGACGAACCATCCTGTGGAGGCGGCGAAGATCTGGTTCACCGTCTCGTCCAGCGACTGTGCGAAGGCCGGGGCGGCACCCGTGAGGCTGAGCCCGGCAGCGGCCAGGGCCGCCCGTGTTGCTTTAGGATACATATGAAAATCCCTGTTGTGTTGGTGTCTTGCGGTCATGGAACGATGGTGCAGGGCACCGGCGCGGTCTGCACCAGCGCGCTGGCGACCGAGCCGAACACCCGCGCGCCCAGCGCCGAGTGGCCGTTACGCCCGATGAAGATCTGCGCCGCCTTCTTGCTCTTGGCGATCTCGCAGAGGACATCCGCGATCTTGCCGTAGCGGATGACACTTTCGATCTCGGCGCCCCTGCCCGACACCTTCTTGACGACCGGGGCCATCAGGGCGGTTTCGGCGCGCTCCAGTTCCTCGCGGCGGCGCTTGTGACGCTCTTCCAGCTCGTTTGGGGTCAGGAAGGAATAGGGCGACCATTCAAGCACATGCGCGATGAGCACGGTGCCGCCCTGCGCCGCAGCGCGTTCTATGGCGAAATCCAGCGCGCGATGCGCCGCTTCGCTGCCGTCAAAACCAACGACGAATATTCCGGACATGTTTATCAACTCCCTCGTTCTGATCGCTCCGCCGCCTTCTGCTTGTTATTCCGCGGCAGAATGACGCATGATAGCATGAAGCATTGGTGATATTTTCCCATATTTGCGATTTTGACGGATCATTTCACTGTCAATGTCGCTTTTTGAAGATCAAATGCGTCGATTTACCGGAAATTGCCGACCGCCCCCTTGACATGAACAAGACCTGCGCAAGGCCGGGTGCGGGCGGCGCGGTCATCGCGCCGGGCAGCGGCGCGCCATGCAGGCAGATGTTGAAGTCGCGGGGCAGTTCGTCGCATATGAATGTCTGACCAAGGAGGCGCGCCATGGACATACGCAGGATTACCGGGGACATCTCGGTCAGCCCTCAGATCTCGCCGGGCGATATTCCGGCCATCGCGGCAGCGGGGTTCCGCTCGGTGCTCTGCAACCGGCCCGATGACGAGGAACCCGGACAGCCAGATTACGCGGCGGTGGCCGAGGCGGCACGCGATGCCGGGCTCGAGGTCCGCTCGGTGCCGATCCCGCTGGGGCCGACCCCGGCGGCGACGATCCGCGACTTCGCCCGCGCGCTTGACGAGATGGAACGCCCGGTGCTGGCCTATTGCCGCTCGGGGACGCGCTGCACGATGCTCTGGAGCATGGTCAGCTACGAGGCGCTGGGCGGTGACGAGGTCATCCGCAGGGCGCGGGCGGCGGGCTATGACATGGCGGGGCTGATCCGCCAGATCGAACGGGGCTGACCGGGGCGATGACCGACTGGATCGCCATTGGCCGCGACGGCGCCGACATCAGCGCCCATGCGATGCGCGGCGCCAGCCTGATCAAGAGCACCCGCGCGCCCGACGAGGCCGGCGCGCTTGCGGCACTGGCATTCGAGGCCGCGCAGCAGGTCCGGATCGGTGACGGCGCCCCCGATCCCCTGCCCGCCCCGGTCCTGCCCGGTGCGGCGGGCGCTGCCCTGCCGGGTCTTGTGCAAAAAGCCCCGCCCGATGTGATCGCTGCCCGTGTGCGGCTGTGGATCGCGGGCCTGCTGGCGCGCCAGCCCGGCTGGGACGGGGTGGTCTGCGCGCTGGAGGACGGCATCAACCACTGGGTCCAGATCAGCGCGGGCGAGGCCGTGAGCGCGCAGAGCTTCCTTACGCCGCGGCTTGTGTCGGCGCTGGGCGGCACCATGCCACCCGCGCCCGATGCGATCGCCGACAGCCTGAGCCGCCCCGAGAGGCTGGCGGCACATCTGCGCGCCGCCGAGGTCTCGAACCGGCCCGATGCCATCTCCGGCCATCTGATCGGCGTCGAACTGGCCGCCGCGCGGCCCTATTGGCTCGGGCAGCAGGTCGCCCTCATCGCGCCTGACGGCGCCGCTCCGGGGCTGGATCTGGCGCTGGGGGATCAGGGCGTTCCGGTCGAGCTCCACAGCCGGGAAAGCCTTCTGCCCGAGGGACTCGGCGCGCTGGCGCGGGCCTTCGGGCTGAACGGCTGAGCCCTTCTTCTGTTTGGAAATATCCCAGGGAGCGCGAGGGACTGGTCCCTCGCTCCTGCGCTCTCAGCCGGGCCGCTGCCCTGCCGGTGCGCGACAGGGGCCAAACAGCGCCGCCAGCAAGAGGATCACACCCGAGACGCTGGCGATCATGCCCGCGGCGCTGAGCGCATGCGTGCCCCCCAGCCAGAGCGGCCCATAGCCCGCCAGCACGTAGCCGAGCACCGCCGACAGGGTCGCAAAGCCGAGGCTCCACCAGATTTGCGTGCCAAGGCGGTCGGTCATCAGCCGCGCGGCGGCGGGCGGGCAGATGAACATGGCGATCACGATGATCGAGCCGACCGCGTCAAAGGCCGCCACCGCCGCCAGTGCCGCGAGGCTGACCAGGCCCACGCCGATGGCACGCACCGGCAGGCCCAGCGTGCGGGCGAAACCCTCGTCGAAGGTCGACAGGACCAGGGGCCGCCATGACAGCAGCATGACCACCGCCACGACCAGGAGCGTCAGGGCGATGCGCGGCAATTCGGGCGGCAGCGCCGCGAGGGCCTGGACATCCCAGAGCGAATCCCAGCCCGTCGCCTCGAGCCAGATCAGGCTTTCGAGATTGCCGTAAAGCGCGTGCTGCACGTCAAGATGCACACCCGATGTGTCGCTTTGTTCAAGCAGCAGCACACCGGCGGCGAACATGGTGGTAAAGACAACCCCCATCGCGGCGCCGGGCTCGATCCGGCCAAGGCGGCGGATGGTCTCGATCATCAGGACCGCGACAAGCGCCGCCGCGCCCGCGCCCAGCATCATCGGCCAGGCGGCGACGGTTCCGGTCACAAGGAAGGCCAACACGATACCGGGCAGGACCACATGGCTGATGGCATCGCCGATCAGCGCCTGACGGCGCAGCAGCAGGAAGTTCCCCGGCAACGCGCAGGCGATGGCCGCCAAGGTGCCGATCAGGATGGGGGGCAGCGACAGGGCGACGAACTCGGCGCCCATCATCGCCCCGCCCCCGGCGCGACGGCGCGGCGGCGGCGCAAGAGCGTCGCCAGCACCCCGCGGCGCGGTGCGGCCAGAAGCGAGAGCGCGAAAAGCGCGAAGGACAGAAGCACGATAAGCGGCCCGGTCGGCAGGCCCGGCGCGGTGGCCGACAGGGCCGCCCCGCCATAGCCCGAGATGCCGCCAAGAAGGCCCGAGAGCGCCAGGACATGATCGACGCGATCGCTCCAGAACCGGGCGGCGACGGGCGGGATGATCAGCAGGGCGACGATCAGGATCAGACCGACGATCTTGAGCCCGATCACGGTGATCGCCATCGCAAGCCCCATTGCCGCGAGGTCGATGCGCCGCACGTTCAGCCCGCGGGCGACGGCGAAATCGGGATCGAAGGCGGCCAGGGTCATCGGGCGGCGCAGCGCCAGAACCAGAGCGAGCACCAGCGCCCCCGCCAGGGCGATCACCAGGGCATCGCTGCGCAGCATCCCGGCGGTGGACCCGAGCAGGAAGGTTTCGAGCCCTGCCTGGCGCCCCGCGCTCATGGTCTGGATCACCGTCAGAAGGACCACCCCCGCGCCGAAGAACACCGACAGCACCGCGCCGATGGCGGCGTCCTCGCCAAGGCGGGTGCGCCGGGTCAGCCAGCTGACGCAGAGCAGCCCCAGCCCCGCCGCAGCCGCCGCGCCAAGCAACAGCCCCGGCAGTGCGCGCCCGTCACCCCCCGCCATGACCATCGCGATGAAGGCAAGCCCGATGCCGGGCAGGGTCGCGTGGCTGACAGCGTCGCTGACAAGCGCGCGTTTGCCCAGGACCAGGAACACGCCCGTCACCCCCGCCGCCGCGCCCAGCAGCGCCGCGCCCAGCGTGACCAGGGTGGCGTTGTAGCCAAGTTGCAGCAAAAGCGCGTCAGTAAGCATCGCGCGCCCCCGCTGCCCCGACCGGGTCTTGCGCCAGACGCCCGCCATAGGCCAGGTCGAGATTCTCGCGGCTGAAGGCGGTGGCGACCGGCCCTTCGGCGATGGCGTGAACGTTCATCAGGAACACGCGGTCGAAATAGCCCGGCACGGTGGCAAGGTCGTGATGCACGGCAATGACGGTGCCGCCTTCAGCGACGATTTCCTTGAGGACGGCGATGATGGCGCGTTCGGTCGCCGCGTCGACCCCGGCGAAGGGTTCGTCGAGCATGTAGAGGTCCGCGCCCTGCGCCAGTGCGCGGGCAAGGAACACGCGTTGCTGCTGGCCGCCCGAGAGGCGGCCGATCTGGCGGTCGGCGAAATCCTCCATCCCGACGCGGGCAAGGCAGGACATGGCCCGCGCCAGATGCGATGCACGCACCCGGCGCAGGAGGCCAAGCTCGCGATACATGCCCATCAGCACCACATCGAGCGCGCGGGCGGGGAACTCCCAGTCGATGGCGGCGCGCTGGGGTACATAGGCGATGCGGTGACGTTGCCGCGCCAGCGGCCTGCCCCAGCAGGTGACCTGCCCCGAGAGCGGCGTCACGATCCCCAGGGCGGATTTCAGAAGCGTCGATTTTCCCGCCCCGTTGGGACCGATGATCGCGGTCATGGCACCGGAGCGGAAAGCGACGCTGACATCGTTGACGGCAGGCATATCGCCGTAAGACACGGTGAGGCCGCTGATCGCCAGAGGGACCGACGGCGCATCACCGGCGGTCGCGGGAATGGCCGGTCTGACGGCCTCGGGGCGGGTGCTGTCGTGCTTCATGCTCACAATCCCGCCTGCAAGAGGCCATCCATGCCCCTCTCGGGGGCCTGACCGCCCAGCGCGGCGGCGATGGTGGTGACGTTGTGGTCGATCATGCCGATATAGGTGCCCTCGTAGCTGCCGGGCTTGCCCATCGCGTCGGAATAGAGGGAACCACCGATCCTGACTTCATGGTTCTGAGCGGCGGCGCCTTCGGCCAGTGCGCGCATATTGCGATCCGAGACGGAGGTTTCGACAAAGACCGCGCGGATGTCGCGCTCGGCCAGCAGGGTGGAAAGGGTGCGGATACGGTTCAGCCCGGCCTCGGATTCCGTCGAGATGCCCTGCACGCCGATCACCTCGAACCCGTAGGCGCGGCCGAAATAGCCGAATGCGTCATGCGCCGTCATCAGAACACGGGATGCGGGCGGCACGGTCGAGAGCACCTCTTGCGCGTAGATGTCAAGCTGGGTGATGCGCGCAAGATAGGCGTCCGTGTTTGCGGCGAAAGTGTCGGCATGGGCGGGCGCAAGGGTGGTGAGCGCATCGCGCACGGCGCGCAGGACATGAACCCAGAGCGCGGGCGCCATCCAGACATGGGGGTCAAAGCGCCCCTCGTATTCGTCATGCGCGATCCGCTGCGCGCGCGGCACGGCCTCGCCGACCGGGGTGGCGGTGCCACGGCGCGAGAGCTTGAGCAGCATGTCTTCCATCTGCGCCTCGAGATAGAGGCCATGCCAGAGGACGTGATCGGCACGGGTCAGCGCGACGATGTCGCTGCGGGTCTGGCGATAGGAATGGGGATCGACGCCCGAGCCCATGAGTGCGCGCACATTCACGAGGTCACCGCCGATATTGCGCGCGGCGTCGGCGATCATGCCGGTGGTTGCCACGATGTCGAGCGCGGGCGGCGCGGCCCTTAGCGGCGTGGCCGCAAGCGCGAGGGCCGAAGCGGCCTGACCGAGGAGGCGGCGCCGGGAGAGACGGGTCATGAGGGCTCCGTTACTGACTGCGAACAGGGGAACTATGGGGCTGGGCAGGGCCGGAGTCAATGCAATTGCGAATTATTCGCAATTGCAAGAAACAACGCGCGCGCTTGCCAAGTTTCCCGGCGCATGCGAGTCTGGCCCAGGGATTTTTCAGGACATGGCGGCATGCCGATGCAGGGCTTCGGACAGGATCACGTCACGCAGTCGCCGCAAGCCGGGGGCTTGCGCAATGCGGGCATGGCGCTGGACATGGACTGGATCGGCGCGCTGCGGGTGAACGCGCCGGCGGTGAACCGGGCGGCGGCGGCCCTGCCCGCGCGGCGCGTCCTGACCGGCGAGCAGCGCGCGGCGTGGATGTGCAAGGCGGTGGCCTGCATGGACCTTACCACCCTCTCGGGCGACGACACGGCGGCGCGGGTTGCGCGGCTTTGCGCCAAGGCGCGCCAGCCGCTGCGACCGGACCTTCTGGAGGCGATGGGGATGGAGGGGCTGCGCGTGGGCGCGGTCTGTGTCTATCACGAGATGATCACACCCGCGCTCGAGGCGCTGGAGGGCACGGGCATTCCGGTGGCGGCGGTCTCGACCGGGTTTCCGGCGGGGCTGTCGCCGATGCGCCTGCGCATCGCCGAGATCGAGGCCAGCGTCGCCGCCGGGGCGCAGGAGATCGACATCGTGATTTCGCGCCGACGGGTTCTGGAGGGGCGCTGGGAGGCGCTGCATGACGAGCTGCGGGCGTTTCGCGCGGCCTGCGGCGCGGCGCATATGAAGGCGATCCTTGCCACGGGAGAGCTGGGCGGTCTGCGCAACGTGGCGCGCGCGGCGATGGTGGCGATGATGGCCGGCGCGGATTTCATCAAGACCTCGACCGGGAAGGAGCCGGTGAACGCGACGCTGCCGGTGACGCTGGTGATGTTGCGGATGATCCGCGACTATCACGAAAGGACCGGCTGGCGGGTGGGCATGAAACCGGCGGGCGGCATTTCAAAGGCGGGCGAGGCGCTGGCCTATCTTGCGATGCTGCGCGAGGAGCTGGGCCGCGAGTGGCTGTCGCCGGAGCTGTTTCGCTTCGGGGCGTCGTCCTTGCTGGCGGATATAGAACGGCAGCTTGAGCAGCATGTGAGCGGGCGGCCATCGGCGGGCTGGCGCCACGGGATCGGATGATGGAAGCGGGGACAGGAACATGAGCGTGCGCGAGGAATATGACAGCATGGCCTATGGCGACGCCCCGGAAAGCGCCGCCGAGGCACTGGCATGGCTGGTCGATCAGGGCGACCGTTTCGGGCAGTTCATCAACGGCACCTTTGGCGCGCCGGGGGCGGGGTTCGACGCCGTGAACCCGGCGAATGGCGAGGTTCTGGCGACATTGTCGGCGGCGACGCAGGAGGATCTGGACAGCGCGGTGAGCGCCGCCGGGAAGGCGCAGCGCAAATGGGCCGGGCTGGGCGGGGCCGGACGGGCACGGCATCTGGACGCGCTGGCGCGGGTGGTTGCCAACAATGCGCGGCTTTGCGCGGTGATCGAGGTGCTGGATACCGGGCGACCCATCGGTGCGGTGCGCGACCATGACGTGACGCAGGTGGAGCGGCAGTTTCAGCATCATGCCAGCCTGGCGCGGTTGATCGAGAGTGAATTGCCGGGGCGTGCGCCGCTGGGTGTCTGCGCGGTGATCCTGCCGTCGCGGATGCCGCTGGCGGTGCTGGCGCGCAAGCTGGCCCCGGCGCTGGCGGCGGGCAACAGCGTGATCGTGAAGCCTTCGCAATGGGCATCGCTGAGCGCCTTGCTGTTTGCAGATCTCTGCCGGCAGGCAGGATTGCCGAAGGGCGTGGTCAATATCCTGACCGGCGATGCCGCAGTGGGCGAGAGCCTTGCGTGCCACGAGGGGACCGACATGGTCGGTTTTGCCGGATCGCTGACGGCGGGGCGCGCGCTGCGCCGCGCGACGGCGGGGGCAGGAAAGGTGTTGTCGCTGGAGATGGATGCGGCCGACAGTTTCGTCGTGTTTGACGATGCCGACCTGGATTCCGCAATCGAGGCGCTGGCAGTTTCCTATGAAAGCCCGCATCGGCTGTTGGTGCAGGAGAGTGTGGCGGAGCGGTTTCATCAAAAGCTACGCAACCGTATGGAAAACCTGCGGATCGGCGATCCGCTGGATCGGTGCACGGATATCGGCGCGATGGCGAACCCGGCGGGTCGCGGGCGGATGGCCGATCTGATTGCCCGCGCCGGAGGCGATCTGTTCGTCCCGACCCGGCCTTCGCCCGGCGGGCAGTATCACCGCCCTGCCCTGATCACCGGGCTGGCGCCCGCCGATCCGGCGATGCACCTTGATATTCGCGGCCCCGTCGCAGTGGCGATGAGTTTCAGAACGCCGCAGGAGGCGGTCCAGCTGATCAACAACACGGGCCATGCGGGGGCGGTCTCGCTTTGGTCGGAGACGCTGTCGCTGGTGCTGGACCTGGCGCCGAGGCTTGCGGCCGGTGTCGTCTGGATCAATGCCACGGGGCTGACGGATGCCGCCGCGCCGCAGGGCGGGCTGCGCGAAGCCGGGTTCGGGCGCGATGGGGGATGGGACGGGCTGGCGCACCATACGGGAACGAATGGAAAGCCGAGACCCCTGCCCCGGATCGAGCCCTTTGCCAGCGCCAATGGCGCGGCGGCGAGCGCGGAAGCGCCGGGCGTGACCGATGCAACGCTGTTCATCGCCGGGCGGCAGGTGCGCCCCGGCGGCTATTGCCGCAACGTGCATGACAAGGCGGGGCGGATATTGGGACAGGTGGCGCAGGCCGGGACAAGCGATGTCGGCGCGGCGGTCGGCGCGGCGCATAACGCCGCGGACTGGAGCCGCAGAAGCGGGCGCGACCGGGCACGCGCCCTGCTCGCGATGAGCCACGCGCTGACGACGCGAAAGGACGATTTATCACACCTTATCAATGATTTGACAGGTGGTCGTGGTGGCGAGAAGGAGGTCGATACGGCGATCGAGCGGCTGTGCAGCTATGCCGCGCGCGCCGACGCGATTGCCGCACGCGCACCTGGCGTGGCGATGCACGGGCTGGCGGTGGCCGCGCGCGCGCCGGTAGGCGTGATCGGCGCGATCTGCCCCGACGAGGCGCCGCTGCTGGGGCTTGTTTCGGTGCTGGCGCCGATCCTGGCGATGGGAAACCGTGCGGTTCTGGTGGCATCCGAAGCCTATCCGCTGGTGGCACCCGAACTGTCGCTGATTTTCGAGTGCCTGCAGATGCCGCCCGGCGCGGTCAACCTGCTGACGGGAAGCCACGCGGATCTGGCGCCTGCGATGGCACGGCATATGGAGATCGACGCGCTGTGGTGTTTTTCATCGAGCGACCTGTCGGCAATGATCGAGCGCGAGAGCGCGGAGGCGATGAAGCGGACCTGGGTCAATGACGGCCATGCGCGCGACTGGTTCGGTGCAGAGGGCGAGGACCCGGCGTTTCTGGACCGGGCGAGCATGATCCGCACCATATGGCTGCCCGCCGGGGTCTGAGCCGGATGTGAAGACGCCCGGCGCGGCACGAGGGCCGGACCGGGCGTCTGAAGGAGCGGTCCCTCCGCTCAGCCTGCGTTGCGATTGCGCCCTTCGGCGTTGCGATACTCGGTTTCCTCGGTGACGCTGAAGCGGCCACCCTTGAGCTTTTGCAGCTTGCCGTCGCGCAGGAGTTTGCCGAAGCTGCGCAAGCCGTCTTCGCGCGAGAACCCGGCATCCGACACTTCGCGCAGCTTGCCCATCAGCATCGGGCGCGAGAATTGCGGGCGGCCTTCGACATCGGCGAGATAGGCGGCGGCGGCCTCGAGCAGGTCGGGCAGCTCGGTCGCGCCCATTTCGCTGGCGAAATCGGCAAAGCCACTGTCCACGGCGGCCGGATCGGCCTGCAACTCGGCAGCAGAGATGCGACGCGGGCGGATCGGCTCGCGCGGGGTTTCGACATCGACCCGCTGTTCGGCCACCAGCTTGAGCGGCGCGGGCCGGGTTTCCTCGGGCCGGGGCGAGCGGGTGTGCTCGCGCGTGGCGTCGGCGCGCGGGCGGCGCGGGCGCACCACATCCGCCAGATCCGAGCGATAGGGCGTGTCGTCCTTGCCGGGGTCATCCGCGATCCCGGCCTTCTTGTCGGCGCGGGTGGCGGCGACGGCGGCGCGCAGGTGCTGGATCACGCTGCGGCGGTGGTTGGCCTCAGGCGCGTCACGGTGGCTGTCGGTCTTGGCGAAAATGCGGTTCACATCCGCATGGGGTTCGCCCTCGTCCAGCTTGCCAAGGGCAGGTGCGGGCTGGGGACGATCTTCGTCGTTTTCGTCGGCCTCGGCGGTGTCGGCCCATTCGTCGTCCAGCGCGGATTCCGAAAGGTCGTCATCGTCGTCCTGGTCTGCGACAAGACGGCCCTCGGATTCGGGCGCGTCGTCGCCCATCTCGGCCTCGAGCGCGGCCAGTTCGCGTTGAAGATCGGCCTCTTCCTCGGGGCTGAGAAGCGAGGCGGGCGCATCGTCTTCCTCGTCATCGTCGTCGTCGGATGTGGCGGCGGCGGTGTCGTCCTCGGCGAGTTCCTCTTCGAACTGTTGCGCGGCGGCAGCAGCTTCGAGTTCGCTGCGCTTGATGGCGACGACACGGGCGCGCAGCGGTTCACGCGGCTCGACCATGTCTTCGCCGGATTCTTCGGCGTCTTCGGCGGTGTCTTCGTCGGCGATGTCATCTTCGACGGGGTCGGCCTCGGGTTCCGCCTCAGCGAATTCGGGTGCTTGAGCGTCTGCGTCCGCAGCGGCTTCGGCGGCATCGCCAGCGGCTTTTGCCGGCAGGGCGTCGGCCAGAAGCTGCGCCAGCGTATCATGCGCCAGTTCAACCTCATCGCTGGTTGCGTTCGGAATTTCCTCTTCGGTTTCAAGGGTATCGCCAGTATCGGCGGGTTCCTCGGCGACGGTGTCGCGGTCGGCATTGAAGCGCGAGAGGATCGAATCGAGCTCGTCTTCCTCGTCGTCCTGAAGCGGCGTGGCCTGCGCAAGTTCTGCGGCGTCGTCAGCTTCGAGGGCGGCATCGAGATCGGCGGCGGCGTCATCGAGGTAGTCGCCCGCGCTTTCATCGTCGGCGTGTTCGTCCTCGGTGAATTCATCCCCGGCGTAGCTGCGTTCGGATTGCATCACGACCGAGCGGATGCGGCGCAGCTTGGCGGCGACGCTGTCATCTTCGGACTCGGGCTGGGCCTCGGCGACGTGTACGGGCTCCGCTTCCGGCTCGGCCACGGCTTCCGGCTCCGGTTCTGCTTCGGCAACGGATTCCGGTTCCGGTTCGGGTGCCGGTTCAGCAATTGCTTCGGGTTCAGGTTCCGATGCTTCGGAAAGAACCTCTTCGCTGGCGTCTTCGGTGACGGCGGGATGCGCGGCCTCTGCGGCTTCGGCAGCGGTTTCCTCTTCGTCGGTGGAAACGGACTCGGGCGCTTCGGCAACCTCGGGTTCCGGCGCCGGTTCGGCGGCCTTGGGTTCGGCCGCGGGTTCAGCGGCCTCGGCGGGGCTTTCCTGAAGCGGGGCTTCGGGTGCCGCTGTGTCGGGTGCTTCGGCCTCGGGGGCCGGAGCGGGCGCAGGCTGACTGGCGGCGGGCTGAGGCTGAAGCGCGTAGGGCGCGGTCAGACCGGCAAGGGCCGAAGAGTCGGCAGCGCGCAGGACAATCCCGCCTTCGCCTTGACGCGCCTCGACGCGGCGCGAGATTTCGCGCTCGGCGATCCGGGCGAGCATCTCGGCGTCCGGGGTCGGTGGCTCGGCACCGAAATACCTGTCATCGGCCGCCAGGTCGCGAAAATACTCGGCGATTGCCTTCATCGTGTCGAAGGAATCGTCGAATCCTTCGAGTGTGCACGAGAATGTCCCGTACGAAACTGTGAGAATCTTACTTCCACTAACCATTTGAATGCTCGCTCTTCTTGACCTGCGACATTCGTCTTTACCATGCTTGCCAAGACCAAAGGCGCCCGATTCTTGGAACTTTAGCGTATCATTTCATGGTGAGAATGTGATCAGTTTCCTAAATATCGGCTAATCAGGAAAATGTCAGATGATTGTTGAGGCAGCAGAGCCAATCACCCTGATTGGGGGCGCAGAAATAGACAAATTTCTTCTGAAGCGCGCCCGCGCACTGGGCCCGAGGGTGGTTGCGGCGGATGGCGGGGCGGATGCGGCACTGGCCAACGGGGTGATTCCCGAGGCGGTGATCGGCGATTTCGATTCGCTCAGCGCCGAAGGGCGGGCGCGGTTTCCCGACGAGGCGCTGCATCCGATCGCGGATCAGGACAGCACGGATTTCGACAAGTGCCTTGGCAACATCGCCGCGCCGCTGGTGGTGGGAATCGGGTTTTCGGGCGCGCGGCTGGATCATCAGCTGGCGGCCTACAACACGCTGGTGCGTCACCCGCACCGGCGCTGCATCCTGCTGGGGCGCGAGGAGCTGGTGTTCCTTGCGCCGCCGGAATTGTCGATCGGCCTGCCCGAGGGCTGCGAGGTATCGCTGTTTCCGCTGGGGGCGGTCGAGGGGCTGTCGGAGGGGCTGGAATATTCCATCGCGGGGCTGAATTTCGCGCCCGACGGGAGGATCGGCACGTCGAACCACGCGACGGGGCCGGTGCAATTGTCGCTGACCGCGCCCAAGATGCTGGTCATCCTGCCCGAGGCGATGCTGGAAGTGGCGGCAGGCGCGCTGCTCGATGCGCGCGCAAGCTGGCCTGCCTAGGCGCGCCGCGCGCGTTCAGCAGTTGGGCACGTTCACGGCAAGGCCGCCAAGCGAGGTTTCCTTGTATTTTTCGCTCATGTCCTCGCCGGTCTGGCGCATGGTCTCGATACAGGCATCGAGCGGCACAAGGTGGGTGCCGTCGCCGCGCAGGGCGAGGCTGGCCGCGCTGACCGCCTTGATCGCGCCAAGGCCGTTGCGTTCGATGCAGGGCACCTGCACCAGCCCCTTCACGGGGTCGCAGGTCATGCCGAGGTGATGTTCCAGCGCGATTTCGGCGGCGTTCTCGATCTGGGCGGGGGTGCCACCCAGCACGGCGGCCAGTCCGGCGGCACCCATCGCGGCGGCGCTGCCGACCTCGGCCTGACATCCCGCCTCGGCGCCCGAAATCGAGGCGTTGTATTTCACCAGCCCGCCGATGGCTGCGGCGGTCAGGAGAAAATCCTCGATCTGGGATTCGGACGCGCCGGGGACATGTTCGAGCCAGTACTTGATGACGGCGGGCACCACGCCCGCAGCGCCATTGGTGGGCGCGGTCACGACCTGACCGCCGGCGGCGTTCTCTTCGTTCACGGCCATCGCGTAGAGGCTGATCCAGTCGTTGATCTTGTGGGGCGCCTGAAGGTTGGTGCCGCGTTCGGCGAGGAGGGCATCGCGGATGCCCTTGGCGCGGCGGCGCACGCGCAGGCCGCCGGGCAGTTCGCCCTCGGATTCGATACCGCGTTCGATGCAGTCATCCATCACCTTCCAGATCCGCGCGACACCTGAGCGCAGGTTTTCCGGGCCGCCACGGGAAATCTCGTTGGCCTTTTTCATCTGGGCGACGGTCTTGCCCGAATGTTCGGCCATTTGCAGCATCTCGGCGGCGGATTTGAAGGGATAGGGGACGGGTTCGCCCTCGTCGGTGTTGCGGCCCTGGGCCAGTTCGGCCTCGGTCATCACGAAACCGCCGCCGATGGAATAATATGTCTCCTGAAGGATCACGTCGCCCTGGGCGTCGGTGGCCATCAGGATCATGCCATTGGCATGGCCCGGCAGGTTGGGACCGAAATCGAAGATCAGGTCATCCTTGGGGTGAAAGGCCAGTTCCGGCAGGCCGGGCGGACGCAGGGTGTGGGTTTCGCGAATCTGCTCAAGCGTCGCCTCGGCCGTGTCGTGGTCGTAATCCTCGGGGCGAAAACCCGCGAGGCCCAGTATCGTGGCGCGGTCCGTGGCATGGCCGATGCCGGTGAAGGCAAGACTGCCATGCAGCGAGCCGCGCAGGCCGTGAGGCTCGAACGGGGCGGCGCGCATCTTGTCGAGAAAGCGCGCGGCGGCCACCATCGGCCCCATCGTGTGCGACGAGGACGGGCCGACACCGATCTTGAACATGTCGAAAACGGACAGAAACATGCGATCCTTCCTGTGCTGACCCGATGACGATACGGGTTCTTTGTATCTCTATGACGCGGCGGTGCGCGCTTTCGGGGCGCAAAAACGACCGAGTTGTCGAAATCTGCGCCAGTCTTGTCAATCTCGGGGTTCAGGCGCGCGGTTTCAACGGTTGTGTCGCCTCAGAGCGCGCTGCCTTCGGGCGGATCGGCGGGTTGCGGCGCGGTGAAGGGTGCGGGGCCGAGCCCCTCGGCACGGATCGCGGCGGCGACGCTGGGGCGGGATTCAAGGGCAGCGGCCATGTCCCCGAGATGCGGCCAGCGCGCCAGCGAGAACCAGCCGGTCTCGCCCTCGGGATAAAGCGCCATCCAGCGCAGCATCGGGGCAAGGTAGAGCGAGAGGACCGTGGGTTCAGCGCCGCTGAACAGTGAGGGCGCGTCCGTGGCGGCGGATTCGAGCGTGTCGAGGTGGCGGGCGATCTCGCCCTGCATGTGCCTGCGAAGGCGCGTGCATTCGGCAGTACCGGGGCCGATGTAGCGATCCGGGTAGAAGGTCATCCGAAGCGCGGGGTGCAGCGAGTTGGAGAGGAAGAACAGCCACTTGAGAAGCGCGCCGCGGTCCGGTGCATCCGGCAAGGGCGCGAGGGCGCCGTGGCGGTCGGCGAGCCACAGGAGGATCGCGCCGGTCTCGAAGATCGGGCCGTCGGGCGTTTCCAGCGCCGGGATCAGCCCGACGGGATTGAGTGCAAGGTAGGCGGGCGAGGATTGCCCGCGCGCCGCGCGATCCACCAGCAGCGCGCGATAGGGCTGGCGCAGTTCCTCGAGCGCGAGGCGGATCACCAGCGAGGCGTTGTCGGGCGCGTAATGCAGGCGGTAGGGTTCGGTCATGGGCATGGCGTCAGCCTAACGCGACGGGCGCGCGGCGCCAGCCTGAAAACGACGGCCCGGTCGCCGCGCAGGGCACCGGGCGCGAGGGTTTGTCACAAACCCGCCGATGCCCCCTCGCGCATGACGCTCAACTTGCCTATAACCCTTCCCGAAACGTCAGGGGAGTCGCTGCCATGTCCGGAGAATTGTCGCCCATCGACAAGGCCAAGTTCGTCGCTGCCAAGCGGTCTGTCGATTACGTCGAGGACGGGATGCGCGTGGGGCTTGGCACGGGGTCGACCGCCGCCTGGATGGTGCGCTGCCTGGGCGAGCTGGTGCGCGATGACGGGCTCAAGATCAAGGGCGTGCCGACATCGACCCGCACCGCGGAACTGGCGCGCGAGGTCGGGATCGAGGTGATCAGCCTTGACGAGGCCAAGTGGCTGGACCTGACCATTGACGGCGCGGACGAGTTCGACGCGAACCTGAACCTGATAAAGGGCGGCGGCGGGGCGCTGTTGCAGGAAAAGATCGTCGCCACCGCCAGCGACCAGATGGTCGTGATCGCCGATGTCGGCAAGGAGGTCGAGACACTGGGCGCGTTCCCGCTGCCGATCGAGGTCATTCCGTTCGGCTGGGAGACCACCAAGTCGCTGGTCGAGGAGATGCTGATCTCGATGGATGTGCTGGGCCGCGATGCGACTCTGCGCATGAACGGAGACCGTCCCTTCGTGACCGATGAGGGGAATTACATCCTGGACCTGCACCTGGGGCGGATCGGCAAGGCGAACCAGCTGGCGATGGTCCTGAACCAGATGCCGGGCGTGGTGGAAAACGGGCTGTTCATAGATATCTGTGACGTGGTGATCGTGGGTTATGGCGATGGTCGCGTCGAGACCCGCGACATCAACGAGGGCACGGTCGAGGAAGACCGGCTCGATTTCCTTGAATCCGAGAACCTGTTCACCGATCTGCAGGACTGAGCGAGAGCAATTCAGAGGATAAGGCATTGGCATTCGACTACGACCTTTTCGTGATCGGCGGCGGTTCGGGCGGGGTGCGCGCGGCGCGCGTCGCGGCACAGGGCGGCGCCAGGGTGGCGCTGGCCGAGGAGGACCGTTACGGCGGCACCTGCGTGCAGCGCGGCTGCGTGCCCAAGAAGCTGATGGTGTTCGCGAGCGAATACCCCGGCTACATGAGCGACGCGCAGGCCTATGGCTGGACCGTGCATGCGGGGGGCTTCGACTGGCCGGGATTCCGCGACAAGATGCTCAGCGAGCTGGACCGGCTGGAAGGGGTCTATCGGCGGCTGTTGTCCAATAGCGGGGTCGAGACCTTCGACAGCCGCGCGGTGGTGGCGGATGCGCACAGCGTCAGGCTGGCCAGCGGCGAGACCAAGACGGCGAAGCATATCCTGATCGCCACCGGCGGATGGCCCGTGACGCCGGACATCCAGGATGCCGAGCACGCGCTGACCAGCAACGAGATCTTCCACCTGGAAACGCTCCCCAAGTCGCTGTTGATCATCGGCGGCGGTTATATCGCCTGCGAGTTCGCCTGTATTCTCAATGGTCTGGGTGTGCAGGTGACGCAGTATTACCGCGGCGCGCAGATCCTGCGCGGGTTCGACGAAGAAGCGCGCGGGCTGATTTCCGAGGAGATGATCCGCAACGGGGTCGATCTGCATCTCGGCTGCAACATCATCGAGATGGAGAAGCAGGAGAAGGGATTCCGCGTCAAGGCCACCAATGGCGACGAACGGATGTTCGACCAGGTTATGTTCGCGACCGGGCGCAATCCCAATACCGCCGGGATGGGGCTTGAGGAGGTCGGCGTGAAGCTGGGCCGCAAGGGCGAGATCGAGGTGGATGCCTATAGCCAGACCGCGGTGCCGTCGATCTATGCCATCGGCGACGTGACCGACCGGGCGAACCTGACGCCGGTGGCGATCCGCGAGGGGATGGCCTTTGTGGAGACGGTGTTCAACGGCAACCCGACGCCGGTGGATCACGACCTGATCCCGACGGCGATCTTCACCCAGCCGGAATTCGGCACCATTGGGATGAGCGAGGAAGCGGCACGCGACCAGGAGCCCGTCGATATCTATTGCACCTCGTTCAAACCGATGCGGGAAAGTTTCGCGGGGCGCGAGGACCGGGTGCTGATGAAACTGATCGTCAGCAAGGAAAGTCGGCGCATCCTGGGCTGTCATATCGTCGCGCCCGGCGCGGGCGAGATGATCCAACTGGCGGGCATCGCGATCAAGATGGGCGCCACCAAAGAGGATTTCGACCGCACGGTGGCGGTTCACCCCACCATGTCCGAGGAAATCGTCACGATGCGCGAACCGGTGCGAAGCGCTTGAAATTCAGGTATCAGGGCACAGTTTAGAGAGAACGTCCCGAACGGGGCGGCAGTAAAGGGAAGGTTTACATGGCTGGAAATTCTGGCGGCCCCTGGGGCGGCGGCGGAAATTCAGGCGGCGGGGACGATAACCGCGGCGGAAAACGTGGTGGGCGCAGGCCCTCGGAAGGCGGAGGGCCGCAGATTCCGGAAATCGACGAACTGGTCAGAAAGGGCCAGGATCAACTGCGCGTCCTGATGGGCGGTCGCGGCGGTGGCGGCGGCAATGGTGCCGGCGGCGGCGGCGGACCGGCCTTTGGGCGCGGTTCCATTCTGCTGGGCGTGGTGATCGCGCTGGTGGCCTGGGCGGCGGCGAGCTTCTATACGGTGAAACCGGAAGAACAATCCGTCGAACTGTTTCTCGGTTCCTATTCGTCGACCGGACAGCCGGGTCTGAACTTCGCGCCCTGGCCGGTGGTGACCTATGATGTGGTCAATGTCACTTCGGAACGCACCGAGGATATCGGCATGGGCCGCGGCGCCGAAAGCGATGGGTTGATGCTGACGACCGACGCCAACATCGTCGATATCGATTTCCAGGTCGTGTGGAACATTCAGGACCCCGCGAAACTTCTGTTCAACATCCGCGACCCGCAGCTGACGGTGCGGGCGGTGTCCGAATCCGCCATGCGCGAGATCATCGCGGCGTCGAACCTGGCGCCGATCCTCAACCGCGACCGTGGCATCATCGCGGACACAGCGCGCGAGAATATCCAGGAAACGCTGGACGATTACGAAAGCGGCATCACCATCGTGCGTGTCAACCTGGACACCGCCGACCCGCCGGGCGCCGTGATCGACGCCTTCCGCGAGGTGCAGGCCGCCGAACAGGAACGCGACCGTCTGCAACGCCAGGCCGATGCCTATGCCAACCGCGTGCTGGCCGAGGCCAGGGGCCAGGCGGCACAGGTCATCGAAGTGGCCGAAGGCTATCGCGCGCGCGTCGTCAACGAAGCCATCGGTGAGGCAAGCCGCTTCATCGCCGTCGCGCAGGAATTCAACACCGCGCCCGAGGTCACGCAGCGGCGTCTTTACCTTGAGACGGTCGAGCGCACGCTTGGGCAGCTTGACAAGATCCTGATCGACGAAGCCACAGGTGCGGGCGAGAACGGTCAGGGCCTTGTGCCCTACCTGCCGCTGAATGAATTGCGCCGCGGTGGCGCCGCGTCGTCCAACACAAGCAACGGGGGGTCGAACTGATGCGTAAAGCCGCACTTCTTCTGCCGATCGCGGTCGTCGCTGTCATCGGCGTCCTGTCCTCGATCTTCATCGTGGACGAGCGCGAAAAAGCGCTTGTTCTGCAATTCGGCCAGATCCGTCAGGTGGTCGAGGAACCGGGCCTCGGGTTCAAGATCCCGATCATCCAGGAAGTCGTGAGATACGATGACCGGATCCTGTCCTTCGACACCGATACGATCGAGGTGACGCCTTCGGACGATCGCCGACTGGTGGTCGATGCCTTCGCCCGTTACCGCATCGCCAACGTCGTGCAGTTCCGCCAGGCCGTGGGTGTGGGCGGCATCCGTGCCGCCGAGGATCGCCTTTCGTCGATCCTCAACGCGCAGATCCGCGAGGTTCTGGGTGCCGACCAGGTGACTTCGGACACGATCCTTTCACCCCAACGGGGCGAGCTGGCGCGGCGTATCCGCGCGCAGGCCCGCACGAGCGCCGAAGGCCTCGGGCTGGAGATCGTCGACGTCCGGCTGAAGCAGACCAACCTGCCCCAGCAGAACCTTGACGCCACCTTCGCCCGGATGCGCGCCGAGCGCGAACGCGAGGCCGCAGACGAGATCGCCCGTGGTAACGAGGCTGCTCAGCGTGTGCGCGCCGCCGCTGACCGGACCGTGGTCGAGACCGTGTCGAAAGCCGAGCGCGAAGCCGAGATCACGCGCGGTGAAGCCGACGCCGAGCGGAACAGGATCTATGCCGAAGCCTTTGGCAAGAATCCCGAGTTCTTCGCGTTCTATCGCTCGCTCTCGGCGATGGAGCGGTCGCTCAATTCCGAGAACACCACGCTTGTATTCTCGCCCGACAGCGAATTCCTGTCCGAGCTGTTCAACTCGATCCGAGCCGGTGGCCTGACCGAGGTGGACATCGAGGATATCGATATCGAGAGCCTGCGCGAGATGGCGCCGGAGTCCGAGATCTCGCCCGACCTGCCCGAATCCGAGCGTGAGCGTCTGGAAGAGGAAGAGCGCCAGCAAGAAATCGAGAGTCAGTCCGGGGCGTCCAATTGATCGAGAATATCTTTCTGGCCCTCGGGCTGGTCTTGATCCTGGAGGGGCTGGTCTATGCACTGGCCCCTTCGCTTGTGGAGCGGTTCCTGATTGCGCTCAGCGCCCTGTCGGAAGACAATCGCCGGCTGCTGGGGCTGGCTGCCATGGCGATCGGGCTGGTGATGGTCTGGGCTGCGAAGACGCTCGGCGCTTGATTTCCGGCGCAGTTGGGTTTCACATGAGCGTGACAGACGGTTGCAGGCCTTTTGAGATCGCGTATGCAGCACCTACATGGATGTCAGAGCAACGCAGACGGCAACACGTCTTGCAGATGCCAGACCGGACAATGGCAAGGAGACGATTCCAGTGACAGTCCAATCCGCAACACTCCCGCAACAGCAAACCGGCGCGCTGCGCGCACTGTGGCTGACGGCGCTGACGATGGCGCTTGTCATCGCACAGGCGCTGATGGCGCAGGCCCGGCCCGACAGTTTCTCGGACCTGGTCGACAAGGTCAGCCCGGCGGTGGTGAACATCACCACCTCGACGGTCGTTGCACGGGGCGCAGGCCCCTCGCCGATCGTGCCCGAAGGCTCGCCTTTCGAGGATTTCTTCCGCGAATTCCGTGATCGCAACGGTGACGGCGACCGACCGCGCCGCACCTCTGCGCTTGGTTCAGGCTTCGTCATCTCGGAAGATGGCTTTGTCGTGACCAACAACCACGTCATCGAATCCGCCGATGAGATCATCATCGAGTTCTTTTCGGGCAAGGAGCTGACGGCCGAAGTGATCGGCACAGACCCCAAGACCGATATCGCCCTGCTGAAGGTCGAGACCGACGCGCCCCTGCCTTTTGTCACCTTCGGCGACAGCGACACCGCACGCGTCGGCGATTGGGTGATGGCGATGGGCAACCCGCTGGGCCAAGGTTTCTCGGCCAGCGCGGGCATCGTCTCGGCGCGCAACCGCGCGCTCAGCGGCACCTATGACGATTACATCCAGACCGACGCGGCGATCAACCGGGGCAACTCGGGCGGACCGCTGTTCAACATGGACGCGCAGGTCATCGGCGTGAATACTGCGATCCTGTCGCCGACCGGCGGTTCGATCGGGATCGGTTTCTCGATGGCGTCGAACGTTGTGACGCGCGTCGTTGACCAGCTCAAGGAATACGGCGAGACGCGGCGCGGCTGGCTGGGTGTGCGCATCCAGGACGTCACCGACGACGTTGCCGAAGCGATCGGCCTCGAAGAGGTGCGCGGCGCGCTGGTGACGGATGTGCCCGAAGGCCCCGCCGCTGACGGCGGCATGAAGGCGGGCGACGTGATCCTGAGCTTTGACGGCACGCAGGTTCAGGACACCCGCGAACTGGTCCGCCAGGTCGGCAATACCGAGGTCGGCAAATCGGTCCGGGTGATGGTGTTCCGCGAGGGCAAGACCCAGTCGCTGAAGATCACCCTGGGGCGGCGCGAAGAGGCCGAAGGCGCGGTGCCCGCAGCCCAGCCGGGCGCTGACAATGGCGGCGAGACCTCGAGCCAGGAGATCCTCGGCCTGACGATCAGCCCGCTGAACGAAGAGCTGCGCGGCCAGCTGGAGCTGGAAAGCGATGCGACCGGGCTGGTGGTGACCGATGTGGACAACCTGTCGGAGGCCTATGAAAAGGGTGTGCGCGCAGGCGATCTGATCACCGAGGCCGGGCAACAGGAAGTGACCAGCATGAGCGATCTCGAGGACCGTATCGCCGAGGCCCGCGAGGCCGGGCGCAAGTCCATCCTGCTGTTGGTGCGCCGCGCCGGTGAGCCCCGTTTCGTGGCGCTGCCGGTCGACGCCGAGACCAGCGAATAAGCCCGCGCCCGAAACACGGGCAAGGCAAAGATCGGGGCGCCCCTTTCCGGGGGCGCCCTTTTTCGTGTCGGGGCGTGACTGCGAGGTCAGGCGGGGCGCGGGAAATCCATCAGCGCCGTGTCCTTGCGCAGGTATAGCGGATGCTTGGCCGAGCCGTCCTGATTGAGGCCGAGGCATTTCAGCGGCTTGCCGCTTGCGATCATCGCGCCGATCACGTCGCGCACAACGGGCTGAAAGCGTTTGTGCAACCTGCCATAGGCCATGACGATCAGCTCGGATTCCTGTGCCATTTCAAGCAGAGCGGGGATATTGGCAGGGCTGCAGGCGATCCCAGGATCGGCGGGGATGTCGCGCGGCGAAGTTGCGCGCCAGTCGAGCATGTTGCCCTTGAGATAGCGGGTAAAGCCCCAGTCGCGGGCGAAGATCAGTTCGCGGTGACAGGTGGGATCGGATATCTCGGCGGCGGCGACCGAGGGGTTCATGCCGATGAAGAGCACGGCGCGGGGCGCCGTGCCCGCCGGCGTCCAGTCGCGCGTCAGCGATTGCCGGTAGCGGCCGCATTCCGAGAACCGCGCGCCGCCGATCACCCCGTCGGGCAGCTTGAGGCGCACCTTGCCGCCGGGATCATGAGCGCCCGCACCGCTCATTGGTTGAAAACGCGGCTTGGGTGTAGCTCGCCCGCCTTGAAGCGGCCCACAGCGACGGCGCGCCCGTCATGGGAGGCCCAGCATTCCTCGCCGTAGTCGATGTCGCTGGCGACCACCATGCCCGGATTGCCATTCTTGAGCCGCGCCAGCCCGGCATCGGTGCAGCGCACCTGGGGCAGGTCTTCGAGCCCCTCTTCAAGGGGGCGGATGTGGCTGTCGAGCTCGGGCGAATGGGCCAGCGCATCGATCTGGTCGAGCGTCAGCCCGTCCTCGGCGCGAAACGGCCCCGACCAGATGCGGCGCAGACAGGTCACATGGCCGAAACAACCCAGCGCCTCGCCCAGATCGCGGGCGATGGCGCGCACGTAGCCGCCCTTGCCGCAGGTCATCGCCAGAACGACATGATCGGGATCCGGGCGATCCAGCATCACCAGTTCCTCGACCCAGAGAGGGCGGGGTTCGACCTCGAAATCCTCGCCGTCGCGGGCCAGTTTATAGGCGCGCTGGCCGTCGATCTTGACGGCGGAATATTTGGGCGGGACCTGCATGATCTCGCCAACGAAAGCGTGCAGCGCTTCCTTGATGGTGGTCTCATCAGGGCGCGCGTCGCTGGAGGCGATCACCTCGCCTTCGGCGTCGTCGGTATTGGTGGCCTGACCCAGCCGGACGGTGAATTCATAGGCCTTGAGCGCGTCGGTGATGTAGGGGACGGTCTTGGTCGCCTCGCCCAGCGCCACGGCAAGAACGCCTGTCGCCTCGGGATCGAGCGTGCCGGCATGGCCGGCCTTCTTGGCCTGCAAGGCCCAGCGCACCTTGTTCACGACCGCTGTCGAGGTCAGCCCCGCGGGCTTGTCCACGACCAGCCAGCCGGAAATATCGCGCCCCTTGCGTTTGCGTGCCATGCGTTTGCCCTTTTGACCGGTGAAGGCGGCGGGGTAGCTCAAGCCCCGCGCGCTGTCAATTCGCCCCGCGCCGGACCACGCCCACCATAGGCCCCATCGGGAAGCCGCCGTCATGGCGCCCGATGGATGGTGCGTAGAGCCGCGAGATGTTGCCATCGAGGTAAAGCGCCTGCGGCGTCTTGAGCACGTCGCGAAACAGCGTGGCGAACTGGTGGAAGGTCACCGGCGCTTGCGAGATCGCGAACCAGAGCGTCTGGCCGTCGGCCGAACTGCCCACGCCGTTGCGCCGATAGCGGCTGTCGCTGTCGGGCAGGAAGCGCGGGTGCAGCGCCCCGTCGATCACCAGCATCGGCCCCGATTGGGTGGCAAAGCGGCAGGCGGGCGGATCTTCGGTGAAGCGCAGGGTTTCGATCACATCGGCACGCCCGTTGCGGATACACAGGATGCCATTGGGCAGAAGCCCGAAATTGCCCGGCCCCGCCGAGGTGACGACCGGGGCAAGGGTCTTGCCATCTTCGACATAGAGCCCGACCGGGCTTCGGTCGGTGTGATACATGCCGGCATTCATGCCGAAGGCGAGGCGCGCATCGCTGCCGCCCAGCATCCTGTCGATATTGTCGAAGCTCGCGAGGGGATTGCCGGTACTGTCGTCGTTCAGAAACAGCCGCAGATCTTCATTGGCGGCGTCGACGCGGCAGATGGTGAAGGACTGGCCGTCGTGGTCGCGCGTGCCGCATTCAACCGCAGCGGCGGGCGCAGCGGCGGCGATCAGCGCCCAGAGGGCCACGCAGAGGCGAAGCAGGTCAGCCTTCGACATCCCGGCGCACCTTGTCCTGCGCAAAGAGCCTTCGGGTTTCGTCCATCCGGTCGAATGTCTCGTCGATGCGAAATCGCAGGTCGGGCGCGTATTTCAGATCGAGTTTCTTGCCCACCATGCGGCGCAGTTCGCCCTTGTTGCGGGCGAGAAAGGCGATGGCGTCCTCCTGCCCCTCGCCGCCAAGGGGCAGCACATAGGCGGTGGCGACCTTGAGGTCGGGCGAAACGCGCACTTCGCCGACCGTCACCGAGAGGCGGTTGAGTTCGGGATCATGCACGTCGCCGCGCATCAGGACCTCGGACAGGGTGCGCCGGATCAGTTCGCCGACGCGAAGCTGCCGTTGCGACGGCCCGGATCCTTCGTGAAACTTGTTTCTGGCCATGTCCCGCATCTAATCGCTTCGCGCTGCTTTGCCAAGATCAATGCGCGCAGTTGCCCATTGTGCGATGCCCCTGCCACGGGCTACACAGCGCCGGACATTCGCAGGAGGCCGCGACATGACAGATCTGCCGGGTATCGTGGTGACGGGCGCATCGGGGCGCATGGGCCAGATGCTGATCCGCACCGTCCTGGAAAGCGACCGCGCCAGGCTGGTCGGGGCGCTGGAGCGCACGGGCCATGACTGGATCGGCAAGGACGTCGGCGAGGCGATGGGCGGCGCGGCGATCGGGGTCAGCGTCACCGACGACCCGTTGGAGGCGCTGTCGCGTGCCCATGCGGTGATTGATTTCACCGCACCCGCCGCAACGGTGGAGATCGCCGGACTGGCGGCGCAGGCGCGCTGCGTGCATGTGATCGGCACGACCGGGTTGACGGCGGAGGACATCGGCAAGATCGACGCCGCCGCGCGCCATGCCACGATCATCCGCGCCGGAAACATGAGCCTTGGCGTCAACCTGCTGGTGCAGCTGACCAGGAAGGTCGCCGCCGCGCTGGACGAAGATTACGATATCGAGGTGATCGAGGCGCATCACAATCAGAAGGTCGATGCGCCCTCGGGCACCGCCCTGATGCTGGGCGAGGCCGCTGCCGAAGGCCGGGGCGTGCGCCTTGAGAACGTCGAGGACCGGGGCCGCGACGGCATCACCGGCAAGCGCGAGCGCGGGCATATCGGGTTCTCTGCCATACGGGGCGGCGATATCGTGGGCGAGCATGACGTGATGTTCGCCGCGATGGGCGAGCGGGTGATCCTGCGCCATGTCGCCACCGACCGGGCGGTCTTTGCGCGCGGCGCGCTCAAGGCAGCGCTGTGGGGTCAGGGCCGCAAGCCGGGCGCCTATGACATGCTGGATGTGCTGGGCCTCAAGGAGGGCTGAGCGCGCCGTTCAGAAATCGACGGCGAGGCCCTTTTTCTCCCAATCACCGTAGCGCACGGGCTCAAGGCCTTCGCGGCGGCCGCCAAGTTCCCTGGGGAGCTCGGTTTCGGCGGCGTTGCGGCGGCGCTCTTCGGCTTCGGCCAGGGCACGGATGGCTTCGGGCGGGAGATCGCGTTTCGGGTCGGTCATCGTCGGGCTTCCTTTGGTGCTTGAGCCTTGATATATGCCCGCATTGCCTCCGAGCCAAGGATTTCCGATGTCACAACCCACCCCTTCAGCCCGCCGCAGCGCTGTTCACCTGCTGGATCAGGTGATGGGCGAAGGACGGTTGATGTCCGACATGATCGCCTCGGGTGCGCTGGACCGGCTTGAACCGGCGGATCGCGCCCGCGCCCAGCGCCTGGCAAGCGACACCCTGCGCGGGCTGGAACGGGCCGACCGGCTGCTGCAACGCCATCTGCGCAAGCCGCCGCCGCTGCATGTGTTCAACATCCTGCGCCTTGGCGCGGTCGAGCTGTGCACAGGGGGCGATGCGCATGGGGTGGTCAACGATCTCGTGGGGATCGTCGGCAGTCACAAGCGGTATGGCAACCTCAAGGGGTTGATCAACGCGGTGCTGCGCAAGATCGCCGATGACGGGACGAAGACATGGAACGACCTGCGTGTGCCGCGCCTGCGCCGCTGGCTGCGCGAGCCGCTGGTCGCCGCCTGGGGCGCGGGGCCGGTCGGGGCGATGGAGCGGGCGCATTTCGCGGGTGCGCCGCTGGACCTGACGGCCAAGGGGGATGCGGATGAACTGCTGACCATGCTTGGAACCGGAACGCTGCTTCCGACCGGGAGCGTGCGGCTGTCGGATGCGGGGCAGGTCTCGGCACTGCCCGGTTTCGACGATGGCGCGTGGTGGGTGCAGGACGCCGCCGCCGCGATTCCCGCGCGGGTGCTGGCGCCCCAGCCGGGAGAAACGGTACTGGATCTCTGCGCGGCGCCGGGTGGCAAGACATTGCAACTGGCGGCGGCGGGGGCGGATGTGACCGCGCTCGACATTTCCGAAAAGCGGATGGCGCGGGTCCGCGAGAACCTTGAGCGCTGCGGGCTCTCGGCGCATTGCGTGATCGGCGATGCGCTGGAACATGCGGGCGGGCCATATGACGCGGTGCTGCTGGATGCGCCCTGTTCGGCGACGGGCACGATACGGCGTCACCCCGACCTGCCCTTTGCCAAGGATGGCGCCGAGTTCGCGGCGCTGATCGGGTTGCAGGCGGCGATGATCGACCACGCGCTGACATTGCTCAAACCCGGCGGGCGGCTGGTGTTCTGCACCTGCTCGCTGTTGCCCGACGAGGGCGAATGCCAGGTCGAGGAGGCATGCGAGCGCCATCCGGAGCTGATCGTGGAGCGCGGGGCGCTGGAGTTGCCGGGGATCGAAGCCGCGTGGATCACCGAAGAGGGCGGGCTGCGCCTGCGTCCCGATTACTGGCCCGAACTGGGCGGGATGGACGGGTTCTATATCGCCAGCCTGCGCTTGCCCGCCGGGGCCTGACCCCGCTCAGGGGACCTTCTGCGCATTGGGGCGGATTGTCCGGTGACTTGGCGGCAGGGGGAAGCTATAGTGTCCCCAACAACGCCAGGAAGAGCGTGCAGAGGCAAGGCATATGTCAAAGTCCGACAAGCTGTCGGCGCGCTGGACGCGCCTCATGAACCGCGTCGCCGCCCGGCGCGCGACGCTGACGCGCGCGGCCACGGCCTTTGTATCGCAACCCGAACCGCGCACCATCGGCAGCTATGCGCGCGGTCGTCAGCTTGTGGCGGGCAACTTCCTGTTTGCCGGGCACCTGGTGCAGGAACCGGGCAGCAATATCTGGGACCTGACCTGGCCGGACAACGATTTTGCCGAGGAGATCCACGGCTTTGGCTGGCTTGACGATCTGGCGGCGCTTGGCGATGCGAATGCGCGGCAATGCGCGCAGGCGTGGCTTTGGTCCTGGATCGAGCGCTATGGCGCGGGGCGCGGGCCGGGCTGGACACCGGACCTGACCGGACGACGGCTGATCCGCTGGATCAACCATGCGCCCTTCCTACTTGGCTTTATCGGGCGCAAGGAGGCCGAACTTTTCTTCAAATCGCTGGCGCAGCAGACCAATTTCCTTGGCCGCCGCTGGCGCGCCTCCTGCCCCGGCCTGCCCCGGTTCGAGGCCCTGACGGGTCTTGTCTATGCCGGCCTGTCGCTGAAGGGGATGGAGGGGCATGTGGAGCCCGCATTGCGCGTGCTGGCGCGCGATTGCGATACGCAGATCGACGGTGCCGGGGGCATCGCCACCCGCAACCCGGAAGAGTTGCTGGATGTCTTCGCTTTGCTGACCTGGGCCTCGGTCGCTTTGACGGAATCCGGGCGCTCGCCCGCCGAATCGCATTGGAACGCCATCGAGCGGATCGCGCCGACCCTGCGCACGCTGCGCCACAGCGACGGCGCGCTGGCGCGGTTTCACGGCGGCGGGCGCGGGCTTGAGGGGCGGCTCGACAATGCGCTGGCCAATAGTGGCGTCAAGACGCGCCAGCCTGACGGGCTGTCGATGGGTTATGCCCGGATCAGTGCCGGGCGGACCTCTATCATCATTGACGCAGCACCGCCGCCGACGGGGCGCGCATCGCTCAATGCACATGCCTCGACGCTGGCGTTCGAACTGACATCGGGACGGCGGCCCTTGATCGTGAATTGCGGGTCGGGGGTCAGTTTCGGGGCGCAATGGAGGCGCGCCGGGCGCGCCACGCCGTCGCATTCCACACTGGTTCTGGCGGGGCGCTCCAGTGCACGGCTGGACCTTGGCGCGAAGCGCGAAGGCTGGCTGACCGATGCGCCGCGCAACGTGCCGGTCAAGGTCAGCAACGCACCGGACGGGCTGCGATTCGAGGGGGGGCATGATGGCTACCTGCGCAGCCACGGCCTGACCCATGCCCGCACGCTGGACCTGACATTCGACGGGCGCGGGGTGGCGGGCGAGGACATGCTCCTGACGCTGGGCGATGGCGACCGGCGCCGCTTCGACAGGGCGATGGATGCGGCTACCTTGCAGGGCATCCCCTTCGACATCCGTTTTCACCTGCACCCGGATGTGGATGCCAGCCTCGACATGGGCGGCGCGGCGGTGTCGATGGCGCTCAAGAGCGGGGAAATCTGGGTGTTTCGCAGCGACGGGCGTGTGAGTTTGTCGCTTGAACCCAGCGTCTACCTCGAAAAAAACCGGCTCAAGCCGCGTGCGACCAAACAAATCGTTCTATCCGGTCGCGTGATGGAGTATGCGACCCGCACAAGGTGGTCATTGGCCAAGGCACAGGATACGCCGATCGGCATCCGCGACCTGACACAGGACGAGATGGAGCCTTTGGCCGGTGACACCGAGACAGAACAGACCTGAACCGACTGACCCGAGGATCCGCTGCCCATGACCGATCTCGCCCCCGTGCGCCGAGCCCTTCTTTCCGTTTCCGACAAGACCGGACTGGTCGAGCTGGGCCAGGCCCTGGCCGATCGCGGGGTCGAGTTGCTGTCGACCGGCGGCAGCGCCAAGGCGCTGCGCGATGCGGGGCTGGTGGTGAAGGATGTGGCGGATGTCACCGGCTTTCCCGAGATGATGGATGGGCGGGTCAAGACCCTGCATCCGGGCGTGCATGGCGGGTTGCTGGCGCTGCGCGACAACGATCAGCACATGGCGGCGATGACCGCCCACGGGATCAAGCCGATCGACCTGCTGGTGGTCAATCTCTATCCCTTCGAGGAGACCGTCGCCAAGGGCGCCGATTACGCCACCTGCATCGAGAATATCGACATCGGCGGCCCGGCAATGATCCGCGCGGCGGCCAAGAACCATGCGTTTGTCAACGTCGTCGTGGATGTCGAGGATTACCAGCCGTTGCTGGATGAACTGGCCGCGCATGACGGTCAGACCACATATGCCTTCCGCCAGCGGCTTGCGCTGACCGCCTATGCGCGCACCGGCGCCTATGATGCGGCGGTTTCTGGCTGGATGGCCGGAGCCCTCGACGAGCCCGCACCGCGCCGCCGCGCCGTGGCCGGCAAGCTGGCGCAAACCCTGCGCTATGGCGAGAACCCGCATCAGAGCGCGGCCTTCTATGTGGATGGCACGAACCGCCCCGGCGTGGCCACGGCCACGCAGCACCAGGGCAAGGAACTAAGTTACAACAACATCAACGATACCGACGCTGCCTTCGAACTGGTCAGTGAGTTCCTGCCCAAGGATGGCCCGGCCTGCGCGATCATCAAGCATGCCAATCCCTGCGGGGTGGCGCGGGGCACGACCCTCAAGGAAGCCTATGCGCGCGCCTTCGATTGCGACCGGACCTCGGCCTTCGGCGGGATCGTCGCGCTGAACTCGACGCTGGATCGCGAGACCGCCGAGGAGATCTGCGAGATCTTTACCGAAGTGGTCATCGCCCCCGGTGCGCACCGGGAGGCCAAGGAGGTCTTTGCGCGCAAGAAGAACCTGCGCCTGCTGACCACCCCCGGCCTTGCCAATCCCGCCGAGTCGGGGCTGATGCTGCGGCAGGTGTCGGGCGGCTACCTGGTACAGGACAAGGATAACGGGCGACTGGATGTCTCGGATCTGAAGGTCGTGACCAAGCGGGCGCCGAGCGACCAGGAACTGGCCGACCTGCTGTTTGCCTGGCGCGTCGCCAAGCATGTGAAGTCGAACGCCATCGTCTATGTCAAGGACGGCGCCACGGTGGGCGTCGGCGCCGGACAGATGAGCCGTGTCGACAGCTGCCGCATCGCCGCGCGCAAGGCCGAGGACATGGCCGCGACGCTGGGTCTCGATGCGCCGCTGACGCGCGGCAGCGTGGTAGCGTCGGATGCGTTCTTTCCCTTTGCCGACGGCTTGCTGACGGCAGCGGAGGCCGGGGCGACGGCAGTGATCCAGCCGGGCGGCTCGATGCGCGATGACGAGGTGATCGCCGCCGCCGATGACGCCGGGTTGGCGATGGTCGTGACTGGCATGCGCCATTTCCGCCACTAGGGGACAAGCAATGCGATTGGTTTTCTGGGCGGGTCTGTGGACCCTGCTGCTGGATCAGGTGACGAAATACTGGATCGTGCATGCACTGAACCTGCGCGAGCTGGCGTCGCTGGACGTGTTTCCGCCTTTCCTGAACCTGCGTATGGCGTGGAATTACGGGATCAATTTCGGGCTGATGTCCTGGGCCAACCCGATCATGCGGTGGGTCCTGATCGCAGTTGCGCTGCTGATTTCCGCCCTTGTGCTGTGGTGGGTCCATCGCGATCAGGGCGGGCGCTGGCAGATGCTTTCCGCCGGCCTGCTGATCGGCGGGGCGCTTGGGAATGTGATCGATCGCGTCCTCTACGGGGCGGTTGCGGATTTCATCAACATGTCCTGTTGCGGGATCAACAATCCGTTTTCGTTCAATGTCGCGGATATCGCGGTTTTCGCCGGGGCGATCGGGCTGGTCCTGTTCAGCCCGCCTGCGAAAAACGCCTCGTGACCTTGGGCAAAGGATGCGATACATCTGTTCGCGAAACCGAAGGAGACGGGCGATGAGCGTGCCGCGCGTGACAGTATTGATCCTCAGTCTTGGCCTTGCCGCCTGTGGCGGCCGGGGCGAGGATGTGACGCTGACCAATATCAAGCACACGGGCGAAGGCCCTGACGAGTTCACGGTTCTGCCGACCAGACCCTTGCAGACGCCCGAAAGCTATTCGGCGCTGCCCGCGCCTGCGCCGGGTTCCGCGAACCTTGTCGACACCAATCCCAAGGCCGAAGGCGTCGCTGCGCTTGGCGGCAATCCCGCCGCGCTGACCGGAACCGCCCCTGCCGCCGCGGACAGCGGGCTCGTGCGCCATGCCGGACGTTACGGCGCGCAGCCGGGTATTCGCCAGACCCTGGCGCGAGAGGATGCCGAAACCCGCCGCAAGCATGGCCGGGTGAACATCCTGCGACTTGGGCCGGTCGACGACTACACCAACGCCTACAAGCGTCAGTGGCTTGACGCGGACAGCGAAGAGATGCGGATGCGCCGTGCCGGTGTCGAAACGCCGAGCGCCCCGCCGCCCAGCGACTGAGACGCATCACAACCCTGTCAGCGCGCTTGCATCGTGGCCTTGCCGACGTATGTTTTGGCGTGACAACCGCCGGAAATCTGGAGAGACGGGATGCGTCAGTTCATCGCCTGTCTGATCCTTGCCCTGGCTGCCGCCTTGCCGGCAGCCGCTGCAGAGGATCAGGTCACGACTTTCACGCTTGATAACGGGATGGATGTCGTGGTGATCGAGGATCACCGCGCGCCGGTCGCCATGCACATGGTCTGGTATCGCGCCGGGGCCGCAGACGAGGCGCCGGGCGTCTCGGGTGTCGCGCATTTCCTCGAGCACCTGCTGTTCAAGGGCACCGAGACGATGGCGCCGGGGGAATTCTCGGCCGTGGTGGCGCGCAATGGCGGCTCGGACAACGCCTTTACCAGCTATGATTATACCGCCTATTTCCAGCGGGTCGCCGCCGACCGGCTTGGGCTGATGATGAAGATGGAAAGCGACCGGATGGTCAATCTGCGCCTCACCGAAGAGGACATCGCCGCAGAGCGGGACGTGATCCTGGAAGAACGCAACCAGCGGGTCGAGAACAACCCCGGCGCACTGTTTCGGGAACAGGCGAACGCGGCGCAGTATCTCAACCATCCCTATGGCACGCCCATCATCGGCTGGCGGCACGAAATGCGCACGCTCGACATGGAAAAGGCGCTGGATTTTTACAAGACCTACTACGCGCCCAACAACGCGATCCTGATCGTAGCCGGAGACGTGCTGCCCGACGACGTGCGCGCGCTTGCCGAGGAGCACTACGGCAAGCTGCCCGCCAACCCCGACCTGCCCGAACGCGCCCGCCCGCAGGAACCCCGGCAGATGGCCGAGCGCAGGCTCGTTTTCGAGGACCCGCGCGTGGCTCAGCCCTATGTGATCCGCTCCTACCTTGCGCCCGAGCGCGACAGCGGCGCGCAGGAAAAGGCCGCAGCGCTGGACCTTCTGGCAGAAATCCTTGGTGGCGGAACCACCTCGCTGTTGGCCGAGAAGCTGCAATTCGAGACCCAACGGGCGGTCAGCACCTCGGCCTATTACGGCGCCACTTCGCTTGACGACACGACGTTCGGCCTTGCGGTGGTGCCTGCGCCCGGTGTCACTTTGCAACAGGCCGAGGAGGCCATGGACGAGGTCATCACGACCTTCCTCGAGGAGGGCGTGGACAGTGAACAGCTTGCTCGCATCAAGATGCAGGTGCGCGCCGCCGAAATTTATGCCCGCGACGATGTGGGCAGTCTGGCGAACCGATATGGCCGGGCATTGACGCAGGGCTTGACCGTCGAGGATGTGCAGGCATGGCCCGATATCCTTGAGGCCGTGACAGAGGAAGACATCATGACCGCCGCGAGGGAATTGTTCGAAAGCGACAATTCGGTAACCGGCTGGCTGACCGCACCGGAGGTGACCCAATGATCCGTTACGTTCTGGCCCTTGTCGCCTGTGTGATTGCCCTGCCCGCGCTGGCCGAAGTGGAGATCGACGAGATCACCACGCCCGGCGGGATAGATGCCTGGCTGGTGGAGGACCACACCAATCCTTTCGTTGCTCTGGAGCTGCGGTTTCGCGGTGGCGCATCGCTTGACCCCGAGGGGAAGCGCGGCGTGACCAACCTGATGGTCGGATTGCTGGAGGAAGGCGCGGGCGACATGGATTCGCGCGCCTTTGCGCGGGCCACCGAAGCGTTGGCGGCATCGTTCCGCTATGACGTTTCGGACGATACGGTCAGCGTGTCAGCGCGATTCCTGACCGAGAACCGGGACGAGGCGGTGGCGCTCTTGCGCGCAAGCCTGGTCGATCCGGTCTTTGACCAGCCGTCGATTGACCGGGTACGTGAGCAAGTGAGTTCGGTGATCCGCTCGAACCAGACCGATCCGCGCAGGATCGCTGGCGAAACTCTCGATTCACTGGTTTACGGGGCGCATCCCTATGGCAGTTCGCTTAATGGCACGCTGGAAAGCATCGCCGGCCTGACGCGCGAGGATATCGTCGCAGCACATGACGCGGCACTGGCGCGGGACCGGCTTTATGTCAGCGCCGTGGGCGATATCACCGCCGAGGAACTGACCGCGCTTCTGGACGAGCTGCTGCTGGACCTGCCCGCTGAAGGCGCGCCCCTGCCCGGACGGGCCGACCTGAACCTGCCCGGCGGCGTCGAGGTGGTCGAGTTCGACACGCCCCAGTCGGTGGCCGGTTTCGCCCAACCCGGCATCAAGCGCGAGGATCCCGATTTCTTTGCCGCCTATGTTCTCAATTACATCCTTGGCGGTGGATCGTTTGAAAGCCGCCTGATGGAAGAGGTGCGCGAGAAGCGTGGCTTGACCTATGGGGTCTATTCCTATCTCGCCGACCGCGATGGTGCGGAGATCTGGATGGGCAGCGTCTCTTCGGCCAATGAGAGGGTCGGCGAGGCGATCGACGTGATCCGCGCGGAATGGGCGAAGATCAGAGAACAGGGTGTGACCCCCGAAGAACTGCAGGATGCCAAGACCTATCTGACGGGAGCCTATCCGCTGCGGTTCGACGGCAATGCACCGATCGCGAATATCGCGGTCAACATGCAGATGGAGGACCTGCCCACGGATTACATCTCGAACCGGAACGACATGGTGAATGCCGTGACGCTGGAGGATGTGAACCGTGTCGCCAGGGAGTTGCTGTCGCCCGACAAACTGACCTTCGTGGTGGTCGGAAAACCCGAAGGCGTCACATCGACGATCAACTGAGGGCGGCAACCCGCCTGTTGAAATGAAATGGGCGGTGCTTGCATGCACCGCCCGGTTTCTTTCAATGAGGCTGATCGCGTCGGCAGCGTTCAGAAATCGAGGTTTTCGACGTTCAGCGCGTTCTGCTGGATGAACTCTCGCCTTGGTTCGACGACATCGCCCATCAGCTTGGTGAAGAGATCATCCGCCTCGGCCACGTCATCGACCTTGACCTGCAACAGCGTGCGCGCCTCGGGGTCGAGCGTGGTTTCCCAGAGCTGGCCCGGGTTCATTTCACCCAAGCCCTTGTAGCGCTGCAACTGAAGGCCCTTTTCGCCCTCTTTCAGGATCGCATCCAACAGGTCTAGCGGGCCATAGATGTTCTGCGCCCGGTCCTTGCGCACCAGTTTCGCAGGCAAGGTGTAGATCTCGCGCAGGCCCTTTGTCAGCTGGCCAAGGCGCCGGGCCTCGCCACCGCGCAGCACGGGGCCGTCAAGCGTGCGGATTTCCTCGACACCGCGCACGGTGCGGGTCATGCGCATGCCGTGATCCTGGGTCGGCCGGCCCTGCCAGCCGCGCTCATATTCAAGCGCGATCAGGTCCAGACGTTCGGCCACTGTATCGGCCACGCCCTGCAGATCGGAATCGACCCGACCCGGCAGGAAGGCTTCGGCAATGGCGGCCTGTTCAAGAATGTGGCGCGGGTAATGCGTGGGGAAGGCCTCGAGTATGCGCTTGGTCTGGCGCGCCTCTTCGACGACACGCACGAGATCCTGGCCGATGATTTCTTCGCCGGTTCCCAGACGCAGCGCCGCATCATCGGTACCCTGCTGGATCAGGTAATCTTCAAGCGCGGGCTCGTCCTTGAGATAGACTTCGGACTTGCCGCGCGACACTTTGTAAAGCGGCGGCTGCGCGATGTAGAGATGACCGTTCTCGATCAGCTCGGGCATCTGCCGGTAGAAGAAGGTCAGCAACAGCGTGCGGATATGCGCGCCGTCGACATCGGCATCGGTCATGATGACGATCTTGTGGTAACGCAGTTTAGCCAGGTTGAACTCGTCGCGCCCGATCCCGGTCCCCAAGGCCATCACAAGGTTGCCGATCTCCTGGCTGCCCAGCATCCGGTCAAAGCGGGCGCGTTCGACGTTCAGGATTTTACCGCGCAGGGGCAGAACCGCTTGGGTCGAGCGGTCACGCCCGGTCTGCGCCGAGCCACCGGCGCTGTCACCCTCGACGAGGAACAGTTCGGTCTTGGAGGGGTCTTTCTCGGAGCAATCCTTGAGCTTGCCGGCCAGGTAGTTCACGTCCATCGCTGTCTTGCGGCGGGTAAGTTCGCGGGCCTTGCGGGCGGCTTCGCGGGCCAGCGCGGCTTCCACGATCTTACCGACGATCTGCTTGGCTTCGTTCGGGTTTTCCTCGAACCATTCGGTCAGTTTCTCATAGACCAGCCCTTCGACGGCGGGGCGGACCTCGGAGCTGACCAGCTTGTCCTTGGTCTGGCTCGAGAACTTGGGATCGGGCACCTTGACCGAAAGAACGCAGGTCAGCCCCTCGCGGGCATCGTCGCCGGTGAAGCTGATCTTCTCCTTCTTGGCGATCCCGCTTTCCTGGGCGTATTTCTGGATGGTCCGGGTCAGCGCGCCACGGAAACCCGCCATATGGGTGCCGCCATCACGCTGCGGGATGTTGTTGGTGAAGGGCAGAACCGTTTCATGGTAGCTGTCGTTCCACCACATCGCCACCTCGACGGCGATATCATCGCGCTCGCCGGTGATGAAGATCGGATCGGGGATCATCGAGCTCTTGTGACGGTCGAGGTATTTCACGAACTCCATGACGCCGCCATCATAGTGCAATTCCGACTTAAGCGGCTCTTCAGGGCGTTCGTCGCGCAGGATGATCCGCACGCCGGAATTGAGGAAAGCGAGTTCACGCAGGCGCTTTTCAAGGGTCTCGAAGCTGTATTCGAGGTTCGAGAACGTATCGGTCGAACCCATGAAGCGCACCTCGGTGCCCTTGCGGCCATTTGCCGGGCCGACCTCGCGCAGGTGTTCGACGGTATCGCCATGCTCGAAGCGGGCGTAATGTTCCTTGCCGTTGCGCCAGATACGCAGCTCCAGCCAATCGGACAGCGCGTTCACCACCGACACGCCCACGCCGTGCAGACCGCCCGACACCTTGTAGGAGTTCTGGTCGAACTTCCCGCCGGCGTGAAGCTGGGTCATGATGACCTCGGCGGCGGAAACGCCTTCTTCCTCGTGGATCTCGACCGGAATACCGCGACCGTTATCGCTGACGGAAACGCTGGAATCGGCGTGAATCGTGACGTTCACCGCGTCGGCGTGACCGGCGAGGGCCTCGTCGATGCCATTATCGACGACTTCGTAGACCATATGGTGCAGACCAGAGCCGTCATCGGTGTCACCGATATACATGCCCGGTCGCTTGCGGACGGCCTCCAAGCCTTTGAGAACCTTGATGGAATCGGCGCCATAATCGTCAGGCGTCGGTGCAGCTTCGGCCATGTGGGAATTCCTTCGCACTTTTTTGATTTTATACGATTTTACGGGGGGGATGTCACGCGTTTACCCCAATATTTTGTGGTTCGGCGGCGGCGTTCCGCAAGGGGCGCGGGCGCGGACCGGGGCGGGTGCAACCGGGCCGGTCGCATCCTGAAAAGAGGCTGCAAGCACTCAGGTGAAGGCGATCACGACGCCGACCACAATCAGCAGCCAGCCCGACACGACATTGGTGCGCCGGATCGCATCGGGCGAGCTCATCACCCGGCGAATCCGGTCCACGAAAAACGCGAGGCTGAGGTTGCCCACCAAGGGCACCGCGAATGACAGGAACACGATGGCGGCGATGTCAGCCGGGGTGATGCGCGTGAGATCGAAAAAGCCCGGCAGGACGCCCATGTAGAACAGGATCGCCTTGGGATTGCCCAGGATCGCCGCCAGCCCGGCCATGAACCCCGCCCAGGTGCCCGGACGGGTCAGGCGGCTGTCAGCGGCGATGGACCGGTCGGCGTTGCGGATCAGGAGGACGCCCATGCCGACGAACATCAATACGGCAATGATCCTGAGTGCCAGCATGAAGCCGGAAAAGACCGACAGGATCCAAGTGACCCCGAGAATGGCGAGGAACGGCCAAAGCACATCGCCCACCACAACGCCAAGCGCCAGTGGCCAGGCGGCGTGAAAGCCGCCAGACATCGAGCGCGCCAGCATCGCGAGCCAAACCGGCCCCGGCGTCAGGAACAGCACCAGCAACGCGCCCGCGTAAAGCGCCAGATCGGAAAGCGACAGGGTCATTCCTGCACCGGCAGCGTCAGCGATCCGTCCCCGCCGAGTGGCCAGAACGGGTTCATCGCCAATTCCCAGACGTGACCATCGGGGTCGGCGTAATAGCCGGAATACCCGCCCCAGAACACTTTTTCGGGGTATTTGAGCGGCGTCGCGCCCGCGTCCAGCGCCTGCGCGAATGCGGCGTCGACCTCGGCCTCGGTACTGAAATTCTGCGCCAGCGTGATCGCGCCCGTGCCCAGCGCGGCGTCGGGGCGGCCCTGATCGGCGGCGAGGGCCTCGAGCCCGAAAAGCCCCAGGACGAGCCCGTTCATCTGGTAGAAACTGACGCCTTCGGTTTCTTCGGCGGGGGTCCAGCCAAGCGCGCGGTAGAACGCACGCGCACGATCCAGATCCCGAACGCCAAGGGTGATGAGCGTCACGCGCTGCGGTGTCATGGGCCGGGCCTTTCGTTGATCTGGCTGATGCCGTCGGTTTCCGTCACGTTCACATTCTGCGCCCTGTCGCCCAGTTCAGCGAACAGTTCCGGCCCCGTACCCGTCATCCAGGCCTGAGCACCAAGCGCGCAGATTTCGTCATAGAGGGCCGCGCGGCGGGCGGCGTCAAGATGCGCGGCGACCTCGTCGAGCAACAAAAGCGGTGGCGCCCCGAAGTCGCGCGCCAGCGCGCGGGCATTGGCCAGAATCAGGGACACCAGAAGCGCCTTCTGCTCGCCGGTGGAGCAATCGCGCGCGGGCACGCCCTTGGCCGCGTAGACACCGTAGAGATCGGCGCGATGCGGCCCGACCAGAGTGCGCCCGGCCGCAAGGTCTCGAAAGCGGCTTTCGGCCAGCGCCTCGGCCAGGTCGGCGGGGGTGTCTGGAATCTCACCCTCGGTGGCGATCAGGTCCAGTTCAGCCACGGGAAAGGCGGTCTGGGCTTCGGCCTGCGCCGCACCAAGCTGCTCCAGCGCGTGAATCCGATTGGCGTGGATCGCCGCGCCATGTTCGGCCATCTGCCGCTCCAGTGCGATATACCAATGCGGATCGCGCACCTGATCCTTGAGCAGCCGGTTCCGCTCGCGCATGGCCTTTTCATAGGCGAGTGATGCGTCGGCGTGATCGGGGCGAAAGCTCATCGTCATCCGGTCAAGAAACCTGCGGCGCCCGTCGGTGCCTTCGATCCAGAGCCGGTCCATCGCCGGGATCAGCCACAGCACCCGCGCGATCCGTCCCAAAGCGGTCTGGGGGGCGGGTTTGCCGTCGATCCGGGTCTGGCGCGCGGCGCCCTCCTCGGACCAGATCTCGACCTCGTGCAGCTGGTGCAGCGACTGAAGCAACGCTGTCACCTTCCAGCCAAGGGATTCGGGGCGGCGGGCGATATCCTGCGCCGCCGCGCGCCGCAGTCCGCGCCCCGGCGACAGGAGAGACACGGCTTCGAGGATGTTGGTCTTGCCCGCGCCGTTGGGGCCGTGGATGGCCACCGGCCGGGCATCCAGATCCAGCCGCGCAGATTTATGCGAGCGGACATGCGAGAGCGTAAGGCGGGACAGGAAAAGACCGGGCATCAGGCGCCCTTCATCGTTCCGGAAATACTCTCGCCGAAGGCATCGGCGAAGCCGGTTTGAAACCCCGTCGTCACACCCGCATCGGCATGACGACATAGACGGCGCTGGTGTCGTTGCCTTCGCGCATCAGCGTCGGGTCGCCCGAGGAGTTGAACAGGAACACGGCGTTCTCGCGGTCCACCTGGCTGGCGATTTCGAGCAGGTACTTGGCGTTGAAGCCGATCTCGAGGCGCTCGTCGCCGTAGGCGACGGCCAGTTCCTCCTCGGCGGCGCCGCTGTCGGGCGCGTTGACCGACAGGATCAGGCGGTCTTCGTCGAGCGACAGCTTGACTGCGCGAGAGCGTTCGGAACTCACCGTCGCCACGCGGTCGACGGCCTGAGCGAATTCGGCTGCGTCCACTTCCATCTTGCGGGTGTTCCCCTGGGGAATGACGCGGGTGTAATCGGGGAAAGTGCCGTCGATCACCTTGGAGGTCAGCATGATATCGGGGGTGGCGAAACGCACCTTGGTTTCCGAGACCGAGACCGCGATCTTCATGTCGTCGTCATCCAGGAGCTTGCGCAGCTCGCCCACGGTCTTGCGCGGGACGATCACGCCGGGCATGTCCTCGGCGCCTTCGGGCAGGTCGGCGTCGATCCGGGCCAGCCGGTGGCCATCGGTGGCGACGCAGCGCAGCACCTTGCCGCCTTCCGACTCTGCGACATGCATGTAGACACCATTGAGGTAATAGCGGGTTTCCTCGGTGGAAATGGCGAATTTCGACTTGTCGAAGAGGCGGCGCAGAACCGGGGCCGGAGCACTGAAATTGCTGGAATATTCCGACGAGGCCATGACCGGGAAGTCTTCCTTGGGCAAGGTCGCGAGGTTGAAATGCGACCGCCCTGCCTCGACGGTGAGGCGGCCCGCGGTGCCGTCATCGCTGAGCGTCACAAGTGCGCCGTCGGGCAGCTTGCGCACGATCTCGTGCAGCATGACGGCGCTGACGGTGGTGGCACCGGCGCGCTCGACCTTGGCCGGGGCCTTGTCCACCACCTCGATATCGAGGTCGGTGGCGCGGAAATGAACCTCGTCACCTTCGGCCTCGATCAGGACATTGGCGAGGATCGGAATGGTGTTGCGCCGCTCCACCACAGATTGCGCCTGCGACACGGCCTTGAGCAGCGTTCCGCGTTCGATGCTGAGTTTCATGCCCTCGCTCCCGAATAGGTGCCGGCGTCGTGCCGGAGGGGCACGTTAGCAACTTCCCCTTTCGGCTCAAGCCTTTTGTTGTTGTTTTTCTGCGTTATTCATCTGGCCGTCAAGTGCGGCCCCGCACGAGGCGGGGCCAAGGACGGCACGGCGCGCCGGAATGCTCAGCCTTCAAGCGTCCGGCGCAGGATTTCGAGATCTTCGGCGATCTGCGCATCCTGGGCGCGAAGCTCGTCGATGCGGCGCACACCATGCATCACGGTGGTGTGGTCACGCCCCCCGAAACGACGGCCGATTTCGGGGAGGGAGCGGCTGGTCATCTGCTTGCACAAATACATCGCCACCTGACGCGGGCGCGCAAAGCTGCGCAGGCGCTTGGGGCCGATCATGTCGCTGAGGCGGATATTGTAGTGATCCGCCACCTGGCGTTGGATCTCCTCGACGCTGACCTTGCGTTCCGAAGCGCGCAGGATGTCGGCAAGGCAGTCCTGCGTCAGTTCCAGCGTGATCTCGTGGCCCACAAGCGAGGCAAAGGCGAACAGCCGGGTCAGCGCCCCTTCCAGGACGCGGACATTGGTGCTGATCCGGTGCGCCAGGAATTCAAGCACGCCATCCGACATCTGCAGGTCAGGATACTGGCGGGAATATTGCTCGCATTTGGACTGGAGGATACCGAGGCGCAGTTCGTAGTCGGTCGGGTGCAGGTCCACGACCAGGCCGCATTGCAGGCGCGACTTGATGCGGTCCTCGAGATTCTCGATCTCGCCGGGGGCGCGATCGCCCGAGATGACGATCTGCTTGTTCTGATCAACGAGCGCATTGAAGGTGTGGAAGAATTCCTCCTGCGTGCTTTCCTTGCCGGCGATGAATTGAACGTCATCCACCATCAGCACGTCGACCGAGCGGAACATTTCCTTGAAATCCATCATCTTGCGGTCACGCAGCGCCTGCACGAAGCGATACATGAACTGCTCTGCCGACAGGTAGAGCACGCTCAGCTCCGGCTGGCGCGAGGTCAGCTCCCATGCGATCGCATGCATGAGGTGCGTCTTGCCCAGCCCGACACCGCCATAAAGAAAGAGCGGGTTGAAGGTGACCGGGCCGCCTTCGGCGACGCGCTTGGCAGCGGCATGGGCCAGCTCGTTGGGTTTGCCGACGACGAAGGTGTCGAAGGTGAACCGCTCGTCCAGCGGTGCAGTGTTGAGGCGGATATCCGTTTCCGCCCCGTTGCCGGACGCGGCCCTTTGAGGGGCCGGGCCTGTCTTGGTGGCCGCGGGATCGCGCGCGGTGTTGGCCGCGGTCCGGAACTGGATCCGGCGAATTTCGGGCGCGATGGAATTCACCTGATAGAGGATCAGGTCGCCGAAATTCTGCGAGACGTAATTGCCAAGAAAGCTGGTCGGCACACTGAAGGTAGCGACGCCGTCCTTCACACCCGAGAGTTCAAGAGGCTCTATCCAGTTCGTATAATTGTTCTTGCCGACTGTATTCAGAAGTCGCTGCTTGAGTTGGCCCCATTGTTCCTGCGTCATTCTTCCCCCGTCTCGGAATCGGATCTTCCTGTCTGAACTCGTTACACGCTCAACCGGAGCGGGCGATCCGATCGCTGCAGGGATGAAGTAAGCACGGGCAAAGATCAACAAATCCGCTGCATGAATACAGCAGTTGCCAAGCCCCTGCCCGGAGCCGAACTTCCAAAGGTCGCAACAGAATGTCAAACGCGGACTGTCCCCACATCACCGCGCCGTCATTGCATTTGCGTGCCGTCTTGTCGGACAAGATCACAGAGCGGTCATTGACCTAGATCAAGCAACCGCGAATGGCTGCCCGAACCTGTGCTACATGTCCCCCCAAGCGTGAATCGCTGGCTGAAGCTAGCAAGTTCACGCGCGCCACGGCAACCGAACTTCGCGCTTGACAGGATGTTTGCGCGAAAAGAATCCCTGCCCTCGTCAGGAAGGCCACAAACGCAAAAAGGCGCCGGACTGACCGGCGCCTTTTGTATCAATGATTTAGCCCGAAAGCCTTAGCCGAGCGCTTTTACGCGGGCGGCGAGGCGGGAGATTTTGCGGGAGGCGGTGTTCTTATGGAAGACGCCTTTGGTGACGCCGCGCATCAGTTCGGGCTGGGCGGCGCGCAGGGCGGCCTGGGCTGCGTCCTTGTCGCCAGAGGCGAGGGCCTCTTCGACCTTGCGCAGATGGGTGCGGATCCGCGAACGGCGGGCCTTGTTGACGGCCAGACGGCTTTCGTTCTGGCGGGCGCGTTTCTTGGACTGGGGCGTATTTGCCATTTAAATCAGACCTCTATCAGGTTTGCGTTGTCTTGAATGCGGTGGAGCAAACCCGAACGGACGACGGATCGACCGGAGGTGATTCTAGCCAGAGCGGGCTGCACACGCATGTATAGCGGGGGCGTATAGCCAAGTTTGGCGGTTTTGCAAAGCCGAAACTGGGCGGAACGGTGCGATTCGACCCGGGGGCCTTGTTAACAAGGCCGAGAGGGCCGCGGCAATATGTCGGTATCGCGTCGGTATCGCATCGGTATCGGGGCCCGAAACGGGCCGGTCAACGCGGCGCGCGGTGCTTGCAGGTACAAAAGCACCCGGATTTCGTACAAAATCCGCGCAGGCAGCGCCGGGGGGCCAGCCCCCCGGACCCCCCCCAGCCCCCCGGACCCCCCGAGGTATTTGAGGCCAGATGAAGGGCGGGCGGGCGGAGGAAAAGCGAAGGGCGCGCCGCGATGGGGCGCGCCCTTGAGAAGCCGGGTTCAGGCGGCGGTTACTTGTCGCGGAACTGGGGTTCGCGCTTTTCGATGAAGGCGGCCATGCCTTCGGCCTGGTCTTCGGTGGCGAAGAGCGAGTGGAACACGCGGCGCTCGAACAGCAGCCCCTCGCGCAGGGTGGTCTCGTAGGAACGGTTCACCGATTCCTTTACCGCCATCACGTTGATCATGGATTTCTCGGCGATCTTGTCGGCGGCCGAGCGCGCCTCCTCCATCAGCTTCTTGACGGGAACGACGCGGCTGACGAGACCGGAGCGTTCGGCCTCTTCGGCATCCATGAAGCGGCCGGTGAGGTTCATGTCCATCGCCTTGGACTTGCCGATGAAGCGGGTCAGGCGCTGGCTGCCGCCAAGCCCGGCCATGACGCCGAGATTGATCTCGGGCTGGCCGAATTTGGCAGTGTCCGAGGCGATGATGAAATCGCACATCATCGCCAGTTCGCAGCCGCCGCCCAGCGCATAGCCGGAGACGGCGGCGATGATCGGTTTGCGGACCCGCATGATCGCATCGCTTTCGGGACCGAAGAGATCTTCGGAGAACACGTCGACGAAGCTCTTGCCGCTCATCATCTTGATATCGGCACCGGCTGCGAACGCCTTGTCGGAGCCGGTGAGGATGATGCAGCGCACCTTTTCATTCGCCTGCGCGTCCTTGAGCGCGGTGCACAGCTCGGTCATGAGCTGGGCGTTGAGCGCATTCAGGGCATCGGGGCGATTGAGTTTGATGAGGGCGACGTGGTCTTCTATTTCGACGATGATCGTCTCATAGGCCATGAAATCTGCTTTCGCTTGTTTCTGTCAGAACGGATTCATTACCACTGTCTGCGCGCGGATCAACCTCATCTTTGGCAGGAGGCGCAGTAGAAGCTGGATCGCCCTGATTGCACGATCCGCCGGATGGTGCCGTTGCAGCCCGCGCTGCGGCAGGGTTGGCCCTCGCGGTCGTAAACGTCGAAGCGATGTTGAAAATAACCAAGTTCCCCGTCTGCCTGACGAAAATCGCGCAGGGAGGACCCGCCTGCCTCGATGGCATCCAGGAGAACGTCACGGATGATTGTCACCAGCCCCCCGGCGCGTTGGCGCGACAGATTGCCCGCGCGCCGGTTCGGGGAAATACGCGCACGGTAAAGCGTTTCGCAGACATAGATATTGCCGAGGCCCGCAACGATTCGCTGGTCGAGCAGCGCCGACTTGACCGGCGTCTTGCGCCCCGCCAGCGCATCGGCGAGGTAGGTTTCGTCAAAGCTGTTGCCCAGTGGCTCGGGCCCGAGTTTCACCAGCAACGGGTGGGCGTCCGCGGTGGCGGTCTCCATCAGGTCCATCGCCCCGAAGCGGCGCGGATCGTTGAAGGTGACGCGCGCGCCATTATCCATGTCGAAGACGACGTGATCGTGTTTCTGCGCCGCGGGATGGTCGTGCTGAAAGACCCCGAGCGGGTCGCCCGAAACGGTCATGCGCCCCGACATGCCAAGGTGAATGAGCAGGGTTTCACCGGATGCGAGATCGGCGAGGATGTATTTCGAGCGCCGCCGCAGCGCGATGACCCGCTGCCCGGCAAGGCGCGCGGCCATGTTTTCGGGAAAGGGCCAGCGCAGGTCGGGGCGATTGACCTCTGCGTGTGCGATCACGCTGCCTTCCATCGCGGGAAGAAGGCCGCGGCGAACTGTCTCGACCTCGGGGAGTTCGGGCATCGGTACGATCCTGTGACGAATGGGGCGCATTGTATCCGCCCCCATGCGCCCTATAAGAAGGGCGTCAACACATAACGGCAAGGCCCCGGTGGCGGAACATGAACGAGAAAACCACCCATTTCGGATTTCAGAGCGTGCCGGAGGCGGAGAAGGCCGGGCGCGTGCAGGGCGTGTTCGGGTCGGTCGCATCGAAATACGATGTGATGAACGACGCGATGTCGCTGGGCATCCACCGCATCTGGAAAGACGCGATGATGGATTGGCTGGCGCCGCGTCCCGGCCAGCGCCTGCTCGATGTGGCGGGGGGCACGGGCGATATCGCGTTCCGGTTCCTCAAGCGTGCGGGGCATGGTCATGCCACGGTGCTGGACCTGACCGAACCGATGCTGATCGAGGGGCGCAAGCGCGCCGAGGCGGCGGCGATGGCGGACAGCCTTGACTGGCTGGTGGGCGACGCGATGGCCCTGCCCTTCGCGGATAACAGTTTCGATGTCTACACGATCAGTTTCGGCATCCGCAACGTGACGCGCCCGCAAGAGGCCCTGAACGAGGCGTTCCGGGTGCTGCGCCCTGGCGGGCGCCTGATGGTGCTGGAATTCAGCCAGATTCCCAATGACCTGATGCAATGGGCCTATGACCTTTATTCGTTCAACATCATTCCGCGGCTTGGGAAGGCGATCGCGAATGACCGCGAGAGTTATCAATACCTGGTGGAATCGATCCGCCGCTTTCCCGATCAGGAAACCTTCCTGGGCATGATCCGGGAGGCCGGGTTCGGGAATGCGAAATACAGAAATCTGAGCATGGGCATCGCCTGTCTTCATTCGGGCTGGAAGATCTGAATGCGGGGGCCACACAATATTCTGCGCCTGATCCGCACGGGCGCCACGCTGGAGCGCACCGGCGCGATGGCGGTGGTGATGGATGCGTTCGATGCGCCGCGCCTGGTCAGGATGACGATGCGGTTCCTCGCATGGCCGTTCCAGTGGCTGGGCTATCGCGGCGATCCGGCGATGCCGCCCGCGACACGGGCGCTGACGGCGCTGGGGCCGGCCTATATCAAGTTCGGGCAGATCCTGTCGACGCGGCCGGATCTTGTGGGGGACGACCTGGCGACGCAGCTGCGCGTGTTGCAGGACAAGCTGCCGCCCTTCCCGGTGGCCGTGGCCAAGGCATCGGTCGCCGCGCAGCTGGGGCGCCCGGTGGAAGAGGTGTTCGACGATTTCAGCGCGCCGGTGGCGGCGGCCTCGATCGCGCAGGTGCATCGCGCCAGGCTGCGCGAGGGCGGCGAGGAAGTGGCCGTGAAGGTGCTGCGCCCCGGGATCGAGCGGGCCTTTCGCAAGGATATCGACGCCTTCTATTTCGCGGCCCGGACGATCGAGTTCCTGTCGCCGGGATCGCGGCGGTTGAGGCCGACCGATGTGATCGCCCATTTCGAGGGCGTGGTGATGGGCGAGCTCGATCTGCGGCTGGAGGCATCATCGGCCAGCGAGTTCACCGCCAATACCGCTGGCGACGAGGGGTTCGCCCTGCCTCGGGTGAACTGGCCGCTTTCGGGGCGGCGGGTGATGACGATGGGCTGGGCCGATGGCGTGCCGCTGGGCGACAACGCGGCGCTGGATGCGGCCGGGCATGACCGCGCGCAGCTGGCCGAGCGGGTGTTGCAGCTGTTCCTGAAACATGCGCTGCGTGACGGGTATTTCCATGCCGACATGCATCAGGGCAACCTGAAGGTGGCGCCGTCGGGGGATATCATTGCCTATGATTTCGGGATCATGGGGCATATCGACGAATATACCCGCAAGGTTTACGCCGAGATTCTCTATGGGTTCATCAAGCGCAATTACCGGCGCGTGGCGGAGGTGCATTTCGAGGCGGGTTACGTGCCTGCCGACCGGGATGTGGACGAGTTCGCGCGGGCGCTGCGCGCCGTGGGGGAGCCGATCTTCGGGATGGATGCCTCGCATATGTCGATCGGCAACCTGCTGAGCTATCTCTTCGAGGTGACAGAGCGTTTCGGTATGGAGACCCGCACCGAGCTGATCCTGTTGCAGCGCACGATGGTCGTGGTCGAGGGGGTGGCGCGGTCGCTTGATCCGCAGATCAACGTGTGGCAGGCGGCGCGGCCGGTGGTCGAGGATTACATCCGCAAGAATATCGGGCCGCGCGCGGCGATGCGCGACCTGCAGAAGACGCTGGCGGTGTTGACGCGATACGGGCCGCGATTGCCGGCGATCGTGGAGAACGCGCTGATCCGGCAGTCGATGCCGGTGGAGACAGCGCCGCGCGGTCAGCGCGGGGCGGGCGCGCTTTGGGCGCTGGGCGGCGGCCTGGCGGGGGCAGCGGCGACAGTGGCGGTGTTCTGGCTGGTCTGATGCCGCGCGACGAGTCGGACCGGGTTTCGCGTGTCAGGCGCGAGACAGCGCGGTGAGGGCGGCCTGCTCGAGATCGGCGGCGGCGCGGGCATCGGGATCGCCGCTTTCATGGCGCCAGAGGCAATAGGCCAGCATCCGCCAGTGATACCAGGGCGCAAGGCGCCGGTAGCGCGCGATCATCTCGGGGTCACGGTAGCTGGCAAGGAACGCGGCACGCTCGGGCGCGTCCAGCGCTGCGCCACGGTAACTGAGCTGCATGGCGGGCGAGAGGAACAGCGCGATATCCTCGCAAGGGTCGCCGATGGCGGGGCATTGCCAGTCGATCAGCCGCGCGCCGGTTTCGTCGACCACGATATTGGCGGGCACCGGATCGCCATGCAGAAGCGCCGCGCGGCCAAGGGCGGGCACCTCCTGGCGCGGCCTGAGGGCCTCGGCAGCGCGGGCGGCGTGAGACTTGCAGCGCGCGAGGATCGCCTCGGTCTGTTCCGAGAGGGCCAGGCTGCCATCCGGGGCGTTGCGCAGGCCCGGTGGCGGCGCAATCGCATGGAGACGCTTGAGCGTGGCGGCGGCCAGGTAGGCGCCGCGAACCCAGGGAGCGCCGGGAAGGTGAGCGTAGACCAGGCAGATCCCTGCCGGGGTTTCGCCGAAATAGAGGGGATGCGGCGCGATGCCGTGGCCCGAAAGGTGGCGCAGCAGGCGTAGTTCCACCGCCGGATCGTTGGGAAACAGAGGGTTGGGCGCGGCGCGGGTGTAGAGCTTGACGACGGCAGCGGCGCCCGAAGGCGGCGAAACCAGCCAGAGACGGTTGGTGCGCCCGCCCGCAAGCGGCGTCCATGCGCAACCCTCGGGCAGCACGCCCGCATCCGCCAGCGTCTGGGCCAGCGGTTCGGGCGGAAGAATGTCTGCTGCGGTCATGAACGGGGCCAAACCTGCGATGCGTCGGCGAATCGCCGGACGCTAGGCCAGCGCGGCAGGCGAAACAAGGGCGCTCATCCCTCGGGGGCGCGCAGACCCAGGATTTCGCCTGAAGGCACCTCCTCGCCGCCCGCAAAAACCAGTGTGATGCGGTCGCCATCGTTGCGCGCCTCGACGATGCGGCCGTGCAGTTCGGCGGCTCGCGCGCCCAGAAGGTCGCCGGCGCGATAAGATTCGAGCGCGATGTCGTAGCGCCCGGCGGGCAACGGCGCGCCGGTGTCGCCGACCCCGGCCCAAAGCACCGGCCCGGTTTCAGCGGCCGCATCGAGGCGTTGCACCACGTTGCCCCCGGTATCGCGCACGACGATCTGAGCGGAGTCGGCCAGCGGATCGGCGCGCAGGGTCAGGGTCAGGGGTGCGCCGTCGAACTGCACCGGGGTCGCGGCGCGCGCCTCCATCCCGACCCAGCCAGCCAACTGCGACATGCCCAAGGCCCCGACCCGCGCGCCGAGCGACTCCAGAAGGTCATTGGTGCGCACCTGTTGTTCGACTGTCGAGAAGGCCGCCAGCTGAACGGCGAAATCCGCGGATTCGACCGGGTTGAGCGGGTCCTGGTTGCGCATCTGCGCGGTCAGCATCTTGAGAAAGGTTTCAAAATCCGAGCTGAGCACGGGCTTTTCAGCGGATTTCGACGAAGCGGCATTGGCCACGGATTGCGCCGGGTTGGGCGCTGTTGATGAGGTGGATTCTATCATGTTCTTGCCTTTTCAGAGCCTGATATCGACGCGATCCGCAGCGATCCACAGCGCGGTGGGTGCAGCCGCGGGCGCGGCATCGGGCGGGGGTGAATCCTCGGGCGTGGTTGCGGCATCGGGATGGCCGGTGCCGCCGCCCGCCTGATCGGGGCTGCGCCCGAACGAGAACGCGGTATTGCCGAAACCGAGATTGCGGAAGTCCTGTGCCAGCATGTCGACATGACGGCGCATGAGATCGAGCGTCTCGGGCCGCTCGGCGATGACGGTGACGGTCATCGCGCCCTCGCCCGGCGTCATGCTTATGCGCACGCGGCCAAGCTCGGCGGGATTCAAGGTGAGGTCGATGGCCTGTTCACCGCCCCCGCCACCGATGGGCGTTGCGACGCCGCCGGGCAGCGGATTGGCGCGCTGCACAGCGGCACCGATCTGCGTTGCGATATGGCGCGGAAGATCGGGAGAATGGCGGATATCGACATTGGCATGAAGCGAGGCGATCCCATCGTCAGACGGGCGAAGAGGGCCATTCCGGGCTGTATCAGAGACGATTCTGATCGGTTCATCCAGATCGGCCAGAGCTGGCCTGTCTGAAAGGCCGCCGATGGGAGGGGACGGAACCGCAACGCCCGCGCCATGCAAGACGGGCGCATCGGCCAAACCGGTTCGCCTGTGCTGCGGCACGGGCGCGGGCGGGTCATGCGCGACGACCGTTGGGGGCGCGACGGACGCGGGCTCGGGCGGTGCGGGGGCGCGGAATGCGCTGCGCACCTCGGACGGCGCTTGTGGCGCGGGCTGTGCCGGCGGCGCGGGCTGTGCCGGTTGCGCCTGGGACGGGCCGGGCGCGGGCGGCTCTGCCACGGGATACGGGGCCTGCCGGGGCGGCTGCGCAGGCAAGGCGGCGCGCGCAACCCGATCGGCTGGCGGAGCCGCCACAGCGCCGGGCGGGTCCACGCCGTTCACCGCTGCGGGCTGTTGGCGCGCATCGGCCAGGGCCGCGACGGGAGGCGCTGGCGCGAAACCGGGGCCGTTGCGAGGCGCGGCATCGGGTCTGAGCGGGGGCTGATCCACGGGTTCAGCCGGGTCACCGGCCATTTGCGGCATGATGGGGGGCGCATGCTGCGCCTCTGGGGCGGGGATGGCGGGCGGATACGCCGGAGCGGCCGTTTGCACGGGCCGGGCGGCGTGGGGTGCGTCGGGCTGCGGCGCATCAGATGCCGGCGCTTCGTCGAACGGATGTGCGGCCCCGGTCATGGTGTCCTGAGGCGGCGATTCGGGTGGGGTGTCGGGCGGCGTTTCGTCGTTTGGCTGGGCTTCGGTGGCGATGCCCTCTTGCGCCTGCGCCAGGGTGGCCACCTGAAGCGCTTCAAGCACGGCCTGAAAGCTGAACGCGGGCGCGCCATCGGATGCGAGGCTGTCATTGGCGGGCAGCCCCGGGGTCATGTCGGGCACCGGCAGGGGCGCACCCGTTTTCGCAAGCATCATCGGCTTCTCCGGCGATCATTCCAATCTTGTGGAAAGATGCCCGAGGCTGGTTACTGCTTCTTTACCAAAATGCCGTCCAATGAGGATCTCTATCTTCAATTCAAGGTGAAACAGTGACGGATTCTTTACCAATCGGCTCTTACGCTGGCCCACGGCAGGCGCCACTGGCGGCTATGGCGGCTATGGCGGCGCGCGACGCGGCAGAGCGGCTCGAGGCGACTTTCCTCGCCGAAATGCTGAAATCCGCCGGTTTCGGCGAACAGAGCAACAGCTTTTCGGGCGGCGCGGGCGAAGACCAGTTCGCCTCGTTTCACAGGCAGGCCATCGCCGAGCGGATGGCGGCAAGCGGCGGAATCGGCCTGGCCGAGGCGTTCTATCGCGCAATGACGGAGACATATGATGACGCAGGATGAGATGCAGAAACTGATCGACCGGCTGGACAAGCTGCTTGAGACCGAGCGCACGGCGCTGCTGGCAGGCGATCTGGAGGCCATCGGCGCGCTGCTGGCGCAAAAGGAGCAGCTGATCGACAGGTTCAACGCGCTCGAAGGTGCGCGCGAGCCCGATCTTGCCGGACTGCAAGGCAAGGTGGAGCGCAATCAGGTGCTGCTGGATGGCGCGCTTGAGGGCATCCGCCGCGTGGCCAACCGGATGGCGGCGATCCGCCAGGTGAGACGCTCGCTTGCAACCTATGACGAGACCGGAAAGCGCCACACAATCGACGGCACCGTGCTGCGCAAGGTCGAGAAGCGGGCCTGAGATATTTGTCTCTAATTCACCCCAACTCGGTCTTTCGGTTTAGGAGTGGGTTAGGATTTTCAGACGATGCTGGCAGGGCATTCGCAAGCGGATGGCGCGGGGGCGGAAGAAAGACCACCACCCGCAAGCGCCAGAACTGGGCCTGTACCGCGCCTTGAGGGGGCGGATCTTGAAACCGGTGCAAAAGCACCAAAGGCTAAAGGAACATGCTATAGCAACCTTCCAGGCACCACCATGATGGCCCCCGCCGGCGACGATCTTTTTCCGTTTGATGATAACTGGCGCGGCGTTTTCACCCGGCGCGCTCATCCTACCACCTTTCAACTCACCCGAGGAAAGGTCTATCAGAGAAGAGATTACCGAACCTTTGACGTTTAAACTTGAAACGATAGAGTTTCGCACGCTTGGGTCGGTCATTATTCACTTGCGCAAGCTCTTCGGGGCGGGCTAGCACTCTCTCGGCTGCCCGGCTGATCCAAGGATATTCGACGTGTCTGAGAAAAGGACTTCCCTCGTGCAACGACTGCGACGCATCCTGCCTCGCGTTCTGGGAGGTACACGAGGCACGAGATACGCGCCACGCGGCATCGATGAATATGCGTTCAACGGGCCGAGCGTGCTTGACGATATCACAAGTAAATACAGCTATGATGGCGACCTTCTGAAGATCTATTCAGAGCACTCCGGGCATCTGGTTCACAAATGGCACCACTATATTCCGATCTATGACCGCTATTTCGGCCCTTTCCGCGGACGCGCCCCAAAGATGCTGGAAATCGGCGTATCCAAGGGCGGTTCGCTTGCCATCTGGCGCAAGTTCCTTGGCCCTGACGCGATCATCTACGGGATCGATATCGACGAGGATTGCCGCCGGTATGACGGTATCGATGGCCAGGTCCGTATCGGGTCGCAGGACGATCCGGCATTTCTCAGGTCGGTGATCGAAGAGATGGGCGGCGTCGATATCATCCTGGATGACGGCAGTCACCGGATGGACGATATCAAAGCCTCGCTCGAGACCCTGTTTCCGCTTCTCAACAACAATGGCGTCTACATGATCGAGGATCTTCATACCGCCTATTGGACAGGGTTCGGTGGCGGCCTGAAGGCAGAATCGAACTTCTTCACCTATGTCCGTGGCCTGGTGGATGACATGCATCATTGGTATCATGAAAGCGATATGCAGCGCCCCGAGATCGCCGGCTCCTGCGCCTCGATCCATATCTACGATTCGATCGTGGTGCTGGAAAAATCGGCGCAGCACCCTCCAGTGCATTCGACTGTCTCCTGAGCGGAGCGAGGCGACTGTGGCGCAAGCCTGATAAATGATCGCTGAAAGTCGTGGTGCCGGTGATAGGACTCGAACCTACGACCCCATCATTACGAATGACGTGCTCTACCAGCTGAGCTACACCGGCCCCGTGACGCGGGCCTATAGCACCGCCCCACCCAAGGGGAAAGACCTATTTTTCGGTTGCTTCCCGCTCGGGGTCAGTGCCGTTTTCCGCAACTGGCGTGGCGTCGAGGATGTTATCGTCATCCGGGTCCGCGCCAGGGTCCTCGATGTCGTGATCCTCGCGCCGATCCTCGAGCGCGCCGACAATCAGCGGCAGCATCTCGATACCGGTCGAGGTGGACATGGCGGATGACGGCGGGCTTGTCCATGAGAGCGTGTCGAAGGAATGACAGTTCTCGCAGGCCGGCACCCATTCGGCGTGAATGTGATGGCAGTTCTCACATACCCATTGCGGTCCGCGCGGCGCCGACAGGGCGCGCGCCAGCCAGCCCTTGACGACCGCATCCGACGAACCTTCGCCACGTTCGACCGCCGCCATGATGGTGAGGGCGCGGGCGTCCGGGTCATTTTCAACCATGTCGCCCAGCGCACGACGGGCACCGGGAAAGTCCTCGGCCGCCAGATGCAGCTCGGCTTCGAGCAGACGCGTCTCGCGGTGATCCGGGTGCAGCTTGAGCAGCTTGCCAAAGCGCTTGAGCCGTTGCTCGGGGGTTTCATCCGGCTCGAGCTCGGCAAAGGCCGCAGCCAGATCGGGATGAGGCTGAGCCTCCCACGCCTTCGTGATGACGCGGATCGCATGGCGCTTGGCGCCCTGTTCGATGTAGCCGCGCGCGGCCATCGTAGCGGCGGGGATCAGATCGGGTGACTTGCGGTTCGCCTCGATCGCCGCCTCGCGGGCTTCGATATCGTTGCCCTCGTCCAGTACGCCGCGCGCCTCGGACAGGGCCAGAACGGCATCGCGCCGCTTGTGCACGTCGCGCGGCAAGGCGCCGTATTTCAATTTGGCATTGAGGGTTTCGCGCGCACCCTTCCAGTCTTCCTGCCGTGCCTGAAGTTGCAGCAGCGTATCCTGAACCTCTTGATGGCGTGGCTTGAGCGCAAAGGCGGTCTGTGCCAGCCGCAAGGCGGTCTGGGTATCGCCAGCCAGAAGCTTCTGTTTCATGAGGCCGCGCACCCCGACAAACCGCGTGCGGTCATCCTTGAGAAGCGTTTTGTAGACCTTTTCGGCACGCTTGTGGTCACCCGCCATTTCAGCGGCCTGCGCAGTGATCAGATTGGTAAGCTCAGGCTTGCGCAGGTATTTCTCGGCCTTGTTGGCCTTGGACATGGCCTGCTCGCCCTCGCCCGACGCGAGCGCCATCATGCCCTCGGTCAGGGCGCGGTAGCCTTTCTCCTGTCGGTTGCGGTCGAAATAGCGGGAAATCGCGGTCTCGTCGCCATTGATGAACTTCAGCAAGGCGATCACGAAGGCCGCGAGTTTCAAGAACAGCCAGATCGCGATCACCAGAAGAACCAGCGCGATCACCGCCTTGAGCGGCGTCAGGTTGAACTCCTGTCCTGCCATGACGATCCGGACGCCGCCCTCCATCTCGAGCAGGTGGGCCGCTCCGAACGCCGCCGCCGCAACAAGGGCGATGAAAACAACTATCTTGGTGATCGACCAAAGCATCATGCGTGCCCTTTCGGTTTCAATTCATATCCTGGGCGAGCGCCTCGGCAGCGGCTACGGCTTCGAGGCGGCGCGTGGCATCCTCTGACCAGGCTTTCAGCTCGGCGCGGCCCTCTTCGGGCAGTGTTTCGATCTCGGCCAGTGCGTCTTTCAAGCGACCTTCGCGGGCGGCGGCCTCGGCGCGCGACAGGATGGCATCCGGGTCATCCCCTTCACGCGGTTCGAGCGAGCGCGCACCAAGCTGCGTGCGCAAAAAGCTCCCGAAACCACTAGCGCCCTCATCTGTGGCCTGGCGCGAGGCGGCCAATGCCCGGCGTGCCGCGTCCGGGAACCGGTCTTGCAGCCGTGCCAGCGAGACCACGCCATCCTGCGCGACCTTGGTCAGCGCATCGGGCACGGCGATGCCGGCGGCGTCTAGGTCGGCAAGAGCCGCGTCAAAGCCCGTCCCGGCATCAAGTGCGGTCTGAACCCGTGTCAATGCAGCCCGCTGCATCGCGTCCTGGGCGGTCTGCTCGGCGTTCTGTTCCATGGTGCGGGCATCTTCGACCATGCTTGCGATCTCGTCGCCTTGTTGCGCGAGAGAGTCGCGCAGGGCGTTCAGTTCGGATTGAAACTCCGCTGCGATGGCTTGCGAGTCGCCTGCGCCTGCGGGCCGGCTTTCGACGTCGTCGAGCCGGGCCTCCATATCGTCGAGCCGCATCAAGACGTCATCCACGCGTTGCGACATCGTGTCAATCGCCGCCGCCTGTCCCGCCTGGGACTCTTCCAGCCCGCTGAGGTCGGGACCTTCGCTCAATGCATCGAACCGCCCCTGAAGCTCTTCGATCTGTGCGGATTGCGCATCAAGCCGCTGGGTCACTGCCTGTTCCGCGCCGTCATCCGTCATGGCCGAAAAGGGCCAGTCGCCCGACAGGTACTGCGCCACGCCAAAGCCTATAACTGCAGCAACGACACCGCCCATGAATGTCAGAACGAAGCCACCCTTTTGAACGATGACCTGCTCCACAGGGACAGGTTGCGATGCAACGGGCAGCTCATCTGACGGATCGACATCATGTGCTGCTTCGGTGTTGTCCGGTTTCTCGGAGCCAGAGAGGGGTTCATGCGAGTCCGCAACAGTGTCCTTCGGCTCTGGATCGGAATCAGAGGCACTGCCCGGCCCGGTTGCCTGATCGCCATTGTCCCGGCTATCGCGTTTGGTATTGAGCTCGGACTCCGGCTGAGTTGTCTCTGCGGAATCCGCAGTCGTCGGATCGCTTGCCGCTTCGGTGACATCGTCCGATTTGCTGTCAGAGCTCTTCTTTTCAGTCACGCTCAACCACCCTTTCGAATCCTGTCACCTCGGCGCATACCCGATGACCTTACTTTGCCGCGTTTCGACCCTCAAGCCGCTTGGCCGCGTCCAATAGCCTCTTTGTCGCTTCAAGCATCGCCTCTGCACAAGGATCATGCGCAATCTCGATAGCCGCGACGCGGCAATCCGGCACCTCCTGAGCGGCGTTATCGCTGATCGCGGCAACCAGAAGCGGGGCGTCACCGCGCGCTTGGTCAAAGAACAGTCGCGCGCTGCGCGGCGAGAAAAGTGGCACCACTACCGGCGCATTCCCGTCCAGAACGGCAAGGGCCTCATCCGTCAGCGCCGCGGGAGCCTGACGGTATATCACGGCTTCATCAGTCTCTAATCCAGCCGAACTCAGCGCCCCCGAGATGTTTCTTGCGGCATGGGTTCCGCGCAGATGCAGGCAGGGCTGCCCGACCTTGGTGGCCAGCATACGCGCGATCAGGTCCGGCGCATCACCGCCACATGCGGTCACGTCGATCCCTGCCGCGCGCGCGGCGGCCGCCGTGGCTCCGCCGACGCCAAACGCGGGCAGATCGCAACGGCCGCGTTTGGCCACATAAGCCTCGACCCCGTGGCGAGAGGTGAAGATCAGAGTGCGGTATCGCGTGAGATCCGGTAGCGCGCCGCACTGTTCTATCCGCATGACAGGCGAAAGAACGATGGAGAGGTCCGCGCCCAGCTCAGCCCTCAGCCGGTCCGCGAAGTCGGCACCCCCGTGACCGGGCCGGGTGATCAGGATCGTTGGCGACATGATCTGTCCACAGTTGTTTGCTTGTTCATCCGGTGTTACCTGCCAGTGAACCAACACGCAACGGGCGGCCCATGCGCACCAGCCTTACCATTCTCGGCCTTGAAAGCAGCTGCGACGATACGGCAGCGGCCGTTCTGCGCATTGAGGGAGACGCGCCAACGATCCTGTCCTCGATCGTTCACGGGCAAAATGATCTGCATGCTGCCTATGGCGGTATCGTGCCTGAGATTGCAGCGCGCGCCCATGCAGAGAAGCTCGATATCTGCGTGAAAGCGGCTCTGAACAAGGCGAACACGCCCCTTTCAAAGATTGACGCCGTTGCAGTCACCGCAGGGCCGGGGCTGATTGGCGGCGTGCTTTCGGGCGTCATGTGCGCCAAGGGCATCGCGGCGGGCGCAGGATTGCCGTTGATCGGAGTGAACCATCTTGCCGGCCACGCATTGACGCCGCGCCTGACCGATGGAATTGCCTATCCCTATCTCATGCTGCTGGCTTCGGGCGGGCATTGCCAGTTTCTGATCGTGCGCGGCTGCGAGGATTTCAACCGTCTTGGCGGCACGATCGACGATGCGCCCGGCGAAGCTTTCGACAAGACAGCGCGCCTTCTGGGATTGCCGCAACCCGGCGGCCCCTCTGTCGAGCGCGAGGCCATGCAGGGCGATCCAGCGCGGTTCCGGTTTCCAAGGCCGCTTCTGGACCGGCCCGGATGCGACATGTCCTTTTCCGGGCTCAAGACGGCACTGTTGCGGGCACGTGACGACCTGATCGCAGCGCAAGGTGGCCTCACGCACCAGGACCGCGCGGATCTGTGCGCCGGGTTTCAGGCCGCTGTGGCCGATGTGCTGGCCGAGAAAACCCGCCGCGCGCTTGAGACATATCTTGGCGAAGCGCCCCCTGTGCCAGCTTTTGCCGTGGCTGGAGGTGTTGCGGCGAATTCCGCCATTCGTACCGTGTTGCAGACAGCCGCCGACGCTGCGCAGACCGCATTCGTCGCACCGCCGCTGGCCCTGTGCACCGACAATGCGGCCATGATCGCCTATGCCGGAGCCGAGCTTTTGCGGGCAGGACAATGCGATGACATGACACTCGCCGCCCGTCCGAGATGGCCTCTTGACCGCTCCGGCCCGGCGCTTCTGGGTGGCGGAAAGAAAGGGGCCAAGGCATGATCACGATCTTCGGCGCAGGTGCGTTTGGCACAGCTCTCGCCATATCCTTGTCGCGCAACGGTCCCGTCACGCTTTTGGCACGCGACCCTGACCACGTCGCCGAGATGCGTGCGACCCGACAGAATGCGCGCCGCCTGCCCGGCGTCGAGTTGCCCGATAATATCGCGATTTCGGCTGAATTAGAGCCTGTTTCAAAGGGTCAGATCGCCCTGTTATCCGTGCCAATGCAACGTCTTCGGGGCGCGCTTGAAACGCATGGGGATGCCCTGTCGCAAGGTCATCTTGTGGCCTGCTGCAAGGGGATGGAGTTGGCGACCGGCCTCGGACCGACTCGCATCATTGACGAAATGCTGCCCGGCACGACGACGGCGATCCTGACCGGACCGTCCTTTGCAGCCGATATTGCGCGAGGCCTGCCCACCGCGCTGACGCTGGCCTGCACAGATGACAAGGTCGGCGAAGCGCTTCAGAGCGCGCTCAGCACCGCGAATTTGCGGCTCTATCGCACCACCGATACCAGCGGCGCGGAACTGGGCGGAGCGCTCAAGAACGTCATGGCTATCGGGACCGGTGTGGTCATGGGTGCGGGGCTTGGCGAAAGTGCGCGCGCGGCGCTGATGACGCGCGGCTTTGCCGAAATGTCACGAATGGCGGCAGCTGTCGGGGCGCGTCCCGAGACGTTGTCGGGCCTCTCGGGCTTTGGCGATCTTGTCCTGACCTGCACCTCGGAACAGTCCCGGAATACACGTTTCGGGGTGAGTTTGGGTCGAAATGAGCGTTTCGATCCCAACGTGACCGTAGAAGGGGCCGCCACCGCGCGCGCCGTCGTCGCGCGTGCTGCCGATCTGGGCATAGACATGCCGGTCACCCGCGCGATCACGGCCCTGATCAACGGTGAATTGCAGGTTGAGCAGGCGATGGATATGCTTTTGTCACGCCCATTGAAGGAAGAATGATGCTGATTGCCCTGATTGCCCGAGACAAGCCCGGTGCCCTGCAAACCCGCCTCGGCAACCGAGATGCACATCTGGCCTATATCAAGGAAACCGGGATTGTCGCCCAGGCCGGCCCGCTGTTGGACGATGCGGGAAACATGGCGGGGTCGCTGGTGATCCTAGATGTCGCCGACATGGCGCAGGCGCAGGACTGGGCCGAAAATGACCCCTATGCCAAGGCCGGGTTGTTCGTGTCGGTCGAGCTGATCGAATGGAAGAAGGTGATCTGAGGGATGCGCTATTGGCTGTTTAAATCCGAACCCTCCACCTGGAGCTGGGACGATCAGGTCGCCAAGGGCGACGCCGGTGAGGAATGGGACGGCGTGCGCAACTACCAGGCGCGCAATTTCATGCGCGAGATGGAAATCGGTGATCGCGGGTTCTTTTACCACAGCCAAAAAGAAAAAGCCGTGGTCGGTATCGTCGAGGTCATCGCCGAGGCCCATCCAGATAGCACCACCGACGATGACCGCTGGGAATGCGTCGACATCAAGGCGATTGCGCCGGTGCGGACTCCGGTCACACTGGAGATGATCAAGGCCGACTCGCGGCTTTCCGAGATGGTGCTGGTAAAAAGCTCTCGTCTGTCGGTGCAGCCGGTCAGCGAGACCGAGTGGGGCATTGTCTGCGAGATGGCGGGGATTGACGACTGAACCACAATAAAAACGGAGGATGCCAGCGATTTGCCGACACCCTCCGTCACCCCACGTGCTCCCTTGGCACCACACGTGTAACTGGAAAAGGTCTCGGCCTACTGGCCTGTTGCGATGACATTAGCGTGTCGCGCGCCCGGAGCCAAACCCGGAATATCTAGAATACCCTTCAAATGAAAAACGCCCGCCGTTCAAGGCGGGCGCCGCTCCATTGCTTGCGGGGATGTCAGCCGTAAACAGCCTCTTTCCCGAAATGCTTGGTCAGCATGTAATACACCACGGCGCGGTACTTGTTGCGCTCCGAGCGCCCATAGGTGTCCATCGCCTGATTGATCGCGTCCATCAGCTGCGGTCCATCCGCGAGACCCAGCTTCTTGACGAGGAAGTTGTCCTTGACGGTTTCCAGTTCGCCTGGCTGACTTGCTGCCACAGTCGACGCATCCGCATTGTAGATCGCGGGGCCGCATCCGATAGTCACCTTCGTCAGAAGGCCCATATCCGGTTCCATGCCACACTTGTTGCGCAGATCGTCGGCGTATTGCGCAATCAGGTCGTCACGCTTTCCCATACTGTCTCTCCCACCAGTCCGGCCAGTTTGCCGGATATCCGTGTTGATACCACAGCCCCATTTCGGCGCCATTTTCAATGGTAGCGGCTGTTTCCCGGTCAACAAAGGGAAAACTTCACCCGCGCTCCCCTGCCGCAGGCGCATAAGAAAAAGACCCCGACACTGCTGTCGGGGCCTTGTTGTGCGATTTCTGACGAGACGCGGCATGTCGCTCAGTAGCGGTAATGCTCGGGCTTGAACGGGCCATCGGGTTTCACGCCGATATAGTCGGCCTGATCGGCGCTCAGTTCGGTCAGCTTGACGCCGATGCGGTCGAGATGCAGACGCGCGACCTTTTCGTCGAGATGCTTGGGCAGAATGTAGACCTCGTTCTCGTATTGGTCGCCGCGTTGCCACAGCTCAATCTGCGCCAGAACCTGATTGGTGAAGGACGCCGACATCACGAAACTGGGGTGCCCCGTCGCGTTCCCGAGGTTCAGCAGACGGCCTTCGGACAACAGGATCAACCGATTGCCCGAGGGCATCTCGATCATGTCCACCTGATCCTTGATGTTGGTCCATTTGTGGTTCTTGAGATGCGCAACCTGTATCTCGTTGTCGAAATGGCCGATATTTCCGACAATCGCCATGTCCTTCATCTCGCGCATATGCTCGATGCGGATGACATCCTTGTTGCCGGTGGTTGTGATGAAGATGTCGGCGCTCGCGATTTCGTCCTCAAGCCGCGTCACCTCGAACCCGTCCATCGCGGCCTGAAGCGCGCATATCGGGTCGACTTCGGTCACCTTGACACGCGCACCAGCGCCGCGCAGCGATGCCGCGCTGCCTTTGCCCACGTCGCCATAACCGCAAACCACGGCGACCTTGCCGGCCATCATCGTGTCGGTGGCGCGGCGGATACCATCGACCAGCGATTCCTTGCAGCCATATTTATTGTCGAATTTCGACTTGGTCACGCTGTCATTCACGTTGATCGCGGGGAACGGCAGATGACCTTTTTCCATCATCTTGTAGAGACGATGCACGCCAGTCGTGGTTTCTTCGGACACGCCCTGGATCATGTGACGCTGACGCGTGAACCAGCCGGGGCTTTCGGCCATGCGCTTGCGGATCTGCGCGAACAGCGCTTCTTCCTCTTCGCTGGTCGGAGTGGCAATCAGGTCTTCCTCGCCCTCTTCGACGCGGGCACCGATCAGAACATAGAGCGTGGCATCGCCGCCATCGTCCAGGATCATGTTCGCGCCACCTTCTTCGAACATGAAGATGCGGTCGCAGTAATCCCAATATTCCTCGAGCGTCTCGCCCTTGATGGCGAAGACCGGCGTGCCGCCCGCAGCGATCGCAGCAGCGGCATGATCCTGTGTCGAGAAGATGTTGCAGCTGGCCCAGCGGACCTGCGCGCCCAGCGCCGCAAGCGTCTCAATCAGAACAGCGGTCTGGATGGTCATGTGCAACGAGCCGGCGATGCGGGCGCCTTTAAGCGGCTGGCTTTGGCCATATTCCTCGCGAAGCGCCATCAGGCCGGGCATCTCGGTTTCCGCGATATCAAGCTCCTTGCGCCCATACTCGGCCAGGTTGATATCCTTGATGATATAGTCCTTTGCCATCAGCGTGGCTCCTTGCAAATCTACACGTTGAGGTGCAGATAGCACTGACACCCGACTTAGGCAACGCCACCTCCTGTTTCATCACGCCAAGGACGATTTGAAGACCATGAAACAGCCTCGCGCATGGCAGAAGATGCTTTCAGGCCGTCGGCTCGATCTGCTTGATCCGACCCCTGTGGACATCGAGATCGAGGACATTGCCCACGGCCTTGCCTTTGTCGCGCGCTGGAACGGGCAGACACTGGGTGACTATGCCTATTCGGTGGCCGAGCATTCCCTGCTGGTGGAACGGCTGTACACTCGGCTGAACCCGTCTGCGCCTGCAAAATGGAAACTGGCCGCATTGCTGCACGATGCGCCGGAATACGTGATCGGAGACATGATCTCACCAGTGAAATCCGCGGTCGGGCCGGGCTACGACGAATTGGACAAACGGCTATGCGCGGCGATCCATATCCGTTTCGGCCTGCCCGCGACGATCCCGGCGCAGGTCAAGAAACAGATCAAGAATGCAGATCGGATCAGCGCGTGGATGGAAGCCGTGCGGATTGCCGGCTTTACCGAGGCCGAGGCCAACCGCTTTTTCGGCAAGCCCGACACGGCGATGATGGAAGGGCTCGCGATTTTGCTGCGTCCACCGATGGAGGCGCGCGCCGACTACACCGCCCGCCACCACGAGCTGCTGTCCGAAATGGGCTGAGGCCGCTCCACTCGCTCAGGTTGAAACGAAGCGCACGAAGCCGGGTTCGATGATCGCGGCGGTCAGGTGGCCGGTGTGACAGGCCCCGGTGTCTATACCGATCCTGCCGTCCTTCATCTCGGGCTTGTCCCTGATGAAATGTCCATGCACCATCCACAGTCCGTCCTGCCTGGGTGTGCTGAATATCTTGGGGTGGCCCCACAATAGACCATGGCCACGATGAGGCTCGATTGGCCGGGTCGGATCACCCCCGGCATGGCTGGTCACGACATTGCCGTTTTGCCAGATCAACGGACGCTCATCGATCCACTCGAGCAAGGCCAGCCCGGCACGGTCACGAAGGCGGTCACGGGTCTCGGCAGGCGAGCCGCTGTCTGGATCGAGACCGAAGCTGCGCAATGTCGCGCTACCGCCGTTCCGGGTCCAGAGCGGCCATTTGGCGCCCGGCATATCCAGGAACTCCAGCATCATCGCCTCGTGGTTGCCCATGAGGCAGACCACCTCGCGCGCGCCATCCTGCTCAAGCGTCATCAGCTTTCGCAGAACGCCGGCGCTGTCAGGACCACGGTCGACATAGTCGCCAAGAAAGACCAGCGGCAGCTTGGGCGCCTCGCTCTCCAGCATGACAAGCAGCGCCTCCAGAAGATCCAGACGGCCATGAATGTCGCCAACGGCGACAAATGGCCGATCGGGAGTGATCGGAGCGACAAAACGTGGTTTGCGTGGGTCAAAGCGGTTGATGAGAGCGCGAAATCGGGCCATTGCACAACCATTAAGCCGTTCGTGCTCGTGGGCAAGGGGTAACGATGCGTCCGGCGGCGCGAAAAGCTGAGAGATGCAGTTGATCCTGAATTGGAAACATGCGCCGAAAAAGCGTATAAGACTCGTGTAACTGTTTCGATTTAAGTTCCATCTAGTATTCTGGTTTCATAAAACCAAATAGTCACAGGCGTCGGGACAATCATGTCAAGTGTCGAAAGACCGGGTATTCAGGAGTTGCGCGCCGCGCGTGGCAAGGGGCGTGTCTTATTTTTCTGGGCCTTCGTGTTTTCGATTTTCGTCAACCTCCTGATGCTGACCGGTCCACTCTACATGCTGCAGGTCTATGACCGGGTGCTTGCCTCGAAATCGGTCGAGACCCTCGTGGCCCTCTCGCTTCTGGTAACCATGCTTTACGCGCTGATGGCTGTGCTGGATTATGCCCGCGGGCGCGTCATGGCACGGATCGGAGCACGGTTCCAAAGCGTGCTGGATGCGCGCCTTTTCAACGCGACACTGCAGCGCTCCAAGAACCCGCACGACCGCCCCGTCTGTAACGCCGCGCTTCGTGATCTCGACTCGCTTCAGAACCTGTTCGTTTCGCCCGTGCTGCTGGCGATCATGGACATGCCATGGACGCCGATCTTCATCGCCGCGATTTTTATCTTTCACCCGGTGCTGGGCTGGGTTTCGGTTGCAGGGGGGCTGATCATCGTCGTGCTGGCGCTTCTGAACCAGACCGTGACGGCGCATCGCGTGCGCATCTCCCAGATCGCGACGCAGCGGGCGCATTCGTTTGCCGAACACGCCCAAGAGGCCAGCGAAGTCGCGCTGAGCCAAGGGCTGGGTGACAGCCTGGAAAGCCGCTACAAAAGGTTACGGAACCTCGCACTGAAGCAAACCATGCGCGCCAACGACTGGACCGGGGTCTTTACCTCGATGACCAAGGCGTTTCGGCTCTTCCTGCAATCCGCGATCCTTGGGCTTGGTGCCTATTTCGTGCTCCTGGGCGAGCTGACGCCGGGGTCGATGATCGCCGGCTCGATCCTGCTTGGGCGGGCGCTGGCCCCGGTCGAGCAGGCAATGAGCAACTGGCCCGTGTTGCAACGTGCGCGCGCCGGCTGGAAGACGCTTGAGAAGTTCCTTGCCTCCGTGCCGTTTCAGGAAGAGCGCACCGAGCTTCCGGTGCCCGAGGCGCGTCTGCGCGTTTCGGGGCTCACCATCGTGCCTCCGGCTTCGAAACGGCCCACGGTGCGGAATGTCAACTTCGTTCTCGAGCCGGGTCAGGCTCTTGGCGTGATCGGCAAGAGCGGCTCGGGCAAGTCGACGCTGGCGCGGGTGCTCTCCGGGTATTGGCCGCCGGCTGCCGGTGAGGTGCGTCTGGGCGGAGCCACCCTTGATCAGTACGATCCGATGCATCTGGGCGCGCATATCGGCTACCTGCCGCAGACCGTCAGCCTGTTCGGTGGCACCATCGCAGAGAATATCCGCCGCATGGCACTCGAACCTGATTCCAAGGGCGTCGTGGCAGCGGCCAAACAAGCCAACGCGCATGACATGATCATGCAACTACCCAGCGGCTATGACACCTATCTCGACGGCAACGAGAACATGCTTTCGGGAGGACAGCGCCAACGGATCGCATTGGCACGTGCACTTTATGGCGAACCCGTGCTGCTGATCCTGGACGAGCCCAACTCGATGCTGGATGCGGAAGGCTCGGATGCGCTGAACCAGACGGTGAAAAGTTTCAAGGAAAAGAACAAATCGGTGATCGTGATGACCCACCGGCCCACCGCAATCGCCGAATGCGATCTGCTGATGGTGTTGGACAAGGGCAACGTGCTGGCCTTTGGGCCGCGCGACGATGTTCTTGAGAAAACCGTGATGGACCCGCGCAAGCCGCGCCTTGCAACCGCGGCGCCCGGCAAGGTGGCGATGTGACCGAAACCCCTGACGAGAAAGAGCCCAACTGGAGCGGCACCGTGCCACTGATGGCAGGGTTCATGGCTATGATCGCGCTGGTTGGCGGTCTCGGTTTCTGGTCGGTGCGCGCCGAGCTCTCCGGTGCCGTGGTTGCGCCGGGCCAAGTCACTGTCGAATCCAACCGGCAGGTCATCCAGCACCCCGAAGGCGGTGTCGTCGGCGATATCCTTGTGAAGGACAGTGACCGCATCGAAAAGGGCGATGTCCTGATCCGGCTCGACGGCCGGCGCCAACGCAATGAGCTGAGCATCATCGAAGGCCAGATGCGGGAATTGTCGGTGCGCAAATCACGCCTTCAGAGTGAGCGTGACGATCTGGAAGTGATCGAATTCGACCCCGATCTGGTCGCCGCTGCCGCAGATGCCCCTGAGATCGCCCGCCTCATGCAGGGCGAGCGAACACTGTTTCAGTCACGCAAGGAATCCTTGTCTCAGGAGGTCGGCCTTCTGAACGAACAGAACCTGCAGATCGAGAACCGGATCGGCGGGCTGAAAGCCCAGCTCGATGCACTCAACGAGCAGGTGGCGTTGGTTCAGACCGACCTGGAATCCGAGCGCGATCTTCTGACCCAGAACCTCACCCGCGCGGCGCGGGTCAGTGACCTGATGCGCGAACTGGCGGGACTGAAAGGTCAGGTCGGGCGGATCGAGGCGGAAATGGCCGAACTGCGGGGTCAGAAGGCAAGCAACGGCATCGCCCTGTTGCAGCTGAAAACGCAACGCCGCGAGAACGCCGTCTCTCAACTGCGAGACCTCGAGTTTCGCGAGATCGAGTTGATCGCGCGGCGCAACAGCCTGCGCGACACGATCTCGAGGCTCGATATCCGCGCGCCCGTGGATGGCATCGTCTACGGCCTCCAGGTCTTCGCGGTTCAATCCGTCGTGCAGGCCGCGCAGCCTTTGATGTATATCGTTCCCCAAGATCAGCCGCTCGTCGTGTCCGCCCGCGTCGATACGATCAATATCGACGAGGTCTATGCCGGTCAGGAGGCCTCGCTTCAGTTCTCGGCCTTCGATCAGCGCAAGATCCCGGAACTTAAAGGCAAGGTGCAGCGCATCTCGGCCGATGCCTTGCAGGATCAGGCGACCGGGCAGCCCTATTACTCGGTCGAGATCCTGCCCGACAGCGATGAGATCGCGAAATTGCAGGGCCACAGCCTGCTGCCGGGGATGCCAGTGCAATCCTTCATCCAGACCGGCGCACGCTCGCCGCTGGTCTACATGATCGAGCCGATGGCAGGGTTTTTCAGCCGCGCGTTCCGAGAATAGCCGGACAACGGGCTGACGCATAATCGCAACAGTCGGCCCGAACCTGTGGCGCACTTCAGCGACAGTGGAAAAATTAGCCGGATTCTGATAAGGTCGGACCTAAGGGCTGTTAATGACACGTGAAAACACGTGCGAGACTAGGCCCGCGAGGCAGAGAACGAGCATATTTCAATGCGTATTTTCCTAAGCGTTTGCGCGGGACTTTTTTTGTCGGCCTGCACGGTCGGCCCGCAGTACAAGCATCCGGAAATGGAGCTTCCCGACCGCTATTCACTATTGGCGCCGGTCAGCAAGGCCAGCAGAAGCGATCTTCATTGGTGGCGCGATTTCAACGACCCGGTTCTCAACCAGCTGATTGGCGCGGGAACGCAAGGCAACCTGAGCGTCGCTGAAGCGCGTGAGCGGGTCGAGGAAGCCGAAGCATTGGTGCGGCGTGACAGCGTCACTCCCAGCGGCGACGGCACAGTGTCCGGGCGACGCAACAGCAATGGGGCGAATACCGGTTCGGTTGAACTGGAGGCCGAAATCGGGCTCGCGGGGCGGACTCAGTGGGCAAGCCGCGCCGCCAGACAGCGCCTTGACGCGGCACGGCTGGGCGAGGGCGAGGCCCTCCGCCTGCTCTTGTCCGAGCTGAGTAAGACCTATGTGCAGATGCGTTTCCTTCAGCGCAGCTACCAGACGCGCCAGCAGGATCTGGCATCGAGGCAACGGACCCTGCGCGACCTTCGTACGCAACTTGATGCCGGTGCGGCGACGCAGCTAGACGTGCTGCGCGCTCGGGCGTTGGTGTCAGAGACCCAGACCGAGATGCCTGGCACTCAGGCCGAGATCATCCAGCAGCGCAACCGCATTTCGACACTTCTGGGCCAACCCGTCGGACAGCTCGGCATCGACCTAGGGTACAAGGGAGGGCAGCCCCTTCCCGTGGTCGGCGGCGATCTTGGCGTACCCGCTGACCTGTTGCGCGCACGGCCCGACATTCGCATCGCCGAGAGGCGCTATGCCGCTGCGGTCTCGGATATGGGCGTGGCGCAGGCGTCGCGTTATCCGAGCCTGACCCTGAGCGGTCTTGTCACCGCGCCGCTCAGTGGCGGCGCCTGGAACGAGAGCCTGCTCGCCGGGCTGACCGTGCCGGTATTTTCGCAGCCCGCTCTTGCGGCTTCGGCCGATGCTGCGGAATCTCGTGCAAGGCAGGCCTATCTGCAATGGCGTAAATCTGTGCTCGACGCAGTAGAGGAGGTCGAGACGGCCTTGGCAGCACTGCAGGCCGCGCGGCAAGCCGTCGGTTCCGCACGCGAACTGGTGAGCCTCAACGAACGTTCGCTGGATCTTTCCCGGCGCTTGATCGTCGAAGGCGGAGACGCCACTGTTCTCGACGTGATCGATCGCGAGCGCTCGCTTTCCGCAGCCCGCTTCACTCTGGCGCGCACGATACGTGATCTGGCAATGGCCTATATCGACCTGCGGGTCGCGCTCGGCATCGGGCATGACGCTGTGATCGACGATACGGGCCTTGTCACCCGCGACGACATCGCACGCGCGGCGGGGGGGCTGATCGCGTCCCTACAGGAATAGCGCGGCGCAGTCTTCGCCGCTCTAACCGCCGCGAGGGTGGTCCGTTTCGCGCGGTTCCATCGGCAGCGCCATTACGGCACCGGCCAGGAAGCCGCCCAGATGGGTCTCCCATGCGACTGCTCCACCGGTGCCGACATACATCAGAACATTGAGCACCGTCAGAATACCCAGCGGCCAGGCGATTGTTGCCGTTGCCCGCATCCAGCCAGGACGTTGGCGAAGGATCAAGCGGCTGTTCCAGACGATCAGCGCTCCGGCCAGCCCGAAGAGTGCGCCCGATGCACCCACCATCGGACGAAATCCGCTCGCTGCCAGGAAGGCAAAAGCAGCGCCCCCCAAGATGGTCGCCCCCACATAGATCGCCAGGAACCGCCGTTGCCCGACATAGTTGATCACCGCACCGCCAAGCGACACCATCGTGATCATATTGACGATCAGATGCATCAGGCCGCCATGCAGAAAAGCGTAGGAAAGGAACATCAGCCAGGGCTGCGCGCCGAAGTTCGGACGCCACCCCGACAGCAAGCCGGGCCAGAACGCCCCGAACTGATAGGCCAGCGCGCGCCATCGCGGCGCGCCCCAAAGCCCATGATCCGCCCCTTGCAGCACCAGTTCGATACAGACACAGGGCAGGATCAACAGCACAAGCGCCAATGGCCAGCGGCCTATATGAGACAGACTGCGCATCACGCCACTCGATACACAGGTCGCAAACGCGAAGACAAGCTGCTTGGCCGCATTATCCAGATGCCCGAATGGCGCAGGGCGCGCGTGTCACTGGAACAGTGTGAAGTCACGCCCGATACGCACGAACACCGAGGTCGAGTCCGACGTTCCGACGAGATCCTCGTCGCGGACGCGATAGGCGATCCCGGTCCTGAGCGACCAATCGGGCGTCAAAGCGTAATTGTAACTTGCGGTCAGATCTGTGCGCCGGGTGTCGTTCGACGTTGCCTCGTCTTCGGACAGGCCGAAGGATGCATCGAAAGCAAGGCTTGAAAGGGTATTGATCTGATAAACATAGCCAAACGCCGCGGTGGTCGTGATGCGTTCGTCATCGTCTTCATTGACCGAGACGTCGCGGTTCGCGCTCAATGTGATCCGACCCGTAGGCAGCTCATGCTGCCAGTTGATGCCGCCGATCAGCTTTGGATCTCCGCTTTCCTTCTGGGTGGCCCCGATGTTGAAGCTCAGCGAACCCAGGGGCAAGTCCAGCGCGCGCCCGAAACGCAAGAAGTTACGCGCGCCATTCTGGTCGCGCGTAGTCCGATAAGACACGTTGAGCGTCCCGTTTGGCATGGCGAGGCCATAGATCAGGCGACCGGTCAGACCGTCTTCCTTGCTGATGATGCCAAACTCTTCCTCCTCGGTCTGACTATATCCGATCGCGGCCTCGATTGTGGCGCGCTCCGACAATTCATGGGCGATGCCAATCTCGACTATATCGGTGTCACGCTCTGTATCGGCCGGATCATCGGACTCATAATGGCTGAAATCGTACCCCACGAATGCGGTCGAAACAGGCGACAGGCGCAACCGGGATTCGATCCCATACGCATATCGGAACGAGTCGTCATTGGTGGCCCCCGCGCCATCCGAATAGGTGATGCCGCTCACGCTGGCATCAAAGACAAATCCGAGGGGCGCGTCGATCCCGGTTTCGAACTGAGTGCTAAAACTGTAGTTCTGCCGGGTGCCTGTGTTTCGCCGATCCTCGAAATTAGTGGGCAACACGATCACGCCGGTTTCATCGGCAAAGCTGGATAGCGGCTCGAAGAACGCGGCATCGGTTTCCCTGTAGCTGCCGGTCATCGACAGCCGCGAGTTTGCGCCCTCTCGTCCATAGGACAGGCTCACGCTCGGCTCCACAAAACCGGTGCCGATATCGCTATTGCTGGGTAATTCTCCGAACCGCAACTTACCGGCAAGGCCAAGGGAAAGGGACTGAGTGCTGGTTTCCGACAGAAGACCCAGGGACAGCGTGGTCGTCGACAGCGCGGTCGCACCCTCCTCGGGGTTCTCGAGCGCAAGGTTGTCACCGGCCTCGATTTCCTGCTCGACGCCCAGGATCACGCGCATGCCGGTCGCGCCATCCTGCGCGACCGCCGGCACGACAGCACAGGCAAGCCCGCCTGATACCATGGCCTGGACTAATCTCGTCTTGTTCAAAACTGCCCCCTCGAAAACAGGGTTATTCAAAAAGTCGTCTTTGCGGCACGATGATCACGTCCCCCGAAGAGAGGATGGTCGTGCCGATGCTGGTCTTGCCTTGAAGAATTGCGTCGTAGTTGACGTTGTAAATCCGCTCGGTGCGCGACTTGTCCGTGCGGCGCAACTGAATGCGTTTCGTGGCGGCGAATTTCGAGAACCCGCCAACTGCGGCCAGTGCCTGCAACAGGGTGGTTCCCTGCTCCAGCTTGACGGCGCCGGGGCTGGCAACTTCGCCCAGAACGTAGATCGTGTCTGTCGGGGGCGCCGCGGCAGCGCGCGATGCCCGGGGGGCCGCGAGGCTACTCAGGGTCACGAAGACCGTCGGCTCAGCCGCGAAATTCGGAGCCAGCTTGCTGCTGACTTCGCTGCGAACCTGTTCGATGGTGCGACCGCCTGCCGTGACGCTTCCTGCCAGCGGCAGAGAGATGCGCCCATCAGGCAGCACGAGTGTATCGCGGTTGATGCTGGAATCCTCAAGCACCTCGACGCGCACGACATCGCCAGGTTTGATTCGATAGCTATCCTGAGCGTTTGCGGAATGGCCCATCAGCGGTGTGACGAGCAGAGCGGCGAGGAGGGTGATAATGCGTTTCATGCCGGGCTCTCGAATTTAATGACGTTGAATTAGCGTTACTGAAAACTACGCTCCAAAAGCCGGTTTCGGAAGGGAATTCTCGGATTCCGCCAAGAAATCAAGCAAACGGTACGGAAGCCGTGCCACCAATGCAACAAGCAGCGCTCGTGGTCTCTCTGTTGCCACATTTGAGGCGGATTAACGCAATGTTCACCTTTTTTGTGCCCCTTTTCGGCCAAAGATCGGTAAGATTCGTCTGTTCAAACTGGGTGTGACGCGTCATATCGCAACGCGCGATCAACAGATTGCAACCGAACCGCAAGGGACTCGCATTGATGCTCGCCTTCATCCTGATAGCAGCAGCCACTGGAATGCTCGCATCGATCGCGGCATTGCTCGCAGGGTCGTCGGTCTGGGCCGCGCTGGCGCTCTATGTCGGCGCGGGGATGGGCGCGCTGCTTCTGGTGTTGCTGCGGGCCTTCATATGCGATGTGCTTCAAGAGTTTGGGTTGACCGGCAAAAATGCAGGAACGAAGCCCAAGACAAACCACAGCGTTTGATCTCAATCTCCAAACTGACATAGCCACAAGCGCAAACCGGACTTGCGAATCAGGCTCGTTTTTATGAGCCGCATGCATTTATGTATGTTCGGGTTGTGAACATTTCTCATATTTGAGATCAAATATGGCCTTATTGGAAACAATATTGGGCCATCGCGACGCGCTTCCCGAGTGCTGGACTGTCGACTTGGCTGATTTCTCTGCAGACAGTCAGCGATTCACGATTATGGCAATTAGAAGGCTTTTTTTTGAACGCCGATTGATGTAAATTTCTTTATGGAGCTGGGCCGTCGAGAAACCCTCTGGGGGGAGTTCGTCACCAGTTTATGGATATAGGAGATTGAAATGAAATTTAGAGTTGCAATTAGCGCAGCTATCGCATCGGTCATGATGGTTTCGGCCGCTGCAGCTGCATCACTCTCGATTAGCGGGGGAACGTCGTTCGTCCTGGGAAGCGGAAGTGATCCGCATGATCCGACTTATGGGGATCCAAGCATCGCACCCAGCGTCGGAAACGGCGATTCCGTTCTCGCATTTGGCGACGGCTTCACGAATTTCGACGGAAGCAACGGGCTCAGTTTGAGCGAAAATTCCATCATCCAGGTCACTTTCCTGGGCAAGGAGGCGAACGCGACCAACGTCGCCATGAACTATGGCACGGGTTCCATCTCCAACAATGATCTCGCCGGCAGCTTCTTCCGCACGAATGATGATCCTGACTGGGTCGCACTGGTCTTTGAAACCTTCGACAAGAACGGAGGCAGCCTGGGCACGATCGAGAACAACACCGCAGGTCAGACCTACGCCGGCCTTTCCATGGCATTCTTCCAGGAAGATTCGAAGAACGTCATCGCCTTCTTCGGCGACGGTCGCGGCGACACGGATTTCGACGACATGGTCGTTCGGATTTCGATCGTTCCGCTGCCGGCAGGTGGTGTTCTTCTGCTGACCGCGCTTGGTGGGTTCGCCGTCGCGCGCCGCAAGAAGAAAGCAGCCTGAACCGGAAACCACCGGTTTGATTGAACGCATTTGGGGGGCCTTTCGGCCCCCCTTTATTTTGTCTTACGGAATTGATGGCGCGGCCGCGCCAACCAAGGGAACAGATCCGAAGGGGCACACCCATCTTGACTGAGCGGCAGCTTTCCATGTCACACGATGGGCGACCTGACTCTGCAAGTGCGCGCGAAAGACTAAGCGCTTTCAGCAGGAACGACGGAAGAGATCGGAACCCGCAGACCTGTTCGCGCGCGGAAGCGCCGTGGTCACTGGTCGCTGTTTATCCTGGTGTTTACCCGAAGCGCAGCGATCATTCAGCAGAGCCCGAGCTTCCCTCGCCATTCTGAATGGTCTTCAGCAACTCACGGGCCTCTTGGATCTGCGGCAGCGGGTTGTCACCTGACAGTTCGATCGCCTTTTGCAAGGTCGCCCGGGCGTCTTCCGGACGATCAAGCTCCAGATAGGTGCGGCCCAGGTGATACTGCACGAGCGGATCCGTGGGCAGACCTTCGGCCGCCGGTTCCAGATGCGTAAGCGCCTCGTTCAAGTCACCCCTGCGGAAGGCGATCCAACCATAGGTATCCTGCAATGGCGGCACTTCGATTCCACGAAGACGACGTGCGACAGCATAGGCGCGTTCAAGGCTTTCATCGTCGTTGCGGTGAGTGCTGATCAAGCTGGCAAGATTGTTGGCAACGATCATGTTGTTGCTGTTTTCCTCGTAAAGCGCCTCATAGATCGCGATGGCGCCCTCGAAATCGCGGTCCTGCTCCAGCAGCTCGGCCTTGAGCATACGGACATTGAACGCCTCGGGGGCCCGCTCGATCTGTTCGTCCAAGATCGCGCGCGCATCATCCAGTCGATCCTCGGCGCGGAGAAGCGTATATAGCGATCGAATAGCCGCATCATTACCCGGATACTCATCCAGCAACGCGCGATAAATCGTTTCGGCCTCGCCGCGTTCATCCGAAATAACGTGTAGTCCGGCGCGCAAGAAGCGCAAGGCGGGATCATCGGGCGACTCGGCAAGCTTCTCTTCCAACGTCTCAATCGCCGCATCGGTGTTACCTGCACGCAGCTGGGTCTGAACCAGTGCCGTAATCGCCTTGGCATCTCCTGATGTTTCGGACAGTTCTTCCAGGAAAGCGACCGTATCGTCCAGCCGGTCCTGCTGGAGCATCATCTCGGCCTCGAGACCATTGGCGGCCGCCGTCGCCTCGGCTGTTTCAAACGAGCGGAGCTTCCAGATGACGCGCTGCGCCTCGTTCCACTCCTGGTTCCGGATGTGAAGCGTTCCGCTCGCCTGAAGCAGTTCGAGATTGTCAGGCGACTTGTTGAGCGCCTCTGTCAGAAGCGCACTGGCCGCCTCGTTCCGATTTTCGGCAGAAAGAAACCGGGCATAGCGAAGGGATTCCTCGGGCGCCCCTTCGGAAAGTTCGACAGCAAGCGCATATCTTTCACCAGCCAGGGATCTGTCGCCCGCCCGTTCGTGGGCGCGCGCCATCAAGGTCATGACCTCAGGGTCGCGGGGTGCTTGTGAAAGGGCAGTGCGCAGATCGATGATCGCCGCGCCGGGTTTGTCCTCTTCGATCAGCCAATTCGCGCGCGCCTTGAGCGCCTGCACGTTGCTGGGGTCGTCTGCGAGAATCTCTTCCACCCGGGCGCGGGCGCCAACATGGTTGCCGGTTGCAGCCAACATCTGTGCCAGCACAAATTTCGCTCTGTTGCTGTCACCGGTCGCTTCCTCGATCCCGTCCAACAGCTCTTCAAGCGTCGCGATCGCCTCGTCGCGCTTGCCGTCGTCGAAATCCATGGATGCGAGAACGGCGATATAGGTGGTCGGATCTTCTTCGCTTTCGATCAAGTTCTCCAGCTCGTCGCGCGCGGCGTCATTCCCCTTTGTGCGACGCAGGAATTGCACGACGGCTAGCTTCGCGCCGTCTTCGGCGTCGGGCCGCTGTGCGAGTTCACGCAGGAATCGCTCGGCACCCTCCATGTCACCCCGTTTGATATACCAGGTGATCAGCATCCGGCGGGCTTCTTCATCGTCGGGGAAGGCCTCGACCATCTTTTCGAGGGTTTCCCCGACCGCATCCATATCGCCAGCCTGCACATTCGCGCTCAGCTTGATCCGGTGCAGTTCGTAGCTTTCGGGTCGCTGGTCGAGGCCCTCGTCTATAACGGGAAGCGCTTCTTCGATCTTGCCGCTGTTGGCCAGGTAATCAATGACAACCATCCGGGCGATGAAATTGTCCGGCGCTTCATCAAGCCGGTTACGCGCGTCCTCTGCGGCGTCGGCGCGGGCGTCGGCATTCTCGCTGCGGGTCGCATCGCCATAAGCCAAGGCGGTTTCGATCACCTTCACCCGCGGGTCATCGGGCGCCAATTTGATCGCGGCGTCGCCATGGCGGCGGGCCTCTTCCCAGTTGCGACCGTTGATGGCCATCTCAGCCAGTGCAATCCTGGCTTCGACCGTGTCGGGATACTGTTCTACCACACGCAGGAACTGACCATAGGCCTCGGAGGGATTCCCCCGCTCCATCTGGGTCCGCGCATAGGCCATGCGCGCATCCTTGTGCTGCGGATCAAGCTTGAAGACATTGCGGAATTCGACAAAGGCGCGACTGAAGTCACCTTCGGAAAGAAGTTCCATTGCCGTTTCAAAATGCCGCTGCGCGCGCTCTTCCGAGGTCTCGCACCCGGAAAGCACGAGCGCGGATGTCAATACAAGGGCTGTCAATGTAGCGGAACGTCGACGCATTGGGGGTTCCATGTTCAAAAGTGTTTTCTGGTTACTGCCAACTCAAATTGGCATTTTCGAGGCGTAGAACAGGATAAGGCCGCCCACGACGGTTTCGCAAGCGGCCCTCCGGCTTTCGCCAGGAGATTGTCAGCATCCGGTCCCACGCAACACCACCGCTACGGTCGATGCGAGGACCGACATATCGGTACCAAGGCTTACATCCTCGAAGTAGCGGTCGTCGAAGTCAGCGCGCGCCGCGAACGTGGACTGGTTGCGGTCCGAAATCTGCCAGTAGCCGGTAATACCCGGTCGCATGGCGTAATAGGCAACCCCGGGATAAAGGGCCTTCTGGTCGGGCATCATCGGGCGCGGCCCCACCAGGCTCATATCACCGACAAATACGTTCCACAGCTGCGGCAACTCGTCCAAGGAAGTCTTCCGCAGGAGGCGCCCAAGGCGCGTTACACGGGGGTCTTCGGTCAGCTTTTGCTTATGATCCCACTCGGCACGGGCCTCGGCATCGGCTTCGAGATGCGCGTTGAGCCGCGCATCGGCATCATGCACCATGCTGCGCAGCTTCCACATGTAGAACAGGCGTCCATCTTTGCCGATCCGCGCCTGCTTGTAGAACGGGTTCCGACCATCCAGCGAAATTGCCAGAGCCAGAATTGCAACAAAGGGAACGACAATCGGAGCCGCCGCAATGACGAACGCAATATCGAGAGCGCTTTTCAGAAATCGACGATAGAGATTGGATTGGCCTTTTTGAGAGCCGGCAATGCGAGGGCGAATTCTGATAACGCTCAGATCCGTGGAAAAGTTCTTTTCCTGAATAGTCATAACAATACGCTTCCTCAAAATAGCTTCGGACCTCAAACGCGATCCTTGGCGAAAGGTTCAATAGCCTGCTCGAACTAGAAATTTTTGCTCGGGGGGCAGACAGACCGAGAATTAAATATTTGAAAACGGGGCAGCACTCGTGAATGAACACAGGCTAGCACCCGAGGAAGAGTCGCGCAAAGGATTAACGGAGAAATACGTCCTCAAGGCTGAGTATTGCACCCGCCCTGACAACTTCAAGTGTATTATTGTTCAACACTTGTGACAAATACTAGCATGAGCGGGGATTGTGTCGCGAATGTGGCAAGTTGCGAACATCAATATGGCCAAATTCAGGCGCGCAGATCCGAATCATGTCAGTATTTCCACGAACCAACCGCATGCGTCCCCGACGGCGACATGAAATCACCGCAGAGCCGGCCTTTTGTGGACAAAGCGGTGATCTAGGAGTTGAATGGGAATTTGTAAGTTTTCTGGTCTGCCCCAGTGGCTTGGCCGAAGTTGTTTTATTCAGTTTAAAGGATCGCCATGTACAGCGACGGCACTTCGACACGACAGATTGGCAAACCTTTGGTAGAGGCGGGGTCGCGCATCAGCGTGCGCATCAAGGAACGCGTCATGGCTCTGAAGGAAGGCAGGCGCCCTCCGGCCCAGACGCAGCCTCAAACGCAAGCCCGGACGCCACATTCGGACGTTGCACTCCTGTTTCGAAGTGTCCGCAAGGCTTGCAACGGTACTCTGCGCAATGCCGACTCGCGACGCCGCAACAACCTTGCGATGTCCAAAGCCCCGATTGACCGTGGCGTATCGGATCAAGACGGGTTCAAATCGGTGGATGGAACAGGTGATTCAAGTTACATGAGCGACATGAACGGCGCGCTAAATATTTACACAAGTCATTTTGGCCTCACGGCCCGTCCCTTTACCCTCGTGCCGGACCCTGACTTTCTTTTCTGGTCGGCGGCGCATACACGCGCCTACACAATGCTTGAATATGGCACGCTTACGGGGTCTCCAATCACACTGATCACTGGCGAGGTTGGTGCCGGCAAGACCACGCTCCTGCACAAGTTTCTCAAGGGGATCGGCGACGATGTGAAAATCGGACTCGTGTCCAATGCCAGTGGCTCTCGCGGCGAGTTGCTGCGCTGGGTGCTGATGGCGCTGGATCAGCCGGCTGACAGGAACGCCACCTATGTTGATCTGTTCGATGCCTTCCAGCGATATCTGATCGAAGAATACGCGCAAGGCCATCGGGTGATCCTGATCATCGACGAGGCCCAGAACCTGAGCATCGAGTCCCTTGAAGAACTCAGGATGTTCACCAACATTAATTCCAACAAGGACGAGTTGCTTCAACTGGTGCTGGTCGGACAGCCCGAGCTGCGCGACACGATCCGCCGACCCGACCTCAAGCAGTTCGCACAGAGAATCGCCGCCAGTTTTCATCTGAACGCGATGAACGAGAAAACCGTTATCTCCTATATCGCGCACAGGCTGCGCGTCGCAGGGGCAAGCCGAAATCTTTTTGCCGAAGCCGCCTGCAAGCTTATTCACCAGCAAAGCGGCGGTGTGCCGCGTCTGGTTAACCAACTCTGCGACCTTTCAATGGTTTATGCCTTTACCAAGGATCAGAAGACGGTAACTCTGGCAACCGTCCAGGAAGTTCTTGATGATGGCACTTTTTTTGCGGCCGGTTCCATTTCTGACAATGACGAGAGGGCTTGATGCTCCCTGATTTCAAATTCATGTTTTCGCTCTTTTTGCGACGGCTTCATTATTTCCTGATCGTTGCACTGGCTGTCGCCGCCGTCGGCTTGACCGTGGCCTACACGCTGCCGCCCAGCTACAGCGCCCGCGCGACACTCTTGGTCGAGTCTCCGCAGATTCCCGATGACATGGCCGAGTCCACAGTCCGAGCCGGAACCGACGAAGTCTTGCAGATCATTGCCCAGCGCATCCAGACTCGTGCCAAAATGCTGGAGATGGCGCGCGAGTTCGATGTCTATAGCGATCGCCCGAATATCAGCGCTGATGACATCGTTAACGATATGCGAAGCCGTATCGGAATCGATCTGCCAAGGCGGCGCGATGCGGCCTCGTTCGTTTACGTGTCTTTTAGATCGGATTCCGGCCGAATGTCTGCCGAGGTCACCAACGAACTGGTGACTCGTATTCTCGACGAGAACCGGCGTCTGAGGACGTCGGTCACCGGCCAGACGCTCGAATTCTTCAAGCAGGAAGTTGCCCGGCTGGATCGGGAAATGTCCGTTCAAGGCGCCAAGATTCTCGAATTCAAGAGGAATAATCAGGGGGCTCTGCCTGACAGCCTTGATTTCAGACGCAGTCGTCAGGCGTCGGTGCAGGAACGCGTGCTGCAAATGGAGCGTGAACTTTCGGCACTGCGCGATCGTCGCGCCCGGCTGACCGACCTTTATGAGCGCACCGGAGAGGTGGTAACAGACGCCGAGGACCTGACACCCGAAGAATCCCGCCTTCAGGAGCTCAGAAACCAGCTTGCGTCGGCCCTGGTGCTCTATTCGGACCAGAACCCGCGGGTCAAAGCGCTGCGCGCGCAGGCCGAAGCGGCCGAAAAGATCGTGATGGAACAGCGTCGCCGGAAAGGCGAGGGAACCGAGGCTCTCTCAGCCTATGAAATTCAGCTGGCCGATCTCGACGCCCAGATGGAGTATATCCTGGAGGAGAAGGCCTCGCTGGTCGAGGAACTGACTGCGCTTGAGAAGTCCATCGACGAGACGCCGGAAAACGCCATCGCCCTCGGCACGCTGGAGCGCGATTACGAGAACCTCCAGGTGCAATACCAACAGGCCACACGCGATCTTGCTGCAGCCCGCACCGGTGACCAGATCGAGGCGCAGTCGCGCGGCCAACGGATCGCCGTCGTCGAGCAGGCGACGGTTCCGCGAGCACCCACCAGTCCGCCGCGCAAGAAAATCGCTGCGGCGGGCGTCGCAGGTGGTATCGGTCTCGGCGCGGCCTTCGTAGTCCTGATAGAGATGCTGAACCGTTCCATCCGCCGCCCGGCGGATCTGACGAACCGGCTGGGTATCACGCCCTTCGTGTCGATCCCCTACATTCGCACACGGCGTCAGGCGTTAACCCGGCGAAGCATCATCATTACCGCATTGATCTTCGTCACGGTGGGGATCCCCGTTGGGCTCTACCTCGTTCATTTGTTGTATTTGCCGATGGATCTTCTGATCGAGAAAGGCCTCGAGAAAACCGGCCTTTCAGACATCGTCGAGCAGATCCGAAGCGCATTCTAGGCAAGGTAAGAACCCAATGGAACGTATTCAGGCAGCGTTGAAGAAAGCTCGCGAGAGCCGTGGAGAGCAGGGTCGCGAACGACCGGATGCACAGGTCAAGCCGCGTAGCGAAAACAAGAGCAACGACACTCTGATCCTTCACGAGGATATGGCTCTTGGTGATCGCGATGAAATCTGGAAGGCGGTGCAACCGTTCCAGCCTTCTGACCGCCTCCTGAACCGCAATCGCATAATCAGTCACCGCTCCTGCCCAGAAAGCGTGCCCTATGACGTGATGCGCACCAAGCTGCTGCAAAAGATGCGCAGCAAGAACTGGACACGTATCGCGATCACTTCGCCAACGGCGGGTGCGGGCAAGACGATGACATGCATCAATCTGGCATTCAGCCTTTCGCGGCAAAGCGACGTTCATTCGATGTTGCTCGAGCTCGACATGCGCCGCCCCAGCATGGCGCGAATGCTGGGTTTGACAGACTCGTGTCAACTCGCCCGCGCCCTTGCCGGCGATGAAGCGCCCGAGAAACACATGCGCCGTTATGGCAAGAACCTGATTTTCGGCGCCAATCGCGCCCCTGAACGCAACCCGGCCGAGCTCCTGCAAGGCTCACGCTCCGCTCATGTGGTGGACGAGATCGAAGCGCAGTTCAGGCCGGATATCATGATCTTCGACACACCGCCGCTCTTTGCGGGCGACGACACGATGGCGTTTCTTGACCAGGTGGACTGCGCGCTGTTGATCGCAGAGGCTGAAAAATCCACGATCGAGGATATCGACAAATGCGAACAGGAACTGGCCGCGCGCACGAATGTTCTGGGCGTTGTCCTCAATAAATGCCGTTACCTGAGCCGACACGAGGAATATGGCAAGGAATACGGGTATTGAGTTATCTGCATCGCGCCACCGGACGACCCCACGGCGTGCAGCGCGCGCAAACCATGATCATATCTAACTGACATGGCATGAACATCTCTGATCAGTCGGACGTATCGGCAGGAGGGCGAGGCACTGTCTTCGGTCACCCTATTTCAATGCTCCTCCAGGCAGGCAGCGAATATGCGTGCGCTGTCTTTCCAGGAATAGGACTCAACCGCGTTCGCGGCATTCTGCGACATGGTTTTCCAGACATCAGGTGCTGCGGATAGCACTCTGACCAAGCGGTCCGCCAAGGCTTCGACATCGTCGATATCGACAACATAACCGTTGAAGCCATCTCTTATTGCATCAGGGGCGCAGCCGGTGCGCGTGGCGACGACCGGGCAACCGCAGGCCATCGCCTCGAGCACCGGAAGGCCGAATCCTTCTGAACTACTGCCAAAAAGATAAACATCGCTGGCAGCATAGATCCGCGGGATATCTGTCTGTGGTGGCGATTTGTGATAGGTCGCATATCCGGGCAGCGGCAGCCGTTCGAGGGGGTCGATGGTGCCGAAAGCCAAAAGCGAAAGTTCGGGCAGACGTTTCTTGACGATATCGAGAGCCTTGAGGCTGATATCCATGCCTTTGAAGAGTTTGCCGGAATACATCAGGCTGACGGTCGGTACACTTCGTTTGTCGTGCGGGTGGAATACGAATTGTTCGTGATCCACAGCATTGGGCACAACAGGCACATCGCCCTCGCCATACTCGGACCTCATGACATCCCGCAGCCAGTTTGAGACGACGATCTTCCTGAGTGGCAGTCGATAGGAAGCTGCACCAAGCTCGGAATAGAGAGGATTGTGGATCTCGTGGTGCTGCACGAAATAGAATTTCCGGCCCTTTGCCGCGGACAGGTTTGCGACCATGTAGGCGGTGGTCCAGAAAGTCGCGATCACCACGTCACCGTCAGGCACATCGTCATCGGTGATCCGTTCAGTATTCGGAGTAAGATGCAGCCGCGCCTTCATGTTATCGAAATGGCTTTTCTCCGGGCGGGGTTGTGGCCTCTGGCCTTTCAGGAATCGCTTGAGCGCCTGCTTTCGGCTGACATGGGGATGAGGCTGTGCCACGATCGTCACGTCATGACCCATCTCTGTCAGCAGGTCGGCATAGATCGCGATCACGCGGTTGCCGCCGGAAAGGTTAGGAGGGGTGCAGATGAACGTGATCTTCACTGTACGGGTTCCTTTCGGGCATCAAGACAGTCCGGCGAAGGCTTTCCATTTGCGGCACCTCCTTCGGTCGCGTTGAAAAGCGCCCTGAGCTGTCGGGCGTTCTTGTTGACATCGTGCCGTGCTTCGACCCGGCGGCAGCCTTCGGCGCCCTTCCGGGCAAGGGATTCAGGTGGGGTTTCGAAAGCGCTGTCCATCGCCGCCGCAATGTCGTCGACCGATCCGGCAGGAATGATCCAGCCGCAGGAATCGTCCACCAATTCGGGAATGCCCGCGATGTAGGTCGATATTACGGGCCGGGCCAGCGCGAGCGCCTCCATGATGACCACGGGCAGCCCTTCTGCGAAGCTGGGGAGCAGAAGCGCGCGGGCGGCTTCGAGTTGGCGGCGCACCTCGGCATTGTCGCGCCAGCCGAGCAGCGTGATATTATCCTGAAGACCGTGCCTGGCAATGGCGGCTTCGATTGCGCCGCGCGTCTCGCCATCGCCAATCAGGACGATGCGGAGATCGGGGTGGCGCACGACCACCTGCGCAGCTGCCTCGACGATCAGCGTCTGGGCCTTTTGCGGGCATAGCCGCCCGACCGTGACGAAGGGGGCCTCTGCATCGAAGGGCGCGTTACTGGGCGCGAATTCTGACGGGTCGATGCCGCAGCGGACGATCTCGATCTTGTCCCAGTGCGCCATGCCCGCGGCGCGGGCCAGCTGCACCCGGCAAAATTCCGATATCGCGACAACAAAGCGTGCCTCACTGACCTTGAGTGCCAGCGAGGAGCGGCCCCAATCGACGAACTCGTCCGGGCCGTGAGCGGTGAAGCTGTATCCGGGTCCACCAAGCCGGTGGCACAGCATGGCGACGGCGGCGGAATTGGTTGAGAAATGCGTGTGCAGATGGGTGATCCCGTCCCGTATCGCACGCCGTTTGAGGGAAACGGCCTCGAGCAGGTAGGCGACATGCGGCACGAACCCGCCCCCCGCATTGCGCCAGAGTTGCCACCAGCCTTGAAGCGCGCGCCAGAGCCCCTTGGGATTGGCCAGGGTCTCGGCGGCGAAATCCGCCAGCAAGGCGGGCAGGCGACCGACCAGGAGATAGAATGTCTTGTGCTGCTCGGCCTTGTCCTGATCGTCGACCAGTGGCTCAGACCAGGGCCGGATCGCATATCGCGCGATGCTGACCCCGGTGGCTTCAAGCGCGTGAATCTCGCGCCGGATGAAGGTCGTGCTGGTCATTGGGTAGGCGTTCATCAGGTATCCGATCCGCATGTCTCTACCCCTCCACGGTCCGGCCGCGGGCCTGTTGCAGGATCTCGAGCGTGCTGACCGACAGATCGAGCGGGATGAGACCGCTTTCGCGCTGCCCGCCCCGGATCAGCTCGACGAAATGCGTCAGAACAGGCAGATAGGGATCTGCCCCGTAGCCAAGAAACCGGCCCGCAGACATATCGCGCTTGCGCTTGATTTTCCTGGCGCGGGGCCATGCACGGATCCGGTCCGTCAGTCCGACCTGCGCGCCGGGCCGGGCCTCTGTCTCCGCTGCGGGGAGCATCTGCGATGCGGTCAGGACTTCGGCACCGACCACAGGCGCGCCAAGACCCAGATGGCCATGGGTGCAGGCCAGCGAGGCGGTATTCGACATCAGGGCATTGAGCGCGACAGCGACATGCGAGACCGCACCGGATTGATGGTGCAGGCGAAGGTCGGCCATCACGTCGACACCCCGGTCATTTCTTTGCGCGTTGCAGTCCACATCTGTCACCGGCCCGAGCAGATTCAGCGCCAGCGCCACGCCATAGACCGCGCGGTCAAGGATCACACCGCCGTCATCGGGGTCGAACAACGAAGCGTGGTTTTCGGGCTGCACAGGGTAGCCGAAATCGAAATGCAGGTGAACAGGGCTGCCATAGGCACCTCCCGCCAACTGATCGCGCAACGCGAGGTAGGCGGGCAGCGCGAGGCACCAGAGGTTTTCCATCACGAGGCAATCGCTTTCGCGTGCCGCCTCGGCAAGCGTGCGCGCTTGGTCGGCGGTCAGGGCAAGCGGTTTCTCGACGAGCACCGGCTTTCGGGCCTTTACCGATTGTAGCGCAGCAGCGGCATGGTCGCGGGTGCGTCCGGCGACATAGACCGCATCGACCTGCTCGTTCTGCACCATGTCGGTAAGATTGCCCGTCGCTTCGGCGACACCGCACTGATCGGCAAACCAGCGCGCGCGCGCTCCATCGCCCGAGGCGATGGCCGTCACGGTGACGTCGGGATCATGCTTAAGCGCCCGGAGCATCCGTGCCGCCATGCGCCCGGTCCCAGCAATGCCCAATCTGATCGGTTGTGTCATCTCAGGCCCCCTTCAAGTTCTGCGCCCAGGGCATTGGCGCAACAGGATCACAACGTGTCTGCATGGTCTGCGCGCCCGTTGTTTCGCCTGCGTTCTGGATGGCAAGCGTCACTTCGGTCAGGTGCAAGGCCAAGTCGGCGGAGATGCGTGAGGGCCGTCCGGCAGCCAGGGCATCGGCCATTTCAGAGATACCCAGCATGAAGTTCATCGACGCCGCGCCCCAGCGGCCCACCTTGGGATGGGTTTCACCAGACAACCGCAGACGTCGCGCGACCGGGGCATTCACAAGCCGTCGGCGCAGTGTGAAGCGGCGGCGGAACCGGACTTTGGCAGCGTTGTTCCAGGCCTCGTCCAATTCGATCACGCCCTTGTCGCCGATGATGCGCAGCCCGTGCCCATGCGGTGCGATGATCGAGCAGGTCAGCCGCGCAACGACCCCGCAATCGAAAAACAGCGTCGCCACCGAGAGATCGGGCGCGGGATCGTCCACCGGCAATTGATCCGCCACCAGCGAGGCCGAGGCCGCCACTACCGTCCGCACCGACCCGAAGATCGCGATAAGCCAGGTCAGGTAATACCCTGCGTGTTCCAGCGTGCAGCCGACATTGAACTCGTCTCCGGCAGGCCAGGGCGCGCCGCTCTCGCTCAGCCATTTGGTATAGGGCGCCTGCGGGATGAAATCGTCGTCGAGCTCCGCATATATCAGGCGAACCTTGCCCGCCACCTTGGCCCGAACCGCCGCCGCGACCGTCTGCGCCGCTTCGCCAAGGAAACTGCATGGCGCCGAGGCCAGCATTAGCCCCTTCCGCGCTGCCAGCGCATGGAGCGTCTGCGCATCCTCGAGCCTCATGGCCAGTGGCTTTTCGGAATAGACGTGACAGCCTGATTCAAGCGCCAACGTGCTGATTTCGAAATGCGCGGAAGGGTTCGTGAGGTTGAGAACGATCCCGCCGGGGCCGAGCGCATCCAGCAGGTCGTTGCGACCCGTGAAGGCGGCCACCTTCCAATAGGCGCAGAAGGCCGAAAGCCTGTCGCTGCGCAAGTCATGCGCGCCGATCAGGTCTATTCCCTCGAGCGTGGCCAGAGAGCGCATGTAGAGATCCGCCACGAAGCCGGTGCCGATGATGCCGATCCTGATCATGCGGTTGTTCTGCACAGGGGCCTTGTAAGGACTGTGGCCGCAATGGGGAAATTCACGCCGTCGAAAAACAATGTGTAACCTTCGGGTCTATCGTCCTGAAATATGACCGTCTGTGTAAACCAGCCTTGCGGATGCGTCCAACATTTCAGAAGTGGCGGCAGGCCGGCGCACGGCCGGGGGCCGAAGTTATCGACAAGGCGGCATCCAAACAGGTAACGGTATGCAGCACCGGCGTTGCGCCCGGATGAGGACCAGAAGCCAGATGACAGCGCGGACGACGACAACGGAGGGGACAGAGGCGCGGGCACCGCAGCTTTCTGTCGTTATCGCTGCGCGCAACGAGGAAGACTATATCGGGGCATGCCTGCAATCTCTTCTCGATCAGGACGAGGCGGCAGGGCGGATTGAGGTAATCCTGGCCGCGAATGCCTGCACCGATGATACGGTGGGCGTTGCCGCATCCTTTGCCCCGGCCATCGAGGCGCGCGGCTGGAGCCTGCAGATCCTCGACGTGCCCGCACCCGGCAAGGTGAAGGCGCTCAACGCGGGTGACAGTGCGGCCACGGGTGAGGTGTTGGTGTTCCTCGACGCCGATATCCGGCTTGACCCTCAAATGCTGGGTCAGTTGCGTGCCGCGCTGGCAGGGGATGCACCGCGCTATGCCACGGGGACGCTGCGGGTCGCACCGGCGCGGACATGGGTCACGCGCCAGTATGCGCGGCTTTGGCAGGCATTGCCCTTTGTCCAGGGCGGCGCCGTGGGGGCGGGGCTTTTCGCGGTGAACCATAGCGGCCGCAGACGTTGGGGCGCATTTCCGGAAATCATATCGGACGATACCTTCGTGCGGCTCCAGTTCACGCCCGATGAGCGCGTCGAGGTCCCGGCGTGCTATCACTGGCCGATGGTGGAAGGGTTTCGCAGGCTTGTGCGCGTGCGACGCCGGCAGGATGATGGGGTCAAAGAGATTCACCGCCTTTATCCCGACCTGCCCGCCCGCGAGGGCAAGGCACCATTGGGCCGCGCCGATATTCTTGGACTATTGGCAAGAATGCCCCTGGCCTTCATGGTCTATGCATCGGTTCATCTCGCCGTCCGCCTGCGCAAATCCCGCAGCGATTGGGCGCGCGGGCGATAGGAGGAGCTGGAGGCACACACGAGAGCTGCTTACGATCAAACAAGATAATGAAAGTCATTCCATGCCACTCGTCACTTCCCCAATGGGTCACATTTTCTTCGCGCATGTTCCAAAAACCGGCGGCACAAGCATCGAGGATTACCTGATAAAGCGGTTCGGCGGGATTAGCCTTCTGGAAGACGCCGGGACGCGCGACACGGCCTTTCAGCGCGACGTGATACAGCCAGTGCAACATTTGACAGCACGCGAACTGAACTTATTGCTGCCCCCCGATATCCACTATTGTTTTGCGATCGTAAGAGACCCGGTGGAACGCATCGTCAGCGAATATCGGTTCCAGTCCGGCATATCGAAAGCGAGCAGCCTTGGGTTTTCGACCTGGCTCAGGCTGGTCTTTTCAGCGGCAAGGCGTGACCCGCGCGTCTATGACAATCATATTCGACCGCAAAGTGATCTTGTTCCCGAAGCGGCGGAGGTCTTTTATTTCGAAAACGGATTTCAGCCAGTGCTCCAACGCATCGACGAACTATTTGGAACAACGGACTCCGAAGCCGAAATTCGGCATCTTCTGAAGCAACCAAAGCCCAGGCCGCGCCTGTTCCGTCAGGACTTGGACCTAGTGCATGAGTTCTACGCCGAGGATTACAGGCGCTTTGGATACGACAGACCAGCCTTGGACGGCACGTCGCATGACAGATACGCTGCCCTACGCGCAATCCTGGCGGCGCCAATGGCAAGGGTGCTGCTCGCTCGGCAACGCCGCAGATGGCTGCGCTAGGCTAAGGCAGGCGTGCTTCGTATTCGGCACTCTTTTCGGTGAAATATGAAACCCAGCCCGACAGCGCGTGTTTCTCTCTCGCGCGCGCCGAAGCGCGCGCTCCGAGATCGCGCATCGCTGCGCTATTATGCGACAAGCCTTGCACAGCAGCGATCATCGCCGCTGTGTCACCTGCAGGAACCAGATGAGCGTTCACCCCATCTTCGACATAGTCGCTTACACCAAGTGAATCCGTGATGACCATTGCGCGACCAAGCAACATCGACCCGACAATAGTGATATGCCCGCAGGTGGTCTTGTCACTCCGCAGCGGAATCACCACGCCCGCGCTGTCCTGAACGATGCGCCAGGTTTGTCGTGCAGGCAGATTGGTGAAAACTTTGACGTTCTGAGGGAAATTGATGCCCCGGATACTATGCGGCCTTGCGACGACGACCATTGCAACGTCGGGAAGCGCACGCATCGCCTCAGCAAGCAACCTGTAGTCACGCCCCTCTCCACCGATGGAACACAGGTAGGAGTCTGGACCGCTCACAGGATTTTCCGGACCAGGCTGTGGTGCTTCCATCGCCCAGTGAAGAAAACGAAAGCGCTCAGGTTGGAATCCGAAATATTCAGAATAGAGACTGCGTTCATATTGCGAGAAGACTATAAACTCGTCGATTCCTGCCAGCATGGACCGCAGCCGCCTGAAATCCATCTTGACCGGCATATCAGTGAAGTTGAAGGCAAACGCGATCTGCGGAACCTGCGGGCAGAACCGCTTGCGAAAGAGGTTGGTTGCCGCACTCATGCGCGGGAGGTGTGAGACCAGAACCGAGCGCTCTTCCCGCGCCGCACATCTTGCTGATTGGTAGGCTGCGCGCCATCGCGCTAGATTGGGCTTCCTGACGATCCGCTCCATGCTTGTCCGTGGGCGACCTACATGGAATTCCCAACTGATCGAGCGGTCTAGGCAAAAAGGCTGAAGAAAGGTCCAATCTTGACTGACAAGATCGGCTGAGTTGATGAAATGCAACCTTTGACTCCAATCTATTGATCCGACTCAAGCGTCGTTCTTCGGGATTCGTTTTCACTTATACTCGATCAACCCGCGTCGGCGGCCCAGAAGGCGGCCGCGCCAGTATGAAAGGGCGCCGAGCGCCTCGGGGAATTTCCCGAGAACCAGAAAAAGGGCACGCTCCCAGGCGGTTCGGTCAAGGCCCTCGCGGATGGCCAGGCGCAGGATCTGTGCGGGATAGATCAGCACCGCCAGAAGCGCGACAGGGCCAAGCGCAATTGCTGCGATGAGGATCGCCGCTGGCAGAACCGCGCCCCAAGCCAGCGCCTTGCGCGTTTCCCGCCTCCAATGTCCTGTAGGCCCGGCGCCATGCATTGCCGCGCCTTCGGCAAAGGCATGTCCGGCGCGGCGCGTGCGTTTCCACCATTGGCCGAAACGTGACATCGCCGCATCGTGCAGCGTCATTTCATGATCCAGCCGCCAGATCCGCCAGCCACGCCCGCGCAGCCGTACGCAGAGATCGGGTTCTTCCCCGGCGATCAGCCCCGGATTGAATCCATCTACCTCCTGCAGGGCGCTCACACGCATCAGTGCATCCCCTCCGCAGGCACCGGATTCGCCGATCGGCGTGTCCCATTCCCAATCGCAGAGGCGGTTATAGACGGACGCCTCCGGGAAGCGTTCGCGCCTGCGCCCGAACGCAACTGCCACATCATCGGCGCTTATCAGGAAGGCATGTGCCGTCTCGATCCAGCCTTCACGAAGCTCACAATCACCGTCGATGAACTGCACATGATCCACATGCGTCAGCGCCAGCAGCGCCTCCAGCCCGGCATTGCGGGCGCGCGCCGCGGTAAAGGGCGTATCGAGATCCAGTTCAATCACCGTGACGCCGCGCGCGCGGGCCGCATCGACGCTGCCGTCGCTTGATCCTGAATCGACGTAGACCACATGCGCTACACGCCCGAGCACCGAGTCGAGGCAACGGATCAATCGCGCGCCTTCATTGCGGCCGATGACGACCGCGCCGATATGCGGATCAGCGGACATCGGTCACGAAAGGATAGCTGGCGCACAGGTCGTCGCGTTCTGGAAATATCTTGCGCAGCTCAACGTAATCCTGAGCAAAACGCTGCTCCAGACCGGCGCGTAATGCGGCGGAAAGTTCGGGCCGTTCATGCATCTGGCGTGCCGCCTTGATCCGGTCGCGCAGGGCCTGGGGGATCAGCGCGCGGCGCAACCGGGTGGCTACGGGGTTGTCGAAGATCAGCTTATGCATGGGAAAGCGCCTGATGCGTTCGGCCGAGGCGTTGACCTGCGCGCTTTCCTCGCGCCATTGGGCAGTGCCGCCATATCCCAGAAATTCACAAACCTGTTCCAGCGTAGCCTGCGGAGCCTGCTTCATCTTCTCGAGGCTGAGGATCAGCAGGTTGGCCTTGCCGAATTGTTTCACATAGGGCGCGATCTGCATCGCGTAGCAGCTATAGTCAATCAGCGCATCGTGCTGTGCGAAGGCCTTGTCGATATCTCCCGACATCACGCCCATCGACCATTCGTGAATGTAATGCGAGACCGCCCGTGCGACCGGGTCGCGGATCAGGTAGATCAGCTTTGGCGACTCCAGCATCTCAGACATCCGCGCCAGCGTGTGGGGATGGGTCGGCAGCTTGGCATAATGCGTGCTGGCCTCGCCCTTGATGTCCCCATCTGCGGCATCAGCGAAGAGCGCCTCATACCAACCCTGACCGCGCGCAAAGACCGCGTCGTCGGAAAAGAAATTCGGCTCCTTCGGATCGGTCATGAAGATGCCGGGTTGCAGGCCAAGCTGCGCGGCGAGAGTGCTGGTGCCACATTTCATTGCGCCGATGATGATGAAATCGGGTCCGGCCATGGCTCAGCTCTCCCGCGCATGCCGGTCGCCGAGGGGCGACAGGATGTTGGTCCAGATATCGCGCGCTTCGCCCGCGTTGCTGGGTGGAACCTCCTTGCCAGCAAGAACCCTCAGCCGTGCGATCAAGCGCCCCAGAAGCCATGCGGCATTCGCCCGCAAAGGGCCAAGCGGCCCGTAAAGCTGGCGAAACAGGCGGGTGCGAGAGGCGTAGTAATAGGCAGGCAGACGTTTGCGACCGCTTGCAAGGGCCTTGAGCGGACCGCTGCCACCCCGGAAATGGACGACGCGTGCCTCCGGCACATAGGCGATCCGCCAGTCAGCGCGCCGCGCACGCCAGCAATACTCGACGTCCTCGAAATAGAGAAAATAACCTTCGTCCATCGGACCGACCTGTCGGATCATCCTGTCGCGCAGCAGGATGCAGGCGAAGCTGGCCCAGTCGATCTGGTCGCTTCGGGGCGGCATGGTGAGCGACACTTCGCGCGATGCGAGAACCCGGCTGACGGGGCCACTTCGCGCACCGCGTATCAGCTCGCTTGCGGGTGAGGGGAAGCGAAAGCAACTGACCTGCTGCTCGCCATCGTCATATTCGATACAAGGCGCCAGGAACCCCGCATCAGGGTTGGCATCGGCGGTGTTCAGGATCGTCTCAAGAAAGCCGGGCCGCACGACCGTATCGGAATTGAGCACAAGGTAGAATTCCGCCTCGCGCGCTCCGATACCCTGATTGTGCCCGCCCGAGAAGCCGGAGTTCGTATCGGATCGGATCAGGCTGACCGGTGTATCGGCTGGCAGGCTGGCGATCCAGGCGGCGATCTCCTCGGCCGATCCGTCGCCCGACAGGTTGTCGACGACGACCACATGCGCATCGATACCGCCGATATCATCCAGCACCGAGCGGACGCAGCAAATGGTCATCTCTGCCGTCCGATAATTGATGATCGAGACAACGAGCTTGTGTGATGGCGAAGAGGAAATGCCAGTCTCCGTCACGTCAGGGTCCGGTTCAGAAATTCATGCGCGCAAAAAATGCCGGTTCATCCGGGACTATAGGTAGGCGGCACCGGTTTCGTAAAGGCCTGCAACATTTCGAGAAACAATCGGGCAGGGCAAATCCGAATTGTTGGCCGGAAACGTATGCCAACCTGGCATATCACCAATCCGGATGTTTCGCGCGCGGCCGAAACCTCGTATGAATGGAACAGAAGCCAATTTCAGGCCGACCGCAGTTCCGCGACGAGAAACGAATAGACACATATGCCATCGAATTTCGCCTATCTTGCCCTGTTTCTCTGGCCCGTTGTCGTCTTCATCCTGTTCACGAAGCGTCCCGTGAACGAGGCGCTCGCCTGGTCGATCATCGCAGGTTACATGCTGCTGCCCGAGATCACCGCATTTGACCTGCCGGTGCTGCCGGCATGGGGGAAGCAGCTGGTGCCAAGCCTGTTCGCGGCGATCATGTGCTATACGATGCTACAGATGCACAAGGCGCATGCCGCAGGTCCAGCTGTGGCGCGCGCGCCTGCTCAGCGACGTGACGTGCAAAGGACATTCTCGATAGACGACTTCACCGTGCAACGCGGGCGTGTTCTGTTTTGGGTGTTGCTGCTTTTGCTGTTCGGATCGCCATTCATTACGGCAATCACAAACCGCGAACCGGTTTCGGAGGGGTTCCGCTTCATATCGGGGATGCGCATTTATGACAGCTTCTCGATGAACCTTGATCTGCTTGTGTCCTTGTTACCGTTCTTTCTGGCGCGCCGCTTCCTGGCAAGCCCGGAAAGCCATGTGACCCTGCTGAAGGTTCTGGCGCTTGCCTGCCTGGCGTATTCCCTGCTGGCACTGTGGGAAGTGCGCATGAGTCCGCGGCTGAACCGCGAGATCTACGGGTTCTTCGGCCATAGCTGGTCGCAGCATGTCCGCTATGGTGGGTATCGACCGATCCTTTTCCTGAACCACGGGATCTGGGTGGCCATCCTGTTCACGCTTGGCGTGCTGGCCTCGGCTGCACTTTGGCGTGATCAACTCAGGCACGGGTCTGCGGGGAAATGGCTCTTGGCCTCGCTCTGGCTCTTGGGGGTGCTGATTTTGTGTAAATCCGTCGGCGCCATCGCCATCGCGTTTCTGCTTTTGCCCATGTTGCTGTTCTTCGGGGCGCGCATGCAGCTTATGAGCGCCGCCCTGATCGCGGCTACGGTGATGACCTATCCGATCCTGCGTGGTGCCGATCTTGTCCCGACCGACCGAATTCATTCATTTTTCTCGAAAATAGACACCGACAGGGCGAGCACCCTGCAGTACAGATTCAATGCCGAGGATCTGCTGCTTGAGCGGGCGAACCAGAAGCCACTTGCGGGCTGGGGAAGTTGGGGCAGAAACCGCGTCAGCAATGACTCGGGACGAGATGCCGCCGCGACGGATGGTTATTGGGTGATCGTGATCGGCGTTTACGGTTGGCTGGGCTATATCGCGCAGTTCGGCTTGCTTGCGGCGGCGCCAGTTCTTCTGGCGTTCAACAAGAGCCGTCTGAACCTATCTCCGGCGACAGTGGGATTGACGGTTGTTCTCGCGGCTGCGCTGATCGATCTTATTCCGAATGCCACAACCTCACCAGTGGTCTGGCTTTTGGCTGGCGCGCTGATGGGGCGCTATCAGACCGCTGTCGCAGGAGCGAAAGCGCTAAACCCGCAGGCTGCGCGCGCCGGTACCGAACCGCGTCGCAGCAGCGCGGCGCCACAAGAGGTTCCCGCCATGAAGCCAGAGCGCGAAGCACCGCGATACCCGGCGCATGTGCGGCGTCCGAGGGAAGGATGAACCCAGCGTGAAGCAGATTTCCGGGAAGGTCACGGTCGACCCTTACGATTGCCCCGAGGATCGCCTGATCACGGCGCGTTCGCATCTTGTCGATCGCTTCGTGCCGGATTGCGAGCGCATCACGCTTCCGGCAAAGCGCGTGGGCGGCGGATCGGTCTCTTTCGAAAAGAAGGCGTTGGTGGCGCAGCCGCCCAATCGCGCGAAGCGCCGCTTTCTCTCGTTTGGTCCCGCCACGGTAAAGCAACGGCGCACAGAGAAGACCTTCATCGATTTTCGTCGCAACGTTCCCCAGAACTGGGCGCATTTCCTGAACAATCACCTGCCGATCCTGTTCGTCATCGCGCAGCAAGGCGGGTTCGACCCTTCGGAGATTCTTGTGGTCCTGCCCGGAAACACGCCCGGCCACATCCGCCGTGCCGCGGAATTGTTCGGGATTGAAACGCTTTGTACGGATACGGCGGTGCAGGGCGCTGCCATCGACTTTGACGTCTCGCCTTGGACAGGAATCCGGGCCATGCGCAGTGAATGGGTGCGCCTGCCATTCGTTGGGGCGGCACTGGAAATGGCGGGCATCCGCAACGGGGCGCACGGCGCTTTGCCCGACAGGGTCTTCATCTCGCGGCGCAAGACGCGCCACCTCGAGAATGAGGCCGAAGTCGAAGCCTTCCTGGCTCAACGCGGATTCACCAAGGTCTATCCAGAGGAATTGTCCGTCACCGACCAGTTCAAGCTGTTCGAACAGGCCCAGCAGATCGTTTCGATCCACGGCGCAGCCCTTGCGCCGCTCTTGTTTCGCTCGCGCGCCTCGCGGCTGGAGAGCTTGGTCGAGCTTTTCCCATGCGGGCACATGACGGACGTCTATCGTGTCATGTGTCATCAGGTCGGCTGCAAATGGATTGGGGTGCGTGGCAAGATAAAACCCGAGCATGTCGGACCAGCCTACGATCTGACAAAACCGTTCCTGAAGTATTCGTTGCAGTCTTTTGAAATCGACCTGCAATCCCTCGAACTGGCGATGGAGGTAATCTGATGCGCGACATCGCCGCGAACCTGACAATGATGGGGTTTCTCCGAAACGATTATTTCGTGCCAAAATTCAGACATAAAAACCGAGAAGAGTGATGTTCCCGGTCCAGCCCTTCAAACCGGCCTGAACCGAAACAGAACACAGATACCCGATAGGTGCTAGAATTTCTGTCATGGATGATGAAGCGATGCATGCGCAACCGGCCCATGAGGCTGAGCAGAACCCGTCCGTTCGGGCGCCGCTCCGAGAGGTGCGGTTGCTGAATGCCTTCGTTCACGATGTCACGATGGACCAAGTGGTGGAGCATTTCGATCGCGGCGTGATGCTGACACTGCATGTCGACATGATGATCAAGCTCCGGAAAGATCGCGAATTTTACGATTTGCTGAGACGGTTCGATCTGGTGACCTGCGACAGCCAGATCATGTATTTCGCCTTGAAGTTCCTTGGCACGCCGGTAAGCGAACGCGTTTCAGGGTCGGATTTCTTTCCGCGCTTCTATGAGCATCACAGGGAAAATCCCGAGATGACCGTGTTCATGCTGGGCGGCAAGCCCGGGATTGCCGAGATTGCGGCAGAGCGGATCAATGCCAAGGTTGGGCGGGACTTCATTTGCGGCACATACGCACCGTCCTTTGATTTCGAGGACCGGCCCGACGAAATCGACCATATGCTGGACCTTGTGAACAGCTCCGGTGCCAAGGCGCTTCTGGTAGGGCTCGGCGGTGGGCGTCAAGAGAAATTCATTTTCAGGTACCGCGACCGGCTGCCCGATGTGGAACTGTTTCTGCCGCTTGGCGGAACGATCGATTACGAGGCGGGGACACTGCAGCGGCCCGCTCCCTGGGTCACGGGCATGGGCCTTGAATGGTTCTATCGCTTGATCAAGGAGCCCCGGCAACGCTGGCGGCGCTACCTGCTTCAGGATCCGCCATTCCTGTTTGACGTTCTCAAGCAGAAGCTGGGACTCTATCGGGATCCGCTCGACAAGGGCTGATCGCCCAAAGTTCAGACCGCGGCCATCTTCCGGAATGTCTCGTTCTCGTCAACCAGGTCTTCGTAGCTGCCCGAGGCCTGAACCGTGCCGTGTTCCAGGAGGAAGATCCGGTCGCATTTGCGGATCGTGCTCAGCCGGTGGGCGATCATGATGACGGTCTTGGTATTGCGGATGCGTTGCACCGCATCCATCACCGCGCGCTCGGTCAGATTGTCCAGCGCCGATGTCGCCTCGTCGAAGATCAGAAGCGACGGATCGTGATAGAGGGCCCGCGCGATGCCGATGCGCTGGCGCTGGCCGCCAGACAGGCGCACGCCGCGTTCGCCCACGATCGTGTCATACTGCTGCGGCATCTCTTCCATCACGAAGTCATGCAGCGCAGCAGCGCGTGCGGCGCGTTCCATGGCCTCGGGGTCTATCGCCTCTTCGGGGACACCGAAGGCGATATTCTGAGCGACCGAGGAATCGGTCAGGTAGATCGTCTGCGGCACGTATCCGATCGAGCGACGCCAACGGTGCATGTTATCAGCGGTCAAGGGCTCGCCATCAACAATGATCTGGCCGGTATCCGGCATCAGTAGTCCGAGAATCAGATCAACCAAAGTGGTCTTTCCCGCCCCGGTTCCGCCGACGATACCGATCGTGCTCAATGCGGGGATCTCCATATCCACGTTGTGAACCGCCGGCCTGTCACCGCTTGCATAGGAAAATCCGATTCCTTTCAGGACCAGATCGCGGTCGAGCGAGAGGTCGGCGTCATCGCCTGGGCCGCGCGGGGGGTTGGTCCCGTGTGCAATCGCATCGGTATAATCGCGGTAGATATTGTCGAGCACCGGTTTTGCAGAACGGATGTTGGCAAAGGCGCCATAGACCTGCTGCATGGCGGGCAAAAGCCGCATTGCCGAGATACCGAAGACCCCAAGCACCGGGATAGCAGTGGAAAGATTGCCCTCGCTGCGCAACAACATCACAAGGATGATGCCGAACAGAACCGCGAATGTCAGGCCCTCCAGCGCGAATCTTGGAATCTGGTTCATCACCTGCGAAAGCGCGGCGTTCCTGGCCAGTGCCTGCGCCGGTTCGCGGAACCGCTCGACATAGCGGTTCTCGAGCGACATCAGCTTGACCTCCTTGAAGCCACCCGTTGCCTCGTTGGTCAGACGAAACCGTTCGGTATTGGCTTTGAGCAGGCCTTCGCCTATCACCAGCAATTTGGCTCTCAGCCAGAAATATATCCCTGTATAGGCGCCACCCAGCAGCAAGGCCGCCATCACGGCGATAACCGGATCGACCGCGATCAGGAAGCCGATGATGGTGATGGTCAGGATTCCATTCGCCAGCAGCTGTCCTCCGGGCGTGATGATCTTGTTGACCACGTTCTGCACTTCACCCAAGACACTTTTCGCAACATCGGCACTATTGCGTTGCAGGAACCAGGCGTAGGGCTGGTGCAGATAGGCTTGGAGCAGGCGACTGGAGATCGTGTAGCCGCGCATCGTGGAAAAGCGGATGATCGCGTAGTTGCCACCCGCCTTGATCACAAGGCTGAGAGCCATCACCAGAAAAACCGCGACGGCCATCACGACCTGGAAAGTGAAGGGATCTTCGATACCGACAGCGTTATAACCCCATGTAAGATAGGGATTTTCAAAGATTCTCTCTGGTTCGGCCAGCACCCGCAGCAGGATCAGGAATGCAGAAATCCCGAACACCTCGGCAAAGGCGACAAAGATCATGATCCCGACAAGAACGTAGAACCGCCGCCGTTCGCGGCGGCTGAGAAGAGTCATTATTTTCTTGAATACATCAGTCATAACAGCGTCCCACAATTGCCCTGAGCACTACCGGCAAGGCATGGCGGGGATTGGGCGATTCCTTGACCCCTTCATGTAATAGCGAGGCGGGGTGAAACATTTTCCCTCCGCAGGAGATTTGCGGCAACAATAGGCTTGGTCATCATCTCCCAGCCCTTAACGTGAACGCGAGCAGAATACACTAGCAGCTTGGACCCAAATGAATACTGTGAAAAGCTTGATCTGATCCGGAACCGCCGCAGGCCCACTCATGAACGACATGCAGAGCGAAACACCGGCAGTTAGCGCCGACACGCCCGACTGGACGCGAGAACGCCCTCGGGCGCTCTGGGATCCTTCGCGCAGACTCCTTCAGTGCCAGCGGCGCTATCAGGCCGCCAGATCGAGATCGGGATTCGCCGCAAAATGGCTGCGTAAATGGCGGGCTCTTCAGCACCGGTTCTGGTCACTTGTCACCCAGGCCGAGATCCCGCTCAATTGCGATATCGGGGGGGGGCTGAAGCTGCCCCATCCGAATGGCGTTGTTGTTCATCCGCGCGCGCGAATCGGACCGAATTGCATCATCTTCCAACAGGTCACGCTTGGCACCTCGTCGACCCGTTCCGGGGTGCCGGAGATTGGTGGCGGCGTTGAGCTGGGTGCGGGTGCGCGGGTTCTTGGCTCGGTCAAGATCGGGGACCACGCGATCATCGGCGCCAATGCTGTCGTGGTTCAAGACGTTCCCGAGGCGGCTATCGCCGTGGGCATCCCGGCGCGCGTGATCGCCAAGAGATGGTAGCCTGAGTAAAAGAAAAGGCTTGGCAGCGCCGGGCGCCATGGGCAAGACTTGCGCCATGCTGCATTTGCAAAAAGCCCTTTGTCTTTGCGCGACGCTGATTGCCGGAATGGCGTCGACCCTGCCCCTGCCCGCGTGGGCGGAGTCCGTCCTGCTCGAGGCCGGAGACCTGTTCCAGTTGGGGGGTATCGGATGGGTTGCGACGGGCCTTGATATGCCCGAGCCGGAAAGCGGGCTGCCCATCATCGAAGCATCGGACAATTCGCCCGAGGCCGCGCTGCTGCGTCGGCTGGACAATGCGGGCAAGGCCGCCGGTTTCGACGGCGTGCTCTACGACAATCGTGATCGCGGTCACTCCCTGGTGCCGCCCGGCATGTTTCCGCGGCTGATCAGGCTTGAGTTCGGCCCGGAGCTGCGCAAGCAAGACATGGATTACGGTGTCGCCGGTCAGGTCGTGCTGCCTGCCATCGTGATCGGTAATTCTTCGACCGCGATCACGCGCGGCGACATCCCGCGAAGCCAGGGACGTCTTGCCATGACGGTTCCACGCTACAGCAAGCGCGCGTTTCTCAGCTATGTCAGCAATCAGCTCTATATCTACCCTGAACACCGGGATTACGACGGGCATGACCGATTCCCGGTAAACTGGCCTTATACGGTCATCTCGGAGGGGTCTTCGCATTCCGACAAGCCCTTCATGAGGGCGTTCCTGATGAGTGTCGCCGCGCTGACGCCCGAAACGCGCGATCGGCTGCGAGAGGAATCTCTGATCGTGCCCACCCTTCAGATGGTGATGCGCCGCTCCCAACCCGGTATCTACTCGCGCGACGCCTACAAGGCCGGGCCGGCGCACCGCGCGGTGTTTGCCAAGGGTCGGCTTGCCCCCGAGCGTATGGTCGCTCTGGCGGCGTCCCTTAAACCCGATGAAATTCCCCCCATGGTTCGGCTGAGGGTCGAGGAAGAGGATTTCCGCGTCAGGGCAGGGCTTGCGGGAATGCCGGAACAACTGTTCAATACACCGTCGTCGATTGCGCGCATCTGGCGCGGGCCGGAATACTCGAGGCACATGGTGGTCTCGGCCGCCGATACCGAGGACCCCAACGGCCGCGACCTGGAGTTCACCTGGGTTCTGCTTCAGGGCGACCCTTCGCGCGTTCGCATCACGCCCGAGGCGCCTGGCGCCGCACGCGCAGAGATCAGCATAGACTGGCATGACAGGTTCAAGGCGGATCCGGACGAGCCGCGCACAACCGACCGTGTGGATATCGGTGTCTTTGCCTGGAACGGTGCACATGAAAGCGCGCCTGCGATCATCTCGATCAGTTTTCCCAATCACCAAAAGCGCATATATGAACCCTCGCCCAATGATGGCGGCATGAGACTGAAATCGGTCGATTATGACGCCAAGGCCCGTCGGGCCGACTATGACCCGCTATTGCACTGGTCTGCGCCCTGGAAAGACGTGATCCGCTATGACGATGCCGGCGCGACCACGGGATTGCTGCGCGAAACCAAGGACGGTGTTTTTGAGCTATCGGGGCAGGGCCGCATCCAAGATGGCCGCACCGTCACTTATACGCTTGAGCGCGAGAAACAGGACCGCATCCTTTCGATGAAGGTGACGCCCACCGACTGAAGGATTGTTCCCGCATCTGCGCTGTGGAAAACTGAGCCTTATATTGTGAGGCATCTAGCACGATAATCCAGGGAACGACGCGGCCATGGCTGCACGCGAACACGCGCCGGCTCAAGCGACTTCGGCACACTAGCCAAAATACATCCGCCTGAGCCTCCATCCAAGATAAACCATCACCGCAAAGAATGCGGCTACAGGCAGGACCAGGGCGGCGGCGCTGGGCAGTCCGATGAGCAGCAATATATCCTTCATCGGGATGACGATCCCATGAAACGCGTAGATCGGAAGCGCCAGACCCCCGATAACGATCAGGATCTGCAGGACGGCACGGGCGATGCTCCCCAGTCCGCTCCAATGCCTGAGAAGCAGATCGAAAATCCCGACCAGAAACACCGTCGCGAAGAAATAGAAGACATAGCCGAGCAGGCTGATGAAAAACGGCGAGCTGCCCGTGGCAAAGGGATTGGGTGGCAGGACGTCCAGCCCCACGATCATCGACAACGCCATGCCACAGGCACCGGCCACCGCCAGCGCCCTGCTTGCCGCGTGAAGGTCATCCTGCTTCGAATACCAGTGGCCAATGGCGATCCCGCCGAAGACCAGTGCCGATAGCTGGAAGTAGCTGTAGCCCGCCACTGCCATCAGCCGAGGCCATTCCAGGATGCTGTTCAACTGTTGATCCGGCAGGATCGCCCGCATCGCCCAGGTCACCGGCAAAGCCAGCACGACGACCACCAGCGCCCGGAAAATCACGCTCTGTCCGCCGCTCAGATAGCGCAGCCAGATGCCTGCCGTGGCGAAGGCCAGTACGTAATATGCCAAGATGTTGTAGAACGCGCGAGCGACGCTGAGGCCGGTGATCGTCTGTCCTTCGATCATCAGCAGCAAGAGATGCACAGCCCCCAGCAGGCCGAGCCCTGACAGCACCAGCAGAAACGAGATGCGCAACCGCTTGTGCACCGACGCCGGGTCGCTGCCATAGGCGGGCAGGAAAAAGAACCCAAGCCCCACGCCAAAGACCGTGGCGAAACCCTCGGTGCCCATTCGCATGAAACCGCCCAGGAAATAAGTCACCTCCTCCGCGATACCCAGCCGTTCAAAGAACCCCGGCCCCCAATGCGCGAACATTACGGCAATGGCCATGATCGCGCGGGTGACGTTGATCGACCAAGTCGCCGTGGTTCTTTCCGGCAGCGCGACTGTGCCGGGGGCACCCGTCGCATCACCCGAGCCCGCGGCATCCTCGGTTGCCGCGACCTCGCTCAGCGTCCGCCCTTCCAGCGTGGCCCGTACGGTGGCGCGCTCGAACTGCCGCTCCATCACAAGTCCGATCTGAACGGCGCTCAGCGAGTCCCCGCCCACATCATAGAAGGTGTCGTCTCGCGTAATCGCACGCGCACCAGCCACCTTGCGCCAGGCTTCGGCAACCCTCGCTTCCGACTGGGTCAATGTCCGGCCCTCAGGCGCTTCGCTCGTGCTCTCAGCGGATATGGCTTCGCCTCGCGCCTCGTATAGCGCGCGCAGCTTGCGCCGCTGGATCTTGCCTGTTCCCGTCACCGGAATCGCCTCCACAGGAAACAGCCGCACGCAACCGCTCTGATCGACCCCGGATGCCTTCAAAGCCAGCTCAGCCGCCTTTTCGATCAGGGGCGCTCTTTCGGCGATGCTGTCATCGACAGCGATCAGGGCAGCGTCGCCGCGCAAGGGGTCGGATATCGAGCTGACCGCGATCCGGCCCTCACAGCCGCACAGATCGATGATCGCGCGCTCCAGGTTCTCGGCGTTCAACTTGACACCGGCGATATTCATCTGGTCGTCCAGTCGCCCGAGATAGTAGAGTGCTCCGTCACGGATCGCGCCCTCGTCCTTCGTGTGCAGCCAACCGTCACTGTCCGAGATCGCATCGATCCCCCCGGCATCGTTCAGAACGCCCAGCGCAACGTGATCGCCGCGGATACAGATTTCGCCCTTACTTCCGATCCGGACCTCGCTTGGCGGACTTGCCGTTCCCACGCTTTCAAGCAACGCCTCATCGCTTCTTGATACGTCCAGGAACGTGCTGCGCGATGCCTCGGTCAGGCCGTAATGCTGCACGATGCGCGCATTGGGAAACAGGGCTTTCAGCGCCAGCTTCTCGTCGCCTGACATGTATTGGCTGCCGATCTCGATCCATTTCACCGCCTGGCCTGCGTCGCCGATCGCATCCGGCGCGCTCAGCACGAGCCGCCAGAGCGTCGGCACAGCCGAGACGGCGTTGATCTCACCCCGCTCCAGCATCTCGCGGATTTCGACAGGGTCGAAACGCTCGGGCAGGAAAAAGCGCCCGCCCGCCGCCGATACGGCCCTCACGCGCCCCAATCCGAATGAATAGGTCACCGGAACACCGATATACTCTCGGATGGACTCATCCGGCTCCATCGCCGCATTCAACCGCATCACGACATCCGAAATGTTGCGCTGACTCAGCACGATGGGTTTCGGATGCCCCTCGGTGCCCGACGAGAACAGGATCTGCGCAGGCGCATCCGACATACCCGGCGTGAAAGCGTGCTGCCCCCAGCCGCCGCCAGGGGATGTCGCCAGCCGCTCGGTGATATCGAGACCGGGATAATGGGACAGGTCCAGCCCCGCGCGCTCTACCGTGAACGGTGCGCCGCTTTCATATAGGCGAAAGGCGTGTTTGAGGAAATCCAGAGAATTGCTGGCCTTGATTGCGACCGTCTTCAGCGTTGCCGTCATTCTGGAAACGCGGTCTGTTCGGAAAAAGGACTAAAAAACGCCATTGGAAAAACGCTTGCCTCTCGTAAGGTCATGACATCCGGCCGCGATGGGACCGACCATTTTCAAATTCATAAGACAGTGCCAATTTTATGGACCAAAAACCAGCTTGCGAGAACCCCGTTTCACCGACGCCGGATTACGGCCCCAAGGTTCTGATCGTTGCACAGAACGCCTCGGCTCGCATGGGTGGCGAAGCCTTCCTGCCGCTCAAGTATTTCGAGATTCTCAAGCAGCGCGGCATCCCGGCGACACTGATCGCCCATAGCCGCAACCGCCACGAGCTGACCGAGGCGCTGCCCGATTTCACCGACGACATGTATTTCATCGATGATACCGCCCTTCACCGGGCAACCTGGAATATCGGCAGGTATCTCCCGGCCGCGCTGCGCCCGGTGCTGATCGGCAACCTGCTCAACCAGATCAACGAGTATTACCAGGCGCGTCTGATCCGCCGGCTCGTCGGCGAGGGACGCGTCGATATCATTCATCAACCGATCCCCGTCTCACCGCGCGCGCCCTCGCGCATTCACGGCTTCGGCGTGCCCGTGGTCATCGGGCCGATGAATGGCAACATGTCCTATCCCGAGGGCTACGAGGATTACGAAAGCCGCGCGACACGGCTCCTTATCCCGGCGGCGCGCGCGCTCGGCATGTTCGCCAACCTTGCGATCCCCGGAAAGCGGCGCGCCGATGTTCTGCTGGTCGCCAATGAGCGCACCCGCGATGGGCTGCCCGTGCCCGATCGCACCCGCGCTGAATTGCTGGTCGAGAATGGCGTTGATCTTTCGGTCTGGTCCACAGACGATACGCCGCGCGCTCCCGCATCACCGGGCCGCCTTCGGCTGGTCTTCATGGGTCGCCTCATCCCCCTCAAGGGCCTGGATTTCACTATCGAAGCCATCCGCCTTGCGCGTGAACGCGGCGCCGATGTCACCCTCGATGTCCTGGGCGACGGCCCCGAACGCGCCAGGCTCGAAAAACGGATCGGCGAGGCCGGCCTTGCCGGGCATGTCACCTTCCACGGTTTCAGGCCGCAACGCGATTGTGCCGAAGTGCTGCGCGCATCGGATGCACTGATCCTCAACTCCCTGCGGGAATGCGGCGGGGCCGTGGTGCTCGAGGCAATGAGCATGGGCCGCCCGGTTATCGCCGCCGATTGGGGTGGTCCCGCGGACTACATAGACCCGACCTGCGGCATCCTGGTGGCACCCGCCCCTCGGCGGGATTTCCACCATCGATTGTCGCAGGCAATTTTAACCTTGGCCAACGACCCCGAAACACGCCACAATATGAGCGAGGCAGGCATACAGAAGATAAAAAGCCGGTTCGACTGGCAGAAGAAGATCGATCGGATCCTAGAAATCTATCACGAGGCGCTGACGGCACATCGCTGAGTCCGCGTCCGCATCGGCAGGGAGCAGTGCCCGATGATACCCAGACCCAATGCACCAGAACTTTGCCGCGCCCGGCGGAGCGCCCTTTTTTCGCCAGTTTTATCTGTTTCTCCTGCTTCGAGCGCCGGAATCTCTCCGGCTTCGACAGTCGAGACGATGTGATGACTCAGACGATGCGACAGAACAGAGTTCCCGAACACCTGATGGGAACCCGTCAAGGTTTGTTCTTCCTGCTCACGTCCGGCGTCTGCCCGCCGGTCGAGGATCACTGCGCGACCCAGGACCTTCCCAGGGCCAGGCCCGCACGCCCAGCGGCGCCCGCGCACAGAACCGCCCAGGCACCACAGCTCGAGCCTGCGCCACCGCCTGAACGTGGCAGTTCGATCCTCAACGAAGTCCTGTCTTCGGACGATTTTCACTTCAATCTCTGAAACCGCCAATACCCGCATGATCAGGTGCCGATTGGCAACCTCATCCAATGGATAGGGATCGGCAGAAAACCCCCACATACAGCCTATTCTGGGCAGAAAAGCGCTTGTTTCGCTGACGCTCTCCACGGGTATTTGTTGCCTCGGCAGGGCTCGGGTAACAGATCGTTACAAATTATGTCGGGACGCAGAATGCCCGGCGCGAGGTAGCGGTGAGTCCCATCACTGGATGTTTTCACACGGATCCGAAATGCGTTTCGGGTTCCCTGGAAGGATGCGGCTGTGCCAACCCGCGTCTCCCTGAAGACGTGCGGCCTAAGCCGTTCGAAAGTGGACACATTCTTGGGGATTGTATCTTTTTTTGACCCACGGCCCGCCCAGAAATGGACACGAAAGTTGGTCAGTCATCGAGGGGCGCAAGCGTCGTCCTTATTACAGGAGCATCGAAAATGCCTTTCGGTGAAAACAACGGAACAGATTTTTTCGGTACGAGTTTCAAGTCGAATTCTTTCGGCATGAATGGTTTCTGGAGCCCCGTTGGCGGGTCGGGCAATAGCATCTCTTCGCTCGCCCCCGTGACCAACATTTTCCAGCCAAGCGTCTTCAGCGGCACCTCGTTCTTTGATACCCCGAGCTTCAGCTTCTTCGGCCAGCCCTTCATCATCAAGCAACCCGGGAAATCTACACCCCACAAGCGCGACAAGAAGCACGACAAGGGTGACAAGGGTGACAACACCCCGCCCAAGGATACGCCTCCGGCCGATGACGGCGACGCAACGGATAACGGCGCGGGGCTCCTCGCAAGCTATTTCAGACTTGATTCAAGCGTCGACTCCCTTTCGAAGGTCGACTTCGACGCAACGCCTGATGCAACCGGCGCGGTGGCCGCACTCGACATGGCGCGCGCCTCGGACAACCCATTCTGGAAAGGTGGGCCAACCGACAATTTCGCAGCGCGCTACAGCGCCAAACTGAATGTCGAAAAGGCGGGGACCTACAGTTTCTATCTCACATCCGATGACGGCTCGGCGCTTTATATCGATGGCGTTCAGGTGCTCGACAACGACAATCCCCACGGCGATGTCATGCAGCATGTCGAACTTGAACTCGGCGCCGGCGCGCATGCGATCGAAGTGCGCTATTTCGAGAATTTCGGCGCACAGACGCTGACGATGGAATGGTCTGGCCCCGACACCAACGGCGCGCGCGGCACTCTTGGTGCCGACCACCTGACCCAGGCGCCCCCAGAACCTGTGACCGACGGCAGCGACCACGACATGGGCGACGGGTCCGGGGATCATGATGGCGGCATGGATGGCGGCCACGATATGGGCGACGGGTCCGGGAACCACGATGGCGGCATGGATGGCGACCACGACATGGGCGACGGGTCCGGAGACCACGATGGCGGCATGGATGGCGGCCACGACATGGGCGACGGTGGACATGACCATGCAAATGGCGACGATTCGGTGTATGATCAGCCCATGACAGCCGAAGAGGAAGACGCCTTCGTCGCGGCCGTGAAGAGTGAGCCGGATCATTCCGGCCATGCAGCCCATGCCGACGACGACATGAAAGCCATGGAGCACGGACAGCTTCTCGATCTCGTGCCGCGCTCCGAGGCGACCCATGTTGCCGTGCGTGACGGTGACTGGTTCGACCCAAACACGTGGTATGAGGGCCGCATCCCCGATGCGGGTGCCAAGGTCCTGATCCCCAAGGGCGTCTCGGTGCGCTATGACGGCGAAAGCGACGAGTCGCTGTTTACCGTCCGGGTCGACGGCGAACTGTCCTTCGCCACCGATACCGACACGAAGATGCTTCTGGATACGATGGCCATATCAACGTCGGGCCGTCTTGAAATCGGTACTGAAGACAACCCGGTGCAAGACGATGTACGGGCCGAGATCGTGATTGCCAATAACGGCGATATCGATGTCGGCTGGGACCCGACGCTGCTCTCGCGCGGCGTTATCTCCCATGGAGAGGCCGAGATCCATGGCGCAGCGAAGACAGCCTACACCAAGGTCGCTGCCGCTCCCATGGCGGGCGACAACGAGATCCATCTTGCCGAAACACCCGATAACTGGTCGGTGGGCGACACCATCGTTCTCACCGGTACCCACAAGACCGGCTGGACCTGGAACGGTCAGGAAAAGGAACATATCCAAAGCCAGGACGAAGAGGTGGTAATCTCCGCGATCAACGGCAGTACCGTCACCATCGACCGCGCCCTGCAATACGATCATGACGCACCGCGCGATGACCTGTCGGCCTATGTGGCCAACATGTCGCGCAGCGTCACCTTCTCCAGCGAGGATGGCGAGGCCACGGAGGTCCATCATCGCGGCCACGTCATGTTCATGCATAACGACGATGTCGATGTTCGCTATGCCGCCTTCGACGATCTGGGCAGAACAGACAAGTCCGAGCCGGCCTTCCATGTCGAAACTCTGGACACCGTCGAGGCCGACACCAACATCCAAGCCCGGTACTCGCTCCATTTCCATAAAACCGGTACCGAGGATCAGGACAATCCCGCCATCGCCTTCGGCAATACGGTCAGCGGTTCGCCGGGCTGGGGCTATGTCCACCATTCCAGCCACGCCGAGTTCGTCCAGAACATCGCCTTTGACGTCTTCGGCGCGGCTTTCGTTGCCGAGGACGGTGATGAAACCGGGCTCTGGTGGGAGAACATGGCCATCAAGTCCGAGGGCATCGGCTATGGCGATGCGAAAGCAAAATCGGGCGACGATGTGCATCGTGATGATGTCGGACGCACCGGCGACGGGTTCTTCTTCGGCGGCCGTGCCGTCGAATCCGGCCACAACATCGCGGCGAACACCACGCACGGTTATGTCTGGATGCTTCGCGCCGCCGATGCCAATCCGACCGCCGAGCAACTGGATCATCCCGATGCCTTCTACGGTCGCGAACCGCGAGGAAATGACCAGATTCCGATCCAGGGATTTCACGATAACGAGGCATTCGGCACCCAGGTCGGCATGATCGTCATCAAGAGCAGCACCTGGCAGGGCCACGAGGTCCGCACCGTGATGGACGGCTTCACGAACTGGGAAACATCCGAAGGGGTGAACCTCACCTATACGTCGCATTACACGCTGAAGGACTTCGACCTGCTCGGGACCACGAACACAGACAAGATCTCAAGGGCCGATACCGGGTTCAAATTCGGCGGACTGACTTTCGATCTGGTTCTGAACGGGTTCAAGGCCGAAGGCTTCGAACTCGGGATGGAACTCGATCAACGTGCCGAGGACACCTGGACTGACGCGGATTACGGCCATGTCATCATCGACGCCGAATTCACCAACAATGTGGTCGACGTCAACGGTTTCAATCCCGATCGCCACATGTGGCTTACCTCCGATGACCTGGTCGAGGGGCGTCTTTCCTTCGACATGCAGGGTTCCACCAACATCGCTGTCGTTGCCGGAGAGAACCTATACCTCGACGGAATCAAGACCGACTCCATCGGGTCTCGTGATCGCCAGTTCGTGAATGACGAGCAAAAGATCTGGCTGACCCCGATGCTGCAGAAGGACGGGTATTACGAGACCAAAAGCGGTGACTACGTCATGCTGGTCAAGGATTACATCGCCGACCGCGCGACCGGTGACTTGCTCAAGCTCACCCATGTCGTCACCATCGAGTCGAGCCTTGAGATGCTGAACAAGATCGGCGCCGTCAACAACGGGTTCATCGACCTGAACAGCCAGGCACCGGTCACGCAGGACGATCATTTCACCACGACCATGGGCTCGGCGATTGTGATCGATCCGCTGGCCAATGACTTCGATCCCGAAGGCGCCATGCTGGAGATCGATGGTTTCACCAACCCGTTCCATGCCAACGTGTCGCTACAGGACGATGGCACGCTGCTCTATGAGCCGCACGAGAACAAGGTTGGGTCCGAAAGCTTCGATTACTGGGCCGCCGACGATAACGGCGTTCTTTCCAAGGGCACGATCGTGATGGATATCTTTGATCTGTAAGCTTCAGGCGCGGGCGGTCTAGCGACCGCCCCCTGTTTCAAGTCTTTAACGGAAACCCGATGCGGCGCCTGGCTTCAGGTGTCGCATTTTCCTGTCGTTCCCCGCCATCAGGCCCCCGGCACGAATCGCGGCAGCTTGTCCAGTAGCGCCTGCATGCTGTCTTGCAAACGGGCTTCGGCGTCCTGCGCGGATTCGTCTTCACCGATGGGCGTGATCAGACGCACGATGGCGCTGTCGTCGCGACCGTCGCGCAGCTTGCCCATCATCAGGTGCATCTTGGCGGCATACATCGACGCCGTGCGCTCGCCCTGCTGCTCATACCAGTAATAGACCAACATCCGGCTTACACCCTTCTGGATGATCGCGCGGTTCAGCGAGAACGGCGCATCCGGCCTGCCATTCGCCGCAACCTCGATCTGCTCCAGCTTGGCGATCTCCCATCCAGCACCGGGAAGACAGACCTCCGGTGAATGAACGCCGCCGGTACTTTGATCCCTGTACCAGGCGATGAACAGTTCGACATTCTGTGCCATCCCTGCCTGCGCCAGCGTCGCGGACAGGTAATCATCCGCATTCAGGGCATTCTCGATCGCCGGGTCCAGCGCGCCATGTGCGGTCGCCGCCCAATCGCCCACCTTTGGTGGGAACAACACCAGCGGGTCGCGCTCCACGACAGCCGCCTCACGCTTGGGCAATGCCTGCCATCCGGCAGCCAGCCCGCCAACCAGCACCGCCGCGAAGATAAGCGCCACGGACGGACGGACCAGCCCGATGCGTTTCGCCTGCGTGCCCAGGCCCTCTGTTTCCAGATCCAGCGCCTGGATCAGCCCGATCCGGTCGCGCCGCAACTTCACCAGCAGCCATGCGAATACGAACAGGATCAGCACGCAGGAGATGAAGATCACCCAGCCCTGGAAGAAATGCGAGAATCCCTCGACATGCTCCATCCCGTAATTGTTGACGATCCACCCCGCGATCGCGATCCGGACCGAATTCATGAACACCGTGATCGGCGCCGCCGAAATCAACAGCAGCGCCTTGTGCAATATCGGCCCCTGGTAGAGCACCGCGAAGATGTAGGAAAAGCTGAGGATCGGGAACAGATAGCGCAGCCCCGAACAGGCCTCGGCGACCTGCAGCTTGAACACGCCGAGGTCGATGATGTTGCCTTCCAGGTAGACGGGCACGCGCATCAGCTGAAGGAAATAGACCCCCAGCTCGGATGAAATGCCCTGAAGATAGGTGGACAGCCCGTAATAGATCGCGCCGGGCAAGGGCAGCATGTACACCAGATGCACCACCGGCGGCCAAAAATGCTTGCCCGTTTTCCAGCCGAAACTGATCAACAGCACCGCACCGACCCACAGGATCAAGGCATAGGCGACGATGTCGGGAATATCGATCATCTTGCCGGCCGCACCCAGCAGAACTGCCACGATCAGCAGGATCACCCCCGGCCAGCGGTCATGCACCGGCCCGTCATTGACCGGCACGGTCTTGAGCTGGCGCAGGAACAAAAGCGCCGACAGAACCGGAATCAGCGGGCCGTGGCTGTATTCCGGCATCTTCCAGGCGGCCAGCAACTCGGCGATTCCCTCCCAGAAGAAAAGCCCCGCCGCCAGCGTCGCAAGCAGCAGCCACAGGCTGCCCCAGTGAAAATAATCGCCCGAAACTCTCGAAAAACGCGAAATGGAGCCGGTATCAGACATGAATGAACCCTCAATCTATATATCGAGTAAAAAAACGAGACCATTGGGGCACATGAACGCCCCGCGCAATAGCTTGTATTTTTACTGGATTTCAGGCTCAAAAGCCATGCCAAACCGTCCCCCGACCTGTTCACGATATCGCCGATTTTCCTGCCCCCGCAAACAATGCCATCGCCCCGCCGGGTTTGGTGGAGATTTGAAAACGAGAAGGGCGCCCATCAAGAGCGCCCTTCTCTGGTTCACTAGTCAGGGTCTTTTGGTTCAGGCGGCCTTGCGCTGACGCAGGCGAAGCAACCCGCCGAGTCCCAGCGCCGACAGCAACAGGGGCAGACCGGCAGGCAGCGGGACAACGCCTACACTGTCGAAAAACGTGATGTTGGAGTTTCCCTGCGGAAACTCGAAGTACACTTTGCCGCCTCCGGCAAATGCACCCGCACCATCCCATTCATACAGGTTGTGCGCCTTCGAGCCCTTGGCGGCAAATGCGGTAATTCCCGGATCGTTGCCATCGTTATTGTAGGCCCAGCTCCAGGTTCCACCGCCCTCGTCGACGATGGAAATTCCACCGAAGTCGCTCGAAGATCCGAAATAGGAATTGAACTCGGCCAAATCCCAGCCAGACGTGTTCTCATTGAATTCGTACTTCACGATCCAGGGCGAACTGTCGACATTGCACACCGTGTCGCCACCGCCGGACTTGAACTTCTCACAGTAGTTTCCGCCCTGACCGCTGTCGACACCTGCTCCGGTAAGCTGGAAGGTAGCTGCTTGCGCGTCAGACCCCGTGCACGCCAATCCACCGATCAAAACAAATGAAATATGCATCAGTGATTTCATTCAAACGTCTCCAATACGAAACTGCTGTCTAAATTTATTGGGCTGTGCACCTGACAGAAATTCACAAGAGTCAGATGCAAAGGTGAAAATGTTAATCCGAACATTCTGACACATTCTCGCCTCATTCCCCAGATCAATTTTTTCTGGATGGCGATTATGCAACCTCCGGCAGAAGCGATCCCGTCAGGATTGCGCTCTGTCTCACCGCAAGCAACGCTTACGGGAATGATCCATTGTCATCATTGCGAATTGCGGCACCGGCGCGAATCGGCGCCTTGCACGGGCGCAGCCCTTCGGCGGGGCGCGGTCCGCGCTATCTGGGCGAGCGTTTCGCCAGGATGCGCTGCAAAGTCCTGCGATGCATGTTCAGCCGCCGCGCCGTCTCCGACACGTTGCGATCGCACAGCTCATAGACCCGCTGGATATGCTCCCAGCGCACGCGGTCCGCGCTCATCGGGTTTTCCGGTGGCGGCGGCAGTTCATCTCCGGTGGCCAGCAGGGCATTGGTGATATCCGTGGCATCAGCGGGCTTGGACAGGTAATCGGTCGCCCCGATCTTGACCGCGGCCACGGCCGTGGCAATGGCGCCATAGCCGGTCAGCACAACGACACGGCTGTCGGGGCGGCGTTCGCGGATCACCTCGACCACGTCCAGCCCGTTGCCATCCTCAAGCCGCAGATCGCAGACCGCATAGGCGGGCGGGCGGGCGGTTGCTATGGCCTTGCCGGCGGCGACGGAGTCAGCTGTTTCAACCTCGAAACCCCTTCTTTCCATCGCCTTTGCAAGGCGGCGCAGGAACGGTTCGTCATCGTCAACGAGAAGAAGCGACTTGTCGCCCCCTATCTCGCGCAAATCGCCGGTCATGCCGACCCTCCTCTCGTTCGCGCACACTGGTATACGCCAGTTCTATCCTCGACCGGTGGGGGCGTCAAACTCTCGCGCAACGTCACATCGCGTCCAGAAAACACTCCACCCGGTCCGCCATCCGGTCAGGTCCGATATCACGCCGGAAGAACTCCACAAAGCCAATTTCGGGCAAGGCGAGATACGTGAAGGTCGAATGGTCCACGAGGTAATAGTCCTCGTCGCCCTCGGCAGGCTCCTGTTTCTGGTAATAGGTGCGATAGGCCTGGCTGGCCGCGCGGACCTGTTCGGACGATCCCGTCAGCCCCAACAGGCGCGGATGCAGGTTGTCGGTGAAGTCGGTCAGCATTTCCGGCGTGTCCCGGTCGGGGTCGATCGAGATGAAGACAGGCTTCACCATGCGGCCCCTTTCCTCCAGAACCTCGACAGCCTCGATATTGCGCGACATGTCCAGCGGGCAGACGTCCGGGCAGAAGGTATAGCCAAAGTAGAGCAGTGTCGGCTGGTCGATCACATCTTCGTCGGTGACCGTCTCGCCATTCTCATCCACCAGGGTGAACGGCCCGCCGATCTTGGCGCCGCCCCCGATCTTGCCTTCGCGGCACTGCGCAAAGCGGTCCTCGCCCCCCGACCCGAAGCTCAGGAAATAATGCGCCGCCAGCGCCGCCACCAGGACCGCTGCTGCGGCAATCGCGATCATCCGTGTCATCGGGGGTTCCTCATTGTTCTGGGCATCTTTCGCGCTCTGTGGCACATCTAACACCACAAGCGGAACATGCAACGGGACCGAAGCGCGCAGATGTCCGAAATCCCCCCCGGCACATTCAAGTCCCGCAGTCGCGGCAACTGGATCCGGCTTCGCACGCTGGTGGTGCTCAGGTGGTGGGCCATCGCCGGGCAGGTCACGGCCCTGATCGTGGCCCAGCGCCTCTATAATCTCGACCTCGAGATCGGCCTCTGTTTCCTCGTGATCGGGGTTTCCGTGGTCTCCAACCTGGTCGCCGCGTTCATCTACCCCGAGAACAAGCGCCTGTCCGAAAGCGAGACCCTCCTCGTCGTGCTTTTCGACATGCTGCAACTGGGGCTGCTGCTGTTTCTCACCGGCGGCCTCAACAACCCGTTCTCGATCCTCATCGTCGGACCGGTAACCGTCTCGGCCTCGGCGATTTCGTCGCGCTCCACCATGTTCCTCGGACTGACCGCGATCCTGACGGTCTCGCTACTGACCCAATTCCACCTGCCACTGCGCACCGAGCAGGACTTTGTCCTGCGCATGCCCGATCTGTTCCTGTTCGGAAACTGGGCCGCCATCGTGATCGCCATCATCTTCCTTGGCGTTTATTCCCGCTGGATCGTTTCCGAGATGGACGCCATGTCCGACGCGCTTCAGGCCACCCAGATGGCGCTGGCACGCGAACAGAAACTGACCGATCTGGGCGGTGTCATCGCCGCCGCCGCGCATGAGCTCGGCACCCCGCTGGCCACGATCAAACTGACAAGCGCCGAGCTCGCCGATGAACTCTCGGATAATACCGAGCTGCGCGACGATGCGCTCCTGATCCGCCAGCAGGCGGATCGCTGCCGCGACATCCTGCGCTCGATGGGGCGCGCGGGAAAGGACGACATGCACCTGCGCAAGGCGCCGCTGACCGCCATCCTGGACGAAGCCGCCGAACCCCATATCGACCGCGGAAAACGTATCCATTTCGTCCAGGGTTCTCCCTCCGGTCCACTGGAGACGCAACCGACCATCTATCGCCGCCCCGAGGTCGTTCACGGGCTGCGCAACCTGATCCAGAACGCCGTGGATTTCGCCCGTGCCAACGTCTGGATCGAATGCTGGTGGGATGACACAAGCATCACAGTGCGCATCATGGATGACGGGCGCGGGTATTCGCCACATGTCCTCAGCCGCATCGGCGAACCCTTCATGCGCCGCCGTGGCGCGCGCGACGATACGCGCCGTCCCGGCTATGAGGGGATGGGGCTTGGGCTGTTCATCGCCAAGACGCTCCTTGAACGGTCCGGCGCCGATCTCAGCTTCGCCAACGCGTCGGATGCGACCAGCGAGGCGGGTCACCATCCCGACGCCGTCGGCGCGGTGGTGCAGCTGACATGGCCACGCGCGCGGATCGAGGCCGAAACCGCCGATGACCGCCGCCCCAGCGGCGAGAACCTGCCCTTCCGCGCCTGACCCTGTTAACCGTCGATTAACCACTTCCGGCCAACCTGCGCCTGTCGACAGGATACCGGAAAGGATTGTCATGACGATTCCCGCTTACGGGTGGCTGCTGCTGCCCCTGCTGTCGGGTGCGATCGCCTTTGGGGTGGTCTGGCTGATTGGTCGCCTTGCGCCCGCGCACCCCCCGGTGACAGCGCCCGCCGCCAACGACGAGGGCACCGCCCGCTTCCTGTTCCGCGATGGCGAGCTTTCGGATCACGATCAGACGGAACGCCATCTGCCGCCGGGGATGACGGACTGGACGGCGCTCCGCGCATGGCTCGCCTTCCGGTTTCCCGCGCTTCCCGAAGCCCCCGATGAAATCCCCGCAGGCGAATGCATGAACGTCGTCTCGGTCCTGCCTGACGATGCCGCAACGCTTTGCCTGCAACGGATCGGCGATGCCTGTCACATCACCCTTCATGATCCCGCGCCCGGCAACGTCGCTGAAAACCATGACCGCCGCCGCCTCGGCACGCGCCTTGGCAACTGGGACAGTGCATTGCGCAACGCACCTTTCGGTCTCTGCATCAGCGACGGTGCCGGGCAGACCCGCTGGGACAACACTTTTTTCGCCACCCTGCCCGCCGCCACACGCGCCCGTCTTCTGCCCGATGCCGAAAGGGTCGTGCAGCACGGCGCCACCCTGACCGAACGCATATCGGTAGAGGGCGAAGGCAGCGCGGCGCCCCGCTGGTTTGAAATCGGCTCGGCGCGCATCGGAGCGGACCTGTTCCACCATGTCACCGATATCTCCAAGGTGGTTCAGGCCGAAACCGTGCGGCGTGAATTCGTCCAGACCCTCACCAAGACCTTTGCCAATCTCACCACCGGGCTGGCCGTATTCGATCGCCATCACCGGTTGGCCCTGTTCAATCCCGCTCTGGTGGACCTCACCGGGCTCAGCGCGGAATTTCTCAGCGCACAGCCCGACCTCATCAGCGTCTTCGACAATCTCCGCGACCGGCAGGTGATGCCCGAACCCAGGAACTACGCCAACTGGCGCAGCCAGATCGGCAAGATGGTCGCCACCGCCTCGGGCGGTTTGTTCCAGGATACCTGGACCCTGCCCTCGGGGCTGACCTTCCGGGTTACGGGTCGCCCGCATCCCGACGGCGCCATCGCCTTCCTGTTCGAGGATATCTCCGACGAGGTCTCTCTGACGCGCCGCTTTCGTGCACAGCTCGACCTGCGTCAGGCGGTGCTCGAGAACCTGAACGAGGCCGTCGCGGTGATCTCGTCCAACAACCTTCTGCTTCTGTGCAACGCGCGCTGTTCGGCGCTGCTCGGGGTCGATCCCGATGACAGCCTCGCCGAAATCAACACTGCCCGCTTCCTTGCGATCTGTGCCGATGTGCTGCCGCAGGAAGGGTTCTGGTCCGAGGCGGAAAAGCGGCTCCATGCACATGCCCTTTCAACGGCGATGGAAACCACCATCCGCCACGGCGCAGGGCCCGAGACACTCTGTCGTCTGGTCCCCTTGCCCGGCGGCGCGGCCATGCTGACGCTGGCGGCGCAACCCATTGGCTTTTCCCTTGCACAGCGTCGAAAGGCGGCAGGCTGATGCCGCTTGCAGGCACGCGCGGTGCGTGTAGTGTCGCCCCATGTCAGACAGGGTCGCGACACTGCATATCGCCAATCCGGAACGGACTTGCGCCATCGCGCAGGCGCTCGCGCCGCGGCTTCGGCCCGGCGATGTCATCCTGTTGTCGGGTCAGATCGGCGCGGGCAAATCGCATTTCGCCCGCTGCCTGATCCTCGCCTCGCTCGATCTTCCCGAGGACGTGCCCTCGCCCACCTACACGCTTGTCCAAAGCTATCCGGGCCGCCAGGGCGAGATTTGGCACGCCGATCTCTACCGTCTCGGTGACATTTCCGAGATCGAGGAGCTGGGCCTGATCCAGGCCTTTTCAGACGCCATCTGTCTTGTGGAATGGCCCGCGCGGCTGGGCGACCTGGCGCCGCCCGGCGCGTTGCATCTCTCGCTTGAGACGCCAGCGCGGGATGATACACGCGTAATGCACCTCACATGGAGCGATCCATCATGGGACGAAAAGCTCAAGGACATAGCCGATGACTGAGCGCGACGCGCTGATCCGCGCCTTCATCGACAAGAGCGACTGGGCAGGCGCGCGCGTCGCGCCACTGGCCGGGGATGCCTCGAACCGGCGCTACCTGCGCCTGCGCGATCCCGCCAGCGGCGAAACCGCGGTGCTGATGGACGCACCCCCCGAACGTGGCGAGAATGTCCGCCCCTTCGTCGAGATCGGGCGCTATCTTGGCAAGATCGGCCTCAGCGCCCCGCGCGTCCTTGCGGCCGACATGGAGGCGGGGCTGCTCCTGCTCGAAGACCTTGGCGATGACCTTTTCGCCAATGTGATCCCCCGCGATCCGTCGCTGGAAAACAGTCTCTATTGCGCTGCAACTGACCTCCTTGGCACGTTGCACGACCATCCCCCACCGCCCGGCCTTGCGCCCTATTCCCCCGCGCTGATGGCCGATCTCGCGATGCTGGCCTTCGACTGGTATCACGCCGCGCTGGCCGATCCCGCGCCCGATACCCGCGCCAGCGCAGAGGCCGCGATGCGCGCGGCGCTCCAGGCCCATGCCAGCGACGCCGATGTCCTGATTCAGCGCGACTATCACGCCCAGAACCTCCTCTGGCTGCCTGATCGCGCGGGCGATGCGCGCGTCGGGCTGCTGGATTTCCAGGACGCCATGCTGGGTCACCGCGCCTATGACCTCGTCTCCCTACTTCAGGACGCGCGCCGCGACGTGTCCCGCCCGGTCGAAGATACCATGCTGACCCGCTATATCGACCGCACCGGCATGGACAGCGCTGCATTCCGCACCGCCTATCGCGTGCTCGGCGCACAGCGGAACCTGCGTATCATCGGCGTCTTCGCCCGCCTTTGCATCCGCGACGGCAAGCCCCATTATGTCGACCTGATCCCGCGCGTCTGGGACCACCTTCAGCGCGACCTTGCCGATCCCGTCCTCGACCCCCTCGCGCGCATTCTCGAACACAGCCTGCCCCGCCCGACCCCTGCCAATCTCGCAAAGGTGAAAGCGCAATGCCCGACCGCCCCCGCTCGGTAATGCTGTTTGCGGCCGGGTTCGGCACGCGGATGGGCGCCCTGACAGCCGAGCGCCCCAAACCCATGATCGAGGTCGCGGGCAGGCCACTGATCGACCACGCGCTTTCGCTGGTTCGCGCGCACCGCCCCGAGCGCATCGTCGCCAATGTCCATTACCGCCCCGATCCCCTGATCCGCCACCTGGAGGGCAGCGAGGTCATCATCTCGCATGAAACCCCCGACATCCTCGAAACCGGCGGCGGGCTGCGCGCCGCCTTGCCGCATCTGGGCGAGGGGCCGGTCTTTACCATGAATACCGATGCGGTCTGGTCCGGTCCGAACCCGCTCGACCTGCTTTTCGACCTCTGGCAGCCCGCGCGCATGGACGCGCTTCTGCTCTGCGTGCCGCGCCAGAACGCCATCGGGCATAGCGGTCAGGGCGATTTCATCGTGCGCGGCGACGCCCCCGCGCGCCGCGGGCCGGGGCAGATCTATACCGGGCTCCAGATCCTCAGAACCGACCTCCTGCATGACATTCAGAACCGCGCATTCTCGCTCAATGTGCTGTGGGACAGGATGCTGACCCGCAACCGCCTCTTTGCCGCCAGCTATCCCGGCAGATGGTGCGATGTGGGCCGCCCCGAGGGTATCGCGCTGGCCGAAGAGATGCTTGGATACCGCAATGTTTGAGCCCTGCGATCACCCTCGCGTCTTCGGCGTGCCCCTTGGTGTCGATTTCCCCCGCGCGCTGGTCGACGGGCTGACCGCGCGCCACGGGCATCTACCGCCGGAATCGCTGGCGCGGGTGCGCATCATCGTCAACACCCGCCGCATGGCGCGCCGCATCCGCACCCTGTTTGACCAGGGGCCAGCCCGCCTTCTGCCGCGCGTCGATCTGCTGACCGACCTTGGCGAGCATTGGGACATGGCCCATATCCCCGACCCGGTGCCGCGCCTGCGTCGTCGGCTGGAATTGACACAGCTTGTATCGACCCTGCTTGATCGCCAGCCCGATATCGCGCCGCGCTCCTCGCTCTACGCTCTGGCCGACAGCCTTGCCGCGCTGATGGACGAAATGCATGGCGAAGGCGTCTCGCCCGGCGCGATCGACCAGCTCGATATCACTGACCAATCCGGCCACTGGGAGCGGATCACGGCGTTCCTGGGCATTGTCAGACACTATTTCGAGACAGGCACTGACCGCCCCGATACCGAAACCCGGCAGCGGCTGGTGATCGAGCACCTCGTGCAGTCATGGCACGAAACACCGCCCGATCACCCCGTGATCGTCGCCGGGTCCACCGGCTCGCGCGGGGCGACCCGGCTGTTGATGGAGGCCGTCTCGCGGCTTCCGCAGGGGGCAGTGATCCTTCCGGGGTTCGATTTCGACATGCCCCCGGATGTCTGGGGCGCGATGAACAATGCCATGCTCCACGAGGATCACCCGCAATACCGCTTTGCCGATCTGATGCAAAAGCTCGATCTTTCCCCGGATCAGATCGCACGCTGGAGCCATGACGCCCCGGCCAACAGCGCGCGCAACCGGCTCCTGTCGCTGGCCCTGCGCCCCGCGCCCGTCACCGACCAATGGCTGACGGACGGTCCCGCCCTCAGCGATCTTGACCGCGCCACCGATGACATCACCCTGCTCGAGGCCCCCTCGACCCGCGCCGAGGCGCTGAGCATCGCGATGCGCCTGCGCCAGGCCGCCGAAGATGGCAGGGCGGCGGCCCTCATCACCCCCGACCGCACCCTTTCGCGGCAGGTCACGGCCGCGCTGGACCGTTGGGGCATACTGCCCGATGACAGCGCCGGGATGCCGCTTCACCTCTCGCCACCGGGGCGCTTTCTGCGCCATGTGGCCGACCTCCTGCGTGAACCGCTTACCGCCGAATTGCTGCTGACACTGCTCAAGCACCCGTTGGCCAATAGCGGCCCCGCCCGCGGCCCCCATCTGCGTCTGACGCGCGAACTCGAACTGCACCTGCGCCGGCATGGCCCGCCCTATCCCGAGGGCGCTCAACTGATTGCATGGGCCAGCGCGCTCGATGACGATGACGCGCTCGCCTGGGCGCATTGGATCAGTGACTGTTTCTGCGCAAAAACGCTTTCCGGGGACATGCCGCTCACCGATTTCGTGGCACTGCACCTCGATCTGGCCACGCGCATCGCCCAAGGCCCCAGCGCCGATTCCGCGCATCAACTCTGGCAAGAGGACGCGGGCGAAGAGGCGTGGAAGGCTGTCTCCGCGCTTAGCGAAAATGCCGAACATGGCGGGCAGATCGGCGCGACCGACTATTGCAGCCTCTTTCACAGCATCCTCACCACCCATGATGTGCGCCGCCCCGATACGCCTCACGCGCAGATCCTGATCTGGGGCACGCTCGAAGCTCGCGTCCAGGGCGCGGATCTCCTGATCCTCGCCGGGCTCAACGAGGGCAGCTGGCCCGAAGCGCCCAAACCGGACCCGTGGCTGAACCGCGCGCTGCGCCATCGCGCCGGGCTCCTGCTGCCCGAACGGCGCATCGGCCTTTCGGCGCATGATTTCCAGCAGGCCGCCAGCGCGCCCGAAGTCTGGCTGACACGCTCGATCCGTTCGGACGATGCCGAAACGGTGCCCTCGCGCTGGCTCAACCGGATCAAGAACCTTCTCGCCGGCCTGCCCGAACAGGGCGGCAAGGCCGCGCTCGATGCCATGATCGCACGCGGACAACACTGGCTTGCACTGGCAGAAGCGCTCGAAGAACCCGGCCAGACCGCACCCGAAATGCGGCCCGCGCCCGCGCCGCCCGTCACCGCGCGCCCCCGCTCTCTCTCCGTTACCGAGATCAAGCGCCTGATCCGCGACCCTTACGCGATCTACGCGCGCCATGTTCTGCGCCTGCGCCCGCTTGATCCGCTGATGAAGCTGCCCGATGCACTGTTGCGCGGCACCGTCCTGCACGAGATCCTCGAAGCTTTCATTAAGGACACGCTTGGCGATCCCTCGCTGTGCACCCGCGCCGCCCTCATGGCAAAAACAGAGACTGTTCTTGCCCAGAATGTCCCTTGGGCCGAGGCCCGCGTGATCTGGTATGCGCGCATGGAACGCGTCGCCGACTGGTTCATCGAGACCGAGCTTGCCCGCCGTCAGATCGCCACGCCTGCCGAACTCGAGGCGCGCGGCAAGGCCTGGCTCTCCGATCCGGACTTCACCCTCAGGACCACAGCCGACCGGGTCGATATCGACGCATCCGGCGCGCTGCATATCTACGATTACAAGACCGGCGCGCCGCCCACCAAGGACCAGCAGCTTCATTTCGACCGCCAGCTTCTTCTGGAAGCCGCCATTGCCGAACGTGCCGGTTTCGAGGGGATTGCGCCCGCGCCCGTCGCCCGCGCCACCTTCATCGGGCTTGGCAGCGGCGGCAAGCTGGTGGATGCGCCGTTGTCCGAGGCTCCGCCCGACGCGGTCTGGCAGGAATTCCAGGCCCTGATCCGCGCCTATATGGAACCCGACCGCGGCTATCCCTCGCGCCGCGCGATGCACATGAAAAGCGACCGGGGCGACTATGACCAGCTCGCCCGCTTCGGCGAATGGGACATCACCGACCCACCCGAGACGCAAGGAGTCGGCTGATGGCGCGCAACGAGGCCACCCAGCGCCAGATCGACGCGGCGCATCCCGGCCGCTCCACATGGCTCTCGGCCAATGCCGGGTCTGGCAAGACCCGCGTGCTGACCGACCGCGTCGCGCGGCTCCTGCTCGACAAGGTCGATCCACAGCACATCCTCTGCCTGACCTACACCAAGGCCGCCGCCAGCGAGATGCAGAACCGCCTGTTCCGCCGCCTCGGCGAATGGGCGATGCTGCCCGACGCGGCCCTGACCCGGCAGCTTGACGAACTGGGCTATGCGGGCACCATCGACGGTGCCGCCCTGCGCGATGCTCGCCGCCTCTTCGCCTGCGCCATCGAAACGCCGGGCGGGCTCAAGATCCAGACGATCCACTCCTTCTGCGCCGGGCTGTTGCGCCGCTTCCCGCTCGAGGCTGGCGTCAGCCCCCAGTTCACCGAAATGGAGGACCGCACCGCCAGCTTGCTGCGCGCCGAGATCGTCGACCAGATCGCCACCGGCCCCGATGCGCCCGCCCTGCGCGCCATCGCCCGCCATCATGGCGGCGAGACCCTGGACGATCTGACATCCGAGATCGTCCGCCAGCGCAGCCTGTTCGACAGCCCCCCGAACGATGCGCAGATCGCTGCCATCTTCAACCAGCCCGCCACCCTTTCGGCGGAAACGATCGCCTCCGGCGTCTTTCTCGGCGGTGAACGCGCGCTGCTTGACCGGCTCATTCCCGCCCTTCTGGCCAGCGGCACGAACGATTCCAAGGCAGGCGCGAAGCTGCAGGCACTCGGCGCGCTCGACCTCTCGGCGCTGCCCGTGCTTGAAAACGTCTTTCTGACCGGTCCGGGCGCAAAACAGCCGTTTTCCGCCAAAACAGGGTCTTTCCCCACCAAAGCCTGCCGCGAACAGCTTGCCCCGTTCCTCGATGAACTCGACAACTTCATGGCCCGCGTCGAATCCGCCCGCGACGCCCGCCTTGCGCTTGCCGCGATGGACAAGGCCCGCGCGCTCAACGGTTTCGCCGCGATCTTCCTGCCCGCCTATGAGCGGGCCAAGGCGCTGCGCGGCCTGCTCGATTTCGACGACCTCATCCTGCGCGCCCGCCAGCTTCTGACCGATCCCGCCGTCGCCGCCTGGGTTCTCTTCCGCCTCGATGGCGGGATCGACCACATCCTCGTGGACGAGGCCCAGGATACCAGCCCGGCCCAATGGCAGGTGATCGAACGCCTCGCGCAGGAATTCACCAGCGGCGAGGGCGCGCGCCCCGATGTCACCCGCACGATCTTTGTCGTCGGCGACAAGAAGCAGTCGATCTATTCCTTCCAGGGCGCCGATCCCCGCGAATTCGACCGCATGAAAGCCGATTTCGCCGCCCGCCTTCAGGCCACCGGGCAGCCGCTTCAGGACATGGAGATGGAATACTCCTTCCGCTCCTCGCGTGCCATTCTGGACCTGGTGGATCACTGCTTTGCGGGCAGCCGCGAAAGCGGTTTTACGCCGGAACAGGGTCACAAGGCGTTCAAATCAGACCTGCCCGGCCGGGTCGACCTCTGGCCGCTGATCGAAAAGCCCGACCGTGATGACGATCCCGATTGGCACGACCCCGTCGATGTGAAGGCCCCCAACGATCCCGCCACGCTGCTGGCACGGCAGGTGGCGCGCGCGATCCGGCGCATGGTGGACGAGAAACAGCCCATCCCCGGCGAAGACGGCACGATGCGCCCGCTGCGCCCCGGAGACGTGATGATCCTGGTGCAGCGCCGCGCCGACCTGTTCCACGAGATCATCCGCGAGTGCAAGGCGCAGGGCCTGCCCATCGCCGGGGCCGACCGGCTCAAGGTCGGCGCGGAACTGGCGGTCAAGGACCTGGCCGCGCTGCTGTCCTTCCTCTCGACCCCCGAAGACAGCCTGTCGCTGGCCACCGCGCTGCGCTCGCCGCTGTTCGGCTGGTCCGAGGCCGATCTTTACCGCCTCGCCCACGGCCGCAGCCAGAAATACCTCTGGGCCGAGCTGCGCGGACAGGTCGATACCCATCCCGAAACGCTCGCCATTCTGAACGACCTGCGCAGCAAGGCCGAGTTCCTGCGCCCCTATGACCTGATCGAGCGCATCCTCACCCGCCATGACGGGCGCCGCAAACTGCTCGCGCGCCTTGGCCCCGAGGCCGAAGATGGCATCGACGCGCTGCTGACACAGGCGATGGCCTATGAACAACGCGCGGTGGACAGCCTCACAGGCTTCCTCGTCTGGATGGAAACCGACGATCTGGAGATCAAGCGCCAGATGGACAGCGCCGGGGATCGCGTGCGCGTCATGACGGTGCATGGCGCCAAGGGGCTTGAATCGCCTCTGGTGATCCTGCCCGACACCGGCAAGCGCGATATCCGCATCCGCAACCAGATCGCCGTCGCCGATGGCACCGCCCTCTGGCGCACCCCCGCCGGGGACTCGCCCCGCGTCATCAGCGACGCGAACGACACCGCCCGCGAGGCCGAGCGCGCCGAGCGCGAGCGCCTGCTTTACGTCGCCATGACCCGTGCCGAGAAATGGCTGATCGTCGCCGCAGCGGGTGATCTGGGGTCATCAGGCGATGCCTGGTATGACAAGGTGCGCACCGGGCTTCAGGCCGCAGGCGCGCAGCCATACGATTTCGACGGCGGGGCGGGGCTTCGGCTGGAACACGGTGACTGGGGTGAAACAGGCTCTGATATTGCGCCACCTTCGCAGAATCCGGGCGTCCTCCTGCCCGCCCATTTCCGCCAGCCCGCGCCACGGCTCACGCCCGAGGCCGAAACGCTCAGCCCCTCCCAGCTTGGCGGGGCCAAGGCGCTGCCCGGCGATGCGGGCCTTGACGAAGACGCCGCCACGCGCCGGGGCCGCCAGATCCACCGCTTGCTTGAATATCTCCCCGAAGCCCCGCAAGCCGACTGGCCCGACATGGCCGCGCGGCTCCTCGCCTCCGGTCCCGACGCCGCCGATGGCGACACCCTGGCCGATCTGCTGGCCGAGGCAGAGACCGTTCTGAACACGCCCGAACTGCAACCGCTCTTTTCGCCGCTGGCCCTGGCCGAGGTGCCCGTGACCGCCACTCTGGCGGCGCTGAAAGGCCGGCGCATTCATGGCACGATCGACCGGCTGATCGTCTCGCCCGATCATGTGCTTGCAGTCGATTTCAAGACCAACGCCACCGTCCCGGCGACGCCAGAGGCCACGCCGGACGCGCTGTTGCGGCAGATGGGCGCCTATGCCCATGCCCTTGGCGAAATCTACCCGGATCGCCGGATTGAAACCGCTTTGCTCTGGACCCGCACCGCCACGCTGATGCGCCTTCCGCACGATCTCGTGACGCGCACCCTCTGCGACACCCTCATCGCTTGACGCGTCTCGCGCGCCTACCTAGGTTCATGCCAAGCACACCCCTTCAGGAGAATAGATCATGGGCACCGTTGCCGTAACCGACGAAACATTCGACGCCGAAGTAAAGAATTCCGATATCCCCGTCGTGGTGGATTTCTGGGCCGAATGGTGCGGCCCCTGCAAACAGATCGGACCGGCCCTCGAAGAGCTGGCCTCCGAAATGAACGGCAAGATCAAGATCGCCAAGGTCGATGTCGACAGCAACCCGAACGCTGCCGCCGCCATGGGCGTGCGCGGCATTCCGGCGCTGTTCATCTTCAAGGATGGCGAAGTCGTCTCCAACCGCGCAGGCGCCGCCCCCAAGGCCGCGCTGCAAAGCTGGATCGAAGACAGCATCTGATCGCTTCGGGCGTGTTGATCCCAAAGGGCCGCCATCGCGCGGCCCTTTTCTTTTGCCCGAAACTGCGGAACATGGGCGCATGACGCTGACCAATTCCGATATCGCCGAACTCACGGCCTTTCGCCGCGATCTGCACCGCCACCCCGAACTCTCGGGCGAGGAATCCGAAACCGCGCGCCGGGTTCTTGCCGCGCTTGTGCCGCTCGCACCGGACAGGGTTCTTTCCGGCCTTGGCGGCCACGGGGTCGCCACCGTGTTCGAGGGCACCGCACCGGGGCCGACCGTTCTCTTTCGCGCCGAGCTCGATGCGCTCCCGATCGAGGAGCGTTCCGATGCGCCGCACCGCTCGCAGGTGCCGGGCAAGGGTCACCTGTGCGGCCATGACGGGCACAGCGCGATCCTGATGGGGCTGGCGCGGCTCTTGTCTCGTCGCCGCCCGGCGCGCGGGCGCGTGGTGCTGATGTTCCAACCGGCCGAGGAAACCGGGGCCGGGGCCGCCGCCGTGATCGCCGATTCCGGATTCGATACTGTTTCACCCGATTTCGCGTTTTCGCTGCATAACATGCCGGGCCTGCCGCTGGGCCATGTCGGGCTGATCCCCGGCCCGGTCAATTGCGCCTCGCGCGGGCTGTCGATGCGCTTCACCGGCAAATCCGCCCATGCTTCCGAACCCGAAAACGGCACCTCACCGATGGGCGCGCTGTCTGACCTCATGCCCGCGCTAACCGCCCTCAGTCAGGGCAGCACGCAGGATGCCGATTTCACCCTCGTCACCGTGACCCATGCCGCGATGGGCGCGCCAGCATTCGGCATCGCGCCAGGCGAGGCGACGCTATACGCCACGCTGCGCACCCTCACCGATGACCGCATGTCGGCGCTCTGCGAGACCGCTCTCGCCCTCATGCAGGACGCCGCCACGCGCCACGGGCTGGGCGTGGAGCACGATTTCCACGATGTCTTCTTCCATTGCGAAAACCACCCCGAGGCCACCTCGCTGCTTTTTGCCGCGCTCGATGCCCTGGGCATCCCGCATGACGCATCCGGCCTGCCGATGCGCGCCTCCGAGGATTTCGGCCGCTTCGGCCACGGCGCCCGATCGTCGATGCTGTTCCTCGGCGCCGGCCGCGCCCATGCGGCTCTGCATAACCCCGATTACGACTTTCCCGATGATCTGATCCCCATCGGCACGCGCATCTTTTCCCAGGTCGCCCGCGATCTTCTGGGCTGACGCGCCCCTTGCACCCCGATCCCCGCCCTTCCATATAGGCGGGAACCGAATGGAGGCCCCATGAGCAACGAATTCCCCGGCTGGCACGGCACCACCATCGTCGGCGTCAGGAAAGGCGGCAAGGTTGTGATCGCCGGAGACGGCCAGGTCAGCCTTGGCAACACAGTCATCAAGGGCAGCGCCCGCAAGGTGCGCCGCCTTTCGCCCGGCGGCTATGACGTGGTCGCCGGTTTCGCAGGCTCCACCGCCGATGCCTTCTCGCTTCTCGAGCGGCTCGAATCCAAGCTCGAAGCGACCCCCGGCCAGCTTCAGCGCGCCTGCGTCGAACTCGCCAAGGACTGGCGCACCGACAAGTATCTCCAGAAACTCGAGGCCATGCTGATCGTCACCGATGGCGACCAGCTTTACGTCATCACCGGCGCGGGCGACGTTCTGGAACCCGAACATGACTGCACCGCCATCGGCTCGGGGGGCAACTACGCCCTCGCCGCCGCGCGCGCCATGATGGACAGCGACCGAACCGCCGAACAGATCGCCCGCGAGTCCATGGCCATCGCCGCCGATATCTGCGTCTTCACCAACGGCAACCTGACCGTAGAAAGCATCTCCAAATGACCGACCTGACCCCGCGCGAGATCGTCTCCGAACTCGACCGTTTCATCATCGGCCAGAAAGAGGCCAAGCGCGCCACCGCCGTCGCCCTGCGCAACCGCTGGCGGCGCAAGCAGCTTTCGGACGACCTGCGCGATGAGGTCTACCCCAAGAACATCCTGATGATCGGCCCCACCGGCGTCGGCAAGACCGAGATCTCCCGCCGCCTCGCCAAACTCGCCCGCGCGCCTTTCATCAAGGTCGAGGCCACCAAGTTCACCGAAGTGGGCTATGTCGGCCGCGATGTCGAACAGATCATCCGCGACCTCGTGGATTCCGCCATCGCCCAGACCCGCGACTTCATGCGCGAGGACGTGAAATCGACCGCCCACGCCAATGCCGAGGAACGCGTCATCGCCGCCATCGCCGGCGAGGATGCCCGCGAGGCCACCCGCGAGATGTTCCGCAAGAAACTGCGCGACGGGCTGCTCGATGACACCGTGATCGAACTCGATATCGCCGACAGCTCGAATCCGATGGGCATGATGGACATTCCCGGCCAGCCCGGCGGCCAGATGGGGATGATGAATCTCGGCGATCTCTTCGGCAAGGCCTTCGGCGGGCGCACCGTGCGCAAGAAGATGACCGTCGCCGAAAGCTATCAGGCGCTGATCGGCGAAGAGGCCGACAAGCTCCTCGATGACGAGGCCGTCGCCAAGGCCGCGCTCGAATCCGTCGAACAGAACGGCATCGTCTTCCTCGATGAGATCGACAAGGTCTGCGCCAAGTCCGAAACCCGTGGCGGCGATGTCTCGCGCGAGGGGGTGCAGCGTGACCTCCTGCCGCTGATCGAGGGCACCACCGTGTCCACCAAGCACGGCCCGGTCAAGACCGACCATATCCTGTTCATCGCCTCGGGCGCCTTCCATATCGCCAAGCCCTCGGACCTTCTGCCCGAATTGCAGGGCCGCCTGCCCATCCGCGTCGAACTGCGCGCGCTCACCGAAGAGGATTTCGTGCGTATCCTGACCGAGACGGACAACGCCCTGACCCGTCAGTATACCGCCCTCATGGGCACCGAGAACGTGACCGTCACCTTTACCGAGGACGGCATCGCCGCGCTCGCCCGCATCGCCGCCGAGGTGAACCAGTCGGTCGAGAATATCGGCGCCCGCCGCCTCTATACCGTGATGGAACGGGTGTTCGAGGAGCTGAGCTTCACCGCCCCCGACCGCACCGGCGACAGCGTGACGGTCGATGCCGGTTTCGTCGATGACAACCTGGGCGAGCTGATGAGATCCGCCGACCTCTCGCGCTACGTGCTTTAGGGGGTCCGGGGCGCTCTGAACGGGCGCCCCTCAAAGCCGCGCATCTCCGGGCCGCGGTGCGGCGATCCAACACCAGCGGATCACACTTTATCCCGGCCAAATCCGAAAGACCCCGAAACGGCGCACCCAGCACCAACCGCACCCAAGCCGCGCATCACCGGGCCGCGGCGCGGCGACCCAACGCCAGCGCATTGCACTTTATCCCGGCCAAACCCGAGAGACCCCGGAACGGAGCGCCCAGCACCAACCGCACCCAAGCCGCGCATCTCCGGGCCGCGGCGCGGCGATCCGACACCAGCGGATCACACTTTATCCCGGCCAAATCCGAAGAACCCCGGAATGGAGCGCCCACCTCACCCAATCGCCGTGCCGGGGGGCGGCCCGGCGATGCGCGGCGGCCTGACGGCCGCTGTTTCGCGCCGGGGGAGAAGGGGGCGACCTGCACCCCTCTAAGTCCGCGTTTCTAAGTAAGCGCTGTTCAGGGTTTGCGAGCGGTTAGCTGGAAGGTTTAGCGCCGAATGTTCTCTAGCGACATGCCACTTTTGTTTGGAAAGAAAAGGCCATAGCCCCCGCTCTGGGAGACTTTCACATACCTATACAGGTCCAAGTATTCTTTCCCATGATTATGGCCAGCGCTGTCGCAGGTCGGAACAATCACGATCTTGTCGATATCCTTTACACCGTCCGCGTATCCAATCTCCCACGGACACCATCGGCTCGAAGCCGAGTTGGCCGTTGCTAGGTAAAGGAACCAATCAAAGCGAGTGATCTTATCCTTGATCCTCTTTGCCGTTTCGCGATTGGGATTTGAAGGCAACGACGTGTCTTCCCAGTCGATGTAAACGAGCCAGCGCTTGGATTGAAGAAAACCCTGAAGGCTTTTTGCCAACACCGAATCCTTGTGGCTATGAGAGAGAAAAGCTGTTTGCTTTCCTGCCCGCCAAGCCTCCTCAACAATACGCTCTGACTTCCGAACATCATAGCTGCCAGAATATGCGAGGATAGAAGACTGCTTGATCATATCTACCTCCCGACATCTGCCGCAGCTTGCCGCACCCAGAACGAAAAATTGGCGCCCCCGTTCTGCGTCTTGTAGCAGTACAACCCGGCATAGCGAGACAGCCTAATCACGGTCGTATCGTGCGGCTTGATCCATGTGGCAGGAAGATCCACCGCCTGAGTATAGTCTTCATACCTCACCCATTTCCCGCCCTTAATCTCCGCTAGGCGTATCGCGCCAGCAGAGTTGTAGACGCCCAGGTAATCGAGTGGATTAGGCCCCTCCTGGGATACATATCCCTGCTGATTTCCCATGAGATTAATTTTTACGGCCAACAGCCCGTTTCCTTTGACGACTGACCTGGCAAGCTCGTAGCGAACCCATCGGCGCTCATACGTTGCCGCGCCAACGAGAACACAAGTCACGGAAGTGTTTTTGATCCGCTCGCGGATAAGACTTTTGAGAGATTCCGGTCCTGTTCGCCGAGAGCGCTCCCAGATACTGCCATCAAAGAAGCCCTCCGACTCGCGCGTGTTCTCGTGGTTGTATCGCCATGAATTGCGAACCTGGTTCACCTTCCAAATGTCGTTCTGGTAATGGAAGGAAAAGAAAACTCGACGTTTGTTTATCTGAGCAGGCATTGCGCCAAAAATACTTGCCATTTAAACCCCACAAAAAATCAAAGCCGCGACAGTGCCTAAAGAAAGAAATATTGCTACATAAAACCAGCTTACCGACCACGACAAAGCTAGCCGCAAGACTGACGCCGTATCCTTCATGAAGGGAGTTGCTTCGAGGCTATAAGCTTCAACCTCTTCGCCTTTTCGCACGTGATCATAGAGGTCACGATAGGCACGCTCGAAGCGCAAATACTGGGCATCCATGAGCCAGAAAATTACCATAGGCACGATTGCAGCAACTGCATAGTAAGGAGAAGGTGTTTCAACGGTCGCCATGACAGCAACTGCCGCGCTCCCGAAAGTCGCGGCAAGAGCTTTGAGGGTAAACGAATTTGCCCCCATTCTTGAGATAACCCCTTGCAGCATTGTCAGATGCGCAATCCGCATACTCTCATCTTGGCTTTGATTACCCCCCATCCAAATTGCCTCGTTTTCCAAATCCCAGTTCAATTTCAAAGTGTACCCGACTTAACGACACCCCTTCAAGCAGAAGTATCCAGCGAATTTCGGTAGTTATGGCATCTGCCTTTGCTCAAAACAGATTTGATCTCGCCTAAGCATTGAATGGCCCACCCCGTACAAAACCCACCCCCCTTCCGTACAGACTCCCACCGCGCGCTGTGTTAACCCGGCCCCATTCGGTGCGCGGCACCGACGGGATACCGACGTGATGCATATGCGATACCGAAGGGGGTTTTGGTATATTAACCAATGGGTTGAGGGGTGATTCCCTCCCCGCGATGCCCGCCCCGCCGGGAGGCTCTATGCAAGGCGCGGATTTTGGCGTATCTCCCCGTGATCGCAATCCAGCCAGGGCCGTTGCCATGAACATGATGTCCACCTTCATCAAGCCGATGCATCCCGAGGGGCATAAATTCGTCGCCATTTTCGCGGCGATCACCCTTGTTTTGTTCCTGATCTGGGATGTCCTGGGCTGGGCGGGCGTCGGCCTGACCGTCTGGTGCTACTACTTCTTCCGCGACCCCGAGCGCGTCACCCCTGACCGCCCCGGCCTGATCGTCAGCCCGGCGGATGGCATCGTCTCCCTGATCGAACCCGCCATTCCCCCGGCCGAACTCGGCCTCCCCGACGAACCCCTGACCCGCGTCAGCGTCTTCATGTCCGTCTTCAACTGCCACATCAACCGCGCCCCCACCGCCGGCGAGGTCACCGCCATCGCCTATCGCCCCGGCAAATTCTTCAACGCCTCGCTCGACAAGGCCAGCGCCGATAACGAGCGCAACAGCCTGCTGATCCGCATGGAGGATGGGCGCGATCTTGCCGTAGTGCAGATCGCCGGGCTGGTCGCTCGACGGATTGTGTGTTTCGTCAAGGGCGGGGATCGTGTAGGTACAGGCGAGAGGTTCGGCCTGATCCGCTTCGGATCGCGGCTCGATGTCTACCTTCCCGACGGGGTCAGCCCCCTTGTCCGGGTCGGCCAGACCATGATCGCTGGCGAGACCATACTCGCCGAAACCGGCGCCATCGCGCCCCAAAAGACCACGGAGCAATGACGCAACTGCCTGGAAAGTCCATCACTGATCTGACGCTGGTCAGACTGCTGCCCAACATGATGACGCTGGGCGCGATCTGTGCCGGAATGACCGCGATCCGCTTTGCTATGCTGGATAACTACACCACCGCAGTATCGCTGATCCTGCTGGCCGCGATCCTTGACGGCCTGGATGGCCGTGTGGCGCGCATGGTGGGCTGTGACAGCCAGTTCGGGCTCGAGCTCGACTCGCTGGGGGATTTCCTCAATTTCGGCGTCGCACCGGCAGTCATCGTCTATTTCTGGAGCCTTCAGGACATGGGTGCCTTCGGCTGGAGCACCGCGCTGGCCTTCGCTATCTGCTGCGTGCTGCGCCTGGCACGGTTCAACGTGATGGCCCGCAATCCCGACGCGCCCGGTCCCTGCACGCATTTCACCGGCGTCCCCGCACCTGCCGGGGCATTCCTGGCGATGGCGCCGATGTTCCTCGCCTTCGCCTTTGTCGACCGCCCGGCGCTGCCGCCGCTGCTGGTCTGCTTCTATCTCCTGGGTGTCGGCCTGCTGATGGTCAGCCGCGTGCCGACGCCCTCTCTCAAGGGTCTGAGGATACCACAGGAAAGCCGCTTGGCCGTCGCCTTCGGCGGGCTCTTGCTTCTGCTCGCGCTCATTGCATTCGAGTGGGTCACGCTTCTGGCCATGAGCACCGTTTACCTGATGATGGTGCTTCGTTCCTTCCTGACCGAATGGCGCAAATCTTCCGAACTCGAGTGACTTGATGGACCCCAAAGCGATTGAATCCTCCTACGCCCGCTGGGCGCCCATCTACGACGCCACCTTCGGCGCTGTCACCAGCATCGGTCGCCGCCGTGCGGTCGCCGCGGTAAACGCGCATCCCGGCCGGGTGCTTGAAGTGGGCGTCGGCACCGGCCTTGCGCTGCCGCTCTATGACGCGGATTGCGACGTCACCGGCATCGATTTCAGCGAGGATATGCTCGCCAAGGCCCGCCGCCGGGTCGAGGAACGCGGGCTCGACCATGTCAAGGCACTGCGCCAGATGGATGCCCGCGCGCTGGATTTCCCCGATAACAGCTTCGATACGATCGTGGCCATGCATGTTCTGTCGGTCGTTCCCGAACCTGAAAAGGTCATGGCCGAGATCGCCCGCGTCTGCGCGCCGGGCGGGCGCGTGATCATCACCAACCATTTCGTGCGCAAACGCGGCGTGCTGGCGTTCCTCGAACGCATCACCGCGCCCTTCGCCAATGTGCTCGGCTGGCATTCGGATTTCAGGATCGAAACCGTCCTGCGTGACGATCTTTCGGTGGCGCAGCAATCCTCGCTGCCGCCGGTGGGAATGATGACCTTTCTCATGATGGAAAAGCCACGCCTGTCCTGACGCTCAGCGCTGACGACGCAGATAGACGTAATAGGCGCCGGAACCCCCGTGGCTGACATGCGCCTCGGTCACCTGAAGGACAACCTGCGCCAGCGGCGGCGATGATAGCCATTGCGGCACGTTGTGGCGAAGGATGCCGCGCCGCACCGGCATCGGGCCGGTATCGTCACCTCTCTTGCCCTTGCCGGTGATCACCAGAACCAGCCGCTTGCCCCCTGCGTGGGCGCGCAGGATGAAGCCCATCAAGGCGGGATGCGCGCGATCAAGGGTCATGCCATGCAGGTCGATGCGTGCCTCGGGCACCATCTTGCCGCGCTTCAGCTTGCCATGCGCCTTCTTGTCCATCCTCACAGGCTGACCGGCGAGGCGTTCGGGAAGGCCCGGTTGCAGGTCATGCCCCGGCATGCGCCGCGCTGCCTTGTCGCCGATCCTGAATCCTTCGATCTTGGTCCTGGCGGGCGCTTCCTCCTTGCGCCCGGATATCTGGGGGCCTGGCAGAGGCGCTTCGCTGCGGGTGCGCTCGGGGTTCAGGCGCTCGGTGGTCTTGGCGACCTTGCGCCAGAGCTCCAGTTCCTCGGGCTTCAGCCGCCGTCGTGTCACCGCAACGACTCCGACAGCATCGCAAAGGCGCGCTGAATCGGCATCAATACCAGCATCCGGCCCGGATCGCGCAACTTGCCTGCTGCGCGGCCCGCGTCATCGCCGGTGCCGAAAAAGATGTCGGCGCGCTGCGGTCCCTTGATCGCCGAGCCGGTATCCTGCGCCACCATCAGGCGACGCATCGGGTCCGCGCCGTCCTTCTCAATCCAGACAGGCGCGCCCAGCGGCACAAAGGCCGGATCGACGGCAATCGTACGCCCCGGCGTCACGGATCGGTTCATCGCGCCCAGCGGGCCAGCCGCCGCCGGTATCTTGTCGACGATGCGAAAGAACACGTAGGACGGGTTGTGAAACAGCAGTTCGCGTCCGGCTTCGGGGTTGCGTCGCACCCAGTTCTTGATCACCTCGGCGGATACCTGGTGCACCTTGTAGATCCCACGCCGCACCATCTCGACCCCGACCGAACGGTATTCATGCCCGTTCTTGCCGCCATAGCCGACCCGGACCACCCTTCCGTCAGGCAGGCGGATCCGCCCCGAGCCCTGGATCTGGAGAAAGAACAGCTCGACGGGATCATCGACCCAGGCAATCTCAAGCCCCCGACCCTGCATCGCGTCGCCGGTCTCGATCTCACGGCGGCTCAGCCAGGGGCTTGATCGGCGCGCTTCGGGCGGCTGGCGATAGACAGGATGACGAAACCGCTCCGAAGGGCTGAGCGCCCCGTCCAGTTCCGGCTCGAAATAACCGGTGAACAGCGCCTTCTGGCCGTTCTCGATTAGGACAGGGCGAAAGAACAGCTCGAAAAACGCCTTGGCGTCAGGCTTCTGCCCGGCCAGCGCACACAGGGCGCTCCAATCCGGATCGACCATATCAGGACAGGTTTCAAGAAACACCGCCAGCGCGCTGGCATGGTCATCCTGCTCCCAGCCGTCGAGATCACCGAATTCCACGATGCTATGGGTGCCCTCATCCGCCCAGAGGCTGCCTGCGACAGACAGCCAGACGGACAGGACAACCCAAAGCGTCCGGGTCATTCGCCCGTGGCAACAAGCCGCCAATTCGGATCATCCGATCCCATCACGCGCTCGAAGGTCCAGATGTCCTTCTGGCGTTTGGGCTGGCGCGGGTCGCCCTCGACAACTTCGCCGTTGCTGTCCCGCACGACAGACGTCATCTCGGCGACGAAACGCACGGTAATCGCGGCACGGAAATCATCCTGTCCGAACGTCGCTTCGGTCAGCTTGGTCTCGCGCATTCCAAGGAACTCCGCCTCGACGCTCAGCCCCTGTTCCTCGCGCGCGTCGAGAACCTGGGCAAAAGCCTCGTAGACGTCTTCGTCAAGAAACGGCGCAACATCGTCCAGCTTGCCGCGCTCGAAGGCGAGCAGGATCATCTCGTAGGCGCCGCGCGCACCTTGCAGGAATTCGGTGACATTGAACGCCGGTTCGACCCGCTTCATTTCGGCCAGCGCCTTGGCGCTGTCAGAATCCTCGGCGACGTTGTCGATGATGTCGTAATCAGGTCCGCCGTCGATCACCTCGAAGGAGTCGCGACGTTGTGGCGCACCCGGCGCCTGCTGGCTGCGCGGCGGCCCCTCGAACCCGTCTCGGGTGCCAAGAACGCTTTTCAATCGCAGGATCAAGAAAATCGCGATTCCGGCAAGCACCAGAAGCTGAAGGATAGGGGAATTCATTGGCACCTCGTGTCCTGCGGCATGGCATCATGCACATCTCGCACTTATGTAGGTGACAGGCGCGCCCAAGTCCACCTTGCAAGCGCGAGTGAGAAGGGAGTTTCACCATGTGGCTGTTCCTGGCCTTTCTATCGATCCCGCTGATCGAGATCGCCCTGTTCATCCAGGTCGGCGGTGCGATCGGTCTGTGGCCGACACTCGGGATCGTTGTCCTGACCGCCATTCTCGGCACCTTTCTGGTGCGCACCCAGGGCCTGATGGCAATGGGCAACCTGCGGCGATCCTTTTCCGAGCTCGACGACCCGACCGAGCCGCTGGCGCATGGCGCGATGATCCTGGTCGCCGGGGCGCTTCTTCTGACGCCCGGATTCTTTACCGATGCGATCGGTTTCGCGCTGCTGATGCCGCCGGTGCGCCGCGCGGCCTTCGATCACCTGCGCAGGCGCGTCCATGTGCAGCGCTTTGAAATGGGTCCCGACGGCCCACGCAACCCCAAAGGCCCGCGCCGCCCCCGCGACCCCGGCGTGATCGAGGGCGACTACCACGAGGTCGACCCGGCAAATTCGCCGAAAGGCCCCGGCACATCGGGCTGGACCACAAGGCATTGAGGCCCCCACGCCTTCCTGCTAATCCTCTGCGCAACTTTCAGCCTTATTTGGAGAAGCACGATGGCCGAACAGGAAAACGGGGCCGCAGATCAGCAACAGCCCCAGGTCAAGATGAGCACCCTCACACAGTTCATCCGCGACCTTTCATTTGAAAACGTCCTTTCGCAGCGCGGCTCTGGCGGTGAAGTTTCGCCCGACGTTCAGGTCTCGGTCAATCTCGACGCCAAGAAACGCACCCCGGACCACCAGTTCGAGGTCATCGTCAAGATGCGCGTCGATTCCAAGAACAAGGGCACCGAAGAGGCGCTGTTCGTTCTCGAGATGGAATATGCCGGCGTGTTCCACATCGAAGGCGTGCCCGAGGACCAGATGCACCCCTTCCTTCTGATCGAATGCCCGCGGATGCTGTTCCCCTTCATCCGCCGCATCGTCAGCGACGTGACCCGCGATGGGGGCTTCCCGCCGCTCAACCTCGAAAACATCGATTTCGTTCAGCTTTATCGCAACGAGATCGCCCGCCGCCAGCAGGCACAGGGCGCCCAGAAAGAAACGCCTGACGCCTGATCAGCGCAGTTTGTTCCAAAGCGCGCCGTCGCCCATGCCCTCGATGAATGCGGCATGGGCGGCGGCTTCTTTTTCGCTCAGCCTCGATGGCAGCGGCTCGGGGCGCGGATAGGCCCGCCACTCCGTCGCACCACCAGCCACACCCGCGCCGCCCGCAGGCCCGGCCGACAGCGCGAAATCCGGCTGCCGCCCGCCGATCAGCTCCAGGTAAACCTCGGCCAGGATCTCGGAATCCAAAAGCGCGCCATGCAGCGTGCGCGCCGCGTTGTCGATCGCAAACCGCCGGCACAGCGCATCCAGCGACGCCGGCGAGCCGGGAAACTTCTTGCGCGCGATGGCCAGCGTATCGATTGCCTGCTCCCATGGAAGCGCAGGCAGCTTCAGCCAGCCCAGCTCGGCATTGAGAAACTTCATGTCGAAAGCGGCATTGTGGATCACCAGCTTGGCATCGCCGACAAAGTCGATGAACGCCTGCGCCACATCCCGAAAGACCGGCTTGTCCCTCAGCGTGACCTCGCCATCGCGCGGCGGGCGCGGCGTGCTCAGCAGGTCGGGGCCAATGCCATGCACGCCAAAGGCCTCGTCCGGCATGCCCCGTTCTGGGTTGATATATTCATGAAAACTGCGCCCCGTGGGCATGTGATTATACAGCTCAAGCGCCCCGATCTCGACGATCCGGTCGCCTTGTTCGGGGTCGAACCCGGTGGTCTCGGTGTCCAGAACGATCTCACGCATGCAACAGCCTGTCTCTTATATCCCTGACCACATCCTGAACCTGCCGCCGGGCATTCTCAAGGGTGTCGGTTTCGATCACATAATCGGCGCGGCGGCATTTTTCCGCATTCGGCATCTGGCGCGCGCGGATATCCTCGAACGCCTGCGCGCTCATCGTGCCGCGGTCAAGCACCCTCTGGCGCTGAATCTCCGGGGCGATGGTCACGCAGGCCACCGCATCCATCCCGGCATCCGCCCCGGTCTCGAACAGCAGCGGTATATCCAGAACCACGATATCCGCAGTCGCCTGACTGATGAACGCGGCGCGATCCGCCGCGACCAGCGGATGAACGATGGCCTCGATCCGCTGCAAGGCTTCCGGTTTCCGCGCGATCACCTCTTTCAGCCGGTCGCGCGACACCGCGCCGCCTTCAATCGCCTCGGGAAAGGCCGCACCCATCGGCGCCACCGCCGCGCCCCCTTCGCCGTAAAGTCGATGCACCGCCGCATCCGCATCCCATACGGCACATCCCTCCTCGGCGAACATCTGCGCCGTGGTGGATTTCCCCATCCCGATCGAACCCGTCAGGCCAAGCAGAAAGCTCATCTCAGGGCTGCCGCCCGCGCCGCACTGTCAACCTCGGGACGCACGCCGAACCAGCGCTCGAAACCCGGCACCGCCTGAAACAGCAGCATTCCAAGGCCATCGACGGTGACACAGCCCGCCGCTTCGGCCTCTTCCAGAAGCCGGGTTTTCAGCGGCGCATAAACCAGGTCCGTCACAACGGCATCCTTGCGCAACCCGTCCAGCGGCACCCGAAGCGGCGTATTGCCGATCATGCCGAGTGACGTCGTGTTCACCACCGTCATCGCATCATCCAGCATATTGCCCGCCTGCACCCAGTCCACCACATGCAGCCGATTGCCGAAATCCGCTTGCAAGGCTTCGGCGCGCACCCTGGTGCGGTTTGAAATCAGGATCTCGGGCACCCCCGCATCCAGCAACGACGCCACCACGGCCCTTGCCGCGCCACCAGCGCCCAGCACTGCGGCCGGCCCGGCCTTTGGGTCCCAGCCCGGCGCGTTCTGCCGCAGGTTCTGGATGAACCCGTAACCATCCGTATTGTCGGCATGGATACGCCCATCCTTGCGAAAGATAAGCGTATTCGCCGCCCCGATCAGCGTGGCCCGGTCCGTGACCAGATCGGCGAGATCCATCACCTTTTCCTTATGCGGAACGGTCACGTTGACCCCGACAAACCCGGCCTTCGGAAGCGTGCGCAAAACCTGTTCAAGGTCATCAGCGGCGACATCCATCGGGATGTAAAACCCCTTGATCCCATTCACCCTCAGCCAGTGCCCGTGAAGCTGCGGCGATTTGGAATGCGCGATGGGCGAACCGATCACGCCCGCCAATGGAATTTTCTCCTGACTCATCCGTCCAGATCCCCTCTCAGCGTCAGATATGACAGCAGCTCAAGCAGCGGCAATCCGAGAACCGTAAAGTAATCGCCCTGCACCTGCGAGAAAAGCCGCACGCCTTCCTCTTCCAGCTTATAGGCGCCGACGGAGTGACGGATACTGTCCCAATTGCGCGCGATATAGGCATCAAGATAGCTTTCCGAGAACATCCGCATCGTCAGGCGCACTTGACCCACATGCCGCCAGAGGGGTTTGCCTGCCTCGCAGATCACCGCGGCCGACAACAACTCATGCCGCTTGCCGCGCAACTGCATCAGTTGCTCGCGGGCGTGTTCCCGGCTTTCCGGCTTGGTCAACATCGCGCCTTGCAGGTTCAACACCTGGTCGCAGCCGATCACCAGCGCCTCGGGATGCCTGGCGCTCACCTTCTGCGCCTTCATCTCGGCCAATGCATCGGCTATGTCGCGCGCACTCGCCCCCTCGGCCAACATGCCGTCTCGCATCGCGTCTTCATCGACGCGCGCCACCACCGCGCGAAAATCGACCCCCGCGTTGCGAAGCAGAATCTGCCGAATTTCCGAACCGGACGCGAGGATGATCTCGGTCATGCTGTGGACAACCCCTTGGATATCTTGACCAGTGTTTAAGAACAGATCGGCGAAAAATCCATCCCGATCACGGTATCCACCAAACGGCGCTCATTTCACCTCGCTTCAGGCCATTCCTCCCACGGTGGATTTGAACAAGTCGAGCCTCTGTATAATCCGCTCCGGCATCGTTTCAGACTGTCAAACGCTCCTCGGTCGAACTTATATAAATTATTGATAAATATATGTTTTCATGGGCTCGGCCTAGTTCCTATCGATTCCTGAACAGGTTTGTCCACAGATCCCTCCACCTGTCGATAACCCGCGGACAATTCAGTAATCCACAGGATTCCCTCGCCCTACCAAAAACAACCACCTTTCTTATCTATATTTTTATTTATAGAGATGACCAGGAACAGTGAGGGCCATGATGACGGATATCCTGATCACGCTTTACCCATGGACCAAGGCGTTTCATATCATGTCGGTCATTTCATGGATGGCCGGTCTGTTCTATTTGCCCCGCCTGTTCGTCTATCACGTCGAGCAATCCATGCCCGGTGACAGCCGCGACGAGGTGTTCCAGACGATGGAACAGAAATTGCTGCGCGTCATCATGACTCCGGCCATGATCGCCACCTGGCTTTTCGGTCTGATGCTCGTCTTTACGCCGGGGATCGTCGACTGGGGCTCTGTCTGGCCCTATCTTAAGGGCGCCAGCGTGATCGCCATGACGGGTTTCCATGAATGGCTTGGCGCGCGGCGCAAGGATTTCATGACCGGCTCAAATCGCCTGACCGGCCGACAGTTCCGCCTGATGAACGAAGTGCCGACCGTTCTGATGGTTCTCATCGTGCTCTCGGTCGTCATCAAGTTCTGAGCATCGTTGACTCGCGCCGCTCCGATGCGTATGTAGCGCGGCAAGCCCCTGTCCTGGTGGCCCGTTTTTCCAATCCTGACCGACGACACGAAGATGCGCCATAGCTGCGCGTCCTTGTCAAAAGGAACGTTCCCATGTCCGAAGACCGTCTCAACCTGTCCGATCTCAAGGCTCATGCCGCCAAGGATCTCCTCGCAATGGCCGAGGAGCTCGAGATCGAGAACGCCTCGACCATGCGCAAGGGCGAGATGATGTTCCAGATCCTGCGCGAACGCGCCGAAGAGGGCTGGACCGTCTTCGGCGATGGCGTGCTCGAGGTTCTTCAGGACGGGTTCGGTTTCCTGCGCTCGCCAGAGGCCAACTACCTGCCCGGTCCCGATGACATCTACGTTTCGCCCGACATGATCCGCCAGTATTCGCTGCGCACGGGCGACACCATCGAAGGCGAGATCCAGCAGCCGGAAGAAAACGAAAGCTACTTCGCGCTGACCAGCGTGAAGCAGATCAATTTCGAGGATCCTGAGCGCGCCCGCCACAAGATCGCCTTCGACAACCTGACACCGCTTTATCCCGACCAGCGCTTCAACCTCGAAGTCGACGATCCCACCGTCAAGGATCGCTCCGCTCGGGTAATCGACCTGGTGGCGCCCATCGGCAAGGGCCAGCGTTCCCTGATCGTCGCGCCGCCGCGCACCGGTAAGACCGTGCTGCTTCAGAATATCGCCAGCAGCATCGAAAAGAACCACCCTGAATGCTACCTGATCGTGCTTCTGATCGACGAACGTCCCGAGGAAGTCACCGACATGCAGCGCTCGGTCAAGGGTGAGGTCGTCAGCTCGACCTTCGACGAGCCCGCAGGCCGCCACGTCGCCGTCGCCGAAATGGTGATCGAGAAAGCCAAGCGTCTGGTCGAACATAAACGAGATGTTGTTATTCTTCTCGATTCGATCACAAGACTTGGTAGGGCCTACAACACAGTGGTTCCCTCCTCGGGCAAGGTTTTGACCGGCGGTGTGGACGCCAACGCCCTGCAGCGACCCAAGCGTTTCTTCGGCGCCGCGCGGAATATCGAGGAAGGCGGCTCGCTTACCATCGTATCGACCGCGCTGATCGACACCGGCAGCCGCATGGACGAGGTGATCTTCGAGGAATTCAAGGGCACCGGCAACTCCGAGATCATCCTCGACCGCAAGATCGCCGACAAGCGGGTCTTCCCGGCGATCGACATCCTGAAATCCGGCACCCGCAAAGAGGACCTGCTGATCGACAAGGTCGACCTTCAGAAAACCTTTGTCCTGCGCCGCATTCTCAACCCGATGGGCACGACCGACGCCATCGAATTCCTGCTCTCGAAGCTCAAGCAAACCAAGACCAATGCCGAGTTCTTCGATTCCATGAACACCTGACGCGGCCAGTCGCGGGGGCAACCCTATGGACACGATCTATGCTCTTTCGACGGCGCAGGGCAAAGCCGGCGTCGCGGTGATCCGCGTGTCGGGGCCGCTGGCCTTTGATGCCTGCCGCGCTTTGGCCGGTGACGTGCCGCCGCCGCGCACGGCCTCGCTGCGGGTTCTTCATGACAGCACCGGCATCCGGCTCGATCAGGCGCTGGTGCTTACCTTCAGCCAGAACCACAGCTTTACAGGCGAAAACACCGTCGAGTTCCAGGCCCACGGCAGTAATGCCGTCATCTCTGCCCTGCTTGACGCGCTGGGCCGGATGGACGGTTTGCGCGCCGCGGATCCCGGTGAATTCACCCGTCGCGCCCTCGAAAACGGGCAGCTCGATCTGGCGCAGGTCGAAGGACTCGCCGATCTGATCGACGCGGAAACGGAATCTCAACGCCGCCAGGCGCTTCGCGTTCTGTCCGGCGATCTGGGACGGCGCGCCGAAACCTGGCGGCAAAGCCTGATTCGTGCCGCCGCCCTGCTTGAAGCGACCATCGATTTTGCGGACGAAGAGGTTCCCGTCGATGTCACGCCCGAGGTCGGCGCATTGGTCAGCGACGTAATCACCGACCTCACCCACGAGATCGCGGGTGTGGGCACCGCCGAACGTATCCGCTCTGGGTTCGAGGTGGCTATCGTCGGTGCGCCGAATGTCGGGAAATCTACACTTCTCAATGCTTTGGCAGGACGTGACGCGGCGATTACGTCGGAATATGCCGGGACAACCCGCGACGTGATCGAAGTCCGCATGGATCTCGCAGGGCTGCCTGTCACGCTGCTGGACACCGCCGGTTTGCGCGATACCGAGGATGCCGTCGAATCCATCGGGATCGAGCGCGCCCGCAGCCGCGCGGCGCTGGCCGATCTGCGTGTGTTTCTGGTCGAGGATGGAACAACCCCCGACATCCCGCCCGAGGCCGACGATATCGTCTTGCGCGCCAAGGGTGACCGCCTTGCCGACCCACGCGACGCTATCTCGGGAAAGACCGGCCTTGGCCTCTCTGACCTCATCGCCCGGATCACCCGCATTCTGTCCGGGCGGGCCTCGAACGCAGGGATCGCCACCCGCGCCCGCCACAAACAGGCGATGGAGCGGGGCCTCGCCGCGCTTCAGGCTGCGCTTTCCCTTCTTCCGCAGGGTGACGTGGCTTCCGAGCTTGCCGCCGAAGAGCTGCGCACCGCTATCCGCGCTCTTGATTCTCTGGTAGGACGCATAGATATCGAAAACGTCCTGGACGAAATCTTCGCAAGTTTCTGCCTTGGGAAATGAGGAGTGTTTCACGTGAAACATTTTGACGTCGTTGTCATTGGCGGAGGCCATGCAGGCGCGGATGCCGCGCATGCTTCGGCGCGCATGGGGGCGTCCACCGCCCTTGTGACGCTGAACAAATCCGGCATCGGCGTGATGTCCTGCAACCCGGCGATCGGCGGCCTGGGCAAAGGTCACCTCGTACGCGAGATTGACGCGCTGGATGGTGTCATGGGCCGCGTTGCCGACAAGGCCGGCATCCAGTTTCGTTTGCTCAACCGCCGCAAGGGCCCCGCCGTGCAAGGCCCCCGTGCCCAGGCGGATCGCAAGATTTATCGCGAATCCATGCTGACCGAAGTGGAATCGCAACCCAACCTGACGATCATCGAAGGCGAAGCCGCCGATTTTCTCATGTCCGAGGATCGCGTCAGCGGCGTGGTTCTGGCCGATGGCAGTGAAATTCACGCTGGCGCCGTGGTCCTGACAACCGGCACCTTCCTGCGTGGCGTCATTCATATCGGCGACGTGTCCCGTCCCGGCGGCCGCATGGGCGACAAGCCCTCGATCAAGCTGGCAGAGCGCATCGATTCATTCGATCTCGACCTTGGCCGCCTCAAGACGGGCACGCCCCCGCGCCTTGACGGCGCGACAATCGCCTGGGGCGAGCTTGAGGAACAGCCCGGTGATGACGACCCGGTGCTCTTTTCCTTCATGTCCGGCGGCGTCTCCGCGCGTCAGGTCTCCTGCGGGATCACCCATACCAACGAGAAAACTCATCAGATCATCCGCGAGAACCTTGACCGCTCGGCCATGTATGGCGGCCATATCGATGGTATCGGCCCGCGCTACTGTCCCTCGATCGAGGACAAGATCGTGCGCTTCGCCGACAAGACCTCGCACCAGATATTCCTTGAGCCCGAAAGCCTTTCGGACAATGTCGTCTACCCCAACGGCATTTCCACCTCGCTGCCCGAAGAGGTGCAGCACGATTACGTCCGCTCGATCCGCGGGCTCGAAAACGCTGTTATCCTGCAACCGGGCTATGCCATCGAGTATGATTACGTAGATCCGCGCGCCCTTGATGCTACCCTCGCTGTAAAATCCGTTCCGGGGCTCTATCTGGCTGGCCAGATCAACGGCACTACCGGCTACGAAGAGGCCGCCGCCCAGGGCCTTGTTGCGGGGTTGAATGCGGCGCTCGCGGTCATGGGCCGTGACCCGGCCATTTTCAGCCGCTCTGACAGCTATATCGGTGTGATGATCGACGACCTGATTACCCGTGGCGTCAGCGAGCCTTACCGCATGTTCACGTCGCGCGCCGAATTCCGCCTTTCCCTGCGCGCCGATAACGCCGATCAACGCCTGACTCCTACGGGAACCGCACTCGGCTGCGTCGGCCCCGCGCGTGCGCGCGCCTTCGAGGGCAAGATGGAGCGCCTGAGCGCCGCCCGCGCGCGCTTGGAGTCCCAAAGCTACACACCGCGCCAGCTTGTGAATATTGGCCTCAAAGTCAATCAGGACGGCTCTCGCCGGACTGGTTTCCAGCTCCTTGCCTTTCCGGATATCGACTTCGCGCGCCTGATCGAACTTGACGCGACACTCGCTGATGTCGATGCCCTTTCGCGCGCGCAGCTTGAGAAAGATGCGCTCTACGCGAATTACATCGCCCGCCAGGAGCGCGACGTTGAGATGATGAAGCGCGACGAGGCACAGGACATTCCTGCCGATTTCGATTTTCAGGCGGTCGATGGGCTGTCCAACGAGCTGAAAACCAAGCTTTCCGCCGCCCGCCCCGCCAATCTGGCGCAGGCCGGACGCATTGACGGCATGACACCGGCGGCGCTGACGCTTATTCTCGCGCGGCTCCGCATGGCCCGGCGCGAGAAATCCGCATGAGCGGCGGCGCCACGCTCAATGTTTCACGTGAAACAATCGAGCGGCTGAAGACCTACGAGGCGCTGCTGCGCAAATGGACGCAAAAGATCAACCTCGTCGCCCGCTCCACCCTCGATGACCTTTGGGCCCGGCATTTTGTCGACTCCGCCCAGATATATCGCCTCGCCCCGCACCCTGTCGGGCATTGGGCCGATCTCGGATCCGGCGGCGGTTTTCCGGGCCTCGTGATCGCGATAATGGCGATGGAGCATCATTCGCCCGCCCGCGTCACGCTGGTTGAAAGCGATTCGCGCAAATGCGCCTTCCTGCGCACCGTGATTCGCGAGACCGGCGCGCCCGCGACGGTCGTGAATGCCCGGATCGAGGAAATCCCGCCGCTCGAAGCCGATGTGATATCGGCCCGTGCGCTGACCGATCTTGATGGACTTCTGGGCTTTTGCGCTCGCCATTTGCGCAGCGACGGTACGGCGATCTTCCCCAAGGGCGAATCCTGGCAGAAAGAGCTGCAGGCCGCGCAAACAACATGGAACTTCAGCCATCGAATTGCTACAAGCGAAACCGAAACAGGCCCCGTCATTCTGACCATCACAGGAGTCGCCCGTGTCTGATCCCACCCGCCCACGCGGTCCCAAGATCATCGCTGTCGCCAACCAGAAGGGCGGCGTCGGCAAGACCACGACCACCATCAACCTTGGCGCCGCCCTGGCCGAGGCGGGTCAGAAGGTTCTGATCGTCGATCTTGATCCCCAAGGGAACGCCTCCACCGGGCTAGGTGTTGCGCCTTCGGACCGTGAATACACAACATATGAGCTTTTGCTGGAGGAAATCGAGCTGAGCGAGGTGGTCCGCGAAACCGCACTCGACAACTTGCTGATCGTTCCCGCGACGGTCGATCTCAGCTCGGCCGACATGGAGCTGATTGCCAGTGAAAAGCGCAGCTTCCTTCTGCATGACGCCCTGCGCCAGAACGCGATGGACGTTTACGGGCTGGATTACATCCTGATCGACTGCCCGCCATCTCTGAACCTTCTGACCGTCAACGCGATGGTCGCCGCGCATTCCGTGCTGGTGCCGCTGCAAAGCGAGTTTTTCGCGCTCGAAGGGCTGTCGCAGCTCATGCTGACCATCCGCGAGGTGCGTCAGTCCGCCAATCCGGGCCTGCGCATCGAGGGCATCGTTCTGACCATGTTCGATTCGCGCAACAACCTCTCGGCCCAGGTCGAGCAGGACGCCCGCGATAACCTTGGCCCGATGGTGTTCAAGACGCGCATTCCCCGCAATGTCCGGGTCAGCGAGGCGCCCTCGTATTCCCTGCCGGTGCTGCAATACGATTCCACCTCCAAGGGCGCGATGGCCTATCGCGACCTTGCGAGGGAATTGATGTCGAACCAGACGCGCGCAGCCGCATAAAGGAGCCCTCAGATGGCCGATAAGAAAACCAGACAACGCGGCCTTGGTCGTGGCCTGTCCGCCCTGATGGCGGATGTGAATGACGACACCGCCACAACCGGCGATGCGCCCAAGCCCGCCGACCGCAGCGTGCCGATCGAAAAGATCAACCCGAACCCCGATCAGCCGCGCCGCAGCTTTGATAAGGCACAGCTCGAGGATCTGGCCAATTCGATCAAGGAAAAGGGCATCATTCAGCCCCTGATCGTCCGGCCCGCCCCCGGCAAGCCGGGTTCCTTTGAAATCGTCGCCGGCGAACGCCGCTGGCGCGCGGCGCAGATCGCCAAGCTGCATGAAATTCCCGTGTTGGTGCGCGAGTTCAACGACACCGAAGTGCTGGAAGTCGCCATTATCGAGAACATCCAGCGCGCCGATCTGAACCCGGTCGAAGAAGCCGCCGGTTACAGCCAGCTGATGGAGAAATTCGGCCATACGCAGGAGAAACTCTCCGACGTTCTGGGCAAAAGCCGCAGCCACATCGCCAATTGCGTCCGCCTTCTGACCCTGCCCGACGAAGTGCAGACCTACCTCCGCGACGGCAAGCTCTCGTCGGGCCATGCTCGCGCGCTGATCACCGCCGACGATCCCGCCGCCCTGGCCCGCGAAGTCATCAAAAAGGGCCTTTCGGTGCGCGAAACCGAGAAACTGGCGAAAAAGCCCGTCGGCAATATCTTTTCTGATGGCAGCAAGGCCAGGCAGCGCCCGAACCCCGAGAAAGACGCCGACACCAAGGCGCTCGAAGGCGATCTGTCCGCCAATCTGGGTATGAAGGTGGCGCTGAACCACAAGCCGGGGCAGGAAAAGGGCCAGATCACCATCAGCTACGAATCTCTGGATGAGCTCGACACCCTTTGCCGCATTCTCAGCGTCAGTAACCCGGCCTAGTCCAGATAAACAGCATCACGCAGGCCAGAACCGCGCCCTGAATCGCCAACAGCAGCGGTTTCAGCCCGATCATCACCGACAGAACGAACACCGCGACGATCGCGATGGTCGAGATGCGCTTGACGCGTGGGTTGATCGCCCCGCGCTCGTGCCAATCCACGATCGCAGGGCCAAACCGCGGATGGCTGACCAGCCAGTTGTGCAGCCGCTCGGAAGAACGCGAAAAGCAAAACGCCGCCAGCAGCATGAAGGGTACCGTCGGCAGCAGCGGCAGAACTACCCCCGCCATGCCCAATGCGACACTGATCAAGCCCAAAACGGCCCAAACCGTCCGCATCCCCTAGTCCCCTATCAGGGCGCGGATGATCGCGTTCAGCACGGGCCGCCCCTTGGCCGTTGCGCGCAGATGCCGCGTATCGGTCTCGATCATTCCAAGGTCCCGCAATTCATTCAGCCGCTCCTTCGCCAGCGGCTTGCCCGCCAGTGCGGCGTGGCGGTCAAGGTCGATTCCGCTGCGCAGCCGCAGACCCATCATAAGGTATTCATCGGCCTGATCGGTGGGCGAAATGGCCGCCTGCGCCTTTTCGGCGCAACCGCGCCCAACCGCCTCCAGCCATTTTTCGGGGTTGGCCCAGGCTTCGGTCGCACGGCGCTGGCCATCAAGGGTGATACGGCCATGCGCGCCCGGCCCGATCCCGGCATAATCGCCATAGCGCCAATAGATCAGGTTATGCCGAGATTCCGCGCCGGGACGCGCGTGATTCGAAATCTCGTAGGCGCCCATGCCCGCCGCCTCGCACATTTCCTGGGTGGCGTCATACATATCGGCACTCAGGTCATCCTCAGGCAGGCCTCGCAGCCCGCCCTTGGCATAGCGGTCGCCAAAGGCGGTGCCCTGTTCGATGGTCAACTGGTAAAGCGACAGATGATCGACCGCCATCGCCAACGCCTCGCCCAGCTCCGCCTGCCAGTCGCGCAGGCTCTGATCCTGACGTGCATAGATCAGGTCAAAACTGACTCGATCAAAGGTTTTTCTTGCAATATCAAAGGCTTGCGTTGCTTCAGCCAGGCTATGAATGCGCCCCAGCCGTCGCAGGTCCGTATCATTCAGTGCCTGAATGCCCATCGAGACGCGCGAAACGCCCGCATCTGCATAGCCGCGAAACCGCCCCGCCTCGACCGAGCCGGGATTCGCCTCCAGCGTCACCTCAAGGTCGTTCGCCACCGGCCAGGCCTGGCGCACGCGCTCAAGGGTCGCGCCGACCACCTCCGGGTCCATCAGGCTGGGGGTTCCGCCCCCGAAAAACACTGTATTCAGGACCCGCCCCGGCAACAGGGCGGCATATCGGTCGATCTCGGATAAATAGGCTCTAAGCCAGCGCGATTGGTCGATTTCCCTGCGCACATGGCTGTTGAAATCGCAATAGGGGCACTTGGCCTCGCAGAATGGCCAATGGATATAAAGGCCAAAGCCCCCCTGTTGCCAATCCTCAGCCAAAACAGCCCTGGACCAGCTTGGCAAAGGCATCGGCGCGATGGCTGATGCGGTTCTTCTCCCATCGATCCATCTCGCCGAATGTCTGCTCATAGCCTTCGGGCTGAAAGATCGGGTCGTATCCGTGGCCCTCATGCCCGCGCATCGGCCAGACGATCTGTCCCTCGACGGTGCCGGGGAAAACCTCGTCATGGCCATCGGGCCAGGCCAGAACCAGCGTGCAGCAGAACCGCGCGCGCCACGGCTGCGGCGCGCCGCTTTCCAGCAACCGGTCATGGGCCTTGCCCATCGCCATGATGAAATCCCGGCCCTTGCCGGTCTCAGCCCAATTCGCGGTAAACACTCCCGGTGCGCCGTCAAGCGCGTCGATCTCGATTCCCGAATCGTCCGAAAGCGCGGGCAGCCCGGTGGCACGCGCCGCCGCATGGGCCTTGATCCGGGCGTTGCCAAGAAAACTCGTCTCGGTTTCCTCGGGTTCGCCCAGGCCCTTTTCAGCGGCGCCCACAACCGTCACGCCAAAAGGCGCGATCAGATTGGCGATCTCTTCCAGTTTGCCCGCGTTATGCGTCGCCACCAGCAGGGTATCGCCATCGAACTTACGCATTCACGGCTGCCTTCTGCGCCGATACCAGCTCACCGACGCCCTTTTCGGCCAGGTCCATCAGCTGATTCATCTGCTCCCGGCTGTATGTCGCGCCCTCGGCGCTCATCTGCACCTCGATCAGCTGGCCGGATCCGGTCATGATGAAATTGCCATCCACCCCGGCCTCACTGTCCTCGGGATAATCGAGGTCCAGCACCGGCTGGCCGGCATAGATGCCGCAGGACACCGCCGCGACCGGATCGACCAGCGGATCGCTGATGATGTCGCCTGCCTTCAGCAGCTTGTTCACCGCCAGCCGCAATGCGATCCAGCCGCCCGTTATCGACGCACAGCGCGTGCCGCCATCGGCCTGGATCACATCGCAATCGACAGTGATCTGGCGCTCTCCCAAAGCCACGCGGTCAACGCCTGCGCGCAGCGACCGCCCGATCAGGCGCTGGATTTCAACTGTGCGCCCGCCTTGCTTGCCCGTCGTCGCCTCGCGCCGCATCCGCGACGAGGTCGAGCGCGGCAGCATCCCGTATTCCGCCGTCACCCAGCCAAGGCCAGAACCCTTGATGAAGGGCGGCACGCGGTCTTCCAGGCTGGCGGTGCACAGAACATGGGTGTCGCCCATCCGGATCATGCAAGACCCTTCGGCATGTTTCGTGACGCCCGTTTCGATTGAAACGGCGCGCATCTCACTTAAATCTCTACCCGAAGGCCGCATGATGTCTTTCCTTTATGAACCAAAGCCGGGGATACAGCCCGCGCCAACCAGATAGCAACCCCGATTGACCTTTTCCACCGCCCGCCTTTAATGGCAGATCAGAGCAGACAGCCCGAGACATGACCGACAGCGGAAAGATACTCGAAGAGATGAACGAACGCTCGCGCGAAGTCTTTCGCCGCGTGGTCGAATCCTATCTCATTTCGGGCGCGCCCATCGGGTCGCGCACGCTGACCCGCGACCTCAGCGAAAAGGTCAGCGCGGCAACGATCCGCAACGTGATGCAGGATCTCGAATATCTCGGCCTCCTGGAAAGCCCCCATGTCAGCGCCGGCCGCGTGCCCACGCAGGAGGGGCTGCGCATGTTCGTCGATGGCCTGCTCGAGGTGGGCGACCTTCAGAACACCGACCGCCAGATGATCGACGCTACCCTCGGCAGCAACTCGCAGGACGTGACCGGTATGCTGGACCGCATCGGTTCGGCGCTTTCCGGCGTCACGCAGGGCGCTTCCCTTGTGCTTGCGCCAAAACACGAGGCCCCGATCAAGCATATCGAGTTCGTCAGCCTCGCACATGACCGCGCCCTTGTGGTTCTGGTCTTTGGCGACGGCCATGTCGAGAATCGCATTTTCACGCCGCCGCCGGGCCAGACCCCCAGTTCGATGCGCGAGGCCGCGAATTTCCTCAACGCATTGGCCGAGGGCCGCACGCTCAGCGAACTGCAGCGCGTCATCGCCAGCCAGATCACCGACCGGCGCCAGGAAATCGACAAGCTGGCGCAGGATCTTGTCGAAAGCGGCCTCGCCGTATGGGACGGCGACGGCGAAAACTACGAGCGCCTGATCGTGCGCGGCCAGGCGAATCTGTTGGAAAGCAGCGCCGAGCAGGAGGATCTCGAACGTATCCGCACGCTGTTCGATGACCTCGAACGCAAGCGCGACATCGCCGAATTCCTCGAACTGGCCGATGAAGGCGACGGTGTGCGCATTTTTATCGGCTCCGAGAACAAACTTTTCTCACTTTCGGGTTCCTCTCTGGTGGTCTCTCCATATATGAACGCAGACCGAAAGATCATTGGTGCGGTGGGTGTCATCGGTCCCACCCGCCTGAATTATGGACGCATCGTGCCGATCGTGGACTACACGGCGCAGCTGGTTGGCAGACTGATCGCGGACCGGAGCTAGAGGTGAGACATGGCAGAGCCGAAGAACGACGAATTTCTTGACGATATCGAAGACGCCGAGGCCGAGGAACACGCCCTCGCCGAGCAAGAGATTTCCGACACCGAGGCAGAGCTCGAATCGCTTCGTGCCGAACGCACCGCGCTGCATGACAAGTTCATGCGCGCCCTTGCCGATGCCGAGAACGCGCGCAAGCGCTCCGAGAAGGACCGCCGCGAGGCCGAGAATTACGGCGGCTCCAAGCTGTCGCGCGACATGCTGCCCGTGTATGACAACATGAAACGCGCGCTCGAGGCCGCGACCGAAGAGCAGAAAGAGGTCTCCGCCGCCCTGATCGAGGGGATCGAACTGACCATGCGCGAATTGCTCAACGTGTTTTCCAAGCACGGGATCACGCGGATTTCGCCCGAGGTCGGCGACAAGTTCGACCCCCAGCATCACGAGGCCATGTTCGAAGCCCCCGTGCCCGGCACCAACGCCGGCGAGATCATCCAGGTTTCGACCGAAGGTTTCCTGCTGCATGACCGCATCCTGCGCCCCGCGCAGGTCGGGGTTTCGTCGAACAAGGGGTGACGCCCTGCCGGGGCCGGGCATCCCGCCCGGCTCACCCTTGCGTCAACGTCTTCAGCTCGTAAATCAGGTCCAGCGCCTCGCGCGGGGTCAGTTCATCCGGCAGGATATCCGCCAGACGCTGCTCTACGCCTGATGTCCGCACCGCGGGCGATGGCGCGGGGGGCGCCGGTGTCGCGGAAAACAGTGGCAGATCGTCGATCAGCGCCTTTTGCGCGGTGCCGCCCTCGCGTTCGCCCTTTTCCAGCGCATCCAGAACCACCCGCGCCCGCTCGACCACCGCATCGGGCAGCCCCGCCAGCTTGGCGACCTGCACGCCGTAACTGCGATCAGCCGCACCGCGCCGCACCTCGTGAAGGAAAATCACCTCGCCGTCATGTTCCTTGACGCTGACGGTGGCGTTCTCGACCCGCTCCAGCTTGTCGCTCAGATTGGTCAGCTCGTGGTAATGCGTCGCGAAAAGCGCCCGCGATCCGTTGACCCCGTGCAGATGTTCCAGCGTCGCCCAGGCAATCGACAACCCGTCATAGGTCGCCGTTCCGCGCCCGATCTCGTCCAGGATCACCAGCGCATGTTCGTCCGCCTGGTTGAGGATCGCGGCGGTTTCCACCATCTCGACCATGAAGGTCGAACGCCCCCGCGCCAGATCGTCCGATGCCCCGACCCGGCTGAACAGCTGGCTGACCATGCCGATATGCGCCTTGCGCGCGGGCACGAAACTGCCCGCCTGCGCCAATAGCGCAATCAGCGCATTCTGGCGCAGAAAGGTGGATTTACCCGCCATGTTCGGCCCGGTCAGCAGCCAGATATCGCTTTCGCCGCCCAGATGGCAGTCATTGGCGATAAAGGGCGCACCGTCTCGCCGCAGTGCCTGTTCCACGACAGGATGGCGTCCCGCCTCGATTTCCAGCGCACGGCTGTCATCCACCTTGGGGCGGCACCAATCCTCGCCGCGCGCCAGATCGGCCAGCGCGGTCGCAAGATCCAGTTCCCCCATCGCCCGCGCCACCTGAGACACCCCTGCGGATTCATCCAGAATTGCGGCTTTCAGGCTGTCATAGAGCCGCTTTTCAATTTCAAGCGCCCGTCCGCCTGCGTTCAGGATGCGGGTTTCCATCTCGCTCAGCGGCACGGTGGTAAAACGCACCTGGTTCGCGGTGGTCTGGCGGTGCTTGAACGTCTCGTTCAGCGGCGCCGACAACATCTTGTCGGCATGGGTGGCGGTCACTTCCACGAAATAGCCAAGCACGTTGTTATGCTTGACCTTCAGGCTCTGGATCCCGGTCAGCTCTTGATATTCGCTTTGCATCGCCGCGATCACGCCGCGCCCTTCGTCGCGCAGCTTTCTCGCCTCATCGAGTTCCGTGTCATATTCGGGCGCGATGAACCCGCCGTCGCGCGCCAATAGCGGCGGTTCGGCCACCAGCGCCCGGTCCAGAAGGTCCAGCAAGGCGTCATGTCCCGACAGATCGCCCGCCGCCGCGGCCAGCAGGCTCGGCAGGTCCTGATCCCGGAGGATCCCGGCGATCTCTTCGGCCTGCGCCAGCCCGTTGCGGATCGCCGCAAGGTCGCGCGGCCCGCCCCTGTCCAAGCCCAGCCGCGACAGCGCGCGATCGAGGTCCGGCACCTTGCGCAGCGCGCTGCGCAACGCCTCACTCAATCGAGCCTGTTCCACCGCAAACGCCACGGAATCCAGCCGCTCCTGCACGATCTCGCGCACCCGGCTGGGGCTCGATAACCGCCGCTCTAAAAGACGCCCGCCACAGGCGGTCACCGTGCGATCCACCGCCCCCAACAGAGACCCGGCCTTGCCCCCGCTCATGGAGTGGGTGATCTCCAGGTTCCGCCGCGTGGCGGCGTCGATCTGCATCACCCGTGTCTGCGCCTCGCGCTGGGGGGCTTGCAGCAGCGGCAGATTGCCCTTCTGCGTGATCTCAAGGTATTCGACAATCGCGCCCATCGCGCCCAGTTCAGGCCGCGTGAACGTGCCGAACGCATCCAGCGTGCCCACCTTGAACAGATCGCAAAGCCGCTTCTCGCCGCCCGCGCTGTCGAAGGCCGCGCGCCCCAGCTCGCTGCTCGATGCGCCCGATTCAGTTACGATTCCGCTCAGATCGGCGCTTTCACCCTCGGCCAGGATGACCTCGCTCGGCGCCAGCCGCGCAAGTTCCGGTCCCAGCCGGATATCCGCCAGCGGCATGACGTGGAAACTGCCGGTGGAAATATCCACCCAGGCCAGCGCGCCTTCGCCACGCACCCTCGCAAAGGCCGCCAGGTAATTGTGCCGCCGCGCTTCCAGCAGGCTTTCCTCGGTCAGGGTGCCGGGCGTGACCAGCCGCACCACCTCGCGCCGCACCACCGATTTCGCGCCACGCTTGCGCGCCTCCTCGGGGCTTTCCATCTGTTCGCAGACCGCCACGCGAAACCCCTTGCGGATCAGCGTCAGCAGATAACCTTCGGCCGAATGTACCGGCACGCCGCACATCGGGATATCGTCGCCCAGGTGCTTGCCGCGTTTCGTCAGGGCAATATCCAGCGCCTCGGCCGCCGCCACAGCGTCGTCGAAAAACAGCTCGTAAAAGTCGCCCATCCGGTAGAACAGCAATGCCCCCGGATAGCCGGCCTTGATCTCAAGATACTGCGCCATCATCGGCGTCACGGCGGATTGCGCTGATGTCACTTCGACCCCCGTCTGATTGGCGTGAACCTTACAAAGCCCCGGCGCGGGCGGAAACCCGAAATCCGGCTAGCAGTTGAGGCGGCGGCAAACCCCCGCTATGGAGAAGCGAAACAGAACGACCGACCGACGGAATTGCATAAGGCCGCCCCATGTCCAGACCCAGATTCACCCGCGAAGAGGCACTGACCTTCCACCTCGAACCCTCGCCCGGCAAGTTCGAGATCCAGGCCACCGTGCCCATGACCACGCAGCGGGATCTGTCGCTGGCCTATTCCCCCGGCGTCGCTGTCCCCTGCGAGGAAATCGCCGCCAATCCCGAACTGGCCTATGATTACACCAACAAGGGCAACCTCGTCGCGGTGATCTCGAACGGCACCGCGGTTCTGGGCCTTGGCAATCTTGGCGCGCTGGGCTCCAAGCCCGTGATGGAGGGTAAGGCCGTCCTCTTCAAGCGCTTCGCCGATGTGAACTCGATCGACATCGAGCTCGACACCGAGGACCCCGACGAATTCATCAAGGCCGTGCGCCTGATGGGGCCCACCTTCGGCGGCATCAACCTCGAAGACATCAAGGCGCCCGAATGTTTCATCATCGAGCAGACGCTCAAGGAACAGATGGACATCCCCGTCTTTCACGACGACCAACACGGAACGGCGGTCATCTGCGCCGCCGGCCTGATCAACGCGCTGCATATCTCGGGCAAGAAACTGGCGGATTGCCGCATCGTCCTCAACGGCGCGGGCGCGGCGGGCATCGCCTGTATCGAACTCCTGAAATCCATGGGCGCGCGCCCCGAGAACTGCATCGCCTGTGACACCAAGGGCGTCATCTACCAGGGCCGCACCGATGGCATGAACCAGTGGAAATCGGCCCATGCCGTCAAGACCGACCTGCGCACCCTCGAAGAGGCGATGAAGGATGCCGATGTGTTCATCGGCGTTTCGGTGAAGGGCGCCGTGACCCAGGACATGGTCGCCAGCATGGCCGATAATCCCGTGATCTTCGCGATGGCCAATCCCGACCCCGAAATCACTCCCGAAGAGGCCCACGAGGTCCGCGTCGACGCGATCGTCGCCACCGGCCGCTCGGATTACCCCAACCAGGTCAACAACGTGCTGGGCTTTCCCTATCTCTTCCGCGGCGCGCTCGATGTCCACGCCCGCGCCATCAACGACGAGATGAAGATCGCCTGCGCCGAGGCCCTCGCCAGCCTTGCGCGCGCAGATGTGCCCGACGAGGTCGCGATGGCCTATGGCCGCAAGCTGGCCTTCGGGCGCGATTACATCATCCCGACGCCCTTCGATCCGCGCCTCATTCACACCGTGCCGCCCGCCGTGGCGCGCGCCTGCATGGACACCGGCGCCGCCCGCCGTCCCATCGTCGACATGGAAGCCTATGAGCAATCGCTCAAGGCCCGTCTCGACCCGACCGCCAGCATCCTGCGCTCGATCAATGCCCGCGCCCGCAACGCCCAGGCCCGGATGATCTTTGCCGAGGGCGACGACCCCCGCGTGCTGCGCGCCGCCGTGCAGTATCAGCGCTCGGGCCTTGGCAAGGCGATTGTGGTGGGCCGCGACGACGACGTGAAAGCCAAGCTCGAGGCCGCAGGCCTCGGCGATGCCGTCCGCGAGATCGAAGTCACCAACGCCGCCAAAAGCGACCGCCTCGAGGACTACAAGGAATTTCTCTATGCCCGCCTGCAACGCAAGGGCCATGACCGTCAGGACATTCACCGCATGGCCGCGCGTGACCGGCATGTCTATTCCGCGCTGATGTTGGCGCATGGGCATGGCGACGGGCTTGTCACCGGCGCCACCCGCAAATCCGCCCATGTGATGGAGCGGATCAACCACGTTTTCGACGCCGATGCCGAACATGGCGTCGCCGGGGTCACGGCGCTCTTGCATAAGGGGCGGATCGTCCTGATCGCCGACACGCTGGTGCATGAATGGCCCGACGAGCATGACCTCGCCAATATCGCCACCCGTGCCGCCGATGTCGCCAGCCACCTCGGCCTTGAGCCGCGCGTCGCCTTCGTCAGCTTCTCGACCTTCGGCTATCCGAAATCCGAACGCGCCGAGAAAATGCACCTCGCGCCCGGCGTTCTGGCGCGCCGTGGCGTGACGTTTGAATACGAGGGCGAAATGACCGTCGACGTGGCGCTCAACACGCTGGCGCAGGATGCCTACCCGTTCCAGCGCCTCACAGGCCCCGCGAATATCCTCGTGGTTCCAGCGCGGCACTCGGCCTCGATCTCGGTCAAGCTGATGCAGGAAATGGCCGGCGCCACGGTGATCGGCCCGATTCTCGCCGGGCTCGACAACTCGATTCAGATCTGCTCGACCACCGCGACCGCCAGCGACATCCTCAACATGGCGGTGCTGGCGGCCTGCAAGGTCGGCTGACGGAACCGATCAGTTCACGAAGGGCGCATCCTGTCCCCACAGGTCGCGCACCCGTGCGTCGCGCTGACAGGCCTCGCGATAGCGCTTGTAAGCCGACGCCTGGGATTTCGGGCCGAACCGCGTCAGGATCAGCTTGTCACCCTTGTAATAATCCTGGTGATAATCCTCGGCCTCGTAAAACGGCCCGGCATTCAGGATCGGGGTCACGACGCGCTTGCCAAGCTCCTTTTCCGCGTCCGCCTTGGCGGCCTCGGCAGCCTGCTTTTGCGCTGCATCAGAGACGAAAATCGCCGTGCGATAGCTGTCTCCCCGGTCACAGAATTGCCCGCCCGCATCCAGCGGGTCGACCGAGCGGAAGAACAGGTCATACAGCTGGCGTGCCGATACCTTGTCCGGGTTGAACCGGATCTCGACCGCCTCGTAATGCCCGGTGCCGCCGCGCGTGACCTCCTTGTAGGTCGGGTTCTTCACATTGCCGCCGGTATAGCCCGACACGGCCTCGATCACGCCCTCGACCTTCTCGAAATCGGCTTCCACACACCAAAAGCACCCCCCGGCCACGGTCAGGACCTGGGTTTCGGCGGCGCGCGCCTTGCCATGCTCGATGCCAAGGCCGATCACGATCAGCATCGCCAGCAGCCCGGCCTTTATGGTTCTTGTGCGGTTTCCCATGATGGTGCCCTCCATTTGACCCCAATCTGACCCATGCCAGCGCCCGCGCCAATTCACGCCCCCGTGTCCTCACGCCTTGGTGATCGCCATTTTACCCTTGGAAGCGGCGCACGCGCCCCTTAGCGTCGCCGCAAAACCGCAGGAGAGAGAGCGCCATGACCGACCATCAGACAACCCATCAGGCCGAAGAAGACGCCCGTAATGAAAAGATCGGGATCTGGCTGAATGGTCGTATCGTTCCCCGTCACGAGGCCGTCGTCAGCGTTTATGACAGCGGTTTCATGCTGGGCGATGGTGTATGGGAGGGGCTTCGCCTCTATAACGGCAATTGGGCCTTCATCGACGAGCATCTGGATCGGCTTTTCGAGGCCGCAAAAGCCATTGATCTCGATATCGGCATGACCCGCGATCAGGTGTTTCAGGCCGTGATAGAGACACAAAAAGCCAATAACATGGAAACCGACGCCCATGCCCGCCTGATGGTGACGCGCGGCCCCAAGACCCGGCCATTCCAGCACCCTTCGCTCAGCCAGCAGGGACCGACCATCGCCATCATCATGGAACATTCGAGGCCCAGCATCGCGCGGCCGATCCACCTCGCGACCGTGCCCCATATCCGCGGGCTGCCCATGACGCAGGATCCCAAGCTCAATTCCCATTCCAAGCTCAATTGCATCCTGGCCTGCATCGCCGCCGAAAAGGCCGGCGCTGACGAGGGGCTGATGCTTGATGTGCATGGCTTCGTGAACACGACCAACGCCTGCAACTTCTTCATCGTGCGCAAGGGCGAAGTCTGGACCAGCACCGGTGACTACTGCATGAACGGCATCACCCGGCAAAAGGTGATCGACCTGTGCCGCGAAAATGACATCCCGGTCTACGAGCGCAATTTCTCGCTGGTCGATACCTACGGCGCAGACGAGGCCTTTCTGACAGGCACATTCGGCGCGCAGACCCCTGTCGGCCAGATCGACGGACGACAGATCGGCGATGGCGCGCTGGGGCCGGTGACGAAACGTCTGCAAGGCCTGTATAAGGCTCTGATCCAGCGGGAAACGGCCTGATGCGGATCGCGATGTGGTCCGGGCCGCGCAACCTTTCGACGGCCATGATGTATGCGTTCGGTGCGCGCGCCGACTGTGCCGTGACGGATGAGCCCTTCTACGCCGCCTATCTCGCGAAAACCGGCCTCAACCACCCGATGCGGGACCAGATCATCGCATCCCAGCCCACCGATCCGGATGTTGTCGCTGCACAGCTTTTGGGGCCGGTGCCGGGCGGCAAGGCGCATTTCTACCAAAAGCACATGACACAGCACATGATCCCCGGCATCCCGCGTGACTGGATGTCAGATGTCGTCAACGTGTTTCTCATTCGTCACCCCGCGCGTGTCGCCGCCAGTTTCTCGGCGAAATATGAAAACCCGACCCTTGCCGAGATCGGGTTCATCCAACAGCACGAACTTTACCAAACGCTTACCTCGGCAGGCGCTGCCCCCGTGGTGATCGATTCATCCGATATCCGGCGCGACCCGGAAACCATGCTGCGCCGCCTTTGCGATTCGATCGGGTTGGAGTGGGATGAGGCGATGCTTTCATGGCCCGCCGGTGGCCACGCTTCGGACGGGGTCTGGGCCGCGCATTGGTATGGCGCGGTTCACCGCTCGACCGGCTTTGCCCCCGCCGAAGGTCCGCTTCCCGATCTCGAGGGGTCGGCGGCCACGCTCGCGCGCGATGCGATGCCCGCCTACGAAGCCCTTAGCGCCGTCGCCATCTGAGCCGTATTTCGCATTCTGTACGAAACCTTCGGCGCGCTGGCCGAAGGTCGTACAAAAGCGGCGTACAAAACGTCTGTTTTGTACGGTGTTCAGCCCTTCAGGCGGCGGTCTCTCGCAGCCAGAAGTTTCAGCCGCAGCGCGTTCAGCTGGATGAACCCCGCCGCGTCCTTCTGATCATAGGCGCCCGCATCATCCTCGAAGGTCACATGCGCCTCGGAATAAAGGCTGTGCTCCGACCAGCGCCCGACCGTCCGCGCCAGGCCTTTGTAGAGCTTCAGACGCACCGTCCCGGTCACATGATGTTGTGATTTGTCGATGGCGGCCTGCAACATCTCGCGTTCGGGGCTGTACCAGAACCCGTTATAGATCAGCTCCGCATAGCGCGGCATCAGCTCGTCCTTCAGGTGCGCCGCGCCCCGGTCCAGCGTGATCTGCTCGATCCCCCGATGCGCCTCCAGCAACACCGTGCCGCCCGGAGTCTCATAGATCCCGCGAGACTTCATGCCCACAAAGCGGCCCTCGACCAGGTCAAGCCGCCCGATCCCGTGCTTGCCGCCCAATTCGTTGAGCTTTGTCAATATGTTAGCAGGGCTCATCGCCTCGCCATTGATGCTGACCGCGTCGCCTTTCTCGAACCCGATCTCGATGAATTCCGGCGTATCCGGCGCATCTTCGGGGTGCACAGTGCGCTGATAAACATAGTCCGGCGCTTCCACCGCCGGGTCCTCCAGCACCTTGCCTTCGCTCGACGTGTGCAACAGGTTCGCATCCACCGAGAACGGTGCCTCGCCGCGCTTGTCCTTGGCGATGGGGATCTGGTTTTTCTCAGCAAAATCAAGAAGTTTGCTGCGGCTGGTCAGATCCCATTCACGCCAGGGGGCGATCACCTTGATGTCAGGATTGAGCGCATAGGCCGCCAGTTCAAACCGCACCTGGTCGTTGCCCTTGCCCGTCGCCCCATGCGCCACCGCATCCGCGCCGGTTTCCTCGGCAATCTCCACAAGACGCTTTGAAATCAAGGGCCTGGCGATCGAGGTGCCCAGCAGATACTGCCCCTCATAGACCGCATTCGCGCGGAACATCGGAAAGACGAAATCGCGCACGAACTCTTCACGGACATCTTCGATAAAGATGTTTTCCGGTTTGATTCCAAGAAGTTCCGCCTTCTGGCGCGCCGGCTCAAGTTCTTCTCCCTGGCCCAGATCGGCGGTAAAGGTCACCACCTCGCAACCATATTCGCTTTGCAGCCATTTCAGGATGATCGAGGTATCAAGCCCCCCGGAATAGGCCAGCACGACTTTCTTGGGCGCGGACATCGCTTTTCCTTCCGTCAAATATGCGCTCGGCGCTTAGCCGGTTTTGCCCGCAGGGGCAAGATGCCGCCCCCGCTCTCCGGTATTCCCTTGTATGCTTTGCGCCCCACCCTTGCCAGCGCGCAAACATTGCGCCAAGCAAGGACCATGACAGATTTCCGCACCCTTGCCCAAGCCGCCGAAACCGCGATGCGCGACGTGTTCGAGCCCACGCCCCTTCAGCGCAACGATCACCTGTCCGAGCGTTACGGTGCCAACATCCTGCTCAAGCGCGAAGACCTCTCGCCGGTGCGTTCCTACAAACTGCGCGGTGCCTTCAACGCAATGCGCAAATGCCTGGCTCAGGATTCCGAGGTCTCGCAATTCGTCTGTGCAAGCGCTGGAAATCATGCGCAGGGTGTCGCCTTCATGTGTCGGCACTTCGGAGTGAAGGGCGTAATTTTCATGCCCGTCACAACGCCCCAGCAGAAGGTCGGCAAGACCGAGAAATTCGGCGGAGACGCGGTGACGATCCGGCTGACCGGCGACTACTTCGACGATACATTGGCCGCCGCGCAGGCCTATTGCGCTGAAATAAAGGGACATTTCCTGTCACCCTTCGACGACGAGGACGTCATTGAGGGTCAGGCTTCGGTCGGGGTCGAGATCGAGGCACAGTCGGAGGTCATGCCCGATCGCATCATCATGCCGGTTGGCGGCGGCGGACTTTCGGCCGGTGTGCGCAGCTACATCGGTCACCGCGCCGCGCTGACACTGGTCGAGCCATCGGGCGGCGCCTGTCTTGGGGCCGCCCTTCGCGCCGGGCAGCCAACGCGGCTTGGTCATGTGGACAGTTTCGCCGATGGCGCCGCCGTCGCGCAGATCGGGGAAAAGACCTTTGCCCGCCTATCCGGGATAGATCCGCAGGATGTTCTGACCGTCAGCGAAGACCGGCTTTGCACGACCATGCTCGAGATGCTCAATATCGAGGGGATCGTTCTTGAGCCCGCGGGCGCGCTGGCCGTGGATGTGCTCAAGGATCTTGCCGATGTCATCCGCGGTGAGACCGTGGTTTGCGTAACCTCGGGCGGCAATTTTGATTTCGAGCGCCTGCCCGAAGTGAAAGAACGCGCGCAACGCTATTCAGGGGTCAAGAAGTACTTCATCCTGCGGATGCCGCAGCGGCCAGGGGCGCTGAGGGATTTCCTGACGATCCTGGGGCCGCAAGACGATATCGCGCGTTTTGAATACCTCAAGAAATCAGCGCGAAATTTCGGTTCGGTCCTGATCGGTATCGAAACCACGCAGCCCGAGAACTTCGCGCACATCCAGCGCAAGCTTGAGGCTGCGGGCTTCGAGTATCGCGACATTACCGACGATCAGGTCTTGGCAGAGTTCCTGATCTAAACCGTCTTGATCGGCGTCTTGCATCCGGCGGCGAAGACCACGCGGGATTGTTCGTAACTTGCGACGATAGCGTTCAGATCGACCTGGTCCGCGCAGCCTTGTGCTGCCGCGGTCTCGCCCGACTGACACAGGCCCGCAAAATCCGAGAACCCGAGATTAAGGGCGCTGCCTTTCAGAAAATGCAATTGCGCCTCGAGGTTGTCGCGGGCCGCGCCGCTGCGCAGGTCGTCGATCTCGGTCTCGACCTCCTCAAGGAACAGGCCGACGATCTCGTCGAACTCATCGGCGCCGATATCGGCCTGCAGTTCACTGATTCTGTTCCAATCGATCATGATGTCATCCCCTCTCCGGGCAGGTCGAGAATGCAGGCGAACCCGTTAATGCATCGCAAAAGCGAGCGGAAAGAAGACTGCAATTTTAGCATTCACACCGCGTTAAAGCACAATGCGCTACCGAGGATTGCAAAGGCAAAAAGGTGGCACAATTGGGCGAATCCGTCGAAACGATCGAAGAACTCCAATCCGGCGGGCAGGCCATCCGCCGGATTCTCGTCGTCGATGACAGTCGCGTCCAGCGCAAGATCGTCAGCGCCTCCATCAGACGCTGGGGTTTCAGCGTGAGAGAGGCGGATTCCGCCGCAGAAGCCCTTGAAATTTGCCGCCTGGAGCCACCTGACCTTGTCCTGAGCGACTGGATGATGCCGGGCATGACCGGGCTTGAATTCTGCCGGGAATTTCGCGGTCTTCCGCGCGAGGATTACGGGTACTTCATTCTTCTGACTTCAAAGAGTGAAAAGGAGGAAATCGCGCGCGGGCTTGACGCGGGCGCCGATGATTTCCTGACCAAGCCCGTCAACGCCGCCGAACTGCGGGCGCGGATCGCTGCCGGAGATCGAATCCTCCGCATGGAACGGGAGCTGATCGACAAGAACCGTCTGATCGCCTCGACCCTGGAGGAGCTGCAGAAGCTCTATGACTCCCTCGACAGTGACCTGATCGAGGCCCGCAAGCTGCAGCAATCGCTTGTCAGTGACAGGTATCGCGACCTTGGTGTGGCCGATGTCTCGCTTCTCCTGCGTTCCAGCGGGCATGTGGGTGGCGACCTTGTGGGGATGTTTCCCGTCGGGGAATCCAGAATCGGTCTCTATGGGATCGATGTGTCGGGGCATGGCATAAGCTCAGCCCTGATGACAGCGCGCCTCGCCGGGTATCTCTCGGCCTCGGCGCCCGATCAGAACATTGCCCTCTTCCGCACCAGGGGGGGCAGTTATCAAATGCGCCCACCCGCTGAAACGATTGTGGCACTGAACCGGCTGATCCTGGATGAAATGGACACCGAGCATTACTTCACGATGGTCCTGGCGGATGTCGACCTTGCCCGTGGCGAAGTGATCCTTGCACAGGCTGGCCATCCGCACCCTGCCGTGCAGCGGCGCAATGGGGCGGTATGTCTGGTGGGATGCGGCGGGCTTCCTGTCGGCTTGTTGCCCGATGCGGAGTACGACCAGGTGAAATTCCATATGGCGCCGGGCGAAAGACTGTTGATCCATTCGGATGGAATCGTGGAATGCTCCGATGCACAAGGGAGGCTTCTTGGGGATGACGGGCTGGAAGCCATCCTGCGCGACATGCGACACTCGCACGGGCCGGCCTTGCTGGAATCGCTGATCTGGAAGCTGACGGAGTTCTCGGGCGCCGATGATTTCCAAGACGACGTCTCGGCGGTTCTCCTGGAATTCAAACCGCCAGTGGCGGGGCTCTGAGCGCGGCGATTGCAGTCACGCTTGCGTGCCGCGCCCTTGGACGGCGTGTTGCCCTGCCTATATAGACGCGATATGCCAACTTCGGCACACAAGGAAATTCCATGACACTTGGACAGAAAATCGCGTGGGACGATACGATCCTGCCGTTCCAATTGGACAATGCGGACATTCGAGGGCGTGTCGCGCGCCTTGACGGGGTTCTCGACGGAATCCTGAAGCAGCACGATTATCCCGCCCCGGTCGAGGCGCTGGTTGCAGAGATGGCTCTGTTGACCGCGCTGATCGGCCAGACGATCAAGCTGCGATGGAAGTTGTCCCTTCAGGTGCAATCCAAGGGGCCGGTTCGCATGATCGCCACCGATTATTTCGCTCCCGAGGTCGAAGGCGAACCCGCCAGGATTCGGGCTTATGCCAGCTTCGACCGTGATCGCATCACCGACAGCACGCCTTATTCGCATATCGGCGAGGGATATTTCGCCGTGCTCATCGATCAGGGCAAGGGCTCGGAACCTTACCAGGGAATCACCGCACTCGCGGAGGGTGGACTGAGCGCCTGTGCCGAGTCCTACTTTGATCAGTCCGAGCAGCTGCCGACCCGGTTCGCCCTTTCGTTCGGCAAGTCGACCGAGACCGACAGCGCCGAACATTGGCGCGCGGGGGGCGTCATGCTTCAACACATGCCGCAGATGTCGCCGTATCATGTACAGGACGACACCGGCGAGAACGGCGTGTCTGGGATGGCGGACATCGTAGACGAGGATGACGAAGAGAACTGGGATCGCGTCAACATGCTTCTGGACACCGTTGACGATCTGGAACTGATCGGCCCCTCGGTCGCGCCCACTGACCTTCTGGTGCGCCTCTTTCACGAGGAGATGCCTCGGGTCTTCGATCTTCAGGCGGTGCGATTTGGCTGCACCTGTTCCGAAGAACGTGTGCGAAACAGCCTCTCGATCTATTCGGCCAAGGATATCGCCCGGATGACCACTGACGAGGGGATCGTGACCGCTGATTGCCAGTTTTGCGGCGCGCATTACCGGCTGGACCCCAAGACCTTGGGATTCGAGTCCGAGCAGGCGCCGGGTGACGATGCGTGATCCGCTGAGGTTGGTTTCCAAGGCGCTTGAGCGTGCCAGCACCGCGTCGTCGGATTATGATCTCAACCCCGACACCAAGCTGCCGCCGGACCGCAAGCTGCGGCCGGCGGGCGTTCTGGTGCCGATCCTGTTTGAGGGAGAAGGGGCGCAGCTGTTCCTGACCAAGAGATCTTCGGCGCTAAGGCATCATCCCGGCCAGATCGCCTTTCCCGGCGGCAAGCAGGACGACACCGACAAGGATGTCATCGCGGCCGCGCTGCGCGAAGCGCATGAGGAAATCGGGCTGGACCCCGGCAATGTCGAGGTTCTGGGCATGATGCCCGCACATGAAACGGTCACGGGTTTCATGGTCACACCAGTGGTGGCGCGTGTCCGGGCACCGTTCGAAGTCCGGCCTGAGCCGGGCGAGGTCGACGAGGTCTTCGAGGTTCCATTGATGCATCTCCTGGACCGCGCACAGTTCAGCGTTCAGGCGCGGCGCTGGCGGGGAAGCTGGCGAAAATACTATACGGTTCCCTTCGGTCCCTATTACATCTGGGGGGCAACCGCGCGCATCTTGCGCGTGATGGCCGATGCGGCGGAGGCAAGATGAAGCTGACCGGCGACTGGATTGAACGACCCGCCACGCAGGCGGTGTGCCGGATGATCGAGCAAGGTGGTTATCAAGCCTTGTTCGTCGGCGGCTGTGTGCGCAACGCCATCCTGGGCGCATCGGTCAACGATATCGACATCGCCACGGATGCCCATCCCGAAACGGTCATTTCCCTTGCCGAGGCCGCGGGGTTGAAACCTGTTCCGACCGGTCTGGAGCATGGCACGGTCACGGTGGTTTCGGATCATGTTCCGCATGAGGTGACCACGTTTCGCCGGGATGTCGAAACCTTCGGACGGCATGCTGTCGTGGCCTATTCCGAGGATGTTGCCGAGGATGCGCGACGCCGCGATTTCACGATGAATGCGCTCTATGCGCGCCCTGACGGCACGGTGATCGACCCACTGAATGGGTTGAGGGACCTGCAGGCGCGTCATGTCAGGTTCATCGACGATCCCGAGCAGCGCATTCGCGAGGATTACCTCAGGATCCTCCGGTTCTTTCGGTTTCACGCCTGGTATGGCGATCCGGTGGCGGGGCTCGACCTCGAGGGGCTGGCGGCAGTGGCGACGCATGCCGACCGACTGTCGGACCTATCGCGCGAACGGGTCGGCGCCGAGATCGTAAAGTTGCTGAGCGCGCCCGACCCGGCACCTTCAGTGGCGGCGATGCGTGCGTGCGGTGTGCTTGTGGCGGTTTTGCCGGGGTCGGATGACAGGGGGGTGGCGCCGCTTGTACATCATGAGCAACAGGCTGGTATCACACCCGAGCCGATACGCCGCCTGGCGGCGCTTGGTGGGGATGGCGTGGCCGACCGCCTGCGTCTGAGCAAGGCGCAGTCCAAGCGTCTGGCCCTGCTGCGGAGGGAAGCGTCAAGCATCACGAGCGCCGACGAGCTTGGCTATCGTCACGGGGCCGAAACTGGTGTGGATGTCCTGCTTCTGCGCTCTGCCTTGCTGGAGGTTCCCTTTGATCCCGCCCTTTGCGCCCGCGTTGCCCACGCGGCAAAAGCAACTTTGCCGGTCACGCCGCATGACCTGATGCCCGCCTATAGCGGGCCAGCGCTCGGGATGCGGCTGGCAGAGCTTGAGCGGCGCTGGATCGACTCGGGCTTTCGCCTGTCCCGCGATGAGTTGCTTGCAGGATAAGGTGGCGAGATGAAACGCATTCAGATCAATCGGCTGGGGCATCATGGCGACGGGATCGGCGACGGACCGGTCTATGCACCGCTGACCTTGCCCGGAGAAGTGATCGAGGCAGAGGGCGACGATGACCGCTTGAGTGATATCCGCATTATCGAGCCTTCCCCTGATCGCGTCGCGCCGCCCTGTCGGCATTTCAAGTCCTGTGGCGGCTGCCAGTTGCAGCACGCTTCGGATGATTTTCTGGCTGCGTGGAAACAGGACGTCGTGAGGGTTGCACTGTCCGCGAACGACCTTACGGCCGAGTTTCTTCCGATTGCCGTTTCGCCGCCGCGCTCGCGTCGGCGCGCCACGTTTTCCGCGCGGCGCACCAAAAAGGGCGCGATGGCTGGATTTCACATGCGCGGTTCGGATGTGATCGTCGAAATACCGGAATGCCAACTACTGCACCCGGATCTGATGCGGGCCCTGCCGGTGGCAGAGATGCTTGCTTGTGCAGGCGCCAGTCGCAAGCATAGCCTTTCGGTCGCGGCCACGACGTCGCTGAACGGTTTGGACATATCGATCTCGGGCGGCAAGCCGCTGGACGGACCATTGCGCCTAGAGTTGGCGGCACTGGCCGGGCAACAGGATCTGGCGCGGCTGTCATGGGAGGATGAGGTTATAGCGACCCGCCTGCCACCGGAGCAGCGTTTCGACGGGGTGGCGGTTGTGCCGCCGGCTGGCGCGTTTCTTCAGGCCACGCAGGAGGGCGAAGACGCCTTGCGACAGGACGTAGTCGCTATCGTCGGCACGGCCACAAAGGTGGCGGATCTGTTTTCAGGATGTGGAACCTTCGCGTTGCCCCTCGCTCGCCACGCCGCGGTGCATGCTGTCGAGGGCGAGAAGGCGATGATTGAGGCGCTCGACAGGGGTTGGCGCAAAAGCGAAGGGCTGAAGGCGGTCACCCATGAAGCACGCGATCTTTTCCGCAGGCCGTTGCTGCCGGACGAGCTTGCCCGGTTCGACGCTGTCGTGATCGACCCGCCCCGCGCAGGCGCGCAGGCGCAGGTCGCCGAGCTGTGCGCCGCATCGGTGCCGACAATCGCCTACGTGTCGTGTAACCCCGCCAGCTTCGCGCGGGATGCCAGAACACTTGTCGAAAGCGGCTATCAGCTGGATGCCGTCCGGGTAGTCGATCAGTTCCGCTGGTCCGCACATGTCGAGCTTGTCGCCGCATTTCGGCGCTGATGTGCCAGACATCAAAACGTTGCTTTGAAAAATCGACAGATGCGGTAAAATCGGCGGCGAGCAGACAAGACAGGCGAAACAAGAAAATGAATGTGATCCGTTTGATTGCTGGCGGGCTTTTGTTGGCAGCATTGGCCAGTTGCAGCGCGTCCAAATTCAAGACCTACAACGGACCCGAGGTGACACGGGTCATTGTAAACAAGGGCGACCGCAGGATGTATCTGCTGCACCACGAAAAGGTGCTCGAGGCCTATGACATCGATCTCGGTTTCGCCCCGGATGGTCACAAGGAAGTCGAAGGCGACGGGCGAACACCCGAGGGCGACTATGTCATAGACCGTCGCAACCCCAACAGCAGCTACCATCTGTCATTGGGGATTTCCTACCCCAACGAGATGGATGTATCGCGAGCCGCTTCCGTCGGAATGAGCCCGGGCGGAGACATCTTCATTCATGGGGGTCCGCAGGATTCGCGCAATAGGCAGCGCGACTGGACCGCCGGCTGTATCTCGGTCAAGGATCACGAGATGGAGGATATCTATGCGATGGTTCGCGACGGGACGATGATCTCGATCTATCCCTGACGGGCAGGATCACTTGCCCAGAACGAGGGTCCACCAGATCTTGCCGCTGTCTTCCTGTAGCCAGGAAAAGCCCATATCTCTGGCATCGGGCGCAAGGATGACATCCCGAGTCGTGGATTCCTCCATCCACGCGGCGAGAGTTTCCAGTTCGGTCTCGTAAGTCTCCGATATGTTCTCGCCGACCAGCTCGCCCTCGTACCCGACGCGGCGCACACGGTCGATCGGCGAAGACCCGTCCGACCCGAAGTGCCAGGGCCGGTTCTGGATAGACATATCACGAGAATGTGTCGCCGCTGCCGCGGTGAGCTTGGAATTGAGCTGCACGGGCGGATGATTTGCGGCCTGACGCAATGAATTTACCGAATCAAGCATGCGATACTGAATCTGCGCAGTCTCGTTGTCACGGATACGATAAACCTTGGGCAGGGGCTTGCCATCAGGGCCAAGTTGCGGCTCAGGGGGCGGTGCGGCACAAGCCGAAAGCGCCAGAAGTGCCGAGAGAAGCAATATAAAAACGCGCACCATGATTGCCATCCTGCCAAATTTCCGTTCACAAGCTCTAGCGCGGGTTGCGGCGGGTTTCAAACCCACATCCCATACGATTTGCGAAATCGCGCCGCTTTGAATTGCGACTGCGGCCCGCGCGCCATATATTCTTGAGTCTATGACAGAATCCAAGCCGGAGTTGAGAAATGGCTTCCAAGTTCGCAAAGTCGCTAAACCGCCGAATGTTCTTGGCCGGAAGCGCAGCAGCAGCAGGGGTGCCCGCCTTCGCGCAGAACCTTGATGGCGACGAAACAGTTGAAATCGAAGAAAGCGTCAAGCACGCGGTCCGCCGGAATATCTCGAGTTTCCGGGCGCTGGATTGGCAACCGTATTTCTCCAATCTGAACAACGGTGCGATCCTGGTAGATATTTCGTCTCGCGCCTTGCACTATTGGTCCGAAGACGGTCAAACCTACAAGCTTTACCCTTCGAGTGTGCCGCTTTCCGAGGATCTTACGCGCCGTGGCCGGACCAGTGTCGTGCGTAAGGTCGAAGGGCCAAGCTGGCGGCCGACGCCGGCCATGCTCAAGCGTAACCCGGAGTGGCCGGAATATGTGGGCCCTGGCCCTGATAACCCGCTTGGTACCCACGCGCTTTATCTGGGCTGGACCTACTATCGGATACACGGAACCCACGACACGCGCAAAATCGGACGGCGCTCGTCGAATGGGTGCATCGGACTCTACAACGAACATATTTCCGAACTTTTCAAGATGGCGAAGATTGGCACACAAGTGTTGCTAATTTGACGAAATGGATTTTGTCTTTTTCTGTGCAGGGTAATGTTGCATTTGCAAATCAACTGGATTGCTGCATAGAGAATTTCACGAGGTTAGTCTTGGGTGCTTGTTGTCATACTGAACGGCAGCAAGCCTGTATCAGGAGGATAAAATGAAGAAACTCGTTCTCGCCGCCGCATTGACTGCTGCTGCTTCGACCGCTTTCGCCGGCAACATGCAAGAGCCGGTCATGGAAGCACCGGTTGTTGTTGAGGAAACCACTGCAAGCTCGTCCGCAGCGGGCGTTTGGATTCCGCTGACGATCCTGGCCATCGTTGTGGCAGCGATTGCTGCTGACAGCTGATTTTTTCAGCCACGGTTGAAATTATGAAAAGGCAGTGGATGTTCCACTGCCTTTTCGTTTTTGATCTTGTCGAGTCCGAGGTCGCGCGCCTCCGACTCAGTCAAGCCATCCCTTGAGGTTGGTTTCGACCACCGAGGCAAGCGCCTTGATATGCGCCTCGCTGTCGTTCAGGCAGGGAATGTAGGTGAATTGTTCGCCGCCTGCTTCCTCGAAACTCTCACGGATCTCTTCGTTGATCTCTTCCAGTGTTTCGATGCAGTCGGCAGAGAAGGCGGGCGCAATGACGGCAATCTTCTTCTTGCCCTGCCGCGCCAACTCGGCAACGTGTTCCACTGTATAGGGCTTCAGCCATTCTTCAGGGCCGAAGACTGACTGGAACGTTGTCGTGATCTGGGTGTCGTCCCAGCCAAGCCTTTCCTTTAGCAGGCGTGTCGTTTTCTGACATTGGCAATGATAGGGATCGCCCTGCATCAGATAGCGCTTGGGCATCCCGTGATATGACACCACCAGGATATCCGGGCGGTTGCTGGTCTGCGCATAGGCATCCTCGACGGATTTCGCGAGTGCCTCGATATACTCCGGCTTGTCGAAATAAGGCTCTGCCACGCGTGCGATCGGCTGCCAGGGTTCGTCCATCAGCGCACGAAAGAACTGGTCGTTCGCGGTGGCTGAGGTTGCACCCGCGTATTGCGGATAGAGCGGGAAGAACAAGATCCGCGTGCAGCCTGCCTTGACCATCTCGCGCACCTTCGATTTGGTCGAAGGGTTGCCGTAGCGCATGCAGAAATCCACCATCACCTGATCGCCATAGCGTTCACGCATCGCGTCGGCCATCTTTGCTGTCTGGTCGCGCGTGATGGTCATCAGCGGGCTTTCATTTTTCTCCTCGTTCCAGATGGATTTGTAGGCTTCGCCACTGGTGAAGGGGCGCTTCGTCAGGATGATCAGCTGGAGAAGCGGCTGCCACTTCCACGGGCTGTAGTCGATCACGCGACGATCCGAGAGGAATTCGTTAAGGTACCGGCGCATCGGCCAATAGCTGTAGTGATCCGGAGTTCCCAGATTGGCTAGAAGAACACCCGTTTTGGGTGCCGCGATGGCGGGATGATCGGCCGGAGCGTTGTCCGGGCGCGCCGCGTTGGTGCCTGCGTCAAGCATTCTCAGTACCTCATTGTGGCGGATTACGCATCAAGATAGCGGCTTAATAGTATCGTCAATCCTTGAGCGCTGTTTCTTTCGTGCCAAGTGCGTCGGCAAGTCGCGCCGAAGCCGAGCCCGGCCGGAGTGGTTGTGGCTGATTTGCATCCGGCGCCCAGCCTGTCAGCATCATCAGATCAAAGGTCGCAGGGATCCGACCGTCGGCATGACCGAAGCTGTCGGCGTAGATATCACAGGCGCGGCGCATCACGTCGCGGCGCATTGGTTTCCTGGGGCGGGCCGAAAGCGCGCTCGCTTCTCCCATCGCACGCAGGTCGCGCATCAGATCAAGCGCCGAAGGATATGTCGCCGTTAGTTGCACATGGTCTGCGACCGGCAGCGCGAACCCGGCTCTTTGAAGCAATCCGCCGAGATCCCGTATCTCACCCATTGGCGCCACGCGCGGCGAGAGCCCGCCGGAGATGTCGGATTCGGCCTGAGCCAGTGCGCTGCGCAACTGATGCAGGGTGGTGCCACCAAAAAACACGCCGAGGAACAGGCCATCGGGGCGAAGTGCGCGGCGTGACTGGATCAACTGACCCACCGGATCATTTGCCCAATGCAAGCACATCGCATGAACCAGCAGGTCGACACTGCCTTCGGAAATCGCAAGCGTCTCGTCATCCGTATAAAACTGGGCCTGGGGTAGCCGATTTTCCCAGAAAGTGGGGAAACCGGTGATCACCGCGATATCCGTAAACGACCTGTTAACCAGAGAGAGGCGATCCTCGATCTCGTCGGCGGCGGTTTCATGAAGGAAAAGCGTCGGCGCGCGCAAGGCCCGTTGGCGGTTGCGGACAAGCGCGGCTCGGTCGGTGATATGGTTCATCATGCGGAAAGAATAGGATGCGCGGCCAGGCTTTTCAAACTGTGTTGCGGCTTCTTTACCCGCCGCGCTGCACGACATGCGGCGAAGCTGTCGAAAGCGACTTCGGGCTTTGCGGCCCGTGCTGGCGGGACACGCCGCTGATATCGGGGCTATGCTGCGAAACCTGCGGCGTTCCGCTGCCAGGGGAGGGGTCGGGGCAAGCCGAATTCTGTGACGATTGCCTGACCACTGCCCGCCCCTGGAGCAAGGGGCGCGCTGCGGTTCTCTATCGTGACAACGGGCGCAAGCTGGTTCTTGCGCTCAAACATGGTGATCGGCACGATATCGTCCGCCCTGCCGCGCATTGGATGGCGGGCGCGGCTGCTCCGCTCTTGTGCGCTGACATGACGATAGCGCCGGTGCCGCTGCATTGGACCCGATTCCTGCGTCGGAGATTCAACCAATCCGCCTTGCTGGCGCAGGCCGTTGCGAAACTTCTGCATGTGTCCTGCTGTCCCGATCTGCTGGTGCGCAGGCGGCGCACCCCTGTTCTGGATGGGCTTGGGCGGGATGGGCGCTTTGGTGCGGTGAGTGGAGCGATCAAGGCGCATCCCGGCCGACAACATCACATTGAAGGCAGAACAATCCTTCTGGTCGATGATGTGATGACCACTGGTGCGACGCTGGCAGCGGCGAGCGAGGCATGTTTCACTGCAGGCGCAGCGGATGTGCGCGTGCTGGCACTGGCGCGCGTGGCGAAGGATGCATAAGTTCATCCCAAACAGCGTTACGGAAAACAAACCATGCAACCAGTTGAAATCTACACCTCTCCGCTTTGCGGATTTTGCCATGCGGCCAAACGCCTTCTGAAACAGAAAGGCGTCAGCTTCAGCGAGGTAGACGTGCTGGCCGATGCGTCACGCAAGCCCGAGATGATTCAGCGGGCAGGCGGCAAGCGAACCGTGCCACAGATCTTTATCGGCGACACGCATGTTGGGGGCTGCGACGAACTCTATGCGTTGGAGCGTGCTGGTAAGCTTGATGCGCTGCTTGCGGCCTGACCGGGATGCGGACCGCGCTTCTTCAGCTCAACAGCAGCGATGACCCGGCTGCAAACCTGCCGGTCACGCAGCAACTGATTGGACAGGCCAGCGCTGGTGGAGCGACCTTTGTTCTGACCCCTGAGGTGACAAATTGCGTCTCGGCCAGCCGGACGCGGCAGCAAGAAGTGCTTCGGACCGAGGAAGACGACGCCACCCTGGCGGCCTTGAGGGCGCAGGCGCATGAGCTTGGCATCTGGCTGCTGATCGGGTCTCTCGCGCTCAAGACCGACGATAGCGACGGGCGTTTTGCGAACCGGTCGTTCCTGATCGCCCCGGACGGCGGAATCGCGGCGCGCTACGACAAGATTCACATGTTTGATGTCGAGGTATCGGAAACCGAAAGTTACCGCGAATCAGCTGGCTACCGTCCAGGGCGCAAAAGCACACTCGTGGAGACGCCGCTCGGTCGGATTGGCATGACGATCTGCTACGATATCCGCTTTCCGCATCTCTATCGCGGCCTTGCGCAGGCAGGAGCGGAGATTCTCACGATACCTTCCGCATTCTCGCCCGTGACCGGCGCGGCGCATTGGGAATCGCTCCTGCGTGCGCGTGCGATTGAAACCGGGGCATATATTCTTGCGCCCGCGCAGACGGGGGAGCATCCCGCGACACGTGGTAAGCGACGCAAGACCCACGGGCACTCCATGGCGGTCGGGCCGTGGGGGGACATACTGGCCGATGGTGGTCAGGAGCCGGGTGTCGTATACGTAGATCTTGACCTCCCGCAGGTGGCACAAGCGCGTCAACGTATCCCGTCGCTACACGCGGCATCCGAATTCGACGGCCCATGAATGAATGACAACAGCAGCAATTCCCTGGCCGTGGCCCTGTTCAGTGAGATCCTGACCAACGACCAGCTGATTCGGAACCGGTTGAGCCGGGTTCTGCCAAAGGGGATGGAGATCAGCCATTTCTCGGTCCTCAATCACCTTGCGCGTGCCGGTGACGAGCGCAGCCCTGCACAATTGGCCAAGAGCTTTCACGTCACGCGCGGTGCGATGACCAACACCCTGAGCAAACTGGAATGGGCGGGATATGTGCATATTCGCCCCGATTGGGATGATGCCCGCCGCAAGATGATAGCAATCAGCCCGGCGGGACGACAGGCGCGCGACTCCGCCATCGCCGCAATCGCGCCGATGATTTCGGAACTCGTCGGTGAGCTTGGCGACGAAAAGGTGCGTGCGACGCTTCCGGTCCTGCGAGAGTTGCGCGCCAAACTTGAGACGGATTGACGCTCAGGCGGGCTTCACGGATGCGGTGACGTAGTTCACGCTCAAATCGCTGGCCGACAGTGACCAACTCCAGGCGACGGGGTTAAAGACGAAACCCTTGCGATCCACCGGATTCAGCCCGGCCTGTTCGAGCAGGCGGTAAAGTTCTTCCGGGGTGATAAACTTCTTCCATTCATGCGTGCCTTTCGGCAGCCACCGCATGACATACTCGGCACCAACGATCGCCATCGCGAAGCTTTTTGCATTGCGATTGATGGTCGAGCAGAGATGCAGGCCTCCCGGTTTCAGCAGGGTTTGGCAGGCGCTCAGAAACGCGAGCGGATCGGAGACATGCTCGACCACCTCCATATTCAGGAGCACATCAAAGCGTTCACCCGCATCGGCCAGCGCCTCGGCCGAGCTGTGGCGATAGTCGATCTCGAGTCCCGATTGCCGGGCGTGAACTTCGGCCACGGGGATATTGCGCTCGGCAGCATCGGCCCCTACGACGTCGGCACCAAGCCGCGCCATCGGTTCGGACAGGAGCCCGCCGCCACAGCCGATATCCAAGATACGCAGCCCCTTGAATGGGGCATCGCTTTGCAGGTCGCGGTCGAACTCGGCAGCGATCTGCGACGTGATATAGTCCAGCCGACAGGGGTTGAGCATGTGCAATGGCTTGAACTTGCCGTTCGGATCCCACCATTCGGCGGCCATCGCCTCGAACTTGGCGACTTCGGCGGGATCGATCGTGGTTTGAGCGGCTTGCATTCTGCTCTCCATATGCTCATCTGTTTCTGCGCCCTCAATATAGGACTCTCATGGATAAATTCTCAGGCCAAAAGAGCGCAGTCCAGTATTTGCATCCGCCGATCGAGCCTTTCGACCGGCGTATGATGGATGTGGGTGACGGGCACGAGATCTATGTCGAGCAGTCGGGCAAGCGCGATGGCTTGCCTGTTGTGGTTCTCCATGGCGGGCCGGGGGGTGGCAGCAGCCCGGCGATGCGGCGGTATTTCGACCCGAATGTCTATCGGGTCGTGCTGTTCGATCAGCGCGGGTGCGGGCGCTCGCGGCCGCATGCCAGCGTCGAGGCGAACACGACATGGCATCTTGTGGCGGATATCGAACGGATCCGCGAGGCATTGTCGATCGATGATTGGATCGTCTTCGGCGGCAGTTGGGGGGCTACACTGGCGCTGATTTATGCGCAGGCGCATCCGGATCATGTGCGGCATCTGGTTTTGCGGGGTGTTTTTACCATGACGCAGACCGAGCTGGACTGGTTCTATGGCGGGGGCGCTGGGCGGTTTTGGCCGGAAACATGGCATAAGTTTCAAGAGCGTATACCAGCCGAGGAAAGGGGCGACATGATCGCGGCCTATCATCGGCGGTTGTTCTCGGGGAATCAGGCCGAGGAGGTGCGCCACGCGAGGGCCTGGTCGGCATGGGAAAACGCGCTGGCGACGGTGCAATCCAATGGCGCGGCCGGTGACAGCCCGCCGGAATACGCGCGCGCCTTCGCGCGGTTGGAGAACCATTATTTCATCAATGACGGCTTTCTGGAGTATGACGGCCAAATCATTGATCAAATAGGAAAAATCTCACATATTCCGGGAACGATCGTGCAGGGTCGCTATGACATGATCTGTCCGCCGCAGGCAGCATATACACTGGCGAGCGCGTGGGAGAAGGCCAGTTTGCGGATGATCCCGGTGGCGGGGCACGCGCTGTCCGAGCCGGGTATCAGTGCGGAGCTCATCAAGGTGATGACCCACCTGGCGCAGGAGAATTGACTGCCTGAAAGGGAGCCAAAACGAATTGTCGGTATCGCGTCGGTATGACGTCGGTATCCTGTCGGTGCGCGGGGCGGTCCGGGCCGAGACGTCAAAAATTCATGGGCCGGACGGCGATTCATTGTAGCGCGCTCTTGCAGACTCGGCGCATGGGGCGTATATGGCTTTTCAACAGCGGCGCCTCCGGGTCCACACCGGCAGGCTCCACCGGACAAGTATGACGGGCCGCGAGCCCGTTTTTTTGTGCCTGAAAGACCCATGAGCAACGACCTGATAGCCAAAACAGCAATCGACCGGCGCCTTGCCGAGATCATTACCCCTGTCATCGAGGATATGGGTTATGCTTTGGTGCGCGTGCGTCTGATGGGGGGAAAGACCCACACCCTTCAGATCATGGCCGAGAAACCCGGCAGCGCCATCGAGGTGGACGACTGTGCCGAAATCTCGAACGCGGTCAGTGCCGTTCTGGATGTCGAAGATCCGATCACCGATACCTACACGCTGGAGGTCTCGAGCCCCGGTATCGACCGGCCTCTGACCCGGCTGTCGCATTTCGAGGAATACGAAGGCTACGAGGCCAAGCTGGAGACATCCGAGCTGATTGACGGACGCAAACGGTTCAAGGGCGTTCTGGCCGGGGTCGAGGATGACGAGGTGCTGATCAATATCGACGAAGGCACCGTCGGCCTGAAGTTCGACTGGCTGAGCGACGCCAAGCTGGTGCTGACCGATGAGCTGATCAAGGAAATGCTGAAAGCCCGCAAGGCCGCCGGCGAACTGAATGAAGACGCGTTTGACGAGATCGAGACCGAACGGTCTGAGGAGGACTGAAAATGGCAATTACCTCTGCAAACCAGCTTGAGCTGCTGCAAACCGCCGAGGCCGTGGCCCGCGAGAAGATGATCGAACCATCACTGGTGGTCGAAGCGATGGAAGAAAGCCTCGCCCGTGCAGCCAAGAGCCGCTACGGCGCCGAGATGGACATTCGGGTCAGCATCGATCGCAAGACCGGCAAGGCGACCTTCACGCGCGTGCGCACGGTGGTCGAGGATGATGAGCTTGAGAATTATCAGGCCGAACTGACCGTCGAGCAGGCCAAGCAGTATCTCGACGATCCGAAGGTCGGCGATCAATATATCGAGGAAATCCCGCCCGTCGATCTGGGCCGGATCGCCGCGCAATCGGCCAAGCAGGTGATCTTGCAGAAGGTCCGCGAAGCCGAGCGTGATCGCCAGTTCGAGGAATTCAAGGATCGAGCGGGCACAATCATAAACGGTGTCGTCAAGCGCGAGGAATACGGCAACGTCATCGTCGACGTGGGCCGGGGCGAAGCGATCCTGCGCCGCAACGAGAAGATCGGCCGCGAGAGCTATCGCAATGGCGACCGTATCCGCGCCTATATCAAGGATGTCCGCCGCGAGGCGCGCGGGCCACAGATTTTCCTGAGCCGCACCGCGCCGGATTTCATGGCCGAACTGTTCAAGATGGAAGTGCCCGAGATCTACGACGGCATCATCGAAATCAAGGCCGTGGCCCGCGATCCGGGCAGCCGCGCCAAGATTGCCGTCATTTCGTATGACAACTCGATCGACCCGGTTGGCGCCTGCGTCGGCATGCGCGGCAGCCGCGTGCAGGCGGTGGTGAACGAGCTTCAGGGCGAAAAGATCGACATCATCCCCTGGAACGAGGACCAGCCCACCTTCCTTGTGAACGCGCTGCAGCCGGCAGAGGTCAGCAAGGTGGTTCTGGACGAAGAGGCCGAGCGGATCGAAGTGGTTGTGCCCGAGGATCAGCTTTCGCTGGCAATCGGCCGCCGCGGTCAGAACGTGCGCCTTGCCAGCCAGCTGACCGGTCTGGATATCGACATCATGACCGAGGCCGAGGATTCCGAGCGTCGCCAGAAGGAATTCGAGGAACGCACCAGCCTGTTCATGGAAACGCTGGACCTGGACGAGTTCTTTGCGCAGCTTCTGGTTTCGGAAGGGTTCACCAACCTCGAAGAGGTCGCCTATGTCGAGCTTGACGAGCTGCTGGTGATCGACGGGGTCGATGACGATACCGCCAAGGAGCTTCAGGCACGCGCCCGCGACGTTCTGGAAGCGCAATCGCGCGAGGCACTGGAAAAGGCCCGCGCGCTGGGCGCCGAGGACAGCCTTATTGATTTCGAGGGCCTGACACCCCAGATGATTGTTGCGCTGGCCGAGGACGGCGTGAAGACGCTGGACGATTTTGCCACCTGCGCCGACTGGGAGCTGGCGGGCGGATGGACCACGGTTGAGGGCGAGCGCGTCAAGGATGACGGTATCCTGGAGCCGTTCGACGTTTCCCTGGAAGAGGCGCAGAACATGGTCATGACCGCCCGCGTGATGCTGGGCTGGGTCGATCCCGCCGATCTGGAAGCCGAAGCCGAGGGCGAGGCAGAAGATGCCGCTGTCGAGAGCGAAGAACAGGAGGCCGGGGCCTGATCCGTCAGGCCTCGGGAGCACTGAATGGGTCGCGGTGGGCAACCCAAGGACCGGAGTGAAGGTCCCGAGCGCAAGTGCATCGCCACGGGCGAGGCACAGCCAGCCAATGGGCTGATCCGTTTTGTGGTTGGCCCCGACGGGCAGATTGCCCCGGATATCGCGGGCAAGCTGCCGGGACGGGGCATTTGGGTGTCCGCGGATCGTGCCGCGCTGGAAAAGGCGGCGAAGAAGGGGCTTTTTGCCCGTGCCGCGCGCCAGCCGGTGACCGTGCCCGACGATCTTTTGGCGCTGGTCGAGCATCAGCTGGAGCAGCGTGTGGTCAATCTTATCAGTCTTGCTCGAAAGGGCGGTAATGCGGTGGCCGGTTATGAGAAGGTCAAGGACTGGCTTTCGAAGGAACAAGCCACCGTTCTGATCCAGGCAAGCGACGGATCGGAACGGGGCAAAACGAAATTGAGCACGCCTCACCGAGGGTCATTCATCGGCTGGTTGACGGCGTCGGAACTTGGGCGCGCCTTTGGGCGACAATCAGCAATCCACGCGGCACTGGGTGCTGGCGGTTTGGCCCAACGTGTTGTAGATGAGGCGGCAAGGTTGAAGGGCCTGCGCGTCTTGAACGGCGAACAGACCCGCCGGAAAGGAAGTAGAACCAGATGAGCGACAACGACGAGAAGAAGACTTTGGGTGTGCGTGGCGGTCCTCGTTCGGGGAACGTGAAGCAGAGCTTCAGCCATGGGCGTACCAAGAACGTCGTCGTGGAAACCAAGCGCAAGCGGGTGGTGAAGCCCCAGTCTAGCAGCTCGGCTGCCAGCGGCGCGGGATCGGCGCGCTCGCAAGCGTCTTCTGGCGATTCAGCCAAGCGTCCGGCAGGGATTTCGGATGCGGAGATGGAACGCCGAATGAAGGCGTTGCAGGCAGCGAAGGGACGCGAGGTCGAAGAGGCCGCGCGCCGCGATGCCGAAGAGAAACAGCGCGAGGAAGAGCGCCAGCGTCGCCGCGAGGAGGCCGAGGCCAAGGAGCGCGAACAGCGCGAGGCCGAGGAGCGCGCCCGTGCCAAGGCTGAGGAAGAAGAGCGCAAGCGTCTGGATGCCGAGAAGGCCGCAGCGCCGGCGCCCGAGCCTGTCGCGCCGCCGGCCGGGGATGACGCACGCGGGCCGGCCAAGCAGCCGCCGCGCAAGCAGGACAAGGTCGAGAAGGATCGCGACCAGACCCGTGGCCGCGGCAAGGGCCGTGGCGACGACGGTGGTCGGCGCGCAGGCAAGCTGACGCTCAACCAGGCGCTGGCCGGTGGTGAAGGCGGTCGTCAGAAATCGCTTGCAGCGATGAAGCGCAAGCAGGAGCGCGCCCGCCAGAAGGCGATGGGCGGCGCCCAGGAGCGCGAAAAGGTTGTCCGTGACGTTCAGCTTCCCGAGACCATCGTGGTGTCGGAACTGGCGAACCGCATGGCCGAGCGCGTGGGCGATGTGGTCAAGGCGCTGATGAACAACGGCATGATGGTCACGCAGAACCAGACGATCGATGCCGATACCGCCGAGCTGATCATCGAGGAATTCGGCCACCGGGTGGTGCGGGTCAGCGACTCGGATGTGGAAGACGTGATCGACCAGGTCGAGGACAAGCCCGCCGATCTGAAGCCGCGCCCGCCGGTGATCACCGTCATGGGCCATGTGGACCACGGCAAGACCTCGCTGCTGGACGCGATCCGCGACGCCAAGGTGGTGTCGGGGGAGGCCGGCGGCATCACCCAGCATATCGGCGCCTACCAGGTGACGACCAGCTCTGGCACGCTTCTGACGTTCCTTGATACGCCCGGCCACGCCGCGTTCACCAGCATGCGCGCACGCGGTGCGCAGGTGACCGACATCGTGGTGCTGGTGGTGGCGGCGGATGACGCCGTGATGCCCCAGACCATCGAAGCGATCAACCACGCGAAGGCCGCGCAGGTGCCGATCATCGTGGCGATCAACAAGTGCGACAAGCCCGAGGCGAACCCCGACAAGGTGCGCACCGACCTGCTGCAGCACGAGGTTGTTGTCGAGGCGATGTCGGGCGATGTGCAGGATGTCGAAGTGTCGGCGCATACCGGGCAGGGGCTTGATGACCTGCTGGAAGCGATCGCACTGCAATCCGAGATCCTGGAAATCCAGGCCAACCCCAACCGTGCCGCCGAGGGCGCTGTGATCGAGGCGCAGCTTGACGTGGGCCGTGGCCCCGTGGCGACCGTTCTGGTGCAGAAGGGGACGCTGAAGCAGGGCGACATCTTTGTCGTCGGCGAACAGTGGGGCAAGGTCCGCGCGCTGATCAACGATCGGGGCGAACGGGTGAAAACCGCTGGACCGTCGGTGCCGGTCGAGGTGCTGGGTCTGAATGGCACGCCCGAGGCCGGGGACGTTCTGAACGTCGTCGAGACCGAGGCGCAGGCACGCGAGATCGCCGAATACCGCCAGCAGGCGGCCAAGGAGAAACGCGCTGCCGCCGGTGCAGGCACCTCGCTGGAGCAGCTTCTGGCAAAGGCCAAGGAAGACGAGAACGTCAGCGAGCTGCCGATCCTCGTCAAGGCCGACGTGCAGGGCTCCGCCGAGGCCATCGTTCAGGCGATGGAGAAGATCGGCAACGACGAGGTGCGCGTGCGCGTGCTGCATTCGGGTGTCGGTGCGATCACAGAGTCCGATGTGGGCCTTGCGGAAGCATCCGGCGCGCCGGTTCTGGGCTTCAACGTCCGGGCCAACGCACCTGCCCGCAACAGCGCCAACCAGAAGGGCGTGGAAATCCGCTATTACAGCGTGATCTACGACCTTGTGGATGACGTGAAGGCCGCTGCATCGGGTCTGCTGGGTGCCGAAGTGCGCGAGAACTTCATCGGTTATGCCGAGATCAAGGAGGTCTTCAAGGTTTCCGGCGTCGGCAAGGTGGCGGGCTGTCTTGTCACCGAGGGCATTGCGCGCCGCTCGGCCGGTGTGCGCCTGCTGCGCGACGATGTGGTGATCCACGAAGGCACGCTGAAGACTCTCAAGCGCTTCAAGGATGAAGTGGCCGAGGTCCAGTCGGGCCAGGAATGCGGCATGGCCTTCGAGAACTACGAAGATGTGCGCCCCGGCGACGTGATCGAGATCTTCGAGCGTGAGGAGATCGAGCGCAAGCTTGACTGATCCGCGCCGGAACAGAGACTGACGAAAGGGGCTGCCATGGGCAGCCCCTTTTTTCATGCCTGCCGAGGCTTGCGACCTATAGCCAGTCGCGCAGGATCGGGATCAGCGGGATGTCGGCGGGAGGCATCGGATAATCGCGCAGCGCGTCCGGGCGGACCCATTTGAGAGCCTGCCCCTCGCGTCCCTGCGGCGCACCCTGCCATTTGCGGCAGGCAAAGAGCGGCATCAGAAGGTGGAAATCCGGGTAGCTATGGCTGGCGAAGGTGAGCGGCGCAAGACAGCTGGCCCAGGTGTCGATGCCCAATTCTTCCTCGAGCTCGCGGATCAGCGCGTTCTCGGGGGTTTCGCCCGGTTCGACCTTGCCGCCGGGGAACTCCCAGAGTCCGGCCATCGATTTGCCCTCGGGGCGTTGCGTCAGCAGGATGCGCCCGTCGACATCAATCAAGGCAACGGCAGAGACCAGAACGGTCTTCATGAGCGATAGTCGGCGTTGATGTCGATATAGCCGTGGGTCAGATCGCAGGTCCAGACGACAGATGTGCCGCCGCCGAGGCCCAGATCAACATGGATCGTCAGATCCTGCTGTTTCATGTAGAGCGCGCCTTCTTCCTCTCTGTAGTCGGGGTCGACCCAGCCATCGCGCGCGACAGGGATGTGTCCGAACCAGATGGAGAGGGTATCGCGATCTGCCGGGGCACCGGATTTGCCTACGGCCATGACGATGCGACCCCAGTTCGGATCTTCTCCGGCGATGGCGGTCTTGACCAGGGGCGAATTGGCGATCGCCATGGCATGAGTGCGCGCGTCGGTATCGCTGGAGGCGCCCGTTACCGAGATCTCCACGAACTTGGTGGCACCTTCGCCGTCACGCACGACCTGATGTGCGAGGTCCAGCATGACTTCGCGAAGCCCCTGCATGAATCCGACGCTGTCTTCGGTCACGCGGATGCCGGACGCCCCGGTTGCAGCGACCAGAAGCGTGTCAGATGTCGAGGTGTCGCCATCGACGGTAATGCAGTTGAACGTGCTGTTGTTCAGGGCCGAGACCATCGATTGCAGCACCGGCTGATCGACAACCGCGTCGGTGAAAATATAGACCAGCATCGTTGCCATGTCCGGGGCGATCATGCCTGAACCCTTGGCGATGCCGGCGATATGGATCTGCTGCCCGTCGATGGTGACGGTGGTGCCGGCTCCCTTGGGAAAGGTATCGGTCGTCATGATCGCGCGCGCGGCTGTCTCGATACCGTCCGCCGACAGCGCGCCCGAAAGATCCGCCAGTTTCGCGGTGATGCGATCATGTGGGAGGGGTTCGCCGATCACCCCGGTGGAAGAGGTGAAAATACGCGATTCCGGCAGTTTCAGAGTCTCGCTGGCAGCTTCGGTTACGGCCTTGACCGATGCCGTGCCATGACGGCCTGTAAAGGCGTTGGCATTGCCCGAATTGACCAGGAAGGCGGCGCCTGCATCGCTGACGACGCCGATCTTTTCCTGGCAGTCCAGCACGGCCGAGGAGCGCGTGGAGGAACGGGTGAAAGCGCCGGCAACAGTTGTGCCGGGGCTGAGCGTTGCAAGCATCACGTCGTCGCGGCCGCTGTAGCGCACCCCGGCCTGAACGGTGGCGAAACGTACGCCGCCGATTTTCGGCAGCTTGGGAAAGGATGCCGGGGCAAGCGGGGACAGCGGAGGGGTCGCACCCATTGTCAGTTCTCCAGAAGCTCTAGGTTGCCGATGCTTTCGGGGTCGATCTCGCCGGTGCTCATGCGCTCGATCTGTGCCTTTTCGGTAAGGGCTTCGACATGGGCGTCGAAGGCGGCTTGACGCAGGCTGTCTTCGATCTCGGCGCGCACGTCGTCAAGCGTCGGAACGTCGGTGAGCCGGGTCTCGTTCAGCTTGATGACATGCCAGCCGAACTGCGTCTGAACCGGTTGCGACACGTCGCCCGGTTCAAGTGCGGAAACGGCCTCGAAAAAGGATTCGACCATGACGCCGGGTCCGAACCAGCCAAGGTCGCCGCCGCTGCTGGCCGAGGGGCCAGTGGAGTTTTCGCGCGCGAGCGTCGCAAAATCGGCGCCATCCTCAAGCTGAGCCACGAGGTCGAGCGCGGTTTCCTCGGTTTCGACAAGGATATGCGCCGCCTTGTATTCGGTTTCGGGTTCCGCGCTGGAATATTGCTCCTGATAGGCCGCCTGAATCTCGGCATCGCTCAACTCGTCGCTCATGACGGTTTCGATCGCTTCGGAGGCGATGATGGCGCGGCGTTCGTTCTCAAGCAGCAATTCGCTGCGGCGCGAAAGGTCGCCCTCGAAATTCTGCATCAACAAGGTCTGCTGGATCAGCTGGTCAAGGATGCCGTTGAACAGGGTCTCGGCAGGCAGCTGGCCATATTGCGCAGGAAGGCTGGCGCGCAGGGCGACCATGTGGCCAAGCGTGATGTCGGTACCGTTGACGGTGGCCACCACGGTTGCGGAATCGGGGCTGTCCTGAGCCGTGGCGGACTGCCCGAAGGTCGTGGCGGCGATCAGCGCGAGAGCCGGGAACAGGGTGTGACGAATGGCCATGCGGTCCTTCCTTTGCATTGCTGCTTTGGGTGCCGCGCGCCTGCGCGACGTTGACACTCCAACGGCGGCCCCTTACATCGGCTCTGGACCAAGGAACCGCCATTCTGTGCCCGTTCTAGGGTGGTGCGGGAGGCGGGGCAAGCAATTGCCTTTCACGGATATGCACAAACACCGGAACGGATAGAATATGCTGGGTATCGGAACTGTCGCCAGAAAGATCTTCGGCACACCGAATGACCGCAAGATCAAGGCGACCCGCCCGCTGGTCGAACAGATCAACGCGCTGGAACCCGAGTTCGAGGCGCTGAGCGACGAGGGGCTGATCGAAAAGACCCAGGCGTTCAAGAAGCGGTTGCAGGATGGCGAGCCCCTTGATGCGCTGTTGCCCGAAGCTTTCGCCAACTGCCGGGAGGCCGCCAAGCGGGCGCTTGGCCTCAGGGCGTTCGATGTGCAGCTGATGGGCGGGATCTTCCTGCATCAGGGCAATATCAGTGAGATGAAGACCGGCGAGGGCAAGACGCTGGTTGCCACCTTCCCTGCCTATCTGAATGCGCTGACGGGCGGGAACGTGCATATCGTCACGGTCAACGATTATCTGGCGCGGCGCGATGCCGACTGGATGAGCAAGGTTTACGGCGCCCTGGGGCTGAGCACCGGCGTCGTCTATCCCCAGCAGCCTGAGGGCGAGAAGAAGGCGGCCTATGCCGCCGATGTGACCTATGCCACCAATAACGAGCTGGGCTTCGATTATCTGCGCGACAACATGAAATCCTCGCTCGAGGAAATGAACCAGCGCGGGCATTTCTTTGCCATCGTCGACGAGGTGGACAGCATCCTGATCGACGAGGCGCGCACGCCGCTGATCATCTCGGGCCCCGCACAGGATCGCAGCGAACTTTACGTGACCATCGACAAGCTCATCCCCGAGCTGACCGAAGAGCACTACACGATCGATGAAAAGACCCGCAACGTCACCTTTACCGACGAAGGCAACGAATACCTTGAAGAGGTCCTGCACGCGAAGGGTTTGCTGGAAGAGGGGCAGTCGCTTTACGATCCGGAAAGCACGACCATCGTGCATCACGTCAACCAGGGTCTGCGCGCACACAAGCTGTTCCTGAAGGACAAGGACTACATCGTTCGCGACGGCGAGGTGATGCTGATCGATGAGTTCACCGGCCGGATGATGCAGGGACGGCGCCTGTCGGACGGTCTGCACCAGGCCATCGAGGCCAAGGAGGGCTGCAACATCCAGCCCGAGAACGTCACGCTGGCCAGCGTCACCTTCCAGAACTATTTCCGCCTTTACGACAAGCTGGCCGGTATGACCGGCACCGCCGCGACCGAGGCCGAAGAGTTCGCCGAAATCTACGGATTGGGCGTGGTTGAAGTTCCCACGAACCGGCCGATCGCGCGCAAGGACGAGGACGACGCAGTCTATCGCTCGGCGAAAGAGAAGTTCGACGCAATCGTCGAAACGATCCACGAGGCGCACGGAAATGGCCAGCCGATCCTGGTGGGCACCACCTCGATCGAGAAATCCGAAATGCTCAGCGGGCTGCTGACGCAGGCGGGGATCAAGCACAATGTTCTGAACGCGCGCCAGCACGAGAAAGAGGCGCAGATCGTGGCCGATGCCGGCAAGCTGGGCGCGGTCACCATCGCCACGAACATGGCCGGGCGCGGTACTGACATCAAGTTGGGCGGCAACCTCGACTTCACCATCATGGAGGCTCTGGACGCCAATCCCGATGCTGATCCCGAAGAAATCCGCAGGCGGATCGAGGCAGAGCACTCCGAGGGCGAGCAGGCGGTCAAGGACGCCGGTGGGCTGTTCGTTCTGGCCACCGAGCGCCACGAGAGCCGTCGCATCGACAACCAGTTGCGCGGTCGTTCGGGCCGTCAGGGCGATCCGGGCCGGTCGGCATTCTTCCTCAGCCTCGAAGACGATCTGATGCGCATCTTCGGCTCGGAGCGTTTGGAAAAGGTTCTGGCGACCCTGGGCATGAAAGAGGGCGAAGCGATCATTCACCCTTGGGTGAACAAATCACTGGAGCGCGCGCAGGCGAAGGTCGAAGGGCGCAACTTCGACATCCGCAAGCAACTCTTGAAGTTCGACGACGTGATGAACGAGCAGCGCAAGGTGATCTTCAAGCAGCGGCTCGATATCATGAGGGCCGACGACTTGTCCGAGATCGTCAAGGACATGCGCAACGAGGTGATCGACGACCTCGTCGATACCTATATGCCGCCCAAGACCTATGCCGATCAGTGGGATACGGACGGTCTTCATGACGCCGTTCTGGAGCAGCTGAACCTGGACCAGCCGATTGCCGAATGGGCCGGCGAAGAGGGCGTCGATGATGAGGACATCGTTGAGCGCCTGGAAAAGGCCGCCGACGAGATGATGGCGCAAAAGGCCGCCGCATTTGGACCCGAGAACATGCGCTCGATCGAAAAGCAGATCCTGCTGCAGACCATCGACGCCAAGTGGCGCGAGCATCTTCTGACTCTGGAGCATTTGCGCAGCGTTGTGGGCTTCCGGGGCTATGCGCAGCGCGATCCGCTCAATGAATACAAGAACGAGTCCTTCCAGCTGTTTGAAACCATGCTGGACAGTCTGCGTCAGGACGTGACCCAGAAGCTGTCGCAGATCCGCCCGATGACCGAAGACGAGCAACAGGCCATGATGCGTGAGATTTCGCAGCAACGTCAGGCGATGGAAGCCGCGGCCACAACGCAAGGGCCGGATGACTCTTCGCTGGGTGCTGTCGAGGGCGCGGCCGTTGCCGGATTTGACGAGAACGATCCCTCCACCTGGGGGAATCCGGGGCGCAATCAGCTTTGTCCCTGCGGGTCGGGCAAGAAGTTCAAGCATTGTCATGGTCGCCTGGCCTGACGCCGACTGATGTCTTCCGGCACTCAATAGGGCTTTGAACGGGGCGTTTCGGCGTCCCATTGCCACCCCAAGCGCGCCATAGAGACGCCGCTTTCCCTGTCTAGACTATTCCTTGGTCTGATGTGGATTCAGGAGTGGTGAGAATGTCCAGGACAAGGCGTATCGCAATTGCCGGTGGCACTTTCATGAGCGCGCTTGGCGTGGGTTTCATCATGCAGAGCATGGCGGGCAGCCCCGAACCGGCCGCTGCGTCACCTGTCGTGGAATCGGCGGCGCATACGGCTGAAGACGCGCCGCTTCCTGTGACCAACGTCGTCTCGACTTCGGCACCGATCCCGCCGGAAGTTGCTCCCCAACCAGAGCTGTTGCCAAGCGCACCCGTGGCGCGCGCCGAGATTGCCCCCGCCGCCTTTGACGAGCGACGCATCACGGAGCTGCCGGGAGAAGAACCGGCGCCGACATTCTCTTGCGAGATATCGCTTGAGGCCAAACCGGTCGCCGCGGCCTTGGTGGAACTGACACTGGATGCGCCTTGCATGGCGAATGAACGATTTACGCTGCACCATCATGGCATGATGTTCACCGAAGCCACCAACCAGGATGGTGCGCAACATCTGGTGGTTCCCGCACTGACGCGCAGCGCGGTCTACATGGTGTCTTTCGCGAATGGCGAAGGTGCGGTGGCGACGACCGAGGTGACGTCGATGGATTACTACGACCGCGTTGTCGTTCAATGGAAGGGCCAGAGCGGTTTGCAGATTCACGCGCTGGAATACGGCGCCGGATATGGCGATGAAGGGCATGTCTGGGCCGGAGCACCGCGCGACATGGCCGCCGCCGCCCAAGGCAAGGGCGGATTCGTGACACGCCATGGCCGGGGCGGCATGGACACGGCGCTGATGGCCGAGGTCTATACCTTTCCCGCGGGCCTTATGGACCGCGAGGGCGATGTGGAACTCAGCGTCGAGGCCGAGGTGACACAGAACAATTGCGACCGTGATGTCGAGGCGCAGACCATCCAGATTTCCGCCGGTGGCAAGCCGTTGGTTCAGGATCTTGTCCTTGCCATGCCGGGCTGCGACGCTACGGGTGATTTTCTGGTGTTGAAAAACCTCGTCAATGACTTGAAGATCGCGCGGAAGTAATCCGCAGCAACTGGGGGGTGTCTGATGCCATTGGTGCGTGCGGCGATCATCGCCGCACTATTTTTGTTTGCCTTCGCCCTGCCGGGTGTCGCGCAGGATGTGACCCTTATCTCGCGCGATGGCGATGTCGAGATATCGGGAAACCTGCTTGGCTATGACGGTGAGTTCTACCGTGTCGATACCGTTTATGGCGAGTTGACGGTGGATGGATCGGGCGTGTTGTGCGAGGGGCCGGGATGCCCCAACCTTGAGAACTACGTCGCGCGCGTGACGCTGTCGGGGGCGCCGGTGATCGGGCGCGTGCTGATTCCCGCGCTGCTCGAAGCCTTTGCGATCCGCTACGACTATGATCTTGAACGGACCGATCTCGACGAGCGGCAAATCCTCTTTTCGCTGACGGATTCAGAGTCAGACAGGTTGCTGGGCGAGTTCACTGTCAAGCTGTCGAATACCGATGAGGGCTTTGCCGACCTGCTGGCCAATGAGGCGGATATGGTGATGTCGCTGCGTGAGGTGCGACGCGACGAGCGCACGCATGCGCGTGCGGCCGGAATGGGCGACCTGGCGGCAAGCGGGCGCAGCCGGATCGTTGCATTGGACGCGCTGGTGCCGGTGGTTGCCGCCAGCAATCCTGTGCAGGGAATCACGACACCAGAGCTGGCGCAGGTGCTGTCGGGCGAGATTGCCAACTGGGCCGATCTGGGCGGACCGGATGCGCCGATCACGGTGCATGTGGTCAGTGGCCGGTCGGGACTGGGGCAGGCCACGGTCGACCGACTGCTTACCCCGACGGGGTCGGCTCTGACCGATCAGGCGAAGCGGCATGAGGACGGTCTGGCTTTGGTTCAAGCGTTGGAGCGCGACCCATTCGGGCTTGGCGTGACCAGTCGGTCGGAGACGGGAAATACATGGGAACTGGCGCTGAAAGGCGCCTGTGGTTTCTCGCTTAGGGCGACCCGGCGCGCTGTGAAGACCGAGGATTACCCGCTGACGACTCCACTGTTTCTTTACCTGCCGGCGCGGAGGTTTCCCAGTCTGATGCGCGACTTTCTGACCTATCTGCGCGATCCTTCGGCGCAGCTGGTGGTGCGCCGGGCCGGGTTCGTGGATCAGGCACCCGAGGAGATCGCGATCAGCCTGCAGGGGGACCGTTTTGCGAACGCGATTGCGCAGGCGGGGGACGAGGTGGAGTTGGCGGAACTTCAGCGCATGGTGCGAGTGCTTTCGCCGATGAAACGGTTGACGACGACCTTTCGGTTCGAGGCCGGTTCGGTAAGGCTGGATGCGCAGTCGCGCTCGAATGTCCAGCAACTGGCGCGTTCGCTGGAGGTTGGGAACTATGACGCGCGGCGGCTTGTTTTTGTGGGCTTCAGCGATGGTGAGGGACCTGCCGAGAGCAATCGTGCGATCGCGATGCGAAGGGCCGAGGCGGTGCGGCGCGCGGTGAGCGATGCTGCCGAGACAGCGAACCTGTCGCGCATCGCGATCGAGACGGAGGCATTTGGCGAGGCGATGCCGATGGCGTGCGACGACAGCGAGTGGGGCCGACAGGTGAACCGGCGCGTGGAGGTCTGGGTGCGCTAGAGATAGCCCGCGGCACGAAAGCTGAGCTCGCAGGATCTGCCGATGATGAGATGGTCATGCAGGGTGATCCCGAGAGCGTCCGCCGCAGTCTGAATACGGTTGGTCATGGTAATGTCGGACTCGGATGGCGTGGGGTCGCCCGAGGGGTGATTATGCACTAGAATCAATGCACTGGCGTTCAGCTGAAGGGCCCGTTTCACGACCTCGCGGGGGTAGACGGGAACGTGGTCGACAGTGCCGCTGGCCTGCGCTTCGTCGGCGATCAGGATGTTCTTGCGATCAAGGAAGAACACCCGGAACTGTTCGGTTTCGCGATGCGCCATCGTGGTGTGGCAGTAATCCAGCAGCGCATCCCAGGACGAGATCACCTGCCGCTGCATGACCCGTGCGCGCGCGAGGCGGTGGGCGGCGGCCTCGACGATCTTGAGCTCGCAAATGACGGCATCGCCGATGCCTGACACCTCTTGCAGCTGGTGGATTGGCGCCGAGAGGATGTGGTTGAAATCCCCAAACTTATCAAGGAGCTGGCGCGCTACTGGCTTGACGTCGCGGCGCGGGATGGCGCGAAAGAGGAGCAGCTCAAGCAGCTCGTAATCGGGCATGGCATCGGCGCCGCCTGTGAGGAAGCGTTCGCGCAGGCGCTGGCGGTGATCGCGGATATAGGAGGGCAGGCGTGCGGGGGCTGGGGCGGGGCCGGAGGGGGCCTCGTCGGCGCCGAAAAGGGGTAGGGACATTTCGGAAAAGGCGCGTGGATCTGACATGAGGAGAGGGTGCGCCGAGAGGGTTAGAAAAAGGTTAACGGAGAGTGAAAAACGGCTTCGGCGTCGCGTCGGTATCACGTCTGTATTGTGTCGGTATCGTGTCGGCCCGGCGCGCGTTAACGGTTTGGCGGCTGGTAAAACAAAAGGGGCGCGCCTGTGGCACGCCCCTTTCAAATGGATCACGGTGACGAATGCAGTGCCGCCGCGCACCGCCCGTTCAGCCCTTCATGCCGTCCCAGAAGCTTTTCACGGAGGAAAAGAAGCTCTTGCTCTCGGGGTTGTTGTCCTCGGAGAGAGAGTCGAATTCGCGCAGGAGCTCTTTCTGGCGGCTGGTCAGGTTCACCGGCGTTTCCACGGCCAGTTCGATGAACATGTCACCATAGCCGCCGCCACGTAGCGCAGGCATCCCCTTGTTGCGCAGTCGCATCTGGCGACCGGATTGCGACCCGCCGGGGATTTTCACCCGCGAGCGGCCACCGTCGATGGTGGGCACTTCGATGTCGCCACCAAGCGCGGCATCGGTCATCGAGACGGGCACGCGGCAGAACAGGTTGTTATCCTCACGCTCGAATATGTCGTGCTTTGCAACCTCGATGAAGATGTAGAGGTCGCCCGGAGGACCGCCGCGCATCCCGGCCTCGCCTTCGCCGGCGAGACGAATCCGGGTGCCGGTCTCGACACCGGCGGGGATGTTGACGTTCAAGGCGCGGTCTTTCTCGACGCGGCCCTGGCCATGACAGGTCTTGCAGGGGTTCTTGATGATCTGGCCCAGACCCGAACAGGTGGGACAGGTGCGTTCGACCGTGAAGAAGCCCTGTTGCGCGCGCACTTTGCCCATGCCCGAACAGGTGGGGCAGGTGGTGGGCTCGGAGCCGCCTTCGGCGCCGGTGCCGCTGCAGGCATCACAGGCAACGGATGTCGGGACGTTGATGGTTTTCTGGATGCCGGTGAAGGCGTCTTCGAGGGTGACGCGCAGGTTGTAGCGCAGATCGGAGCCGCGCGATGCGCGCTGTCGCCCGGCACCTGCACGCCCGCCGCCCATGAAATCGCCGAACAGGTCGTCGAACACATCGGAGAAGGCCGAGGCGAAATCGCCTTGACCCTGGGCACCGCCGAAGCCGCCGCCCGGACGCGGGCCGCCACCGCCGCCCATGCCACCATCGAACGCGGCATGGCCGAACCTGTCATAGGCGGCCTTCTTTTCCGGATCCTTCAGGACGTCATAGGCTTCGCCAGCTTCCTTGAACTGGGATTCGGCGTCGGGATTGTCCTTGTTGCGGTCGGGATGAAGCTCTTTCGCCTTGGTGCGATAGGCTTTCTTGATTTCATCCGCCGACGCGCCCCGTGCTACGCCGAGGACTTCATAATAGTCTCGTTTGGCCATCGGGGATCTCCTTTTGCTGGAACACGCAGGGCCGGTCCAATGATAGGACCGGCCCTGTTGGTCCCGTCAGGCGCGTTACGAGCGCTTGTCGTCGTCAAGGTCCTCGAAGTCGGCGTCGACGATGTCATCGTCACCGGCCCCGGCCTGATCGGCGGCGCTGGGTTCGCCATCGCCATCCTCGGTCTGGGCCTTGTAGATCGCCTCGCCGAGCTTCATCGCGGCCTCGGTGACGTTCTGGATGCCCGCCTTGACCTTGTCGGCGGTCACGTCGTCCTTCTCGAGGTCGTCCTTGAGGGCCGCGACGGCGAGTTCGATCGCCTCGACCGTGGTCGGATCGACCTTGTCCGAGTGCTCCTCGAGCGATTTCTCGGTCGAATGGATCAGGCTTTCGGCCTGGTTCTTCGACTCGATCAGTTCGCGGCGGGCCTTGTCGGACTCGGCGTTTTCCTCGGCTTCCTTGACCATCTTCTCGATGTCTTCGTCGGTCAGGCCGCCCGACGCCTGGATCGTGATCTTCTGTTCCTTGTTGGTGCCCTTGTCCTTGGCGGAAACAGAGACGATGCCGTTGGCGTCGATATCGAAGGTCACCTCGATCTGGGGCATGCCGCGCGGTGCGGGCGGGATGTTTTCGAGGTTGAACTGGCCGAGCAGTTTGTTGTCGGCCGCCATCTCGCGTTCACCCTGGAAGACACGGATCGTCACGGCGCTCTGGTTGTCCTCGGCGGTCGAGAAGATCTGCGACTTGTTGGTCGGGATCGTGGTGTTGCGGTCAATGAGGCGGGTGAAGACGCCGCCAAGCGTTTCGATACCAAGGGACAGCGGGGTCACGTCGAGCAGGACCACGTCCTTGACGTCGCCTTGCAGGACACCGGCCTGAATGGCGGCGCCCATTGCAACCACCTCGTCAGGGTTCACGCCCTTGTGGGGCTCCTTGCCGAAGAATTTGGTCACTTCCTCGACCACCTTGGGCATGCGGGTCATGCCGCCGACAAGGACAACCTCGTCGATCTCATCGGCCGAGATGCCGGCGTCCTTGAGGGCCGCGGCGCAGGGCTTCATCGAGGATTTGATCAGGTCGCCCACAAGGCTTTCCAGCTTGGCGCGGGTCAGTTTCATGACCATGTGCAGCGGCTGACCGTCGGAACCCATCGAGATGAAGGGCTGGTTGATCTCGGTCTGCGAGCTGCTGGACAGTTCGATCTTGGCTTTCTCGGCGGCCTCTTTCAGGCGCTGGAGGGCCATCTTGTCCTTGGTCAGGTCGACTCCGTGCTCTTTCTTGAACTCGTCGGCGAGGTAGTTGACGATCCGCATGTCGAAGTCTTCACCGCCGAGGAACGTGTCGCCGTTGGTGGCTTTCACCTCGAACAGGCCATCGTCGATCTCGAGGATGGTCACGTCGAAGGTACCGCCGCCAAGGTCATAGACGGCGATGGTCTGCGTTTCCTTCTTGTCGAGACCGTAGGCCAGCGCGGCGGCTGTCGGCTCGTTGATGATGCGCAGCACTTCGAGGCCGGCGATCTTGCCGGCGTCCTTGGTGGCCTGACGCTGTGCGTCGTTGAAATAGGCCGGGACGGTGATGACCGCCTGGGTCACTTCCTCTCCGAGGTAGCTCTCGGCGGTTTCCTTCATCTTGCCGAGGATGAAGGCGGAAATCTGCGAGGGGCTGTATTTTTCGCCACGGGCCTCGACCCAGGCGTCGCCGTTGCCGCCGTCGATGACGTTGAACGGCATGTTCTTCTTGTCCTTGGCGAGATCGCTGTCGTCTACGCGGCGACCGATCAGGCGCTTGACGCCGAAGATGGTGTTCTCTGGGTTGGTCACGGCCTGGCGCTTGGCGGGCTGGCCGACAAGGCGCTCACCTTCGGTGAAGGCGACGATCGAGGGCGTCGTACGGGCGCCTTCGGAGTTTTCGATCACGCGCGCCTGACTGCCATCCATGATGGCGATGCAGCTGTTGGTGGTTCCGAGGTCAATACCAATGACTTTGGACATGTTGTTCGATCCCTTCTTTATTAAGGCGATGTTCCGGACGCCCGACCCGTTCTGGCACCGGGCCTCCGATCTGGGAGCGGGCCACGACCTGCCGTGGGTCCGCGCTTTGCGGGTATATAGGCAGGCGGAACTGACCCTGCAAGCGGGCTGGAGGGCTGGAAATCGGGATTCTGCGCTTAATTCAAGGGAAGGGCTGTCTGAGAAAGGTGCAACATGACGGAACCGACGCTGAAGGTGAGGGGTGTGGAGGTCTACAAGGGGGCGCTCGACGGGGCCAGGCAGGACGCATTGGTCGCGGCGTTGCGGGAGGTGGTGCGCCAGGCGCCGCTGTTTTCGCCGATGACACCCTATGGCAAGGCAATGACCGTGCGCATGACATCGGCGGGGCGATATGGGTGGTATGCCGACCGCAAGGGATACCGCTATGAGCGGCGGCACCCGGACGGGCAGGCGTGGCCGCCGATCCCCGAGGAGGTGCTGGAGATCTGGCGTGACCTGGTGGGGCGCGAGCGGCTGCCGGATTGCTGTCTTGTGAATGTCTATCGTGACGGGGCAAGGATGGGCATGCACCAGGATCGCGACGAGGCCGATTTCGGCTGGCCGGTGCTGTCGGTGTCGCTGGGAGATTCGGCGCTGTTCCGGATCGGGAACACCACGCGGGGCGGCAAGACCGAATCGCTGTGGCTGGAATCAGGCGACGTGGTGGTGATGGGGGGCGAGGCGCGGCTGGTCTACCACGGGATCGACCGGATCAGGCCGGGTTCCTCGACGCTGTTGGAGGGCGGCGGGCGGATCAACCTGACGCTGAGGGTGGTGGATTGAGCGCGATCAGCGGCGGGCGTTCCAGCTTTTGGAGGCGTATTGGCGGGTGTAAAACTCGCCCATCATGCCGATGACCAGAAGAACCACGGCGACAGTGATGGGATACTGAAGCGACGAATTGCGCGGGAAGTAATTGATGAAGGTGAAACCGCGGCACTGGTCGATGGCGTGAAAAAGCGGGTTCCAGTCGAACATCGAGAGCATGAAGGGTGGCAGCGAATTGGCGACGAACATCTTGCCCGAGGCGATCATGTTGGCGCGCTGGTAGATGGTGGTGAAGATCGTCACGAAACCGGGCGCCCAAGGTTTGACCGCCAGCAGCACCAGCCCGACCGACACACCCGTGAACCACGCCAGAAGCAGCATGGAGAACGCCGCGATCGGCTGGTCCACCTCGAACGGAGTGAAGGCGACATGATAGACGAACAGGATTACGAGCATCGACAGCACCTGGATATAGAGCGAGCCGAGCGCCGCCGAAGCCACCGATATGACCGTGTTCATCGGCGCGTGCTGCATCATCGGGGAAGATGGACCCTCGGCCCCGACGACGGCGCCAAGCGCCTTGATGTGGGTCAGGAACAGGAAGATCCCGGTCATCATGTAAAGCAGGAAGTCGCCACGCAGGCGGGCGCTGCGCAGGCCGAGAACCGAGAACATGAGGTAGAAGGCGAGAACGAATATGACCGCTGTAAGGATGTTGTTGAACAGCGCCATGAACGCATTGCCATGTGACTTGCGAACCGACCGGACAACCGAATGATATATCAGTTCCGCAATCGCGAAGGCAGATTGCAGCCCACTTCTGGGAGTGACTTTGTGAAACATTTAACCGCCGCTGACTGCCTGTTGAATACTTGCACGGATTTCTTGCTGTCCGGTTAGCGGCGTATCATAAGGGGCTGCAAGCATTCGATCAACAGGCGGTGAACATGCCGCAGCACAAGCAGGCAGGAGTATCACATTGAATCACGAGAGACTTGTCGGGGTCATGCGGCAACTGGCCCTGGAAGCGGGCGACCGGATCATGGATATCTATAACGCCGATGATTTCGACGTGAAGGTGAAATCCGATGACAGCCCCGTCACCGAGGCCGACGAGGCGGCTGACGCGCTGATCTCGGCGGGGTTGCGCGCGGCGTTTCCCGACATGCCGCTGGTGACCGAAGAGCAGGCGGAATCACATGGGCAGAGCGTCGATACCTTCCTGATTGTCGATCCGCTGGACGGCACCAAGGAATTCATCAACCGTCGCGGCGATTTCACCGTGAATATCGCCTATGTCGAGAACGGCGTGCCGGTTCGTGGTGTGGTTTACGCACCGGCGCGTGAGCGCATGTTCTTTACGCAGGCTGATGGGGCTTCGGTCGAGGAAGAGGGGCCTTTCGACAGGGAGGTCGTCGGCGCGCTGAATCCGATCCGGGTATCGGAACCGGATAACGCGGCGCTGATGGTGGTGGCCAGTAAATCGCACCGCGATCAGGCCACTGACGATTATATCGGCAAATACGGCGTCAAGGACATGACCAGCGCGGGATCGTCTCTGAAGTTCTGTCTTGTGGCGACGGGCGAGGCCGATCTTTATCCGCGCCTTGGGCGCACGATGGAGTGGGATACCGCCGCCGGGCAGGCCGTGTTGCATGGTGCCGGCGGGCAGGTGGTGCGCTTCGACGACCACACGCCGCTGCGCTATGGCAAGGACGGATTCGCCAATCCGTTCTTCATCGCCTTTGCACCGGGCGTTAATCTGAAGGGCGCATGATGTCTGTTCTTGTCGTTATCCCGGCGCGATACGCCTCGAGCCGTTACCCCGGAAAGCCATTGGTGGAACTGACCGGCGCCACGGGGATCAGCAAGAGCCTGATCCAGAGAAGCTGGGAAGCCGCGCTGAGGGTGGCGGGCGATGTGCGGGTCGTGGTGGCGACGGATGACGAACGCATCCGGCAGGCGGCCGAAGGCTTTGGCGCAGACGTGGTGATGACGTCCGAAACCTGCCGGAACGGCACCGAACGCTGCGCCGAGGCCCATGAGGCGCTGGGCGGCGAATACGAGATCGTCGTGAACCTGCAGGGTGATGCACCGCTGACCCCGCATTGGTTCGTCGAGGCACTGATCGCGCAATTGGCCGACGATCCCGACGCAAGCATGGCGACACCGGTGTTGCGCTGCGACGGTAGGGCGCTGAACGGATTCCTTGAGGACCGTCGCGCGGGACGAGTGGGCGGAACGACGGCGGTGTTCGATGCCCGCCGGCACGCGCTTTATTTTTCCAAGGAGGTGATTCCCTTTTCCGCGGTCACTTATGGCGACGAAGACCCGACGCCGGTGTTCCACCATGTCGGGGTCTACGCCTATCGGCCGGCGGCGCTCTCGGCCTATCCGGGCTGGCCGGAAGGAGAGTTGGAGCGGCTTGAGGGGCTGGAACAGCTTCGGTTCCTGGAGAACGGCCACGCCGTGCGCTGTGTCGAGGTCGAATCGCGTGGGAGGCAGTTCTGGGAATTGAATAATCCGGAAGATGTCTTGCGGATCGAAACGATGATGAGTCAAATGAAAGCGGAATGAGTGTTTTTTGGCCTGATGTTGCGATTGTCGCAGCGAGGCCCAGAAATCTTCATATTTGGACATTAATCAATGCATTGGGTTCCTGAGTGGCTTATAGATCGGCCACGTTGGGTAAACAGTCGGGAGCAGTCATGAAGAAGAAAGTAACAAAAGCAATTTTTCCGGTTGCTGGGCTTGGCACACGATTTTTGCCTGCGACGAAATCGGTCCCCAAGGAGATCATGACCCTGGTCGACCGTCCGCTGGTCCAATATGCGATCGACGAGGCGCGCGCGGCCGGCATCAAGGATTTCATCTTTGTCACCTCGCGTGGCAAAGGTGCGCTGGAGGATTATTTCGATCTTGCACCGCAGCTCGAACAGGAGCTGCGCCGCAAGGGCAAGGACGATCTTCTGCAACTGCTGAAAAGCACCAACATGGATAGTGGGCAGATCGCCTATGTTCGCCAGCACAAGCCGCTTGGGCTGGGCCATGCGGTATGGTGCGCACGCCACCTAATCGCGAACGAGCCTTTCGCCGTGATCCTGCCCGATGACGTGATCGCCGCCGACAAGCCGTGCCTGTCGCAGATGGTCGAGGCGTTCGAGGAGACCCAGGGCAATATCGTCGCCGCGATGGAAGTGCCCGACGTGCAGGCCTCGTCCTATGGTGTTCTGGATATCAAGGAAGACATGGGGCGCATCGTGTCGACCAAGGGGATGGTCGAGAAGCCGAAGCTGGGCGAGGCGCCGTCGAACCTGGCGGTGATCGGGCGCTATATCCTGACGCCGACGGTTCTCAAGATGCTCAACAAGAAGCGGACCGGCGCGGGGGGCGAGATTCAGCTGACCGACGCGATCGCCGATGCACGGGATGCCGGCGAAGAGGTTTACGGATACCGTTTTGACGGGCAGCGCTATGACTGTGGTTCCAAATCCGGTTTCCTGCAGGCGACCGTCGCCTTTGCGCTGGCGCGTGAGGATCTGCGCGACGATCTGCGGGCCTTTCTCAGCGATATCATGTATTCCGAGAAGGCAGCGCAGTAATCTCGCGGAGGGTCGGGTTTGACCAATATCCTTGTCACGGGGGGCGCCGGGTATATCGGCTCTCATGCCTGCAAGGCGTTGAAGGGCGCGGGCTATACGCCGGTGACCTACGACAATCTCAGCACGGGCTGGGAGGACGCGGTGCAGTTCGGTCCGTTCGAGAAGGGCGACCTGAATGACCGCGAGCGGCTGGACCAGATATTTGCCGCCTACCAGCCCGCAGCCATCCTGCATTTTGCCGCGTTGAGCCAGGTCGGCGAGAGCATGCGCGAGCCGGGGCTTTACTGGCATAACAATGTCGCCGGCTCGCTGACGCTGTTTCAGGCGGCGGTGGAGGCGGGTTGTCTTGACGTGGTGTTCTCGTCCACCTGCGCGACCTATGGCGATCAGGATAACGTGGTGCTGGATGAATCGAGCGCACGTCACCCGATCAATGCCTATGGTTCAAGCAAGCGCGCGGTCGAGGACATCCTGCGCGATTTCGAGGCAGCCTATGGGCTGCGCCACGTTATCTTCCGCTATTTCAACGTGGCCGGTGCCGATCCCGAGGCCGAGGTGGGCGAGTTCCACCAGCCCGAGACGCATCTCGTGCCGCTGATTCTCGATGCGATTGACGGCAAGCGCGATGCGCTGACCATTTTCGGGACCGATTACGAGACACCGGACGGCACCTGCATCCGCGACTACGTGCATGTGATGGACCTGGTGGATGCGCATCTTCAGGGTCTGAAGTGGCTGGAAGAGGGCAAGGAAAGCCGCGCGTTCAACCTTGGGACCGGCAGCGGGTTTTCGGTGCGCGAGGTCATCGATCGCGCCGCCGCGATGACCGGTCGCGAAGTGCCGACCATCGAGGGGCTGCGGCGGCCGGGCGATTGCACCAAGCTGGTGTCGGGATCGACGCGCGCGGTTTCGGAACTGGGCTGGAGCCCTGCGCGATCGACGCTGGAACAGATGATCGGCGATGCCTGGCGATGGCATCAAACTGGACATTACGCCAAATAAAGCCGATTCTCCGGGTGTTTAGCACAGGTCAGGCAAAGCTGTATGGGGTTGCTCAGGGATGCAGGTATCGCCTATCGGCTGCGATGGAAGCGGCGCAGGCTGCTGTATCGTGCGCTGCGCAAGCGCCATCAGCTGACGTCGGTTGCCGATCGGACGGGCCAGATTGCCCCCGGTGCGATCCTTGCGGCGGCGACCATGCGCAACGAGATGGTTCGGCTTCCGCATTTCCTCAATCATCACCGGCGGTTGGGGGTCGATCATTTTCTGATCGTCGACAATGACAGCGATGACGGCACGCAGGAGTATCTGGCGGCGCAGAGTGACGTTTCGCTTTGGTCGACAGGGCAGAGTTACAAGCTGTCGCGCTTTGGCATGGACTGGCTGACATGGCTGCAGATCCGTCACGCGCATGGCCATTGGTGCCTGACGCTGGATGCCGACGAGACCTTTATCTATCCGCATCACGACACCCGCTCGCTGCGTGCGTTGTGCGAATGGCTGGAGACCAATGACCGGCAGTCCTTTGGCGCGTTGATGCTGGACATGTATCCCAAGGGGCCGCTGAAGGCGCAGACGTATCGGCCCGGAGACGATCCGTTTCAACAGCTGTGCTGGTTCGATGGCGGCAATTACGTGATGCAAAAGAAGCCGGACCTTCAGAACCTTTGGGTGCAGGGCGGGGTGCGCGCGCGGTTCTTCTTTGCCGATCGCCCGCAGCAGGCGCCGACATTGAGCAAGACCCCTCTTGTCAAATGGAACCGACGTTTCGCCTATGTCAGCTCGACCCATTCGCTACTGCCTCGGCGTCTCAACAGGGTTTACTGCGAGGAGGGCGGCGAGATTCTGTCGGGTGTGTTGCTGCATAGCAAGTTCCTTGATGTGGTCGTCGAGAAATCCGCCGAGGAGAAGGAGCGGCGCGAACATTTCGCCAATAGCGATCTATATGAGAGCTACTATGACGGGCTGATCGCCAACCCGGACTTCTGGTGCGAGGGCTCGACAAAGTTCGTCAGTTGGCGCCAGCTCGAGGCGATGGGGCTGATGTCCAGGGGAGGATGGGTTTAGGATTGACCGCAAGCATGAAGCGGGAAAGAACGGCACAGGTTTATTTTCGGTCTGGAAAAAGAGTATGTTAAGCCACGATCGGCTAGTTTACGCCGCAAATATAAGAGAACAGCAGAGAGGCACGGCTTGAGCTTTGTGCAGTCATATCACATGCGTCTCAAGCGCAAGCGGGCGAAGGTTCGTGCCTGGCGCAAGCATTTCTCGTTGATCCCGGTCGAGAACCGCACCGGAAAGATCCGCGCGGGCGATATCCTGTTGTTCTCGACCTTTCGCGACGAGAACGTGCGGCTGCCCTATTTCCTGAAATACTATCGCGACCTTGGTGTGTCGCATTTCCTGATGGTGGACAACAACAGCCAGGATGGCGGCCGGGAGTATCTGGCCGATCAGCCGGATGTGTCTCTCTGGACAACCAAGGCCAGCTACAAGGCCGCGCGGTTCGGGGTCGACTGGCTGAACTGGTTGCAGGCGAAATACGGTCATGAGCACTGGTCCCTGGTGGTCGATCCCGACGAATTCTTTGTCTATCCGTTCTGCGATACCCGCCCGATCCGCGCACTGACCGATTGGCTTGACGTGTCGCAGCTTCGATCGTTCGGGGCGATGTTGCTGGATATGTATCCCAAGGGGCGGATGGACGCGGTGCCCTACCGCGTGGGTCAGAACCCGATGGAGATCGCCTCGTGGTTCGATCCCGGCAACTACCTGATCCAGAAGAATCCGGCCTTCGGCAATTTGTGGATTCAGGGCGGTCCGCGCGCGCGGGTGTTCTTTCCCAATACCCCGGCCAAGGCGCCCGCGCTCAACAAGATCCCGCTGGTGAAATGGGACCGGCGCTATGCCTATGTCAGTTCGACCCACATGCTTTTGCCGCGAGGGCTGAACCAGACCTACGATACGCTTGGCGGCGAAAAGGCCAGCGGCATCCTGCTTCACGCCAAGTTTCTCGATACCTTCGCCGCCAAGGCGGAAGAGGAACTGGAGCGCAAGCAGCACTATGCGGCCAGCATCGAATACAAGGCCTATTACGATAACCTTAAGGATAATCCAGACCTTTGGTGCAAATGGTCGGAAAAGTATATAAACTGGCGGCAACTGGAGATCCTCGGACTGATGTCCAAGGGGAACTGGGCTTGAAAAAGGGCGACGGGCAGTGAGTGTTGGTATCATCATGTTGGTTCACACGGCGTTTGACCGTGCGGAGCAGGTGGCGCGCCACTGGGCCGCGGCCGGTTGCCCGCTTGTGATACATGCCGACAAGTCGGTGCCCGCCAAGACCTATAACGCCTTCGTCAATGCGCTTTCCGATCTGCCCGATGTCCGTTTCTGCAAGCGGCATCGCTGTGAATGGGGCACATGGGGGCTGGTGGCGGCGACGCAAAGCGCCGGTCAGCTCATGCTGGATGAGTTCGAGGATGTGCGGCATGTCTATCTGGCCTCGGGTTCGTGCCTGCCGCTCCGACCGGTGCAGGAGCTCAAAGACTATCTGGCCGAGCGTCCGCATACCGATTTCATCGAATCCGCCACCACCGCCGACGTGCCCTGGACGATGGGGGGCCTCGATCAAGAGCGTTTCACGCTGCGGTTCCCGTTCTCGTGGCGCAAGCATCGCTATCTGTTCGACAAATACGTGTCGCTGCAACGCCGCCTTGGGTTCAAGCGGCGCATCCCCAATGGGCTCGTGCCGCATATGGGCAGCCAATGGTGGTGCCTGACGCGCCAGACCCTGTCGGCGATCCTGTCCGATCCTGACCGGCAGGTTTACGACGCCTATTTCCAGCGGGTTTGGATCCCCGACGAAAGCTATTTCCAGACGCTTTCGCGGCAGTATTCGCTGCAGATTGAAAGCCGGTCGCTGACGCTGTCGAAATTCGACTATCAGGGCAAGCCGCATATTTTCTATGACGATCACCTACAGCTTCTGCGTCGGTCGGACTGTTTCGTGGCGCGCAAGATCTGGCCGTTTGCCAATCGGCTTTACGATGCCTTCATGAGCGACAATGCGGGCGCGATGAAGCGCACCGAGCCCAATCCCGGCAAGATCGACCGCATCTTTTCCAAGGCGGTGGAGCGGCGGACGCGCGGGCGTCCCGGCCTTTACATGCAAAGCCGTTTTCCGGTCGAAGGGCGTGAAAACGGGCTGACCTGTGCGCAGTACTCGGTTTTCGAGGGGTTTGGCGACCTTTTCGAGAATTTCGAGCAATGGTTGGCGCGGGTCACCGGCACACGGGTGCACGGCCACCTGTTCGCGCCCGAACGTGCCGAGTTCTCGGATGGGCAGACGGTGATGAACGGGGCGCTTTGCGACAGTGCGGCCTTGCGAGACTATAACCCGAGGGCGTTTCTCGCCAGCCTGATCTGGAATACACGCGGCGAGCGGCAGTGTTTCCAGATGGGGCCGCGGGACCATATCGAGGATGTCGAATGGGATATCGCCAAGGACCCCAATGCGCAGATCTCGGTCATCTCGGGAAGCTGGGCGGTCCCGCTGTTCAAGTCGAACCGGAATTTCGCGGATATCCGGCAGGAGGCGGCGAGGCTGCAACAGATCGAAAGCAAGCATCTGGGTGTTTTGCGCTCGCCCTGGGCCAAGGCGCGGATCCGTATCTGGACAATGGCCGAGTTCATCGAGGCGCCGATGGAACCCCTGCAGACCATCATCGACGAGATCGGCCAGCAGAACCTGCGCGGTCTGGCCGAGGTCCCCAAGATGGCCGATCTGACCGGCTTCGGGCAGTTCCTGCAGAACCTCAAGAACCAGGGTATGCATCCGTATCTGATGGGGGATTTCCCGGTGCAGCATGGGTTGCATGAGCCCCAGCAGACAACTCCCAAACCCTATCTGGTGCAGTAACCCGGCATGAGCGGAAATTTCGACTACTTCGTGGTGTTCGCCGAAATGCGCACCGGCTCGAATTTTCTCGAAACGAATCTCAATGCGTTCGAGGGTCTTGAATGTCATGGCGAGGCGTTCAACCCGCATTTCATCGGCTATCCCAACAAGACCGAGATACTGGGCGTCACCCAGGCGATGCGCGATGGCGATCCGGGGCGGTTGATCGAGGCGATCAAGACAGGGTCCGAGGGTTTGGGCGGGTTCCGGTTCTTTCACGACCATGATGGCCGGGTGCTGGACATCTGCCTTGACGATCCGCGGTGTGCCAAGATCATCCTGACCCGCAATCCGCTGGACAGTTATGTCTCATGGAAGATCGCGCAGGCGACCGGTCAGTGGAAACTGACCAATGTCAAACGTCGCAAGGACAGCAAGGTCAGCTTTGACGGGGACGAATTTGAAAGGCATGTCGCGCATCTGCAATCGTTCCAGGTGTTCTTGCTGAACCGGCTTCAGATGACCGGGCAGACGGCGTTCTATGTTGCATATGAGGATCTTCAGAACCTGGCGGTGATCAATGGGATGGCACGGTTTCTTGGCTGTGGCACGCAGCTTGATGCGCTGGATTCATCGCTCAAGAAGCAGAACCCGAGCCCGCTGAGCGAGAAGGTCGCGAATTACGACGAGATGGAGCGGGCGCTGTCTGGGCAGGATCCGTTCAACATGACGCGCATCCCGAATTTCGAGCCGCGTCGCGGGCCGGCGGTGCCGGGCTTCGTGACGGGTGCGCGCGCGCCGCTGCTTTACATGCCGGTCAGGTCCGGACCCGAGGCGGAGGTCAGGGCCTGGCTTGCCGCGCTGGACGAGGTGCCCGAGGACAGTCTGCCGACGCATCTCAACCAGAAGGCCCTCAGGCAATGGAAACGGCGCAACCGGCGGCACCGCAGTTTCACGGTGTTACGACACCCGGCGGCGCGCGCGCATGACGCGTTCTGCAACAAGATCCTGATGCGCGGGCCTGGGACCTATGCCGATATCCGCAAGACGCTGCGCAATTTTCACAAGCTGCCGATCCCCGGCGGCGATCTGGACGAAAGCTATGACCGGCGCGCGCATCGTGCGGCTTTTGTGGGGTTCCTCGATTTCCTGCGTGCCAACCTTGCGGGGCAGACAGGTATCCGGATCGACGCGCATTGGGCGTCGCAGGTGGCGGTATTGCAGGGGATGGCGCAGTTCGCGGTGCCCGATATGCTCATCCGGGAGGATGAGATGCAGACCGATCTGCCGCAGATGGCGGGACGGGTCGGCTACCGCGATGCACCGCGCCCGGAGCGGGCCACGGGCGACACGCCATTTGCCCTGTCGGATATATATGACGACGAGATCGAGTCGCTGGTAAGCGACATCTATCAGCGCGATTACATGACCTTCGGATTCGAACCCTGGCAATAGGGCCGCAAGGTGTCAGGCGGCTTGCGCCGCCTGCGCCTCGGTCACGATGGTATAGAGCGTCATCGGATCGGTGTTCGCGCGCAGCTTGGCGCAGACCGACGGGTCGCGCAGTGTGCGTGACACTAGCGCCAGCGCCTTGAGGTGTTCCACCCCGGCATCGCGGGGCGCGAACAGTGCGAAGACCAGATCGACAGGCTGCCGATCGACCGCGCTGAAATCCACGGGCTTTTCCAGAAGCACCAGTGCACCGACAACATGTTCCAGCCCATCCAGCCGGGCGTGCGGCAGGGCTACGCCATTGCCGACGCCGGTCGGCCCGAGGCTTTCGCGTTCCTGAAGGGCCTCGACGGCTTCGGTCTGGTTCACTTGGTAGACCGAATCGGCGATGCCACCCAGTTCATGCAGCAGGCGTTTCTTGCTGGAGACAGCAGAGAACACGCGCACGGCCTCTGGCTTGAGGATCATATCCATATCCATTGGTTTTCTCGACGCTCTGCCGGGCTTGGCGCATGCCGCGCCCGGCACCTTGTGTCTGTTAAGGGTCGATCCAGCCGATATTACCATCATCCCGACGGTAAACGACATTCAACCCATTGTTACCCTCATTGCGGAAGATCAGCACCGGAGCCCCTGCCAGTTCCATCTGCATGACCGCTTCGCCGACAGACAGAGACGGGATTTGCGTCTCCATTTCGGCGACGATCATCGGCTGGAGGCTTTCAGGTTCCGAATCCGCATCGTCACTTTCCGAGGCGAGGATATATGAGGATGCGCCCGAAAGTTCAACAGGCTGTGAACGGTCGCGATGATGATCCTTCAAACGGCGCTTGTAGCGGCGAAGCTGCTTCTCGATTTTCTCGCAGGATTGATCGAATGCGGCGTAGATTTCATGCGCGCGCGCCTTGGCCTGGGTGGTCAACCCGGTCGACAGATGCACTATGGTTTCGCAGACGAATTCACTGGCGCTTTTGGAAAAAATCACATGGGCGTCAGTCGGGCGTTCGGCATATTTCGACACGGCCACACCAAGCTGCTCTTTGACATGTGTCTGCAGCGATTCACCTATGTCGATCTGCTTACCACTGATTTGATAGCGCATCTTCACTCCTTCATTTGACGATCCGGTGGCGCGCACCAGGGGCGTTCGACCCTGATGACGTTCATTTCCGGATGCGGGAAACTGACATTTCGCCTGCTTGCTCTGACCCGGCCCCTGGAACGAGGGCCCGATGCGGGATCAGCACGGAAGCCTGAAATGTCATGCCCCTATTTGAGGCGCTTTTACCGGGGTTTGTCAATGAAGATCGGTGTTGCAGGTGCGGGTCTGCGACAGCATGCCCAAACGTCAGGAAATGCGGAAATTGTCACCCAGATAGACCCGGCGAACGTTCTCGTTCTGGACCACCTCTTCGGGGCTGCCAGACATAAGGACCTGTCCGTCATGAAGGATATATGCGCGATCGACGATCTCGAGCGTCTCGCGGACGTTGTGGTCCGTGATCAGCACACCGATGCCGCGTTTCTTCAGATCGGCGACGAGGTGACGGATATCGCCGACCGAGATCGGATCAACCCCGGCGAAAGGTTCGTCCAGCAGCAGGTAACGCGGATGCGCCGCAAGGCAGCGGGCGATCTCTACGCGGCGGCGTTCACCCCCAGACAGCGCCAGCGCGGGCGCACGGCGCAGATGTTCGATCGAGAACTCCGAAAGCAGCTCTTCGAGGCGCTCGCGCCGCTTGTGGCGGTCGCGCTCGGATATGTCGAGGATGGCCAGGATGTTGTCTTCGACCGACAGCCCCCGAAAGATCGACATTTCCTGAGGAAGATAGCCGACGCCCAGTTTTGCGCGACGATACATCGGCAGGCTGGTCACGTCTTGTCCATCGATCATCACCTTGCCGCTCTCGGGCTGGATCAGTCCCGCGATGGCATAAAAGGTCGTGGTCTTGCCTGACCCGTTCGGCCCCAGAAGCGCGACCACCTCACCTTGTTGCAGGTAGAGCGACACGTCGCGAATCACGACCCTGCGCTTGTAGCTCTTGCGCAGGTTCGAGACCTCGAGGCCCATGCTTTCGTGCGCGATATGGAGCTTGGGCGCAGGCATCGTTCAGTCCTGCGGCTGCAAGATGGTTTTGACCCGGCCGGTCATCCGTGCGGTGCCAGCGCGCGTGTCCACGACCATGTTATCCGAGGTCAGCGTCTGCCGCGGCTGCACCAGAAGCACCGACCCCTCCATCTCGATCATGCCTGTATCGACGTAATAATCCGCCTGATCCCCTTCGGCCGCATCTTCGCCGCTGATGACGATGACGCCGCCGGTGGCCTTCAGCCGGTCGATCCCGCTTTCGTCTTCCTTGTAGATCACCAGAACATGCGGCGCGAAAAGGCGCATCTCGCCCTGGCCGACCACCACGTTGCCGGTAAACACAGCGGTTCCATCGGTCTGGTTCACGTCAAGGTTTTCGGAGGTGACCTCAACAGGAAGGTCGCTGTCCTGCTGGCTTTCTCCAAAGGCGATCTGAGCCCCTTGGGCGAGGCCCGCAGAGGGCGCGGTCAGCAGAAGCAGACAGAGAGCGGGCCACGAAAAACGGTTCAAAAGTATCAATCCTCTGCATTCTTGGGCTGGTATATCACCTTGACGCCATCTGTAAAAAACAAATGTGTATCGCCCGTTTCATCGTTCGGTGCGATTACCATCCGCCCTGCATCTAGATCGCCGGGGGGGCCATTGCCCGTGACCGGGCCGGGGGTTTGGGCATAGAGTGAATCAAAGCGCGTGTTCAGCACATCGGTGGTCATATGGAAGCCGGTGCTGGTGTTGATCCGAACGTCGCCTGTCATCTTGATGGTCGAGTCGTCCTGATTCACGTCCGCCTCGTCCGAGAGGATATCGATCAGCGATCCGGAGGTCAGTGTCAGCCGGGATTCCACCACATCCGCCAGGATCCGGCTCGGATCATCTGCATAGGGGCGCGCCGCCTGCGCACTCAAGGTGATGAGGTCGCCCTCGTCGGTCATGCCGGTGAAGGTCGCGTTGCTGGCACCCTGTTCCTGGGCGCGTTGTTCGAGACCGACTTCGGCGACCGGAATCGTCTTGGTCGGGCCAATCGAGCGCGACAAAAGAAACAGCATCGATAGCAGCGCCAAGGCGGCCAGGGGCAGGATGACTTTCATCCAAGCCACGAGCCGGGAATGGAGGCTGTTATGTCGTGCCATGATTCAATGCGCGAAGATGTCGATCTCGGGCCAGCCTGCAAGGTCCAGTCTGGCACGGGCGGGCAAGAAGTCGAAACAGGCTTGTGCGATTTCGACACGGCCCTCGCGCGCCAGCATCCGGTCAAGCTCGGTGCGCAGGCGGTGCAGGTGCAGGACATCCGAAGCGGCGTAATCAAGCTGCGCCTCGGTCAGTTCGGGCGCGCCCCAGTCCGAGGATTGCTGGACCTTGGAGACGTCCACGGAGAGCAGTTCCTGAAGCAGGTTCTTGAGCCCATGGCGGTCGGTATAGGTGCGCACCAGCTTGCTTGCGATCTTTGTGCAATAGACCGGTGCGGCAAGGGCGCCGAAGGCGTTGTACATCGCCGCGATATCGAAACGGCCGAAGTGAAAGAGCTTGAGAATGTCGGGGTTCTCCAGCATCGCGGCCAGGTTTGGCGCCTCGGTCTGGCCCTTGTCGATCTGGATCATGTGGGCATTGCCGTCGCCGCCTGACATCTGCACCACGCAGAGCCTGTCGCGATGCGGATTGAGGCCCATGGTTTCGCAGTCGATCGCGACCACCGGACCCAGATCCAGATCCGCGGGAAGGTCGTTCTTGTATAGGTAATTCGTCATGCTCATTCCCTTCGTGGAGGGAATGGTGCCCAGGAGAGGACTCGAACCTCCACGTCCATACGGACACTAGCACCTGAAGCTAGCGCGTCTACCAATTCCGCCACCTGGGCAGGTGTCGTGAAGCCGCCATTTAGACCCGGCGCCGTGGCGTGTCAACGGCGATTTCATAGATTTGCGGCAATCGCCATATGTCCTTGTTCAAAACGGCACGGAGCATTAGGAAGGGGTGAAATCCAAGCGGGAGATCCAGAGATGTCGAAACTCGTCACCATCTACGGCGGATCGGGGTTTGTCGGTCGCTATATTGCACGGCGCATGGCCAAGGCGGGCTGGAGGGTTCGCGTGGCGGTGCGCCGCCCGAATGAAGCGATGCATGTCAAACCTTATGGCACTGTCGGCCAGGTGGAACCGGTGTTCTGCAACATCCGCGACGATGCCAGCGTGCGCGCGGTGGCGCGCGGCGCGGATGCGGTGGTGAACTGCGTCGGCACGTTCGACCGGAAGGGCAAGAACAATTTCGACGCGGTCCAGAACGAAGGCGCGGCGCGCATCGCCCGCATCGCCGCCGAAGAAGGTGTGGCGCGGCTCGTGCAGATTTCGGCGATCGGCGCCAACGAGGGGTCGGAGAGCGTCTATGCGCAGACCAAGGCGCAAGGCGAGAAGGCAATTCAGGATGCGTTTCCCGGTGCGGTGATCCTGCGCCCTTCGGTTATTTTTGGTCCCGAGGACGATTTCTTCAACCGTTTCGCGGGAATGACGCGGTTCAGCCCGGTTCTTCCGGTCGTGGGTGCCGAGACCCGGTTTCAACCCGTTTATGTGGATGACGTGGCGCAGGCCGCTGAGATGGGCGCCACCGGCGTTGCGCCCTCGGGTATCTATGAACTGGGCGGGCCGGATGTGAATACCTTCCGCGAGCTGATGCAACAGATGCTCAAGGTGATCCGCCGACGCCGGCTCATCATGAATATTCCCTTCGGCCTCGCCACTGCGATGGCCTGGGGTTTCGAGCTGGTGCAGACATTGTCTCTGGGCCTGATCCCGCCGCAGATCACGCGGGACCAGGTGCGCAGCCTTCGGGTGGATAACGTGGTTTCCGGCGAGGCGCACGGCTTTGCTGATCTCGGGATCAGACCGGTGGCGATGGAGGTTGTCATGCCAGACTACCTGTGGCGCTTCCGCCCGGCAGGTCAGTACGAGGCGATCAAGGAATCTGCCAGCAGGCTGCGCCCTCAGCGGTAAGCAACGACCAGCAGCACAATGCCCAGGACGATCCGGTAGATCACATAGGGCGTGAAGCTGACCCTGTTGAGCAGACGCATCATTACCGACAGCGCCAGAAGCGCCGCGCCAAAGGCCATCGCGGCGGCGATCAGCCCTTCCCGCAGCAGGGATACATTGGCGTCGACGACGGATTCGGCGCCCAGAAGAACGCCGCTGGCAATGATCGTGGGGATCGACATGAGCATCGACAGACGCGCGGCGTCGCGGCGCGTATAACCCAGGAAACGTGCGCCGGTGATCGTGATGCCCGAGCGCGAGGTGCCGGGAATCAGTGCGATGGCCTGCCAGACACCGATGACCATCGCGTCCTGGAGGTTCCAGTCTTCGGCTTTCTTCCGGCCGGGGCCCGCCTGATCGGCCCAGTAGAGGACGATACCGAAAACCAGCATGGCCCATCCGATCACCTTGATGGAGCGCATCTCGGCATCGAGGCCGGTGAGGTGAAGCAGCAGGCCCAGGGCCACTACGGGGATCGAGGCCGCCAGAAGCAGCATGGCAAGGCAGGAGCCGGGCGTGTCGACGCGTCCGGTCAACAGGCGGGGCAGGCCGAGGATCGCAAGCCCGACATCGCGCCAGAAATAGAGAACGACGGCAAAAAGCGTTCCCACATGAACGGACACGTCGATGACCTGCCCCTGATCGTCGAGACCCGCGAGATTCGGCAAAAGGATCAGGTGTCCCGAGGATGAAACCGGCAGAAATTCGGTCACGCCCTGAATGATGGCGACGAGAAGCAAATGGAAAAGCGGCATCGGCGGCGCCCTGCTGATAATCTGTGCGGCCAGCTATAAACCACTGAGATTCGATGGAAAGTAACCATTTAGGTCCGAATCGGAATTAAAGTATTGAAGTTTCCTTACCGGAGGGCTCGGAGGGGAGGGAATTATTTAATAATAGGTAAGTGTTTGTGACTTTTATTTGTTGAAGACTTGGATTAGACAAGCGCGGTGCAAGATTTTTCCGGAGGCCATGCCGTGGCAAAGCAACCGATGCTGAAATTCGTGACCGTTGGTCGGGACATGCCCGAAAAACGTGCGGCGAGCGTTCGCCGAGAGGATTTTAACGAGATTTATGCGGAATACGCGGATGCGAAGGCCAAGGAGCAGGCGGGCCGGTGCAGCCAGTGTGGCGTGCCTTATTGCCAGTCGCATTGCCCGTTGCATAACAACATTCCCGACTGGTTGCGCCTGACGGCGGAAGGGCGGTTGCAGGAGGCTTATGACATCAGCCAGGCGACCAATACCTTTCCCGAGATTTGTGGGCGGATCTGCCCGCAGGACAGGCTGTGCGAGGGGAATTGCGTGATCGAACAGTCGGGTCATGGCACCGTGACCATCGGCGCCGTCGAGAAGTATATCACCGATACCGCCTGGGACGAAGGCTGGGTGAAGCCGATCCAGCCGAGCCAGGAACGTGCTGAATCTGTTGGGATAATCGGTGCCGGGCCGGGTGGTCTGGCGGCGGCGGATGTGCTGCGGCGGGCCGGGGTGCAGGTGACCGTCTATGACCGCTATGACCGCGGTGGCGGATTGATGACCTATGGGATTCCCGGCTTCAAGCTGGAGAAGGATGTGGTCATGCGCCGGATCGAACAGCTGGAGCAGGGCGGGGTTGAATTCGTACTGAACTGCGATGTCGGCAAGGATATCGCCTTCGATGAAATTCGCAATAAACACAATGCGTTGCTGATCGCTACAGGGGTCTACAAGAGCCGCGATCTGCCGGGTCCGGGGGCCGGGGCCAAGGGGATCGTGCGGGCGATCGACTATCTGACGGCGAGCAACCGGTTGTCCTTTGGCGACAGCGTGCCGGAGTATGAAAGCGGCGAGCTGAATGCCGAGGGCAAACAAGTTGTGGTGATCGGGGGCGGCGACACCGCTATGGATTGTGTCCGAACTGCCGTGCGTCAGGGGGCCAAATCGGTCAAATGCCTGTATCGCCGGGACCGCGAGAACATGCCGGGCAGCCAGCGCGAAGTGCAGAATGCCGAGGAAGAAGGCGTTGAGTTCCAATGGCTTAGCGCACCCAAAGGCTTTGCCGGCGATCCGGTGAGCATGGTGAAGGTGCAGCAGATGCGCCTTGGCCAGCCCGACGCGACGGGCCGCCAGAGCCCCGAACCGATCGAGGGTGCGGAGCATGACGAGCCCGCCGACCTTGTCATCAAGGCGCTGGGCTTTGAGCCTGAAGACCTTCCAACACTATGGAATCAAAAGGAACTTGAGGTCACGCGCTGGGGAACGATCAAGGCGGAATTCACCACCGGGCAGACCGCGATGGACGGGGTTTTCGCGGTGGGCGACATCGTTCGCGGAGCCAGCCTTGTGGTCTGGGCGATCCGCGACGGGCGCGATTCCGCTGCGGCGATGCTGGACTATCTGAACGACGCGCAGTCGGTCGCGGCGGAGTAGAATTCGGTACAAAACGTCCGATTTGTACAGCGGTTTTGTACCGAAACCGGGGCTTCGCCCAAATATTCGGTACAGAACCCGAAAACCGCGCCGAAACGCACGGCGAGAGAACGAAAATAAGGTCAGGCAGCCTGACCCACCCGTTGAACGAAGGGTTAAGAACGATGACGAAACTGGATCTTAACTGGCAGGCCAAGCAAGAGGCCGAACGCAAGTGGCTGGCCGAGAACGGCATGTATTCCGAATCCGAGGAGCATTCCTCGTGCGGGGTGGGTCTTGTGGTGTCGGTGGATGGCAAGCCGAGCCGCAAGGTCGTCGAGGCCGGGATCACCGCGCTCAAGGCGATCTGGCATCGCGGGGCGGTGGATGCGGACGGCAAGACCGGCGACGGCGCGGGTATCCATGTGCAGATTCCTGTGCCGTTCTTTTACGATCAGATTCGGCGCACCGGGCATGAGCCGCATGAAGACCGGCTGATGGCTGTCGGGCAGGTGTTTCTGCCGCGCACCAATTTCGGGGCGCAGGAGACCTGCCGGACCATCGTGGAAACCGAAGTGCTGCGGATGGGACATTATATCTATGGCTGGCGCCATGTGCCGGTCGAGGTCAGCTGCCTTGGCGAAAAGGCCAACGCGACGCGTCCCGAGATCGAGCAGATCCTGATTTCCAACGGTAAGGGGATCGCCGAAGAGGATTTCGAGCGCGAGCTCTACGTCATTCGCCGCCGGATCGAGAAGGCCGCCGCGGCAGAGGGGATCACCGGGCTCTATATCGCGTCGCTGTCCTGCCGCAGTATCATCTACAAGGGCATGATGCTGGCCGAGCAGGTGGCGGACTTCTATCCCGACCTTCAGGATGAGCGGTTCAAATCGGCATTCGCGATCTATCACCAGCGCTATTCCACCAACACCTTTCCGCAATGGTGGCTGGCGCAGCCGTTCCGGATGCTGGCCCATAACGGCGAGATCAACACGCTCAAGGGCAATATCAACTGGATGAAGAGCCATGAGATCCGCATGGCCAGCGGCGCTTTTGGCGAGATGGCCGAGGATATCAAGCCGATCATCCCCGGCGGCTCGTCCGACAGCGCGGCGCTGGATGCCGTGTTTGAGGTGCTGGTGCGGGCCGGGCGCAACGCGCCGATGGCCAAGACGATGATGGTGCCGGAAAGCTGGTCGAAGCAGGCCGAGGAGCTGCCGCAGGCCTGGCGGGACATGTATTCCTATTGCAACTCGGTGATGGAGCCCTGGGACGGGCCTGCCGCGCTGGCGATGACCGATGGTCGCTGGGTCTGTGCCGGGCTTGACCGCAACGGGCTGCGCCCGATGCGTTACGTGGTGACCGGCGACGGTCTGGTGATTGCCGGGTCCGAAGCGGGGATGGTGCCGATCGACGAGGCGACGGTGAAGGAAAAGGGCGCGCTCGGCCCCGGTCAGTTGCTGGCCGTGGACATGCAGGAGGGCCAGCTTTACCACGATACCGAGATCAAGGACAAAATGGCCCATGCCCAGCCGTTCGGCGAATGGGTCGGCAAGATCAAGGATCTGGACGAGGTGCTGGGCAGTGTAGCCGAGGCGCCGATGTTCACGGGCGCCGAGCTGCGCCGGAGGCAGATCGCTGCGGGCTATTCGGTGGAGGAGATCGAGACGATCCTGGCGCCGATGGCCGAGGATGCCAAGGAGGCCGTCGCCAGCATGGGCGACGACACGCCAAGCGCGGTCCTGTCCAAGAAATACCGCCCGCTGAGCCATTATTTCCGCCAGAATTTCAGCCAGGTGACGAACCCGCCCATCGACAGCCTGCGCGAATACCGGGTGATGAGCCTGAAGACGCGGTTCGGGAACCTCAAGAACGTGCTGGATGAGAGCAGCGCGCAGACCGAGATCCTGGTGCTGGAAAGCCCGTTCGTGGGCAATGCCCAATGGGACGGGCTGATGCGCCAGTTCGAGGGTGCGGTGACCGAGATCGATTGCAGCTTCGAGCCCGGACCGGGCGCGTTGCAGGCCGGGCTGGAACGTATCCGTGCCGAGGCCGAGGATGCCGTGCGCAGTGGTGCCGGACACCTGGTGCTGAGCGATCACCGTCTGGGGGAAACCCGTGTCGGGATGCCGATGATTCTGGCCACGAGCGCGGTTCACGGGCATCTGACGCGCAAGGGGCTCAGGACGTTCTGTTCGCTCAATGTGCGCTCGGCCGAGTGTATCGACCCGCATTATTTTGCCGTGCTGATCGGCGCGGGCGCCACGGTGGTCAATGCCTACCTGGCCGAGGACACGCTGGCCGACCGGCTGGACCGGGGCCTGCTGGATGGCACCCTGACCGAGGCCGTGACGCGGTATCGCGAGGCGATCGACCAGGGCCTGCTGAAGATCATGTCGAAGATGGGGATCTCGGTGATCTCGTCCTATCGGGGGGGCCTCAACTTCGAGGCCGTGGGCCTGAGCCGGGCGATGTGTGCCGAGTATTTCCCCGGCCTGACCAGCCGCATCAGCGGCATCGGCGTGAGCGGTATCCAGGGGAAGCTGGAGGACATTCACAGGATGGCGTTCTCCGGCTCGCAGGATGTGCTGCCGATTGGCGGTTTCTACAAGATGCGCAAGTCGGGCGAGACCCATGCATGGGGCGCGCAGACGATGCACATGATGCAGATGGCGTGCAACAAGGCGTCGTTTTCCCTGTGGAAGCAGTATTCCAAGGCGATGGAGGCCAACCCGCCCATTCACCTGCGCGACCTGATGGCGATCAAGCCCCTTGGCGAGCCGATTCCGCTGGAAGAGGTGGAAAGCGTGACCGCGATCCGCAAGCGGTTCGTGACGCCGGGGATGAGCCTTGGGGCCCTGAGCCCGGAGGCGCACAAGACCCTGAACGTGGCGATGAACCGGATCGGTGCGCGCAGCGATTCAGGCGAGGGTGGCGAGGACCCGGCGCATTTCGTGCCCGAGCCCAATGGCGACAATCCGAGCGCCAAGATCAAGCAGGTCGCCTCGGGGCGGTTCGGGGTGACGGCGGAATACCTCAACCAGTGCGAAGAGCTTGAGATCAAGGTCGCGCAGGGCGCCAAGCCGGGCGAGGGTGGTCAGCTACCGGGGATGAAGGTGACCAAGCTGATCGCAAGGCTGCGCCATTCGACGCCGGGGGTTACACTGATTTCGCCGCCCCCCCATCACGACATCTATTCGATCGAGGACCTGGCGCAGCTGATCTATGACCTCAAGCAGATCAACCCGACGGTGAAGGTCTGCGTGAAGCTGGTGGCGCAGTCGGGTGTCGGCACGATCGCGGCCGGTGTGGCCAAGGCGAAGGCCGACGTGATCCTGATCTCGGGGCATAATGGCGGCACCGGGGCAAGCCCGGCCACGTCGATCAAGTATGTCGGCCTGCCCTGGGAGATGGGCATCACCGAGGCGCATCAGGTTCTGTCGATGAACAAGCTGCGCGACCGGGTGACGCTGCGCACCGATGGCGGGCTGCGCACGGGGCGCGATATCGTCATGGCGGCGATGATGGGGGCCGAGGAATACGGGATCGGCACCGCCGCGCTGATCGCGATGGGCTGTATCATGGTGCGCCAGTGCCAGAGCAACACCTGCCCGGTGGGCGTGTGCACGCAGGATGAGGCGCTGCGCGCCAAGTTCACCGGCAATGCCGACAAGGTGGTGAACCTGATCACCTTCTATGCGCAGGAAGTGCGCGAGTTGCTGGCCAGTATCGGCGCGCGCAGCCTGGACGAGGTGATCGGGCGGGCCGACCTGCTGACGCAGGTGAGCCGAGGTGCCGCGCATCTGGACGACCTGGACCTGAACCCGATGCTGATCACGGTGGATGGCGCCAAGGACAACGTCTATGACCGCAACAAGCCGCGCAATCCGGTGCCCGACACGCTGGATGCCGAGATCGTGCGGGATGCGGCGCGGTTCCTGAAGGACGGCGAGAAGATGCAGCTGCATTATGCCGTGCAGAATACCGACCGCACCGTGGGCACCCGCGTCTCGAGCCACATCGTGCGCAATTTCGGGATGCGCAACAGCCTGCAGCCGGACCACCTGACCGTCAAGCTGACGGGCAGCGCGGGGCAGAGCCTGGGGGCCTTCGCGGCGCCGGGGCTGAAGCTGGAAGTGTCGGGGGATGCCAACGACTATGTCGGCAAGGGTTTGTCGGGGGGTACCGTCGTGGTGCGCCCGCCGATGGCGAGCCCGCTGGTGGCCTGCGACAACACGATCATCGGCAATACCGTGCTTTATGGCGCGACGGCGGGGTATCTTTTTGCCGCCGGGCGCGCGGGCGAGCGGTTCGCGGTGCGCAACTCGGGGGCGCATGTGGTGGTCGAGGGCTGCGGCAGCAGTGGCTGCGAATACACGACCGGCGGCGTCGCGGTGATCCTGGGGCCGGTGGGTGCCAATTTCGGTGCGGGCATGACCGGCGGGATGGCGTATCTGTATGACCCCGAAGGTGAGACCGACAAGCTGATCAACATGGAGTCGGTGGTCACATGCGCAGTGACGCAGGAGCCTTACCTGAGCGAACTGGAAGGGTTGATCCGGCGCCATGTCGAGGAAACCGGGAGCCAGAAGGCCGAGCAGATCCTGCGATACTGGGACCATGAGAAAACCCGGTTCGTGCAGGTCTGTCCCAAGGAGATGCTCAACAAGCTGGAGCATCCGTTGGGCATCGAGGATACGGCAATTCCGGCGGAATAAGGAACGGGGCCGCGCGTCAGCGCGGCTTCGGCTTCACCCCGGCATAGTTCACGCGAACATTCTCGCGCCAGCCCCCGAAAGCGTCGGGGGTGACGGCATTGCGGTTGCGCCCGCGAATGTCGCGCCGCCGCTCGGCATAGTCGAAATCAGAATGCAGGCAATCCAGCCCCTCGAACAGCGATTTCAGCCCCTCGGCCGAATAGCGCCAGTAGTCGATGGGACAGGGATGATAGCGCCACGAAAACAGCGTGGAATGCATTGTCACGCCACCAGGGCGCAGCAGGCGGGTGATCTCGGAGGCGGCAAGCCAAGGCTTGTCGATATGTTCAAAGACATCGAAGCTGAAGATGAAATCGTAGCTTTCATCGGGAATCTGCGGGCAATTGGTGATGTCGCCAGTGGTGACCGCGACACCGGTGCCGGGGGCGTCCTCGAAATCGAGCGCCTGATAGGCAAATTCCGGGAAATCCGCATTGCGCGGGTTCAGGCGGCCACCGATCTCGAGCATGGTGCCGCCTGAAACCCCGGCCTGCGAAAGCGCGTCCCGCGCCAGATCGCGGACCCTGTCCCACCGGGGCGCGGCTTGTGTCCAGGCTTCGCCGTCGCGGGCGAGCGCGGCATCGGTCGCCGGAACCTGACGTGCGGCCTCGAGCGCGGCTTCGGTCTGGGATTCGATCGCGGCGAGGGCCAGGCGCAAACGGTCGTCGATCATGTGCAGCAGCTCTTGCCGCGGCATGACCAGCGAGGGCTCGCCGAAGGCTTTCAGGGCGGATTCGAGACGCTTTTTCAAACTCATGATACCCTCTTTCTGTGGTCCTGGCGCAATGTGCGCGCCGCTCTAGCCACGCAGCATGCGCCCGATGACATGCGATGACAGGCACATCGCAGCGGAGGCGCGCCCGAGCGCGGCGTGACGGCGATATATCCGCCAGGTGGCGAAGAGCGCATGGAGCCGGTTCGACGACAGCGACCCCTTGCGCCGGAAATGGGTGGCCAGCGGGCGTGTCAGGCCACGCGCGCTGCAAGAGCGCGAAAGAAGATCGAGCCAGAGCGCATAGTCATGCCGCAGCGGGAGCGACGGCATCGGCACCTTGCCAAAGGCGTGGCTGTCATAGATCGCGGTCAGGCAGCCGATGACATTGCCGCGCAAGAGCCGTTTGCGGGTGATTTCGGCGGGAACGCGGACTTCGTGCCGGTGCGCGCCCCGCACACGCCAGAAACCGGTGTAGGACAAGGCGGCGCCGGTTTCGCACATGAACCGGATCTGCAGGTGCAGCTTGTCGGGATGCCAGGTGTCATCGGTGTCGAGAAAGGCGATGAATCGACCCTGTGCCTGCGCCAGCGCCATGTTGCGGGCCTCGGCGGCGCCCAGGCGGCGGGGGGCGGTGAGGACGCGGATGCGCGCATCCTGCGCGGCGGCGGAGCGGGCCAGCGCCCCGGTGGCATCATCGGAAGCATCGTCGACGATCAGCAGCTCCCAGTCAGGGGATCGCTGATCGCGCACCGAACGGATCGCGCGCGACATCCAGACCTGAGCGTTATGCGCAGGCATCAGAACCGAGACGAGCGGCGGCTGATCGGGGCGGATGGGATCGGACAATTCGATTTGACTCGAGCGTTGACACTTTGTTAGCACAGGTCTGGTAGTAAACCATAGGTTGAAATGTGCAAAGGGTGTTTTGGTGATGTCGGATCGTGCAGTTCAGGTAGTCGCCGAGATCGGCTGCAATCACAAAGGCAGTTTTGAAATCGCGCTTGAGTTGATTCGTGTTGCGGCAACGATTTGCAATGCCGATGTCGCCAAGTTCCAGAAACGGCACAATCGGGAATTGCTGAGTCCCGAACAATATGATGCGCCGCACCCGGTGCCCGACAACGCCTATGGCCCGACATACGGGGCGCATCGCGAGTTCCTGGAATTCGATACCGAGCAGCACCGCGATCTGATCGCCGCCTGCAAGGAGAACGGAATCGCCTATTCGACCAGTGTGTGGGACCTGACCTCGGCGCGGGAAATGGCGGCGCTGGAACCTCCGATGCTGAAGATCCCGTCGGCGACGAACCAGCATTACGAATTGCAGAGTTATCTGTGCGAGCATTACGGCGGCGAGATCCATGTTTCGACCGGCATGTCCACGGGGCAGGAGATTGCCGAGCTGATCGCGTTCTACGAAGAGCGGGGGCGCGCGAGGGACCTGGTGGTTTACAGCTGCACATCGGGCTACCCGGTGGCGTTCGAGGATGTCTGCCTGCTCGAGATCCGCAACCTGATGGAACGGTTCGGGACGCGGGTGAAGGGAATCGGGTTCTCGGGTCATCATCTGGGGATCGCGGCGGATGTCGCGGCGCTGGCGGTGGGCCGGATGTTGGAGGCCGAGGCCTGGGGCAAGTTCACCCATATCGAGCGGCATTTCACGCTGGACCGGACATGGAAGGGCACCGACCATGCCGCCAGCCTGGAGCCTGACGGGTTGCGTCGACTGTGCCGGGATATCAGGCATGTGGATGCGGCACTGAATGTGAAGGGACAGGATATCCTGCCGGTGGAACAGGTGCAGCGCGACAAGCTGAAATGGACGGACCCGCCCCGTAGCCGCGACGCCGCGTAAGGCCGGCGCCGGCCGCGCGCCCCTAGTTGTGCAACATGCTGCGCCCGAAGCGGAACAGCAGCAGAAAGCCGAACAGCATCGGCACGAGCGCCGTGCCAAGGATCAATACCGGCGAGATGTAGCCCGGTTCATAGATCGAGTAGAAGCCCTGCCGGGTGATGCCCGCTACATGCAGGAGCGGGTTGAACCAGAGCAGGTCCTGAATGTTGGGGGGCAGGTCCTCGAAAAGGTAGAAGACGCCGGAAATCAGGATCAGGGGCCGGGTGAGCATCGTCCAGAGGGTCTTCCACAGCGGGAAGGAAAACATCGCGAAGCAGTTGAATACGCCGAAGCCGACGCCCAGGAACGCAGCCGCCGAGAATCCGGTGACAATGGGGGCCAGATCGACGGACTCACGGATGTCGCCCCATGCGAAGATGCCGGACAGGATCAAGGTGGCGACCATCGCCTGCGTGAGCAGGACCAGCAATGCGCGCGCGACGATCACGTCGATGAAGGTGACGCGGGGATATTCCAGCAGGGCGCGGTTGAAGCTGATGGCGGCGCCGACATTGCCGGCCATTTCCTGAAACAGCCTGAGCGGCAGCAGCCCCGATGCGTAGAACAGCAGGAAGCTGGTGCCGAGAGAGGGCGCGCGCAGCAAGAGTGAGAAGGCGATGGCAAGGATCACGATGGTGCCGATAGGTTGCAGCACGGCCCAGGCATAGCCGCCGGGCGATCTTCCGTAGGTCGAGGACATCTCGCGCAGGATCAGCGCGAGGACGACCCGCGCCATGCGGAACCCGGTGGCGGGGCGCTGGTCGGCGGTCACGGTTGTCGGAGTCATCGCCACTGGAATTCATCTTTGGATTGTGAAACGGTATCGCAGATCACGAGTAAAGTGGACCATACCAGTGGCCGGGGATCAATCGCCAAGTCGCGGCAAGGCGTCGCAAGCGACACAACCAGAGGTTAAATCGCCGGCCAAGGCACGGCGCGTGCGTCCGCCTGTCCTGAGGGCGCGCGCGCGACCGCGGCATCTGTTCCTGATGATCTCGGCGCAGGTGATGATCCTGCTGCCCTCGCTGGTGACGGCCTGGTACCTGTGGGAGCGCAGCGCGGATCAATACGCTTCCTATGCGGGGTTCACGATCCGGCGCGAGGAGGCGCCGACGCCGACCGACTTCCTGGGCAATCTGGGGAAGCTTTCAAGCGGGAGTTCATCGGACAGCGACGTGCTGTTCGAGTTCATCCATTCGCAGGACATGATCCTGACGGTCGATGCGCTGCATGACGTGCGCAGCATGTTCAACCGGTATCACGCGCGCGACCCGGTCTTCGCGCTGTCGCCGGATGCCACGCGAGAGGAGCTGCGCGATTATTGGCGGCGGATGGTGCAGGTGTCCTATACGTCGGGATCGGGGCTGATAGAGGTCAGGGTGAACGCGTTTGACCCGCAGGACGCGCAGACCATCGGGCAGGAGATATTCGACCAGAGCCTCAAGCGGATCAACGACCTGACCGCGATCGCGCGGGCGGATTCGATCCGTTTCGCGCGCACGGAACTGGACGCCGCCGAGCGCCAGTTGCAGGCGGCGCGACAGGCGCTGACGGCCTATCGCTCGCAGAACCAGGTGATCACGCCGGACGCGGATATCCGGGTGCAGATGGGCCTGATCAACACCTTGCAGCAGCAATTGGGCGAGGAACTGATCAAGCTGGACCTGCTGCGCGAGCAGGCCAAGGACAGCGATCCGCGCGCCGTGCAGGCGAGCCTGCGCATCGCCGCGATCCGCAGCCGCATCGCCGAGGAGCGCGGCAAGCTGGGCGGCGGCACCGATGCCGAGGGCGAGGATTACGCCTCGATCGTGACGGAGTTCGAGCGCCTGACGGTGGACCGCGAGTTCGCCGAGAAGAAATACACCACGGCGCTGTCGAATTTCGACACCGCGCAGGCCGAGGCGCGCCGGCAGACAAGATACCTGGCCGCGTTCGAGCGCCCGACCCTGCCCGAAAGCGCGGAATACCCGCGCCGCTGGCTGATCCTGGGCCTGACGGTGCTGTTCCTGTCGATCGGCTGGAGCATCATGGCGCTGGTCTATTATTCGCTGCGTGATCGTCGCTGACGCGCCATGATCGAGCTGCGCAACCTGACCAAGAGCTTCCGGACCCCGCGCGGGCGCAAATATGTCGCGCGCCGGATCAACGCGGTCTTTCCGACCGGCAAGGCGGTGGCGCTGATGGGGCGCAACGGTGCGGGGAAATCGACCCTGTTACAGATGATTTCAGGCAGTATGCGCCACGATTCAGGACAGATCGTCACCGCCGGAACGGTGTCGTTCCCGGTCGGATTCGCGGGAACGTTTCACCGCGACCTGACCGGGGCGCAGAACTGCAGGTTCATCGCGCGGATCTATGGCGTGGATACCGGCGAGCTGCTGGATTTCGTCGCGGATTTCTCGGCGTTGGGCGGGCATTTCAACATGCCGGTGCGCAGCTATTCGTCCGGTATGCGCTCGCGCCTGGCATTCGGTATATCGATGGGCATTCATTTCGACACCTACCTCGTGGACGAGGTGACATCGGTGGGCGACCGGGCCTTTCGCGCCAAGAGCGCCGAGATGTTCAAGGCGCGGCTGGCGACCCGGAGCGCGATCGTGGTCACGCATTCGCTGGCCGAGGTGCGCAACCTGTGCAATGCCGGGGCGATCCTGGAGAACGGAACCCTGAGCTTTTTCGAGGATGTCGAAGAGGCGATCGCACGGCATCTGAAGAACATGGACAAACCCGCCTGAATTAAGAAAAATCGTGCGAGAAGGTCATGGTTTCGCCATCGACCCAGCCGCCTGCGGGCACCTGATGCGGGCACTCTTTCACCGGTGGTGAGGGACGTGTCATGGAGTTTACGCAAGAGAGCCACAGCCTTGGCGATGCCGGTGCGCATACCGCCATCGTGCCGCGGATCGCGCTGACGAAAACCGGCCCGGCCGCGGTGCCGGCGATCAGCGTCTCGGTTCTGTCGGGCGTCGGGCTGGAGGAGAGCGTCTATCGGCTGAACCCGACGGGCGCATTGATCTTCGACGAGGTCGCTTCGCAGCCGACCGGCTATGTCTCGCCGATGATTGCCGGACGGCGCTATCACCTGCTGGCCGCCGGGCTGGAGACATTGCAGGATCAGGGCGACAAGATCAGTCTCTATTCGGCCCAAAGTGGCCACTACGGCGATCTGCTGGCGCTGGTGCATGCGCCTGTCGGCGCGCAGAGTTACCTGGTGGCCGCCGCGCCGGATGGCGCGGGGCTGTCGGTGCTGAAACCGACGGTGCAGGGCGGGCTGACCGAGGTCAGCTACAGGCCGGATGACGACGACAGTTACATGCGCGCACCGGTGGCGCTTGCGAGCATGGTGCTCGGGTCGGGGCGCTCGATGGTGTTCACGGCGTCCTATGGCGAGGTCGGGATCAGCGCCTTTCAGGTGAGTTCGAGCGGCGGGCTGGTGCTGTGCGCGTCGCTGGGGATCGAGGAGGGCGATACATCCTATCGGCCCAGTCACCTTGAGGCGCTGACATTCGCCGGGCGCGACCTGTTGCTGGCAGGGTCGTTCGATGCGGGCGCGATCACGGTGCTGAATGTCGGCGCGACCGGCGCGCTGCGGGTGCTGGACAGTGCCGTTGACGGACGGATGACCCGTTTCGGCGGCCTGAGCGCGATGAAGGCAATCGTGCATGACGGGCAGGCCTATGTGGTGGCGGGCGGCGCGGATGACGGGCTGAGCCTGTTTCAGCTGTTGCCCAATGGCCGGCTGGTCCATCTGGATACGATTGCCGACAGCCAATCGCTGGGGCTGAACAATGTGAATGCGCTGGCCCTGACGGTGGCGGGCGGCACGCTGCATGTCTTTGCCTCATCGGAGCGCGAAGCGGGGCTGACGCATCTGAGCGTCCCCATCGCGCCGGGATGGGAGGCGGTGACGGGCACGGGCAATGCCGATGCGCTGATGGCGGGTGCCGGTGGCGGTGTCATCTGGGATGGCGGCGGCAGCGATACGATGACGGGTGGCGCGGGGCAGGATGTGTTCGTCCTGGTGGTGGATGGCGCTGCAGACGAGATCAGAAACTTTGAATTGGGCCGGGACAGGGTCGATCTGACGGCATGGCAGGGGCTTTACACGACGCTTCAGATCGGGGTCGAGACGCTGGAGGACGGTGCCCGCATCACCTATGGCGACGAGGTCCTGACCCTGCGCACGTCAGCGGCCCAACCGCTTGGGTATCGGGATTTCCTGGAAACCGACATCCTGGGAATCGTGCCGATCTGGCGACCAGAAGACCTGTTGGAGCCGACCGATTGGCATGACCACCTGACCGGGGGCGAGGGCAACGACACCATACGCGCCATGAATGGCAACGACACGGTCATCGGACTTGGGGGTCATGATCTGATTTATGGTGAAGGCGGGCACGACCTGTTGCAGGGGGGTCTTGGGAACGACACGCTGCGCGGCGGCACCGGGATGGACACGCTGTTTGGTGGCGATGGCAACGACAGCCTGTTGGCGGAGAGCTCGTATGATGAGCTTCATGGCGGTGCGGGCAATGACACGCTGCGCGGCGGGACCGGGGCGGATACGCTTTTTGGCGACGAGGGCGAGGATTCACTGTTGGGCAATACCGGGGTCGACGAGATTCACGGCGGGGCCGGGAATGACTGGATCAGCGCCGGCGAAGGGGCGGACCTGGCATTTGGCGATGCGGGCGACGACACAGTGATCGGGCGCAGCGCCTATGACACGCTTTTTGGGGGGGACGGTCATGACCGCCTGTTTGGCAGCGAGGGGGAGGATTCCCTTTTTGGTGAGGCTGGGGATGACTACCTTTCGGGGGGATTGGGGTTCGACTGGCTGGACGGCGGGGACGGGGAGGATTCGCTTTATGGCAACCAGGGGTCGGATTACCTGACGGGCGGTGCGGGTAATGACGAACTTTATGGGGCGACGGGTAACGATACATTGTCGGGAGGCGATGGTGATGATCTGATCTATGGCTCACAGGGGCTGGACGTGATCGAAGGCGGTGCTGGCGATGACACGCTGTTTGGCGGCAGCCTGGAGGATCAGTTCGTCTTTCGCCGCGGACATGGGCAGGACCAGATCGGGGATTTCGAGGCGGCGCATGACCTGTTGATTCTGGACCCGGACCTGGTGGATGGCGAGACCGACGCGATGGCGATCCTTGATGCCTATGCCACTGTCGGGGACGGTCATGTGCTGTTCGATTTCGGTGGCGGCGACATGATCGAGATCTCGCTCTACCTGGGCATCGGGGACCTGGCGGATAACTTCGCCTTTCTGTGAGCGGTAAATGCGGGGTTAACCGGGCGGGCCTTGCCGTCATGGTTTCTTAGGGTCCGGGGGTGACGTTGCTGCGATGTCATCTCTGAAGTGGGAAAACCATGTCCAATACGTCGCCCAACCTTTCCTTGCCCTATATCCTGCCGTCTCAGGCGCAAAAACACGTCACGCATAACGAGGCGCTGCGCATCCTGGACACGCTTGCGCAGCTGTCGGTGCTGGCGGCGGACCTGACCGCGCCGCCCGCAAGCCCGGCGCAGGGGGATCGCTATATCGTGGCGAGTGGCGCGAGCGGTGACTGGGCGGGACAGGATGGTGCGGTGGCCAGCTTTTTCGGTGGGGGCTGGATCTTTCATGAGGCGGCGCCGGGGTGGCTGGCGCATGACCGTGCGGCGGGGCGAATCCTGCATTTCGACGGAACCGGGTGGTTGCCGCTGCCGGGGCCTCAGGTGCTCGAGAATATCGAGCGCGCGGGCGTGAACGCCACGGCCGATGGAATCACGCGGTTCAGCGTGCGATCCGAAGCGAGCCTGTTCAGCCATGAAGGTGCGGGGCATCAGCTGAAGATCAACAAGGCCGGTGAGGCGGACACCGCGAGCCTGCTGTTCCAGACCGATTTCGAGGGACGCGCCGAGCTTGGGCTGGCCGGGCAGGACGACTTCTCGATCAAGGTGTCGCCGGATGGCAGCGGCTGGACCACCGCGATGAGCGTCGAACCCGCGCGGGGGATCTGCCGGATGCCATGCCTGCAATCGGGGATCATCGAGATCGCCAACGACAATGTGGGCACGATCACGCCGCCGGGGGCGGGGGGGTTCCTGTTCCTGACGATCGTGGATTCGGTTTATTCGCAGGCCCCGCATTCGGGCATTTTCGTCTATGATACGGGGCTGACCCCGTTGTTGCAGAGCATGACGCTGGCGTCGTCGATGACCAATCTGGGAACGACGATCCTGACGGGAACGAGCGGCACCTCGGGGCGCAGTTCGGTCGCGGTGGGGCCGGGTGTTATCATGATCGAGAACCGTTTCGGATCTCAGCGGCAATACTCCTACACATTCATCGGCAGCGACTGACGGACCGGATTCAGCGCCCGGGCGCGACGACGCAGCCGTGGACGACCTAAAGGCGTTTGCTATAGGGTTATAGCAAGTAAAAGTTGTTCGAGGTGTTGCGAGTGTCGGGTCGGGTATCGTGTGAAGATCACATTCTCTGCGTCGCCGTGTCGACGGTCGGGACGGGCCTGCATGGCATCGTGTTGCCGCCGCCTTCGCCACGGCTGAGGTTTCTGGTGCTGGTTCAGACGCCAGTGCCTGACGGGGGCGATCCCTTTGAGGTGCGCGGGGATGTCGAGACCCTGTGGTTGGACACGGTCGGGCTGTCGCAGAGCCGCAATGCGGCGTTGCTGCATGGCAAAAGCGCATTCCTGGCCTTTGCGGATGACGATATGCGGCTTGATCCCGGTGGGCTGATGCGGCTTGCGGATCATCTGGCTGCAAATCCCGACCTGGATTTTGCGGCCGGGTGGCGCGAAGGCCGTTTGCCGGTCAGGGGCGCGCGGGCAGAGCGGCACCGGCTGACCCTGCGCAACAGTGGCCGCGTCTGTGCGCCTGAGCTGATGATAAGGCGCAGCGCGGTGACGGAGCGGGGCATTTCTTTTGACACCGGTTTCGGGAAAGGCGCACGATACGCGCTTGGCGAGGATTACGTGTTTGTCGCAGACATGCTGCGCGCCGGGTTGCGCGGCGAGGCGCTGCCGGTGGTGGTGGGCGCGCATGAGGGCCAGAGCAGCGGCGAAATCTGGCACGATACCGCGATATTGCAGGCGCGGCTGGCCGTGCAGAGGCGGGTCTTCGGGCGATTGGCGCCGCTGGTATATCCTCTTTACGCGCTGAAGCATCGGCGCGATCTTGGGGGGATACGCGCGACGTTGCGGTTCGCGTTGGGGCGTGCGGGATGATCGGCGGGTTTGCAAGGCGCTTGTGGCGCAGGCCCGCCAGTGGCCACAATCCGCGCCATGTGATCCTGTTGCCGCGCCACGGGATCGCTTATGTCCGGGTGCCCAAAGCGGCCAATTCATCGGTCAAGGCGGCACTGGCGCTGGCTTTCAGGCTGCGCAGCAAGGTGGATGCGCCGGTGTCGCAGGACCGGTTCTGGAACCACGTGGCCGAGGGCGAGGCCTTGCGGCTGACGCCGGGGAGGTTCGTGAGCGGCGCATATGCCGCGCGATGCTGGACGTTTACCTTTGTGCGTCATCCGGTGGCGCGGCTTTACTCGTGCTGGAACAACAAGGTGATCGAGAACGACGGCCTGAGCCCGGCCTTCGAGCGAATGGGCGTGCGCCCCGGCATGAGCTTTGCCGATTTCGTGCGCGCGGTCGAAGACACGCCGGATGATCGGGCCGATATCCATGTCTGTTCGCAAGCCGCGATCCTGGAGTTTCGCGGGCGATTGGTGGCGGATTTCGTCGGCCGGCTGGAAACCATCGACGCGGATTGGGCGCGGATCAGTGATGAGATCGAGGCCCGGACCGGCGTTGCGCTTGGGCCGATGCGGCGCAGGAATGTGCGGGGCATGGCGATGCCCGGTATCGCCGAGGACCTGCCGGATGACGTGCTGGAGCGGATCGCGCGGCGATATGAGAGGGATTTCGCTCTGTTTTATCCGCAGGATGGCGCTTGACCGCAAAACCCCGCTTGTCGAGTGGGCGAACGTATTGCTCAATTCAGTTTCGAATCTCTGGCGTTACTTCTTTGCTGAAGCAATTCGGCAGCGCGGGCGACGGCGTTCTCCTTGGGCCATGGCGCATCGGGCGCGGCTGACCGGGCTGCTGGCAGGTCTGGCCTGATGATCCGGGAATTCCATGTGATCCGGTCGAAATCCTTGTCGCTGTCACCCAGCCGCAATCCGAGAGCCTCGGGGGATACCCCGAGCAACCAGCACTCTGTTCCGACCGCTGCGGCGATTTCATATGAGCTTGAGCTGATACCGATCACGAGATCGAGCTGGGATGTCACCGCGGCCACGGTTTCGAGATCATTGCGCCAATCGACATCATCCAGAAGGCGGATACCGTTGCTCTTGCAGAATGCCGCTTCGTCCTCTGAAATGTCGTATTGCAGGCTGTAGAGGACGGCACCCTTGACCTCGAGGAGCGGCGCAAGCTGTTCGATCTTGAGGTATTGCCGCGACCGGCGCGCATTCTGCAACGCGCTGCGCCATATCAAGCCGACCTTCAGAGGCGCGGCGGCGCCGTTGGCCCTGAATCTCATGCGGGATTTCCATTTGCGGACCAGTTTCTGATCGGGCTTCAGAAAGGCGCCGGTGCCTGCGCCCTCGGTGCATGGGGCGCCGCCCGGCTGGCGCAGCCAGCGACCTGCCACGAGATCCTGCTGGAAGCGCAGGCGATCAAATGTGGGAATCCGGTCGAACAGATCCTGCGAGATGATGCGGGCAAAATCCACGTTGTCGATCCCGCTTCTGTTGTCTTCGACCTTGATGGGCAGGTCGGGCCATCGCCTTGTGACAGCGATGAATTCATGCCGGGGGAAGCTTCGGGAGAGGAGCCCGTGCAAGCGTGGCTCACAAGTGATGACGGCCCTGCAGTTTTCAGGGAGCATCCGGTAGCCATAGGCATAGCGCACTTCATCGCTGACTCCGTCATCGCCAAGCACGAGAACCGATTTCTGCTCGAGATCCGCGAGTTCGGGTTTTTCGAGAACATTGTATTGCGCCGGGAACTTGGTGGCGAGATAGACGCAGGTCTGCTTTTGCAGCTTGGCCCTGTATCCTTCCATATATTGCCCCTTGAACCACATGACCTGACCCGCTTCGACGTCATGGAAACCGGACCGCCCCAGTTTGTCCCGGCGCGTGAAGACCGGGTTGTGTTCATTGCGATAGCGGATCAGCTCATCGGGCCCGCTCATTTCCGGATAGCGTTCCAGTCCGATCTGAAGAAGCGTTCGGTAGGCAAGCACTTGTTGCGGAGCCTCTTTCACGACGAGCTTGAGGTCAGCCTCGCTTTGCGCACTGTTGCCCGCGGCATGATGCGCGAGACCCCGCACGAGAAATGCCAGAACCGGTCCGTTTTCCCGTTCTATGTGCGTATCCAGAATGGCGAGTGCGGCATCGACCTCGTCAAGTGAAAGAAGAACCCATGCTCTCTGGACCGGATCGAGGCGCGTGATGTTCTCGGCCGGGGCGTCATCGGAAGCGAGCCTTATCATTTCCTGTGCGAATTCCTCGGCGTCGGGACGGTGTTGGCGCAGGCGCTGCACCATCTCCGCAACCTGGCGTGTCACAAGTTTTTCGTGTCTTGCGATCTCGAACGCGTTGGCGAGGCGGGCGTCATCCTGATCGATCCAGGCGCAGGTCGCTTCGAGCACAAACAGCTTGCCTGAGCGGCGGAAGCGGGGATGGTAGAGCTGCAAAAAGGCCTTGAGCTTGGCCAGCATGTTGCTCTCATAGAGATGCTGGGCGTAGATCTCGGCGAGAAGCTGGTGGCTGGGAAGCGTCCGGAAAAGGATATCGCTGAATTCCATGAATTCCGCGTCGGAATGGCCGTGCCGATACAGCCGATAATATTCCACAGTCGCTTCGAGTATGTGCTCGGGAAATGCCGCGCGGCGCCTCTGTACGAGATCGAGAGCTTTGCGCGTGTCGCCCTGCGCCTGCGCAAGCCTTGCTGCGGTGATCAGGTAGAGCCGGAACCCGTTCTGGCTCAGGTCGCGGACCTGCATGCGGTCCAAGGAAGCGGCGGCGTGCTCGTATTTACCCATTGCCAGATAGAGGTCCGCAAGAGCATGCCAATGCTTGTTTACGCGCATCGGATCGGGAATCAGTTCGAGTGACGAGAGGGCGGAACGGAGATAGCCTCTTCCCTGAAAATCCTTTGAAACCTTTAGCAGCAGCTCGCGGGATTCCTTTTCCGAGGGGCTCGGTGCGGGAGGATTGGGCGGTGGGCCTGGTCGAACCGCTGCGATTTTCGGCGCGGGAGGGCGCGGCGCGGGGCCTGGTTTCAGCGGCGCGGGTTTGGGCGGCGGCGGGACCAACTTGTTGATCGCCGGTTTCAAGAGAGACCTGAGTCTGCGCTTCGCGCTGGCGGTTGCGTCAATCATGGGCATTTCTCACGGTTGGTGGAAAGAACGTGTTCACGCGGTGAGGCTTGGCATGGGACGCCGCGACACCACTCATTGCGCCACCAGCCCCCATGAGAGCGGCGTTCCGGCCTTGATGTGGGTGCTGGCGCGGCTTTGGAGGAGTGAATCATAGTGGCGGGTGTGCAGCCCGGTCGCGGGGCGGATGGAGCGCAGGTTCTCGGGGGTGAAGGGCGTGCCGGCGGGGATGTCGCGGACGGCGAAGAGCGATCGGCGAAAATCGCGCGAGCGCATCTCCTGGGTGGTCGGCTCATAGCGGATCTGTCCGATGGCCCTTTCGGCGGCGCGGACATCGGCGACCATCGCGGCGAATTCCTGCGGCTCCATCGAGAAGGCCGAATCCGGGCCGCCATCGGCGCGCGACAAGGTGAGGTGCTTTTCGATCACGCAGCCACCCAGCACGGTTGCCGCGACCGGCGCGATGCTGCCGGGCGTGTGATCCGAGAGCCCGACAACGGTGCCGAACAGCTGTGCCATATGCGGCAGGGTGGCGAGGTTGGCCTCGTCGATGGGTGCGGGATAGGCGGCGGTGCATTTGAGCAGGATGATCTGATCGCAGCCCGCTGCGCGGGCGGTCTGCACCGCTTCGTCGATTTCGGACAGGGTGCCCATCCCGGTCGAGATGATCATCGGCTTGCCCAGTCCGGCGACACGGCGAATGAGCGGGATATCCACCAGTTCGCTGGACGCGATCTTGTAGGCGGGCACGTCGAGGCTTTCCAGAAACTCGATGGCGGTCGCATCGAAGGGGGTGGAAAAGGCGAGGAGCCCGAGGTTGCGCGCATGGTCCATCAGGGGTTTGTGCCAGGCCCAGGGCAGGCTGGCCTCTTGATAGAGCTGGTAGAGGGTCTTGCCCTCCCAGATCGTGCCGTCGACGCGAAATTCGGCTGAATCAGAGTCGAATGTCAGGGTGTCTGCGGTGTAAGTCTGCAGCTTGATCGCATCCGCGCCGGCATCGGCGGCGGCTTCGACGATGCGCTTGGCGCGCGCGAGGTCGTGGTTATGGTTGGCCGAGAGCTCGGCGATGATGAAACTGGGATGACCGGGGCCGATGGGGCGGTTTGCGATGGTGATCGTATCCATGGCGTCATTCCTCATGTCTTACCGATTGGCGGCCAGCGCATCGCACAGGATGCGGGCCATGTTGCGCGCGCCGTCGGCGCCGCTCAGCTGCGCGGCACGTTCCGACAGAAAGGCAAGATCGCCGGGGGCGTTCCTGAACAGCGACAGATGAGCGGTGAGGGTCCGGGCGTCATGCCCGTGGCGCAGGTCGATGACCAGAGCGGCACGTTCGCGTGCCATGACGCGGCCCACATGCAGCTGATTGTCGGCGACGACCAGGAGGATCGAGGGCAGGCCAAGCATGTTGCGCTCCCATGTCATGGTGCCGCCTGCCCCGATTCCAAGATCGGCCCGGCACATGAGCTCGGCCACGTCGGGTGTGTCCACATGCAGGGCGACGCGCGGGCCAAGCCGCGCGGCCGCAGACCGAAGGCGAGGAAGTTCAGGTGAAACAGAGCCTGATATCACGTCAATCGCCACATCGGGAAGCGTCGCGGCCGTCACGTTCAGCAGCGAATGGGTCAGGCCCTGCGGATCGGTTCCGCCCATTGCGATCAGCACCCGGTCGAGCCGGTCGCCGCGTGCCTTGCGGGCTTTCAGGCAGGTGTCTCGCCGCTGATGGAATTCGGGCCTGACGATCTGGTAGTCGCGACCCAGATGGATCGCGGTCTGCGGGGGCACCAGGCTGGCATAATCGGCGGGGCTGCGGCCAAGATTGATGTCGAACAGGATGTCCCAGTCGAGCGGACGGTTGGCCAGATCGTCGATGCCCGAAAGATGCGGGGCGATGCTTCGATAGAGCTGGTGATCCGTGGCATTGAGCCCGTAGTGATCGAAGAAGACGCCAGCAATCCCTTGCGGGTAGCGGTCTGCGAGCAGCGTGCGCGCGCCCGCCTCGTCGGTGACGGGGTGCACCGCAGCGAAGGAATGGAGCGCGTCCGGGAAGATCTCGGACGCCTCGGGATTGCACAGGAGAACCGGGGCAAGCCCGCCCCTGCGCAGGTGATCCGCAAGCAACCCGACGCGGCGGATATGGCCCGATCCGATTGCGGCGGAGCCGTCGGCGCGGATCGCGATGATCGGGGCGTTGTTCATGTCAGCCATCGGAGATGTCTCCGATCGCGGCGAGGAAGGCGTCGTAGCTTCTGAGTTCGCCCAGCATATAGGAGGGCAGTGTCACATCGAGGCGGCGCTCGACCTCCATAATGAGGCGCATGTGTTGAAGGGAATCCCAGCGGTCGACCTGATCGGCGCGCCAATGAGCGGGATCGGTGGGCAGCGCCCCGGCAAAGATGCTGGCGAAGGCGTCTTGCAGCGCCTGCACGGTGTCAGGGTCAGCGCCGGCGGCAGGGGTTGCATCGAGCGGCGGCGCGAGGGTGCCATAGGCCTCGACCAGTTCAAAAAGGCCATGCGCGGGATGTTTCAGGAAGGCGACGCGCCGTCCGTCACAGGCATCGTCGGGCTTTGCTGGCGCGACGATGTGACAACCCGATCGCCCGGCAATGGCCAGCGCGGCGTCGAGATCGGCAACGGCATGGCAAAGGTGAGAGGCACCGCCTCCGCCTGCGACATGGGCGGCGATGGGCGAGTCGCCGTCTTGGGGCAGGCCGCGGATACCGACGCAGAGGTCACCCCCGAAGCCGACGAAGAGGAAATGCACCTTCTGCGCCGCGTTCCAGCCGGGGCCGCGCAAGATGCGCGCATTGGGCATGGCGAGGTAATGCCGGGCTGTATCGTGGAAACGGTCGGTGGTGATGGCGACATGGTCGACCCAGAGCACGCCGATCTCTGCAAACATCTTGAACCTCGCAAACTACACGTCAGAGATGTATGCGAACCAGTCCGGAAACGCTATAGGGTTGTCGAGCGCGCGCGCGAAGACCCCGTCCGGCTGTGCGATGAAATCGTGGCGCTCATAGACATCGCGGCAGGGCTGGTTGCGCTCGGTATCGATGATCGGGCCAAGCAGCGTGGCGCAGCCGTGCGCCTTGGCGCGACGGCATATATCGGCCAGGACCGCCGTTTCGACACCGCGACCGAGCACACGGCAGGACATGACGAAGTTCTCGATGCGCGCCGTGTCGGGTGCCGTGGCGCCGTAGGTCACAACCAGCACCGCGATCACCTCGTTCGAGCCGAATCTGTCTTCGATCCGCACGGTCAGGATATCGCCGTTTTCGGCCATAACAGTGTCTAATTCCTGCTCCGAATAGCGGATCGTGGTGGTGTTGAACTGATTGGTCTTGGCAAACAGCTGCATCGCCCGCGCACGGGTGGAATCGCGCATGGTGGCGATCTCGATCTTCATGCCCAGTTTGCGCAGGAAGCTCTGCTTGTCGGGGGCGCTTTGCTCGACTTGCAGGATCTGCTGGCGAATCCTGTATTTCGCGGCGCGGTCCCGGTCCTGATCGAGCAGTTGCAATGCGCAAAGCGCCGGGTGGCTGGCAAGAAAGCGGGGCCACTCGGCCACGTCGGCGGGCATTTCGGGGACGATCACGCCGGGCAGGTTCTGGCGCACCTCCTCGCGTTCCATCGGGTTGTCGTCGATGAACATGAGCGATCCCGGTCCAAGGTCGATCTCGGCGGCGATCTCGGCGATGTTGGCGGATTTCGGGGACCAGTTGATCCGGTGGGCCAACAGATCGTCCTCGCGCAGGATCATGTCGGGATGATCGCGGAACGCGGCCAGCGCGATGTCTTCGGTGTTCTTGCTGCACAGAGTCAGGACAAGGCCGCGACCGGACAGGGATTTGACGAAATGCTGAAACGTGGTGAACTGGTTGCCGGGATAGTCGCTGCCAAGCTGGATGCCGAAGGTGCCGTCATCGCCGATCACCCCGCCCCAGAGCGTATTGTCGAGATCGAGCACCAGCGCCCGCGCCGTCAGCCCGTGCAGCGCCATCAGCGCGCCGGTCAGCAGGTGGTGATAGGCGTGGGTGAAGCGCGGCCCATAGGGGAAGCGGCCCATGAGCCAGTACTTGCCCGGATCGGCGGCGTCATGGCCGATCTGTTCGATGACCCGCGACACTGGCAGAAGGGTGCAGTCGGCCAGTGCGGCGCAGGTTTCGGCCAGATTTCGGTTCATCCGGTCGATGGCGGCGCTCAGAGCGCCTTGCCGGGCGGTCATGTCATGCAGGCTTTGCATTTGCGGGCGCACGAGATGCAGGTCGTGAACGATGAAATGCCCGCTCATTGTGCCGCGCAAATGTCGGATATTGTCCAGATAGGCGGCAAAGCGGCTCTCCATCCCGTCGATCTGTGTCTCGGTGGCGGGGGCGAGGGGCGGCAGGAAATCCTCGGCCCGGTCGCAGAACACCAGGTAGTCGGGCGGGTTTACCGCCAGATCAGAGCCGGGTGTGAGCAGATCCAGCATCCCCTGCCCGAACGGGGGCACGATGGCCTTGAGACGCAGGGGGCAATGAGCCGCGATGCTGCGGGACAGGTCGGCGGCGATCTCGTCCCAGTTGGCCGCACCGATGAGGGCGAGGCGGGGGAGTCGAAACGGATGGGGATCATCGGGCAGCGCCATTTCAAGAACCTCTGGCGACATGACCCGTGCCTTGACACTTGAGAAGCTCCGCGCGGTCATTTCCTTGATCACAAGGTCATGGGCTTGGGCCTTTGGGTAATTTTCAGGTGAAACAGTCTCGAATCCCAAGCGTTCGTGCAGCATCAGAACCGAGTGATTGCCCGCCTTGGTGTCACAAAGCAGCCGCTCAAGATGCAAATGCTCGAACGCGTAGCGGAGCGCGATGGCCTCGACATTCATCCAGATAGCGAGTTCGTCTTCGCCAGGCGCGATCCTGTCGGTCAGATAGAACCCCCACCACGCCGTCCCGTCCGGAGTGATGTCGAAGAAGGTCAGCACCGCGACCGGTATGTGACCCTGCTCGAGAATGAACAGCCGCCGGGTCGGGTCCGATCTGGCGCGGTCCCACCACTCTGCGTGGGTTTCCGGTGATATCTCGTCCTGGTGGATCATCGAGGCGCGCACATGCGGCTGGTTGCGCCAGCGCCGGATATCCTCCTTGTCGCTATCAACCGCGATCCTAAGCGTGAAGCGTTCGAGGGTCTGATCGAGGCTCATGTCGCGGGCTCCCTTGATGCGATGCGGCGGGCCATCAGCGCGCGGGCGATCTCGAGATCGGCGGGCAGGTCTATGTCGATGGCTTCGGCCGGGGACAGCGCGATGCCGCGGGTGCGGCTGTTCCAGACGGTCTGGCCGTCAAGCCAGGCGCGGCGGCGCCCGAACACGAATTGCGCGGCATCATGCAGGCGGCGCGGCAGATCCTGTGTGCGGGTGCGGGCATGTTCGGGGGTGATCATGCGGACGATGCCGTCTTCGAGCGCGACTGCGCGTTGCGGGGGATGTGGGTAGGGAAGGAGCGACAGCACGAAATCGTCGTCTTGCGCCGCCTGCGCAGCGAGCTGTGCGGCGCGCGCGAGGGTCGCGGGCTCAAGCAGGAGCGCGGTGGCGTAGATCATGCAGATCCAGTCATGACGCGGATCGGCGGCCTTGGTGAAATCGCGCATCACCGCATCGAGCGGGGTGTGATCATCCGAGAGATCCGGCGCGCGCAGGCCCGGCACATGGGCGCCGGCGGATTCTGCGATTTCGGCGATCCCGGGGCAATCGGTGCTGACCACGACCGCGTCGAAGGCATGGGAGGCCAGCGCGTTGGAAATGGTCCAGGCGATCATCGGGCGGCCGCAGATATCGGCAATGTTCTTCTGTGGAACGCGCCTTGATCCTGCTCTGGCTGGAATGACTGCGATTGCCATGATGCACCTCTGTGCCTGTGTTGGCCGGATGCGCCCACCCTAGGACAAGCCGAGTGTCCTGAGGCCGTTGCGCAGGCTGAGAATGACGTGGGATTGCTCGGTTCTGGTGAGTTGCGGATGCAGCGGAAGCGACAGCGCGCCCTGATAATAGGATTCCGCCTCGGGGCAGTGCCCGTCGTTGAAGCCGAGCGCGCGGTAATAGGGCTGTGTATGGATCGGGATGTAGTGGACATTCACGCCGATCCCATCCTTGCGCAGCATGTCAAAGAGGCGCAGGCGCAGCGCGGCGCGGTCGGGCAGCGCCGGGTCGAGCTGCACGGGGTAGAGATGAAGCCCAGAGCGGTTCGCGGCGTCGCGCCTCTGGCGGCGCAAGGGCAGCTGTTCGAATGCCTCGTCGTAGCGCGCGGCCAGGTCGTGACGTTGCTTGACGAAGCGGTCGAGGCGCGCGATCTGGCTGGCGCCCAGCGCGGCCTGAAGGTCTGTCATGCGATAGTTCAGCCCCAGGTCGATCTGCTGGTAATACCAGGGGCCGTCGCTGTCATGGGTCATTTGGCCCGCGTCGCGTATGACCCCGTGGCTGCGCAGCATGCCAAGCCGGTTCGCCAGCGCGGGATCGCGCGTGGTGACGGCGCCGCCTTCGCCGGTGGTGATGATCTTGACCGGGTGAAACGAGAACACGCAGGCGTCCGAGTAGCGGCAATCGCCGACCGGCGCGCCATCGTAGATTGCGCCGATTGCATGCGAAGCGTCTTCGATCACGCGAAAGCCGTATTCGTCGGACAGGGCGTGGATGGAGCGCATGTCGCAGGATTGGCCGCCGAAATGCACCGGCATGACGATATGGGGCAACGTATCGTCGCGCCGCGCCTGTTCAAGGCGGTCGCTGAGCTGCGTCGTACTCATATTGAGGGTATCCGGGTTGATATCCACGAAATCCACATCCGCGCCGCAAAGCCTGCCGGCATTGGCCGAGGCAACGAAGCTGTTGGGAGAGGTCCAGAGCCGTTTGCCGGGGCCGAGCCCCAGCGCGAGGCAGGCGATGTGCAGCGCCGAGGTGGCGCTGTTGACGGCGATGGCATGGGGCGCCTTGCATGCGGCACGCAGGGCCTGTTCAAAGCGCGGCACCGTCGGTCCCTGCGTCAGGAAATCCGAGCGCAGGACATCAACCACCGCGGCGACATCCTTGTCGCTGATCGACTGGCGCCCATAGGGTATCACCGCCCGAACCCTGTTTCATTCAGCAGGGCGACGATCTCCCGCTGGTTCAGGAACACCGGGTTGTTGCCGGAGTTGTATTCAAACTCCGGCTCGACCGCCGCGCCGGTTTCACCCAGACGGGTGGTCGCGAAATCGACCCCGGCATTGTTGAACTTGATGGTCGGGGTGATCGAGAAGAAATCCTGAAACTGGACGGTCTGATGCGCGTCCTCTTCGGGGCACATGACCTCATGCAGTTTCTCACCGGGGCGGATGCCGACGACGCGCTGTTCGATATCGGGCGCCATTGCCTGTGCAAGGTCGGTGATCCGGGTGCTGGGGATGCGTGGCACGAAGATTTCGCCACCCCACATGCGCTCGAACGCCTTGATCACGAAATCCACACCCTGATCCAGCGTGATCCAGAAGCGGGTCATGCGGTCATCGGTGATGGGCAGGAAATTGGCGCCCGAGTCGATCATCCGGTAAAAGAACGGGATGACCGACCCGCGAGAGCCGACCACATTGCCATACCGAACCACGGCGAAGCGGGTGCGGTGTTCGCCGACCGTGTTGTTGGCGGAAACGAACAGCTTGTCCGAGACCAGCTTGGTCGCGCCATAGAGGTTAATCGGTTTCGCGGCCTTGTCGGTGGACAGGGCGACAACTTTCTCGACGCCTTGGGCGATGGCAGCGCGGATGACGTTTTCGGCGCCGGTGATATTGGTGCGGATGCATTCGATCGGGTTGTATTCCGCTGCGGGCACCTGTTTGAGCGCCGCCGCGTGAACAACAAAATCGACCTTTTCCATCGCTTCGGTCATGCGCTGGGCATCACGCACGTCGCCGATGAAGTAGCGCAGGCGGGATTCGTCGGGGAAGCGTTGCTGCATTTCAAATTGCTTCAGCTCATCGCGGCTGTAGACCACGACCGCCGATGGAGAATAGTCATTCAGGATCGTCGAGATGAAGCGATTGCCGAAGGACCCGGTGCCGCCGGTCACGAGGATGCGTTTGTTGTCGAACATGTCTTACCCGCAGCAATCAGTAACAGGCGCGTCGTATCATCTAAGCGCGAGCAATCCAATATAGAAACGTGTTAAAGTTGCATTGCCGCCGGAGTTTTCTTGCGGCGCGGGGCCGTTTGCCGCCTGGCCGGTGCATTGAGCGTGTCTAGGACACGCAGGACATCGGCGCCCAGATCGGGAGGGCAGAACATCCGCGAGAGCCAGCCGGGATCCGGGGGCGCAAAGCGCAGGTGCAGCAGATCTTCCAGCGGCCGGATCAGGTTGCTGTGCTCGAACAGGCGCTGCATCGGCGCCACCAGGGGGTCGAGCGCGCGGTCCAGGTAATCGAGGTGGATGATCGTGGGCACCCCTTCACGGAGCAGGTCGATCGCCGCGGTCGAGGTGCAGGTGATCCCCAGCGCAGCGTTGCGCATCGCTTGGTCCATCGTGCAGGCCGTCAGTTTGAGGTTTGCGGGCAGGTCGGGAACTTGTTCTGCAAGCGAGGGATAGTCATGCCTTTCGCGGTGCAGGTGGCGCGTGTTCTCGTCAGGCAGGTGACGCAGCTTGATCCAGACCGTGCGGTCCGGATTGCGCCGCGCGATGGCCGCCATCACCCTGAGCATGTGCAGACGCGCGCGCGCGGTCGATGGGCTGAGCGCCTGTGTGAAGAAATAGATGTCGCCCGTTTCTGGCAGGGAGGCCGCCGGGGTCTTGTGCGGATAGAGGAAGGCCGGGTGACCGAAGCCGACATGCGGCCATGCCGCGAGCTCGGGGGTTGCCGGGCGGACCTCGGTGTTGCGGAACCTGTCGCAGGTGCTGCGCGGAAACAGGTAGACCGCATCGCAGTTGCGCCGGTTGCGCATCCCGCGATGGGGAAAGAAATCGAGCCCGCCGAGAAAGGCGATGACACGGGCGCGGCCCGCCTTCTGGCGGTTGAGCGCCTTGGAGAGCAGAAAGTCCAGATGGCCGTAGACACGGCTGGTCACGATGGCGGCGTAGCGCCCACCCATCAGCGCCTCGGCCAGGGCGGGTTTGTCGAGAATCTCGTAGCGGCCATCGGGAATGAACTGGCGAAGCTGGCGATCCGACAGCGCCGTCTCGGGGAGGTAAGCGCCCATGACGATCTCGGCCGGGGCGTCGGCGTCGCGCAGCAAACTGCGCATCCTCGTGGCGAAGATCAGGGTCGAATCGTCCGAAAACAGGAGCAGGATACGAGGGGCGCGTCTGGTCATGATTGGTTGCCGGTATCCGCCTCGAAGCGGGCAAGCGCTGCCCTTTGGGCGCGGTTGTGGTGCCGGTTGGCGCGAGACCAATAGGCCGGGTTCGCCCCGTCATGACGCAAGAGCCTGGCGAGGGCGCGCAGCGGCGCGCCGAACAGCGGGTCTCGCGAAAGGCGATGGATCCTTCGGCCCAGAAACGAATTCTTAAGATTCTTGATCATTAATCAACTCAGGTCACGCAACGTAAAGGATTTATAAATCTATCGCACTCTCTTGTAAATTGTATTGAGTCTGCCTAATGCGGAGCATGATGTGATCAGGTTCGTTCAATGGTTTGCGGCCGTGGGCCGCTTGGGTAAGGTATCATGAACACGGCGTTTCCCACTGCTGCGCAACTGCCAACCGCATGCATCGTGCTGGCGCGTGGCGGCTCGAAAGGGGTGGTCGGCAAGAACCTGAGACGTATCGACGGGCTCTCGCTTGTCGCGCGCGCGGTGCGGGCGGCGGTGGATGCGCCATCTGTGGGCAGTGTCCATGTGTCCACGGACGATTCCGATATCGCGGCAGAGGCGCGACGACACGGGGCGCATGTCATTGATCGGCCACGCGAACTTGCCGGGGATCGTGCCAGCTCCGAATCCGGCTGGTTGCATGCGCTGCCCATCCTGCGTCGGGACATGCCGGGGCTGAAGCGTCTGGTCTTCCTGCAATGCACCTCGCCCTTCACCACCGGTGCCGATATCGAGGCGTGCCTCGTCGCAATGCAAGACCAGGGCGCGGCATGCGCGCTTTCGGTGATCGAGGATCATTCGTTTCTGTGGCAGCGCGATGCACAGGGATTCGGCATCGGCACCAATCACGCCCATGACGCGCCCCGCCAGCGCCGTCAGGATCTTGCGCCGTCATTCCGCGAAAGCGGCGCGATCTATTGCGTCGATGCCGAGGCCTTCGCGAAAACCGGCCATCGCTTCTGTGGCAAGGTCGCGCTTTGCCCGCTGGATCATCCCCCGGTCGAGATCGACAGCGAGGCCGATCTGGCGCTGTGCAACGCGATTGCACGGCAACGGCGCGGAACGGGAATCGAGGCCAGCCGACTGAGGCAGGTGCGCGCAATCGTGATGGATTTCGACGGTGTGCATACCGACAATCATGCCAGCATCGACGAGCACGGCATCGAAAGCGTGCGCGTGTCGCGCGGGGACGGGTTGGGCCTGTCGATGCTGCGAGAGGCGGGATCGTGGCGGATGATGATCCTCTCCAAGGAACGCAACCCCGTGGTGTCGCGCCGTGCCGACAAGCTGAAGCTGCCGGTGCTCCAAGGTGTGGATGACAAGCCGGGGGCTCTTGAAACGTGGCTGGCCGATCAGGGGCTTGAACGCAGCGCGCTGCTTTATGTCGGCAATGACGTGAACGACAAGGCCGCGATGATGGCGGCGGGGCTGTCGGCCTGTCCCAGTGACAGCCACCCCGACATCCTGGCGATCGCCGACTGGATCCTGCCGCAGCCGGGCGGTGCGGGTGCGCTGCGCGCGATGGCGGATGCGCTTCTGGCAGCGAAGGCCGCGCAATGAAAGGGCGCATCGCGGTCGTTGGCGGGAATGGCCCCTCGCTGGCAAGGATCGCGTCCGGGCGCGTGCTGTCCGGGGACATGGTGTTTCGCACCAACAACTTCTTTTTCGAGCCGCAGTATTTCCTTGGGCGCAGGGTGGACATGGCGGTGATGGCGGGCGATCCGCGCGTTGCGCCTTTCATGTTCGAGACGCTTTGGCGATGCAGGAAGGATTACGAACTTGCTGCCTGGACCAGCCATAACCCGGCGGTGATCCGTGCTGGGCGACGGCGATTCAAGTCTCTGTTCCGGCCCATGAACTATCGCGATGCACATATCGAGCGGGCGGTGCGCAGCCTTATGGCGCGCTATGACCGCAAGCCGATGACAGGCACATATGCGGTGCTGATGGCGCATGGGATGGGGGTTAACCGGATCGTTCTGGCCGGGTTCGATATGTATGGCGGGGGGCAGCGCTATATCTATCGACCGGGTCCGCAATGCCGCGCGCTGATGGGGCAGGATCTTGGCCACCGGGGAACGGATGAACGCCTGCATGCCCCCGATCTCGACCGCGCGATTCTCGAGGCGTTGATGCAGCGTGGCGATGTCAGCCTGTGGCGCGCAAGCAACCAGACGATGCTTGACGATCTGTTGCCACTGGCGCCGCAGCGCGATGGGGCGGTCTGTGCGGCAACGCCTCGAAAGGCACCGACGGACTGGGCGCTGCGCAGCGGGTTCTACGACATCCGGATGCTGCGTGCGTTGCGCCATCTGCGCGGCTGGGCGGGCTATCTTGACAAGATGAGAGGCAGGCAATGCTGATCTCGGGGGTGGCCGCGAATTACATCCAATGGCTTGAGGAGGCGGCCTATCCGCTCTGGTCGGGCCGCGGGGTCGACCCGGCAACCGGCATCGTCTGGGAGGCGCTGGATCACGCCGGCAAACCGCTCTTCGACAGCGACCGCAGGCTGAGGGTGCTGGCGCGTCAGGCCTATTGTTTCGTGGGGAGTGGTCGGCCCACCCTGGTCGAGCTGGGCGAACGCCAGTTCCGCTATGCAATGGACCACGGATTCTGCGCGCAGAGCGGCAGGCTCGCCGCGGTTTTCGACAGCCACCTGAACATCCGCCATGCGCCGCATGATCTCTATGATCTGGCGTTCATGCTTCTGGCGGCTTCGACGCTGCTAGCGCAGGGACGCCTGCGCGCGGACGACCTGCCCCGGCTCGAGGCGGCGCTTGGTGTATTGAAGGCGGGCTGCGGCTGGTTCGAGACGATGGACCAGGCGCTGCCGCGTCGGCAGAACCCCCATATGCATCTCTTCGAGGCCGCGACCGAGCTTTACCATATCACCGGCGCGCCGCGGTTCCTCGGGATCGCGGAGGAATGTCACGACCTGTTTTCGACCCTGTTCCTGCAGAAGGACGGGCGGATACTGGAGCACTACGATGCGGGACTCCAACCCCTGACAGGGGCGCGGCAATCGGTCGAGCCGGGTCATATGGCCGAATGGATCTACCTTCTGCACCGATATCAGCAGGTCACGGGGCGCTCGCCCGGATCCGTGCCCGAACGCCTGTTTGCCGCCGTCCAAAGACACAGGACAGAATCGGGGTTCCTGCCTGATCGCGCGGATCCGCGGGTTGCCACCCGAAGGTTGTGGCCGCAGCTGGAATATCTGCGCGCCGCAGCGGTGATGCGCCAGCGCGGTCATACCCTCGACCTGCGTGATACGCCCGAGCAGATCATGTCGCGGATCGCGCGGGATTACTTGGACAAGGCCGTGCCGGGTGGCTGGTTCGACAGGTGCGATGCGCGCGGCAAGGTGATCTCCTCCGTCATGCCGGCCTCGTCGCTTTATCACCTTCAGCCCGCGATCCGCATCCTTGCCGAAGGACCCTGAGCACGTGGTTTCCCCGCAAGGCGTGCGGCGTTTCACTTTACCGGGGGTAGCGGTCCTGTCTATAGCTGGAAGGATGGCAAAGAGCAGATCGACAAGAGCATCGCGCGGAGGCGTATCGGGTTTTCGACCCGTGCGGCGGCTTTGGCGTTCGGGGACCAGGCTGGCCCTGATTGCCGGGCTGATCGTGATCGGCACGGTTGCGGCGCATCGCGAAATCGACCCGCCACGCAGTTTCTACATGGGACAAGAGGCACGTCGGCTGGGCGGGATCGACCATCTCTGGGTGCCGATCGACGCGGTAGCGCCGGAAATGGCGCGCTCGGTCGTGGCGGCAGAGGATGCGAATTTCTGCCTTCACTGGGGTTTCGACATGCAGGCGATCCGCACCGCGATCGAGGCGGGCAGCAACCGTGGCGCATCGACCCTCAGCCAGCAGGTGGTGAAGAACGTCTATCTCTGGCATGGGCGCAGCTGGCTGCGAAAGGCGCTGGAGGCCGCGATCACGCCCCTGGTCGAGATCATGTGGCCCAAGCGACGCGTCATCGAGGTGTATCTGAACGTGGCTGAATTCGACGAGGGCGTGTTTGGCGTGGCTGCGGCCGCGCGGCACTATTTCGGCGTTGCCCCATCCGAGCTGAGCGCGGTGCAGGCCGCGCGGCTGGCGGCGGTTCTGCCCGATCCCAAGGGACGGTCCGCCTCGCGCCCGGATGCCTGGCTGCGCAAGAGGGCGGCGGGGATCATGGACGGGGCGGCAACGATCGACCGAGACGGGCGCGCGGATTGTTTCGAGGATTGAAAACCCCACTCATTCACGGCATGGAGGGGTATTGCGAACCCGAACAGGTATGATCGAGACATGGCCAAACTCTATCACGTTCCTCTTTCGCCGTTCTGCCGCAAGGTCCGGCTGAGCCTGGCGGAGAAGAAGATCGAATGCGAGTTGATCGAGGAACGCTACTGGGAAAAAGACCCCGATTTCCTTCGGCGCAATCCGGCGGGCAAGGTGCCGGTGCTCAAGCTGGATGCTCTGACGATGGCCGAAAGCAGCGCGATCTGTGAATATATCGAAGAGAAATACCCCGACCCGGTGCTGATGCCCAAATCCCCCGAAGCACGTTACGAGGTGCGGCGGCTGGTTTCCTGGTTCGATGACAAGTTCCATTCCGAAGTCACGTCGAAATTGCTTTACGAGCGGGTCAACAAGAAGGTCATGGGTCTCGGCTTTCCCGACAGCACCAATGTCAAGGCGGGCGCCAAGGCGATCAAGTATCACCTCGATTACATGACCTGGCTGCTGGACCGGCGCCGCTGGCTGGCGGGCGATGCGATGACGCTGGCCGATTTCGCCGCCGCCGCGCATTTCAGCGCGCTTGATTACATCAGCGATGTCGACTGGACACGCAGCGAAACGGTCAAGGACTGGTATGCGAAGATCAAGTCGCGCCCGGCGTTTCGCGGCATCCTGGCCGATCAGGTGCCGGGCTTCCCGCCGCCTGCGCATTATGCCGACCTCGATTTCTGAAGCCGGGGGTATTGGCCCCGCGCCCCGCGCGTTACGGTCATGGATATGCTGAAGGACAAACTGATCGCTCAGGCCCGCGCCGAAGGGTTCGACATGGCGCGGATCTGCCGGCCTTGGGACGTGCGCCATGTGCCGCCCCGCCTTCAGGCGTTTCTGGACAAGGGGTATCACGGGCAGATGGGCTGGCTGGCCGAGCGCAGCCATTGGCGCGGCGATCCGTCGGTCTTGTGGCCCGAGGCGCGCTCGGTGATCGTGCTGGGCGAAAGCTATACGCCGGACAGCGATCCGCGCGCGACACTGGCGCAAGTGGATGTCGGAACAGTCTCTGTTTATGCCCGAAACAAGGATTACCACGATATCGTCAAGAAGCGGCTCAAGCGGCTGGCACGTTGGCTGATCGCCGAGGCCGGGGGCGAGGTGAAGGTTTTCGTGGATACCGCGCCGGTGCCGGAAAAGCCGCTGGGGCAGGCCGCGGGCCTTGGCTGGCAGGGCAAGCATACGAACCTGGTCAGCCGCGATCTGGGAAGCTGGTTCTTTATCGGATCGGTCTTTACCACGCTCGACCTCGAAGCCGACATGGCCGAGACCGATCATTGCGGGTCGTGCCGGGCCTGTCTTGACGTCTGCCCGACCGATGCATTTCCGGCGCCCTATCAGCTCGATGCGCGGCGCTGCATTTCGTATCTGACCATCGAACACAAAGGCCCGGTCGATCCCGAATTGCGCCCGTTGATGGGCAACAGGATCTATGGATGCGACGATTGCCTTGCCGTCTGTCCCTGGAACAAGTTCGCGCAAGAGGCAAGCGAGGTGCGCTATCACGCGCGCGATGATCTCGAGGCGCCGAAGCTGGCCGATCTGGCGGCGCTTGACGATGCCGGGTTTCGCGCGATGTTCTCGGGCTCGCCGATCAAGCGGATCGGGCGCGATCGCTTTGTGCGCAATGTCCTTTATGCCATCGGCAATTCGGGCGATCCGGCGCTGCGCGATGTGGCGCAGGGTTTGCGCGACGATCCCGACGAAACCGTCGCCGATGCGGCCCGGTGGGCTGCGATGCGACTGGCGCATGACGCAAACGGGATGGATTGAGCGGGAAAACCCGCTAAACCGCCATTGAGACAGGCAAGGGGCAGGCGGATGGCGTTGTTGCTGGGTGTGGATACGGGCGGAACCTATACGGATGCGGTTCTGATCCGGCATGATGAAAGCGAGATCATCGCGCAGGCCAAGGCGCTGACCACCCGCCACGACCTGGCCGAGGGGATCGGTGCGGCGATTGCCGAAGTGCTGGCGCAAAGCGGGGCCGCACCTGAGCAGATCGGGCTGGCGTCGCTTTCGACCACGCTCGCAACAAATGCTCTGGTCGAAGGTCAGGGCGCGCGCGCCGGTCTTGTCTATATCGGGTTTGGCGAGGGCGATCTGGCGGCGCACGGTCTGAACGAGGCGCTTTCGGGCGATCCGGCCTTGGTTCTGGCGGGGGGCCACAGCCATGCCGGGGTCGAAGCCGCCCCCTTGGATGAATCCGCGCTTTGCGCATGGTTAGAGACTGTTTCAGGCGCGTCCGCCTTTGCCGTGGCGTCGCAGTTCGCCACCCGCAACCCGGCGCATGAGCTGCGCGCCGCCGAGATTATCCGGCAAGTCACCGGGCGGCCGGTTTCCTGTTCGCATCACCTGTCGGCGCGGCTCAACGGGCCGAAACGGGCGCTGACCGCGCTGCTCAATGCGCGCCTGATCGGGATGATCGCACGGCTGATCGAGCGGGCCGAAGGCACGTTGCGTGCGCACGGCATCACCGCGTCGATGATGGTGGTGCGCGGTGACGGCGCGCTGATCTCGGCCCGGCAGGCGCGCGAAAAGCCCATCGAGACCATCCTGAGCGGCCCCGCCGCCAGTATCGTCGGCGCGCGCTGGCTGACGGGTGCGGATCATGCTCTGGTGTCTGATATCGGCGGCACTACCACCGATGTGGCTGTGCTGCGCGATGGCAAGCCGCTGATCGACCCGGCCGGCGCACGGGTCGGCCCTTGGCGCACGATGGTCGAGGCGGTTGCGATGCGCACCACCGGCCTGGGCGGCGACAGCGAGGTGCATATCCTTGACGAAGGGCTGAAAGGCGGTCTTGTGCTGGGGCCGCAGCGGCTCATTCCGGTCAGCCTCATGGCATGGCAGGCGCCCAAGGTGGTGCATGATGCGCTCGACGACCAGTTGCGCCGCACGGTGCCGGGCGAGCATGACGCCCGTTTCGTTCGCGCGGTGCGCGGCGGCGAGACCGACGCCCTTTCCGGCCGCGAAGCCGAGTTGCTGGACAGGATCGGCGCGGATGTGAGGCCGCTTGGCGCTGTGCTGCGCACGCGGCTTGACGGTCAGTCGCTGCGGCGGCTGCTGGCGCGCGGGTTTGTGCAGCTTTCAGGGGTAACGCCTTCGGATGCGAGCCATGTTCTGGGCCAGCTTGACAGCTGGGACGCAGAGGCCGCGCAAAAGGCGCTGGCATTGATCGGGCGCAAGCGCCTGGGGGATGGGAACATGCTGTCGCCCAACCCGCTGATCCTTGCGCAGATGATTGTTGATCGTCTGACATATCAGACCAGTTTCGCCTTGTTAGAGACTGCTTTTGCCGAAGAGCATGACGATTTCGGACTGCCCCCCGAAGAGCTGGCGCGCCATGTGCTGATGCAGAAGGGGCTTTCCGGGCATCGCGGGCTGGTGCGGCTCGAGACCGGGTTGAACGTGCCGGTTGTCGGGCTGGGCGCCTCCGCCGCCAGCTATTATCCCGCCGTGGGCGAGCGGCTGGGATGCAGGATGATCCTGCCGGAGCATGCCGGTGTCGCCAATGCCATCGGTGCCGTGGTCGGGCGCGTCACGATCCGGCGCAGCGGCACGGTCACGTCGCCCGATCAGGGCAAATACCGGGTTCACCTTGAAACCGGACCCGAGGATTACCCAACCCCGGAGGCCGCGATGGCGGCGCTTCAGTCCGCGCTTGAGGCCGAGGCACGCAGCCACGCGATCGCAGCGGGTGCCGAGGATATCCATATCGAGACCAGCCGCCAGTTGCGCAGCGCCGAGGCCGAGGGGCGAGAGGTGTTTCTCGAGGCCGAAATCACTGTCGAAGCCTCCGGCCGTCCGCGAATCGCGCTTTGAGCCCCTCAAAACCGCACAACCCTTTTATCCGCAGCGATTTGCCCCATCTTGTCAGGCACAGGAGAATGGAGCGCATCAATGGCCAAATATGAAAGAAACCCTGACGCGATCGCCGCGCTGGAGCCGGAAAGCTATTGGGTGACGCAGGAAAACGGCACCGAACGTCCCGGCACCGGCAAATACCTCCAGAACAAGGAGCCGGGCATCTATGTGGACGTGGTATCGGGCGAGCCGCTTTTCGCATCCGGCGACAAATACGAGTCAGGCTGCGGCTGGCCCAGTTTCACCAAGCCCATCGAGCCCGCCCATATCAATGAACTGCGCGACAGCAGCCATGGCATGGAGCGCGTCGAAGTGCGCAGCACCCACGGCGACAGCCATCTGGGGCATGTGTTTCCCGACGGTCCGATGGATCGAGGCGGCTTGCGCTATTGCATCAACTCGGCAAGCCTGAGGTTCATCCATCGCGACGACATGGAGGCCGAAGGCTATGGCGATTACCTGGACCAAGTGGAGGACGTGACATGACGGAACGCGCAGTTCTGGCCGGAGGCTGTTTCTGGGGCATGCAGGATTTGATCCGCAAGCTCGACGGGGTGATCAGCACGCGCGTCGGATATACCGGCGGCGATGTGCCGAACGCCACCTATCGCAACCACGGCACCCATGCCGAAGGGATCGAGATCATCTTCGATCCGGCGCGAATCACCTTTCGCGATCTTCTGGAATTCTTCTTTCAGATCCACGATCCGACCACGCCCAACCAGCAGGGCAATGATCTCGGGATGAGCTATCGCTCGGCGATCTATTACGTCGACGAAGATCAGAAACACGAGGCGGAGCGCACCATCGCGGATGTGGAAGCCTCGGGAAACTGGCCCGGCAAGGTCGTGACCGAGATCGAGCCGGTCGGCGATTTCTGGGAGGCCGAACCCGAACATCAGGATTACCTGAGGCGGTTTCCCAATGGCTATACCTGCCATTTCCCGCGCCCGGACTGGGTGCTGAAACACAGTGCGCCAAAGAAAACCGGCTGATGAAAACAGGCATATCAGGCTGTAACAGAGCCTGATATGCGCTCCGCTACGGCGCGCCATGCGCGGGTCCGTGCGGGTGGCGATTGACCTTGGGCGCGTCGCGTCGCATGGATAAGCGGCAAGGAGTCGCGCCCATGAGCCCATTCAAGGGCATCGCCCTGAAACTGATTTCCGTCATTCTGTTCGTCATCATGTCGGCGCTGATCAAGGCGACATCCGACCATGTTCCGCCCGGACAGGCGGTGTTCTTCCGCTCCTTTTTCGCCATCCCGGTGATCCTGGGCTGGCTCGCCCTGCGGGGCGATCTGCAAACCGGGCTCAGGGTCGCATCGCCGATGGGCCATTTCTGGCGCGGTTTCGTCGGCACGGCAGCGATGGGGCTTATGTTCGGGGGGCTTGGCCTTTTGCCGCTGCCCGAGGTGACGGCGCTCGGCTATGCCGCGCCGCTCCTGACGGTGGTGTTCGCCGCCATGTTCCTTGACGAGCGCGTCGGCGTGTTCCGCTTCGGCGCGGTGGCCCTGGGGCTGGTCGGGGTGCTGGTGGTGCTCTCGCCAAGGCTGAGTGCGCTGGCCGGCGAAACCGTCGAGACCGTGCAGGCGGTCGGCGCGGTGATGGTGCTGCTCGGTGCGACATGCGCTGCGCTCGCGCATATCTATATCCGCAAGATGGTGGCGACCGAACAGACCAGCGCGATCGTGTTCTATTTCTCGCTGACCTCGACCCTTCTGTCGCTGCTGACGATCCCCTTCGGTTGGGTCATTCCGGGCGGCACCGAGATACTCTTGTTGATCCTTGCCGGGCTTCTGGGCGGATCGGCGCAGATCTTCATGACATCGGCATATCGCTTCGCGGATGCCAGTGTGGTGGCGCCGTTCGATTATGCCTCGATGCTGTTTGCGCTGCTGATCGGGTATTTCGTTTTCAGCGAGGTGCCGACCATGCAGATGCTGATTGGCGCGGCGCTCGTGATCGTGGCGGGACTGATCATCATCCTGCGCGAACGGCATCTGGGGCTGAAACGCGGGCGTGCCAGATCGGCGCGGACGCCGCAGGTTTAGAGCCTGTTTTCAGTCGCCCATGATCTTTGCCACCGCATAGGGCGGCCAGAGCCATGCGCGCCGGAACCGGCCCAGCGGAAAGCGCCGGGGCGGTTTGCGCATGATCCCGGGCCAGTCGGCCTGCGGCTGCCTGTCCTGTGCCAGATCGGCCAGGATCGCGCCCGCATGGCTGGCCATCGCCACCCCGTTGCCCTGATAGCTGAGCGCGGTAAAGGCGCCGGGCATCTCGGGGATCGGCCCGGCATACGGGGTCATGTCGCGCGACAGGCTCAAGAGCCCATTCCAGCTATAGGGCGTGTCGACATGCGCCCAGGCGGGGAACATGCGCTCGAAATGGCTGCGGATCGTGCGGTGCATTCCGGCATCGGCCGCCGCCGAGCTGAACAGCCCGCCGCGCATACCGAACAGGAAGCGGCGATTGGGCATCAGGCGGAAATAGTGAAGAAAGAACCGTTCGTCATAGGCCATTTGGTTGGTCGTCCAGCCCTGTTCGGCGATCTCCTCGTCTGAAAGGGTGCGGGTGACGAGCACGTTGGATTGCGCGGGCAGGTAGCGCGCGCGCATCCAGTCGGGAAGATCGTCTGACGAATAGCCGTTGGTCGCCACGATCAGGCGCTTTGCGGTGATCTGTGCAGCGTCGGTATGCAAGGTAAAGCCGTTGCCCTGGTCGATCCGCCTGACCGCGCTGTCGGCAAAGATGCGCGCCCCGGCATCCTGCGCGGCGCGGGCCAGCCCCAATGCATATTTCGCCGGGTTCAGCGCGAAACCGACCGGAATGGTCATGGCGCAGTGGAACGGGCCGGTCATGCCCATTTCGGCGAGTTGTTCAGGTGGCGTGATCTCGGGGGTGACGCCCAGGTCGGCTTCGACGCGGCGGGATTCGGCCTCGAAACCGATCAGGGACTTCGCGGTGAAGCCCATGATCGACTCGCCGCGCGAATGCCGCTCCACCTCCAGCGCGTGTCGCTCGATGAGCGATTCGACAGTGGCGACGGCAGCCATTTCGCTGCGTCGCGCTTCCTGGCGTGCTGCGTCGCCATGCATCTTGGCGATCACGTTGTCGGGCGCGCCGAAACCGCCGAGACAGCAAAAGCCGCCATTGCGCCCCGATGCGCCCCAGCCCGGGGTTTCGGCCTCGAGCAGAGCCACGTCTGCGCCCGCTTCGGCCAGATGCAGTGCTGCGGACAGGCCGGTAAAGCCCCCGCCAATCACGGCGACATCGCAGGCAAGCGGCCCTTGGGCGGCCGGAAGGGCCGGATTCGTCACTGTATCGGCCCAATAGCAGCTTTCGCGCGGGGCGGCACCATAGGTATGTTCGGGAAATATCCGTTTCATAGGCGTTCGGCGGCGCGTTCCTCAGCCTGCTGGCGCAAGGCCGAGCGCTTGGTGATGATCGATGCGGTGATGACCCCGACCGAGACGACCGCGATCAGGATGGTCGAAAGCGCGTTGATCTCGGGGCTGACGCCCAGCCGGATCGATGACCAGATCTTGATCGGCAATGTGGTGGCCGAGGGTCCGGCGGTGAAGGACGCGATCACCAGGTCGTCAAGCGACAGTGTGAACGCCAGAAGCCAGCCAGAGATGACCGCCGGGGCGATGATCGGCAGCGTGACCAGCCGGAACGCCTGCATCGGCGAGCAGCCAAGGTCCAGCGCCGCCTCTTCCAGCGAGCGGTCAAAGCTGACCAGCCGGGACGACACGACCACCGAGACATAGCACATCGAGAATGTCGTATGCGCCAGGATGATGGTGAATATCCCGCGATCCAGCCCGATCCCGATGAAGAGCAGCAACAGCGACAGACCGGTGATCACCTCGGGCATCACCAGCGGCGCATAGATCATGCCGGAAAACAGCGTGCGCCCCAAGAATCGCCCGCCGCGCACCATGACATAGGCCGCCATTGTCCCCAGCACCGTCGCAATAGAGGAACTGACGAAGGCCACCTGCACCGTGACCCATGCGGCGTCCAGGAAGGCATCGTTGCTCAGCAGGGTGCCATACCATTTGGTCGAGAACCCGGCCCAGACCGTGACCAGCTTGGATTCGTTGAAGCTGTAGACGATCAGAAGCACCATCGGCAGGTAAAGGAAGGCGAAGCCGAGCGTCAGCGAAGTGACATTGAACCAGGTAAGGCGCCTCATCCGTCTGCCTCGCGTTGCTTCTGTTCGTTGCGTTGGAACAGGATGATCGGGATGATGAGGATCAACAGCAGGATCACTGCCACCGCCGAGGCTACCGGCCAGTCACGGTTGTTGAAGAACTCCTCCCACAGGACCTTGCCGATCATCAGCGTCTGCGACCCGCCAAGAAGCGAGGGGATGACGAATTCGCCGATTGTCGGGATGAAGACGAGGAAACAGCCCGCGATGATGCCGTTCTTGCTGAGCGGAATGGTGATCAGCCAGAAGGCGGTGAGCCGCGAACAGCCCAGATCCTCGGCCGCCTCCAGAAGCGACCCGTCCATCCGCTCGAGCGCGGCATAGACCGGCAGGATCATGAAGGGCAGATAGGTATATACGATACCGATATAGACCGCGACGGGCGTGTTGAGGATTGTCAGCGGCTCGGAAATCAACCCTATCCAGAGCAGGAACTGGTTGAGATACCCCTCGCCCGAAAGGATCCCCATCCAGGAATAGACCCGAATGAGGAAGCTGGTCCAGAACGGCAGGATCACCAGCAGCATCAGCGTCGCGCGCCAGTGTTCAGGTGCGCGGGCCATGCCATAGGCGATGGGATAGCCGACCAGCAGCGTGAGCGTCGTGGCGATCAAGGCGATCCTGACCGACGAAAGATAGGCTTTCCAGTAAAGATCGTCAGTGGTCAGGAAGGTGAAATTCTCGAAATCCAGCGCGCCGACAAAATCCTTGATCCCCTGCCAGCCCGCGCCGAAATCAAGCGTTGGCGTATAGGGTGGGATCGCCAGCGCGGTATCGCTGAGGCTGATCTTCAGAACGATGATGAACGGCACCAGGAACAGCGCCAGCAGCCACAGATACGGGGTGAGGATGAGTGCCGCGCGCCGCATCGTCTATTGCTCCAGCAGGACGGCTGCGGTGTCGGTCCAGCCTAGCCACACCTCGTCCTCCCAGGTGAGGGCGCGGCGCGACAGGCGGCGGGTATTGGCGGTCTGGGCCTTGACGATCTGTCCTGTGGGCAGCTCGACATGATAGGTCGAAAGGTTCCCCAGATAGGCGATATCCAGGATCTTGCCCTTGAGCGCGTTGCGCAGGTTCTCGGGCTTTTCCGCCGTAATAGAGACTTTTTCGGGCCGGATCGCCAGGTAACAGCGCTGGCCTTGCGTCAGCTGCACATCCGACACCGCATAAAGCGCGGGCTGGCCTTCGGCGAAGCTGATCTCATAGCCGTCACCCGAGCGTTTCGCGGTGCCTTCGATGATCGTCACATCACCGATGAAATCAGCGACATAGACCGAATTGGGGTTCTCGTAGATGCGCGCCGGGGTGTCGGCCTGCACAATCCGGCCGTGATCCATCACCGCGACACGGCTGGCGACGGTCATCGCCTCTTCCTGATCGTGGGTCACGATCACGAAGGTGGTGCCGGTCTTTTCCTGGATGTCCATCAGCTCGAACTGGGTATCCTGGCGCAGCTTGGCGTCAAGCGCGCCCAAAGGTTCATCCAGAAGCAGCAGTTTGGGCGCCTTGGCAAGGCTGCGCGCCAGCGCCACGCGCTGCCGCTGGCCGCCCGAAATCTGGTGCGGTTTGCGGCGCGCGAATTTCTCGAGCCGGGTGAGTTTCAGCATTTCGGCGACGCGGTCGCCGATGGCGTCTTTTGCCAGGCCGTCGCGCTTGAGCCCGAAGGCGATATTGTCCCAGACCGAAAGGTGCGGGAACAGCGCATAGGACTGGAACATCATGTTCACCGCCCGTTTGTTGGGCGGGATCGGCGCGATATCCTGTCCGGCCAGAAGGATCGTGCCCTCGGTCGGGGTCTCGAACCCGGCCAGCATCCGCATCATCGTGGTCTTGCCGCAGCCCGACGGGCCGAGCAGCGCAAAGAACTCACGCGCGAAAATGTCGAAGGTCTGGTTGTCGATGGCGGTGAATTCGCCAAAGCGCTTGGTGACGCCCTTGAACTGGATCAGCGGTTTTTCGTTCGGGTCGTTCCACGGCTCGAATACGGTCTGGCCCATGCCTGTCCCACCTGTCGGAATGAAAAGGCCCGCGCGATCGGGTCGCGCGGGCCGTGCGGGCGTCAGGTGCCCGATTTGATCTTGGTCCACAGGCGCGTCACGACGCGCTGGACCTTGGCCGGATAGGGCGTCGTGGTGAACAGGTTGTTCATCGCCTCCTCCGAAGGATAGATCGCCGGGTCGCCGATCACGTCCTCGACCAGGTATTCCTGCGAGGCCTTGTTGCCGTTGGCGTAATAGACGTAGTTCGACGCCGCCGCCATGTTCTCGGCATCCATGATGAAGTTCAGGAAGGTATGCGCGCCATCGGGGTTGGGCGCATCGATGGGAATCGCCATCTGGTCGAACCACATCTGCGCGCCTTCCTTGGGCGCGTTATAGGCGATCTCGACGCCGTTCTCGGCCTCGACCGCGCGGTCGCGCGCTTGCAGGATATCACCCGACCAGCCGACCGCGACGCAGATGTCGCCATTGGCCAGCGCGTTGATGTATTCCGAGCTGTGGAATTTCTGAATGCTGTCGCGGACCGGGGCATAGACCTCTTCGACCTTGGCGATCACATCGGGGTCGTGGCTATTGGGGTCCTCGCCGATATATTTCAGCGCCGCCGGGATCATCTCGGCGGGCGCATCGAGGAAGTGCACACCGCACTCGGCCAGCTTGTCCATGTTCTCGGGGTTGAAAACCAGCTCCCAGCTGTCGATAGGGGCGTCCTCGCCCAGCAGCTCCTTGACCTGGCCGACATTCACACCGATCCCGGTGGTGCCCCACATATAGTTGATCGAATAGGCGTTATCGGGGTCGTATTGCGCCGTGCGCTGCTCGACCACGTCCCACATGTTGTCCAGATTCGGCAGTTTCGACGGGTCCAGCTTCTGAAAGGCCCCGGCGGAAATCTGACGTTGCAGGAAAGTGCCCGAGGGAACGACGACATCGTAGCCGGAGCCGCCCGCCAGCATCTTGGTCTCCAGAACCTCGTTGCTGTCGAACACGTCATAGACCAGCTTCAGCCCGGTCTCTTGCTCGAACTCTGTAATCAGGTCCTCATCGATATAGTCGGACCAGTTGTAGACGCGCACTTCCTGCGCCGTGGCGCTGAGCGCGCTCAAGGCCAGAGTCGCGGTGGTGGTCAGAATCAGCTTTCGCATCATGGTCTCCCGTTGGTTCGGCGCTTTGTCGCAGCCTTGGTAGCGGATTTGATCAAAATTTTCCGCGCATGGCAATATAGCAATGTTTCCACGCAGCCGTTAAACTCGCAAGGTCGGTTGTGTCGATGAGGTGGCTGGAGGCCCGAAACATGAACAAGGCTGCCGTTAAAATGACCACTTCCGCCCCTGAAAAGGGGCGGCTGCCCGCGCATGAGCTCATTTATCGTCAGTTGCGCGACCTTGTGCTGTTCGGTGATCTTGCACCGGGGCAGGCGGTGACGATCCAGGGGCTGACGGACCGGCTCGGCGCCGGGATGACCCCGGTGCGCGAGGCGATTCGCCGTCTTATCAGCGAGGGCGCACTGGAATTCCAGGGCAACCGCCGGGTCTGCGTACCGTTGCTGAGCGCCGATAATATCAGCGAATTAATCGTTGCGCGGCAATGGCTTGATCCTCATCTCAGCCAACGCGCCACCGAACGGGCCAATGCGTGTGACCTGGATGACCTGACAGCGATGGATGCCGCCCTCGACGAGGCGATTCGCCGGGGCGACCTGCGCGGATATCTCGAGCTGAATTACCGTTTTCATCAACGAATCTACGAATTGGCCGATGCCCCGATCCTGGCGGATATGGCCGATGGGCTGTGGCTGCGCTTTGGCCCATCGCTGCGCGTGGTCTGCGGCAGGCTTGGCACCCAGAACCTGCCGGACAAGCACAAGGATCTTCTGAATGCCATGCGCGCTGGCGATGCCGAGACCGCGGCGCGGGCGATCCGCGAGGATGTAATCCAGGGAATGGAGCAGGTGCGCCAATCTCTGGGCGCGCCGGGGGCGTCGCGCTGATTCGATTGACAGCGGATAATTTGATCATATTCTTGCCACAAGAGCGGCGCGCGCCGGCGCGCCCGGTATCTCATTGCGAAAGGTCCCGTCATGACGCTGATCACGAATCACATGCCCACGGCGCAATTGCAGGCGCTGGATGCGGCGCATCACATGCATCCCTTCACCCAGGGCGACGAGCTGGCGGCCAAGGGCGCGCGTATCATCACCCGTGCGAAGGGCGTCACCCTGACCGACAGCGAGGGTCATGAGATCCTGGATGCGATGGCGGGGCTCTGGTGCGTCAATATCGGCTATGGCCGGGACGAGCTGGCCGAGGCCGCCGCACGCCAGATGAAGGAACTGCCCTATTACAACACCTTCTTCCAGACGACTCATGTCCCGGCCATCGCGCTGGCCGACAAGCTGGCGGAACTGACGCCTCATGACCTCAACCACGTCTTCTATGCCGGGTCCGGTTCCGAGGCGAATGACACCAATATCCGCCTGGTTCGCACCTACTGGGCACAGAAAGGCAAGCCTACCAAAAAGGTCATCATCAGCCGCAAGAACGCCTATCACGGCTCCAGCGTCGGCAGCGCCAGCCTTGGCGGCATGTCGGCGATGCATGCGCAGGGCGGCCTGCCGATCCCCGACGTGCATCACATCAACCAGCCTCACTGGTATGGCGAAGGCGGCGACATGACCCCCGAGGAATTCGGCCTGGCCCGTGCCCGCGAGCTGGAAGACGCAATACTGGAACTGGGCGAAGACCGCGTCGCCGCCTTTATCGGCGAGCCGGTGCAGGGCGCGGGCGGCGTGATCATCCCGCCCGAGACCTACTGGCCCGAGATTCAGCGCATCTGCGACAAATACGAGATCCTGCTGATCGCCGACGAGGTGATCTGCGGCTTCGGACGCACCGGCACCTGGTTCGGCTCGGAAAGTTTCGGCATCAAGCCGCATGTCATGACCATCGCCAAGGGGCTCAGCTCGGGCTACGCCCCGATTGGCGGCTCGCTGGTCTGCGACGAGGTGGCCGAGGTCATCAATGGCTGCGAGTTTGCCCATGGCTATACCTATTCGGGGCATCCCGTCGCCTGCGCCGTGGCGCTGGAAAACCTGCGTATCCTTCAGGAAGAGGGCATCGTCGATCGCGTCGCATCCGACACCGCGCCTTACCTCAAGAAGAAATGGGAAACCCTGGCCGATCATCCGCTGGTGGGCGAGGCACGGATCGCGGGCATGATGGGCTCGATCGCGCTGTCGCCCGACAAGGCGAACCGCGCCGCCTTTGCCGCCGACCCCGGCACGGCCGGGCTGATCTGCCGCGAGGCCTGTTTCGCCAACAACCTGGTGATGCGCCATGTCGGCGACCGCATGGTGATCTCGCCGCCGCTGGTCATCACCCATGAAGAGATCGACACATTGATCGCGCGCGCCGGTGCGGCGCTGGATCAGGCCCATGCGCGGCTCAGCGACGAAGGCCTGATGGTCGCCGCCAGCTGATGTGAATGCCCCGGAAAGCCGCCTTTGTCAGAGGCGGCTTTTCAGGTAACGGCCATAATCGTTCTTGGCGAACATCCGGGCGCGCTCGGCCAGGTTTTCATCACTGATCCAGCCCATGTCATGCGCGATCTCGTCAAGGCAGCCGGTCTGAAGCCCCTGCCTCTGGGTTAGGGTCCGTACGAAATTGCCCGCATCCAGAAGGCTGGCATGGGTGCCGGTGTCCAGCCAGGCGTAACCCCGCCCCATGCGCTGCACATCCAGCTTGCCGGCATGCAGATACATCTCGAGCAATGTGGTGATCTCAAGCTCCCCGCGCTCCGACGGTTTCACATCGCGCGCCAGCCGGGGTGCGTCGCCATCGAGGAAATAGAGCCCCGTGACCGCATAATTCGACGGCGGCACATCGGGCTTCTCGATGATCTGCTGCGCCCGTCCTTCGGAATCGAAACTGACCACGCCGTAGCGCTCGGGATCGGCGACGTGATAGCCGAACACCGTGCCGCCGCTTTCCTGCTTGTCGGCCTCGGCCAGAAGCGCCGACAGACCATGCCCGAAAAAGATGTTGTCCCCCAGCACCATCGCCGAAGACGCGCCGTTCAGGAAATCCTCGGCCAGGATATAGGCCTGCGCCAGCCCGTCGGGCGATTCCTGCACGATATAGGTCAGTGACAGCCCCCATTGGCTGCCATCGCCCAGCATCCGCTTGAACTGGTCCTGATCCTGCGGGGTGGTGATCATCGCGATCTCGCGGATCCCCGCCAGCATCAGCACCGACAGCGGATAATAGATCATCGGCTTGTCATAGATCGGCAAAAGCTGCTTCGAGATGCCCATGGTGATCGGGTACAGGCGGGTACCCGAGCCACCGGCAAGAATGATACCTTTGCGTTGTGTCATGCGCTCAACACTCCCAAATCGTTCAGAACGGCCTTGAGGCCCGCGCGCCAGTCGGGGCGCTTGATGCCGAAAACAGTCTCTGTTTCGGCGCAATCCAGTCTCGAATTAAGCGGGCGCCTGGCCGGGGTCGGGTAGTCCGATGTCGGAATGCCGCTGACCGTGACAGGGCGCGCGGCCATGTCGAAGATCGCTTCGGCAAAGTCCTTCCAGCTGGCGTCGGGCGCCCCTGAGAAATGATAGATGCCGCTTTTGGCCGGGTCCGCCTGCAACTGTTCCGCAATGGCAAGGCAGGCGGCGGCGATATCTGCCGCTGCAGTCGGCCCGCCGATCTGGTCATCGACGATATTGAGCGCATCGCGGCTTTCGGAAAGGCGCAGCATGGTCTTAACGAAATTGCCGCCATGCGCCGAAAAAACCCAGCTCGTGCGCAGGATCGCATGGGTGCCACCCGCCTGCGTGATGGCCTCTTCGCCCGCCAGCTTGCTGCGCCCATAGACGTTTTGCGGTGAAACAGGGTCTGTCGGGCTGTGCGGCGCGGTGCCGCTTCCGTCAAAGACGTAATCGGTCGAGATATGCACCAGCGCGATTCCCATCTCGGCGCAGGCATGGGCCATGGCCGCAGGGGCGATGGCATTGACCTGATGGGCAAGCGCCTCTTCCTCTTCGGCGCGGTCCACGGCGGTATAGGCCGCGGCGTTGATGACGGCGCTTGGCGCATGGGCGCGGATCGCCTTTTCGCATGCGGCGGGATCACTCAGATCGGCCTCGTCCCGGTCCAGAAACACGGCACCCGGCGCGCGCTTTGCCAGCTCGGTGGCGACCTGTCCGGTCTTGCCGAAAACAAGCAGGCTCATGCCGTGCCCACCCGTGTTCCGACGCCCTCGATCTCAAGCAGGGGTTCCCACCATTCCGGGTTGTCGAGATACCATTGCACGGTCTTTTCCAGACCCTGTTCCACCGTCACCGAGGGTTTCCAGCCCAGCTCGTCCGTGATGCGGTCGGGGTCGATGGCATAGCGCGCATCATGGCCGGGGCGGTCGGTGACAAACCGGATCAGATCGCGATAAGAGCCGGTTTCGCGCGGGCGCTTTTCATCGAGGCAATCGCAGATCGCATGCACGAGGTCGATATTGCGCCGCTCGTTGTGGCCGCCCACGTTATAGCTGCGCCCCGGCCGCCCCTTTTCCACCGCCAGCAACAGCGCGTCGGCATGGTCCTCGACAAACAGCCAGTCACGCACATTCAGGCCCTCGCCATAGACGGGGATTTCCTTGCCGTGCAGGGCATTCAGGATGACCTTGGGAATCAGCTTCTCGGGAAAATGATAGGGGCCGTAATTGTTTGAGCAGTTGGTCAGCACCACCGGCAGCCCGTAGGTGTGGAACCAGGCGCGCACCAGGTGGTCCGACGATGCCTTTGAGGCGGAATAGGGGCTGCGGGGGTCATAGGGGGTTTCTTCGGTGAACAGCCCCGTATCGCCGAGCGAGCCATAGACCTCGTCGGTCGAGATATGGTGAAAGCGGAATCCGGGTGGACGGCCCGTGGCGGTCCATTGGGCGCGGGCGGCCTCCAGCATGTTGTAGGTGCCGATGATGTTTGTGTCGATGAAATCGCCCGGCCCGTCGATCGAGCGGTCGACATGGCTTTCGGCGGCCAGGTGCATGACTGCATCTGGATCATGCGCCGCAAAGATTCGCGCCAGCGCGGCGCGGTCGCGGATATCGGCATGTTCAAAGCTGTAGAGCGGGCTGTCGGCCACGGCGGCCACGTTCTCAAGCCGCCCCGCATAGGTCAGCGCATCAAGGTTCACCACCTCATGCCCGCGTTCCACCGCAAGGCGCACGACTGCAGAGCCGATGAACCCCGCGCCGCCGGTCACAAGGATCTTCATGGCGTGTCTCCGTATGTGAAGGGGCTGTCGAACTCCGCGAACAGCTGTGCGGCGGCGTCCTTGTCCGACAGGACCGGCGCGCCGGAGAGGCCCCAGTCGATCCCGATATCGGGATCGTCAAAGCGCACCGCGCCATCGCATTCGGGCGCATAGTAATCCGAGCACTTGTAGATGATCTCGGTGTCGGGTTCGCGGGTTGCGAAACCGTGCAGGAAACCCTCCGGGATCAGCAGTTGCAGGCCGTTCTCGAAGGTCAGATCATAGCCGACCCATTGGCCATAGGTCGGACTGCCCTTGCGCGCATCGACCGCGACATCGAACAGCCGCCCGCGCCCACAGCGCACCAGCTTGGCCTGTGCATGGGGCGGGGATTGGAAATGCAGCCCCCGCACCGTGTCGACCGCCGCCGAGACCGAGTGATTGTCCTGTACGAAGTCAAAATCGACGCCGTGTTCCAACAGGGTCTTGCGGTTCCAGCTCTCCGAGAAGAAACCCCTGTTGTCGCCAAAGCGGCGCGGCTCGATCAGCAGCACGCCGGGCAGTTTCGTTTCCGTGACCTTCAAAATCGGCTCCATCGTGGCGACCCTGCACCAGCCTTTAGCAAGCCCCGGCAGGATTGTCACCGCCCCAGCGGCGGCACTTGCGACAGGCGCAGCCACCGCAAGAAAGACCGACGCGATACCGATGCGATACCGACGCGGAACCGACAGGCCGAATCCGCCTCGTATTCAGTCCTTGATGAACATCTTTCGCGGACGATTGCAGAATGTCTCCGCCGCGCCATTCTCCTTGATCAGGATCGATTCGGTGATCTCGAGACCCCAATCCGACATCCACAGACCAGGCATGAAATGGAACGTCATCCCCGGTTCAAGGACGGTTTCATCCTCGGCCCGCAGGCTGATGGTGCGCTCGCCCCAATCGGGCGGATAGCTGAGCCCGATGGGATAGCCACAGCGCGCGCCCCGCTCGATCCCGGCACGTTCCAGCGGCGCGGCCAGCGCATTGGCGATGTCACAGGCACGATTGCCCGCCCGCGCAGCGTCAAGACCCGCTTCCAGCCCCTCGACCAACGCCCTTTCGGCATCCAGCAGGAATTGCGGAGGCTTGCCAAGGAACAGCGTTCGGCACAGGGGCGCATGGTAACGCCGGTAGCATCCGGAAATCTCGAAGAAGGTCGCCTCGCCCTCGGCGAAATCGCGGCCATCCCATGTCAGGTGCGGTGCGGCGGCGTCAGACCCCGAGGGCAGTAGCGGCACGATGGCCGGGTAGTCGCCCCAGTTGCCATCGGTGCCACGGATACCGTCGCGGAAGATTTCGGCGACGACCTCGTTCTTGGGTACGCCCGGTTCGACCCGTTCCAGCAACCCGTCCACGATCTTTTCCGAGATCGCGGCCGCCTTGCGGATAAAGGCCAGTTCCTCGTCCGACTTGATCGCTCGCTGCCAGTTCACCAGCGCGGTGGCGTCCACCAGCGTGGCGTTCGGCATCTCGGTCTGCATGACGGTGAAGGCCTTGGCCGAGAAATAGTAATTGTCCATCTCGACACCGATGCGGGCACTATCCAGCCCCATGCCTTTCAGGCGTTCGGACAGATCCTGCATCGGGTGGCGATCGGTGGACTGCACGTAGTTGTCGGGATAGCCGATCACGCGGTCATCGGTCATCCAGACGGTGCGCAGCCCGCCATTGGCGTCCTGATTGCGACCCCACCAGATCGGATCGGCGTCGGGAAGGACGATGACACCCTGATGCACATAGAAGGACCAGCCGTCGTAACCTGTCAGCCAGTTCTGGTTGGAAGGGTCCGTCACGAACATCGCATCGAGCCCGGCCTTTTCCATTGCGTGGCGGGTTTTAGCCAGCCGGCGCTGGAACTCTGCATCGGAAAATGGGAGGTATTTCTGGATCATCGTCATACCTGAATCTAGAGGACACTCTTGCGCCTTACTGCGCAGTGGGCGGGCTTGCCCCAAGGAAAACGGCATGAAATGTCGTTTTTGGGAAATTACGTGTCGCGCAGTTGACGCTACGCTCCCCCGGCGCAAAGCTGGTTTCAGCGACCCGGAGTTCGACATGCAACTGACCCTCGCCGACATCTATTCAGCGGCCAAGGTGATCCGCGGGGTCGCCGACGGCACGCCGCTGGTGCCGTCCCCATTCATGAGCGCGCGCTCGGGGGCTGACTTTCTGCTCAAGCTGGAAAACATGCAACCGATCGGCGCGTTCAAGCTGCGCGGGGCGCTCAACGCGGTGGCGGGCGTGACCGAGGCAAGGGGCGTGACCTGCTGCTCCACGGGCAATCACGGGCGCGGTGTCGCCTATGCCGCCGGGCAGCGCGGGATACGTGCTGTGATCTGCATGTCCGAGCTTGTGCCGCAGGCCAAGGTCGATGGCATCCGGGCCTTGGGTGGCGAGGTGCACATCGCGGGCCGCAGCCAGGATGACGCGCAGGCCGAATCCCGGCGCCTTGCCCGCGAAGAGGGCCTCTTTGAAATCTCGCCATTCGACGACCCGCTGGTGATCGCAGGGCAAGGCACGATCGGGCTTGAGATTCTGTCGGCGCGCCCCGACATCACCACGCTGCTAGTGCCGCTGTCGGGTGGCGGGCTGGCCGCAGGCGTGGCGCTCGCGGCCAAGGCGATCAACCCGCAGATCCGCCTGATCGGCATCTCGATGGATCGCGGCGCGGCGATGTATGAAAGCATCCGCGCGGGCAAACCCGTCGAGGTCGAGGAAATTCCCTCGCTGGCGGATTCGCTGGGTGGCGGGATCGGGATGGAAAACCGCCTGAGCTTTCCTCTCTGCCGCGATCTTCTGGACGAGATCGTGCTGGTCTCGGAAGACGAGATTTACCACGCGATGCAGGTGCTTTATTACGAGGACCGGATCGTCGCCGAAGGCGCCTGTGTCGTCGGCATGGCGGCCGTGCTGAGTGGCCGGATCAAGCTCGATGGACCTACGGCCACCATCGTCACCGGTCGCAATCTGGACATGCCCACATTTACCCGTGTCGTCACCGGGCAGCATGTGCAACTGGGCGACATCACCGTGAAAGGGAAACCCTATGCCGCATGATATCAGGATCCTGACCGAGGCCGATCTGCGCGATGCCGTGGCGCTTGATATCGAAACGGTCAACGTGATCGAGCAGGCCTTCACGGCGCTGGCCGGGGGGGATGTGGTGATGCCGCCGATCATGTCGATGGACCTTCCCGCCGCCAATGGTGAGGTGGATGTGAAAACCGCGTATATTCCCGGCTTTGACGGGTTCGCGATCAAGGTCAGCCCCGGCTTTTTTGACAATCCCAAACTGGGCCTGCCTTCGCTCAACGGGTTGATGATCCTGTTCTCGTCCAAGACCGGGTTGGTGCAGGCACTGTTTCTGGACAATGGCTATCTGACCGATATCCGCACTGCCGCCGCCGGGGCCGTCGCCGCGCGGCATCTGGCACCCGCCGAGGTCGAGACGGCGGGCGTCATCGGCACCGGTGTTCAGGCGCGCCTGCAGATGCAGGCGGCGCATCTGGTGCGGCCGTTCAAGCGGTTGCTGGTCTGGGGGCGCGATCAGGCCAAGGCGCAGGCTTGTGCCGAAGACCTTGCCACAAGTCTGGGGATCGAGGCCAAGGCCGTTGCCGCGCCCGACGATCTGGTCGCGCAAAGCCAGCTTGTCGTCACCACCACGCCTGCGCGCGAACCGGTGCTCAAGGCCGAGTGGCTGCATCCCGGTCTGCATATCACAGCGATGGGATCGGATCAGGAAGGCAAAAACGAGATTGACCCCAAGGCACTGGCGCAGGCCGATCTCTATGTCGCCGACCGAGTCAGCCAGACCGAGATGCTGGGTGAGTTGCGCAGCGCACGGGCGGCGGGCCTGTGGGATGCGGGCATCCCGGCAGAGCTGGGTCAGGTGATCCGGGGCGATGCGCCGGGGCGGCGCGGCGCGGAGGATGTCACGATCGCCGATCTTACCGGCACGGGTGCGCAGGATACGGCCATTGCCAGCCATGTTTTCGCGCTGCTTGGCGACAGCGCCGCTGGCACGGTGATCCGCGCATGAAGCTCGATGCGCGCGATTTGCAGATCCTTCGCGTGTTGTCGCAGGAGGGTCGCATCACCAAGGCGGAACTGGCGACGCGGGTGGGCCTCTCGGCAAGCCCTTGCTGGGAGCGGCTCAAGAAGCTGGAACAGGCCGGGTTTATTGATGGCTACGGCGCGCGCATCAACCTCAAGAAACTGGGCGCGCATGTCACGGTGTTCGTGGCGGCGGAGCTGGCCGATCATACCCCGGCCAGTTTTCGCGCCTTCGAGGACAGCGTGCAGCATTTCGACGAGATCACCGCCTGCTGGGCTCTGGGGGGCGGGTTCGACTACCTGTTGCAGATCGTGACCACCGATATCGATGCCTATCAGCGCCTGATCGACGAGATGCTCGAGGCGCGCATCGGCCTGGCGCGCTACTTCACCTATATTGTGACCAAGCCGGTGAAATCCCCTTCGCTTCCGCCGCTTGAGATGCTTTTGGGGTGAATCCTCTGCCACCTTGCGCGATTGCAGAAGAATCGTCTGCGATTGCGCCTGAGTTTAGCCCCAAAGCATGTTGCTGAACGGATATTCTTCCGCGAAAGGAGGATTTGCATGTCTGATTCAGCGATCTGGACCCGCAATGGCGTGAACGATGCGCGCCTGGTGCGGAATTTTTCATATGTGAACGGCAAGTGGACTGCCGGAGACGATGGCGCGACCGTTGCCGTCACCAACCCGGCGGACGGTGTGACGCTCGGCGATGTGGCCAGCCTGTCGGCGGATCAGGCGCGGCTGGCGGTGGATGGCGCGCATGCGGCCTTTTCCGGCTGGTCGATGACCCTACCGCAGGACCGCTCGGCGATGTTGCGGCGCTGGTTCGACCTGATGATCGAGAACAAGAATGATCTGGCCCGCATCATGGTGCTGGAACAGGGAAAGCCTCTGTCGGAGGCGCTTGGCGAGATCGATTATGCGGCCAGCTTTGTCGAGTATTACGCAGAAGAAGCCAAGCGCCCGAACATTGAGGGTGTCACCAGCCATCTGCCCGACGCGGAAGTCGAGCTGTGGCTGGAGCCGGTCGGCGTGGCGGCGCTGATCACGCCTTGGAACTTTCCGGCGGCGATGCTGACCCGCAAGGCGGCGGCGGCGATGGCGGCCGGCTGCACGGTGGTTGCGCATCCCTCGAGCGAAACACCCTACTCCGCGCTGGCGCTGGCCGAACTGGCCGAGCGCGCGGGCATTCCGGCGGGTGTGTTCAACGTGCTGACGGGCCGCGCATCGACCATCGTCGAGCCCTGGACGGAGGATGCGCGCGTGCGTGCTTTGTCATTCACCGGTTCGACGGATATCGGCAGGCTGCTCTATCGGCAATCCGCCGATACGGTGAAGCGGCTGGTGATGGAACTGGGTGGTCATGCCCCGGTGATCGTGTTCAAGAACACCGATATGGACACCGCCATCGACGAGACCATCAAGGCCAAGTTCGCCACTTCTGGTCAGGACTGTCTGGGCGCGAACCGGATTTACGTGGAGCGCGCGGTTTACGACACCTTCTGCCGCCGCTTCACCGAGGCGACACAGAAGCTCAGCCTCGGGATCGGCATGGACGACCCCGATATCGGCCCCCTGATGAACGAAAAGGCAGTGCAGAAGCAGGAAGAGCATGTGGCCGACGCCTTGGCCAAGGGCGCGAAGCTGGCATGCGGGGGCAAGCGCGACGATCTGGGTCCGCTGTTCTACCAGCCAACCGTGCTGACCGATGTGCCAGACGAGGCGGCGATCATGAGCGATGAAACCTTCGGCCCGGTCGCGGCGATCACGCCCTTTGATACCGAGGACGAGGTCGTCGCGCGCGCCAATGCCACCGAGTTCGGGCTTGTCGCCTATCTGCACAGCCATGACCCGCGCCGGATCTACCGCGTGACGCGCGCGCTGCAGTTCGGCATGGTCGCGGTCAACCGCACCAAGGTCACCGGCGCGCCGATCCCCTTTGGCGGGGTCAAGCAATCCGGTCTGGGTCGCGAAGGCGCGCGCAGGGGCATGGAAGAGTTCATGGAAGTGAAATACGTCTGCCGCGATTGGGCATGAGCGGGCAGGCGAAGTGACAGATGCCGGCTTCGAGCCGCTGAACCGGCCGGGCCAAGGAACAAGCGAAAGGAAAGACCATGCTGAAGAACGACCAACTCGATCAATGGGACCGCGAGAATTTCTTCCATCCCTCGACGCATCTGGCGCAGTTCGCCCGCGGTGAGGCCCCGAATCGGATCATCACCGGCGGCACGAATTGTCATATCGAGGACCGGGACGGCAACAAACTGCTGGATGCCTTTGCCGGGCTATACTGCGTGAACGTGGGCTATGGCCGCCAGGATATCGCCGACGCGATCGCCGAGCAGGCCAAGGAACTGGCCTATTATCACGCTTATGTCGGCCACGGCACCGAGGCCAGCATCACCCTCTCCAAGATGATCATGGACCGCGCGCCCAAGGGGATGTCGAAGGTCTATTTCGGCCTGTCGGGTTCGGATGCCAACGAAACCAACGTCAAGCTGATCTGGTATTACAACAACATCCTTGGCCGCCCCGAGAAGAAGAAGATCATCTCGCGCTGGCGCGGCTACCATGGTTCGGGGCTGATGACCGGCTCGCTGACCGGGCTGGAACTGTTCCACAAGAAGTTCGATCTGCCGCTGTCGCAGGTGATCCATACCGAGGCGCCCTATTACTATCGCCGAGACAACCTGGATCAGAGCGAAGAGCAGTTCGTGCAGCATTGCGCCGACTCTCTCGAAGCCCTGATCGAACGCGAAGGCGCAGATACCATTGCTGCCTTCATCGGTGAGCCGGTTCTGGGCACGGGTGGTATCGTGCCGCCGCCCGCAGGCTATTGGGACGCGATCCAGAAGGTTCTGAAGAAGCACGACATCCTGCTGATCGCCGACGAGGTCGTGACCGGCTTTGGCCGTCTGGGCAGCATGTTCGGTTCGGATCACTACGGACTCAAGCCCGACCTGATCACCATCGCCAAGGGTCTGACGAGTGCTTATGCGCCCCTGTCGGGTTCGATCGTGGGCGAGAAGATGTGGAAGGTTCTTGAGCAGGGCACCGACGAGAACGGCGCGATCGGCCATGGCTGGACCTACTCGGCGCATCCGATCGGCGCGGCGGCGGGGGTTGCGAACCTCAAGCTGCTGGACGAGTTGGACCTGATTTCCAACAACCGCGATGTGGGCGGCTACCTCAACAAGACCATGACCGAGGCTTTGGGCGATCATCCGAATGTCGGTGAGGTCCGTGGCGAGGGGATGCTTTGTGCCGTCGAGTTCGTGAAGGACAAGGACAGCCGCACCTTCTTTGATGCCGCAGACAAGATTGGCCCGCAGGTCGCTAGCGCCCTGGGTGCCGATGGCGTGATCGGGCGTGCCATGCCCCAAGGTGACATCCTGGGCTTTGCGCCGCCCTTCTGCCTGACTCGCCAGGAGGCGGACGAGGTTGTTGCAAAAACTGCCGCGGCGGTTAAAAAAGTGCTCGGCTGACGTTGGGTCAAGCAACACAAGGCCATGGCTGAGTCTGTCAGCCATGGTCCTTTTCCCCTGACAGAACTACCCATTTTTCCCGAATTGCACGTTTTGACTGCGCAATGTTCCTTGAGCGCAGCATAATCTACGGATTTGCGGGAATTCTGCTTGCAACAGGGGACTATTGGCGGTTTAGTTCCGTCTCAAACGTGGAAATAATCCATGGGTAACAAAGACAGGGAGCCACAATTGGCGGACACTGCGAACAATGATGCGTTCGTTGCATTCGAACGCGTGCAGAAGAGTTATGACGGCGAGACCCTAGTCGTCAAAGACCTCAATCTATCGATGCCGAAGGGCGAGTTTCTGACGATGCTCGGGCCGTCGGGTTCCGGCAAGACCACCTGCCTGATGATGTTGGCCGGGTTCGAGACAGCGACCCACGGCGAGATCAAGCTCAATGGGCGCCAGATCAACAACATCCCACCGCACAAGCGCGGCATCGGTATGGTATTCCAGAATTACGCGCTGTTCCCGCATATGACGGTGGCCGAAAACCTGTCCTTCCCTCTGGAGGTGCGCAAGATCGGCAAGGCCGATCGCGAGGCCAAGGTCAAACGTGCGCTGGACATGGTGCAGATGGGCGATTTCGGCGGACGTCGGCCTGCGCAGCTTTCGGGGGGTCAGCAGCAGCGGATCGCCCTGGCCCGTGCGCTCGTGTTCGAGCCGGAGCTGGTCCTGATGGACGAGCCGCTTGGCGCGCTCGACAAGCAGCTGCGCGAACACATGCAGTTCGAGATCACCAACCTGGCGCATGAGTTGGGGATCACCACGGTGTATGTCACCCATGACCAGACCGAAGCGCTGACGATGTCAGACCGCGTCGCCGTGTTCGACGATGGCCGCATCCAGCAACTTGCGCCGCCGGACGAGCTTTATGAAAGCCCCGAAAACAGTTTCGTTGCGCAGTTCATCGGCGAAAACAACACGCTGGAAGGGACCGTCAAGGAGATCGAGGGCGAGCGTTGTGTCGTTGAGCTGGACGATGGCGAGTTGATCGACGCCAAGCCCGTGAATGTCAGTCAGCCCGGCGAGCGGACGACCATTTCGATCCGTCCCGAGCGGGTCGAGGTGGATACAGCCAAGCTTGGCGAGAACGCGCACACGCTGAATGCCGAGGTGCTTGAGTTCATCTACATGGGCGATGTGTTCCGTACACGCCTCAGGGTGGCTGGCCGTGACGACTTCATCATCAAGACCCGGAATTCGGCGGATCAACGCCGCCTGAAACCTGGCGAGAAAATCAAGATCGGCTGGCTGCCGCGCGACTGCCGCGCACTGGATTCGGTCTAGATCAAGTGCATTCGCGTCCCGTACCGGGGCGTGATGAGCCCGAGGCTTCGCCGTTCCCGCCCGTAACGCGGAGCCCAAAGTTCAAAACGGGAAAATAATGTTGGGAGTATGAAATGAAACTAACGACAACTCTTCTGGCCACGACGGCGCTGACGGTTGCCGCTGTGTCGGCGCATGCGCAGGACATGGCCAATTCGCTCACGCTCGTCTCCTGGGGCGGTGCCTATCAGAACAGCCAGCAGAAAGCTTATGTTGAACCCTATCTGGCGAACAATCCTGATGTGACGATCACATGGGACGAGAGCTCGGCCGAAGCCGTCGCCAAACTGCGCGCGATGGACGAAGCCGGCAACGTGACCTGGGACCTGGTCGATGTCGTGGCATCCGACGCAATGCGTCTCTGCGACGAAGGTCTGGCGATGGAGCTGGATCACGACGAGATGCTGGCCGCCGCGCCCGATGGCACCAGCGCCAGCGACGACTTCGGTGACCTGATCGTCAGCGATTGCTTCGTGCCGCAGATCGTTTACTCGACCACGTTCGGTTATCGCACCGACATGGTGCCCGAGGGTACCGAGCCCCCGAGCAGCGTTTGCGACGTGTTCGACCTGGAAACCTATCCGGGCAAGCGCGCGCTGCAGAAGCGTCCGATCGACAACATGGAATGGGCCCTTTATTGCGATGGCGTCGAGAAGGGCGATATCTATGACGTCCTTGGCACCGACGAGGGTGTGGATCGCGCACTGGCCAAGCTCGACACCATCAAGGACCAGGTTGTCTGGTGGTCGGCTGGCGCCGAAACACCCCAGCTTCTGGCCGATGGCGAAGTGTTCATGGGGTCGACCTTCAACGGTCGTCTGTTCTCGGCCATCGCCGAGCAGGATCAGCCGATCGCCATGATGTGGGACATGCAGTCGTTCGACCTTGACGGCTGGATCGTGCCTGCGGGTCTGCCCGAAGATCGTCTGGCGCGGGTCATGGACTTCCTGTCGTTCGCGACCGACACTCAGCGTCTTGCCGATCAGGCGGCGTATATCTCCTATGGTCCGGCACGCGCGTCTTCGGCGCCGCTGGTTGGTCAGCATGCCGAGCTGGGCATCGACATGGCACCGCACATGCCGACCGATCCGGCCAACGCGACCAACGTGCATATCTACGACTACGAGTGGTGGGCCGACAACCGCGACGATCTGGACGCCAAGTTCCAGTCGTGGCTGGCCAACTGATCGGTCTCGCCGATACCTGACCATGCGAGAGGGCCGTTCGCGGCCCTCTCGACACCAAAAAACAAGAACATTCCGACGGGGAAAAGATGAGCGATACCACCGATACTGGCCCGGTTCTGGCCGCTGATGGGACGCCACTCAAACGCAGCCTGCGGCGCGCCATCCGCGCACAGAAACTGCGGGCATTGGCACTGATCGCGCCCTTGCTGATCTTCGTTCTTGTAACTTTCATCGCGCCGATCGCGGACATGCTGTTCCGCTCGGTCGAGAACCAGATCGTCTCGAACACGCTGCCCAATACGGTTGCGACCCTGAATGACTGGGATGGCACCGGCGAGACGCTGCCCGGCGACCAAACGTTCGAGGCGCTCTTTTACGATATGTTCCTCGCCGCCGAATCCAAGCGTCACACGCGCCTCGGGTCGCGTTTGAACTACGAACAGGCCGGCATCTCCTCGATGTTCCGGACCTCTGGACGCAACGTGGACGAGGTTGGAGAAGACCAGGTCGAGGCGCTGGAGGATCTGAACGACGCATGGAGCGACGAGACCTTCTGGTTCACCATGATGAGCGGTCCCGACGACGCGCCCAAGGCATCCGACATTGTCGCCGATCAGCGCGAGCGCCTGGCCAAGCTGAACCAGTCCGGTTTCGGCGGCGAAGTGGGTTTTGCCCCGTCGCAAGAGATCGCCGACCTTCTGCCGCGAACCGTGCGCGCCTATACTGCATTTGCCGTCTTCACCGCCATCGCCGATGAAGATGTCGTGGCCGAGGAAGAGCCCTGGGAAGCCGTCAAGGTCGCCCTGATCGAGGACCTGCGCGCAGGCGCCGACCTTTCGGGGTATCAGGGGGCAGGCGCCGAGGAATTGCGCGCCGCACAAGCCGGGTTGGCCGACCAGCCCGAGATCGACTACAAGCAGGCGTTCATCGACATGAACGAGGACTGGGCCAACCTGGAGAACTGGAAGACCATCAAGATGTATGCGCCGCCCTTCACGGCGGGCTATTTCCTGAACGCGATCGATCTTCAGAAGACCCCCGAGGGTTTCCGCCCACGCCCCGAAAACGAACAGATCTACATCATGTTGTTCCAGCGCACGCTGTTCATGTCGCTGGTGATCATGGGCAGCTGCATCTTGCTGGGGTATCCCGTCGCCTACCTGCTCGCGACGCTGCCGTCGCGCTCGGCGAACCTGCTGATGATCCTGGTCCTGCTGCCCTTCTGGACCTCGCTTCTTGTGCGCACGTCGGCCTGGAAGGTGATGTTGCAGCAACAAGGCGTGATCAACGACACGCTGGTCTGGCTCGGGCTAGTGAATGATGCCGGGCGGCTCGTGATGATCAACAATCAGTTCGGCACGATCGTGGCGATGACGCATATCCTGCTGCCCTTCATGATCCTGCCCATGTACTCGGTGATGTCGACTATCCCGCAGACCTATGTCCGTGCGGCCCGATCGCTGGGCGCAACCAACTGGACATCCTTCTGGCGGGTCTATTTCCCGCAATCCGTTCCGGGGATCGGTGCGGGGTCGATCCTCGTGTTCATCCTCGCCATCGGCTACTACATCACGCCCGAGATCGTGGGCGGCACCACCGGCACGTTCATTTCGAACCGGATTGCCTATCATATCTCCAGTTCGCTCAACTGGGGTCTGGCGGCGGCGCTTGGGTCTATCCTGCTGTTCGCGGTGCTGATCCTGTATTGGGCCTATGACAAGATTGTCGGCATCGACAACGTGAAGCTGGGGTAAGGCCATGACAATCACCATCACCGAACCGAAGCCTATCACCTTCGCCGCGCCTGTGGCGGGTCTGGCGGGGGCGTTTGCCGGCCTTCTGGTGGGCACGGCGCATGACAATCCGCTGCTCGGGCTGGCCATCGGATTTGTGCTGACAGCGGCGCTGGCCTTTGTCTGGCTGGGTGTGTTCCGGCATGAGCGTATCGCGCGATGGGTCACGTTTATCGCTGCGGGAACAGGGGGTTACCTGTTGGCCGGGGCGATGGGGGCGCTGATCGGCCTGTTGTTCGGATGGCTGATCGGGTGGTTCATCTTCTGGCTGGGCGAGGGGCGTTACCGGGCGAAACTGCCGCCCTATACCACGGCGCAGCAGGTGTTTTATCACTTCGCATTCCGGGTTCTGTGCGGGTTGATCTTCTTTTTCCTCATCACGCCCATCGTCGTGGTGATGCCGCTCAGCTTCAACGCCGAGAACTTCTTCACCTTCACGCCCGAGATGCTGCGGCTTGATCCCGCGGGCTATTCTCTCAAGCATTACAAGGACTTCTTCACCAATGACGACTGGCAGCAAGCGATGTGGAACTCGATTTCCATCGCCCCTGTCGCGACGATGTTGTCGGTGGGTTTCGGGACGCTGGCGGCGATCGGGTTGAGTGATGAGCATGTTCCGTTTCGGCGGGCGATCATGACGATTCTGATTTCGCCGATGATCGTGCCGCTGATCATTTCGGCGGCGGGGATGTATTTCTTCTACTCGCGACTGGGGCTTCAGGGCACCTACTGGGGTGTCGTCCTGGCCCATGCCGCGCTCGGAATTCCCTTTGTTATCATAACGGTAACGGCCACCCTGGTCGGGTTCGACCGGTCGCTCACCAGGGCGGCGGCGAATATGGGGGCGAACCCGGTGACGACGTTTTTCCGGGTGCAGATGCCGCTGATCCTGCCGGGGGTGATTTCGGGCGGGCTGTTCGCCTTCATCACCTCGTTCGACGAGGTGGTGGTGGTCCTGTTCGTCGGCTCGGCGGGGCAGAAAACCCTTCCGTGGCAGATGTTTACGGGCCTTCGCGAACAGATCTCGCCGACCATCCTGGCGGTCGCGACGATGCTGGTGATCATCTCGATCATGCTGCTGACAACGGTCGAAATGCTGCGCCGCCGCTCCGAGCGCCTGCGCGGCCTGAGCCCCGGCTGACGCCCGAAAATTCAGTACAAATCGTCCGTTTTGTACGGCTGTTCTGTACCGAAATCCGGCGGGTTAGTCCTCGTTCTGTACAAATCCCCCGATCAGGTGCTTTTGCGCCGGGTCGGGGTGTGGTTTTTGGGGGGAGTGATTGGGGCGACAGCCGTGATGGAGGTGTAGGGCTAGAGGGATGTTTCGGCCCACACCGGCCATTCACGGCCGTTGCTGGTGCCGCGCCGCAGTTCCAACAAACCGGACATTCATGCCTTGCGCAGCATCGTGGAATGTCAGAATGTCGGCAGCGCGGATAACTCAGACGTAAAGTCAAGTATTGAAGGCTACCACAACTTGTCAGCACCAGACCCCAAACGGCAGAAGGCATCGAGGGAAATCATTGATCGTCTCTTTGAAGACGCTGCCAATGTCTGGGTGACGCATTACTCTTGCGAGAGCTTCTATGACCGGACCGATGGACGCTCGCCTAGGATCACGTCAATCGCGGTGCGCAAACTTGACTCGGGGCAAACCATCTCCTTTTCAATTCACCAAGTTGCAGAAATGGACGGCATCGACCTTGCGGGCATCACCGCGCACTACGATACCCTAGAGCGGAAGATGCTGGACGCCTTCTTTGCCCATATCGGCGGGCACCGAGGGATGAAGTACCTCCACTGGAACATGAGGGACATCAACTACGGCTTCGCCGCCATTGAGCACAGATACCGAGTACTGGGCGGAACCCCCGCGTTCATCATCCCGGACGAGAACAAATTTGACCTCGCCCGACTGCTGATCGACATTTACGGCGTAGGGTACACGGGACACCCCCGGCTTACGACCTTGCTCGACAAGAACAAGATTCAGCCGCGAGACTTCCTGAATGGGGCGTCCGAAGCAGAGGCTTTCGAGCAGGGGAACTTTGTGGGCCTTCATCAGTCTACGTTGCGAAAAGTTGACATGATAGCCAACCTCGCGGGGCGCGCCCGGGACCGTTCCTTAAAGACCAACACAACGTGGTGGGAGATGCACGGCGGGCGACTTCGGACCTTCATCAATTTCGCCGCAGAGAGCCGGACGTTCCAGCTTGTTGCAGGAACAGCGAGCATAATCGGCTTGGTAATTGCGTTTCAGCCCACCCTCCCCGGGTCTCTTTGGGCGTTCTTAAGAAATCTTTTCGTGTCTGGCCCGTAGTTGTCCATGCGGCTTTCAAACTTACCAGCACCGTCTATGCTGTCCGATTGTTAGAACTGTGAGTTGCCAATGAAATATGTCCCGCCAGAACTAGACCTCAACGCATTCAACTGTCCCTACTGCCGGGCCTATGCGCATCAAGACTGGTTCGCGGGAGGTGCCCGCCATTTCGCCAGAAACTTACCGATGGGCGCGTTCTTCAAAGATGCAACCCTTGCGCAACGACATCCTCCCGAGCTTTTCAATACTGAGAATAGCCAGTCCTGCCTTGCTCTGGGCAGTGTCATGTTCAGCAAATGCGCGAGCTGCAATAAGGTCGCGGTGTGGGTCCATGACGCAATTGTCTACCCACAAACCGGGGAAGCTCCGGCGGCGAATGCGGACATGCCGGACGACATCCAGCGGGATTATAACGAGGCAAGCACGATCCTCGACCAGTCGCCCAGAGGGGCGGCGGCGCTCATCCGCCTTGCGATTCAGAAGCTGTGCAGGGAGCTGGGGCAGCCCGGAAAGAACATCAACGACGACATTGGCGCATTAGTGAAGGGCGGGCTCGACCCAAGAGTGCAGCAGGCACTTGATGCGGTCCGCGTCATCGGGAACAGCGCTGTGCATCCCGGTCAAATCGACCTGCGCGACGACCGGGCGACAGCGGAGGCGCTCTTCAAGCTCCTTAACCTCATTGTGGACAAGACCATATCTGAGCCTAAGCATGTCGCAGAGGTCTACGCCTCGCTTCCAGAGGGAGCGGTCAAGGCCATTGAGAAGCGCGACGGCAAGGCTCCGAGTAAGTAATTGTCCGCGAATAGGCCTTAGATCGTTCGCCCGCGAACCTGCTTGCCCTAGACGTCCTGTGCCGTTGTTCCTGGTCAAGTCGACTTTGCGATCGGTAGCCTTGCTATCCCGTTCAGCCTGAACCCGATCATGAATCGAACGTCACTATCACTTCCAAACGGCCGACACGGCGTGTCTCAAGGTCAGCTATTATGCTCGCCTCGAACATTCGCACATGACGCAGCGAAGGTCGGCTCTCCGCCCCTCGCGTCACCCCCCCCGACACCACAAACCGCGCCGCCGGGGGGCAACCCTCTCACTTCCCCCGAACCAGCCTCTCATAGCCTTCGGCGATGTCGCGGGTCAGGGTGCCGACTTCGAAGGTGTAGTCTCCGATCTGCCCGACGGGCGTGACTTCGGCGGCGGAGCCGGTGAGCCAGCATTGCTCGAAGCCCTCGAGTTCCTCGGGCATGATGTGGCGCACGTTGACCTTGATGCCGCGCTCTTCGAGCATGCCTATCACGGTCTGGCGGGTGAGGCCGTTGAGGATGGCGTCAGGGTTGGGGGTGTGGACCTCGCCGTCCTTGACGAAGAACACGTTGGCGCCTGTCGCCTCGGCCACGTAGCCGCGGTAATCCATGAACAGGGCGTCCGAGCAGCCCTTGGCCTCGGCGGCGTGTTTTGACATGGTGCAGATCATGTAGAGGCCGGCCGCCTTGGCGGCGGTGGGGATGGTCTCGGGGCTGGGGCGTTTCCACTTGGCGATGTCGAGCTTGGCGCCCTTCATCTTGGCGTCGCCATAGTAGTTGCCCCATTCCCAGGCGGCCACGGCCATGCGGACCGGGTTGCGGGCGGAGGCGACGCCCATGTCCTCGCCCGCGCCACGGAAGGCGACGACGCGCACATAGGCGTTTTCCAGCCCGTTGGCATCGAGCACGGCCTGTTTGGCGGCTTCGATCTGATCGACGGTGTAGGGGATCTCCATGTCGAGCAGTTCGCCGGATTTCAGCAGGCGTTCGGAATGCTTGCGCGAGAGGAAGATGGTGCCGTCATAGCAGCGCTCGCCCTCGAAGACGGAGCTGGCGTAATGCAGGGCATGGGAGAGGATATGCACATTGGCCGAGCGCCAGTCGACAAGGGTGCCATCCATCCAGATCTTGCCGTCGCGGTCATCGTAGCCAGCCATCGTTCTTCTCCTTCTGCGCAGGCATTAATTTCCATTTGTTGCGCGCGAAACGTCCGAAGTGGACATAATATTGCGTCGAAACTGCGATTCGCTACCAGTTCGCTCTTGGAATGTCAATAAAGCTGACGTAATGTGGCGGCGAACGCCCCATGCTGCGCGACCGGAGGAACGACATGCCCGAACGCCCAGGCGGAGAGACCCTGCTGTTCCTGACGGATGAACAGCTGCGACAGGGGATCGAGGCGATGTTCTTCGCCTATCGCGGGTTCACCGCCGATCCCGACAGGATCCTCGCGACGCTGGCCTATGGGCGGGCGCATCACCGGGCGGTGCATTTCATCGCGCGCATCCCCGGCACCACGGTCAACAACCTGCTGGCCATCCTGGGGGTGACGAAGCAGTCGCTCAACCGGGTGCTGCGCACGCTGATCGAGGACGGGCTGGTGGAGAGCCGGGTGGGCAATGCCGACAAGCGCGAGCGCCACCTTTACCTGACCGAGGAGGGCGAGGCGCTGGAGCAGCGGCTGTCGGATGCGCAGCGGGCGCGGATGCGGGCGGCCTATCGCGCCGCAGGGCCGGCGGCGGTGGCGGGGTTCCGGCAGGTGCTGGAGGCGATGATGGACCCGGATATGCGGCGGCGCTATCATGCGATCAGGGAAAAGGACACATGAGCGACCCGAGCCCCCATCTCCTGATCGTGGATGACGACGAACGCATCCGGGGCTTGCTGCGCAAGTTCCTGATACGGCATGGTTTCCTCGTGTCTGTGGCGCGCGATGCGGCACATGCGCGGCGGATCCTGTCGGGGCTGGATTTCGACCTGATCGTGATGGACGTGATGATGCCGGGCGAGGATGGCGTCGCGCTGACGCGGGCGCTGCGCCAGTCATCGGCCACGCCGATCCTGCTGCTGACCGCGCGGGGCGAGACCGAAGAGCGGATCGCCGGGCTGGAGGCGGGGGCGGATGACTATCTTGCCAAGCCCTTCGAGCCCAAGGAGCTGCTGTTGCGGATCAACGCGATCCTGCGGCGGATGCCCGAGCCCCAGCCCGAGACGAATGTCCCCAAGGTGCTGCAGATGGGGCCGGTGCGATATGATATCGAGCGCGCGGAGCTGATGCGCGGCAACGAGCCGGTGCGCCTGACCGCGACCGAGGTGCAGCTGATGCGTATTTTCTCGGAGCATCTGCGCACACCGCTGAGCCGTGCCAAGCTGGTCGAGGACCTGGGGCGCGACAAGGGACAGGCGCAGGAGCGCGCGGTGGATGTGCAGATCACCCGCCTGCGCCGCAAGATCGAGACCGACCCCAAGCAGCCGCGCTATCTTCAGACGGTGCGCGGCGAGGGCTACATGCTGGCGCCCGACTGAGGCGCTGCGATCACGATGAGCGCCTGCGGCGCGCTCGATCCCTGTGCGTGAGGGGGGGCGGCCCCCCCTTGGCCTTCGGCCAATTCACCCCCGGAGTATTTGCGGCACGGTGAAGGGTGTGGGCTTCATCTTGCAAAAAATACTCATATCGCCAGGGCGCGGCGGGGCGCGGCGGGTCCAATCCTCTTGATAGAGTCGTGGATCGGGAGTATCTGACAGGGCATGAAACCTATATTCGACATGGATGACCGCGCGCGCCTGCCCTGGCGGTTTTTCGGCGCGACGCTATCGGTGCTGGCCCGCCTATGAGGCGCGGCACGACCTGTTGAGCTATCCGAGACATTCCGCCAAACGGGAGAGAACCCATGTCCCCCAAGACACTCTATGACAAGATCTGGGATGCGCATCTGGTGCATGAAGCCGATGATGGCACCTGCCTTCTCTATATCGACCGCCACCTCGTTCATGAGGTGACCAGCCCGCAGGCCTTCGAGGGTCTGCGCATGGCCGGGCGCAAGGTGCGCAAGCCTCAGAACACGATCGCCGTGCCGGATCACAACGTGCCGACCACGCCGGACCGTGTGAACGGCATCCAGAACCCGGAAAGCCGCATCCAGGTCGAGGCGCTGGACAAGAACGCCAAGGATTTCGGTATCCATTATTACCCGGTGAACGATATCCGTCAGGGCATCGTGCATATCGTCGGGCCGGAGCAGGGCTGGACCCTTCCGGGGATGACGGTGGTCTGCGGTGACAGCCACACCGCCACGCATGGCGCGTTCGGCGCGCTGGCGCATGGGATCGGCACGTCCGAGGTCGAGCATGTGCTGGCCACCCAGACGCTGATCCAGACCAAGTCGAAGAACATGAAGGTCGAGATCACCGGACAGCTGCGCCCCGGCGTGACCGCCAAGGACATCACCCTGTCGGTGATCGGGCGCACCGGCACCGCCGGGGGCACCGGCTATGTCATCGAGTATTGCGGCGAGGCGATCCGCTCGCTCAGCATGGAAGGGCGCATGACCGTCTGCAACATGGCGATCGAGGGTGGCGCGCGTGCCGGGCTGATCGCCCCGGACGAGACCACCTATGCCTATATCAACGGTCGCCCCCACGCGCCCAAGGGTGCCCAGTGGGAAGCCGCGATGGCATGGTGGAAGACGCTCTATTCCGATGACGACGCGCATTGGGACAAGGTCATCACCATCAAGGGCGAGGAGATCGCGCCGGTCGTCACCTGGGGCACCAGCCCCGAGGATGTCCTGGCGATCACCGAAAGCGTGCCCGCCCCCGAGGATTTCGAGGGTGGCAAGGTGGATGCCGCGCGCCGGGCGCTGGATTACATGGGCCTCAAGCCCGGCCAGAAGCTGAGCGAGATCGAGATCGACACGGTGTTCATCGGTTCCTGCACCAATGGCCGGATCGAGGATCTGCGCGCCGCCGCCGAAATCCTGAAGGGCAAGAAGATCAAGGACGGCCTGCGCGCGATGGTCGTACCGGGCTCAGGCCTTGTGCGTGCCCAGGCCGAGGAAGAAGGGCTTGCCGATATCTTCAAGGAGGCCGGTTTCGAGTGGCGTCTGGCGGGCTGTTCGATGTGCCTGGCGATGAACCCGGATCAGCTGACGCCGGGTGAGCGTTGCGCGGCCACGTCGAACCGCAATTTCGAGGGCCGTCAGGGCCGGGGCGGGCGCACGCATCTGATGTCGCCGCAAATGGCGGCCGCGGCCGCGGTGACAGGCAGGCTGACCGATGTCCGGGATCTCATGTAGGCCCGGTGCGCCGGATGTGCACGAGAAGCGCGGCGGCGTTCACGGCGACAAGCGCGATTCCCGAGAGTTCGAGAATCCAGTTCATGCGGAGTCCGGCGATGCTCTGGCCGATCAGGGCGTCGACATGGTGAAAGCCGACCGCGCGCACCAGCACGAAGGCGAGGATCGCCGTCAGGCCCAGCAGGGCGACGGCGTTCTGCCAGAAGGCCTTGCGGATGATCCAGAGCAGGATCAGCCCGTAAAAGCCGGTGAGCATGATGAACGACAGGATCGCCGTCACCTGGACACCGCGCCGTTCGGCATACCAGCCCTGAAGCTTGGCGGTGCAGCGCGCCGCGGCGGTGGCGAGCGACTGGAGATCGAGCTGCTTGTTGACCGCCAGGAAGGCCAGCACCACGACCATGAAGGACCAGAAGAAGCGCTGGCCCCGTGGGTGGCGCGGCAGACGGCGGCGCAGGGCGAAAGCCAGCGCACAGGTCAGCGCATAGGCGAGAACGGTGATCCAGCCCATCAGGTGGGGGTCGCCGATCTTCGCCTGCCAATGATCGGAGGTGCAGGTGGCGATCCACTGCAGGTCCGGCCAGGAGATGCGCAAGATATCGTTCACGACTGTGGAGAGTATGACAGCTCACATCCGCTGACCACAGGCTTTCTGGCGTCCGCGCCGCGGATCGCAGGGGTATCATTCTAGGCGATCCAGACAGAACAACACGGCTCGTTGCGGGCCAAGGAGGACAAGATGGAAAAGTTCGAGAAACTCACAGGCGTCGCGGCGCCGCTGCCGCAGATCAATGTCGATACCGACATGATCATTCCCAAGCAGTTCCTGAAGACGATCAATCGGACGGGTCTGGGCAAGAACCTGTTCGACGAGATGCGGTTTGACGACAATGGCAACGAGATCCCCGATTTCGTGCTGAACAAGCCGCAATACCGCGAGACCGAGATCCTGATCGCGGGGGATAATTTCGGCTGTGGTTCATCGCGCGAGCACGCGCCCTGGGCGATCAAGGATTTCGGCATTCGCTGCGTCATCGCGCCGAGCTTTGCCGATATCTTCTACAACAACTGTTTCAAGAACGGCATCCTGCCCATCGCGCTTCCGCAGGAGCAGGTGGATATCCTGATGAAGGACGCCGAAAAGGGATCGAACGCGCGCGTCACCGTCGATCTGGAGAACCAGACCGTGACCACGTCGGATGGTGAGGTGATCGCCTTCGAGGTCGACCAGTTCAAGAAGCATTGCCTGCTGGAGGGGCTGGACGATATCGGGCTGACCCTGGAAAAGGCCGCCGCGATCGACAATTTCGAGGCGCAGTCGCAGAGCGCACGCCCCTGGGTGTAGCACGCGACCAGAGCTGAAGACCGGCCCTTCGCGATGGGGCCGAAGCGCCGCCGGGGCATCTCGGCGGCGTTTTCGTGTCAGGGTGTCGCGCTGCGCGGCTCAGGCGTGGTAGGCGCGCGGGCTGCATCCACATGATGTTGTGGTGAGACACAAGACTGCCCAATTTCTGAACGCGAATTGATGCATTCTCGCACCACCTGCTTCATCAATTCGCCAGAAAAACCCTGTGTTAATAACCAATAGCTTGAGCCGGGGTCCGAAAATGGGCAGAAATTGGACAGAAATGAGGCAAGCCGCCACAATTGGCGGGATCAAGTTGGCACAATGGCGCGACAAAGTATCGGGCCGGACCAGTTTGAAGGGACATGAGCAGTGGTTTCACAGGTAACAAATGCGCTTTTGCGCGCATTCATGGTCGCATTGCTGGTTGCAACGCCGTCCCTGCTCTTGCCCGAGACGCCTTCGGATACCGCGCAGCTGGTGCTGGTGCTGGCGATCCTGGCCTCGTTCATGACATTCATCGAATATTACGGACGCTACCCGAGCATCGTCGAATTCCGCTTTGCGCCGCCGATCAACCGGCTGAAGTTCGCGGGGCTGGCGCTGACGGTGCTCATGCTGACGCTGATCCTGCGCGGCAAGGCCTATCCCACTGAGCTGACCATGTTCCTGACGGTGCTGGGCAACGGGCTGGGAGAGGCGATCGATTTTCCCTATTCGCCGGTCCGGCTGGTGGTGCTGATGCTGCCCGCCGATGCCGATGCCGAGCTGATTGCCTCGGTGCGCACGGCGGCGGGGCTGGCCTATACGATCTCGATCGTGATGCTGTTCGTGTTCATCACCTTTGTCCGTTTCCTGGGCTGGCCGCTGCGCAACGGCGCGTTCAATGTCTGGGTCAACCTGCCGATGTTCGACCCGACGGGCGGGGGCGATGTGCTGCATCGCCTGCGGCGCGATGCCGGTCTTAACATTGTGTTAGGGACTTTGCTGCCATTCTTGATTCCGGCGGCGATCAAGGCGGCATCCGATCTGATCAACCCGGTTTCGATTGCCGACTCGCAGACCTTGATCTGGACGATGAGCGCATGGGCCTTCCTGCCTGCCAGCATGTTGATGAGGGGCATCGCGATGTCGCGCATCGCCGAGATGATCGTCGAGAAGCGCCGCCGCGCCCATGCCCGCGCAGAAGCCGAGGCGATGCAGGGCGCCTGAGCGCGCTTGCGATTGCGTTTCTGCTGATCTTCCTCGCGCAGGCGGATGCGGGCGAGAGGCTGCGGATCGCCAGTTTTCACACCGAACTCAAACGCGACGGCCCCGGTCTTTTGCTGCGCGATCTCATGCGCGGGGAGGATGCGCAGATTGACGCGGTGGCGGCGGTGATCGCCGCGGCGTCGCCGGATGTGATCGTTCTTCAGGGGGTCGATTACGACCTGGAGCTGCACGCGCTGGGCGCGCTGCGGGACCGGATAGCCGATGCGGGTGCGGAGTTCGGGCATTTCTTCGCGCTGCGGCCCAATCGCGGAATGCCGACCGGGCAGGACATGGATGGCAATGGCCGCCTTGGTGAACCCGTCGACCGGCAGGCGTATGGCGGGTTCTCGGGGCAGGGGGGCATGGCGATCCTGTCGCGCTATCCGATCGATGCGGCGGGTGTGCGGGATTTCTCGGGCCTGCTGTGGAAGGACCTGCCGGGTGCTGATCTGCAGATGGCGGATGGCACGCCGGTGATGGCGGCAAAGGCGCTGGCGGTGCAGCGCCTGTCTTCGGTGGGGCATTGGGTGGTGCCGGTGATGCTGCCCGAGGGGCCGGTGCACCTTTTGACCTTTCACGCCACGACGCCGGTTTTCGACGGGCCTGAAGACCGCAACGGGCGGCGCAATCACGATGAGCTGCGGTTCTGGTCGCTTTACATGGACGGGGCGTTCGGGCCGCCGCCGGCAAAGCGTTTCGTGCTGCTGGGCGCGGCGAACCTTGCCCCTGACGAGGGCGAGGGGCGGCATGGAGCGCTGCGGGCGCTGTTGGATGATCCGCGCCTGCAGGACCCGCGCCCGCGCCGAAGCGCGCCGGTGCCGCGCGACCCTGCGCGCGCCGCCGATCCGGCATTCGATACGGTTCACTGGCCCGATCCGGGGCCGGGCGGGCGGCGGGTGGATTACATCCTGCCGTCGGCGGATCTGGAGGTGCTGGCATCGGGCGTCTTGTGGCCGGCGCCGGGCGCGCCGCTGAATGCCGTGGCCGAGGTGGCCAGCCGGCATCGGCTGGTCTGGGCGGACCTGATGATCCGCGATTAGGCGCGCAGATGGGCGGTGGACGCTGTCAGGGCCTGCACCAGTGGCGTCGGCGAGAAGTCGGGCAGCGCGCGCTCGAAGCCCGTTCCGTCCAGCCGGTGCGGCATGTCCCAGAGGTAGCGCATTTCCAGCAGGCCCCCGAGCACCGGCATGAAGGGGCGCAGCAGGTGCAACTGCCACCACGCAAAGGGGCGCAGGGTCACCGGCCGCCCCATGACTTCGCCAAGCGCCTCGGCCAGTTGAGCGCCGGTCAGCGTGTAGCCGGGAAAAAGCACCTCGTTCACACCGGTCATGCGCCGATGGTCCCCGAGCAGCCCCAGGGCCGCGCGCGCCATATCGGGCAGGTAAGCCCAGGCATGGGGCACGTCAGGGGAACCGGGATAGCGCAGCACGCCGCGCGCAAGCCCGGGGGTCATGAGCCTGTCGAACCAGTTGCCCGAGGGTTTGGTATCCAGAAAATCCCCTGCACGAAGGATCAGGGTCCGCACACCCGCGCGGGCATAGGAATCTTCGATCTCGACCCGCAGGCGTCCAAGCGGGTTGGTCGCGGCGTGGGGCGTCTCGGCTGTCCAGAGCGGCCCGGACCCCGCGCCATAGACATAGACATTGCAGGGAAGCAGCACCAGCGCGCCGCTGGCCTTTGCCGCGCGTTGCACGGCGGCATGGAGCGCGGGCAGTTGCGCCGCCCATTGGTGATAGGGCGGGACGGCGGCGACCACGATCACATCCGCGCCCTGCGCCATTTGATCGAGATCGTCATGCCCGCGCCGGTAGCTGCGCAGGGACCAGTGCGCAGCGGTCATGGCCTTCGCCATCGCGCTGCCGAAGCGTCCGTTCTGTCCCATGATAACTGCCGTGCCGGTTATCCGAGCCTCCGCTTGCTGACGTCCTGTCCATATCATCGCCACAGGCGACCCGGATGGATATACCGAATTCCATGATGTCCGTTCCTCATCACGGAATGAAGACGCGGCCCGATCCATCTGTCGAGCGGGCGGGGCTGGCGGGGCGTCGGCCGCCGCCCTCGTTTCTTGACCATTCCCCGGCTTCGGGCTAGGCGAAAGCCGATAGGATCATGCAAAGGACAATGCCCATGAGCACCCCCTCGCTTCTCATTCTGCCCGGTGACGGGATCGGCCCCGAAGTCATGGCCGAGGTCGTCAAGGTGATCGACTGGTTCGGCGCCAAACGCGACCTGCCGTTCGAGGTCAGCGAGGATCTGGTGGGCGGCGCGGCCTATGACAAGCACGGCACGCCGCTGCATGACGATACGATGGCGCGCGCGCAGGAGGTGGATGCGGTTCTGCTGGGTGCCGTGGGCGGCCCAAAATACGACGATCTGGATTTCTCGCTCAAGCCCGAACGCGGCCTGCTGCGCCTGCGCAAGGAAATGGACCTGTTCGCCAACCTGCGCCCGGCGCAGTGCTTTGACGCGCTGGCGGATTTCTCGAGCCTCAAGCGCGACGTGGTCGCCGGACTCGACATCATGATCGTGCGCGAGCTGACCAGCGGCATCTATTTCGGCGAGCCGCGCGGCATCTTCAAGGAAGGCAACGAGCGGGTCGGCGTCAACACCCAGCGTTACACCGAATCCGAGATCGAGCGCGTGGCGCGGTCGGCATTCGAACTGGCGCGCAAGCGCGGCAACAAGGTCTGCTCGATGGAGAAGGCCAACGTGATGGAATCCGGCATCCTGTGGCGCGAAGTCGTGCAGAAGGTGCATGACGCGGATTACGCCGATGTCGAGCTGAGCCACATGTATGCCGATGCGGGGGCGATGCAGCTGTGCCGCTGGCCCAAGCAGTTCGACGTGATCGTCACGGACAACCTGTTTGGCGATATCCTGTCGGATGCGGCGGCGATGCTGACCGGTTCGCTTGGCATGTTGCCCTCGGCCAGCCTTGGCGCGCCGATGGAGAATGGCCGCCCCAAGGCGCTTTACGAGCCGGTGCATGGTTCGGCCCCCGATATCGCCGGGCAGGGCAAGGCCAACCCGATTGCCTGTATCCTCAGCTTTGCGATGGCGCTGCGTTACAGCTTCGACCTGGGCGAGGAAGCGACGCGGGTGGAAAAGGCTGTCGAAAAGGTGCTGGCCGATGGCAAGCGCACCGCCGACCTGCTGGGCGAGGACGGTATCGAGCCGGTTTCGACCTCGGAAATGGGCGACGCGATCCTGGCGGCGCTGGACGCGAGCCTCTGAGCGGCACGCCTTTGCGGCAATGACCAATGGCCCGCGCCCCCAAGGCGCGGGCTTTTTCATGCGTGGGTGCGGGCCTCGGCGGCGTAGTGGCTGAGGCGTTCGGCATGGCCCGCGACACGCTCGAGCCAGCGGATCGCATCGGTGCGGGCAAAGACCTGATCGACTTCGATCAGCCCGGCATGTTCACGCAAGAGCGCGCCGCGCCGGAACCTTTCGGCGCGATACCGGATCAGACGCGCCAGCCGCGAGAACCGCGCCGCGTCCGCGTCGCGCGCGAGCGCCGCGCGGATCGCCGCCACGTCGCGTGTCAGGAGCGGGTCCTTGCGCAGCATGTCGATGCGGCTTCGCTGGCCGCAGCGTTCGAGCAGGCGCTCCAGATGATCGAGCTGGTGAAGCAGGGCGACATAGCGGGCCTGTTCGGGGGCCTTGTCGGGGGGGATATGGATCTTGGCGAGATAGGCGCCGAGCGCCTCGAGAACGGGTGCGCCCTGCGCAGAGACAGAACCGAGCGCGCGCAGGTCGTGATCGGGGCCGATCGCGTTGGCGAGCGCGGTGAAGAGGGTCTGGCGCAACTGATCGGCGACGGTCTGCGCGGCCTCCATCGCCGCGCCTTCATCGGCCAGCAGGCGCTTGTCGAGGGGGGTCGCCATCGGCATCGGCCGGTCGGGGACCAGTGCCTCGACCATGGCGGCAAAGCGGGGGGTGAGGGGCAGGAACACCGCCGCGCCCAACAGGTTGAAGCCGGTGTGAAACAGCACCAGTGCGGTCTGGTCGTCCGACCCGAGCCATGTGCCATGCAGGACCGGCGCGATCAGCCCCAGCAGGGGAAAGGCCATGAGCGCGGTGCCGATATTGAACAGCAGGTTGCCAAGCGCCGTCAGCCGCATCGCCCGCGTGCCGCCAAGTGCCGCGAGGACGGCGGTGAGCGTGGTGCCGACATTGAGCCCGATGACCAGCGCGGCGCCCTGCGCGAAGGTGATCGACCCGGCCCCCAGCAGCACGAGGGTAAGGGCGATGCCCGCCGATGAGGACTGGGTGAGCGTGACGAGGATCACCCCCAGCCCCACCAGCATCAGCCGCCCGGACCAGCCGTCGCCATCCGGCAGCATTTCGGGGTGCAGCAGCGCATCGGCGCCATCAAGCCCGCCCTGCATCATGTCGAGCCCGATGAAGAGCAGGCAGAACCCGGCCAGGGCACGCGCCGCGCGCGCCACCCAGCCATGCGCCAACATCGCCGCCAGTGCCGCGACGAAGATCACCGGCAGCACGGCGGTGCCCAGCTTGAGCTTGAAGCCGAGGATCATCACGATCCAGCCGGTCAGCGTGGTGCCGATGTTGGCGCCGTAAAGAACGCCCAGCGCATGGGCGAAGCTGAGCAGCCCCGCGCCCACCGCGCCGATGGTCATCAGCGTGACCGCCGTCGAGGATTGCAGCGCCCCGGTCGCCACCGCCCCGGTCAGCGTGCCGCGCAGCGGCGAGGCGGTGAAACGCCCCAGCATCCGGCGCAGGTCAGGCCCGGCGGCCTCGCGCAGGGCGCCGGTCATGATGTCCATTCCGATCAGGAACAGGCCGACGCCGCCCAATGCGGTCAGAAGATTCAATGTCATGGTTCTGTCTCCGACGACAGACAATGCAAATCCTGCGCGTCGAATACAAGCGCGCCGCGATACCCCCTTGCAAAGAAGGCCTGCGACGTATAATCGCCTGTTCCACGGTCGGAGTGTAGCTCAGCCTGGTAGAGCACTGTCTTCGGGAGGCAGGGGCCGGAGGTTCGAATCCTCTCACTCCGACCAATAATTTCAGATACTTAGCAATTGTTGTTCCGGCCCTCATTCAGGGCCGGTCCGGATTTGATCCGGATTTTGCGGTTCTTTGGAGACGTTTTCCTGAGTCTCTTGGTCCCAGAAACCGAAAGGCCGCTGACCGGGCTGGCACCCGCGTCAACGGCCAAATCGAAAAGTTTGCGGAAGTTGGATACCAGATCGCGCCCGTGATCGCAATTGCGGGAGGGGCCGATGTCTGAGCTTCTGCCCTTCTGCAAGATCAAGCTGCAATACCTGCTGGAGATGGTCACGGACCACGACCTGGACGACAACGCCTTGCGCGTGGCCCTCTACCTGGCACTGGCGCATGCAGACCACGAGACCGGCGAGAGCCGCCCGTCTTTCGAGACCATAGGCGCGGCCATCGGCAAACACGCCAAGTCGGTCAAACGCGCGCTGAACAAGGTCGAGGCGGCGGGTTACATGACCGTGGAGCGCGGGACCAACAAGGGAAAATCCTCGCGCTACCGCCCGACCGAAGCGGCTCTGAAACGGGCCACCGAGCGCCGCCGGGAGGGGGACAAGGTTGTCCCGCTTGGCCGCGCCAAAGGGGGACAATCCTGTCCGCAAAACGGGACAGACCTGTCCGGCAAAGGGGGACAGGATCGCCCCCCGAACAGAGAACAAGAACTTAGAAAAGAACAGGGGCGCGCGTCCGCGCCGGATTTGCCCGATGAAGGGCAATCCGGCGGAACGCGCCCGGACCTGGTGTTTGTCCCGAGGGGCATCTGCTTTGTCCGGGACTGGGACGACAGGCTGGCCCGGGAAGGCATGACGACGCTGGAGCGCAGCCTGCCCATCGTACCGAACGGGCGACATTTGGGTTTCTGGCTGCCAGCCCAGATACCGGCCCCGGTGGGCAGTGCGGAATGGCAGGCGCAGTTGCGCGCTCTGCGGGATGTCATTCGTCAGGCGCAGGATGGCGAATGCGCCGCGTCTTCTGCAACCCGTATCGCCTCCTTTGCACCGCGTCAGATGCAGCGCGCATCACGTCTTCCGCAGGATGTTGCCCCGACCGTGGGGGAGAACCGCCATGCGGTCTGAGGAAACAGCAAGGCGACCCATGTCATACGCTGGCGCGGATGACACGGGACCTTGCGAGGGGCGGCAAGCCTCCCCTTCGAACCCCACCGGCGCGGGTAAGCCCCGCGCAAAGGAGCCGCTGACCGAGACCTTCGTCTTCCGTTGCACGGCCACCGAGAAGGCCGAGCTGCGCGCCAAGGCCGAGGCCGCAGGTCTGCCCGCCGCAACGCTCCTGCGCGAGGCGCTTGGCCTGACCGAGGCGCGCCGACGCAAGCCTATGCCGCGCGTCGATCCGGCGCTGGTGCTGGCGGTCGGGCGCATCGGCGGCAACCTCAACCAGATCGCCCGCTGGCTGAACCGCGCGATGCTGATGGGTCGCACCGATCTCGACAGCCTGACCGTCGCGCGCCGCCTCTTGGTGATCGAACGCCAGCTTGCCCAGATCGTTGAGGCGGCGCGGCAGTGCTGATCAAGTTCTTCCCCAACGGCAAGGGCGCGGGCGCGGGGCCGGTCGGCTACCTCGTGGCCGAGCGCGTGCTGGCCTATGACGGCAACCGCGACCTGATCCGCGATGCCGACGGCCAGCCCCCGACCGTGACGCGCGATCCCTTGCCCGAAGTGCTGCGCGGCGACCCAAGCCGCACCGAGGCGCTGATCGACGCCAGCCGCCACCAGTGGACTTACCGCGCGGGCGTTATCAGTTTTGCGGCCGAAGACGCCCCCAGTGAGGCGCAGCAGGCCGAGGTCATGGACGCCTTTGAACAACTGGCCTTTGCCGGGCTGGACGGTGAGCAATATGACATGCTCTGGGTCCGTCACAGCCACGAGGACCGCGTCGAGCTGCATTTCTGCACCCCGCGCCTGGAGCTGACCACCGGGCGCAGCCTCAACATCGCGCCACCGGGCTACCAGGACGCCTATGACAGCCTGCGCGACCTGATGAACCAGCGCCACGGCTGGGCCGATCCGATGGAGCTGGAGCGCGTCCAGGAGGTGCGCGACACCATCGAGGCCCCGACCCGTGCCCATGGCCGCGACGAGCTGCACGCGTGGATCCTCGATCAGATATCGATGGGTCTGATCGTGGATCGCGCCAGCATGATCAATGCCTTGGCCGATGCGGGCTTCGACCTGCCTCGCATCGGCAAGGCCTACCTGACCGCGCAAGATCCCGAGACCGGCGAACGCTGGCGCCTGAAAGGAGAGATTTTCCATGAAGACTGGCAGGCCGACCCGGCTGAGCGAGAAGCTGAACGCGGAGCTGGACACGATACGCCAGGGCTACGCCGCCTCGATGGCATCCCAGCTGGAGAGCTTCAGGACCGATTTGACAGGCATTGCGAGCGACGCGCGGCGTACCATCGAGAGCGATACGCGCCGCTTCCTGAACGAGAACAGGAGCTTGTTCGAGACGCGGACCGACCAGATCAGGCGCTGGCTGACGATCTCGCCTTGGGTGATCTCGGGGCTGATCGTGACGGGGATCGCCTCGATGATGGTCGCGAGCTGGTTCTGGACGTCCATGCTGACGCGCTCGGAGCTGACGGAACTCGGCCTGACACGGATCGACCAGGGGGAGCAGACCTGGCTGACGCTGGACCCCGAAAGGACCGAGCTGAAGACCTGCACGCTGGCCGGGACGCCGGTCATCTGCATCAAGATCGAGGAGAAATGAATGACGACACCCCTGACAGCCTTGGAACGCGACTTGCTCGCCTGCGTCGAGCGGTTGGTGACGGCCTGCGAAACCTCAACGCAGGAATTGAGCGGGTTAGAGGCGCGCTCGACGAAGAGGCTGCAAGCCCAGTTGGATGGTATCGCGGGTTGCGCGACGTTGCTCATACGCTCGCAGATCGCGTCAATGCAGGCGTTGCGTGGCTTGCTGAGCGAAGAGGCCACCTACAACGCGCTGGACGCGAAGTTGAACGAGAGCTTGATGCTAGCGAGGGACGCCGAAGAGCGGCTGAGACAGAGCTAGAGGTGCGGGATCGGGATATGGATCGCGGGCTGACGCATTGAGCCATTTGCCAAGCTACGAGTTGGCAAATGCGCGCCCTTTGCCATGCTATGGCTTGGCGCGCGAAAGACCCTTGGGGAGTTCAGGCCGCGCCGGCACTATTCCGTGGGTCGGTTGCCGGATTGTCCGCGTAGAGGAAGTGCTTGGCATCTTCACGGATTTCCAGCGTCGCGCCGTCAATGACGCCAACGGCAAGACCAGCGTTGACCCTGCGCGCAGGCTTGCCGGCACTCAGCCATCTCGCAGCCTTCTCGACCGAGAAACGCCCCTTGCGCGTTCCTGCGCCGTTACCTTGCGCGGCTTCAATGATGACCACGGCAACCTCTTCCATACGGAACAGGCCGCCTTGGCTCGGCAAGGGCATTTTTCGCTTCTGGAGAGACTGGCGTGTAACTTCGAGCCGCTTTGCAACATCAGCGAGGCTGACCAAGTCGGGTCGCACTTCACGCAGTACTGACCCAACAGGAAGCTGTTTCCGGATCGCGCGCGCGGCGTCGAGAATGGCGTCTTCGGCGTGATCGCTGGCAGCTTCCAGCGCGATTCCGATCATGCCAGGGACACCAGTGCCAACGATGGCGTCCTCGAATCCCGCCTCGAAGACCGCATCCATCAGGTCGAACGCATCGTGATCGCCTTCGGGAAGGGCAAAGACCAGTTCGAATTCGATTTCTGCCATGTCATTCATCCTCTTGAGCGCCACCATCGGCATTGCCGAGCTTCGTGCAGCCAAGCGCCCGGTTCCTCAGTTGCCGGGCAAACCGGCCCGGATTCTGTGGCGTCGACCAGACACCCATCTGACAAAACTCACCGCACCGGCAGTCCGGATCGTTGTTCGGGCACCTGATCAGGCCCCAGGCATGCCCGCGCCCGGAACGCAGAGTGACCGTCCACCCCAAGGCTTCCAGCTCACGCAAGACCGTCTCGATCTCCTTGGATTTGTGCGGCTTACGGGGCATGATATAGGCTTTCTGATTTAAGTTGTCAATCGACAACTTTATGGGGCGACGTTCGATCCAGATGCTTCAAGCATATTGACTGGGCAACAACAACGGCCCGGTGCGCCATTGCCTAATGCGGCTCGACCTGAAGCTCACCACGTTCCATTTCAGGCTCATCTGACTTGAGCCAAGTTGCCACCATCTCTGCCGTTTGCGTCATTGCTTTGGGGTTCCGCAAAGCGCATTCCCAAACGGTGGCAACTCGCCACCCCTTGCTGGTCAATCTCTCGTGGACGGCAGCGTCTCTGGATACGTTTGCAGCAAATTTCTTGTTCCAGAAGTCCTCGCGTGTCTTGGGAACGGTTGCATATCGACAACCGGCATGACGGTGCCAGAAGCACCCATGAACGAACACGACCGCGCGATACTTTGGAAACACGATGTCAGGCCTTCCGGGGACATCCTTCACATGCAGCCGGAATCGAAAACCCCGCGCGTGAAGGGCCTTTCTGAGAGCAAGCTCGGGCTTCGTATCCTTGCCGCGAATGTTGCTCATCATCTGTGAGCGGGTTCTGGCATCAACGATGTCTACCATTCCTACTCCTTGCCATGAGTCCGAAAACCTGGAAAGAGGAGATCGAGGAGTAATGCAGTGTCAAAACCCGTTCAGATAATTGATCTATTCTCCGGCCCGGGTGGCCTTGGCGAGGGATTTTCATCGTGCATGCAGACGGATGGCTCTCGTGCCTACGAGATTTCTGTGTCGATTGAGAAGGATAGTGCTGCGCACAAGACACTCCGACTTCGCGCGTTCTTGCGTCAGTTCAGCGAGTTTCCACCCGAGTACTATTCATGGATTTCCGGAAAGCACGACTGCCCGGATTGGAAGAAGCTCTATCCGCGTGAATGGAATGCCGCCGAGAATGAGGCCGTTTGCGCGGAGCTTGGGAAGGCAGAAACCACCGCGCTCTTGTCGGAGAGGATTTCCGAAACCAACAGAACAGCAGGCGATCGAACGCTTTTGATCGGTGGTCCGCCTTGCCAAGCATACTCTCTTGCCGGGCGCTCACGTAACGCAGGCATTGAGGACTACAGGCCGAAAGACGATGAGCGCAACTTCCTCTACCGCGAATATTGTCGTGTCTTGAATGAGTTGAGTCCCGCTGTTTTCGTAATGGAGAACGTCAAGGGCATGCTCTCTTCGTCTGTCGAGGGGTTGGCGATTTTCGAACAGGTCTTGTCTGATCTCCAAACTGCTGGTCCCGGCTACAGGCTCATGTCCTTGTCGGCCAACATCCAGCCGGGAGATCATCCCGAACCGAAGGATTTCGTCATTCGCGCAGAAGACCACGGAGTGCCGCAGGCACGCCACAGGGTGATCATCGTTGGTATCAGATCGGATATTGACGCGGGTTCCGCGCCCAGACTTCGTCGGCGGAACACTAAGGCGCAGGTCAAGGACATGTTGACCGGCTTGCCGCGGCTGAGAAGCGGATTAAGCAGACGCGACGACGAATATGCCTGGTATGACGCTGTTGTAGATGCGATCGAAGCCGTTGGTCAGGTCACTCGGGAGTACCCAGGCGAAAACTTTCGCAGCTTTCAAGATGAGTTGGATCGTGTCGAGGAACGATTGCTGGCAACGTCGCAGATGGGCCGAACGAACCACGCGCGAAAACCCCTATCAAGGAAACTGCAGCCCGAGCTTGCCGCGTTCCTCGACGACCCGAACCTGATAGGCGTCTCGGGTCACGAAACCCGTGGACACATGCCGTCCGATCTTGCCCGATATCTGTATGCCGCCTGTTTCGCGAAGGCCGAGGGTCTGAGCCCGCGTGCGCATCAGTTTCCAGACATCCTGGCGCCGAACCACAAGAACTGGAAAACGGGCAAGTTCAATGACCGGTTTCGTGTGCAGGTCGGGAATGCTCCGGCTTCGACGGTAACGAGTCACATCTCGAAGGACGGGCACTACTTCATTCACCCCGACCCGACGCAGTGTCGCAGTCTGACTGTACGCGAGGCTGCGCGGTTGCAGACCTTCCCAGACAACTACCATTTCATGGGCAATCGCACCGAGCAGTTCGTCCAGGTTGGGAACGCCGTGCCGCCGTTTCTTGCGCGGCAGATTGCGGAGGCTCTGTTACCCGTCTTTTCTGATCTGGTTTGACCAAGCGAGAGACACTTAGCCTCAAAGAGGCATGTCGATGCGTGGTTGAAGAAACAAACTACCGAAAAAAACCGCTGTCCGGGTTGCGTGTTTCCTCCAAGACACCAAAGACACCAGATATCAAATCGTCGCGTCGCGAGTAAAACCTTACGGTCACGCCACCTTCTTTGAACATGTCCAAGGCAACCTCGAAGTGCCGACCGAATTTCTTGTCCTTCAAATCTGGCGCAAAAGTCCGAAGCTCGCTAACGCCAGATTGGATAATTGCCCTAGCGCAATCAGCGCAGGGAAAGCTGTTGCAATACATCCGGCAGTTCGACGTGGACACGCCAGCACGGAGCATGTTGAACAGCGCATTTCGCTCGGCGTGTTCGAACCACAGGTACTTTTCGCCGTTTTCGCGTGAATGACGCTTCGCGTGTTCTGCACTCACACCTCTTGGCAAGCCATTGTAGCCGGTCGATCTGACCTCGTTGGCATCGCCAACGACAACACAACCGACCCGCCTGCTGCGATCCTCACTCCACGACGCGACTAGGTCTGCCATTGCAAAGAACCGAGCATCCCATCTATCACAGTTGAAAATGTTCATGGCTAGGGTCTGGACTCATTGAGTTTCAAAGCCAGTAGATGACGATGGCCGCGAGAGCGATGGCTGACAGGAAGACCTTTGGGCACCTGTCGTAACGGGTCGCAACACGCCTCCAATCCTTGAGCCTGC
>NZ_FWFU01000004.1 GCF_900172255.1 Roseovarius halotolerans
ATACGCACGGAAATCACCAAAATACTTCGTGATCGCCGCCGTCAGCGTCGTCTTGCCGTGGTCAACATGGCCAATCGTGCCAATGTTCACATGCGGTTTCGAACGGTCAAACTTTTCCTTTGCCATGATGGCCTCCTGGTTTTTGTGGCGGTGCGTGCAGGCACGCACCCTACGGGTGGGTAGGGTGCGGGGTCTCCCCCGCACCGCTTCTTATGCGTATTTCGACTGGATCTCGTCGCTGATGTTCTGCGGCACCGGATCGTAATGCGAGAACTGCATCGTGAACTGGGCGCGGCCCGAGGACATCGAGCGCAGCGTGTTGATATAGCCGAACATGTTGGCCAGCGGAACGTTGGCGTCGATCACGATGGCATTGCCGCGCGGCGCCTGGCCCGAGACCTGGCCGCGACGCGACGTCAGATCGCCGATGATGCTGCCGGTATATTCCTCGGGCGTCACCACCTCGACCTTCATGATCGGTTCCAGCAGCTTGGCGCCGGCCCGCTTGAGACCTTCGCGCATGCACATCCGTGCGGCGATCTCGAAGGCCATGACCGAGGAGTCCACGTCGTGGAACTTGCCGTCGATCAGCGCGACCTTGAAGTCGATCACGGGGAAGCCGGCCAGCGGACCGCTGTCCATGACGCTTTCGATCCCCTTCTCGACGCCCGGAATGTACTCGCGGGGCACCGAGCCACCGACGATGCGGCTTTCAAAGCTGTAGCCTTCGCCCGCCTCGGTCGGCGAGATGATCATCTTGACCTCGGCGAACTGACCCGACCCACCAGTCTGTTTCTTGTGGGTATAGGTATGTTCGATCTCGTGGCCGATCGTCTCGCGGTAGGCGACCTGCGGAGCACCGATATTGGCGTCCACCTTGAATTCGCGGCGCAGACGGTCGATCAGGATGTCGAGGTGAAGTTCGCCCATGCCCTTCATGATCGTCTGGCCCGACTCGAGGTCGGTTTCGACGCGGAAGGACGGATCCTCGGCGGCAAGCCGCTGGAGACCCTGGCTCATCTTCTCCTGGTCGGCCTTCGATTTGGGCTCGACCGCGATCTCGATCACCGGATCGGGGAAGGTCATGGTTTCCAGAACAACCGGTTTCTGCGCATCGCAGAGCGTGTCGCCCGTGGTGGTTTCCTTCAGACCCGCCAGCGCGATGATGTCGCCCGAACCGGCCCAATCGATCTCTTCGCGCGAGTTCGAGTGCATCATCATCATGCGGCCGATCCGCTCTTTGCGGCCCTTGGTCGCGTTGAGAACGCTGCCGCCCTTTTCCAGCAGACCCGAATAGATCCGCGTGAAGGTCAGCGTGCCAACGAACGGGTCGTTCATGATCTTGAACGCCAGGCCCGCGAAGGGCTGATCGTCGCCGGGACGGCGCTCGATGTTGCGGGTCTCGGTCTCGTCATCCGGCGAGAAGCCCATGTAGGGCGGCACGTCCAGAGGACCGGGCAGGTAGTCGATCACGGCGTTCAGAAGAGGCTGCACGCCCTTGTTCTTGAATGCCGAACCGGCAAGAACCGGAACGAAGCTCATCGACAGCGTGCCCTTGCGGATCAGCGAACGCAGCGTCGGCTCGTCGGGCTCTTCGCCCTCGAGATACGCTTCCATCGCGGCGTCGTCCATTTCGACGGCGTTCTCGATCAGCTTGCCGCGCCATTCCTCGGCCAGCTCTTTCATGTCGTCGCGGATATCCTGGACGACCCAGCTTGCGCCGAGATCCTCACCGATCCAGACCCATTCCTTCATGGTCACGAGGTCGATGATGCCTTCCAGCTTGTCTTCGGCCCCGATGGGCAGCTGGACCGGTGCCGGCACGGCGCCCGTGCGGCTGGCGATCATGTCGACGCAGTTGAAGAAATCGGCGCCGATCTTGTCCATCTTGTTGACGAACACGATGCGCGGCACCTTGTAGCGGTCAGCCTGACGCCACACGGTTTCGGTCTGCGGCTCGACACCGGCGTTGGCGTCCAGAACGGCGACGGCGCCGTCCAGAACGGCCAGCGAACGCTCGACTTCGATGGTGAAGTCGACGTGGCCGGGCGTGTCGATGATGTTGAAGCGGAACTTGGCTTCCTGCGGGGTGTCGCCATAGATGCCGGTCGGGTTCTCGCCATCCTCGGTGCGGAACCAGAAGGTGGTGGTCGCCGCCGACGTGATGGTGATGCCGCGTTCCTGCTCCTGCTCCATCCAGTCCATCGTGGCCGCACCATCGTGCACCTCACCGATCTTGTGGGACTTGCCGGTATAGAACAGGATGCGCTCGGTGCAGGTGGTCTTGCCTGCATCGATATGCGCCATGATCCCGAAGTTGCGGTAGCGATCGAGCGAAAATTCGCGTGCCATTGTCGTGAGCCTTCCGAGCTTTACCAGCGGTAGTGGCTGAAGGCTTTGTTCGCCTCGGCCATCTTGTGAGTGTCTTCGCGCTTCTTGACGGCGGTGCCGCGGCTGTTCACCGCATCCAGCAGTTCGCCGGCAAGGCGCTCTTCCATCGTGTTCTCGTTGCGGGCGCGCGAGGCGGTGATCAGCCAGCGGATCGCCAGCGCCTCACGGCGCTCGGGGCGGACCTCGACGGGCACCTGGTAGGTGGCGCCACCAACCCGGCGCGAGCGAACCTCGACCGCGGGCTTGATGTTGTCGAGCGCCTCGTGGAAGATTTCCACCGGCGCGCGCTTGGCCTTGTCCTCGACGCGATCGAGCGCGTTGTAGACGATCTTTTCGGCGACGGACTTCTTGCCGTCGACCATCAGGTTGTTCATGAACTTCGTCAGAACCCGGTCGCCATACTTGGCGTCGGGCAGGATTTCGCGTTTCTCAGCGGCGTGACGACGGGACATCTGTTATTCCTCTTACTTCGGACGCTTGGCGCCGTATTTCGAGCGACGCTGCTTACGATCCTTGACGCCTTGCGTATCGAGAACGCCGCGCAGGATGTGGTAGCGCACACCGGGAAGGTCTTTGACACGGCCGCCACGGATCAGGACCACCGAGTGTTCCTGAAGGTTGTGGCTTTCGCCGGGGATGTAGCTGATGACCTCGAAACCATTGGTCAGGCGCACCTTGGCAACCTTACGCATGGCCGAGTTCGGCTTCTTCGGCGTCGTGGTGTAGACGCGTGTGCAAACGCCACGCTTCTGAGGGCACCCCTGAAGGTGCATGGACTTCTGACTTCTGATTTTCGGCTGACGCGGTTTACGGATCAGCTGTTGGATCGTTGGCATTGGGTATCTTTCCCCGTCTCTCAACACATGTGTCTGCACGAAAAGCCGTGCGGGTTCATTCCTATGCAGCGCCTCACGCGTCCGCAAAACGCAAAAACCGCTATCGCAGCCTGCTCGTTCAGGTACGACGCGGTGGGTTTCCAGAGGATCGGAGCGCTGGACGCCCGGATCGTGACCACTTCAGTTATGATATCGGCTGCGGGGCGACCCCCTTGGCCGGGATGGGGCGCGTATAGGGGGAGTCGTTTGCCTTGTCAACAGCCCTTGCCCCGTTCCGGCCCTGCTTCGGCGGCGTGGTGATCGCGCACGCGGTCATGGCATTGCCGGGCTTTGGGCTTGTTCCGGTCACAGGGTTTTGCCAGCATGCGCGAAACGCCGTCAAGCAAGGTCCGGTTTCATGCGTGTTGTTGGTATCTGCCGCTTTTCCTATCCCGCCGAGGGCGGTTTCAAGCGCATGCATGACAGTATCGCGGAACGCGAGGCCTATCTGTACGACCCGGACCGCATGGCGCTCCGGTTCCGGCATTTTGAAACGCTCACCCTGCCCTCGATGGCGGCACAGCGCGACCCGCGCTTCACCTTCATCGTGCTGGTGGGCGAAAGCCTGCCGGCAGTCTGGCGGGACCGGCTCGAGGCGCTGACCGCCGCCATCCCCCAGATCCGCATCGTCGCCAGCGCGCCGATGAAACATCGCCTGGCGATGCAGCTGGCGATCAAGGCCGAACTGGGCGAGGACGAGACCGAGTCGATCCAGTTCCGCCTCGATGACGACGACGCGGTCGGGGTGAATTTCGTCGGCACGCTGCGCCGCACCGCCCGGCGCAGCGCGCGCATGCGCGAGGGCTGGCGCAACATGGCGTTCGAGTATCGCAGCGGCTACACCGTCGAACTGTCCCGCGAAGGCATCCGCGCCCGCGCCGTGCAGGCGCCGTTCTGGGCCTGCGGGCTGGCGGTGCTGTTTCGGCCCGGCGATCCCAAGACGGTGATGAACTATCCCCATCACAAGCTGCATGAACAGATGCCGACCCTGGTCGATCCCACCATGCCGATGTTCCTGCGGGCGGTGCATGGGGACAATGATTCAAACCCCTCCTCCGGGCCGCTCATGCCCCTCGACGACAAGCAGCGCGCCGCCTTCAAGGCGCGCTTCAACGTGGACGAGGCGCAAGTGAAGAGCGTCTTTTCCAACCCAGTTGCGCCTCTCGGTACAACGTGAACATGCCCGACCCCACCACGATCGCGGCACCGACCAGCGTGACCGGCGCGGGCCATTCGCCAAACACCAGCCAGCCCAGCAACAGCGCCCAGATCAGGCCCGTATAGCGGAACGGCGCGATAAAGCTGACCTCGCCCACCCGCATCACCATGATCGAGCTGAGATAGCCCCCCACCACCATCACCGACGCCCCCAGAACCAGGCCCGCGGCGCGCAGATCCACCGCGACCCAGTCGCCGCCGAGACTGGCCAGCCCGAAGGCCACCATGATCGACGCCGAGGTGATGAAGGTGACCAGCATCGAGGGCGCATCGCGCGACAGCCGCCGGGTAATGAGATCGCGCAGCGTAACAAAGCCGACCGCCGCCAGCGCGTAGAACGAATAGACCGTGAAATCATCGGCACCGGGCCGCACGATCAGCAGCACGCCGCCGAACCCGATCAGGATCGCCACCAGCCGCCGCCAGCCAAGCGGGTCGCGGTAGAACACCGCCGCCGCCAGCGTGATGGTCAGCGGAATCACCTGAAGGATGGCGGTGACATTGGCGATCGGCAGGTTGAAAAGCGCGGTCAGAAAGAAATACGCCGCGCCGATCTCGGCGACGATGCGAATCGCCACGCTGCCCATGTCACGCCGCGACAGGCGCACCCGCAGCACCCCCATCCGCCAGGCAATCGCGCCGACAAGGATGGTGGTCACGATGCCGCGCAGGAACAACAGCTGAAACAGCGGAATGTCACCCGCCAGCGTCTTGATGAACACGTCATTGACGGTAAAGGCCACCATCGACCCCATCATCAGAAGCGCACCTGTCAGGTTGTCGGATCGTGCCATCGTCAAGCTGCCTTTCGGGATGTAGCCCCTGTCGCATCTGCCCCGGATCATGCGGGCGCACAAGAGGGCGCCCACGCCGCGCTGCGGCGAAATCAGGCGGAGGCTTCGGGCGCCAGCGCTTCGGCCAGCGCGGCATGCAGCAGCGGGTTCGCGGCGACAACGCCGCCGACCTGCGGCACCGGGTTGTTGAAGCGCAGCGGCCTGGCGTTGCGGTCCGAAACCCGCGCGCCGGCCTCGTCGAGGATCAGCGCACCGGCGGCGATATCCCACTCCCAGCTGTCGCGCAGCGTCAGCATCGCGTCATAGCGCCCCTCGGCCACCAGGCTCAGACGATAGGCCAGCGAGGGGCGATAGGCGCGTTTCACCTCGGGCACGCCGCGCGGCCAGTGCCGGGGCGCGTAGTTGGGCTTGGCGGCCAGCACCGCCGCGCCATCGAGATCAGCCCTGTCACTGACCCGGATCGGGCGCGCATTGAGGGTCGCGCCCTGCCCCAGGGCGGCGGCGTAAAGCTTGTCGCGCATCGGCAGATAGACGACCGCCGCCGTGATCTTTCCCGCTTCGGCCACCGCCAGCGCATGCGCCCATGTGCCCGAGCCTTCGATGAAACTGCGCGTGCCGTCGATCGGATCGACGATGAACACCCGCTCGCGATCAAGCCGCGCGCTGGTGTCCTCGCTTTCCTCGGAAAGCCAGCCGTAACCGGGCCGCGCGCCCAGCAGACGCGCCGCCAGGAGCGTATTCACCGCCATGTCGGCCTCGGTCACCGGGCCAAGCCCGCCAGGCTTGTCCCAACGCTTCGCCTCTGGCCCGGCAAAGCGCGCCGCCACCTCGCCCGCCGCGCGGGCGGCGTCGATCAGAAGGTCAAGATCATTCGCCGGCAATCGTCAGACCCTCGACCAGAAGCGAGGGCACCACCCGGCTCAGCCAGGGGCGCGCATCGTTGGCGGGCGTGATGCGGCGCAGCATCTCGGGCAGGTTGCCCGCGATGGTGCATTCATTGACCGGGCAGACGATCTCGCCATTCTCGACCCAGAACCCCGAAGCCCCGCGCGAATAGTCGCCGGTGTTGGGATTGACGGTCGAGCCGATCATCGACGTGACCAGCAGCCCGGTGCCCATCTGGGCAATCAGGTCCTCTCGGCTCTGCTCGCCCTGGGTCAGCGCGACATTCCAGGTGGTGGGGCTCGGTGGCGACGAGGCGCTGCGCCGCGCATTGCCGGTCGGGGCCATGCCCAGTTTGCGGGCATTGGCCAGATCCAGGGTCCACCCCGCCAGCACACCGTTTTCAACGATGGCGCGGCGGCGCGTCGGCAAGCCCTCGCCATCGAACGGGCGCGAACCCATGACGCGCGGGCGCAAAGGGTCCTCGATCAGCGACAGCGATGTCGGCAGCACCTCTTCGCCCAGACGGTTCAGCAGCCACGACGAGCCCCGCGCGATCGCCGCGCCATTGGCGGCCATCAGCAGGTGCCCGATCAGCGAGGACGAAATGCGCTCGTCGAACAGCACCGGGTAAGCACCCGTGCGCGGGCGGCGCGGGTTTAGCGCGGCCACCGCGCGTTCCCCGGCACGACGGCCGATATCGTCGGCGCTGCGCAGATCATCATGAAAGATGCGGCTGTCGCCGTCGTAATCGCGCTCCATGCCGCTGCCCTCACCGGCGATGGCGACGCAGGAAATCCCCCGGTCGCTGCGCGCATAACCGCCCGAGAAGCCGTTGGTCGCGGCCATGTGAACCGCCCGCCAGCTGTAACCGGCACTGGCGGACTGCACCTGTGTGACGCCCTCGACGGCCAGCGCGGCGGCCTCGGCGGCGCGCGCGTCCTCCTGCAATTCATCGGGCGAAGGTTCGGGCGCGGGATCGGTCAGTTCCAGCGCGTCGGCGTCGCGCGTCCCGGACAGCTGCTCGGGATCGGCCAGCCCGATCCAGGGGTCCTCGGGCGCCTCGCGCGCCATCGCCACGGCGCGTTCCGCCAGCGCCGTCAGGACCTCGGGGCGCGCATCCGAAGCCGAAACGCAGGCCTGGCGTTGCCCGATCAGCACCCTGAGGCCGATATCCAGCCCTTCGGCGCGCTCGGCCTGTTCCAGCGTCCCGCCGCGCATGTCGATGGTGACAGAACGCCCGTTCATCGCCATCGCATCGCCCGCATCGGCCCCGGCCTTGCGCGCGGCATCCAGCAACGCGTCGGTGATCTGGTGAAGCGCCTGTGTCATGCATCTCTCCTGTGGCGCGCAACAGGTAGCCCCTGCCTCATGAGGGTGCAAGAGCGGCGCAGCCGAAAAGGCCGCCGCGCCGCATGTCCGGGGTACGGCCGGGGGGCCAGCCCCCCGGACCCCCCGAGGTATTTTCAGCCAGATGAAGGGCGGGGCGGTTACTTGATGCGCTGCCCGTTGGCCAGGACCTGCCCGTCTGCTGTGACCTCGATGGTCGAGTTGAGCTCGTCCTCACCCGCACCGGGACGGGCGAAAAGCCCCATCATCATGCGCATGCCGCTGGCCTGTTCCTGCGGCAGGATGCCGATCGCGATCAGCTTGTCGAGCAGCGTGTTACCGCCCACCAGCTTCAGATCGAGCGTGCCTTCGGGGGCGGGCATCCCGTCGAAGCTTTCGAGGTCGTCATTGTCGAAGGTGAAATCGCCGGCACCGGTCAGCTCTGCGCCTGCAAGACGCAGGGTCAGATCGTTCAGCGTCAGCGCGTTGAGTTCGCCCGGTGTCGCATCGGACTCCTCCATCGCCTCGATCTGCTCGGGATCGAGCAGGTCGAACAGCAACTTCGCCTTGCCCGAAAGGTCGATCACCAGCGTCGCCGGATCGCGCGGCAGTTCCTGGCCGGGATCGAAGATCGCCCAGAGCATCTCGGACATGGTGAAATCCGCGAGCGTGAAGGCGCCGGCGAAATCCTGCGGCTCCTCGCCTTCGGAAACCGGGCCGGTCAGATCGAGCGCCAGCGTCTGCATCGCCAGTTCCACCGGAAAGGGCAGGCCCGCGCCCTCGATCTCGATCTGTACCTCCTGCGCGGCGGCGCCATAATGCAGCTGCTCGCTGTTCATCGCGATGTCGAGCGTGCCGCTGCGCGACTGCGTGCTCCCCTTCATCGGGGCATCGTCGTTCTCGAAGTTGAATTCGCTTGTGCCGGTCTCGAAGGTGAAACGCCCGTCCATGCTGAACCCGGCCTCCAGCATGGCCGCCATGTCATCGCTGCCGATATCGGGCGGCAGCATGCCGGTGCCTTCAAAGCGCACGCTTTCATAGCCGCCCGAGGCCAGAACCCGCCCGCCCTCTTCGGGGTCGGTGACGTCGAGCGTATAGGTCACCGGACCGGCGCTGAATGTCTGGAACACGTCGCGCATGTCGCCCGTGACCATCCGGCTCGTGCCCGCGACATCATTGGCTGTCATGCTGGCGGCGCCAATCTCGACCGCTTCGCCCTCGGCCTCGACCCCGGTCAGGGCCACGGTCATCGACGCGGCGCTGTAATCATAGGTCATGTCATCGGGATCGCCCGCGACCGACATCTCGAACTCGCTGGTGCGGTAATCGAGCTCGGTCTTGACGGTTTCGCCCTCCGGCCCGGTGCCGACGATCACCATCGGCATCGATTCAGGAAAGGACACCCGCACCGTGCCATCGCCATTATCCCTGAGCAGGACCTCGTCGAGCGCGATGCTGGCGCTGCCCTGGTCCTCGGGCATGTCGATTTCGAGCGTGATATCGCTGACGGTCAGGGTATCGCCCGATTTCGCCTCGCTCGCCTCGACCGAATAGCCGAATCCCTCGAGGTACTCCTGCCAGTCCTGCCAGACCTGTTCAGGCGTGACATCCGCCAAAGCGGCCGATCCGGACGTGAAAATGAATAATGCGGCCGCGGAGCAGGCCCCCTTGTTGCGGAACGTCATGGCGAACCCCTTTACTTGAAATGCGCGCACAGCTTCTGACGATGAGGCGGCAGGGTCAAGGGCTGTTCTGGGTGGACCTCGACCGGGCGGCGCGCTACCAATCCGGGCAACCGCAGGAAACGGAGAACCGACATGGACCTGACCGGCAAGACCGCCCTGATCACCGGCGCAAGCCGCGGGATCGGGGCTGCGACGGCGCGGTTGTTTGCCGCCGCAGGCGCGCATGTGGCACTGGCCGCGCGCGACCGCGACGCCATTGCCGCGCTGGCCGCAGAGATCGGCCCGCGCGCCATCGTCACGCCCTGCGACATCAGCCGGTATGACGAGGTGCAGGGCGCGGTCGATGCCTGCATCAGCGCGACCGGGCGGCTGGATATCCTGATCGGCAATGCCGGGGTGATCGACCCGATCACGCCCCTCGCCGAGGCCGACCCCGAGGCCTGGGGCAAGGCGGTCGATATCAATCTCAAGGGGGTCTTTCACGGCATGCGCGCGGCGATGCCCGTCATGCGCGACCAGGGCGGCGGCACGATCATCACCGTCAGTTCCGGCGCGGCGCACAGCCCGCTGGAAGGCTGGAGCCAATATTGCGCCGCCAAGGCCGGGGCGGCGATGCTGACCCGCTCGGCGCATCTCGAGGGCGCGCCGATGGGGCTGCGGGTGATGGGCCTGTCGCCCGGCACCGTGGCCACCGACATGCAGCGCCGCATCCGCGCAAGCGGCGTGAACCCGGTCAGCACGCTTGACTGGTCCGACCACATCCCCCCCGAATGGCCGGCAAAGGCCCTGCTGTGGATGTGCGGCCCCGAGGCCGATCCGTGGCGCGGCGAGGAAATCTCGTTGCGTGATCCCGAAATCCGGCAAAAGGCAGGTGTGGCATGATCCGGCTCGACAAGCATGACAGCGATGACAAGTTCTGGGTGGTGACCATCGACCGCCCCGACAAGGCCAATTCCCTGACCGAGGCGATGCTGGTGGAACTGGCGCGCATCGTCGAATCGGCGCAGGAAAGCGCGCGGGTGCTGGTTCTGACCGGCGCGGGCGAAGTGTTCTCGGCTGGCGCCGATCTCGAGGCGGCGCGCGCCGGGCTGGCCACCTCGGCGGTGTGGGAGCGCCTGAGCGCCGCCATTGCGGGCTTTCCCGGCCTCAGTATCGCGGCCCTCAACGGCACCGTGGCGGGCGGCGCAATGGGCATGGTGCTGGCCTGCGATCTGCGCATCGCCGTGCCGGGTGCGCGGGCGTTTTATCCGGTGATGAAGCTCGGTTTCCTGCCCCAGCCCTCCGATCCCAAGCGGCTCATTTCGCTGGTCGGTCCGGCGCGCGCCAAGATGATCCTGATGGGCGGGCAGAAGATCGACCATGACGAGGCGATCCTGTGGGGGCTGTTCGACCGTATCGCCACGCCGGATGCGCTTCTGGACACGGCGCGCGAGATCGCCGCCGACGTGCTCAACGCGGATTACCTGCATGCCGCCACGATCAAGGGCATGTGCAGGGGCTGAGCCCGCACGCGCGCTGATCGTTTTCAGGAAGCCTTGCGGTTGGCGATCTCCTCGCCGATCCGGTCGAGTTCCCGCTCGTCCTCGGGCAGCCCCTCGCGCGACAACAGCACCGCCACCTTGCGCAGGCCCGGCACATGGCTGCAGATGACCAGCAGCATCACCATGATCGGCACCGAAAGAAACATCCCCGGAATGCCCCAGACCGCGCCCCAGAAGGCGAGGCTGATGATGATCCCGAAGGACGACAGCCTGAGCGCGCGGCCCATCATCCATGGGTCGATCACGTTGCCGTTCAGGAACTGGATCGCCGCCGACAAGACAAAGATCAGCCCCGTGGTCTGCGCATCGCCGGTTTCCACATAGGCCACCAACGCCACCATCCCCGTCGCCACGATCGAGCCGATATTGGGGATGTAATTGAGGATGAAGGTCAGGATGCCCAGCGCCAGCGCCAGTTCGATCCCGAAGAACTGCGCCAGCACATAGATCATCGCGCCGGTGATCAGGCTGACGGCGGTCTTGACCAGCAGGTAATAGTTCACCCGGTGGATGATCGATGAAATGATCTTGTTCACCCGTTCGGCCTGAGCCTCGTCGCCCAGGAAATTCGCCATCTTGGTGTCGAACCAGATCCGCTCGGCAAACAGGAAGCCAACGAAAAGGATGACCAGCACCGTGCCCTGCATGAGGTTCCCCGCCTGCCCCGCCACGGTGCGCACATAGCTCGATATCTGCACGCTGCTGAGCGAGTTCAGGACCGCCTGTTCGACGTCCTCGCCCATCCAGGAGAACAGCGAGGCGACCGCCTCGGGGGCGCGCTCGGCATAGGAGACGGTGGTGAACAGAACGGTGTTGAGCTGTGCGAGAAGGATCGAGGAAAGCACAAGAAGCGCGCCCGAGATCAGCACAAGGGCGATGATCGAGGCCAGCCAGTTGGGAAAGGCGAACCGCCCGATGCGCTGGCGCGCGATCAGTCGGATCACGTCCGAGGTGAGCGAAAAGAGGATGATCGCCACCGCCAGCGAGATCAGCAGGAAGCGCGCCTGCACCAGCATGAACAGCACCACCGCAAAGGCGATGATCACCAGGGCCGTGGTGCGCACACGCGCATCGCTCTCGGTCTCGCCCAAGCCCCGCGCCAGCTTATCTTCGTCTCGCGTTCCCATGTTCCCCTGCATCGGTCCCCGCCCACTATGGGCAGCGCGGCGCGCGGATACAACCCGCCAGAGCCCCGCATGATGGCACCGGCTGCGCCGCTCGCGGGCAAAGCGCCCATTTTCGCGCCACCTGCCGGGGAAGTCCCTTGCCACGGCCAAGGCGGGCGGCCAGCCCCCCGGACCCCCCGAGGTATTTGGGGCCAGATGAAGGGCTTCGGGGGGAAGATGCCAAGCCGAAGAAGGTACGGAAATGACGGTCTTTTGTACGTTTGACATGCGCGCGCCCTGTTAAGGCCCGGTCGTGACCGCCCCGAAACCGACGCGATACCGACCCGTTACCGGCGCGATACCGAAGCGGGTTCCGCCTTGTTAACAAGGGCCCGCGGGGTCTCGAATCGGCCCGTGATGCCCGCGCAGCGACGCCGCGCCCCGCTTTTCCTTGATCCCCGCGCCGCTTGCGGGCATGAGAATGTCGCCAAGGTATTGTTTGACGAGAGGTTGTTTCATGGACTGGGATCACCCACCCGCCGTCATCGCCCAAGGGGTCGATCTTGCCCTGCGGGGCTGGGATCTGGCAAAGGGCTGGCTCTCGAGCCCGGCGGCGTGGTCGCAATTCGCCCTTATCATCGCCGCCTACCTGCTGGCTTTCCTTTTGGCGCGCAAGTTCAGGCCCGCCCTGGCCCGCCTGCTGGCGCCGCCCCCCGGACAGGACAATATCATTGCCCGGATCCGCCAGACCCTGCTGTTGTTCATGCCCCTGATCCTGCCGCTGCTGGCCTACGGGCTGACCGGCATGGGCGAAAGCCTGACCCGCTCGATCTTTGGCTCGGGGGCCGTCATCGCCTTTGGAAAAAGGGTTTTCCTGTTCCTCGCGGTGCGGATTCTTGTGCGTGACATCCTGCGCGATCCCTTCCTCAAGCTGATCGGCAGATACGTTCTGATTCCGGTCGCCGCGCTTTATGCGCTTGGCCTGCTGGAGCCGGTGACGGCAAAGCTGGCAACCACGATCGTGCCGCTCGGGAACATGTCGTTTGACCTTCTGTGGTTGATCAAGGCCATTGTCGCAGGCGGCATCGTGTTCTGGCTCGGGCGCTGGTCGAACGACCGGACCGGCCAATATATCCAGACCCAGGCCGAGATGCGCCCCGCCACGCGGCAACTGGCCGCCAAGGCCGCCGAGATCGCGATCTTCGGCGTGGCCTTCCTCGTGCTGATGAACTATCTCGGAATCTCGCTGACATCGCTGGCAGTGCTTGGCGGTGCCATCGGCGTCGGGCTTGGCTTCGGGCTGCAGAAGATCGCCTCGAATTTCATCTCGGGGGTCATCCTGCTGCTTGAGGGACAGGCGACCGTCGGCGACTATGTCGAGCTTGACGGGGGCGAGGCGGGAACCATCGTCAAGATGACGGCCCGCGCCGCGATCCTGGAAACCGTGGACGGCCGCTGGATCGTGGTGCCCAACGAGGATTTCATCACCACACGCGTCGTGAACTACTCAGATCAGGGCAGCGCCAACCGATATGAAGTCGAGTTTTCAGTATCTTACGGGACGGATATCAACATCGTCCCCGAGATCATCCAGGAGGCTGTCGGGCGCTTGCCACAAGTGTTGGACAAACCCGAACCGCCGGATTGCGAGCTGCGGAAATTTGGCGACAGCGGGATCGAGTTCGTGGTCGAGTTCTGGATCAACGGCATCGACGAGGGCGCCAACAAGGCCTCGCCGGATGTGCTGTTCGCGATCTGGAACGCCCTGAAGGCGCATGACATCGAGATCCCCTTCCCGCAGCGGGTCGTGCATCATGTGGGTCTCGAAAAGGCCGGATTGACACCTGCGGCATGAGCGACGCATTGGTCATCGGTGCGGGGCCGGCGGGGCTGATGGCGGCAGGGGAACTGGCGCGTGCAGGACACACCGTCACCGTGGCCGAGGCCAAACCCTCGCCTGCGCGCAAGCTGCTGATGGCGGGAAAATCGGGTTTGAACCTGACCAAGAACACCGCTTTCGAAACATTCATGGCCGCCTATGGCGAGGCCGCCCCCGCCCTGCGCCCGATGCTCGAAGCCTTCGGGCCCGAGGCCGTGCAGGATTGGGCGCGGGGCTTTGGATTGCCGCTTTTCACCGGCAGCACCGGGCGGGTGTTTCCCAAGGCGATGAAGGCCTCGCCGCTGCTCCGGGCTTGGCTGGCCGAACTCGACGCCATTGGCGTGCGGCTGGAGACCCGCTGGCGATGGCAGGGCTGGCAGGGTGACGCGGTCAGAATCGAAACGCCCGATGGCATCCGCTCCGTGACGCCGGATGTCACGGTGCTGGCCTGTGGCGGTGCCAGTTGGGCGCGCCTGGGGTCGGACGGGACCTGGGCTGCGAATCTGCCCGCGCCCGCTCTTGCGCCGTTCCGGCCCGCCAACATGGGCTTCGTGCTGAGTTGGTCGGAGCATATGCGGCGCCATTTCGGCAAGCCGGTCAAGGGCGTGGCGCTCAAGGCCGGAGCGGAGGTATCGCGTGGCGAGATCGTCATTTCGGCGCAGGGGATCGAGGGTGGCGGCATCTATGCCATCTCCGCCGCCCTGCGCGAGGGCGCGCCCCTCATGCTGGACCTGGTGCCTGACCTCGATATCGAAGCGGTCCGCGCGCGTCTTGCCCGCCCGCGCGGCAAGGCCAGCATGTCCAATCACCTGCGCAAGGCGCTGAAGCTGGACCCTGTGAAACAGGCGCTTCTGATGGAGTTCGCCCGCCCCCTGCCGCCCGATCCCGCGCCTCTGATCAAGGCGCTGCCGGTTCCCTTGCAGGGGCCGCGCCCGATGGACGAAGCGATATCCACCGCAGGCGGGTTGCGCTTTGAAGCGCTCGACGGGGGGCTGATGCTGCGCGCGCGCCCCGGCACCTTCGCCGCCGGAGAGATGCTGGATTGGGAAGCGCCGACCGGGGGTTACCTGCTGACAGCCTGTCTTGCCACGGGCCGATGGGCCGGGCGCGCGGCGGCGGAGTATGCGGCACAGCGGGGCTGAGCATCCTTCAGGTCAGCGGCGGACGGACGCGCAGCTATCGCTTTGCCATCATCGACAGCCGGATCAGCGCACGTTCCACAAGCGCCATCGCCGGGGCACGCTGCCCTGCCGAACGCAGTTGCAGGTCGGTATCGGTGAGCAGGCGAAGCGCCTCTTCCAGGCGCGGCGCGCCCCATTTCTGCGCCTGGCGCAGGATCCGGTCGCGGCGCGGGCCATAGACAGGCGGACGCAACCGCCCGATCCCCTGACCAGGGCCATCAGGGTCAGCCGCCACGGCGTAAAGCCTGCGGAAATGGCGCGTGGCACTGATGCACAGGGTCACCGCCTGAACCCCCTGCCCGCGCAGACGCTTCATCACCGGGCCGATCTCACCGGCGCGGGCCTCGGCGACGATATCGAGGATATCGTCCAGCTCGGCTTCGGTGGAACTTGGTGCGCAAAGCGCGACATCCTCGGGGGTCAGCGGCGTCTCGTCACCAATCTTGTAGAGCGCCAGTTTTTCCATCGTCTGGCGAAAATCGCCGGGGTCGAGATCGCGCGCCAAAGCTGTCAGATCGCGCATCGCATCGCCTCCGACATCTTTGAGTCCAGCCTTGGTCAGTGTGGCTTCGATCTCATCGCGCGAGGGCGGATCGTCATAGATCACGGCGGCATAGGCATTGGGATGGCCCTCGAAGAGCTTGCGCAGCTTCGAGGCGGGTTTGAGCGCACCAGCGGTGACAATGACCTGCGCATCGCCCTCCTGCCAGTCGGCCAGGGCGTCCGTCACCATTGGGGCAAGCGCGTCAGTCGCATCCTCGACAAAGGCCACGCGCGGCCCCGGAAAGAACCCCTGCGCCTTCACCGCATCAAGCAGCATCGCGGGGTCCTTGCGCAAATCGCTGGCGGAAATGCGCGTGAGGCGCATTTCCTCTTCGCCCGCGGGGCCGATCAGGGCGGCGATCACCTCCTGACGGCGCAGCGCCACGCGCATCGCATCCTGCCCGTAGATCAGAAGACCCGTGCGCTTGGGGTCGGGGCGGGCGAAATACCCTGCCGCATCACGGCCCGAGAGTTTCATACCGGCAAGACCCGCGATGCAGCAACCAACCGCTCGGCCAGCCCATCGGCAAGGCGCGCAAGGATGTCCTCGCCTTGCGCCGCGACCCTGCCAGAGGTCAGGACCACGCCACCCTGCAAGTCGTTGACTGCATATGTCATTTCAGCGTTGTAGGGGGCGCGAGCAGTGAGGCTGCCGGACGTTTCATCGCCCTCACGGCCGTCGAGCTTAAGCGCATAGAAGAGACCATAACGCGCATCCCGCGCACGGCAGCGACCCAACCGGCTTTCCAGCGCCTTGGCCATGCGGCGCGCATCATGCCCATTCAGAAGGGTGATCGCCACCGCGTTGCGAAACCGGCCCAGATCATCCGGCAATGCGCTGCCCGAAGGCGCGCAGAAACCCGCGGCCGGGGCCAGCATGGCGGCGCCGGCGACAACACTTCCGATCACGACCTGGCGGCGATCAAATGACGACATTCACGATCCGTCCGGGGACGACGATGACCTTCCTGGGCTGGGCCCCGTCCAGCGCCTTGATCACAGCATCCGCCGCCAGCGCCTGTTTTTCAACCTCGGACTTGTCCATGTCCCTGGGAACGCTGATTTCAGCGCGGCGTTTGCCGTTGATCTGGATCGGCAAGGTCACCGTGTCATCGACCAGCATGGAGTCATCCGCCACCGGCCAGGGCGCCTGCCCGACCAGCCCCTGCTGACCAAGCGCGGCCCAGAGTTCCTCGGCAAGATGCGGGGTCATCGGCGACATGAGCTGCACCAGCGCAGCGGCCGCCTGCTGGCGCGCCTGCGCGCCGGCCTGCGACTTTGCCAGCGTATTGGTAAAGGCGTAGAGCTTGGCGATGGCGGCGTTGAAACCGAAGGATTCCACGCCGCCCGTCACGTCATGGATGGTCTTGTGCATCTCTCGCAGCAGGGCCGTGTCATGCTCGTTCGCAGGCTCGTCGCTGGTGGCGATGCCGGTGACAAGGCGATGCACGCGGGCGAGATGCTTGAAAGCGGCCTCGGCGCCTGCGGCGGTCCATTCCACGTCACGTTCCGGCGGGCTGTCGGAAAGAACGAACCAGCGCGCGGTATCCGCACCATAGGCGCCGATGATGCTGACCGGATCGACCACGTTCTTCTTGGATTTCGACATCTTGGCCGAGGGGATAATCTTAACGGGTTGCCTGGTCCCTTTGAGGAACGTTCCATCATCTAGACGCTCGACTTCCTCTGGATACCGGTAGACTCGCTTTGGTTCGCTAAGAGAATCGACCTCCGAAAGTCTTCCCCAGTCACTCATAGGAGCGTCTTCAGTTGTGTAATATATCTCATGCGTCACCATACCCTGCGTGAACAGCGCATTGAACGGCTCGATCGCCTTTTGCGGCAGGTGGCCGGTCTGGTGCATGGCGCGCGCGAAGAAGCGCGAATAAAGGAGATGCAGGATCGCGTGTTCGATTCCGCCGATATACTGGTCCACGTTCATCCAGTATTCGGCCTCTTCCAGATCGGTCGGGGTCTTTGCGCGCGGCGCGGTGAAGCGGGCGAAATACCACGAACTGTCAACGAAGGTATCCATCGTGTCGGTTTCGCGCCGGGCGGGCGCACCGCAGGACGGACAGGCGCAATCGCGCCATGTCGGGTGTCGGTCCAGCGGGTTGCCGGGGATCGAGAAATCGATCGGCTGGCCGCCCTCGTCATAGGGCAGCTGGATCGGCAGGTTCTCTTTCTTCTCCGGCACCACGCCGCAGGATTCGCAATGCACCACCGGGATCGGGCAGCCCCAATACCGCTGGCGGCTGAGGCCCCAGTCCCGCAGCCGGAACTTGGTCACACCCTGACCGACGCCGTTCTCCTCGCAAAAGGCGATGGCGCTGTCGATGCCCTGCTCGCCGGTCTGCATCTCGTCACCGGCAAAGCCCTTGATATAGCGCACCTTCTCCGATTTGGGCGGCACATAGGCATCGCCCCCGTCCTCGGGCAGGGCGAAATCGTCGCCGGGGTTCGCCGGGGCGTAGGTCGACATCACCGGCAGGTCGTATTTGCGCGCGAAGTCAAGGTCGCGCTGGTCATGCGCCGGGCAGCCGAAGATCGCGCCGGTGCCGTAATCCATCAGGATGAAATTGGCCACGTAGACCGGCAGCTCCCACGCTGTATCAAAGGGGTGGCGCACCCGCAGCCCGGTGTCGAAGCCCTTTTTCTCAGCCTTCTCCAGCTCTTCTTCCGATGTGCCCATGCGGCGGCATTCGGCGTTGAAGGCGGCCAGCTCATCATTGTCCTTCTCCATCTGGCGCGCCAGCGGATGATCGGGCGAGATGCCGATGAAGCTCGCGCCCATCAAGGTGTCGGGCCGGGTCGTGTAGACCTCGATGCGGTCATGGCCCTCAAGCCCCTCGACCAGCGAGAAGGCGAATTGCAGCCCGCGCGAGCGGCCGATCCAGTTGGCCTGCATCAGCTTGACCTTGGCCGGCCAGTCATCAAGCCCGTCAAGCGCATCGAGCAGCTCTTCGGCGAAATCCGAGATGCGGAAGAACCACTGGGTCAGCTCGCGCCGCTCGACCACTGCGCCCGAGCGCCACCCGCGCCCGTTCTCGACCTGTTCATTGGCCAGCACGGTCATGTCCACCGGATCCCAGTTGACGACCGCGTTCTTGCGATAGACCAGCCCCTGTTCCAACATGTCGAGGAACAGCGCCTGCTGCTGGCCGTAATATTCCGGGTCGCAGGTGGCGAATTCACGGCTCCAGTCGATCGACAGGCCAAGCGGCTTCATCTGTGCGCGCATGTCGTCGATATTGCCGTACGTCCAATCCTTGGGGTGTCCGCCGCTGGCCATCGCGGCATTTTCCGCAGGCATCCCGAAGGCGTCCCAGCCCATCGGGTGCAACACGTTGTGCCCTGTGCTGATCTTGTAGCGCGCGATCACGTCGCCCATCGTGTAGTTGCGCACATGCCCCATATGGATACGCCCGGAGGGATAGGGGAACATCTCAAGCACGTAATACTTGGGCTTGCCCTCACTGCGGGCGGCGCGAAACAGCCCCGCATCGTCCCAGGCCTTTTGCCATTTCGCTTCGATCTCGGCGGCTGAATAGCGCGACATGCCTCAAACCCTTCGTGGTCCCGTTGATTGCCTCGCGTGATAGGGCGCGGCGGGCGCGGGGTCCAGTGGTCAGGCGCAAAAATGCGGACCTATGCAGGGGCGCCGCACCTGCTTATAAGGTTCAAAAACCAATGCCGGGTGATGCTTTCGATGAAAATCCTCTTCATTCATCAGAATTTTCCGGGCCAATTCAAACACCTGGCGCCGCTTCTGGCGGCAAGGGGGCATCAATGCGTGGCGCTGACGCTGCGCGCCAAGGAACCCGCCAACCGGAACGGCGTGCGCCTTGTCCCCTATCGTCTGCCCAAGAGATCGGGGCAGAACCTGCATCCCTGGCTGATCGATCTCGACACCAAGCTGACCCGTGGCGAGGCGTGCTATCGCGCGGCACGGGCATTGCGTGACAAGGGATTCACCCCCGATCTGATCCTCGCCCATCCAGGCTGGGGCGAATCGATGTTCCTCAACGATGTCTGGCCAGCGGCGCGGATCGGGCTCTATTGCGAGCTGTATCATCAGGCCGATTACCCGCATCTGCATTTCGATCCCGAGTTCGACAAGGGCGATGCCGAACTGTCGCGGCTGCGTATCCGCATGAAGAACCTCAACAATCACCTCCACGCGCCGATCATGGATGCCGGGATAAGCCCCACGCACTTCCAGGCCGAGACCTTTCCCGAGGACTTCCGCGAGCGCATCACCATTTGTCATGACGGCATCGACAGCGCAGTGGCGCGACCCGATCCCGATGTGCGCCTGACGCTCGATGACATGCCCGAGCTGACCCGTGCGGACGAGGTCATCACCTTCGTCAATCGCAACCTCGAACCCTATCGCGGCTATCACATATTCATGCGCGCCCTGCCCCGCCTGCTCGTCGAGCGGCCCGATGCGCGGGTCGTCATCGTTGGTGGCGACGAGGTCAGCTATGGCCCGCGCCCGCCCTCTGGGCAGACCTGGAAGCAGGTGTTCATCGACGAGGTGCGCGCGGACATTCCCGATGCCGACTGGGCGCGGGTCCATTTTGCCGGGCGCATCGCCTATGACGATTTCACGCGGCTTTTGCAGGTCAGCCGGGTGCATGTCTACCTGACCTACCCGTTCGTGCTGAGCTGGAGCCTGCTTGAGGCGATGAGCTGCGGCGCGGCGATCGTCGCCAGTGACACGGCGCCGGTGCGCGAAGTCCTGTCCCACGATGACAACGGGCGGCTGGTGGATTTCTTCGACGGCGACGCCCTGGTGGGGGAGGTCTGCGATCTGCTTGACGATGAAGCGGCGCGGCGGCGCTTGGGCGAGGCCGCGCGTGCGACGGTGCTGGCACGTTATGATCTGCAGACGATCTGCCTGCCCCGTCAGCTGGACTGGGTGTCGCAGATCATGGACGGCGCGCCGGTCTGAACCGCGCGCCGGTCTTCAGTATTTGCCGGCGTTGATACGCAACTGGCGGGCGCGGGCGAGGATCGCATCCTCGACGGCGCGCTGTGTGCCTGCGCTAACCGGGCCATTGCGGGTTTGCAGCGCCACGTTCAGCGAGCGCGCATCAAGCGCAGGATCGCTGATCAGGATGGTCGCCCTGTAGGCCGGCCCGCCGCCCGGAGGCGTCCCGTAACCCGTTGCAATCACGCCGGTAAAGGGGTCTGCCGTCTGGATCGGAAGGAAGTCCAGCACGTCCAGCGAGGCGTTCCACAGGAAGCGGTTGACCTTGATCTGGGCGTCGCCGCTTTTGAATATGTCGAACAGCGAGCCATTGGCCTTCGCGCGTGCCGACTTGGGCGACGTATAGGCGTCAGGGTCGAGGCCCTCGTTCCGAAAAGCGCCGCATGAGGCAAGTACTGCAAGGCAGATCGTTGTAAGAGCGGCGTTTCTGATGCGGGACTTTGTCATTGCGCAATCCGAATTTGTTTCCCTTCCCTACTATCCAAGCTGGGACAGCGGAGCAAGGTGTTTACTGAAATCGGATCGGGCTTTGCGGCGGGGATTGTGCGTTTGTATCGGTCTGTGGCAAACAGGCGACCGGCACAGGACCAGCCAGGAGAGCCGCCAGATGAGTCTCGAGGACATCAGGAACCGTATTCGCAAGGCCGAGGAGAACGCGGGACGCGCGTCGGGGAGCGTGACGCTGATCGCGGTCTCCAAACAGCAGCCCGACGAGCGCGTTGCGGCGGTCCTGGAAGCGGGGCATCGCTGTTTCGGCGAGAACCGCGTGCAGGAAGCGGCGGGCAAGTGGCCAGATTTTCGCGAGCGTTTTCAAGATATTGACCTGCACCTGATCGGCCCGCTCCAGACCAACAAGGCGCGGCAGGCCTTTGATCTGTTCCAGTCGATTCATTCGGTGGACCGGCCTAAGCTGGCGAAAACCATTGCCCGGCTGGCGCAGGAAGAGGGGTCTTGCCCGGAGCTGTTCATACAGGTCAATACCGGCGAAGAGGATCAGAAGGCCGGGGTGCTGCCCGCAGATGCGGACGATTTCATCAATGATTGCAAGGGGATGGACCTGCCGGTGCGAGGGCTGATGTGCATCCCGCCCGTCGAGGAAGAGCCCAGCCTGCATTTCGCGTTGCTGGCGAAGATCGCAAAACGCAATGGACTCAATGGCTTATCAATGGGAATGAGCGGTGACTTCGAGGCGGCCATCGCACTTGGCGCGACCCATGTGCGGGTAGGAAGCGCGATTTTCGGCGCCCGAAACTAGGGCCGAGCGCGCGTGAGAAGACGCGTTCCTGGACTTATTTTTCCTGCAATATCAATAAGATGATCTCTTCTCAGCGCCACGCAACCCTCGGTCGGGAAATGCGGGCGGCGCCATTGGTGGATGAAGATACAGGACCCGGCGCCGGGGGTTGCGTGGGGCCAGTTCCAATCGGTGATCAGAATCAGATCATAGAGCGGATCAGCCCGGCGAAGCACCTCGTGAGAATGAAAATAAGGCTTTCTAACCAATAGGTTATAGGATTCATCATCGGGGTCGTCTGACCACAGGTCCGACGGGCCGATGGGCTGTGCCCAAGACGCGGGGCGGGCCATTCGGTCGGGGCGGTAGAACATCCCGACGACATGCAGAACGCCCACCGGGGTTGCGCCATCTCCCTCATGTTTACAATGACTTAGCCCCCCTCGCCCGATAGAGCAGGGATAGAGGCGGCGCCTGAAACGCAGGCCCAGAGGCGTCAAGACAAGGTCATCAGGTGTCATCCCCGAGTGATGCCGCAAATCGCCCCGTCATGGAAGCCCGCGCCCCCGAAAGAACTGTACGAAACGTCCGTTTTGTACGCGGCTTTTGTACAGGATTTGCCGCTGGCCGGCCGAACTCTGTACAAACTGCCGAATCCGACCCTCGCGCGGCGTTTGCAATCGTGCCGCGTCACCATCAGGTTGAGACGATGTGGTTCGATACGCTGCCCCTCTCAGGACTGATCGCGGGATTCGTGGCGACCGCCGCGGTGATCGCGGTGGTCGGCGTCCGGCTGACCGAAAAGGCCGACCAGCTGGCCGACCGCACCGGCGTCGGCGAGGCGATCGCGGGGGCGGTGCTGCTGGGGATGGCGACATCACTGTCGGGCACGGTGGTGTCGATCACCGCCGCGATGGATGGCGAAGCGTCGCTGGCCTTCTCCAACGCGGTCGGCGGGATCGCCGCGCAGACCGCATTTCTGGCGCTGGCCGACATGACCTATCGGCGGGCGAATCTGGAACATGCCTCGGCCGATCCGGCGATCCTGTTTCAGGCGAGCCTTCTGACACTGCTGCTGGCCCTGCCTCTGGCGGCCTGGGCGGGGCCGGAGGTTTCGGTCTGGGGGGTGCATCCGGTGTCGTTGTTGCTGCCGGTCATCTATGTGGGCGGGCTGCGCGTGGGATCGCAGGTGCGCGTGGCTCCGATGTGGCAGCCGGTCCACACACCGCTGACCCGCAAGGACGTGCCCGATACCGAGACGGCGACATCCGGCAAGTTGATTCCCCTGCTGCTGCGCTTTGCCGGGCTGGTGGTGATTCTGGGGCTGGCCGGCTGGACAATGTCGAAGATCGCGGTGGAGCTGCCCGAGCGGCTGGGTATTCCTGCGACGGTGGTCGGGGCGCTGATGACGGCGGTGGCGACATCGCTGCCCGAACTGATCACCACGCTGGCCGCGGTGCGGCGCGGGGCGGTGCAACTGGCCGTGGGCGGGATCATCGGCGGCAACACGTTCGACGTGCTGTTCCTGACGGCGGCGGATGCGGGATACCGGGAGGGGTCGATCTATCACGCGATCGGCCGCGCAGACCTGTTCTGGATCGCGGTGGGGCTGGTGATGACCGCCATCCTGCTGATCGGCCTGATCGTACGCGAGCAGAAGGGACCGGGGCGAATCGGGCTGGAAAGCAGCGCACTGTTGCTGGTGTATGCCGGCGCGGTGGCGGTGCAGGCCTTCATGTGGTGACGCTTGCGTGGGGCATGCGCCCTATTCTCCATCGCGCGGCACGATCCGGACGCCGTCGCGGATCGCATCGGAGGGGTGGGTGATGACCCGCTGACCGGCCTGGAGCCCCGAAAGCACCTGAGCGCCGGTGTCGTTACGCCGCCCCAGTTCGATCACCTGAAGGCGCGCGGTGCCGTCGGGGCCGGCGACAAAGACCGCCCAGTCCTGCCCCTGGCGAAAGATCGCGCCAAGCGGCACCTGGAGAACGTCATCGGCCTCCCATTCGACGATGCGCAGGAAAACCGAGAACCCGTCGCCAAGCCCGGAGCGTTCAGGCACCGGTGTCACGAGGTCGAAAACCACATCGACGCGCTGTTCCTCGATCCCCAGAGCGGAGACCTTTGTGTAGCCCGACGGTTCGATCTTGGTCAGTTCCGCCGCCAGCGTCCCCGCCCCGCCCCAGCGTTCGACGACCGCGCGCGCGCCGGGGCGAAGACGCACCGCATCGGTCGAGAGAAGGTCGGCGACGATCTCGAGATCCTCGGGCCGGCCGACCGACAAGAGCCGCGTGCCCGCGGTGACGGGGCGTTCGCTGATGGTGTCGATGCTGAGCACCTTTCCATCGACCGGCGCATGAAGGCGCACGCAACAGGAGGTCGATTGCGCGGGATCGTCGCCCGGTTCGATCAGCGCCGCGCGCACCCGGTCGAGTGCGCCATTTGCGCGTTCGAGATTGGAGGCGGCGGCATCGGCCCCGGCCTCGGCGGAGCGCAGGCGTTGTTCGGCATCCTCGAGCCGGGTGATCGAGGCGACGCCGCGTTCCACCAGCGTGCGGGTGCGTTCGTGATCGGTGCGCGCGTAGTTCAGCTCTTCCTCGGCCTGGCGCAGGGCACTGCGCGCCGAGACGAGCGCGGCTTCGGCCTCGCGCACGGCGGCTTCGGCCTGAATGCGGCTGCGCATATCCAGAAGGCCCGGCGAGGCGGGTTCGACGATGGCGACCACGGTTTCATTGGCGATGACCGGATCGCCCTCGCGGACGGGCGAGCGACGCGCGATTCCCGCGAGCGGGGCGGAGACCTCGTAGATTTCGGCAATGCGGGTGCGGGCATCGGCATTGACGGTAACCTGCATCGGCGCGCGGGCGAGTTCGTGCAGATCGACAGGCACCGGATCGCTGCGCAGCGCGAGCCAGGCAAGACCGAGCGTGGCAGCGGCGCCGAGACCATAGAGAAGGACATTGCGGGCTTTGAAAGGCATGAGGTATTATTCCCTTGTTTTCATGACAGCGACAAGGTCAAGACGATCAAGGCGGCGGCGCACCAGCAGCGCAGCCGCAAGCGACGCCGCCAGCACAACGAGGCTGGCGCGGGCGAAACCCGCGGGTTCCAGCACCAGCGGAACGGAATAGAGATCCGAGGCAGACCCCCGCGCCAGCGCCGCCGCGATCAGGCTGCCAAGCGCCCAGCCGAGCGGCTGCGCCAGCAGCGCCAGCAGCATGGTTTCACCGATCAGCACGAAGGAGACCTCGCCGCGCGTGAAGCCGAGGATGCGCAGGCTGGCAAGTTCGCGGGCGCGCTCCGAAAGCTGGATGCGGGCGCCGTTATAGGCGACGCCGACCGTGATCAGCACCGCGATGGAGATATAGACCGTGGTCATGGTGGTGACGTTGCGCCGGATCGTGTCCTCGAAAGAGCGGCGCATCCGGGTCAGCATCACAAGCCCGCTGAGCTCGGGCGTGTCCTTGAGCGTCGCATGGAGCTGCGGCAGGGCGGCATCGTCGATCAGCAGGTTGGCGGCTGTGATGCGCGGCGACTGGCGTTTGAGCCGGTCAAGCGTGCTGCTGTCCAAATAGGCGCCCAGCCCGACATATTGCGTGACCAGCCCGGCCACGGGCAGGTGGTGGATTTCGTCGCGCCCGTCGGGAAATTCGATCGCGATCACGTCGCCGGGGCGGGCTTCGAGCTGTGCCGCGAGGCGTTCGGAAAGGAGGATCGCGCCGGGTGGCGCGTCGACCACTCGGCCTGCCGCGTCGACGATGCGCGAAAGGTCGGCACCGGGGGCGCGGGCCTCGATGGCGGTGTCCTTTTCGAGATGGCCGTGGCGCAGGGTGGCGGGCTGGAATTGCTGGCCCTCGGCCACGAGCACCCCCGGCAGGTTGGCGACATCCTGAAGCGCGTCATCGCGCAGCCCCGGTGAAAACAGCAGCATCGCGTGCTGCCGGTTGGACTGGTAGAAGGCCTTGTCGAGGATCGTGTCGAGCGCGTCCGAAAAGAAGCTGGAGGCGACCAGAACCGCCACCGCCAGCGACAGGCCGAGCGTGGTCAGCCCCGAGCGCAGTGGCCAGCGCATGAGGCTGCGCAGGATCATCATCACCGGCTGCGAGAGGCGCAGGCGCGAGAGCGCGCGATCAAGCAGGCCGCGGCTGAAGCGGGGCGGTGCGGGCGGCGACATCGCCGTTGCGGGCGCAAGGCGCGCGGCGTGAAGCGCGCTGCGGGCCGCCCCGAGCGCGGCGCTGGCCAGCGCCAGCAGCCCCGAGATCGCATAGGCGTCATAGGCGACGCGGTAGATGAGGTAGGGAAAGTCGAAGAACTGCGCGTAGAGCCGCGCCAGCGCGCCGGACAGCCATGTCCCCACCGCCCAGCCCAGGAGCGTCCCCACCACCGCCACGAGACCCGCCAGCATGAGGTAATGGACGCAGATTTCCGCATCGCTGTAGCCGATTGCCTTGAGCAGCCCGATCTCGGCGCGTTCCAGCGCGATGATCCGCCCGATCACCATGCCCACCAGAAAGGCGGTGATGCCGAAGAAGATCGGCGGCAGGATCATGGCGGTGCTGCGCAGCTGTTCGATCTCGGCATCGACGAAACTGTGCGAGGTCTGGATGGCGCGCCCATGCGCGCCGGTGCCGCCGTAGGGGTCGAGCAGGATATCGAGCCGGTCGATCACCTGCGCCTCGGGTGCGCGGGGATCGAGCTTGAGCGTCACGTCGTTGAAGGCGCCCTGCATGTCGAAGGCCGCATCGGCGACGCGCGCGGGCACCCAGAGGATTCCGAAGGTCTCGGCGTCGGGCATCATCGCGCCGGGGCCGATCGTGTAGATGAATTCGGGCGACAGCAGCGTGCCGGTCAGGGTGAGCACCCGTTTGCGCCCGCCCATGTTGGCGGTGAAGCTGTCGCCGGGTCGCAGCCCGTTGGCATCCGCGAAGGGCTCGTTCACCGCCACCTCGCCGGTGGCGGCAGGGTCCGGCAGGCGGCCGCTGCGCAGCACCGGGCGATTGAGCAGCGGCGCGCCCGTTTCGGGCAGCGAGATCATCCGCCCGGTCACCGTTTCAACCCGCCCCGGAATGTCGAGGATCACGTGTTTCACCACCCGCGCCTCGGCCTGACGCACACCGGGGATGGCGCGGATTTCGGACAACAGGGAATCCGGGGCGCGGTTCGCCCCGGCAAAGACATCGGCGAAGCGGTTGCGTTCGTAATAGGCGGCGCGGGTGTCCTCGAGCGCACCATACATGCCGAAGGTGGTCATCAGGATCGCCACCCCACAGGCCAGCACCAGCGCGATGGCCAGCGCCTGCGCCCAGAGGCGGCGAAAATCGCGCAGGAGTTTCTTGTCGAGCGCGTCCATCATTCCCTACCAGTGAATATCCGCCGGGGCGATGCGGTGGGCGTTGGTCTCGATCCGCTCGATCTGACCGTCGCGGAACCAGATCACCCGATGCGCCATGCGGCGGATCTCGGCGTTGTGGGTGATGACGGCGGTGGTGGTGCCCAGCCTGTCGTTGATGTCGCGCAGCGCCTCGAGCACCTGCACCCCGGTCTTGCTGTCAAGCGCACCGGTGGGTTCGTCGCACAGCAGCACCTCGGGGCGTTTCGCGATGGCGCGGGCAATGGCGACGCGCTGCTGCTCGCCGCCCGACATCTCGGCGGGAAAGTGATCCATCCGCGCCCCCAGCCCGACCTGTTCAAGCGCCTCTTCGGGCGACATCGGATCGCGCGCCACATCGGTCACGAGCTGGACATTCTCGCGCGCGGTGAGGCTGGCCACGAGGTTGTAGAACTGAAAGACGAAGCCGACATGATCGCGCCGATAGCGTGTCAGGCCGCGATCCCCGAGCCCCGTGAGTTCGAGATCGCGGAACCAGACCCGACCCGCGCTGGCGTGATCAAGCCCGCCGAGGATGTTGAGCAGCGTGGACTTGCCCGACCCCGAAGGGCCAAGCAGCACGGCCAGTTCCCCACCGTAAAGTTCGAGATCAACCCCCGCCAGCGCATGAACCTTGGTCAGCCCACTGTCATAGACCTTGGTCAGCCCCTCGGTGCGAAACATCGCTTCCGGCCCGGTTGCATCTGGCCGGGGCGCGGTGGCGGATGCGCTCATGAATCGCCCTCCGGGGATGTTGCGGGCAGGATGAGCGGGCAGCGCGCGGCATCGAGCAGGCGCGCCACGAGCGGCAGGTCGGCACGCGGGGCGGCCCCGATCACCGCCGCCGGGCGGTGGCGTTCGAGCCGCGCGAGAAGCGCCTCGGGACTGTCGCAGGTGATGACATCCGGCCCGCCGATGCCGGGGGGCGCGAAGATCAGAAGCGGCTTGCCGGTCTTTTGCGAAAGCTGCGCGGCGAGCGCCGCAAACCGGGGCGCGGGCGGCGCTGCCCCGACGACGAGCGCCACGCAATCGGTGCTGCCGGGATCCCTGGAAAAGCCGTAGATCAGCACATCCCCCGTGCCCGCGCCCTGATCGAGCGCGGTCGCAAGCCGCCCCTGCATCTGGCGGAATGCCGTCGCCAGCGAGGCGGCCTGCGCCGCGCGCTGCAACTGTTGCTCGAAGCGGCGGGCATCGGCGCGAAACGCCGCCTCCATCCGTGCTGCCGTCACCTCGATCACCTGCGCGCCGCCAAAGCCGATGCAGCGCGCCCGCGGCGTCGATGCGGCGGCCATGATCGCCTCGTCCGCGACCAGAACGCCATGCAGGTCGGCGCCGATCTGGCGGGCGATCTCGACGGCGACACGGATCGCGCCCTCGGCATCGAGATAGCAGGTGGCGCCAAGGATCACGCGGGCGCGGCGGGTTTCGGGGCTCATGACTTGCCCCCCTGTTCGTTCATCGTGCGCCCATAGGCGCGCCGCGCATCGGCAAACCCGCGCAGCCGGGCCTCGACGCGCGCGTTGATGCTGCCGTCGGGATAGGCCCCGTCCGCGTCGCGCGCCCCTGCCCTGCTGCCCATCAGAAGCGCGATCGCCTCGTCGACATGGGCGACGGGAATGATGCGGAAGCGGTCCGATTCGACCGCCTCGATCACGCGGCGACGCAGGGCGAGATGCTTGGTATTGGCGGCCGGGATCAGCACGCCCTGACGCCCGGTGAGGCCACGCGCGGCGCAGATGTCGAAGAAACCTTCGATCTTCTCGTTGACCCCGCCAATCGCCTGGATCGCGCCGAACTGGTTGATAGAGCCGGTGATGGCGAAGGACTGGTCGATCGGGGCCTCGGCCAGCGACGAGACCAGCGCCAGCAGTTCGGCCGCGGAGGCGCTGTCGCCATCGACGCCGCCATAGCTTTGCTCGAACACGAGGCTGGCCCAGAGCGACATCGGCATGTCGGTCGCGTAGGTGGCGGCCAGATACCCCTGGAGGATCAGCACCCCCTTGGAATGGATCGCGCCCCCGAGTTCGGTCTCGCGCTCGATATCGACCAGCTTGCCGCCGCCCATGCGGGTGCGTGCCGTCAGCCGCGAGGGCCGCCCGAAGGCGTATCCGCCGACCTGAAGCACCGAGAGCGCATTGATCTGGCCGATGGCCGCGCCATCGGTGTCGATGAGCACGGTTTCGCGGGTGATCGACTCGTGGCTGAGTTCGCGTATCCGGCTGGCGCGGCGTTCGCGTTCAAGCAGCGCCGTTTCGATATCGCGCGGCGTGATCGCGTCATGGCCGTTGCCATCGGCCCAGTGATCGGCCTCGCGCAGGATGTCCGAGAGCGTATCGGTATTGAGCGTCAGGCGTTCGGCGTCACCGGCAAGGCGCGTGGCCTCGCGCAGGATGGCGGCCACGGCGCCCGGATCGAGCGGGCGGATGCCGGCCCTGCGCGCGATCGTTCCGATCATGCGGGCAAAGCCCTGGCGCGCGCCGGCGTCATCGGGCAGGTGATCGTCAAGATCGGCCTCAAGCTTGAAGAGATGCGCAAAATCCGGGTCGAGCGCCGAAAGCAGGTAGTAATGCATCCGCTCGCCCACAAGGATGACGCGGGTTCTGAGCGGGATCGGATCGGGATCGAGCGAAACCGTCGAGACGAGGCTGAGGCGCTCGCCGGGGGAATAGATCGAGATTTCGCCGGTGCGCAGGCAGCGTTTGAGCGCATCCCAGGCAAAGGGCTCGCTCAGCACATGAAGCGCGTCGAGCACGATGAAACCGCCATTGGCGCGATGCAGCGCGCCGGGGCGGATCATGGTGAAATTGGTCACCAGCGCGCCCATTTCGGACGCGTACTCGATCCGCCCGATCAGGTTGCCGAGGGTGGGGAGGCTCTCGCGGATCACCGGCGCGCCGCCACCTTCATCCGTGCCGCCATCACCGACGATCACGTTGACGGCGTAGCGCTGGAACTGGGGGCGGGTGTAATGTTTGGAGGTCGCACCGGGAAACGGGCCGCCCTGCATCTGGTCGTCGCGCATCAGGAATATCTGGGCGTTCTCGATCAGGTCGGCGCGCACCGTTTCCAGGTAGGCGCGCAGCGCGTCGATTTCGGGCAGCGTGGCGGTCACGTCGGCAATGGCATCCTCGACCCCGGCGCGGGCCATCTCGTAATTCAGCTCCTCGACCTGGCGTCGGTGGTCCTTTTCGCGCGCGGGGGCGGCTTTGAGGATCTCGCCCAACGCGTCCTGGATCTCGTCGACGGCGGTGTCGACCTTCTCCTGCTCGGCCTCGGAAAGGGCCTCATACTTGTCGGGGGTTAGCACCTCGCCGTCATGCAGGCCGGTGACCGTAAAGCCCATCGGCGTGCGCAGGATGGCGACATTGCGGGCGCGGGCGCGTTCGAAAAGGGCCGACATCGCTTCTTCATGGGCCTCGGCGAAGCCCTGTTCGATGGTGTTGCGGCGCGATTGGTAATCCTCGGATTCAAAGAGCGCGGGGATGGCGTTGGCCAGATCGTCCACCAGCGCCTCCATCGCCTTGCGCAGGCGCGTGCCGATGCCGGGGGGCAGTTCGATGGCGGTGGGCTTGTGGGGTGTTTCAAAATTGTTGACGTAGACCCAGTCATTGGGGCGTGCGCGCGTGGCCGCGGCCTCTTTCAGGATCGCATCCACGATGCGGTGGCGCCCTGTGCCCGGCATGCCCAGCACGAAGGCGTTGAAATCGCCGTGCCGGATGCTGGCGGCCATGCGGATCGCATCGACCGCGCGATCCTGCCCCAGCCAGCCGGTTTCGGCGGGCAGATCGGCGGTGGTGGCAAAGTCGAACTCGGCCGCCGAGACGGGCATGCAAAGCGCGGCGGCAGGCAACGGAGCGGGATGGACAGGATCGGTGGGGTCGTTCATGAGCGGGCGAAACCTTCTGTAATTGCAGACCGGGACGCGCACCCAGTCTAACGCGATGCGCGCCTTGCGTCTTGACCCAAATCATTCAGGCGCACCGCCTTTGCACTGGCATGTCGGCAAGGCCGGCGCTATGCACGGACCCCAGCGAAAGGCGTGGGACAAGGGCGAGGACGCCAGTGGAAACAGCGACTGATCCGGTGTGCCTTGAGGGCGTGAGCGTGCGCTTTGGCTCGCGCGAGGTGCTGCGCGATCTGACGCTGACGCTGCAGTCGCGCCGGGTCGGGATCGTCGGGCGCAACGGCTCGGGCAAGACCACGCTGGCGCGGCTGATCGCGGGGCTGATCGCGCCCGATGCGGGGCGCGTCACGGTGGCGGGCGTGGATGTCTGCACCGACCGCAGGGCGGCGATTCGCACGGTCGGCATCCTGTTTCAGAACCCCGACCACCAGATCATCTTTCCCACCGTCGAAGAGGAGCTGGCCTTCGGCCTGCGCCAATTGGGCCGGTCCAAGGCCGAGGCGCGCGAAGGCGCGCGCGCCATGCTGGCGCGGTTCGGGCGCGACGACTGGGCCGAGCGCGCGGTCGACGGGTTGTCACAAGGGCAGCGCCACCTCGTCTGCCTGATGGCGGTGCTGGCAATGGAGCCGCGTGTGATCGTGCTGGACGAGCCCTTTGCGGGGCTCGACATCCCCACGATCCGCGCCTTGCGCCGCTACCTCGAGGCGCTGCCGGTCACGTTGATCCAAGTCTCGCATGATATCGCCGCACTTGGCGAATACAACCGGGTGATCTGGCTCGAGGGCGGCAAGGTCGCCGCGGACGGCCCCGCAGACGAAACGCTGGCGCGTTACCTCGCGGCGATGGAGGAGGTGGATGATGCTGACGCTGACCTCTGAGATCCGCACGCCCTATCACCCGATCCGCGCAGGCGCCAAGCTGGCTCTTTTATGCGCGGCGACGGTGGGGCTGTTCATGCTCGGCAGCCTCGGCGCTATGGTGGCGGCGAACGCGGCGGTCGCCGCGCTTTACCTTGTGCCCGGACGCCCATTCGCCAAGGATGGTTTGCGGCTGCTGAAACCGGTCTGGATTTTCGTGGCGCTGGTGCTGGCCTGGCACGTGCTGACCCATGACACCCGCGCGGGGCTTGTCATCGCGCTGCGCCTGACGGCGGCGGTGGCGCTGGCAAACCTGGTCACGATGACCACCCGCTTCGACGACATGGTCGAGGTCGTCCTGTGGCTGCTCTCGCCACTCCGGCGGCTGGGAATCAGGACCGCACCCATCGGCTTCGCGATCGTGCTGGTGGTGCGCTTCATCCCGGTGCTGCTGGCCAAGGCGCGCAGCCTGATCGAGGCCTGGCGCGCGCGCAGCCCGCGCCGTGCGGGCTGGCAGGTGGCGCTGCCGATCGCGCTGGTGGCCATCGACGACGCGGAGCATGTGGCCGAGGCATTGCGCGCGCGCGGCGGTTTCGACACAGAATGAGTGACAGGCAGACAGACGAACAAGCGAACAGACCAACCGATAAACCAAAAGAACGGACAGACAGAAGGAAACGCGACATGGAACGTCAGATCACACTTATCGCCCTTTTCGCCGCGCTGATCGCGGTGCTGGGGCTGGTCCCGCAATTCACCCTTGCCTCGGGCGTGCCGATCACGGCGCAGGGCATGGGCATCATGCTGTGCGGCACGGTCCTGGGCGCCCGGCGCGGCGCGCTGGCGGTGCTGCTGTTCCTGGCGCTGGTGGCGCTTGGCCTGCCGCTGCTGGCGGGTGGCCGCGGCGGTCTGGGCGTGTTCGTCGGGCCGACCGTCGGTTTCCTCGTGGGCTTTCCGATTGCCGCCTTCGTGGCCGGCTGGATCGTCGAGCGGATGCGCAGCACCCCGATCCTGACCGCCGCCTTCATCGGCGCGGTGATCGGCGGCATTCCGGTGATGTATGTCTTCGGCATCATCGGCATGTCGGTCACGCTGGACAAGACCATCGCCGAATCCGCGCTGCTGGTCACACCCTTCATTCCGGGCGACCTCATCAAGGCCGGTCTGGCCGCCGCGCTGACCGCATCGCTGCTCAAGGCGCGCCCGGCCAGCGTGCTGTCGCGCGGTTAAGCCTCTTCGAGGCGGTCGAAATCGAGCGGCGTCTTGTACTCGATCTCGACAAAGGCCATCGGCTGCGCACCGGCATTGATCACGTTATGCTCGATGCCGGTGGGCCGGTGATAGGTGCGCCCCGGCGGCAAGGTGACCTCGTTCACCGTGCCGTCGGGCATTTCCAGCTTCATCCGGCATTCGCTGAGCGCGACGATCACGTAATCGAAACCATGCACATGCCAGCCGGTTTCGGCACCGGGCTCGAAATCGAACCGCGTCACGCGATGCTCGGCGGTGTCGGTCAACAGTTCGGGCTGTGCTTCGGGGCGGTCTGGCATCTGCGGCCTCCTGGAAACCTTGAGTCGGTCAGCCGCAGCTTAGGGCCGTGCGCCCGCTTGGCAAGCGCCGCACGCCGTGCCGCGGCGGTTCAGGGCGCGCCGCCATGTCCCCCGCCCGCCTGATCGCGCAGAATCGCGGGCTTGAGAGGCAGGCGCGCCGCCACATATGTGTTAGAAGGCGGCGACAGCAGGGCCACGGCACGCCGCACCACCAACGAGCGGGCGGATTCCGCCGAGGATCCTGACAGGAAGGGAGACGAAATGAGCGACGATATCAGCGATTTCAACATGTCCATGCGCCGGTTCCTCAAGGAGGTGGGCGTCACCTCGCAACAGGCGATCGAGGACGGGCTGCGCAATGCGGACGATATCGAGGGGCGCCGCTTTCGCGCGCGCATGGTCCTGACGGTCGAGGGCCTCGATATCGAACATGAAGTGACCGGCATCATCGAAAGACAGGACTGAACGTGACATTGACAAAAGACAGCGTCCTCGCGGCGCTCAGAACCGTTGCCGACCCCCAGAGCGGCTCCGATATCGTCACCGCGGGCATTGCGCGCGGCGTGACTGTCGAGGACGGCGCGGTGCGCTTCGTGCTCGAGATCGACCCGGCCAAAGCCGAATCCTACGAGCCCGTGCGCGCGGCGGCTCAGGCAGCGGTGCAGGCGCTTGACGGCGTGCGCGGGGTCTCGGCGGTGCTGACCGCCCATAGCGCCAAGGCGCCGCCCGACCTCAAGGCGCAGCGCAAGCCCGAACCCCAAGGGCCGCAGCGCGTGCCGGGGGTGAACCACATCATCGCCATCGCCAGCGGCAAGGGCGGGGTCGGGAAATCCACCGTCTCGGCCAATCTCGCCTGCGCGCTGGCGGCGCAGGGGCAGCGCGTGGGTCTGCTCGATGCCGATGTCTACGGACCCAGCCAGCCGCGAATGCTGGGCGTCTCGGGCCGCCCCGCCAGCCCCGATGGCAAGACCATCCTGCCGCTGCGCAATCACGGCGTCACCATGATGTCGATGGGGCTCATGACCAATGAGGACCAGGCGGTGATCTGGCGCGGGCCGATGCTGATGGGGGCATTGCAGCAGATGCTGATGCAGGTGCAATGGGGCGAACTCGACGTGCTTCTGGTGGATCTGCCGCCGGGCACCGGCGACGTGTCGATGACGCTGGCGCAGAAAACGGTGGTGGACGGGGCGATCATCGTCTCGACACCGCAGGACGTGGCGCTGCTCGATGCACGCAAGGGGATCGACATGTTCAACCAGCTGCATGTGCCGGTGCTGGGCATGATCGAGAACATGTCCACCCATATCTGCAGCCAGTGCGGCCATGAGGAACATGTCTTCGGGCATGGCGGCGTCGCGGCGGAATGCCGGAAACTGGGCGTGCCGCTGATGGGTGAAGTGCCGCTGCATATCGACATCCGGACCACCTCGGACAATGGCACGCCGATCGTGGTCGCCAATCCCGACGCCCCCCAGGCGCAGGTCTTCCACGACATCGCCCGCGCGCTCATATCCCAGGGCGTCGCCTGACCCCGCCAGCCAGCGCCATGTGAGTATTCAAGGCAAGATGAAGCCCGGCACGCCGCTGCGCTTCATCTTGCGGCAAATACTCCGGGGGTGAATTGGCCGGAGGCCAAGAGGGGGCGGCGCCCCCTCGTTGAAAGGATCGGGCGCGCCGCAGGCGCTCATCTGGATCACACGGCCCTGAGCACGGCGCCGGGGTTCATGATGCCCAAAGGGTCGAGCGCTGATTTGATCGCGCGCATCGCCGAGAGCTTGGCCGGGTCGCCATAGCGTTCAAGATCGCCCACCTTGAGCCGCCCGATCCCGTGCTCGGCGCTGACCGAGCCGCCCATCTCGTGAACGAGGTCATGCACGCAGCGCTGGATCGCGTCGCGCGCGCCGAGATGGTCCTCGCGCCGCTGGCCTTGGGCGGGGAAGACGTTGTAATGCAGATTGCCATCCCCCAGATGCCCGAAACAGTTGATGCGGAACGGGCCGAGCCGCCCGATATGCTCGGGCGCGCGGGCGATGAAATCCGGGATCGCCTCGAGCGGCAACGAGATGTCATGCGAGTTCAATGCGCCGATCAGCCGGTTGGCCTCGGGGATCTGTTCGCGCAATTCCCAGAAATCATGGCGCTGCGCCTCGCTCTGGGCGATCATGCCGTCGCTGACCAGCCCCGCCTCGAGCCCTTCGGCAAAGAGCGTCTCGAGCGCCGTGGCGGGATCGAGGCCGCGTGCAAGGCCGATATCGACCAGCACGAACCATTCGGGCGCTTCGGCAAAGGGCTGGCGGATGTCCGGCAGGGTCTCGGCCAGGAAATCGAGCCCGGCGCGGTGGATGAGTTCAAAGGCGCTCACCCCCTCGCCCATGTGATCGCGCGCCAGCGACAGCAGATCGAGCGCCGCCGCCGGGCTTTCGACCACCATCAGCGCCGTGCCCTCGCCCGCAGGCCGGGGCACGAGGCGCAGCGTGGCGGCGGTGATCACCCCGAGCGTGCCCTCCGCGCCGATCAGGAGATCCTTGAGGTCATAGCCCGTGTTGTCCTTGCGCAGCCGCTTGAGCCCGTGCCAGATCTGCCCGTCGGGCAGCACCGCCTCGAGGCCCAGGCACAGCTCGCGCGCATTGCCATAGCGCAGCACGTTCACGCCCCCCGCATTGGTCGCAAGCAGGCCGCCGATCCGCGCGCTGCCCTTGGCGGCGATGCTGAGCGGAAAGAGCAGCCCGGCCTCGGCGGCGGCGTCATGCACATCCGAGAGGATCGCGCCCGCTTCGACCAGCATCAGGTTCTCGCGCGGGTGGATCGCGCGCACCGCGCGCATCCGCTCGAGGCTCAGCACCACCGGCGCGGGGCCGTCGGGTGCAAGCTGCCCGCCCACGAGCCCGGTGCCCCCGCCATAGGGCACCACCGGCACGCGCGCCGCCGCGGCGGCGCGGATCACCGCCGCCACCTGCGCCGTATCCTGCGGCGCCACCACCACGCCCGCCTGCCCGTGCCAGCGCCCGCGCGGCTCTTCGAGGTAATGCGGTGCGGTCTCGCGAATGGCACTTTCGGGAAGCGCCGCCTCGAGATCGGCGATGAAGGCGGGGGTGACGGGATTGAGACTCATGGGGCTTTGCTACCATCTGGCGCGGCGCAGTCCAGTTCTTCCTGCGCCGGGCCGGGGCGGCGCTATTCGTCCTCGCGCAAATAGGCCGGGCGCAGCACCATGATCGTGGGCCGGTCAGGCAGGCTGCGCAGCGAAACGGTGATTTCATGCGCGCCGGTGTCGACGATGGCGAATTCATCCTCCATCCCCGCCAGAAAGCGCCCCAGCGAGCCGTCGGCGAACCAGTGCATCGGGATCACGATCCGCGCCTTGGTGCGGCGCAGCACGTTCATCATGTTCTCGAGCGGCAGCGTCAGCCCGCCATCGACCGGCGCCATCACCACATCCATCCGCCCCAGCGCCGCGTATTGTTCGTCGCTCGGTTCGTGATGCAGATGGCCGAGATGGGCGATGCACAGCCCCGCCGCCTCGAAGACGAAGATCGAATTGCCGTTGGTTTCGACCGTGCCGTCCCAGCTTCGGATATCGGTGGGCACGTTGCGCACCAGCATGGACCCGAGATCGACATGATGGTCGACCCCTTCGCCGAAATCTCCCCATCCGGGCAGGACATTGGGAATCAGGGGATCGGGGTTGGCGGTCCAGTGGGTCGAATGGGCATGGTTCATGGTCACGACATCGGGAATGAAATCCACATTGCCGATAAAGCCGGTGAAATCCGTGACCGCCGACAGCCCGTCATCGGTCTGGATCAGAAAGGAGGCATGGGCGATATAGCGCAGGCGCACCGTATGGGCGGGCAAGGGATCGCGAAAACCTGCCTTGTGAAGATAGGCAATCCCCGGCGTGGTCTGCGCGATGGCGATGCAATGGCTGGGGCGGCGGTCCTGCTGGGCAAGGACTGGCGCACCGAGGCAGATCTGCGCGAAGACAAGAGCAGTGATGAAACGGATCATGAAAGCAACCTCCCCCTGACCTTGGGAAAGGATAGCACGAATTGCCGTCGCGTCAGCCTGTTGCGGTGCGCCCGCGCCGGTCGCGCCTGAGCGATGCATAAAGAACATGCGTTCGCCAGCGCCCGTTGATCTGAAGATAGCTTTGCGCGACGCCCTCGTATTTGAAGCCGCATTTTTCCAGCAAGCCGCGCGATGCCTGGTTTTCGGGCAGGCAGGCGGCCTCGATCCGGCTGAGGTCGAGCCGTTCAAAGGCGTGATGCACCACGGCGAGGATGGCCTCGCGCATGTAGCCCTGGCGCGCAAAGGCCGCACCCGTCCAGTAGCCCAGCGTCCCGGCCTGCGCGGGGCCGCGGCGGATATTGTCGAGCGTGATCGCCCCGACCAGCGCGTTGTCCTCGCGCCGGATCAGGAACAGCGGCAGCGCGGTGCACTGCGCGATCGAGCGCTGCGCCCAGTAGACACGGTTGGAAAACGCCCTGCGCGCAAGGTGGTCATCGGCCCAGGTGGGTTCCCACGGGATGAGGAAAGCGGCGCTTTCCTCGCGCAGGGCGGACCATGCGCGGTGATCGGTCAGCACCGGCTGGCGCAGGGTCAGACGCTCGGTCTCGATCCTGACTTTCCGGCGCGGGATGAACATCACGCGGCGCGCCTGTCCTGAAGCGCCTGAAGGCTGGGCGCGGCTTCGACCGGACCGTAAAGCGCCATTGCGGCGGGGGCCGTGGTGATCGTGTGTTCGGCCAGCGCGCGCACATCCGACAGGGTCACGGCGTCGATCCGGCCGATCACCTCGTCGAGGGGCGGAATGCGGCCCCAGATCTGAAGCATCCGCGCCAGCCGCTCGGCCCGGTTCGAGGGGCTTTCAAGCCCCATCAGCAGCCCCGCCTTCATCTGGGCGCGGGCGCGTTCGATCTCGTCGGGACGGAAATCCTCGGCGGCGCGTTTCATCTCGTCGATGGTGATCTGCGCAAGGTTGGCCATCTCGTCGCGCGAGGTGCCCGCATAGATCGTCATCATGCCGGTATCGGCATAGGCTCCGGCCTGCGCGAAGATCGTATAGCAGAGGCCGCGCCGCTCACGGATTTCCTGGAACAGCCGCGAGGACATCGACCCGCCCAGAGCCGAAGCATAGATCTGCGCAGCATAGATATCACGATGCGCGTAATCCGGCCCCTCGAAGGCCAGCGCGAAATGCGCCTGTTCCAGTTCCTTGACACGGCGGCTTTCACCCCCGGCGAAACGCGCGGTATCGGGCACATAGGGCGTCTTGGGACTCATGTCGCCGAAGAGGCGCTCGGCGGCGCGCACCAGAGCGTCGTGATCGACGGCCCCGGCGGCGGCCAGCACCATCTGGCCGGGACCGTAATGTTCCTTGACGAAGCCCTCGAGATCATCGCGCGAGAACGCGCCGACGCGTTCCTCGGGGCCAAGAATGGTGCGCCCCAGCGGATGATCGGGATAGGCCTTCTCCTGAAGCCAGTCGAAGATGATGTCGTCGGGCGTATCCAGCGCCTGGCCGATCTCCTGCAGGATCACGCCGCGCTCGATCTCGATCTCGCGGCCCTCGAAGACCGGGTTGCGCAGGATGTCGGCCACCACATCGAGCGCCAGCGGCACGTCATCCTTGAGCACCCGCGCGTAATAGGCGGTGACTTCGCGGCTGGTATAGGCGTTGATATAGCCGCCCACATCCTCGATCGCCTCGGCGATGGCCAGCGCGCTGCGCGTCTTTGTGCCCTTGAAGGCCATGTGTTCAAGGAAATGCGCGATCCCGTTCTGTTCGGCGCGTTCGTGGCGCGCGCCGGCGTTCACCCAGATCCCGATGGCGGCGGATTCCAGGCTCGGCATATGTTCGGTGACGATGCGAAACCCGTTGTCGAGCGTGGTCAGATTGACGGTCAATGCCCGGTCCGTTCCTTGATCAGTGTTTCAATCGCGCCAAGATCGTTGGCGACCCCGGTCACGCGTTCGGATCGCTCATACAGGTCAGACATGCGCTCGGGCAAGGGGGGATGCACGCCGCTTGCTGCCTCGACGGCGGCGGGGAACTTGGCCGGGTGGGCGGTGGCAAGGGTGATCATCGGCGTCCCCGGCACGCGCATCTCGTCGGCGACCTTGACGCCGACGGCGCTGTGCGGACACAGGAGTTCGCCCGTGGCGGCATGGACGCGGCGGATCGTGGCGCTGGTCTCGTCCTCGTCGCAGCGCCCTGAATCGAACGCCTCGCGCAGTGCCTCGAGCGCGCCCTGGCTGACCTTGAAGCCGCCGGCCTTGAGCTCGTCCATCAGCTGCGCGACGGCGCCGCCATCCTGACCATAGGCATAGAACAGCGCGCGCTCGAAATTGGAGCTGACCTGAATGTCCATCGACGGGCTGATCGAGGGGATCACCCCGTCGGGGCGATATTCCCCCGCGCTCAGGCAGCGGTGCAGGATGTCGTTCTGGTTGGTCGCCACCACCAGCCGGTCGATGGGCAGCCCCATGCGCCGCGCGATGTAGCCCGCGAAGATATCGCCGAAATTGCCGGTCGGCACCGTGAAGCTGACCTTGCGGTGCGGCGCGCCAAGGCTGACGGCGGAGGTGAAGTAATAGACCACCTGCGCCAGCACGCGCGCCCAGTTGATCGAATTGACCCCGGCGAGCCCGACCGCGTCGCGGAACTCGAAATCGTTGAACATGTCCTTCACGCGGGCCTGGGCATCGTCGAAATGCCCCTCGATGGCGAGCGCGTGGACATTGGACTCGGCCGGCGTGGTCATCTGGCGGCGCTGCACTTCGGAGACGCGCCCTTGCGGGAAGAGGATGAACACATCCACCGCATCGAGCCCGCGAAACGCCTCGATCGCGGCGCTGCCGGTGTCGCCGCTGGTGGCGCCCACGATGCAGACCCGCTGGCCGTTACGCTTGAGCGCGGCCTCGAACAGCTGACCGATCAGCTGCATGGCGAAATCCTTGAACGCCAGGGTCGGCCCGTGGAACAGCTCGAGCAGGAAATGCCCGCTCTCGAGCTGCTTGAGCGGCGCGCGCGCGACATGGCCGAAGCCCGCATAGGCGCGGGCGATGATGCCGTGGAATTCCTCGTCGGTGAAGGTGTCGCCGATGAAGGGCCGCATCACCCGGAACGCCGCCTCTTCATAGCTCACGCCCTCAAGCGCGGCGATATCGGCGGTGCTCATCTGCGGGATGGTTTCTGGAAGATAGAGCCCGCCGTCGCGCGCCAGCCCGGTCAGCATCGCCTCTTCAAAGCTCAGAACGGGCGCTTGCCCACGGGTCGAGATGTATCTCATGCGGTGTCGCCTTTCGCTGTCTTGCGCGAGCGCCAAAGGAAATAGCCGGTCATCGCGGCCCAGATCGCGGCCAGGGAAAACCAGGTGATCGCGTATTCGAGGTGATCGTTCGGAATGGCGCCCGTGTCCACCGGCAAGGGCGTCACCGGACCATCGGAAAAGGATGTCTCGCGCGCCACCACTAGCAGCGGATCGGTATCGAGGGCCGTCGCCATCTGGTCGAGGTCGCGGGCGAACCACATGTTTTCCGCCACGTCATTGGCGGGGGTCGCGCTGTTGCGGTCATCGGGCCAGTGCAGGTTGCCCGTGATCGTGACCTCGCCCTCGGGCGGCGCGGGAATATCGACGGCGGTCTTGACGAAGCCCCTATCCACAAGGATGCGCCGCGCGCCCATGTCGAGCGCCGAGATCACGCGGTAACCCGCGCCCACCTGTTTCTGGCTGACCAGCACGCGCAGCGCGTCATCCCCCATCTGCCCGCTGACCCGCACCGGCAGGTAGCGGTCGGCTTCGGGGTCGGGCTGTGGCGGCAACGCGACGGGGTCGGCGCCGATCCGGGCCTCGATATCGGCCAGAACGCCCTCTTTCCAGGCCAGGCGTTGCATCTGCCAGGTGCCAAGGCCGATCAGGATGGCCACACCGGCCAGACCGAAGATCAGGGGAACGAGGTAACGTGCCAATCAGGGGCGCTCCGTTGGAAGTCGGAAAAGGAAAAGCGCGCGAAGCCCGCGCGCTTTGTGTTCTTGCGTTTCGGAGACGGAAATGCAACCGCCCCGTGGCCTGCCGGGCTCAGCCGCCCCAGATATAGACCGCTGCGAACAGGAACAGCCAGACCACGTCGACGAAGTGCCAATACCAGGCGGCGGCCTCGAAGCCGACATGATTTTCCGGCGTGAAGTGGCCGCGCAGAACCCGCATCAGGCAGACGAACAGGAAGATCGTGCCGATCACCACATGCGCGCCGTGAAAGCCCGTCGCCATGAAGAAGTTGGCGCCATAGATATTGCCCGAGAAGCCGAAACCGGCATGGCTGTATTCGTAGATCTGGAAGACCGTGAACAGCGCGCCGAGCGCGATCGCGATGGCGAGGCCGGACTTGATGTCCTTGCGGTTGTTCTCATGCACCAGCGCGTGGTGCGCCCATGTCGCCGCCGCACCCGAGCAGAGCAGGATCAGCGTGTTGATCAGCGGCAGATGCCACGGATCGAAGGTCTCGATCCCCGCCGGGGGCCACTGGCCGTCCACGGCCGGGCTTTGGGGCCCCATCGGATACATTGCGTGCTTGAAGAAGCTCCAGAACCACGCCGCGAAGAACATGACCTCGGACATGATGAACATGATGAAGCCATAGCGCAGGCCGATGCGCACGACCGGGGTATGATCGCCGGCCTGGTTCTCGGCCACGGTGTCCGACCACCAGCCGAACATGACGTAAAGCACGCCGACAAACCCGATCAGGAACACCCAGGGCTGGTTGTTCGCCGCCTGCGGCGACATCCAGAGGACCGCGCCGAACAGCATGACAAATCCCGACAAGGCGCCCAGGAGCGGCCAGATCGAGGGGTTCAGGATGTGGTAATCGTGGTTTTTTTCGTGTGCCATCTTGGTCTTTATCCCTCGTGGAAGGCTCAGTTCTGTTTTATTTCGGTTTCGCCGGTCCGATCAAGGGCGGCGTGGTCTTCGGGCATGTCGATCTCGTAGAACGTATAGGACAGCGTGATCGTGTGCACGAGCTTCGCGTCCCGGTCATCGACCATTTCGGGATCGACATAGAAGGTCACCGGCATCTCGACGCGCTCGCCGGGTTGCAGGATCTGCTCGGTAAAGCAGAAACAGTCGATCTTGGTAAAGAAGCTGCCCGCCTCGAAGGGCGTCACGTTATAGCTCGATTGCCCGGCGATGGGGTGATCGGTGGGGTTGTAGGCCTCGTAGAAGGCCAGCCCGGTTTCCCCGATGCGCAGTTCCATTTCGCGCTGCATGGGCTTGAATTCCCAGGGGAATCCCCGCTCCTTGCTGGCGTCGAAGCGCACTTTCACGGTGCGCTCCAGAATCTCGTCCGACCCGGCGGTCGCGGTGCTGGTCTCGCCGCCGTAACCGGTGACGCGGCAAAACCAGTCATAAAGCGGCACAGACGCCCAGCCCAGCGCGCCCATTGTCAGGACCACTGCGACCAGCGACACCACGGTCTTGTTTATTCCATTCAATTTCATCAATCCCGCGCCTCGCTGGACGGTTGCATGGTGAAATCATCGGTCGTGACCTTGGCCACGGTCAGGCCGAAGACCAGCGCGACGAAGGCCGCCAGGACCAGCCCGAGGCCCAAGTTGCGGCCAAAGCGGCGCTTGTGAAGGTCGTGTTCCTCGCGAAAGCTCATCCGCTTACCAGCCCCCCAGCCCGTAGGGCACCAGCGCCGCTTCCAGCGCGATCGCCCCGAAATGCAGGAACAGGTAGTAGAGCGACAGGCGGAAGAACCGCTTTTCGACCGCGTAGCCATCGGCCTCTGCCATGTCCTCGTCGCGCCGCCAGATGCGAAGCGCGCCCACCAGGAACAGCGCGTTCAGCACCAGCGCCACCGCCACGTAAAGCGGCCCGCCCACGGCGGTGAAGCCCGTGCCCACCGCCAGCGCCGCGAGCAGGATCGTGTAGATCAGGATATGCCTGCGGGTGACGCGGCGGCCATGCGTGACCGTCAGCATCGGCACCCCGGCCTTTTCGTAATCCGAACGCATGAACAGCGCCAGCGCCCAGAAATGCGGCGGCGTCCACATGAAGATCAGCGCGAACATCAGCACCGATTCCACGCTGACCGTGCCGGTTGCGGCGGCCCAGCCGATCATCGGCGGAAACGCCCCGGCGGCGCCGCCGATCACGATGTTCTGCGGCGTCCAGCGCTTGAGCCACATGGAATAGATGACGACATAGAAGAAGATGGTGAAGGCGAGGAGCGCCGCCGCCACGAGATTCGTCGCCAGCGCCAGCATCACCACCGCGAAACCGGCCAGCGCGATGCCAAAGGCGAATGCCTCGTCCTCGGTGATGGTGCCAGCCGGGATCGGCCGCGAGCGGGTGCGCTTCATCACCCGGTCGATATCGGCATCCCACCACATGTTGAGCGCGCCCGAAGCGCCCCCGCCCACGGCAATGAACAGGATCGCGGCAAATCCCACCACCGGGTGCACCCCGACCGGCGCGGCCAGAAGGCCGACCAGCGCGGTGAACACCACCAGCGTCATCACCCGCGGCTTGAGCAGGGCGAAATAATCGCCAAACCCTGCCTCGCCGGTCCGGCTGGTCGCTGTGTTGAAACTTGCGTCGCTCATCCTGGTCTCCGGGTTCGGATCGTGTCAGGCATCGCTGCGGATGCTGAAGGGCGCGCAGCCTGGCGCGCGCCCTTGGCTGTCATGTCAGTCGGCCAGGGCCACCTGCACGTCGCGCGGCGTGCCGGCATATTCCTCGATCGCGCCATCCAGCCAGCGGTCGTAATCTTCCTGGCTCACCACCTTCACGGTGATCGGCATATAGGCGTGGTCCTTGCCGCACAGTTCGCTGCACTGGCCGAAATAGATGCCTTCCTTCTCGGCGTTGAACCACAGTTCCGCCAGACGGCCCGGCACCGCGTCCTGCTTGACGCCGAAGGCGGGGATGGTCCAGCTGTGGATCACGTCGGCGCCCGTCACCTGCATGACGACGGTCTTGTTGACCGGCACCACGACGGCGGTATTGGTCGCCAGCAGGTATTCATCCTGGCTGTAGCCGTATTCCTCGAGCTCGTCGCGCGACAGCATGAAGCTGTCGAAGGCGAAATCGTGGTCGGTGTATTCATAGCCCCAATACCATTGGTAGCCGGTCACCTTGATGTTGATGTCGGCCTCGGGGATTTCCTGCTGCTTGAACAGCACCGGCAGCGAGAACGCCCCGATGAACACCAGAATCACGATCGGCACGATCGTCCATGCGATCTCGAGCGGCGAGTTGTGGGTGAAGCTGGCCGAATTCGGGTTCTTGCGGCGGTTGTAGCGCACCATCACGACAACCAGCAGGGCACAGACGAAGATGGTGATCGCGGTGATGATCACCAGAATCATCCCGTCCAGCCAGTGCAGGTCGCGCGCCAGTTCGGTCGCGGCGGGCTGAAAGCCGATGCCGCCATCCTTGGGCGCGCCGATGATCTCGAGACCGTCCTGCGCATACGCGGGGTTGAAGGAAACGGCGGCCATCGCGGCCAATAGGCTAAGGAATCGTCGCATTTTGCACCCTGATCGGTTGAAGCGGTCGGTTTGTTTTTCGCAGCGTCGGACCCGGCAAGCGCGGAATCCCGTTGTTTCACCGACGTTAGAAACCATATTCTGACACGGCAGACAAGAAAGACCGTTGCGGCAAACGGACGCTTTTTTGATTTAGATCAAACTCCAATGTCGCACCTTATCAAGGAACACAACCCATGACCGACGCCGCCTTTCGCCCCTTCGAGACCATGCTCGACCGCGATGCCGCCCTTGCGCGGCTGCGCGACGCGACCGCCGGCGCCGACGATGGCGAGCTGTTTCTGGAGCGCCGCCAGTCGGAGTCGCTGGTCTTCGATGACGGTCGCGTCAGGACCGCATCTTTCGACGCTGCACAGGGTTTCGGGCTGCGCGCGGTGCGCGGCGAGGTGGCGGGCTATGCCCATTCCTCGGACATTTCCGAATCCGCACTGGCCCGCGCCGTCGAAACCGCGCGCCTTGCCGTGGGCGATGGCGGCGGCGTGATGGCGCCGCCCCCGGCGCGCACCAATCGCCACCTCTATACCGATGCCGATCCGATCGCGGGCGCCGATTTTCCCGTCAAGCTCGAGACCCTGCGCGAGATCGACGCCTACGCGCGCGGCCTCGATCCGCGGGTGGTGCAGGTGACGGCCTCGCTGGCGGCCTCGCATCAGGAGGTGGTGATCCTGCGCGCCGATGGCAGCGAGGTCAGCGATTCGCGTCCGATGGTGCGCGTCAATGTCTCGGTCATCGTCGAACAGGACGGGCTGCGTGAATCCGGATCGGCGGGCGGCGGCGGGCGGGTCGGCCTTGACGGGCTGATCGACCCCGCCGACTGGCAGGCCAAGACGCAGGAGGCGTTGCGCATCGCGCTGGTGAACCTGCGCGCCGAGCCCGCCCCGGCGGGGGTGATGGACGTGGTGCTCGGCCCCGGCTGGCCCGGCATCCTGCTGCACGAGGCCATCGGCCACGGGCTCGAGGGCGATTTCAACCGCAAGGGCAGCTCGGCCTTTGCCGGGCTGATGGGCCAGCGCATCGCGGCGCCCGGCGTCACCGTGCTGGACGATGGCACGATCCCCGACCGGCGCGGCTCGATCACCGTCGATGACGAGGGCACGCCCAGCGCCCGCAACACCCTGATCGAGGATGGCATTCTCGTGGGCTTCATGCAGGACCGCCAGAACGCCCGCCTGATGGGGGTTGAACCCACCGGAAACGGGCGGCGCGAAAGCTATGCCCACGCCCCCATGCCGCGGATGACCAATACCTACATGCTGGGCGGCGATGCCGACCCCGCCGACATCCTGGCCGATCTCGATGACGGCATCTATGCTGTGGGCTTTGGCGGCGGGCAGGTGGATATCACCAACGGCAAGTTCGTTTTTTCCTGCACCGAGGCCTACCGCGTGAAGAACGGCAAGGTCGGCGCACCCGTGAAGGGCGCGACGCTGATCGGCGACGGCGCCACCGCGCTTCAGCAGATCCGCGCGCTTGGCAACGACATGGCGCTCGATCCCGGCATGGGCAATTGCGGCAAGGCCGGCCAATGGGTACCCGTCGGCGTCGGTCAACCGACCGTGATGATCGGCGGCCTCACGGTTGGCGGCTCTGCGGCGGGCTGAGCGTTGGGGCTGCGCGCGCCCTGTTCACGATTCACCCGCCCTCGACGGCCACTGACAGGCGCACCGACGCGATACCGATGCAATGCCGGGGCGATACCGAAAGCGTTTCCATATCGTCGGGGAGAATAATTAAGGCGCAATATCAATATCTTGAAATAATTCTCGCAAAGAATCGCGACTCGCCCGTTTGCGGTTTACCAGCCGTTAACCACCCCTGCGCATAGTGGGTTTGCAAGCAGGCGGAGCGGCGATGTCCGAAGACCCACATCCTTCCACTCACCCCCCACTCCCACCCACCACGGAAGATGATCGGGTGTCGTGGCTCCGCCTCTTGCGCTCACGCCGGGTCGGCCCAACGACCTTCATGCGGCTGATGGGGGAACATGGCTCTGCCAGCGCGGCGCTTTCGGCGCTGCCCGAAGTAGCCCGCGCCGCCGGGGTCGAGGATTACAGCCCCTGCCCCGAGGACGTCGTCCGCGCCGAACTGCGCGCCGCAAAGGCGGCGGGTGCGCGCATGATCTGCATGGGCGACCCTCTCTATCCCGCTGATCTGCAACAGATTCCCGATGCGCCGCCGCTTCTCTGGGCGATTGGCGATCCCGATGTTCTCAAACGCCCGATGGTCGCGCTGGTGGGCGCGCGCAACGCCTCGTCGCTGGGGCTGCGCATGGCCCGCGCGCTGGCCGCCGACCTTGCCGCCGAAGGCTTTGTCGTGGTCTCGGGCCTGGCGCGCGGCATCGACACCGCCGCCCATACCGCCACGCTCGACGCGGGCACCGTCGCCATCTTGGCCGGGGGCGTCGACGTGATGTACCCGGCCGAAAACGCGCGCCTTGCCGAGGGTATCGCCAAGACCGGGCTGCGCCTTTCGGAGCAGCCCCTGGGCATGGCGCCGCAGGCGCGCCATTTTCCCCGCAGGAACAGGATCATAAGCGGTATTGCAAAGGCTGTCGTGGTGGTCGAGGCGGCGGTCAAATCGGGCTCGCTCATCACCGCCCGCATGGCGCTTGACCAGGGGCGCGAGGTGCTGGCGGTGCCCGGCCACCCCTTTGATGCGCGCGCCGCCGGGTGCAACATGCTGATCCGCGACGGTGCTCTTCTGGTGCGCCGCGCCGCCGACGTGATCGAGGCGCTGCCAGCCACCGCGCACCCGGCCCCGGCACAGACGGAAATACCACTGACGGAACCGGCCCCCGCCCTGCCCGGCGAACCTCCGACGCCACCGCGCGAGCGCCGCAGCCTGCGCGATACCGCCCTCTTGCACAGCCAGATCCTTGACCGGCTCGGCCCCTCGCCCCTGGCCGAGGATCAGCTGATCCGCGATCTGGCCGCGCCCGCCAACGCCATCACCCCGGCGCTGACCGACCTGGAACTGGATGGCCGCATCCGCCGCCAGCCGGGTGGCCTTTTGTCGCTGGCCTGACCCGTCAGCGGCACCCCGGCGCCGCCTGCATTGACGTCCCGCCGGCCCCGCACCGGGCCCGCCCGCCCCCGGCGCATTGACAAATCCACTTGTAAGCCCACATGGTCCGCCGCCATAAGTCTCGACCCGAGTCGAAAGGAGTCTCCATGCCCGTCGTCGTTGTCGAATCCCCGGCCAAGGCCAAGACAATAAACAAGTATCTGGGATCCGACTACACGGTTCTGGCGTCTTACGGGCATGTCCGCGACCTGCCCGCCAAGGATGGTTCGGTCGATCCCGAGCATGATTTCGACATGAAATGGGAGATCGGAAACGACTCCCGCAAGCACGTCAAGGCGATCGCCGACGCGCTCAAGGATGACCAGACGCTGATCCTCGCAACCGACCCTGATCGCGAGGGCGAGGCGATCAGCTGGCACCTGGAAGAGGCGCTGCGCAAGCGCAAGGTGATCAAGGCCGACACCAAGGTGAGCCGCGTGGTGTTCAACGCGATCACCAAGACCGCCGTAACCGAGGCGATGAAGAATCCCCGCGACGTCGATGGCGACCTCGTCGAGGCCTATCTTGCCCGCCGCGCGCTCGATTACCTTGTCGGGTTCAACCTGAGCCCGGTACTGTGGCGCAAACTGCCGGGCGCGAAATCGGCCGGGCGCGTGCAATCGGTCTGCCTGCGCCTGATCGTCGAGCGCGAGATGGAGATCGAGGCCTTCCGCGCCCGCGAATACTGGTCCGTGAAGGCGCTTCTGGCCACCCCGCGCGGACAGGAATTCGAGGCCCGGCTGACGGTTCTGGCCGGCAAGAAACTTGAACGCTACGACCTTGAGAACGGCACCCAGGCGGAACTGGCGGTGCAGGCCATCGAGTCACGCGACCTGAGCGTGAAGTCGGTCGAGGCCAAGCCCGCATCGCGCAACCCGGCCCCGCCCTTCATGACCTCCACCCTCCAGCAGGAGGCCAGCCGCAAGTTCGGCATGGGCGCGCGCCAGACCATGAGCGCGGCGCAGCGGCTCTATGAGGCAGGGTATATCACCTATATGCGGACCGACGGCATCGACATGGCCCCGGAGGCCGTGATGGCCGCGCGCGACGCGATCAAGGACCGTTTCGGCGAGGATTATGTCCCCAAATCGCCGCGCATGTACAAGAACAAGGCGAAGAACGCGCAAGAGGCGCATGAATGCATCCGCCCCACCGACATGACGCGCGATGCCAAGGCGATCCGCACCACCGATGCCGATCAGCGCAAGCTGTATGACCTGATCTGGAAACGCACCCTCGCCTGCCAGATGGAGGGCGCGCGCATGGAGCGCACCACCGTCGATATCGGCAGCCGCGATGGCCAGGTCGAGCTGCGCGCCACCGGGCAGGTTGTCCTGTTCGACGGTTTCCTGCGCATCTACGAAGAGGGGCGCGACGATCAGGCGGTCGATGACGACGACAAGCGCCTGCCCCAGATCACCGAGGGCGAACCCGCAGACAAGCGCGGCGTCACCCCCGAGCAGCATTTCACCCAGCCGCCGCCGCGCTATACCGAGGCGACGTTGGTCAAGAAGATGGAAGAGCTGGGCATCGGCCGCCCGTCGACCTATGCCAGCATCGTCACCACGATCCAGGACCGCGAATATGTCCGCAAGGACAAGAACCGCCTGATCCCCGAAGACAAGGGCCGGATCGTCACGATCTTCCTGCTCAACTTCTTCCGCAAATATGTGGGCTACGAGTTCACCGCCAATCTGGAGGACGACCTGGACAAGGTCAGCGCGGGCGATCTTGACTACAAGCAGGTGCTCAACCGGTTCTGGCGCGATTTCTCGGCGGCGATCGCCGAGACCTCCGAACTGAGGATCACCGAGGTTCTGGACATTCTCGACGACGCGCTTGCCCCGCAGCTTTACCCGCCGCGCGAGGATGGCAGCGATCCGCGCGCCTGTCCGCTCTGCGGCGAAGGCAGCCTGCATCTCAAGACGTCGCGCACCGGCGGATTCGTCGGCTGTTCGCGCTATCCCGAGTGCCGCTACACCCGGCCCATCGGCGGCGAGGGGGCCGAGGGCGGCGACAGGGTGCTGGGCGAGGACGCGGGCGACGAGATCAGCCTGCGCTCGGGCCGGTTCGGCCCCTATGTGCAGCGCGGCGATGTCACCGAAGAGAACAAGAAGCCACCCCGCGCCAGCCTGCCCAAGGGGTGGAGCCCCGACGACATGGACCTGGAAAAGGCCCTGATGCTGCTGAACCTCCCGCGCGAGATCGGCCCGCATCCCGAGGACGGCGAGCCGGTCGAGGCCGGGATCGGGCGCTATGGCCCCTATGTGAAACACGGCCGCCTTTACGCCAACCTGAAGGATCCCGATGACGTCTTCACCATCGGGATGAACCGCGCGGTCGAGGAACTGGCCAAGAAGGCCGCCTCACGCGGGAAGGGGCGCGCCACGGCGAAGGCGCTCAAGGAACTGGGCGATCATCCCGAAAGCGGCGGTGCGGTGAACGTGATGGATGGCCGCTATGGCCCCTATGTGAAATGGGACAAGGTCAACGCCACCCTGCCCAAGGGCACCGACCCCGAAGAGGTGACGATGGAGATGGCCGTGCAGCTTATCGCCGAGAAGGCCGGCAAGAAGGGCAAGGGCCGCGCCAAGGCCGCACCCCGCAAGAAGGCCGCCGCCAAGAAATGACCGGTCGCGCTACGTAAAGCCATACGTAGTAACCCTAGTGGGCCGGATTTGCGGGCCGGGGTCGTTGACTTTGGCCCGTCTCGCGCCGCATACCGTGGGCAGACAGGTTTTCGAGGAGGATCTCGTGATGAAGAAGGTCTATGGCAATGCGACCGAGGCCCTGGACGGGCTTTTGCGCGACGACATGCTGATCGCCGCGGGCGGCTTTGGCTTGTGCGGTATTCCGGAGCTTCTGCTGGAAGCGATCAAGGACAGCGGCGTCAAGGATCTGACCTTCGCCTCGAACAATGCGGGCGTCGACGATTTCGGCATCGGCATCCTGTTGCAGACCCGCCAGGTCCGCAAGATGCTCAGCTCCTACGTGGGCGAGAACGCCGAGTTCATGCGCCAGTACCTGTCGGGTGAACTGGAGCTGGAATTCAACCCGCAAGGCACATTGGCCGAGCGGATGCGCGCCGGGGGCGCGGGCATTCCTGGCTTCTACACCAAGACCGGCGTCGGCACCCAGGTGGCCGAGGGCAAGGAACACAAGGATTTCGACGGCGAGACCTATGTTCTTGAGCGCGGCATCTTTGCCGATCTCAGCATCGTCAAGGCCTGGAAGGCCGACACGACCGGCAACGCGATCTTCCGCAAGACCGCGCGCAACTTCAATCCGCCCGCCGCAATGTGCGGCAAGGTCTGCGTGATGGAAGTGGAGGAGATCGTCGAACCCGGCGAGCTCGACCCCGATCACATCCACCTGCCCGGCATCTATGTGCATCGCCTGATCCAGGGCAAGCACGAGAAGCGCATCGAGCAACGCACCACCCGCGCGGCCTGAGCCGGGGGCGGGAATGCGTTCGCCCTATCAGGATCTGCCGGACCGGGCATTCTGGCGCAGCAGCGTCGGGCGAGACGATGCCGCGTCGCTGGCGCAGCTCTGGACACCCAAGGCGGGGATCACGCGCGAGACCGCGCTGATGACGATCGGAAGCTGCTTTGCCCAGCATCTGCATCGCGCGTTGGTGCGCGGCGGCTGGAATGTGCTGCAAGGCGAGGACATGTCCGCGCACCTGCCCACTCGGCTGTGCCATCGCTACGGCTACAACCTGTTCTCGGGGCGCTATGGCAATGTCTATACCGCGCGCCAGTTCCGCCAGCTGATCGAGCAGGCGATCTCGCCCGCACCCGCGCCCGGCCCGATCTGGGAAAAGGACGGACGGTTTTATGACGCGCTGCGCCCGACGGTCGAACCGGAGGGTCTGGGCCATCCCGACGAGGTCATGCAAAGCCGGCGGGAGCATCTTGTGGCGCTGCGGGGCGTTCTGGAACGCGCCGAATGCATCATCCTGACCCTGGGCCTGACCGAGGGATGGATCGACAGCGCCAGCGGCTATGCGCTGCCGACGGCGCCGGGCACCGTGGCCGGGGATCATGACCCCGCACGCGCGACCTTCCACAATTTCACCCAGACCGAAGTCATGGAAGACCTGAGGGCCAGCCGCGACCTGTTGCGCGCCCATGGTTGTTCCGCGCGCTTCGTGCTGACTGTGTCGCCGGTGCCGCTGGTGGCGACAGCCAGCGGCGATCATGTCGCCTCCGCGACCGCCTATTCCAAGGCGGTGCTGCGCGCGGCCTGCGGCGAATTGCAGATGAGCGATCCCGATTTCGACTATTTCCCGGCCTACGAGATCGTCACGACCACCATCGCACGCGGTCCCTATCTCGACCAGTTCGCGCGCCAGCCCACCGACGAAGGCGTGCAACTGGTGCTGAAGGCCTTCTCGCTGGCGCTTGGCGCGGGCGAAACGTCGGGCAAGGGCGCGGAAGCCGACAGCCCCGCCATCCCCCCGACCCCGCTTCCGACGCCTGTCGACGACGACACGATCTGCGAGGAAATCCTGCTGGAGGCGTTTCGCAAATGACCCGCGTGGCGATCATAGGCAATTCGCATATCGGCGCCTACATGCTGGCGCGCGAAGCGATCGAGGCGGCCTTTCCCAAAGTGGCGCTGTCCTTCTTTGCGCTGCCGCGCCACAGCTTCTCGTCGTGCCGCTATGACGAGAACGGCGTGCTGATCGCCCGCGAACCCGCTGCAGAGGGCCTGCCGGACCGGATCGACCTGAGCGAACAGGATCACATCCTGCTGACGGGCCAGAGCTTTGCCATCAGCGGCCTGAGCCGGATGATAAGCGATTTCGACGTGCTGGGGCTGGCCCCGCGCGGGCGAGCACGCAGCGTTTCGTTGATGTTGCTGACAGAGTTCCTGGATTTCCGGATCGAGCGCTACTGCGAGAAGCTGGCGCGCTTCCTGCGCGGCGATCCGCGCTGCGTCGTGGTGCCGGCGCCCTTTCCCGCCGATGGGGCCGCGGATCTGCCCCAGGATGCCGCCGCGTGGCTGGAGCATCCCTCCGCTGCCGATCTAATCGGCCTCTGGTCGGATACGGTCGACTATCACATGTCAGGGCTCGACTATGGGTATATGCCCCAGCCCGACCACCTGACTGCGGGTCCGGGCCGCAGCATCGGCGCCTATGCGCGCGCCGCCACGCTCGCGCCGGAGCAGACCCCGGCGGCGCCCGATTACACGCATATGAATTCCGATTACGGCTTCGCCCATTTTGAAGCCTTCGCACGGCAATGGCTGGGCCTCGAGCCCGAATGCCGCCCTCACTCACCCCGAAAGGAGTATGACAATGGCTTGGGACCGCAATGAAATGGCCGCCCGCGCGGCGCAGGAACTGCAAGACGGCACCTATGTGAACCTGGGCATCGGCATCCCGACGCTGGTACCCAACTATATCCCCGAGGGCGTGCATGTGACGCTGCAATCGGAGAACGGCATGCTGGGCATGGGCCCCTTCCCGACAGAAGACGAGGTCGATCCCGACCTGATCAACGCGGGCAAGCAGACCATCACCGAACTGCCGCACACCGCCTATTTCGACAGCGCCACCAGCTTTGGCATGATCCGGGGCGGCAAGATCGCGATGGCGATCCTTGGCGCGATGGAGGTCGCCGAGAACGGTGATCTTGCCAACTGGATGATCCCCGGCAAGCTGGTCAAGGGCATGGGCGGCGCGATGGACCTGGTGGCAGGCGTCGGTCGCGTCGTGGTGGTGATGGATCACACCAACAAGCATGGCGACAGCAAGGTGCTCAAGGCATGCACCCTGCCGCTGACCGGCACCGGCGTGGTGAACCGGATCATCACCAATCTCGGTGTCCTCGATGTCGTCGAGGGCGGGCTTAAGATCGTCGAGTGCGCCCCCGGCGTGACCGAGGACGAACTGCGCGCAGCCACCGACGCGACGATCGTCTGATCGCCCGGCGCGGGCTCAGTTCATTGCGAGGTTGAGCGCGCAGCCATCCGAGATCAGTTCGGGGCGGGTCTTGCACAGCCCTCTGGCCACTTGGAAGGCGGCCAGCACCTTGGGCACGTAGTCGCGCGTCTCCGCGAAGGGCGGCACGCCCTTATGCGTCTTCACCGCGTTCTCGCCGGCATTGTAGCCGGCGAGCGCCAGCACCGCGTCGCCGCCGAATTCGGCCAGCAGCCAATCGAGATAGGCAACTCCGGCGCGAATGTTCTGTGCCGGCGAGAGGCTGTCTTCGACGCCGAAGCGGCGGGCGGTGTCGGGCATGAGCTGCATCAGCCCCTGCGCACCCTTGTGGCTTTCCGCACTGCGACGACCGCCGGATTCGACAGCGATGACCGCAAGGACCAATGCAGGCGACACGTTGGTGCCGATGGTCGCGCGCAGCACATGCTCGCCCTCGGACCGGGCGATACCCTGGATCGTTTGCAGGCGGGGCTCCTTGACCGAGGTGCCTCCCGGCCCTGCCGACAGGTTCAACATCGCCTCGCGCAGCCGTTCGGTGCCGTCGATCCCGATCGCGGGCGAGACCCGGTCCCAGAACCACGCGTAGCTTGCCACAGGCGCGCCGGGCGCCAGCTCAGGCGCGGCCGCGACTGTTTCAGTTGCTTTCGGCTTTTCGGGCTCGGGTTCGATCTGCACGGTGATACGCTTGGTGGTTCCCGGCTTGGGAGGCTTGCTCATCTTGAAAGTGAAGTCGGGGAACGGCGGCGGATCGCCGGCAAGCGCTGGCACGGGCAGCCAGACCGCCACGCCCAAAGCGAGGAGTGCGAAGAATTTCATGGGCTTTTACTGCTCTGCCACTTCTTATGTCGTGGATTATCGCAAAAGAACGCGGGTTTTTCCAGAATTGTCTGAAAAAGAGAAACGCCAAACAGCCCCAGGCACCGGATATCCCCCCGAAACCATCAGATTCAAGCAATCTGAAAGTATTTTAAATCGTTAATTTTCCGATACTTGCAGTCCATCCCTCAGAAAAAGCCGCCATTCACGAAAAAGGTTCTAATCGCGCCAAATTCCTGCCCGAATTCAAGGGCTTTATGTGGTCATACCGCAAGGGAACAGGGCCAAGAGAGAGGCGGCCTTGAGAATGTCCAAGCGGTTGTAACGTGTAAGACACTGATCCTTTGGAGGGACCAACCATGATCAAGTTCATCAACAATTTCTGCAAAGAAGAAGACGGCGCCGTGACAGTTGACTGGGTCGTTCTGACCGCAGCAGTCGTGGGTCTGGGCGTTGCAGGCGTCACCACCGTGAAAGGTGGCATCGACGGCCTGGCAGGCAATGTCAGCAGCTCGCTGAGCGGCGGCAGCGTTGTCAGCCTTGGCACCCTGGGCCAGAACTAATCACTTGCCGACCGGCAACTGACAATCAAATCTGGCCGCAAACACCGCTTTGCGGCCAGATTTTCTTGACGGCCTGCAACCGTCAACCCGGCTGAACGAGGCGCCCAAACGGCGCACCCACGCCAAAAGGAATGTGCCATGATTAAGTTCTTCAAGAAGTTTGCGTTTAACACCGAAGGTGCCATCACCGTCGACTGGGTCGTCCTGACGGCCGCAGTGGTCGGACTTGGCTTCGGAGTGGTTGGCATGTTGCTGAGCGGCAACTCGGCCCTGGGCCAGAAGCTCTCGGAATCGATGCAGGACGCTAAAGTCCAAGAGCTGGTTCTGCACTGACAGGCATCCGTAGAGCCTTTGAACCTCAAAAACGGCTGATGCCAATGCGTCAGCCTTTTTCTTTTCCGATACAGAGTGCGAAAGCGGCGGAGCGGATCGTAAACGATCCCGAAACGATCACCGCCTTTCCCTGATTTCGCCACAATAAACTGCTTATTTGAGCTTCGCAGACGGGTGCCTTGCGCCCGGAGCGACGAGAGAAACAGAAAGGACGGGCAATGCGACTGGTATTTGGACTGGTACTCATCCTGGGTCTCGGCCTGGCGGGCTTTGCCGTCTACATGGCCAAGAATTACATTCAGAGCTATCAGAACCAGCTGGCGCTGGAACGCTCGCAACGCGCACCACAGATCGAGACCGTGGATGTCGCCGTTGCCGTCAAGCCGCTTCAGTATGGTGACCGGATTCCGCCGGAAGCGGTGCGCATGGTGAAATTCCCCAAAGACGCGCTGCCGGAGGGTGCATTCACCACTCCCGAGGCGCTGTTCCCGAACGGTATGGAAGTACACCGGGCCGTGCGTCGGACTATGGAAAAGAACGAAGCGATCCTGGAGGCCAAGGTGACCAAACCGGGCGAGGATGCGGGCATCTCAGACCAGCTTGGGCCGGGGATGCGGGCCTTTGCCATCAAGGTTGACGTGGCCAGCGGCGTGTCGGGTTTCCTGCGGCCCGGCGATCACGTCGATGTCTACTGGACCGGTCATGTGCGCGGCGACGGCGTGCGCACCGAGGGAGATTCCGTCGGCGAGGTCACCAAGCTGATCCAGACAGGCGTGCGCTTGATCGCCATCGACCAGATGTCGGATGAGAACACGACCCGGGCGATCATCGCCCGCACCGTGACCGTGGCCGCCAAGCCGCAGGAGGTCGCGGCGCTGGCACAGGCCCAGGCCACAGGGCGGCTGGCCCTGTCGCTGGTCGGCGTGCGAGACGAGACCGTGGCCGAGGTGATCGAAGTGGACCAGCGCCGCCTGCTGGGTCTGTCCGAGGTCGAGGCCGCGCCGGAACCCGAGCGCAACGAGGTCTGCACCATCCGGACCCGCCGTGGTTCAGAGGTGATCGTCAGCCAGATCCCGTGCACGAACTGACCTTCAACACCACCCGAAACATGATGGGCGCCTGTTCTGCAGGCGCCCTTGGTGTTTCTACGGGCAGCATTTGGGTCACAACTCTCAGAAAATGCGGCAGAAACGCGTTGATTCTTGAAAAACTTCGCGAACTGACGCAGAGTGATCCCAAATGCGGGCGCAAAGACCCGTTGAATTGAGGCGTGATCGGAAAGGCAGGTCACATGACAAATGCAGGCTTCTTCAAAGCCGCCCTTCTAGGGCTGGCGGTCTTTTTCAGTAGTTTTGTTACCGAGTTGCAGGCCGAAAATCTTCAAGTAGTGCGTAAGGGCGCGAGCCGTGATCTTGTGGTCACGATGAACCGAGCTGTGGTCGTCGAAAGCGACGTGCCCTTCGCCGAACTCAGCATTGCCAACCCCGCGATTGCGGATTTCTCCACCCTGTCGGATCGCACCATCTATGTTCTCGGCAAGGCGCCGGGGCGGACGACGCTGACGCTTCTGGACGAGACCGGCAAGCTAATCACCAATGTCGAAATCCACGTTTCGACCGACATCTCCGAGTTCAAGGAGCGCATCCAGCAGATCCTGCCCAATGAGCGGATCGAGGTGCGCACCGCCAATGACGGCATCGTGCTGTCGGGCAGCGTATCAAGCACGGCGCGGATGGAACGCGCGCTGGCACTGGCCGAGCGCTATGCGCCCGAACGGGTGTCGAACCTGATGGTGGTCTCCGGCAATCAGCAGGTCATGCTCAAGGTGCGTTTCGCCGAAATGCAGCGCAGCGTCTCCAAACAGCTGTCCACTTCGCTGGCTATCGACGCGCTTGGCGCAAGCGGCCGCGGCGCGGCATTCGGCGGCAGCAACCTGCCCTCCACCGGGACCACGGCGGGTGGCGTCTCTGCGGGCAACGACGCCGGTGCGGCGTTCTTCGGCTTTGACGTGGGGTCGGTGGAAATCGGCATCCTGATGCAGGCGCTCGAGCAGAAGGGCGTTGTGCGCACCCTGGCCGAGCCCAACCTGACTGCGCTTTCGGGCCAGGAGGCCAAGTTCCTGGCGGGCGGCGAGTATCCCATCCCGGTCGCGCAGGACAACGATACGACCTCGATCGAGTTCAAACCCTTCGGTGTCGAGCTGAACTTCATCCCGCATGTGGTCGACGAGAACACCATCAACCTTGAACTGGCCGCAGCGGTGTCGTCGATCGACCCGACCAACGGCTTCAGCACCGGCGCCTTTACCGTCGATGCATTCCGGCGCCGGGACACTTCGACCACGGTGTCGCTGCGCGATGGCGAAAGCTTTGCGATCGCTGGTCTGTTGCAGGACGATTTCCGCGACAACAACTCGCAAGTGCCCTGGCTGGGCGACGTTCCGGTTCTGGGCTCCCTGTTCCGCAGCGCGGATTATCAGCGCGCACAGACCGAATTGGTCATCATCGTCACCGCCCATCTCGTAACCCCGACTCGGGGCGAGGCGCTGGCCCTGCCGACCGACCGTGTCAGGCTCCCGTCCGAGGCCGATCTGTTCCTGAACGGACGTCTGATGAAAAGCAACCGCGCCGGCGGAACGGTGGGCGAAGTCGCAAGACAGGACTTCACCGGCTCTTACGGCTACGTGATGGATTGACCGGGAGGCAGCGGCTTATGAAACATCTTCTTGCAACTGCGAGTCTGGTCGCGATGGCGGCCTGCACCACCAACGGCGACATCTACCGCTCGTATTTCTCCGAGGCGGGCGCGCTGGTCGATAGCGGCGGGTTCGGCAACGCGAACATGAACAACATCCAGGTGATGAGCGGCGAAAAGGGATATGTCTACGATCTCGCCAACCGGTTCTCGCAGGAGGTTCCCAGCACGGTCAACTTCGCGTTCAACTCGGCGGCTCTGGATGCCGGGGCGCGCGACACCCTGAACGAACAGGCCGCATGGATCCGTCAGTTCCCCGAAGTGCGTTTCCGTGTCTACGGCCATACCGACAAGGTCGGATCACCGGGATACAACAAGCAACTCGGGCTGCGCCGCGCCCATGCCGCGGTCAATTACCTGGTCGCCCAGGGCATCAGCCGTTCGCGCCTCGAGGCGGTCGCCTCTTATGGCGAAACCCAGCCCCTGATCGTCACCCAGGGCCGCGAGCGCCGCAACCGCCGCACCGTCACCGAAGTGACAGGCTTCGTCAGTTCGCACCCGACGGTCATGGACGGCAACTATGCGAGGGTGATCTATCGCGAATACGTCAAGAGCGCGGCCCCCAAATCGACGCTGATCATGACCGGCGGCGCCGAGCTGTCGCCGGAATGACCAAGAGGGCGTAACGAAATCTCCCTGTCCGGCACGCCGGACCAACTTGAAACCCGCCGCGCTGGCGGGTTTTCTTTTTGTCGTTTCTTACCGCACAATTACGTTTTTTTAGCCCAAATGTCGCCCAGATTTTCTTGGAATGTCGCCGGGTGGCAGTCGTGTGCTCGGCCCTTTCCGGCGGGCGCGCGAACTGCGCAGCCATCAACGACTTCGGGCAAACCCGGAGCATCCTTCGTGGCGATTGAAATATGGGATCTATCATGATGACGAGTAGCGCGACGACAAAGCCAGAGCCCAGCCCGATCACGGCCTGCACGATCAGCCGCGACGTGCAGAACTTCGACCTCCTGATCGAGGACATGGAGACCGCCCTTGGTGAAAACTGGGGCGATCTGGGCTTTTCCGAGGCCCTTGTCTTTTTCAGCCAACCCGAGGCCGAGCATCTGGAATTCGTCGCTATCGCCATCGACGAGTCCGACGAAGACGATCTGGTGATGCTGGGCGAAATCATCTCGCTGGCGGATGCCAAGGGCATCAAGGTCATCCTGATCGCCGAGGATGTCAGCCCCGCGGCACTGCATCAGCTGCTGCGCCGGGGTGCGGATGAATTCGTGCCCTACCCGCTTCCCGAAGGCGAGCTTGAAGCCGCCATCGAGCGGCTGCGCAACAAGCCCCAGCCTGCCGCCGCCTTTCCCGGTGGCGATTCACCGGGTGACGGGGTGTTGCTGGCCGTGCAGGGGCTGGCCGGGGGCACCGGAGCGACCACGCTTGCGGTGAACCTTGCCTGGGAACTGGCGGTGGTGGACAAGAAGAACCCGCCCCGCGTCTGCATACTCGACCTGGGGCTTCAGGGCGGCGCGGTTGCGACCTATCTCGACCTACCCCGTCGCGAGACCGTCTTTGACATGTGGTCGGATACCGACTCGATGGACGAGGACGTATTCCATCAGGCCCTGACCGAATTCGAAGAGAAGCTCTGGGTTCTGACCGCGCCGCCGGACATTCTGCCGCTGGACATGATCGGACCGGCGGATGTGCAGCGCGTCCTCGATTATGCGCGCGCGCGCTTTGACTATGTGGTGGTCGACATGCCCACGACCTTGGTGCAGTGGAGCGAGACGGTTCTGACCAATTCGCAGATCTATTTCACCACGCTCGAGCTGGACATGCGCTCGGCGCAGAACGCGCTGCGCTTCAAACGGGCGCTGCGCTCCGAGGAGCTGCCGACCGAGAAGCTGCGCTTCTGTCTGAACCGCGCCCCGAAATTCACCGATCTGAATGGCAAGAGCCGGGTAAAGCGCCTGGCCGAAAGCCTTGAGATCTCGATCGAGGTGCAGCTGCCCGATGGTGGCCGCCCGGTGACCCAGGCAGGCGATCACGGCACCCCGCTGGCGACCGCCGCCGGCAAGAACCCGCTGCGCAAGGAAATCGCCAAACTCGCCATGTCGCTGCACGAACTCGGCAAGCGCGAAGCCGAGGCCGCTTAAGGCAGGAAGGTAGACACCGATGTTCTCGAGATACAAGAAATCATCCGCCAGCAACGCCAAACCGGCGCTCGCGCCCGTCACCACCCCGGCCGAACGCCCGAAAGCGGCGCCGGCCGGCGATGCGCCCGCTGCCAGCCTGCGCCGCGCCGCGCAAAAGCCCGCTGCGGTGGTGCAGCCCGCTGACAAGGAACGCAAGCGCAAGGAACGCATGTCCGAGATCAAGCTGGACCTGCACCGCGCGCTTCTGGATAACCTGAACCTTGGTGCGCTGGAAACCGCAACCGAGGCGGATCTGCGCGCCGAGATCAGTTCCATCGCGGGAGAGTTCCTGGAAGAGCGCAGCATCGTCCTGAACCGCGAAGACCGCAACACGCTGACTCAGGAGCTTTATGACGAGGTCCGCGGGCTGGGCCCGCTGGAAACACTGCTTCAGGACGACACGGTCAACGACATCCTCGTGAACGGCCCGCATCAGATCTTCGTCGAACGCGACGGCAAGCTGCAACTGAGCGATGTCACCTTCAAGGATGAAAAGCACCTGCTGCGCATCATCGACAAGATCGTGTCGGCAGTGGGCCGGCGGGTCGATGAATCCAACCCCTATGTGGACGCCCGTCTTGCCGACGGGTCGCGTTTCAACGCGATGGTGCCGCCGGTCGCGGTGGATGGCAGCCTGGTGTCGATCCGGAAATTCAAGAAGGACAAGCTTGGCATCGACGACCTTGTGAGGTTCGGCGCCTTCTCCGAAGAGATGGCCGCCTATCTTCAGGCGGCGGTGGCGACGCGGCTCAACATCATCGTGTCGGGCGGTACCGGCTCGGGTAAGACGACGACGCTCAACGCGCTTTCGTCCTTCATCGACAATGCCGAGCGCATCCTCACCATCGAGGACACCGCCGAACTTCAGCTGCAACAGATCCATGTCGGCAGGATGGAGAGCCGCCCGCCCAACGTGGAAGGCAAGGGTGAAGTCAGCCCGCGCGACTGTCTCAAGAACGCGCTGCGGATGCGCCCCGATCGCATCATCGTCGGTGAAACCCGCGGCGAAGAGGTGATCGACATGCTTCAGGCCATGAATACCGGCCATGACGGATCGATGACCACGATCCACGCCAACAACGCCCGCGACGCCATCAGCCGCCTTGAAAACATGGTGGCAATGGCCGGGATCGAGATGCCGCTCAAGGCGGTGCGCGCGCAGATCGCATCGGCCGTGCATCTGATCGTGCAGGCCTCGCGCCTTCAGGACGGCTCGCGCCGGATGACCTCGATCACCGAGGTGACGGGCATGGAGGGCGAGGTGATCTCGATGCAGGAAATCTTCCGCTATCAGCGCGTCGGCCTGACACCCGAGAACAAGATTATCGGTCACTTCACCGGAACCGGGGTGCGCTCGAACTTCACCGAGCGATTCCGCCTCTGGGGCTATGATCTGCCACCCAGCATCTATGAACCCATCGCAGCGGAGTAACCCTGATGTCCATCAGTGCGGAACCGATCATCTATGCCCTGATCTTCGTCGGGGTCCTGGTCCTCGTCGAGGGGGTCTACCTGACGATTTTCGGGCGCTCTATCAGCCTGAACAGCCGGGTAAACCGCCGTCTCGAGATGCTGGACAAGTCCGGCAACCGCGAAGAGGTGATGGAAAAGCTGCGCAAGGAGATGCAACAGCATCTCAAGGCGCGCAACATCCCGATCTATGCGATCCTGTCGGAAAAGGCGCAAAAGGCGGCCATCGCCTTTACGCCCAGACAACTGATCATGCTGATGGTCGCGGTGACCGGGCTCGCCTTTGTGGGCCTGTCCATCGGCACCGATACCAGCGTCCCGGTCCGTGTCCTGCTGGCCGTGGTGATCGGCGTCGGGGGTGTCTTTACCTGGATCAACATGAAGGCCAACAAGCGCATGGCCATGTTCGAGGAGCAACTGCCTGACGCCATCGAACTGATGGTGCGCAGCCTGCGCGTGGGGCATCCGTTCGCCTCGGCGATCTCGATCGTTTCCAACGAGGTGGCAGATCCGCTGGCGACCGAATTCGGTATCATCGCGGACGAAGCCGCCTATGGGCGCGACATGGGCGAAGCGCTCAAGGACCTGGCCGAACGGCTGGACATGCAGGATCTCCGCTTCCTTGCGGTCGCAGTCACGATCCAGCAGCAATCGGGCGGTAACCTGGCCGAAATCCTCGACGGCCTCGCCAAGGTGATCCGCGCCCGCTTTCGCCTGTTTCGCCGTGTCAAGGCGATCACCGCCGAGGCGAAATGGTCCGGCAAGTTCCTGTCGGGCTTTCCCATCCTGGCGCTGATCGGCATCCAGCTGATCGACCCGAACTACTACGACGAAGCGATGGAACATCCATACTTCATCCCCGCATGTCTGATCGTGGGCACCTTCCTGGTCGCCAACCTCTTCGTCATGCGCGCGCTCGTGAACATCAAGGTCTGAAAAGGAATCCGACAAGATGGAAATCTTCGACCAGATCCAGGGCGGCCTGATCAGCGCTCTTGGCCCGTTCGGCCCCCTGATCGTTGTCGGCACGCTGGGCGTCGTCCTCGTGGCGTTGATGATCCCGGTGCTGATCCGCGATTCCAAGGACCCGCTGGAGAAGCTCAAGAAGGACCAGCGCGGACAGTCGCGCCCGACCGGATCGGAAACCGTTCATCTGCGGACCAACCGGCGCAACGAGAAGCTGGACAAATACGCCAACTTCCTCGAACCGCAGGACGCCAAGGCGCTGTCGCAGATGCGCCTGACCCTGATGCAGGCCGGCTATCGCAACCGCGACGCAGTGCGCTATTTCCATTTTGCGCAGCTTGCGCTGGCACTGGGGCTTCTGACCGCTGGCGTGATCTATTTCCTGTTGTTCGTATCGAACGACCAAACCAGCGCGCAAGAAGCCGTCATGTATATCCTCGGTCCCGGCGCCGTGGGCTATCTCATGCCCAAATACTGGGTCACCAAGCGCCAGCAAAAGCGCCAGGAGGAGATCACGGACGGGTTCCCCGACAGTCTCGACATGATGCTGACCTGCGTCGAGGCCGGACAGTCGCTTGACCAGTCGATCATCCGCGTCGCCAAGGAGATCGCCGCCTCCTATCCCGCGCTGGCCGAGGAATACCAGATCGTGTCCCAGCAGGTGAAAGCGGGTCGGGACAAGGCCTCGGTGCTCAACGAGATGGCCGAACGCTGTGGCGTGCAGGATATTTCCAGCTTCGTGACCGTGCTGGTTCAGTCGCAGACCTTCGGCACCTCGATCGCTGATGCTTTGCGGGTCTATGCGGGCGAGATGCGTGACAAACGAGTCATGCGGGCCGAAGAAAAGGCCAACAAGCTGCCGACAAAGATGACATTGGCGACGATGATGCTTACAGTTCCGCCACTGCTTATCATCCTGGTCGGCCCTTCGATTCTCGGTATCATGGAACTGTTCACGATGGCCGGCCAATAACGGCGAGGCGACATGATACGGGCAGGGGCAACTCTGGCATTGGTGACCGCCCTGGCTGCTTGCAGCCCGGGCGTTTCGCATGAAGGACCTTATGCGCCGGGCGTGGCGCGCAACGGCGAAACGGTCGACGGCCTTCTGGTGGGACATCGCCTGATGGATGCGGGCGAACACGAACTGGCGCTCGACGCCTATTCGCGCGCCGCATTGCAACATGGCATGACCGCGGATGTCCTGGCCGGGCTCGGCAGCGCCAATCTCGGCCTTGGCCGTCTTGGCACCGCCGAACGCCTGCTGCGCGACGCCATCGAGAAGGACGCGGACTCCCCCGAGATCTGGAACAACCTGGGCGTGGTCCTGATGGAAAAGGGCGAGATAAACGAAGCAGCGCAGGTGTTTCGCCGCGCATATGGATTCGACAATGGCGCAAGTGACGCAATCCGCGACAATCTGCGCTTAGCTCTCGCAAAATCGGAAGAAAACTATTATGCTGGTGTGCAAGAACAAGACTATAAACTGGTTCGGCGTGGCAGTAGCGACTATCTGATCCGCCGCATACCGGGATAAGGCAGAGGCAGAGGCAGTAAAAGGACGCAAAAAATGCGCCGACCTATCTTTATTTCCCTGTGCATGACAGGCGCTATCGCCCTTGCGGGCTGCGGAGAGTCAAAGGATGCCGACGTTGATCGCGCATTCCAGAGCGTCAATGTCGTGGATGAAAGCAACCTCAACGACGTGATGCTGAACGTGGCCGATGCCAACGAGGCGGTCTCGTATTTCCAGCGCGCCACCGGCGAGAAACCCGACCGGATCGACCTCAGGCGTGGCCTTGCCAAATCGCTGGTGCGCGCCAAGCGCAGCACCGAGGCGGTCTCGGCCTGGAAATCCGTGGTCGCGCATGAAGATGTCACCAACGAAGACCGGGTCGAATACGCCGACGCGCTGATCCGCAACAACGAATGGAAACGCGCTGACGAGGTGCTGGATTCCATCCCCCCGACCCATGAGACCTTCAAGCGTTATCGCCTCGAGGCGATGATCGCCGACAGCAACCAGGACTGGAAGAAAGCCGACAGCTTTTACGAAACCGCCGTGGGCCTGACCACGCGCCCGGCGGGCGTGATGAACAACTGGGGCTATTCCAAGCTGACGCGCGGCGATTACAGCGGCGCCGAGCGGCTGTTCTCGGATGCGATCCGCCAGGACAACGCGTTGTTCACCGCCAAGAACAACCTCGTTCTCGCGCGCGGTGCGCAGAAGAAATACGTGCTGCCGGTCATCCCGACCAGCCAGGAAGAACGCGCCCAGCTGATGTATACGCTTGGCCTTTCGGCGATCAAGCAGGGCGACACCGAGATCGGCAAGGGGTTGCTGCGCGACGCGATCGAAACTCATCCCCAGCATTTCGAGGCCGCCGCGCGCAGCCTGAACGCCCTTGAGGGCAATGTCAGCAACTGATCCGGACCCGAGCTTCACGAGACGCCCATGTCGCTTCATATCACTGTTCAGCAGGCCCTGTGGTTTCTGCCTCTCGCGTTACCGATCTGCCTCTGGGTGATCTGGAGCGACCTGCGCGCCATGCGCATCCCCAACAAGGCTGTCCTGTCGCTGGCGGGGGTATTCCTCGTGGTCGGGCTCTTCGTGGTGCCGCAGCCGGAATATCTGTGGCGGCTGGTTGCGCTGGTGGTCATGCTGGTGATCGGCATGCTGGCCAATGCGGCGGGCATGATGGGGGCCGGGGATTCCAAGTTCCTCGCCGCCGCCGCGCCCTTTGTCGCCCTGGGCGACTTCACCTTGATGATGATCATCCTCGCCACCAACATGATCGCCTGCTACGCCACCCATCGGCTGGTCAGGGCAAGCCCTCTCAGTCAGTTGGCGCCGGACTGGGCAAGCTGGTCGAGCGGGCCGAAATTTCCGATGGGATTCGCGCTTGGCAGCACCTTGGTGATCTATCTCGGACTGGGCATCGCCTTCGGCAGCTGAGCCGCCCGGCCCCCTGCCCCGCACCTGCCCGACCCTCTCCTTAATTTCTGCATCTTTGCGCGCCATGTTCGCACCATGGCCCCGCCGCTGCGCGGGGCACATTTGACGTGCAACACCAATCCGCGGGCAGAGACCGATGAACATGCAACCCACCCAGACGGGCGTCCAGCCGCCTCCTCCCCCGAGCGGCCTTCAGGAGATGCAGCTGCCGATCGTCATGATGCGCGACATCCTGATCAAGACCATGTTCCGCAAGAACGTGGATACCGCCAGCGAGCTGTCCGAGGCAATCTGCCTGCCGCGCGCCGTGACGCAGGAACTGATCGACCTTGCACGCGAACAGAAACTGGTCGAGGCGACAGGCACGCTGAACGCCAATTCGGGCGGCGAGATGGGGTTCCAGCTGACGGATGCGGGCAAGTCCCGCGCACTTGATGCCCTGTCCCAGTCGGAATATTACGGCGCCATGCCGGTGCCGCTGGCTGCCTATCGCGAACAGGTCAAACGCCAGTCGATCCGCAACATCCAGATCACCCGCAACGAACTGACCGCCGCCATGGGCCATCTGGTGCTGCCCGACAGCCTGCTGGATCACCTTGGGCCGGCGGTGTCGGCCGGCCGCTCGATCCTGATGTATGGCCCGCCGGGCAACGGTAAATCGAGCATCTCGAACGGGATCCGCGACGCCATGGGCGACCGGGTCTATGTGCCCCGCGCCATCGAATATTCCGGCCAGGTCATCACGGTCTACGACCCGATCGTGCATTCCAAGGCCGAGGTGGAAAAGGACGATCCCAACAGCCTGCGCCGCAAACGCACCTTCGACACCCGATATGTGCAATGCGAGCGCCCCACCGTGGTCACCGGCGGCGAACTGAGCCTCAACATGCTGGACCTGGTCTATAACCCCACGGCACGCACCTATCAGGCGCCATTGCAGCTGAAATCCACCGGCGGCATCTTCATCGTCGACGACCTTGGCCGCCAGGCCGAACCGCCCCAGGCGCTGGTCAACCGCTGGATCGTGCCGCTCGAGGAATCCAAGGATATTCTCGCGCTGCAATCGGGCGAGAAGTTCGAGGTGCCTTTCGACACGCTGGTGATCTTCTCGACCAACTTTCACCCCAACGAGATCTTCGACCAGGCCGCGCTGCGCCGGATCTTCTTCAAGATCAAGATCGACGGGCCGAACCAGGAAAACTTCCTCAAGATCTTCGCGATGGTCGCCAAGAAAAAGCAGATGCCCCTGGACGAAGCCGCGCTGGTCCACCTGCTCAAGGTCAAGTACCCCACCATCGACAACATCTATGCCAATTATCAGCCGGTCTTCCTGATCGACCAGATGATCTCGATCTGCGAATTCGAGGGCATCCCCTATCAGATGAGCCCCGAACTGATCGACAGGGCCTGGGCGAACATGTTCGTCAAGGACGAGAAAATCGTGAAATAGGCGCGCCCGCGCCGCCCTTATGGGGCGAAGATCGCCTTCAGGATCACCGCCTCGGCCGCACGGTCGCCGCCCGACAGGCTCGAAAGGGTCTGGCCCGGCGCCATCTCGTATCCCGCCGCGGCGAGCCGGTCATGCACCATTGCCGGATCATCCTGCGACAGCGCGATGATCCGCGCGACCGGGGCCTCGGCCAACCCCTGCATTACAGCCTTGACCGGGCTGCCGCCCGCGCCACCCGCGAGCGGGAGGAAAGAGGCCGCCAGAACCAGCACGAAACCGGCGATCACGCCACGCGCAAGCGGTCGCTTGAGATAGGTGCGAAAGGCACGGAAATTGACCGCGAGATGCAGCCCCACGCCCAGAACCAGCGCCCAACTCAGCCATTCATGCGCCGGTTTGTTCAAGGCGGTATCGAAGTGAAAGAACATGAGCACCCCGGTCACGGCGCTGAGAAGGAACGCCCCGATGGTGATCGGGGTTGCGAATTGGCGCAAACTGGGCATTGGCTGGCTCTCTTTATCAGGGACATATCGTTCCTGAAACGTGCCGGGCCGCGATTTCCGGCGCGCGCACCGCGCAAGGCCGCCATGCATCCGCCGTTCGGCTGACCCCGGCCCGGATGGAGCGGCGCTCAGTTGCGTCCGGCGACCATCACCCCATTCTGCGCCTGTTGCGCAATGATACCCATGTCCTCGAGGTTGCCGCGATAGGTACGGCTGACCGGCACCCGGTCACCGTTCTTCAGCAACAGGAACATCTTGTGCGCGTTCTCTCGCTCGACCCGTTCGATCGCGTCGCGGGCCACCCAATGCGAGCGGTGAACACAACACCCCTCGGCCGGTTCCATCTCGTCGATTGCATCCGAAAGACGCAGCCGCAGGATTTGCGCGCCGCGTGTCGTCACCACGTCGACGTAATGATCATTGGCACTGAGCCGCAACACCGGCGCACGGACATCTTCCTCCAGACGCCGCAACAGGCGCGGGCCCGGAAACGTGTTGGCCCCAAGCGTGTCCCGCAAGCCCGAACGCAGGGGGACCGGGGTCAACCGGCAAATCTGGCGCCGCAGCGCCAGCACGCCGAAGGAAATCACGAACGTATTGAACACGACCCCCCTGAGGTTGATCAGCCCCGTGGGTGCATCCGGTTGGAGGCTGGTGCGCAACAGCCAGATCATCGGCCCCAGAATGACAGCGATCAGAAACGCGACGAAAGGATCGAAGAGGAAGGGATGTTTCTCGCCCAGGATCATCAGGGCAGTGGCATACATCGCATAGCCGAAAAGGATGCCCCCGGTCGTCACCAGCCCCCAGTAGAATGCGCGCTCTAACAGATCCATCCCCAGGAATGTGCCAAACGGGCCTGCAACCGTCGCGACGACAACGCAGGTGATCCAGATGAACACCGTGGTTGGCGCGCCGATCGTGCTGAATGTCTCCGAAAAGACGAAACGAAGTTTAGCGAAATCAATCATCTGGACCCGATTTGTGTTGCGGCATCATCCTATAGAGGTTTTGATCGCGTGCCAACGGTGCACACGGTGGCGCCGCCCTGCCACAGCAAAAGGCTCTCGCCGTCAGATGAACGACTTCAGACCGGTTTCCCCCGCCGTGGATCAAAGGATCCGCAACAGTTTCGCCACGCAATCCATGATGACGACGCTGGGTGCGGAACTTGTGCATGTCGCGGCTGGCGCCACGGAGATCCACGCCCCGATCCTGCCCGGCAGCCGCCAACAGCACGGTTTCGCCCATGCAGGCCTGACCTTTGCAATCGGAGACAGTGCGGCAGGCTATGCGGCGTTATCGGTCATGCCCGAGGATCACGAGGTTCTGACCACCGAGATGAAGATCCACCTTCTGGCGCCGGGCAAAGGCGACCTCTTGATCGCTCGCGGTAAAGTGATCAAGCCCGGTCGCCGTCTGGTCATCGTTCAGGCCGATGTCTTTGCCCGTATCGAGGGCAAGGACACCCATATCGCGATGATGACCGGCACGATGATTCCCCTCGCGCCGGCCTGAAACGCGCCGTATGCCGCCTGTTCAGGCGGTCAGCCCCTCGGGTTCGCTCAGCCCGTTGGCGCGGCAGCAGGCGGTCACCGTATTGGCCAGAAGGCAGGCGATGGTCATCGGCCCGACCCCGCCGGGAACCGGGGTGATCGCCCCCGCCACCTCGGCGCAGCTCTCGTAATCGCAATCGCCCACGAGCCGGGTCTTGCCCTCGCCCTTTTCCGGGGCGTCGATACGGTTGATGCCGACATCGATCACGGTTGCGCCGGGTTTGATCCAGGCGCCGGTCACCATCTCGGGGCGGCCAACGGCGGCGATCACGATATCGGCGCGCCCTGTGACCTCCTGGATATCCCTCGTGCGGCTGTGGGCGATCGTCACGGTGCAGCTGTCACCCAGCAGAAGCTGTGCCATCGGCTTGCCCACGATGTTCGAGCGCCCGATCACCACGGCATTCAGTCCCGACAGGCTGCCAAGGTGGTCGCGCAGCATCATCAGGCACCCAAGCGGCGTGCAGGGCACCATGGATTTCTGCCCGGTGCCCAACAGGCCCACATTCGAGATATGGAACCCGTCCACATCCTTGGCCGGGTCGATCGCGTTGATCACCAGATCCTCGTCGAGATGCCCCGGCAACGGCAGTTGCACCAGTATCCCATGCACGGCGGGATCGTTGTTGAGCTGCTCGATCAAGCCCAGAAGATCCTCCTGCGCGGCATCGGCATCCAGTTTGTGCTCGTAGGAATTCATCCCGACCTCGACGGTCTGCTTGCCCTTCGAGCGCACATAGACCTGGCTCGCCGGGTCTTCGCCCACCAGCACCACAGCAAGGCCGGGAACGATCCCGTGCTCTTCCTTCAGCCGCGCCACATGGCCCGCCACCTTCTCGCGCACCCTGGCCGCGAATGCCTTGCCGTCGATGATCTGCGCCGTCATCGCTGTTCCTTTCGCAAATGGATCGCACTCGCGCCCCGCATACATAGACGGGGCGCGGGACTTCAAGCGTCGTCGTTCAGAACAGGCCCTCGATATCGCCATCCGCATTGAGCTTGATCATTTCGGCGGCGGGTTTGCTGGGCAGGCCCGGCATGGTCATGATCTCGCCGCAGATCACCACGACGAAACCCGCACCCGCGCTCAGGCGCACTTCGCGGATCGGCACCGAATGGCCGACCGGCGCGCCGCGGCGGTTGGGATCGGTGGTGAAGCTGTATTGCGTCTTGGCCATGCAGACCGGCAGATCGCCATAGCCTGCGTCTTCCCATTCCTTGAGCTGGTTGCGGATCTTCTGATCGGCCAGCACCTCGTCGGCGCGATAGATGCGCTTGGCGATGGTGTCGATCTTTTGCAGCAAGGGCATGCTGTCGGCGTAAAGCGGCGCGAAATTGGCCTGGTCGGCATCGGCGATCTGCGCGACGCGGGTCGCCAGTTCCTCGGTCCCTTCCGAGCCCTTGGCCCAGTGCTGACACAGGATCGCTTCGCTGCCCTGCTCGGCGACGTAATCCTTGACCGCCTGCACCTCGGCATCGGTGTCGGTGACGAAATGGTTGATCGCCACGACAACCGGCACGCCGAAGGATTTGACGTTCTCGATATGGCGGCCGAGGTTTGGGCAGCCCTTCTTGACCGCATCGACGTTCTCATCACCCAGATCGGCCTTGGCGACGCCGCCATTCATCTTCATGGCGCGAACCGTGGCCACGACCACCACGGCCGAGGGTGCAAGCCCCGCCTTGCGGCACTTGATGTTCATGAACTTCTCGGCGCCCAGGTCGGCACCGAAACCCGCCTCGGTCACCACGTAATCGGCCAGTTTCAACGCCGTCGTCGTCGCCATGACCGAGTTGCAGCCATGCGCGATATTGGCGAAGGGACCGCCATGCACGAAGGCGGGGTTGTTCTCCAGCGTCTGCACCAGGTTGGGCTGCATCGCGTCCTTGAGCAGCACCGTCATCGCGCCATCGGCCTTGATATCGCGGCAGGTGATCGGCTCGCGCTTGCGGGTATAGGCGACGATGATGTTGCCCAGACGACGCTCGAGGTCGGCAAGATCGGTGGCAAGGCACAGGATCGCCATCACCTCGGACGCGACCGTGATGTCGAACCCGGTCTGGCGCGGGAAGCCGTTCGAGACCCCGCCAAGCGAGGTAACGATATCGCGCAATGCGCGGTCGTTCATGTCCAGCACCCGGCGCCAGACGACGCGGCGCTCGTCGATGCCCAACTCGTTGCCCCAGTAGATATGATTGTCGATCATCGCGCTCAGCAAGTTATGCGCGGTGGTGATCGCATGGAAATCGCCGGTGAAATGCAGGTTCATCTCTTCCATCGGGACAACCTGCGCATAGCCGCCGCCAGCCGCGCCACCCTTCATGCCAAAGCACGGCCCGAGGCTGGCTTCGCGGATGCAGATCGCCGCTTTCTTGCCGATCCGGTTCAGCCCGTCGCCAAGACCCACGGTGGTCGTGGTCTTGCCCTCGCCCGCCGGTGTGGGGTTGATCGCGGTCACCAGGATCAGTTTTCCGTTCTCGTTGCCCTGGACGGAATTGATGAAATCCTGGCTGATCTTGGCCTTGTCATGGCCATAGGGCAAAAGGTGGTCGCTGTGGATGCCGAGTTTCTCGCCGATCTCCTGGATCGGCTTCTTGTTGGCTTCGCGGGCGATCTCGATGTCGGACTTGTAGCTCATGATGTTTCCTCGCACGGGCAAAAGGCGGTGAAGTTTCCCTATCTCGCACATAGCGGCTTTGCCCAATCGCACAGCACGCAATTCCGACATATTCGGTGCGTGTTGCGGCGGCTCGCCGCAGCACGGTTTCTGATCGGAAACAGCGTTGCCGCTCAAGCACCCTGGTATCGCAAGGGAATTCCGACTGTCCGAAAGCGCGCCTAGCGACCGGTTGCCTCGGAGATATGCGCCCAAGGGCGTTGGTCTGGAACATGCAGGCGCATGATGTCGCCCAGTCGCAAGATGCCTTCGCGCTCGACCCAGGCGGTCACGCCGCGCCGCCCCTCCGCCGCCGCCTTGAAGCCACGCCCCTTGCCGGGCAAATGTTCGTCAATCGGCTTTGCGGGCAGATGGCAGGGCCGGTTCTCCATGTCCACGACCAGCGTCGTGCCGCTCTCCGACTGCAGGCGCGACGAAGGCGGCAGATGGGTGAGATCCGCGATTCCCTCCAGCACGATGGACGCTCCGACCCAGGCGGGATCAAGGCGCTCGATCCCCATATCGGCGGCGATCTGCGCCAGTTCCTCGGCCGAGAGGACCGAGAATTGCCGAACATTGCGGATTTCGGTGTCGCGCGGATATTGCGCGATCACCCGGCTGCATGAAGGCCGCGTGAGCCCCGCATGTTCCTCGCCCTCGACCCCGGCATATGTCGCCATGATCTCGGTCAGCGGTTCAGCGCAAAGGCTCGCCTCGCGATTCGACACACGGCCAAGCCATGTGATGCGTCCGGTGAAGTCGGTCGGCAATAGCGCGGGCATGACGCCTCCTTGTCAAACTGGTCCCGGCGCGACTTTCCCGCGCCGCGCGCAGCCGGTCAAATGACAAGATGTGCGCCGTTGCATCAGCAGCTGTTCACACCGTCAGCGTGAAGAACATCCGCCGGAACGGGAACAGCACCGACCCGTCCGCCCGGACGGGATAGGCGGCATGCATGACCTCTTCGTAGCGGCGGATCAGATCGGCCTTCTCGTCCTTGTCCAGCGCCTCGAGAACCGGGCGCGCATAGGTGCTTTCGGTGAAACGGCGCACCGGATGGCTGCCTGCCTCGGCGACGAGGCGCTGGTAATACTCGGTCTCCCACAGGCGGAACTGCCCGCGCCGCGACAAGAGCTCTTCGTATTTCACCGGCGCCATGACACCGGGCGTGCCCATCTTTTCGATGCGGCCGGGAAACAGTTCCTCGGCGAGGCTCAGCCAGACGCGATGCGAAGGCGCCTTGTTCTGGTGCGGCATCTGCACCGCCAGCGTGCCCCCCTTGCCCAACAACCCGGCAAGGCGCGGCATCAGGTCTTCGTGGTTGCCCACCCAGTGCAGCACGGCATTGGAAAAGATCAGCCCCGGCGCGCGGCGCGGGTGCCAGTCCATGATATCGGCGCGTTGCAGGCTGTCGTAACCGGGCATCTGCCCCGCCTTCTCCAGCATCGCCGGAGAGCCGTCGACCCCGATCACCTCGCGCCCGCCAGCCCGCGCCTTGAGCGCCTCGCCAAGCGCGCCGTTGCCGCAGCCAAGGTCGATCAGATCGCCCGCACCCATCCGGCTGACCGCGTTCAGCAGGTCGAGACCGGGACGCAACCGCAAATCCCTGAACCGCGCATAGGCTCCGGGGTTCCAGTCGGAAGAGGCGGCCGCGCCGCTCACGCCGAAGGCTCGGGCTCCGGCCCGCCGTCGCCGATCTTTCCGGGCGCGGCCTTGGGCTTGGTCTTGGGAATCGCGGTCAGCGAGGGTTTCTCCTCCTTCTCGGGGGAACCGTCATCGTCGTCGTTGGACTCGGGCGGCTCGCCACGGATCACCCGTGCGATCTCTTCACCTGTCAGGGTCTCGTATTCCAGAAGCCCCTGCGCCAGCCGGTCCCATTCGGCCTTCTTCTCGGTCAGGATCTTGTAGGCCTTGTCATAGGCCTCGTCGATCATGCGCTTGACCTCGTCCTCGATCAGCTCCTTGGTGTGGGCCGAAATCGAGAAGCCGCCAGCGGCGTTGCCCATGTAACCTTCGTGGGCCTGCTCGTAATCGACATTGCCGACCTTGTCCGACATACCCCAGCGCAGAACCATCGCACGCGCAAGGCCGCTGGCCTGCTGGATGTCGCCCGCCGGGCCATTGGAAACGTCGTCCGGCCCGTATTTCAGGATCTCGGCTGCCTTGCCCGCCATCGTCATCGCCAGCTTCTGCTCGCATTCCGACTTGTGCCAGTTCAGGCGGTCGATCTCGGGCAGGCTGACAACCATGCCCAGCGCGCCACCGCGCGGGATGATCGTGGCCTTGTAGACCGGATCGCATTTGGGCAGTTCCAGCCCGACGATCGCATGTCCGGCTTCGTGATAGGCGGTTTTTTCCTTCTGATCGTCGGTCAGCACCATCGAGCGGCGCTCGGCGCCCATCATGACCTTGTCCTTGGCGTTCTCGAAATCTTCCATCGTCACGAAACGGCGACCGACCCGTGCGGCCATCAGCGCCGCCTCGTTCACGAGGTTGGCAAGGTCCGCACCCGAAAAGCCGGGCGTGCCGCGGGCGATGATCCGCAGGTCCACATCCGGGCCAAGCGGCGTCTTGCGCGCATGAACGCCAAGGATCTTCTCGCGGCCCTTGATATCGGGATTGGGCACGGTGATCTGGCGGTCGAAACGACCGGGACGCAACAGCGCGGGATCAAGCACGTCCTTGCGGTTGGTGGCGGCGATGATGATCACGCCTTCGTTGGATTCAAAGCCGTCCATCTCGACGAGAAGCTGGTTGAGCGTCTGTTCGCGCTCGTCATTGCCCCCGCCATAGCCCGCACCACGATGGCGGCCCACGGCGTCGATCTCGTCGATGAAAACGATACAGGGTGCGTTCTTCTTGGCCTGCTCGAACATGTCGCGCACACGGCTTGCGCCGACGCCGACGAACATTTCCACGAAATCGGAGCCCGAGATGGTGAAGAACGGCACACCGGCCTCGCCCGCAATGGCGCGCGCCAGAAGCGTCTTACCTGTGCCCGGAGGCCCGACCAGCAGCGCACCCTTGGGGATCTTGCCCCCGAGACGGCTGAATTTCTGCGGGTTGCGCAGGAATTCGACGATCTCTTCCAGTTCTTCCTTGGCCTCGTCGATCCCGGCCACGTCGTCAAAGGTCACACGGCCATGCTTTTCTGTCAGCATCTTGGCCTTGGACTTGCCAAAGCCCATGGCGCCGCCCTTGCCGCCGCCCTGCATGCGGTTCATGAAATAGATCCACACGCCGATCAGCAGAACGAATGGCAGAAGCGAGATCAGGAAGGTCTGGAAGCCCGACTGCTCCTGCGGCTCGGCGCTGACGGGGATGCCGGCGTCGATCAGCTTGTCGGTCAGTTCCGCGTCCTCGGGCTTGACGGTAACATATTCCTTACCATCGGCCCCGCGGAAGCGAACATTCTCGCCATCCAGGGTCACCTGGCTGACATTGCCCTCCTCCATCGCGGTCACGAATTCGGAATACTTGATCGCCTTGCTCTGGAGCGTGTTGCCCGGACCGCTGAACAGATTGAACAGTGCCAGGATCAGCAGGAACAGAACCAGCCAGAAGGCGATGTTTCTTGCGTTGCCCAAGGAAATTCTCCTCAAAATTCGGATGGCGGGGGCCTATCACGAAACCCACCCGTCTAAAATAGAGATCACGCCCGTATCTTCAATGAGATAAATAGGACGCAAGGTACGCTTCTTCGTCGCGGATCAGCCGCGCATGCCACGGCCCGCCCGGCTGCACCAGCGGCGCAGCCAGCAAATCCGCCCCCTGCCACAGCGCCGGAGACGCCATCAGGGACGCCGTAGGCAGACCACCTTGCGCCCGTTCGTCGCAGGCCGTCAGCCCTTCGGGACCAAGCGCCGCGATTTCGGTGCCGGGGGGGCAGTCCGGGCCTTCAATGCGCCAGCGCCCGTCCCAGACCTCTGCGGCGGGAACGCGCAGCCCCTCGACCGCCTTCCATTCGCGCGTGATCCGGACCCCGCTCTTGCGCGGGCAGATGAGGCAGCCATGCAAGGTCATGTCACGCCCCTCACCGATCGCCTGCATGAGGTCATCCATCGCCCGCCCGCGCGGGCCATAGCCTGCACCGCTGATCCAGTCGAGCGCCCCCAAGAGCAACCGGCGCGCCACTTCGGGGGGCAATGTGGCAAGGCCGGCAGGGTTGATCACCAGATCGCCCGTTTGCACCTCTACCAGGTCGCGCGCGGCTTGGGACGCATATGTATAAAGGGTTTCACGCACATCTCCCAGACGCCGCGCCACGCGCGACAACCCCTCTTGCGTGATCCCGAGCGGCGCCAGCTCGGCCAGAACGGCGCGCGCGCGCACCCGTTCATAGGCTGTATCCTCGTTGCTTGGATCATCGCTCCAGCCGACATTGCGCGCGCGCAGTTCGGCACGCAGGGCGGCACGGGTGACCGCCAGCAGCGGTCGGCAAAAAGCGATGCCCGCGATCACGCGGCAGGGCGCCATCGCCGCCAAGCCGTCGACCCCGGCCTCGCGCGCAAGGCGCATGAGGAACGTCTCGGCCTGATCATCCGCCGTATGGCCCAGCGCCACATGTGTGATTCCCTTTGCCTGCGCCCACTCCGCCATCAGCTCGTAACGCGCGCGCCGCGCCCGGTCCTGCAGGTTGCCTCGCCCGTCCCAGCCCGTCCATTTCAGCACGTCATGCGGCAGGCCCAGATCCGCGCAGATCCGCGCCACCCTGACCGCTTCGTCGGCGGCTTCAGGCCGCAGCCCGTGATCCACCGTCACCGCGCAAAGATCAGGTCCACCGGCGCGGCGCCAATCCGCCAGCAAGACCAGGAGCGCAAGCGAATCACTGCCCCCCGACACCGCGACACCCAGGATTTCGGGCGCCTGGGGGGCGAAATGGGCCTGAATCTGTGCCAGCAATGCCGAGGCGTCGCCGCTCACTGACATCCCAGGTCGGACATGGTCGCGCGTGCTTCGGACACCGCCGCGGCATCGGGAAAGCGGTTCCCGACCTCACTCAGCGTCACGCAGGCCTGTTCGACCTGCCCCAGCTGTCCCAGCGCCCAGCCCAGCCGCGACAGCGCCTTGGGCGCGTCGGGTCCGGCCTGATCGGCGCTGAACGTGTCAAGATAGGCGCGCGCGGCCTCCTTCAGCTGGCCGGACTTCTCAAGCGCCTCCCCGCGCATCAAACCGGCGCGCGCGGTTAGCGGCCCGCCGGGATAACTGCGCTGGAAGGTGGCGAACTGCTCTGCTGCTTCGGCGAAGTTTCCCGCATCCAGCTCGGCTTTGGCCCGCTCGAAATCAGCCTCTTCGCTGACCGCAAGCTGCGGCATGTCGGCATCGCCACCACTGGCCGCATCCTGTCCGGTTCCGTCGCCCGCCCCTTCGCCAGCGGCCATCTCGGCCGAGGGGCCGGTTTCGATCCCGCCCAGCGTGCTGCCCTCGCCCAGCGCGCCGATATCGCAGTCCGCTTCCAGCTCACAGAGCCGGAATTCCAGATCGCTGACCCGGTTCGCGCCATCCTCGGCAACGCTCTGGACACGATGTTCCAGCTGTTCGGTCTTCGCCGTCAGGCGCTGCAGCTCGCTTTCGATCGCATTGACCCGATCCAGCAAGGTGCCGCCGGCACTCAGTTGCCCGGCGGACCCCGTGGTGTTCAGCTCACGCTTGAGCTTGCGCAGTTCGACATAGAGCACCGACAGCTCCTGACGGATATCGGCAAGGGTCTCGTCATTGGCCTGCGCCCCCGAAACCGTGGGAAAACTCAGCGTCACAAGGGTCAGAACGGCGATGAACCGGCGCATCCGATGCTCTCCTTCAAAAGGGTCAGCTGCTCGGCACGGCCGAGATCACCGTCACCGCGCGGCGGTTCTTGGAATAGCACGCCTCGTCGGCACAGAGCTCGATCGGGCGTTCCTTGCCATAGCTCACCACCTTCAGGCGGTTACCGGCAACGCCGCGGCTGACAAGATACTCATGCACCGAATTCGCGCGCCGCGCGCCCAGCGCGAGGTTGTATTCGCGCGTGCCTTGCTCGTCGGCATGGCCCTCGATCACGGCCGAATAATCGCTGTTGGTCATCAGCCACTGCGCCTGCCCGTTCAACGTCGCTTGCGCCTCGGAGGACAAGGTCGACTGATCGACCGCGAACAGCACCCGGTCACCGACCGTCTGCTGGAAATATACCGGCGATGCCGGATCTTGTGCCGAACCGGCCATACCGGCCCCGGCGCCATTATACATGCCTCCTGCACCGCCGCTGCCATCTGCGAACCGGTCAGGGTTCGAACAGGCGGCCAGCGCCATGCCTGCGCATAGCAGGATCGTCTTACTCAGATAATTCATTCCATTGCCCCACTCGTTTATGGTGTCATGCCCGTGTCTGATCCTACCACAGCGCCAGCGCATTGGAAATGCGCGCAGCACTGCGGATCGTCTAATCCTGCAGCGGCGACCACGACGGATCGCTCGCCCCCGTGCCGGTCGGCACTTCGCGCAGGTTTCGTCCCGTGATGTCCACCGAATAGAGGCTCGCACTGCCCTGCGCACCCTGGGTTTCGCGGGTGAACATGATGACGCGCCCGTTCGGGGACCATGTCGGCCCCTCTTCCAGGAAGGATGCCGTCAACAGGCGCTCTTCGCTGCCGTCAACGCGCATCACCCCGATATGAAAACGCCCCTTGGATTGCTTGGTGAAGGCGATCAGGTCGCCGCGCGGCGACCAGACCGGCGTGCCGTAACGCCCCTGTCCGAAGCTGATGCGCTGCGCCTCGCCGCCACCTGCCGGCATCACATAAAGCTGCTGGTTGCCCGAACGGTCCGATTCGAACACGATCCGGCTTCCATCGGGGCTGAAACTGGGTGCGGTCTCGATCGAGGGCGCCGTGGTCAGGCGCGTGCCGGCCCCGCTGTTGATATCCATGCTGTAAAGGTCGGTATTGCCGCCGCGCGTCATCGAATAGACCACGGTGCGCCCGTCCGGCGCAAAGCGCGGCGCGAAACTCATCGAGCCTTCCTGCTGCTCAAGCGCCCGACGCTGCGCCGAACCCACATCCATCACGTAGATGCGCGGAAAGCCGCTTTCATAGCTGGTATAAAGAATGCGGTCGCCATTGGGCGAAAAGCGCGGCGCCAGCACGATCGACGAACTGCCGGTCAGATAGCTGACATTCGCGCCGTCGTAATCCATGATCGCCAGCCGCTTTGCGCGCTGGTCCTTGGGGCCGGATTCCGAGACGAAGACCACGCGGCTGTCGAAATAGGGCGCCTCGCCGGTGATCCGGCTGTAAACCTGATCGGCCACCTTGTGCGCGATGCGCCGCCAGCCGTCCTGCGTCCCCACCAGTTGCAGCCCGTCGCCCAGCTCCTGCCCGGCGAAAACGTCATAAAGGCGGAACCGCACCACCAGCTTGCCGGAGCTGTCCATCGTCACCGCCCCGGTGACCAGCGCCTGCGCATTGATCGCTTTCCAGTCGGCGAATTGCACGGGGCTGGAAAAGCTGGTCACCCGGCTGATGAAGGCATCCTGCGGGATCTCCCGGAACAGCCCGGTCCCGGTCAGGTCGGCCGCTACAACCTCTGCGATCCGGCGGCCCAATTCGGCCCCTGCCGAATCGTCCGAAACGAATTCCGGCACTGCAAAGGGCAAGGGCTCGATCACGCCCTCGGTCAGTTCAAGCCGGAGCGGCCCGTTCTGGGCCGCAGCAGGATGGGTCCACAGCATCAGGGCCGCAAGGAGGGTCATTACATAACGCATCATTTGATCCTCATTCTCTCCGGATTGAACGTCATTTCAATATCACGCCAGTGATCATACTTCTCTTTCGGCAGATTAAAGCCACTTGAACCGCACCGTATAATCGCCCGCCGCGCCGCCTCGAAGGCTTGTTTGGCCGCGCTGCCGCTGCCGCCCGAGGCGCTCAGCATCTCGATCGAACTGACCACCGGGCGGGAATCCTCGCTCATGGTAACACCGACGACCACGGTGGTGCGCAGCGCCTCGGAACTGAGCGAACCCACGTTCCAGCAGTTCTGCACCGCCACGCGCAGCGCATCCTTTTCGCCCGCTGTCATCGGCGGCCCCGAGGGCGCGCCCTGATCAGTGCCGCCTGTTGCCGGCTGACCCTGCCCTAACGCCTCGGCCAGCGCATTGTTCACCGCGTTCTCGTCGGTTTCCGGCTCGCTTGGCTCCCGGGCGTCCTCCGCGGCTTCGGCAGCGGGTGTCGGCGCGGGCGCTTCAGGCCGCGTGCGGGGCCGGGGCGAGCGCGTTGGCGCGGCGCTGGCCAGGTCGTTTTCCTCGGCTTCGGTCACGATCTCGGTCGTGGCTTCCTCGCGGGCGGTCTCGCGGGTGTCCTCCTCGACGGTCTCGGCGGCCTCGGCATCGGGGGTGGTCTCCCGCTGCTCGACCTCGTCGATCTCGACATCGGGTTCGGGCGGCGCCACCGGCTCGGGCGCGACGCGGGGCGCGGGGCGCGGCTGCGGGCGCGGCGATATCTCGGGGACCAGCGCCGTCACATCTTCCTGCGGCGGAGTCAGGACCGGGGGCGCATCGCTCACCTCGGCCTCTGGCAGCGGTGCGGGCGGCTCCTGCGGTTCGGGCACGCTATCGGCAGGGGGCGTCTCACTTGCCTCGGGCTGACTCGTGTCGGGTGTCACGTCCTCGGTCGCGCTCACCTCGGGCACGCCTTCGCCTTCGGCGGGCGGTTCGGGCGTATCAACATTCGCAACCGCCTCGGGGTTGTTGGGCGCATTGCTAAGCGCTGCGAACTCCTCGGCGGATATGGCCGTGACCTCGGTCACCTGGAACGGCAACGGCTCGGACTGAAAGGCACCGCCGAACAGCGCCCAGCCGATCAGAGCCAGATGCCCTGCCCCGGATATGATCTGCCCGGTGTTCACGCCAGCGCCTTCAGCCGCCCTGATTGTCCAGATCGGGCCCGCCGGTATCCGTCACCAGCCCGATATTGGAAAAACCGCCACGGTTCAGTGCACCCATCACCTGCATCACGTCGGCATAGGGAACCGCACCATCGGCCCGCAGGTAGACCCGCGTGCTGTCACGCTCGGCGGCAATCGCGCGCAACCGCCCGATCAATTCGTCCCGCGCCACTTCCGAGGTCTGGATCATCACCACGCCCTCGCCGGTGATAGTCACCGACAGAGGCTCTTCCTCTTCGCCCGGCAGGGCGTTGGCGGCGGTCTTGGGCAGTTCCACGGGAACCCCCACCGTCATCAGCGGCGCCGCCACCATGAAGATGATCAGAAGCACCAGCATCACGTCGACAAAGGGCGTGACGTTGATCTCGGCCATCGGGCGCGAACGCCCGCGCCCGCGCCGCCTGCGCCCGTTGTCGCCCGTTTTCTGAATGACACCTGCGCCCATTGCTCAGGAATCCAGCTGACGGCTGAGGATGGTCGCGAACTCGTCCGCGAAGGCCTCGTAATTGGCGACGATCCGGTCGCAATCGGCACTCAGCTTGTTATAGAAGATCACCGCCGGAATGGCCGCCAGAAGACCTAGCCCCGTGGCCAGCAACGCCTCGGCGATACCCGGCGCCACGACGGCAAGGTTGGTGTTCTGCTGCTCTGCGATCTCGATGAATGCGTTCATGATGCCCCAGACCGTGCCGAACAGGCCGATGAAGGGCGCGGTCGCCCCCACCGTGGCCAGCACCGAAAGGCCGCTTTGCAGCTGTTCGCTTTCCTTGGCAATCGCCACGTCCATCGACCGGTCGATCCGCGCCGTTGCCCCGGCGATCAGCGCGCCGTCGGTGCGGTGACTGCGTCGCCACTCCATCATGCCTGCGGCGAATATCCTCTCGGATTGTCCCGCCGGGTCCGGCCCGATCTCGTCGAACAGCTCGTCAAGCGGCTCGCCCGACCAGAACCTGCGGTCGAATATCTCGGCCTCGCGGCGGGCCTTGCGATAGATGATCAGCTTCTGGACGATGATCGACCACGCCCAGAAGGACGCGATGATCAGCACCAGCATCACCAGTTTCACGATCAGGGTGGCGCGTGCAAAAAGCGCCCACATGGAGAAATCAATCTCCTGTGCCAATGCCAGGGTTTCTGCTTCCATATTGCCTGCTCTTTTCTCTCGGTGGCCTTGTTTTCCGGCCTTATTGAGGGAGAAACTATCCGAATTCCAAGGGGAAAGCCAACAACATCCGCGTTACCGGTGCCGTTTTTCGCCAATCCGCCGCGTTCCGGCGGATAATCGCCGGGTGTTCAGTGCAGCAGCAGCCGGACATTGGCGGGCAGGCGCGCAGGCTGGCCCGCCTCGTTGATGCAGACGACCGTCACCACCGCGCTGAACAGCGTTTCTTCGCCGCGCATCACCGCCTGCTCCATGATCAACCGCGCGCCGGTCACCGCCAGGGTGCGGGTGCGCACTTCGAGCAGGTCGTCAAAATGCGCCGACATCAGGTAATCGGCCTCGACGCGGCGCACCGCAAAGACAATGCCGTCCTCGTCGCGCATCGCGTTCTGATCGACCCCCATCTCGCGCACCCAATCGCTGCGTGCCCGCTCTATGTATTTGAGGTAATTGGCATAATACACGATGCCGGCCATGTCGGTGTCTTCGTAATAGACCCGGATCGGAAAGACATGCACGCCACCCTGCGACTTAGAAAAGTCGATGTGTTCGCCGCTTTTCTTCGCCATATCGTGCCCCGCAATGTTCTGGCGGGCGCCTCATGCGCCCGGCCTTGCCCGTTCTGGCGACAGAGGGCCGCAAAGCGGCGCATGGGTCAAGGCGTTTTCAGCTCATATGCCGCAAGGCGTTCGTGAACCGCGCCATCCGGCCCGAGGATCGAGCGATACAGCCCGAACTCGGTGACCTCGAACGGTTCGAGACCGAAAGCGCCATGCGCCTCGAGGAACGCGCCCAACCGGTCCAGATCATGGCGTGGCATCTCGCGGGGAAAACGCGCCAGCGTCACATGCGGGCGAAACCTCTGGCGTTGCAGCGCGATCCCGGCCTCCATCGCCGCGCCACGCACCTTGCGATGCAAGGCAACCAGCGGATCGCTGCGCTCGACCCCCGCAAAGACAAGCCGCGGGCGCGCCCGGTCGAAAACGTCGACCCCTTTGATACGCAGCGCGAATTCCGGCATGTCGATCTCGGACAGAGCCTCGTGGACGGCCTCGGCGACGGGCAGGTCCTGTTCATCCAGAAACGCCAGCGTGACATGCAGCGTGTCGGCGTCCGCATGACGCCCGACGCGCAGATCGCCCTGCAACCGCGTCAGCGCGGCGCGCGCGACAGGCGGCAAGTCGATCGCGACGAACAGCCTCATCGCGCGCCCTAGCGCTGCGCGACCCGTGCGGCAAGGCGCAGGGCATGGCTGGCATCGCGGCTGACAGAAGGCATGGCTGGATCATAGGCGGCACGGATCAGCGCGGCGATATCCGGCCGCAGGATCACACTGCCGCTATCGGGCATCTTCGCCAGCGGCGAGGCGTCGGCAAAGGCGGTTTCCGACCACAAGAGCGCGCATTGCACCACCTGGCTCAATGCCAGCGTCTCGGCAGGCAGCGCGGACATCTCCTTGTCCATGCGAAGGAACACGAAACAGGCCTTGATCGCCCCATCCGCATCGAAACGGAAAATGCGATACTGGTTCGCCCCCGCCGCCTCCAGCCGCCCCACAAGCGGCACCAGATCAGGCACCAGCCGGTCAAGATCGCGCAGCTCGGTCAGCTCTTGCCAGTCGCGAAAGAAAAAGAACATCAGGTTGACGCCTAGTTCCGGGTCGGTCTCGGACATCTGGTGACCGGCCAGCGCAACCACCGCCTCGATCGCGCCCTTGACCACGTCCAGCGTGCTGTCCTCGACCCCGAAAACGATAGGTGCGATGGGGCGGCCCCAGCGGGCAAAGGCATAGCTGCCATCGGCGCCGGTGAACATCCGCTCGATCGCGTCTGGTGTCAGTTGCGTGCTCATGGCGCCCGAATACCAGAGCCGCGCGGCAAGGCAAACACCTGCCGCAAACACAGATCCGCCGCGCGGAGCATGCGCGCGGCGGATCATCATTGCGTCGGGCCTTATGCAAGCCGGGGACGTTTATTCCTCGAGGCGCTCGACCACTTCCATCGCATAGGCATTGATCAGCACGTCGTAAAAGTCACCTTCCGTGGGCGGAATCACGACCCAGCCTTCGGGCGCTTCGCCACCGGCCGCCTTGGCGCTCACCGTCAGCGCATAGCTGCCCATCGGAGGCAGGTTCGCATCGGTCTCGGTATTGCCGCCCGCAGTATTGGCGGGATGCAAGGCGATGGTGCCTTCGATCTGGTTGAACTCACCCGATTCCGGCAGGACCGGCTCGCCGTTGATGGCGATCTTGTTGATCTCGACCACCATGCGCGGCGCTTCGGCCTGATCGTCGATATTGACATGCGTGGCGATGGCCTTGCCCAAGTCCTGCGTCAGGTCTGGCCAGAATTCCAGCGCGTTGCTGTCCTCGAATGCGCTCAGATCCGATTTGACCTCGACATTCGACAGTGTCTTTTCCTGTGCGCTCACCGGTGCGATACCCAGCGCCAGACCGGCGCAGATTGCCGTGCTCCAGAGAAGTTTCATGTCAGTCTCCTTTCATTCCGGAAAAGGGTGCGGCGCTGCGCGGCGCATGCCCTCGTCCAATGGTGCGGGTCTCCAACGCGGCCTCTCGGCTTTGGTTCCTCGCACCAAGCGGCCCGGCACGGCTGGGCAGCGGATTGCCGCCTCGCGCAAGGATCCTGCGCCACGAAATCAACGCGAACACTCGACGCGGTTCAACGATCCGCAACATGACAGAAGGAACCCTTGCGCGATTTGCACGTTGGCGTTCGATGAACACGCCGAATTCAACCCACAACGCTCCATTGCGGGCCAACGACGTGGTCGATTCCGCCGAACGCGCACTTGACGGCGAACGCGCCAGCCTCGGCGAGGTGATCGATGCCATCGGGTATGCCAGCTATACACCGCTGCTGATGGTGCCTGCGCTGGCGCTGGTCTCGCCTCTCAGCGGCGTGCCCGGCTTCAGCGCGGTCTGCGGCATCCTCATCGCGTCGGTCTCGGCGCAGATGATGCTGAACCGCCAGACACTCTGGCTGCCGCAATGGCTGCGCCGTCGCAGCATGAGCGCGCATCGCGTTCAGCAGGTCATGAAGTGGTTCCGCGTTCCCGCGCGGTGGCTTGACACCTTCACCCGTCAAAGGCTGGGCGCTCTGGTCTCGACGCCGTTCTCGATACTGCCGCAAGCGGTCTGTTTCTCGCTCGGTGCAATTATTCCGCTGCTGGAACTCGTTCCGTTCTCCTCTTCCGCCGCTGGCGCGGTGATCGTGGTGCTAGCTGCGGGGATGTTCGCACGCGACGGCCTGCTGGTGCTGGTGGGCATGTTGCTGGCAGCCTTGGCCGTAGGCACTTTGCTCACCTTCATCTGACCTCAGCAGCGCCAGAAAGGTGCCAGCCGCCCGCACTCTTCGGGGCGGCTGGCTGTTTGTCGTCAATCCTCGGCGTCTTCGGCCGCGTCTTCGACTGCGCGCCCGGCGCTTTCGATGTCCTGGCCTGCGCCCTGAACGGTCTCACAGGCGGCAAGCGCTCCGATCATCGTCAGTGCGATCACGGGCAGAAGGGAAATGCGTTTCAGTGTCATCAGTCTCTCCGATCATTGTTGCACCGTCTCAACGCGGCGATCGGACTGAAGTTCCTGCGCATTTCAGCGCGCGGAAGGTCACTCGTCGTTCTTGCGAATATCAGGCCAGACGCGCGGGAAGGTGACATGCAGCTCGAACCGCGTCGGCAGATCGTCGATGTCCAGCGTGCCGTTCAATTGCGACACGAAGGACTCGATCAGCCGCGAGCCAAGCCCCGACCCGTCAGGATCGCCCTCTGCATCCTCTTCCCCGGCGGGGGCGCGCGAATTCACCACGCTCAGGCACAGCTCGTCATTCTCGACCTTTTTCAGGGCGATGTTGATCCAGGCATCGTCGCCCTTGACGACGCCGCTGTATTTCACGGCATTCATCGCCGCCTCCGCCGCCAGAAGCGACAGCGGGACCGATTGATCCGGGTCGACTTCGACGGGGTCGAACTCGGTCGATACGTTGATCTGCTGTCCGGTCTCGTCCAGCGTGCCGACGATCACCAGCTGCTGGATGATCTCGTCCAACAGCTTGTCGGCGCGCACCATCGACAGCTTGCGCGCCAGGTACAGGTAGCGGTGGATCGCCGACAGCGCCATCACCCGGTCCTGAACGCGGCGCAGAAGATGCTTGGCCTCGCCACTGCGCGCGGCGCGGATCTGCATGTTCATGATACTGGAAATCAGCTGAAGATTGTTCTTCACGCGGTGATGGACCTCGCGCAACAGAACCGTCTTTTCCTGCAGATCCTCTTCGCGGCGGCGATCCTGTTCATCCAGCCGCCGGGTCATCGCGCGAAACGCTTCGGCCACGACTTCCAGTTCCTCGGGCGCATTGTTCAGCCGTGCATGTTCAAGGTCCGCGCGCCCCGCCGCATAAAGACGCATCCACGAGCGCAGCCGCCTGATATGGCGGATCACCAGACGATGCACACCCACATAGGCCACGCCGATGGCGGTCACCCACATGATGATCGGGAAATACAGCGCGAACGCCTCTTCATAGCCCGGCAGGATCAGGCTGCGGCTGCGAGGCGCCCAGCTGCCCAGCGCGAAAACGCTGCCATCGACAATCGCCACCACGGCGAAATCGCGGGTCATGCCTGCGCGGTTTACCTCGCGAAACGTGTGGCGTGGCCGCTCGGCCAGCTCTTCGAGCGTCGTTCGTTGCGGCAGCACCGCGCGCCGGTCATCGGTGAAATCCTCTGTGGCGATGATCTCGCCATGCGATTGAAACAGCACCAGATCGACATCCGGCGCGCGCCCGGTCAGTGACCTGTTGAGCGCGGTGATCGGAACGGCGATCAGAACCTTGCCCATGAACTGCGCCTCGTCGAAGACCGGCACCATCACGTTGACCGAGGCCGGCCCGCCGAGAAAGGACAGCGGCTGCATCTGGATTTCGGTGTCGGGGCTGGTCAGCTGCGTGCGGATAATATCGAGACCGCTCAGGTCGCGCTCCTCGCCGCGCGAGGTGCAGACCAGTTGCAGCTCGTCATCGACGAACCCGGCGAACATGTAATTGGGGGATTGCTCTACAATGCGCCGCATGACCTTGTCGCACGGCCCGTCGATCCCGCGAAAGGCCGATACCGTCAGCGCCAGCGCCTCGGCCGCACTGACGGCCGATCCGATCACCTCACGGCTGGCCGACGCGGCCTGCTGCGTCTGCTCCAGAAGCGCGGTTTCCGACAGCGAGCGGCGCTCTTCCAGAACCTTGAGCGTCTGGTAGACCGATATCAGGCCAAGCGGCAGGATCGCGATGCTCAGCACCAGCGCCAGGAGCACGGCAAGACCCGGCTTGAACTTCCGGCGCGGTGGCGGCTCGCTCATGCAGCCGGATTTCCCTGTACCACCGCCAGTGTCGCTGCATCGGTCATGTCGAGCCCCTCATCCTCGTCCAGATGCATGAGTTCCGCCAGCCGCTTGCGGGCGCGATTGGTGCGGCTCTTGACCGTCCCCACCGCACAACCGCACATCTCGGCGGCATCCTCATAGGAAAATCCTTCGGCCCCCACCAGGATCAGCACTTCGCGTTGCTCGTCGCTCAACTGCGCAAAGGCCTCGCGGAAATCGGTCATCACCAGATGCCCGTCATGGGCCGGCTTCTCGGACATCGCGCCCGCCATCTGGCCCTCGGGGTCCTCGACCTCGCGGCGGCGCTTGCGGTAGAGCGAGTAATAGGTGTTGCGCAGGATCGTGAACAGCCAGGCGCGCAGGTTTGTGCCCGGCTTGAAGCGGTCGAAATTGCTCCAGGCCTTGACGATCGTGTCCTGCACCAGGTCATCCGCCGTCGCCGGATTGCGCGTCAGGCTCATTGCGAAGGCGCGCATCGCGGGCAGATGCTCGATCAGTTCTTCTCTGGGGTCGGGTGTATTGGTCAATGCTTGTCATCCCCGGACGCCGCCCGGTGATCTTTGCCATCATCTTCACTCTGATCCTCGGCACAAGCGCCCGTCTCCTGCTGGCGAAGTTGCTCCAGCAGCTTGGTGAACCGCTCGGGAACCGGTTCGCTGGACGCGTCCGAGTAGACGCGTCTGAGATTGTCGTCTATCTGCTGGTTCAACTTTGAGGTCCTGCTGTTTTCTGCCATGTTACTATGTTCTAACGTCCATTACGCGGCCTGACGCATTTTTACGCCCTAACCGTGGAACCTAACACGCTTGGCGGCGTTTGGTTCCCTGCAAACAAAAATTTTTTCGAGGAAACCATGACCGAAACAACCAGTCAGCGCGACATGTCTGCAGAGATCGCCCAGGACCTGCCCTTTCTGCGGCGCTATGCCCGCGCCCTGACCGGCAGCCAGCAAAGCGGCGACCACTACGCCGCCGCCACGCTCGAGGCCCTGCTTGAGGATCAGGAGATCTTTCATTCCGGCCTGTCACCCAAGGTGGCGCTGTTCAAGGCATTCAACCGGATCTGGGTATCTTCGGGATCGCCCGTGGATGACGCGGGCGAAGACGGCTCGCCCGAGGCGCGCGCGCAGATGCGCCTCTCGGGCCTGACCCGCAACACCCGCGAGGCGCTGCTGCTGCACAGCATTGAAGGCTTCACCACCGCCGATATCGCCAAGATCGTCGATGTCGAACCCGCCGAGGCCGAAGAACTGATCGCCATCGCCCGCAAGGAAATGGCGCAATCCATCCGCGGGCGCATCATGCTGATCGAGGACGAGGCGATCATCGCGATGGATATCCGCGCCATCGTCGAAGGCAGCGGCCATTCCGTCACCGGCGTCGCCCGCACCCGCGACGAGGCGGTGCAGCTCGCGCGTCACGACCCGCCCGACATGATCCTGGCCGATATCCAGCTGGCCGATAAATCCTCGGGCATCGACGCGGTGAATCATATTCTCGAGGAAATGGGCGAAATGCCGGTGGTGTTCATCACCGCCTTCCCAGAACGCCTCCTGACCGGCGAACGCCCCGAACCCGCCTTTCTCATCACCAAGCCCTATTCCGAGGAGCAGGTGCAATCGGCGGTCAGTCAGGCGATGTTCTTCACCAGCACCGAGACGCTTCAGGCCTGAAAAAGCCCGGCGCGGAACAAACGAAAAAGCCCTGCACGCGGTCGCGTGCAGGGCTCTTGATTTCTGTGTCATCGCTCGCGCGCCCTTCAGGGCGCACGGCCCCGCACCGCACGCGCAACCAGCGCGACGACGAACAGGACCAGGAAGATCACGAACAGGATTTGTGCGATCCCGGCCGAAGCCGAAGCGATCCCGCCAAATCCGAAAACGCCCGCGACCAGCGCGACGATGAAAAACAGCAGTGCCCAGTAAAGCATCGGTATTCTCCTTTTCAGGCAATCATGTTGCTCTGGACCTGAAACGACCGACACTGCCGCATGGTTCCGAAAAATCCGTTCTTTCCTCCGCTTCCGGCATTTGCGCAACGCCGCATGGAACACAATGGCCCGACGCGCGTTAAACCCCGAACGCAAATCAAGAAAGGATATCGCAATGGCACAAGCGAAGAACACCTCATCGGACGCGGATATCGAGCAACTCTCCGAGCAGATCGCAACGCTGCGCTCTGACATCTCGACCATTTCGCAAACCCTCTATGACCTTGGCCGCCAGTCCGGGGATTCGGCTGTGAACGGCGCACGCCGCAAAGCCGCCGACCTGCGCGATGCGGGCCAGCAGCATCTGCACTCCGCCCAGCACCAGGCCGAGGAAATGGGCCATCAGGCAGCCGACGCCGTGCGCGCGCAACCCGCCGCCGCGATGGGCCTTGCTGTGGGCATGGGCTTTCTTCTGGGTTTCATCACCGGACGGAAGTAACCCATGACGGGTCTTTTGAACGGTATCGAAGCACGGGCGCGCCAGGCGGCGCGCTCGGCTGCGTTTGCGACGATCGGCGTGATCTTCGCGATGATCGGGCTCGGTTTCCTGACGGCCGGGCTGTGGATTCTGATCGCCGCCTATGAGGGCGCGCTCATCGCTTTCGTGGCGATCGGGGCGCTCTACCTGATCCTCGGCCTCTGCTTTCTGGCGCTGGGGCGCCAGCCCGGCGGAACGCCCCCCGCTGCGGATCGTCCGGCTGCCGCGGAACCGCCTGCGCAAAAAGATATTTTCGTGCAGATCGCCGAAGGTTTCGCCACCGGCATGCAGGCCGGCCGCGCCGCGCGCGATCCGCGCACATGAAAAAGCGGGCGCGGCGGCCAGCCCCGCCCGCCGCCGCGCTCAATGCGAATCGGCATCCCGCCGCGGGGTCAGCGCCTCGCGGATCATCTGTTCGGTGAAGGGACGCACCAGCATCCCCCAACCTTGCTGGAGCACGACGCTCTCGTCATCCTCGCCGATCGTCAGGATGATCCGGGCACCGCTATCGGCAAGACTCTGATGCAGATCGGACTGCACCAGCTCGCGATAGGGCATTTCAAGGAACGCCGCCGTCACCGCCGGTTCCGTGTGCAGGCTCGGGACAAGCATCTCCGGACGTTCGACACGGATTACCCGGCACGGGCCGGTCGCCCTGAGCGATCCGATGATGTCCTCGGCGATCAGGGCGTTGCTTTCCAGAACGATATAAACCGGCAGCGCCGGCTGAAGTGTATCACTATAAGGCATGTATGGATTCGGTCTTTTGGTCAACAAGTCCCGGCCAACATGGAACCTGTGGCACGAACACGCATTAAGATATGACATAGCAGAGGGAAATTTTCATGACCACCGATTGCCTGAATTGCCCGCTGCGCCAACGCCCGGTCTTTGAACCCATGAAGGGCAACGAACTTGATTTCATGCGGAAATTCAAGACGGGCGAGCTGGAGATCAACGCCGGAACCACCCTCATGCTGGAAGGCACCAACAGCCCCCAGCTCTACACCGCGCTCAAGGGCATGGGGCTGCGCTACAAGACGCTCAAATCGGGCGAGCGGCAGGTGATCAACTTCGTCCTGCCCGGCGATTTCATCGGCCTTCAGGCCGGGGTGATGCAGGAAATGCAGCATTCCGTCGAAGCAACCACCGACATGAAACTCTGCGTGTTCGACCGCAAGAACCTCTGGCGGCTGTTTCGCGACTGCCCCGAACGCGCCTATGACCTCACCTGGCTCGCAGCCGTCGAAGAGCACCTACTGGGCGAGAACCTCGCCATCCTCGGTCATATGAACGGGCTCCGCCGGATCGCCTCGGCATTCGTTCGCCTGCATGACAGGGGCGCGGCGCTGGGGCTGGCGCATAATGGGCGCATGCCCCTGCCCTACAAGCAACAGGATCTGGCCGATGCGCTCGGCCTGTCGCTGGTGCATACCAACAAGACCCTGCGCCACCTGCGCAAGGGCGGCGCAGTGCGCTGGATGAACGGACAGCTCGAAGTGCTGGATTACGACCTGCTCTGCGGGATTGCCGGGCTCGATCCCGGGCGTCGTGCGATACTCAGACCCCTGATCTGACCGTTGGCGTGAACCGGTGCACATAAGACGCGCACGGGCGGGAACCTTGTGCGCCCGCCACGCGTTGGTGATCCATGTATAACCCTGCTTCGCCCCGCGACCCGGTCCTTCGCGCCGCGGCCTTTTTCGTGATCGTCACTCTCGGCTTCGCCATTCTCAGGACCGGCGGCGACATTCTTGCGCCGATGGTGCTGGGGTTGGTGACCGGCGTGATCCTCGCGCCCGTGACCGATTTCCTTGAACGCATCGGCCTGCCGCGCGGGCTTTCGGCGGCGGCGGTTTTGGTGCTGGGGGTGATGGCGATCGCATCGCTGGTCTTTCTGGCCGAACCGCTGATCTGGCGCATCGCCGAGGAACTCCCGCGCATCAAGTTTGAGCTTCGCTCGCTGGTCAACGAATTCCGCGGCCTGGTCCAGGGCCTCGCCGAAATGAACCGCGAAGTCGAAGAGGCGCTCGGCGCAAGCTCGCAGGATGGAGAGGCGGACGATGCCCCGGCCATGCCCGGCTTTACGCAGGCGCTGTTCCTCGCCCCCCTGATTCTCACCCAGATCCTGATCTTCGGCGGCGTGCTGTTCTTCTTCCTGCTGACGCGCAAGGGGATCTACAGCTGGCTCGCGCGCTTCATCGGCGACCGGGCGGATACCGAAATCCTCCTGCAACGCTTCACCCAGGCCGAACGGCTGGTGTCGCGCTATTTCCTCACCATCACGGTGATCAACGCAGCGCTCGGCACCGCGCTCGCCGGGGCTCTGGCGCTGATCGGGCTGCCGGGGCCGTTCATCTGGGGCCTGACGGCGGCGCTCGCGAATTTCATCCTCTACATGGGGCCGATGATGGTGACGGGCGGCCTCCTGATCGCGGGACTGGTGGCCTTCGACGGGCTCATGACATTCCTGCCGGCCGTGATCTTCCTCAGCCTCAACATGATCGAGGCACAATTCGCGACGCCCGCCTTTCTGGGCCGGCATATCTCGGTCAATCCCTTGCTCATCTTCGTGTCACTGGTGGTCTGGCTCTGGTTGTGGGGGCCGATCGGCGGGATCATCGCCATCCCGGTATTGGTGATCGCGCTGGTGATGCTCAACATCTTCGAACCGGCCTCGGACGACGACCAGGACAGCGACCGCACCGCGCGTTAAACCATCTCCTCTGGAATGCCCGGCACCGGGGCGGCGATCTCTCGCGCCGCACCGGATTCGTAGCTCACGAGGAAGCCGCGCCTGACATGCGGCGGCGAGGCACTGTTGAACTCGACCAGTTGCCGCCAGTTGTCAAAGGCTGTCTCGGGGTCAAGATACTCCGCCCCGGCATCCTCTGGCAGCCAATGGCCCATCACCCTGCGGCGCAGCTCGCCGATCTGCTCGGGTCGCGTCAGGTGCAGCCCCGCCTCGCTGTCCCAGCGCAGGCTGCGCCCGTTGAGATTGGCCGAGGACACGATCGCCTCGCTGTCATCGAAGATCGACACTTTTGAATGCACATAGATCAGCGGCGCGTGCTTGAGCGTATCGCGCTCCTCGCTCTCGCGGCTGCGGCTCTGCACCGGCGAGGCGATCAACAGGCGATCCGGCCCGAACGCCGCCTTCAGGCGGTCGATACAGCGCAATTGCAGGTGCTCCCCGAACCGCGCATCCAGCCCTCGGCTGCTCGCAAAGGCCACGTCATCGGGCGCGGCGGGCAGCACCACGATCAGCCGCAGATCCGGACAGCGGCGCGCCCGCCGCGCCAGCGCGCGGGCCAGCGGCAGATGCCTCAGGAACTGGGTTTCAAGGTAGATCAACCGACTGGCCCCGCGCACGCCCGTCATGTGCTGGTCCTCGATCTCGCGCAGGATCGTGCGCGGCGCGACCCGCATCACCGTCCCCGGACAGACCCGCGAGAGAGTGCGCAGGAAACCGTTGGCGGCGGGCTTCGGCGGAGACGCCACATCGGCGACATTTTCGAGAAACCCGTCCAGATGCGCCTGCGCCGCCGCGGCCACCGGCCCGGTCGCCATGAGCTGGATATCATGCCACGTATGGCGCGCCGCGCGGTCATGGCTCTTGGTGTCGAACCGCCGCTCATTCAGGTCGAGCCCGCCGATATAGACCTTGCTGCGATCGAACACCGCCAGCTTCTGATGATGCGTCGCCGGGGTCAAATCGACCAGCCGCGTGCGAAACGTCAGCTCGCCGTTCTCGTCCACCTCGCAGATACCGCGCAGGCGCGGCGTTTCTTGCCGGAACCGCTCGCGCTGCGCCAGGGTCATGTCGCGCCATGACTGCGCCAGCGCATTGAGCTTGCGCCGGACCAGCGGATAGAACAGCAGCCTCGGCACCATTCCGGTGCGCCCGCTATGCAACGCCACCACGAATGACAGCCGCACATCGGCGCGGCACAACTCGCGCACCGTCGCGATCTGGCGCTGCGTGCGCCACGCCTTCTGGTGGAGGTCGGGCGCCGCCACCGGATCGAAATCCGACACCACCAGCCGGATCGCCACACCGCGCTCAAGCGTGTGGATGAACAGATCGAACCAGGTCTCGCCCAGCGCCCGCGCCTCCTTCGAGCGCAGCCGCGTCGACAGGTCGAAAATACGGAAGCTGGCCGAAATCTCCTCGCGCGCCGCCAGAAAGGCCCGCTCCAGCGCCGGATAGGCCTCTTGCGCGGTCACCAGCACGTCAAGCCCGGCAATCGCCTCGCCGCCGTCCGTTCCGTCGGCTGCATCATCTGGATCGAGGCCTGCTGTCATGGCTTCGCTGGTCTCCCTGCTGGGGCGTGGCGATCCACCCGCTCTGCAATCGAAATCCGCCGACGCCCCTTAAAAAAGCCCCCGCCATGTTTCAGACGGGGGCAGGCACCCGAGGGACAGTTGGGGTGCGATTGGGCCCGCCTGCACTTGGGATGTGGCAGGGCCCGGAAGAGGCAGCGAAAGCATCGAACGCTGGCTTCATCCTCTCAACGCCCGGGCGGGCGACCGGTTCCCTTGCCGCGCGATTTTTTTCTCGCCGCGCCTCAGGCCGCTGCCGAGCGCGGCCCGGCGATCAGCCAGATCAGGAAGCCAAGCAATGGCAGGAGCAGGATCAACAGGACCCAAAGCACCTTCTTTCCTGTCGACGCCGCCGAACCGACCACCGACACGATGGCCCAGATATCCAGGATCAGAATGATGATCCCGCCGATTCCACTGATCTCAAGCATGGTGCTACTCCTTCTTGTTTCCGACCATCCGCATCGCTCGTTCTTGTTTCCGACCATCCGCATCGCTCGGCGCGACTGCGGACATGGCCCGCGCCGCCGCACCACAATGCTCGGGCCCGCGCATGAAGAACGCTTCCCGCCTCTCAGAGTTCCGCAGTAAATTTCACGGTTTTTTCGTGAACCGAAGAAACCTTTCGCCGCTCGCAATGTTGATAGGTCACGACGCCGCGAACCGCGGTGCCGACAAGACACTTGCACAGGAGACTGAACATGAAACGCATTCTCGCAACGACGGCAATCGTCGCACTGGCCGCGTCTCCGGTTCTTGCTCAATCGGAGAGCACCGACAAAGAGACCACCGACCAGACCCAGATCGAGGGCACGGCCGACAGCAACGCAACCGCGACCGAAGAGTCCGCGACCGGCACAGCCGATACCGGCTCCACCGACATGGACGCAGCCGACAGCGGTACTGCCGATAGCGGCTCCGCCGACATGGGCACGGCCGATACCGGCGCGGCTGACGCGGACACCTCCGACAGCGCGATGGACACCACCGAGACCGACATGACAGAAGGCTCGATGGATGCCAGCGAACTGACAGCCGATGACCGTGCCGCCCTTACCGCCGAGGATCTGGAAGGCCTTGCCGTTCACGGTCCCACGGGCGAAAGCCTGGGCGAAATCGCGGATCTCGTGGTCAGCGACGACGGTGAAATCACCAAGGTCGTGATCGACGTCGGCGGCTTCCTCGGCATCGGTGAAAAACCCGTCGCCGTGGAGTTCAGCGAGGTCACCTTCAGCCGTGGAGAGACCGAGGATGCGCTGCATGCCTCGACCTCCCTCAGCGAGGAAGAGCTCGAGAACATGGAAGCTTGGGAAGCAAGCTAACGCCCCGGCGACCCCTCGACAAATCTACGCCCCCGCATTCACCTGCGGGGGCGTTTTTCGTTTTGCCGCTTGATCTGGCCGGAAATACCTCGGGGGGTCCGGGGGCTGGCCCCCCGGCCCTCGCCCGCGAAACTCCAGGCCGCTCATTTCCCGAACAGACTGGTCTGCCCCTGCGCATTGGGCGCGGCCATGCCCAGGTGGTGCCACCCCCCCTGCGCCAGCATCCGCCCGCGCGGCGTGCGCTGGATCAGCCCCTGTTGCAGCAGGAACGGCTCGATCACCTCTTCCAGCGCATCGCGGCTCTCGCTCAGCGCCGCGCTCAGCGTCTCGATGCCCACCGGCCCGCCCTGGTAGGCTTCGGCGATCAGGCGCAGGTAACGCCGGTCCGCGCCGTCCAACCCCAGATGATCCACCCCCAGCCGGGTCAGCGCATTGTCGGCCAGGGCGCGGGTGATGCGCCCGTCGCCCTCGACCACGGCGAAGTCCACCACCCGGCGCAGCAAGCGCCCGGCGATACGCGGCGTGCCGCGCGCCCGGCGCGCGATCTCGCGCGCGCCCTCGTCCTCGGCGGGGGCCTTCATCAGCGTGGCGTTGCGGGTGACGATCTCGTGCAGCTCGTCCTCGGTATAGAATTGCAGCCGCGTCGGGATGCCGAACCGGTCGCGCAGGGGCGTGGTCAGCAGGCCCAGCCGCGTCGTCGCCCCGACCAGCGTGAAGGGCTGCAACTCGATGCGCACCGTGCGCGCCGCCGGCCCCTCGCCGATCACGAGGTCCAGCTCGAAATCCTCCATCGCCGGATACAGCACCTCTTCCACCGCCGGATTCAGCCGGTGAATCTCGTCGATGAACAGCACGTCGTTTCGTTCGAGATTGGTCAGGATCGCGGCCAGGTCGCCCGCCTTCGCAAGGACCGGCCCCGATGTCATCCGGAACCCCACCCCCAATTCGCGCGACATGATCTGAGCCAGCGTCGTCTTGCCCAGACCGGGCGGCCCGTGAAACAGCGTGTGATCCATCGCCTCGCCGCGCTGGCGCGCCGACTGGATGAAGACGCGCAGATTGGCGCGCGCTTCGGCCTGGCCGATGAACTCGCTCAACGCCTGCGGGCGCAGGCTGCGATCGCCATCCTCGGGCAGCGGGTCGGGGCGCAGCGTGGGATCCGGGCTTTCCATGATCTACCCTTTCGGCGCCAGCAGCTTGAGCGCAGCGCGGATCATCGCGGCGGTTTCGGCCTGCGGATCGTCGCCCGCCGCCTGCGCCACGGCACCCGCCGCCTCGCCCGGCGCATAGCCCAGATTGGTCAGCGCCGACAGCGCCTCGGCCTGCGCGTCCGAACGCGGGCGCGCCGCTTTGGGCGCGGGTGCACTGGCCGCCTCGATCACCTCGCCGTCGTCATCCGGCGCGGCGGCGGACGGCGCAGGAGATGCCTGCGGCGCGGCGGCCATACCCATCGCCATCACCTCGGGCACCTTGTCCTTCAATTCGTTGACCACGCGCTGCGCGGTCTTGGGGCCGATCCCCTTCGCGGCCTTCACCGCATTCCAGTCGCCCAGCGCAATCGCGCGCCCCACGCCATCCGGGCCAAGCGCGCCCAGAATGGCCAGCGACGCCTTGGCGCCCACGCCCTGCACGCTCATCAGCAGGCGATGCCATTCCTTTTCCAGAAGCGTCGGAAAGCCGTAAAGCTGCATCAGGTCATCGCGCACCAGCAGATCGGTATAAAGCGCCACATGCTCGCCCGCCCCCGGCAGCGCGCGCAGCGTGCGCTCAGAACAATAGACAAGGTAGCCCACGCCGCGCACATCGATCAGAACGTGATCGCCCGCGGCATAATCGATCCGCCCCGCAACGCGCCCGATCATGCGCCCACCCTCCGGGCCATCGCGGCGGGGATGCGGGCGTGATGGGCGTGACAGATGGCGATCGCCAGCGCATCGGCGGCATCCGGCCCCGCCAGTTCGACTCCGGGCAGTTGCACGCGCACCATATGCGCGACCTGATCCTTGGCGGCATGGCCGACACCGACCACGGTCTTCTTGACGGTATTGGGCGCATATTCCCCCACCGTCAGCCCGAACTGCGCGGGGACCAGCATCGCGATCCCCCGCGCCTGGCCCAGTTTCAGCGTGCCCGCCCCGTCCTTGTTGACAAAGGTCTGCTCCACCGCCGCCGCCTGCGGCGCATGGCGCGCCACGATCTCGGTCAGCTGGCGGTGCAGCGACAACAGCCGCCCGGCCAGATCTGCGCCCTCCGAATGGCAGATACCGTTCGCGACATGGGCAAGGCGGCTGCCCTCCACATCGATCACGCCCCATCCAAGGTTGCGCAAGCCGGGATCGATTCCCAAAACCCGCATCAGACTGCCCCGTCCTTATTGCTTTGTGCCAGCACTAGCACGAAACGAGAACAAAGACCAAGCGGAATGCGCCGAACCCGCATGCGCCCCCGGCTTGCCCCCGCACCGTTTCGCGGTCAGATTGGCCGCGCCGCCTGCCCGCCACAGCCCGGAGACAGCCATGATCCCGATCGACCGCATCGACCACCTCGTGCTGACCGTCGCCGATATCGACGCGACCTGCGCCTTTTACAGCCGCCTCCTCGGCTTCGAGGTCGTCACATTCGCGCAGGGCCGCAAGGCGCTTCGCTTCGGCCGCCAGAAGATCAACCTCCACGCAGCGGGCCATGAGTTCGAACCGAAGGCCGCAGCGCCCACACCCGGCTCGGCCGATCTCTGCCTCATCACCGAACTGCCCATCGAGGACGTGGCCGCGCGGCTCTCTGCCGCCGCAGTGCTGATCGAACAAGGCCCCGTCGCACGCACTGGCGCGCTCGGCCCGATCACGTCGCTCTATATCCGTGACCCGGACGGGAACCTGATCGAAATCGCGCGCTGTAACGACTGACAACACCGGCTTGCGCGCGCCTGCCGGAACGGCCCGCGAACCGACCCATGCAAAAGACGCATAAGGATTATGCAGAAATGGTCGCTTGTCAGCGCCATATGCCTGCCATACGTGCAGTTTCAGAAAACAGACACACGCATATACGCCGTATTGAGGATCAAGATCATGGCCGTCATCACATCCAACCGCTCGCATGTTTCGGGTTTCCGGGGCTTTTTCGCACCCTTCGTCGCAGCCGTCATCGCCTGGAACGACCAGCGCGCAACCCGTGCCGCACTGTCGCAACTCAGCGACCGCGAACTTGACGATATCGGGCTGAGCCGCGGCGAAATCGACCATGTGTCGCGCAGCCTCTGAAACGAAAGACCACCACTCAAGAGAAAGCCCCGCGTCAGGTCACCTGCGCGGGGCTTTTTCGTTCTGGTTGATCCGTTGGGAATTCAGCGGAAGTAGGGGCGCATCTTGGCGGCGGCCCATTGCGTCGCCGGGTCCGGCTGCATGATGAAGGCGCCGGCCTGTTCGACCATCGTGCCATCCTGCAGCGCCGCGATGCGCTCGCTATAGGTTTCAAGACCCAGATGCGCCACGATCACCGACTTGAAGAAGACGAAGCCGATCGCCACCAGCGCCAGACCGCGTGGAGAGAGGCTCAGCCTGCGCCGCTTGGGGCGGAACACGATCAACCCGTCGCGTGTGATCTGACCGACATAGCCGCGTTGCAGCTTTTCATGCTTGGCCGAAAGGCGGCTTATGCGCTCATCAAAATCTCTGAAGACATCCGACATGGCAATTTCCCACCGGGGGTGGGCCTCGAATATAATGATCGGTTAACGTAGATGCGAATTACAGCCATACTATGGCAGATGCCACAATTCGGCCAAATTCATTCAACGATTTCAGCTGTTTCGCTGCAGCGTTGTCGTCGTCCAGTCGCCAATCTCTTCGCGATATTCAAGACTGTTTCCCGCCCGGCGATAAACCTCGATCAGCTCATCCGCCTGCTCATTCAGAATCCCCGAGAGAATCAGTCGCCCCCCCGGCGCCAATAGCCCCGTCAGGTCGCCCGCCATGTCGATTAGCGGCCCCTTCAGGATATTGGCGAAGATCAGGTCAAAGGGCGCAGCGGCTGCGATTTCGGGATGATCCACGCCAGTGGCCTCGATGCAGCGCACGCGCCCGTCCAGCCCATTGGCGGTCACATTCGCCTTCGCGACCTCGACCGCAACCTCGTCGATATCGCTGGCCAGCACGCTGTGCAGGGTCTCACGCGGCCAGACCCTTGCCGCGCCCATCGCCAGAACCGCGGTGCCGCAACCCACATCGATCACCGAACGCGCGCCCAAACCCTGCTCCGCCAGCCGGTCCAGCGCCCGCAGACACCCCTGCGTCGTGCCGTGATGCCCGGTGCCAAAGGCCATCGCCGCCTCGATCAGCAACGGCTCTGCGCCAGCGGGCAGCTTGTCGGCGTCATGACTGCCATAGACGAAAAACCGCCCCGCCTCGACCGGCACCAGTTCGCGCCGCACCTTGGCGACCCAATCCATCTCGGGCAGTTCCGACACCGCAAAGGGGCGCGCCCCGTGCATCGCCGCCAACAGCTCGAGCCCCGCACGGTCGGGCGCCTCATCGAAATAGCCGCCCACCTCCCAGCGCCCCGCGCCGTCCTCGATCTCGAAGATGCCAACACCCGTGGGCGCGGGCTCCAGCGTCTCGAGATCGGCGGCAAGCGCCTCGGCGGCGTCCTGGCCTGCAAGGGTGGTGAGCGCGGTAAAGGTGGTCATGGACGTATCCGTTCAGCTTTGGGTTATTCGGCAGGTGCCGGCGCGGCCGGGCTCAGGATGGTCTCATGTCCCGGCACCGGGTGGCGCGGGATCAGCAGCGCCAGCATGAACGACAATGTCGCCATCCCCGCCGCCAGCACGAAAACCGACGCCGGCGAGACCAGCCAAAGATAACCCAGCAGCGCCGGCAGGAACACCGCCGCGATGTGGTTGATGGTAAAGGCCACCGCCGCCGTCGGCGCGATGTCGCCCGGATCGGCGATCTTCTGGAAATAGGTCTTCAGCGCCAGCGCAAGCGAGAACAGCAGATGGTCGACCACGTAAAGCGTCGCCGCCAGCGCCACACCCCAGCCGAACATGTAGATGCCGCCATAGGCCAGGAACACCACGACCAGCCCGGCATACTCGAACAGCAATGTGCGCCGCTCGCCATAAGCATGGACCGCCCGCCCGAACAGCGGTGCGCAGATCATGTTGGCCACCAGATTGATCAGGAACAGCGCCGTCACCTCATGCACCTCGAAGCCGAAGCGCTCGACCATCATGAACCCGGCAAAGACGACAAAGATCTGCCGCCGCGCCCCGGCCATGAACTGCAACGCGTAATACAGCCAGTAGCGCCGCCGCAGCACCATCCGCTTGATCTGCGGATTGGGCGCCTCGAATTGCGGATATGCGAAAAGGCAGAACAACGCGACCGCCGCCGTGAACCCGCCCGAGGCCAGGTAAACGGCGTTGTAATTCAGCCCGAAGGATTCCCAGGTCATCACGATCAGCACATAGGCGATCAGTGTCGCCCCCGACCCGGCGGCGATCAGCCAGCCCAGCACCTGCGGCGCACGCAGCTTGTCGATCCATTGCAGCTGCAGCGACTGGTTCACTGTCTCGTAATAGTGAAACCCGATCGAACTCAGCATGGTGATGGTCAGGATTCCGCCAAGGCTCGGGAACCACGCCGTGACCGCCGTCGCCACGCCCAACAGTGTCAGCGACACCAGCCCCAGAACCTGTTCGCGCATGAAGATGATGATCGCGATCACCCCGACCGCCAGAAAGCCCGGAATCTCGCGCACCGTATGCAGCCAGCCGATATCCGACCCGTCGAACCCTGCCGCCTCGATCACGAAGTTGTTGAGCAGCGCAGACCACGTGGCAAAGGCCACCGGCATCGCGGCCGCCATCAGGAAAAGAAGCGTCACCGGACGCCGCCACAGCGGCAAATCGCGCGCATCGGCCAGGGGAAATGTCTTCGTCATGCGAATCCTTTACGCCCAACGACTCGCCTTGGCGAGAGGATGGGCGGGATTTTTCCTGTTGTCCGGCGCGATGATCTGGATCAAAGACATTCGCATCCCTGCATGCGATGCCCCCTGCCCAGATACGAAAGGCGCGCGAAATGGATATTCTTGCATTGGTCGAACGCATCGGCGAGGCCCCGGCTGCCGCTCTTCTGGGCCTGCTGACCGGCGTGATCTTCGGCGTAGCCGCTCAGCGGTCACGGTTCTGCCTGCGGGCGGCAACCGTGGAATTCGCCCGTGGCCGCATGGGCGACAAGGTGGCGGTGTGGCTGCTGACCTTCTCGACCGCCGTGGTCTGGGTGCAGGGCGCGCAGTATCTGGGCCTGTTCCGCGCCCAGGATGCGCGCATCATGGCCATTCCCGGCAGCTGGTCCGGTGCGGTGATCGGCGGGCTGATCTTCGGCGTCGGCATGGTGCTGGCGCGTGGCTGTTCGGGTCGGCTTCTGGTGCTGGCGGCCACCGGCAACCTGCGCTCGGTGGTCTCCGGGCTGGTCTTCGCCGTGGTCGCACAGATGAGCCTCTCGGGCTGGCTTGCCTCGACACGGGATTCGCTGGCCGCGCTCTGGGTCACCTCGGGCGGACAGAACATGGACCTTCTGGCCTTCCTCGGCCTGCCCAACATGGCCGGGCTCGTTTTCGGGATCATCGTTGCGGGCATCGCACTGGCGGTCTCGGCCCATAACCGCATCGGCATCTGGCGCATGATCTTCGCCTCCGGCGTCGGTTTCGCCGTGGCCGTCGGCTGGGTGTCGACCTACGCGCTCTCGCAGGTCGCCTTCGACCCGCTGCCGGTCGAAAGCGCAACCTTCACCGGCCCTTCGGCCAGCACGCTGATGTTCTTCCTCGACCACACCGCGATCCTCGAATTCGATGTCGGCCTGGTGCCGGGCGTGTTCCTCGGATCGTTCCTGGCCGCATGGCTCGCGGGCGAGTTCCGCTTCCAGGGGTTCGAGGACGAGGCCAACATGCGCCGCTCGCTCACTGGCGCGGCGCTGATGGGCTTTGGCGGGATGCTGGCGGGCGGCTGCGCCATCGGCAACGGCGTCACCGGCGGCTCGGTCTTCGCGGGCACCGCATGGCTTGCGCTCCTGTGTATGTGGATCGGCGCCATGATGACCGACCTCACCGTCGATCAACGCGGCGTGCGCCAACCGGCCTGAACCAGGCCACCCCGCGCACCCCTTACTTCAGGCGCGGCGGGCGGTCCGGATCCATCCCCGGCGAAGCGCCGGGGGTCTGCGCCGCCTCCTGCGCCTTTGGCAGATCAAAGCGCAATCCCACCCGCGCCAGCCGCGCCGCCACCGGGTCGGAGCCGCGAAAGAACGCCACGTCCAGCGCCGCCGCCTCAAGCCCCGAAAAGCTCAGCACATCCGCCACCGCCCGCGCCAGCGCGCCCTCGGCACCCGGCACCGCATCGACAATGCCCAGCATGTGCCCCTTCGCGCCGCCCTCATATGTGACGCCCACAAGGTAAACCAGCTCCGCCAGCCCTGCCGCCGACGCCAGCCGCGCATCGAGCGCCCCAAGGAGGCTTTCGGGCAGACCGGCGGGCGCATGAAAGGACTGCGCGCGCGCCTCGGTCTCATCGGGCGCCTGCGACAGCGTGCCATGCAGCCACGCCACCGCCTCGGGCGGCAGCAGGATGGCCGAAGGCGCCACCTCGAGGTTGACCCCCATGCCGAGCCCCTCAGGCGCCAGTATCCCGGCGATTACGCGCCCCGACAGCGCCGCATAAGGCGCCGGGCCTTCGGCGAAACGCGCCAGCCGCTCCTCGCGGTCGAAAGCCAGCACATAGCCCTGCCCCTCGATCGTGAAGACCCTGGGCGAAACCGTTCCCTCCTCGCCCTCGTCCTCGCTTTCCAGCAACAGGAACAACTCGCCCGCCGCCAGCCTTTCGTAGAATGCGAGCCTTGCCTGCCCGTCCTCGGGCGCGGCCTCCATCGCCTGATGCGCCGCATCCAGCAGCGTTTCCTCAGCCATCCAGAACCTCTCTTACGCGGGCGCGCAGCACCGGCAGCAGTTCGGCCTCGAACCACGGGTTGCGCCTCAGCCATGCCGTATTGCGCCAGGACGGGTGCGGCAAGGGAAAGAGCCGCGGCGCATGGTCCCGCCATTTGCGCACCGTCTCGGTGACACTGTCGCGCGTCCCCAGATGATAGCGCTGCGCATGGCCGCCCACGATCACCCGCAACCGCACCCGGTCAAGCCGCCCCATCACCCGATCATGCCAGGTCTGCCCGCAGATCGCGGGCGGCGGCAGGTCGCTGCCCTTGGCATCATACCCCGGAAAGCAGAACGCCATCGGCACGATCGCCACCTGTTCCTTGTCATAGAACGCGGCCTCGCTCAGCCCCAGCCAGTCGCGCAGACGATCCCCCGACGGGTCGTCAAAGGGCTTTCCCGAGCGATGCACCCGCGCCCCCGGCGCCTGCCCCGCGATCAGGATCCGGGCCGAGGGGCGAAACCAGACCACCGGGCGCGGCGCATGGGCGGTCTCGGTCTGCTCGAATCGCGCCGCGCATAACCGGCAGGCTTCGATCTCGTCGATCAGGCCCGGCATCTCAGGCGATCCGCACACCGGCATCCTTCATCGCGTCCATCGCCGCCTCGAGCGAACCGTCAAGGTCGATCGCCCGGCACAGCCCCTCGCGCACCACCACGTCATAGCCCAGCCGCGCACCGTCCATCGCCGAATAGGCAACGCAGAAATCCGTCGCCAGCCCGGCCATCGTCAAATGGCTGATCCCACGCTCCTGAAGATAGCCGTGCAGGCCGGTCGGGGTCTCCCGGTCATTCTCGAAAAACGCCGAATAACTGTCGATCTGCGCGCGATACCCCTTGCGCAGGATCATGTCGGCGCGCGTGGTGTCCAGATCGGCGTGGAACGCCGCGCCCGTGCTGCCCTGCACGCAATGGTCCGGCCACAGCACCTGCGCGCCGTATGGCATCTCGATCATCTCGAACGGCTCCATCCCCTCGTGGCCCGAAGCGAATGATGAATGCCCCGCCGGGTGCCAGTCCTGCGTCAGGATCACCGAAGCGAAATCATCCATCAGGGCGTTGATGCCCGCCACGATACCGTCGCCCTCGGGCACCGCCAATGCGCCGCCGGGGCAGAAATCGTTCTGCATGTCGATCACGATCAGGGCCTGGGTCATGGGACATCTCCTTTCCTTCAAGGGGTAGGCAGCACCGCGCCCCGCGTCAATGGCGCCACTTTACGCACTTGCCCAAATGCGCGGCGCCGCTTACATCGCGGCGCATGTATACCATCGCCGCGCTTTACCACTTCACCCGCTTTGCCGATCCCGCGGCCATCCGTGGCCCGCTCCTCGACCTGTGCGAGGCACAGCGCATCTCCGGCTCGCTTCTGCTGGCACATGAGGGGATCAACGGCACCATCGCGGGGCCACGCGCCGGGATCGACGCGGTGCTTGACCATATCCGCGCCCTGCCCGGCTGCGCCGATCTGGAGTGGAAGGAAAGCACCAGCGCCGACCAGCCCTTCCGCCGCCTCAAGGTTCGGCTGAAGAAAGAGATCGTCACGATGGGCCAGCCCGACGTGGACCCGCGCGCGCGCGTTGGCCATTACGTTGAACCCGCTGACTGGAACGACCTCATTCGCGCGCCGGATGTGGCGGTGATCGACACGCGCAACGACTACGAAGTGGCCATCGGCACATTCGAGGGCGCCATCGACCCCGGCACCGAATCCTTCCGCGATTTTCCCGCATGGTGGGAGGCCAACAAGCACCGCTTTCACAACAAGCGCATCGCGATGTTCTGCACCGGCGGCATCCGCTGCGAGAAATCCACCAACTTCCTGCTGGGTCAGGGGGTGGAGGATGTCTATCACCTCAAGGGCGGCATTCTGAAATATCTCGAGGACATGCCCGCCAGCGACAGCACATGGCAGGGCGAATGCTTCGTCTTCGACGGGCGCGTCTCGGTCGGGCACGGGCTGGCCGAAGGGCCGCATGAACTCTGCTTTGCCTGCCGCCGCCCGATCCTGCCTGCCGACAGGTCGCGCCCCGAATACGAACACGGCGTGTCCTGCCATCTTTGCATCGATGAAACCGACGACGACGCCAAGGACCGCTTTCGCGAACGCCAGAAGCAGATCGCCCTCGCCGAAGCGCGCGGCGAGCGCCATATCAGGATCGTTCACGAAGGCTGACGGCCGACGGTCTCAGGCCGCGACCGCCACCTCGCGGCGCGGCCGCGTGCGCAACAGGATCATAACCATGATCCCGATATTGAGGAAATTCCACGCGATCCCGTTCACGAAGGCCATCGTGTAGCTGCCGGTCACGTCATAGATCCAGCCCGACATCCAGCCCCCCAGCGCCATGCCCAGTATCGTCGCCATCAGCACGAATCCCACGCGCCGGCCCGCCTCCTGGCTCGGCATGTATTCGCGCACCACCAGCGCGTAGCTCGGCACGATCCCGCCCTGTGCCAGCCCGAAAACAAGGCTGACCATGTAAAGCGACACAAGCCCCCCCGAGGGCAGGTAAAGAAACAGCGCAAGGCATTGCAGGCCCGATCCGATCAGCAACGTGCGCACCCCGCCCAGCCGGTCGGCGATCAGTCCCGATACCAGCCGCGACGCGACGCCCCCCAGCAGCATCAGCGACAACATCTGCCCGCCCACCGCCGGGCCGTAGCCCAGGTCGACACAGAAACTGACGATATGGACCTGCGGCATCGACATCGCCACGCAGCACCCCACACCCGCCAGCCCCAGCATCAGCATCAGCGTCCGCGGCGGGAACCCCGCCGCCTTCGCGCGCAGCGACGCCGCCGCGTCGGCGCGCTCGCGCGCCGCCAGCGGCAGGCGGCGGCGCAGCAACAGCACCAGCGGCAGCATCGTCGTCACCGTGACCGCCGCCAGCACCATGTAGACCGCTCGCCATCCCTGTTCCGCCAGCACCCCCGCCAGGATCACCGGCCAGATCGCGCCCGACAGGTAATTGCCGCTGGCCGCGATGGCCACGGCGATCCCGCGCCGCTCGAGGAACCACAGCGAGATATCGGCGATCAGCGGGCCGAAACAGGCTGCCGTGCCGAAACCGATGACGAATTGCAGCACCGTCAGCACCAGCACCGAAGGACTCAGCGCCGCCAGCCCGGTCGAGGCCCCGATCAGCACCGCCGCCGCGCCCAGCGCCGCCGCCACGCCGAACCGGTCCACCACCCGCCCGATCAAGAGGTTGCCCAGCGCGAAACCGACCATCGTCAGCGTATAAGGCAGCGAGGCATCGGCCCGGTCGATCCCGAACTCGGCCTGCACCGCTGGCATGATCACGATGATCGCCCACATCCCGACATTGCCGATCGTGGCGATCAGCAGCGAGATGGCCAGCCGTGCCCAGGCGTGGCGGCTGTCAAGGATATCGGCATCACTCATGGGGGCGACGTTAGTGTCGCGCGGGCGCGGATGCCAGCGCGTTTCACAGCTTGGGCTTGGCCTTGAGCGATGCGCGCGCTATGACCTCGGGCAACCCAACCGGAGCCGGCCTTCATGACCTCCTCGCCCCGCCCCACCGATATCGCCCGCGATGTCCTGGATATCGAGCGCGCCGCGCTCGCCACCATGCGCGACGCGCTGCCGCCCGCCTTCGACCCTGTCGTCGATCTCCTGCTGGCGGTGCCGGGGCGGGTGATCGTGTCGGGCATGGGCAAATCGGGCCATGTGGCCGCCAAGATCGCCGCCACCATGGCCAGCACCGGCACGCCTGCGCAATATGTCCACCCCGGCGAGGCCAGCCACGGCGACCTTGGCATGATCACCGCACAGGATGCGGTGATCCTGATCTCGAATTCCGGCGAAACCCGCGAACTCGCGGATATCATCGCCCATACACGGCGCTTCTCGATCCCGCTGATCGGCATCACCAAAAAGGCGGGCAGCACGCTCGCGCTGCAGTCCGATCACCTGCTGCAACTGCCCGACGCCCCCGAGGCCTGCGCCATCGGCATGGCGCCGACCACGTCGACCACCTGCACGATGGCGCTCGGCGATGCGCTGGCGGTGGCGCTGATGCGCCTGCGCGGCTTCGAGCGCGAGAACTTCCTCGCCTTCCACCCCGGCGGCACGCTCGGCGCGCAGCTGCTCAAGGTCTCCTCGGTGATGCATACCGGCGACGCCCTGCCCATCGTGGCCGAAGACACGGCAATGGGCGACACGCTTCTGGAAATGACGGCCAAGGGCTTCGGCGTCGCCGCCGTGGTTACCGACGGCCGCCTCACCGGGGTCATCACCGATGGCGACCTGCGGCGCAACCTCGACGACCTGATGCAGCGCAAGGCCGGCGAGGTCGCCACCCGCGGCCCGCGCACCATCGCGCCCGAGGCCCTGCTCTCCGAGGCGCTCGGCGTGATGAACGCCAACAAGATCAGCGCCCTCTTCGCCGTCGACGACTCCGGCACGCTGCGCGGCCTCGTCCACATCCACGACGCCCTGCGCGCCGGCGTGGCCTGATCGACACCGGGCGGCCACGGGCCCCCGCGTCACGCAATGCCGCCGGTCAGTTGCCAGCAAACCCCTCGGGCCGGAAGCGGACCATCGCACCCGGCCCGCGCGGACCGATCTCGTAAAGCTTGGGTCTCGCCGTCAGGTAACCGCGCCAGTTCTTCTCGGGATAATTGCTGATCTGCGTGCCATGCTCGGAACGCATCTTGGCGCTGAGTCCCTCGATCTTCATGCCACAGCCATTCGTGCTGTGCTTGGCGATCACGGCGCGAATTTTCTGGTCCAGCTCCGACACTGCGTTCGCCTTCACCGCCGGAGCCGCGCTTCCCGTGTTGCAGGGCAAGGTCACGAAAGCGCTACAGGCAAGGCGGAAGCTCTCGGGCGTCTTGTCCTCGCCAAGCGCCAGAACATGCCGCCCATGTTCGCGCAACCGATGCGCCAGATGGGTGTAATCCCGGTCGGATGCCGCAACGACGAAAGCGTCGATCTCGCCCACCAGCGCCAGCTCCATCGCATCGATACTCAGCAGCAGATCCGTCGCGTTCTTGCCGGCACCGGAATGCATCGCGCGAAAACCCGGCGTCGCAAGCCAATCGGAACTCTGGCAGCCCGCGCAATAGACCCGCGCGACATCGACACGACCCAGTGCAGCAGAGGCGGACAGTATCCGTGCCGCGTGTTTCGCGCTGATATTGTCACCATCGACCATGACAGCGATACGTTGGTTGTTCATGTGATTTCCACAGCATTCAGTGTGACCGCATTTGAATATGACCCACCCGCTGTGGCCGAAACTGGGCACCATCAAGAAACTGCTGTGGCACAGGCGTTTACCCCGCCAACCCCTTCAGCCCGGTCGCGGCACGTTCCAGTCGATCCGCGCGATCCCGGCAAGGCGCGCGAACCGCACCAGTTCCGCATCCAGCCGCGCCACGCGTCCCTGACCCCAGCGCGATCCCGGCTCGCTCCAGAACCCGCTGACGCGCATCACACCCTCGCGCCGGTCGGCCTTGAGCTCGATGCGCCCGACGAAACGCACACCCTCCAGCAGCGGATAGACGTAATAGCCCCAGCGCCGGTTGGCGGGGGGCACGAACATCTCGTTGCGATACTCGAACCCGAACAGCCGTTGCAGCCGCGCCCGGTCGCGGATCGCCGGATCGAACGGATTGAGCAGCCGCATCCGCGACCCGGACCCGCCCGCGGCATCCCCCGCACGCGCCAGCCGTTCCTCGATATCGGGCGTGCCCCAGCCGTCCTGCCAGCGCCCGTCCGCGCCCTCGACCCGCAATGGTACGAGGCGCGCACGCGCCAGCCAGTCGCGCGTCTCCGCAGCACTTACCGCGTCCCAGAACCGCTGCACCTCACCACCTGTCGCAAGGCTCAGCCGCTCCAGCGCCCCCTCGCACAGCGCGTCGATCGCCTCGTGGTCAGGCAGCGCCTCGATGCGCGGAAACACCCGCTCACCCAGATCGTAGAACTTCACGAAATTCTCGCGGTGACTGGTCGCCAGATCGCCCGCATACCACATCTGATCCAGCGCCTTCTTGTGCGCCGGGCGTGCCCACATCTGCCGCCCCGGCGCGGCGCTGTCGAACGCATGGGTCGAAAGCGGCCCCTCCCGCGCGATCCGCGCATGGATGGCGCGGATCTCCTCCTGCCCCAGCCCCGAACGATACCAGTCCGCGCGCGCCACCTTCTCGCCAAGACGACGGAACTGGCGCTGCCAGAGCGGCAGCACCTCCATCGGCAGAAGCGAGGCATCATGGGTGAAGTGCTCGAACAGGTCACGCTTGCGCAGCAGCGGCCACAGCATCCCCTCGCGATAGGACTGGTTGCGCGACCACACGATATGATGATGCGCGCGCGTCACGTTGCGGATCGTGTCGATCTGCACGAAGCCCAGCGCGCGGATGATCCCCATCACATCGGGCTTCCCGCCCGGCGCGCCCGTCAGCCCGTTGCTCCAGAGCCATAATCGGCGCGCATCGCCATTCGGGATCGCCAGCGCGCTCATGCCGACACCGGCAAGCGCGGCGTCGCCGCGATCAGGCGGCGCGTATAGGGATGGCGCGGTGCCTCGAATACCTGCGCCGTCGCGCCCTCTTCCACGATGCGTCCGTCCTGCATCACCAGCACCCGGTCGGTGACATTGCGCACCACGCTCAGATCATGGCTGATGAACAGATAGGTCAGCCCCAGCCGCGTGCTCAGATCGGCCAGCAGGTCCAGCATCTGCGCGCGGATCGACACATCCAGCGCGCTCACCGCCTCGTCCAGCACGATCAGATCGGGGCGGATGATCAACGCGCGCGCCAGCGCGATGCGCTGCCTTTGCCCGCCGCTGAACTCGTGGATATAGCGCGCACCATCCTCGGGCTTCAGCCCGACACTGGTCAGCGCCTCGGCCACGGCGGCCTTGCGCGCAGCGTCCTTCGGGGGATCATCCAGCAGGTAAAGCGGCTCGGCCACAAGCCGCGCGACGCTCCAGCGCGGGTTGAAACTGCCATAGGGGTCCTGGAACACCACCTGCATCCGCCGCCGCACCGCGCGGTTCACGCCATGCCCGTCGAAAACCGGCTGGCCGTCCAGTTCGATCCGCCCGTCCTCGACAGGCTCAAGACCAAGGATCGCGCGCGCCAATGTCGATTTCCCGCAGCCCGATTCACCGACCAGCCCAAGGTTCTCGCCCTGCCTGATGTCGAAACTCACGCCATCGACGGCCCGGACCGGGGCCGCGCGCCCGCGCCAGCCGCTCCGCTTTCCGGGATATGCGCGCACCACCTCGGAAACCCGCAACAGCGGCGCCTGCCCCTCGTGGGCCGGGCGCGCGGGCACATGGTCGGATGCTTCCAGAAGCGCGCGCGAATAGGGATGCGCCAGCGTGCCGAAACGCCCCTGTTCGACGACGCGACCCTGCCGCATGATGACGATCCGCTCGGCCATGCCCGCCACCACACCAAGGTCGTGACTGATCAGCATCAGCCCCATGCCATCCTCCTGCACCAGCCGCTTCAGCAGCTTCAGAACCTCGGCCTGCGTGGTCACATCGAGCGCGGTTGTGGGCTCGTCCGCGATCAACAGGCGCGGGCGCAGCGCGATGGCCATCGCAAGGCCGACGCGCTGGCGCTGCCCGCCGCTCAGTTCATGGGGATAGCGCGACAGCGCCACCCGTTCGGGGGGCAGTTCGACCCGCTCCAGCGCCTCGGCGGCGCGCATCATCGCCTCGCGCCGCCCGACGCGCTCGTGGATCAGGATGGTCTCCGCCACCTGCGCGCCGATGGTCTGCAACGGGTTGAGCGCGCTCATCGGCTCCTGGAATACCATGCCCACCGCCTGCCCGCGCAGCCCGCAAAGCGCGCGTTCGCGCAGGCTCAGCACATCCTGCCCCGCCAGCATCACGCGCCCCTCGCAGCGCGCGCCCCGCGGCAAGAGCTGCATCACCGACAGCGCCGTCATCGACTTGCCCGAGCCGCTCTCGCCGATCACCCCGACGATCTCGCCGGGATCGACATGCAGCGACACATCGCGCAGCACCTCGTGCCCGTGAATGGACAGGCCCAGCGCCTCGATCCGCAACAGGCTCATCGCGCATCCCTCCGCAGGCGCGGGTCCAGCCAGTCGCGCAGCCCGTCGCCCATCAGGTTCAGCCCCAGCACCGTCAGCAGGATCGCCAGCCCCGGAAACAGCGCCATATGCGGTGCCATCGAGATCATCGTCTGGCTGTCCGCCAGCATCCGCCCCCAGCTCGGGATCGGCGGCTGCGCGCCCAGACCCACGTAACTCAGCCCCGCCTCGGCGAGGATCCCAAGGCTGAACTGGATCGTCCCCTGCACGATCAGCAGGTTGGCGAGGTTGGGCAGGATATGCTCGGCGCTGATCCGCAGCCGCCCCTTGCCCGCCACCCGCGCCGCCAGCACGAAATCGCGTGTCCACAGGCTCAGCGCTGCACCGCGTGCCAGCCGGGCAAAGACCGGGATGTTGAAGATCCCGATGGCGATGATCGCATTCACCGCGCCCGCGCCGAACACGGCCGTGATCATCACCGCGATCAACAGGCTGGGAAAGGCGAAGATCAGGTCATTGCCGCGCATGATGATCTCGTCCAGCCAGCCGCCCCGCCGCGCCGCCGCCAGCAGGCCCAGCGGCACGCCCAGCCCCATGCCGATCCCCACCGCCACCAGCGCCACCGCGATCGAGGTGCGCGCACCCACCATGATCATGCTCAGGATGTCACGCCCGAAATGATCCGTGCCCAGCGGATGCGCCGCGCCGGGCGGCTGCATCCGCTCGGCGATACGCATCGCCTCGATGTCGTAAGGCACCCAGACCAGCGACAGGATTGCCGCGCCGGTGAACAGCAGCGTCAACACCGCGCCCAGGATCAGCCCGGTCCGGCTCATCGCTGCCCCCTCAGCCGCGGATCGACCCAGGCATAGGCCATATCGACCGCGAAATTCACCACGATCACCGCAAAGACCAGCAGCATCACCACCGATTCCACCACGATGAGGTCGCGCGCGCTGATCGCCTGAAACACCAGCCGCCCCAGCCCCGGCAGGAAAAAGACATTCTCGATGATGATCGCCCCCGCCAGCAGGAACGAGAACTGCAAGCCGATGATCGTCAGCACCGGGATCATCGCATTGCGCAGCGCATGCCCGCGCAACGCCTGCCCGCGCGTCAGCCCCTTGGCACGCGCGGTGCGGATATAATCCTCGCCCAGCGTCTCAAGCAGGGCCGAGCGCATCACCCGCGTCAGGATCGACGCCTGCGGCAGCGCCAGCGCCACCGCGGGCAGGGTCAGGCTTTTCAGGCCTGCGCCGATGCCCGCCTCCCAGCCAGCGAACCCCCCGGCGCTGAACCAGCGCAGGTTGATGGCAAATACCAGCACCATCAGCATGGCGAACCAGAAATTCGGAATTGCCACGCCCAGCTGCGTGACCCCCATCACCCCCAGATCCACCGCCGATCCGCGCCTCTGCGCGGCCCATATCCCGGCAGGAAAAGCGATCAGCGTGCTCAGCCCCAACGCATAGAGCGCCAGCGGCAGGCTCACCTTCAGCCGCTCGGCGATCATGTCCGCCACCGGCGTGCGATAGGTATGGGAAATCCCGAAATCGCCCTGCATCATCCCGCCGATCCAATCGAGATAGCGCAGCGGCGCCGCCCGATCGAGGCCCAGCTCCGCGCGCAGCGCCGCCAGCGTGTCGGGTTCGGCATTGATGCCCAGCATATAGGCCGCCGGATCGCCCGGCACGATCTCGAGCGCGAAAAAGATCACGAGACTCGCCACCAACAGCGAAACCATCAGGGACATCGCGCGCCGCGCGCCATATTGCAGCATCACTTGCCCCGCCGTTCCATCGCGCCGAAAAGACAACCGCCCCGAAGCGCTCTTGCGCTCACTCCTCCCAATAGACGCCGGTCAGGTCGGTCGCCTGCGTCGGCGCATCCGCCCAGAGCCCGCGCAGCCGGGCATCGGCCACGGTCGGCACCGCCAGCTGGAAAAGGTAGGCGTTGACGTGATCCTCGGCGATCCGGGTCTGCATCTGAACCAGAAGCTCCGAACGCTTCTCGGGGTCGGTCTCGGTGCTCAGCGCCGCATTCAGCGCCTGGAAGTCCGGGCTGTCATACTGGAAATAATACTCCGGGCGCGCATAGATGCCGATATCCATCGGCTCGGTGTGGCTCACGATGGTCAGGCCGAAATCCTTGCCGCGAAACACCTCTTCCAGCCACTGCGCCCATTCCAGGTTAGTGATCTCGGTCTCGATCCCCACATTGCGCAGCTGCGCCGCGACGATCTCGCCGCCGCGCCGCGCATAGGATGGCGGCGGCAGCTTGAGCGTGGTTGTGAAACCCTCCGCCATCCCCGCCTCGGCCAGCAACTGGCGCGACAATTCGGGATCGTAATCGGACAGATACATCAGATCGACGTAATCGGGATGATGGGGTGCGAAATGCGTGCCGATCGCCGTGCCAAGGCCGAACATGGCCCCCTCCATGATCGCCTTGCGGTCGATTGCATGGGCCACCGCGCGGCGCACCATCGGATTGTCCAACGGCGGCAGCGCGTTGTTCATCGCCAGGATCGTCTCGCCCTCGGTCGATCCGACCAGCACCTGGAAACGCGGATCGGCCTCGAATTGCGGCAGGTTCTCGGGTGCGGGATAGAACGGAAACGCCTGCACATCCTCGGCCATCACCGCCGCAAAGGCCGCCGTGGGGTCGCTGATGAACTTGAAGGTCGCACTGTCCAGCCGCGCCGCCTCGCCCCAGTAATCGGGATTGCGTTCAAGCGTGATCCGGTCGCCCTGCACCCAGCCCTTGAACCGGAACGCGCCGGTGCCCACCGGGCTTTGCTTGATGCTCTCGATGCTTTCGGGCGCCACGATCACCGCATCGCCCCAGGCCATGTTGAACAGGAACCCGCCATCGGGCTGCGCCAGCGTCACCCTGGCCGTGAGATCGTCCAGCGCCTCCACGCTTTCGATCCCGGCGAACAGCGCCTTTTGCGCGTTCTGGCTGTCCTCGGCGCGGGCGCGGTCCAGCGTGAACACCACGTCCCCGGCATCCAGCGCGCTGCCATCGTGAAACGTCACGCCCTTTCGCAGGTGAAACGTATAGACCCGCCCGTCATCCGATATGTCCCAGCTTTCCGCGAGGCCGGGATTGACCGAACCGTCCGGCCCGAACCGCGTCAGACCCTCGAAGACATTGGCATATAGCACCTGGTCGATCGCCCCCGCCGCGGCGCTCGTCGGGTCCAGATGCGGCGGCTCCAGCTGCAGCCCGACCACCAGATCGCTCTTTGCCTGCGCAACCGGGGCCACAAACGTCATCGCGCCCACAAGCGCAGTCATCGCCAGCACCTTCATCGCATGTCTCCTTCCCTCGGCGGAACCACGCGAGGCCCCGCGCCCGCAGTGAACCCGCATTTGCCCGCGCAATCAAGCACCCTGCGGCCAGAACGCAGTGGCGTTTTCACCGGCGAGTTGATATTTGACGCCGCAACGCAGCAAGCTCCGGTGACCAGACATGAGCGCGACAGCCCGCAAGACCGCCCCCCTCCCCGACGATATCCGCGCCATGAAAGGCGCCGCCCCGATCGTCAGCCTGACCGCCTATACCACTCCGATGGCGCGAATGATGGACGGGGTCTGCGACTTCGCGCTGGTGGGCGATTCCGTAGGCATGGTGCTGCATGGACTCAATTCCACCCTCGGCGTCACGATGGAGATGATGATCCTGCACGGTCAGGCGGTGGCGCGTGGACTGACGAAAACCATGCTGGTGATCGACATGCCCTTCGGCAGCTACGAGGAAAGCCCCGCGCAGGCCTTCGCCAATGCCGCGCGCCTCATGCGTGAAACCGGCGCAGCGGCCGTCAAGCTCGAAGGCGGGCGGCACATGGCCGAAACCATCGCCTTTCTCGTGGCGCGCGGCGTGCCGGTGATGGCCCATATCGGCCTCACCCCGCAATCCATCAACACGCTTGGCGGCTACAAGGTTCAGGGCCGCGCCGAACAGGGGGATGCACTGATGGCCGATGCCAAGGCCGTGGCCGATGCCGGCGCCTTTTCCGTGGTGCTCGAAAAACTGCCCGCCAGCCTGGCCGACCGCATCACCGCCGCCATTCCCATCCCCACCATCGGCATCGGCGCTTCGGTCGATTGCGACGGTCAGATCCTGGTGGTCGATGACATGCTGGGCCTCTTCACCGCCTTCAAGCCGAAATTCGTCAAACGCTACGCCACCCTCGGCGAGGACGGCGAAGCCGCGATCCGCGCCTATGCCGATGATGTCCGCGCCCGCCGCTTTCCCGGTCCCGAACATATCTTCGCCGACAAGGCACCGGGCCAATGAGCGCGGCCCCTGCCCCCATCATTCGCACCCTGCCCGAACTGCGCGCCGCCACCGCGCCCTGGCAGCGGGCGGGCGAAACCATCGGCGTCGTGCCCACGATGGGTGCGCTGCATGACGGCCACCTGTCGCTGGTCGAGGCCGCCAAGCGCAGCTGCGACCGCGTGATCGTCACGATCTTCGTCAATCCCAAGCAGTTCAACAATCCCGACGACCTCAAGAACTATCCGCGCACCGAAGAAGAGGACGCCCGCAAGCTGGCGCGCTTCTCGGTCGATGCCCTCTATGTGCCCGACGCCGATCAGATCTATCCCGACCGCTTCGCCACCACCGTCTCGGTCGCCGGACTGACCGACGTGATGGAAGGCGCCCACCGCCCCGGCCATTTCGACGGGGTCGCGACCGTCGTGACCAAGCTCTTCCTGCAAAGCGCGGCCACCGATGCATTCTTTGGCGAGAAGGATTTTCAGCAGTTGCAGGTGGTGCGCCGGATGGCGGCGGATCTGGACATTCCCATCACCGTGCATGGCTGCCCCACCATCCGCGAGATCGACGGCCTCGCCATGGCCTCGCGCAATCTGCTCCTCTCGGACCGCGCCCGCACCCTCGCGCCGCGCCTCCACGAGGAAATGGAAACCCTGGCGCAGGGCGTCGCTTCGGGCGGGGCGTTTGACGCCCTGCAACGCGCCGCGATCGAGCGGCTGGAAAAGACCGGCTTCACCGGCGTCGATTACCTCGAGATCCGCGCCAATGACGATCTGTCGCTCATTGACCGCCCCGACCGCCCCGCGCGGCTCTTCGCGGCCGCATGGCTCGCCGGGGTGCGCCTGATCGACAATATCGCAGTGTGAACGCCGCCCGCTCCGGCGCGCCTCACGCCCATTCCAGGAACCGCAGCACTTCCGATCCCACCTGCTTGGGATGCGTAAGCGGCGCCATATGCCCCGCGCCGCCGATCATCGTGCGCTCCGCGCGCGGCAGCCGCGCCGCCAGCGCCTCGTGGATCGCCGCCACGATGGGCGGCGATTCGCTGCCCTCGACCAGCAGCACCGGCACATCGACGGCCCCCAGCACGCCGGGCGCCAACAGCCCCGCCTCGTCCTCGTAGAGCGTCGGTTCCGCCGCCTTGATCAGCGGCATCCGCTCGGCCATCGCTTCGCGTTGCGCAGGCGGGATCGCATCCCAGGGCATCCCCGCCCCCCAGATCGTCGCAAAGGCCTGCGCCGCGCCCATCAGGTCGCCCGCGGCCATCGCCCCTGCATACCCCATCATCATGCTGTCGAATGTCGCGCGCGCCCCCGGCGCATCGGCGAAACCGGCGGCAAAGAAGACCGGCTCGATCAGGATCAGGCTGCGCACCAGCTCCGGGCGCTCCACCGCCAGCCGCAACGCCACCGTCGCGCCAAAGGAATGCCCGATCAGGTCGGCAGGCGCCCCGCTGTCCAGGAAATCCGCCGCGATGGCGACGCTCAGCGCCTGGATATCGCCCTGCCCGTGCCACGCGCCACTGCGCCCATGCCCCGGCAGATCGAACGCGGTCAGCGTCATCTCGCTCGCGATCCGCTTGGCCAGCCCGGCCCAGCTCCCGCTATGCGCCAACGAGCAATGCAATGCCAGCGCCGCGCGCGGCCCGTGCCCGTAACTTGTCCAATAGGTCGGGAACCCCGCCCGCTCACCGCTTGGCATGTTTCAGCCCTGCCCCCGCGCGCAAACGCCTCTGGTGCCTCTCAAACGCTCATCCTGCGCCATTTTGGCCCGTTCCCCCTAGCCTTAGCTTTGCCCGACGCTAAGCGCATGCTAAGCGAAGTTCAACTTAACGAATCTGTAACACGCCGCCATCCCGGGGACTTTGCACCATGCCGACCACGCCTGAACCCAAACTGATCACCGGCAACGCCAACAAGCCGCTTTCGCAGGCGATCGCCCGCCGCATGTCGATGCATCGCGGCGTCAATGTCGGGCTGGTCGATGCCCGCGTCGAACGCTTCAACGATCAGGAGGTCTTCGTCGAGGTCTATGAGAACGTCCGCGGCGAGGACATGTTCATCATCCAGTCCACCTCGAACCCGGCCAATGACAACCTGATGGAACTGCTCATCATGTCCGACGCGCTGCGCCGCTCCTCGGCCAAGCGCATCACCGCCGTGATCCCCTATTTCGGCTATGCCCGACAGGACCGCCGGTCCAAGGCGCGCACCCCGATCTCGGCCAAGCTGGTCGCCAACATGCTGGTCGGCGCCGGGATCGAGCGGATCCTCACGATGGATCTGCACGCCACCCAGATCCAGGGCTTCTTCGACATTCCCGTCGACAACCTCTATGCCGCACCGGTCTTCGCGCTCGACATCAAGTCACAGTTCAAGGACACGATCGATGACGTGATGATCGTCTCGCCCGATGTCGGCGGCGTGGCGCGGGCGCGCGAACTCGCCAAGCGAATCGAAGCGCCCCTCTCCATCGTCGACAAGCGCCGCGAAAAGGCCGGCGAAATCGCGGAAATGACCGTGATCGGCGACGTTTCGGGCAAGAAATGCGTGATCGTCGACGACATCTGCGACACCGCCGGGACGCTCTGCAAGGCCGCCCAGGTGCTGATGGACAACGGCGCCTCCGAGGTCCACGCCTATATCACCCACGGCGTGCTTTCCGGCCCCGCGGTCGAACGCATCACCAAATCGGTGATGAAGTCGCTGGTCATCACCGACACGATTCAGCCCACCCCCGAAATCAAGGCCGCGCCCAATATCCGCATCATCCCGACCGCCCAGATCTTCGCCCAGGCGATCCTGAACATCTGGAACGGCACATCGGTGTCCTCGCTGTTCGAGACCGAAACCCTCGAACCCATCTACGAAGGCCAGTTCGGCAGCTGACGCGCCGCGCGCGCGAACGCCTCAGTAAAGCTGCCAGTCATCCTCATGCGCGACCTCGCCGATGGCGATCCAGCGGATGCGCGCGCGTGCCACGCGGGTGTCGCCCCAGGTGCGGAACACCACGTCAAACCCCTTTTCAGTGATCTTTTCGGCGGCCACGTCGGCGCGGGCATTGGTGGCGCTGTCCATGTCCCACATCGACAGCGACACATGCACCATCGGCGCGCCCCGGAACGGTTCCCTGAACAAGAGCGCCTTGCGCCGCTCACGCGCACCCTCACCCGTCCACATCTCGCCGCCATCCTCGAAATCCGAGAACAGCACGTCATCGCCCTGCGCGACACCTATGGACTGACTGGTTAAATATTTCATTGGCAAGATCCCGGCGTTCCGGCCAACCGTAATAGGGCTTTTGGGCGGGATTGAGAAGGCGAAAAGGAAAATCCGTGAACGCACCGCCCGCCGCCCTGGCGCCGACCCTCGAAATCCCTGTTGCATTCGCCCCGCCGCACGGCCCAAGGTCAGCACGCGCCTGACAGGGATTGGACAGCCACATGCCGGATATCGACACCCAACGTACATTGCTTCTGACCGGGGCCAGCCGCGGAATCGGTCATGCCACCGTGCGCACCTTCGCCGCCCGCGGCTGGCGCGTCATCAGCTGCTCACGACAGCCGTTCTCCAGCGAATGTCCCTGGCCCAATGGCGAACGCGACCACATCCAGGTCGATCTCTCCGACCCCCGCCAGACCATCGCGGCGGTCGAGGAAATCCGCACCCGCCTCCCCGGCGGCAGGCTCGACGCGCTGGTGAACAATGCCGGCATCTCGCCCAAGGGCGATGCGGGCGCGCGGCTCAACACGATCGACACCGGACTCGATGTCTGGGGGCAGGTCTTCCACGTCAATTTCTTCGCCCCCGTGGTGCTGGCGCGCGGACTGATAGATGAACTCTCGGCCGCAAAGGGCGCGGTGGTCAATGTCACCTCGATCGCAGGATCGCGCGTGCATCCCTTCGCCGGGGCGGCCTATGCCACGTCAAAGGCGGCCCTGGCGGCGCTCACCCGCGAAATGGCGCATGATTTCGGCCCCGCCGGGGTGCGGGTCAACGCCATCGCACCGGGCGAGGTGGAAACCGGCATCCTCAGCGAAGGCACCGACAAGATCGTCGAAACCCTGCCCCTGCGCCGCCTCGGCCAACCCTCGGAAGTGGCCGAAGCGATCTATTTCCTCTGCACCGAAGCCAGCTCCTATGTCTCCGGTACCGAGATCGAGGTGAACGGCGCACAACACGTCTGACCGGCGCGCCGTCGCCCCTTCATCTGGCCTCAAATACCTCGGGGGGTCCGGGGGGCTGGCCCCCCGGCCTTGTCCCCGAAAGGCTGAAACGTCAAAAGGCCCGCCATCCGGCGGGCCTTTCCTGTAACGTCCGGCGGCGCGTCGCCTCAGTTCGGCGACAGGCCGATATGGTCGCCCATCGCCACCATGTCCGCCAGCAGCTTGGCGGCATCGTCCACCGGGCCGGGCTCGTTGACAAAGACCTCTTGCGCCTTGGCCAGCTTGTCGGTTGCCTCGTCCACGAGCGACTTGAAGTGCTCCTGGGTGATCTCTTCGCGCGGGATCGCGCGCTCGGCCAGGACCGACACGGTCTCGCCGTCGATCTCGGCGAAGCCGCCGGTCACGACATAGTCGGTGCTGCCCTCGGCGCTCGTCACCGTGACGATGCCGGGACGCAGCGTGGTGATCAGCGGGCTGTGCTGCGCCATCGCCGTCAGGTCGCCCTCGGCGCCCGGAATACGCACTTCGCGCGCTTCCATCGACACCAGGCGACGCTCGGGCGACACCAGATCGAATTGCACTGTATCAGCCATGCTTGGCCTCCTTGTCATGCCCGCACCCCGGATCGAAGCGATCCGGGGCCGGACAGGCGTTCATCAGGCCGCGTCGGCAGCCATCTTCTCTGCTTTGGCCTTCACGTCGTCGATGCCGCCGACCATGTAGAAGGCACCTTCGGGCAGGTGGTCATACTCGCCCGCGACAACCGCCTTGAACGACGCGATCGTGTCGTCCAGCGGCACCTGGATGCCGTCCGAACCGGTGAACACCTTCGCCACGTCGAAGGGCTGGCTCAGGAAGCGCTGGATCTTGCGGGCGCGCGACACGGTCAGCTTGTCCTCTTCGCTCAGTTCGTCCATCCCCAGAATGGCGATGATGTCCTGAAGCGACTTGTAGCGTTGCAGGATGCCCTGCACGTCGCGGGCCACCTGGTAGTGCTCCTCGCCGACGATGGACGGGTCCATCAGGCGCGAGGTCGAGTCGAGCGGGTCCACGGCCGGGTAGATGCCCAGCTCCGAAATCGCGCGGCTCAGAACCGTGGTGGCGTCGAGGTGGGCAAAGGTCGTGGCCGGGGCCGGGTCGGTCAGGTCGTCCGCGGGAACATAGACGGCCTGGATCGAGGTGATCGAGCCCTGCTTGGTCGAGGTGATCCGCTCCTGCATCTGGCCCATGTCGGTGGCCAGCGTCGGCTGATAGCCCACGGCCGAAGGAATACGGCCCAGCAGCGCCGACACTTCCGAACCCGCCTGGGTAAAGCGGAAGATGTTGTCGACGAAGAACAGAACGTCGGTGCCCGACTGGTCGCGGAACTGCTCGGCCAGCGTGAGGCCGGTCAGGGCAACACGGGCGCGCGCTCCCGGCGGCTCGTTCATCTGGCCATAGACCAGCGCAACCTGGCTCTCTTCCAGATTGTCTGGCTTGATGACGTTGGATTCGATCATCTCGTGGTAAAGGTCGTTGCCCTCACGGGTCCGCTCACCCACACCGGCGAAAACCGAGTAGCCCGAGTGCACCTTGGCGATGTTGTTGATCAGTTCCATGATCAGAACCGTCTTGCCCACGCCGGCGCCGCCGAACAGGCCGATCTTGCCGCCCTTGGCGTAGGGTGCCAGCAGGTCGATCACCTTGATGCCGGTGACCAGCACCTCGGATTCGGTCGACTGCTCGGAGAATTCCGGTGCCGGCTGGTGGATCGAGCGCATTTCCTTGGCCTTGATCGGCGCGCCCTCGTCGACGGGTTCGCCCACCACGTTCAGGATGCGCCCCAGCGTGACATCGCCCACGGGAACCGTGATCGGGCCGCCGGTGTCTTTCACTTCCTGCCCGCGCACGAGGCCCTCGGTCGCGTCCATCGCGATGGTGCGCACGGTGTTCTCACCCAGGTGCTGCGCCACTTCCAGAACCAGCCGCTTGCCGTTGTTGTCGGTCTCAAGGGCGTTCAGGATCTCGGGCAGGTGATCGCCGAACTGAACGTCCACCACGGCGCCGATCACCTGCGTGATTGTGCCTTTTGCTTGTGCCATGTCTCGTGTCTCCGGTCTCGGTTAGAGCGCCTCGGCGCCCGAAATGATTTCAATAAGCTCGTTGGTGATGACGGCCTGACGCGAACGGTTGTATTCGATCGTCAGCTTGTCGATCATCTCGCCGGCGTTGCGGGTGGCGTTGTCCATCGCCGACATCCGCGCGCCCTGCTCCGAAGCGCCGTTCTCCAGCAGCGCGCTGAAGATCGCCGTCGCCACGCCGCGCGGCAGAAGATCGGCCAGGATGGCCTCCTCGTCCGGCTCGTAATCGTAGACGACACCGGCCTCGGGCGCATCGGCGGCGGCATCCTCGTCCACCTGGAACGGGATCACCTGCTGCATGGTCGGGATCTGGCTGACCACATTCTCGAACCGCGAGAAGAAGATCTTGGCCACATCGAACTCGCCCGCATCGAACCGGCCGAGAACCTCCGCCGCGATCGCCTGCGCATCGCTGTAGCTCAGGTGCTTCACATCGCTCAGGTCGACATGGTGGACAAAATGCTTGCCGAAGTCGCGCTTCAGCGAATCCCGGCCCTTCTTGCCCACGGTGATGATCTTCACCGTCTTGCCCTTGGCCAGCAGCTCGTTGGCCTCGGCGCGGGCTTTCTTTGCGATATTGGCGTTGAAGCCACCGCACAGACCCCGCTCGGCGGTCATCACGACCAGCAGATGCACGTCATCGGCGCCGGTGCCCCGCAGCAGGCGGGGGGCGCTGTCGCTGTCCCCGACCGATGCGGCCAGCTTGCCCATGACGGCATTGAACCGCTCGGTATAGGGACGCGACTGCTCCGCCGCGTCCTGCGCCCGACGCAATTTCGCCGCGGCCACCATCTGCATGGCCTTGGTGATCTTGCGGGTCGATTTGACCGACGCGATCCTGTTTTTCAGGTCCTTGAGATTCGGCATTGCCTTATCTCCCCCTTAAGCGAAGTCGGTGGCGAATTCGTCCAGCGCAGCCTTGATCTTGTCTTCGGCCTCGCCCTTCACCTTGGGATCTTCCTTGGTGATGAAGTCCAGCAGATCCTGGTGCTTGCCGCGCAGGTGGTTCAGCAGGCCCTGTTCGAAACGCCCGACCTGATCGACACCGATCTTGTCGAGGTAACCATGCGTGCCCGCATAGATCACGCAGACGATCTCGGCATTGGTCAGCGGCGAGTATTGCGGCTGCTTCATCAGCTCGGTCAGGCGCGCGCCGCGGTTCAGCAACTGCTGAGTAGCGGCATCGAGGTCCGAACCGAACTGGGCGAAGGCCGCCATCTCGCGATACTGCGCCAGTTCCAGCTTGACCGGGCCGGCGACCGATTTCATCGCATTGGTCTGCGCCGACGAACCCACGCGGCTCACCGACAGGCCGGTGTTCACGGCCGGGCGGATGCCCTGGTAGAACAGTTCGGTCTCGAGGAAGATCTGACCGTCGGTGATCGAGATCACGTTGGTCGGAATGAATGCCGACACGTCGCCGCCCTGGGTTTCGATGATCGGCAGAGCCGTCAGCGAACCAGAACCGTTATCCTCGTTCAGCTTGGCCGAACGCTCCAGCAGGCGAGAGTGAAGATAGAACACGTCACCCGGATAGGCTTCGCGGCCGGGCGGGCGGCGCAGCAGCAGCGACATCTGGCGATAGGCCACGGCCTGTTTGGACAGATCGTCGTAAACGATCAGCGCATGACGGCCATTGTCGCGGAAATGCTCGGCCATCGCAGTGGCGGCATAAGGCGCAAGGAACTGCATCGGCGCGGGGTCCGAGGCGGTTGCGGCGACGACGATGGAATATTCGATGGCGCCGGATTCTTCCAGCTTCTTCACCAGCTGCGCCACGGTCGAACGCTTCTGGCCGATGGCGACATAGACGCAGTAGAGCTTCTTGCTCTCGTCGTCGCCGGCGGCATCGTTATAGGATTTCTGGTTCAGGATCGTGTCCAGCGCCACGGCGGTCTTGCCGGTCTGGCGGTCGCCGATGATCAGCTCGCGCTGGCCACGGCCGATCGGGATCATGGCGTCGACCGATTTCAGGCCGGTGGCCATCGGCTCGTGAACCGATTTGCGCGGGATGATGCCCGGCGCTTTCACATCGGCCAGGCCGCGGGTCTTGGTCTTGATCGGGCCCTTGCCGTCCAGCGGGTTGCCCAGGCCGTCCACGACGCGCCCGAGAAGCTCGTCACCGATCGGAACGTCCACGATCGACTTGGTGCGCTTCACCGTGTCGCCCTCGCCGATCTCGCGGTCCGAGCCGAAAATCACGATACCGACGTTGTCGGTCTCGAGGTTCAGCGCCATGCCCATGACACCACCGGGGAATTCGACCAGCTCGCCGGCCTGAACATTGTCCAGACCGTGCACGCGCGCGATCCCGTCACCCACCGAAAGAACCCGGCCCACTTCGGCCACTTCGGCCTCTTGGCCGAAATTCTTGATCTGGTCCTTCAGGATCGCAGAAATCTCTGCAGCTTGGATACCCATTTATCCGACCTCTTTCATTGCATTCTGGAGGGAATCGAGGCGCGAACGGATCGAGGTATCGATCATCTTCGAGCCCACCTTGACGACAAGACCGCCGATGAGACTCTCATCGACGGTCGCATTGATCTTGACAGTCTTGCCGACGCGCGCCTTGAGCGTCTTCGCCAGCTTGTCGGATTGTGCCTTGGTCAGCGCCTTTGCGCTGGTCACGTCGGCGGTCACTTCGCCCTTGTGATCGGCAATCATGGCGCGCAGCTGCTTCAGAAGCTGCGGCAGCACGAACAGGCGGCGCTTGGAGGCCATCACGGCCAGGCCGTTGGACATGGCCGGTTCAAGCCCCATCTTTGCGGCCAGCGCCTCCATCACCTTGCCCTGGTCTGCACGCGACAGGACCGGCGATGCAATCACCTCGCGCAGTTCGCTGCTCTCATCGAGGGCGGCGGACAGGTCGGCGATGTTGGATTCCAGTTTGGCCAGAGATTTGCTTTCCGTCGCAATCTCGAAAATGGCGGTGGCATAGCGCTCGGCAATGCCGGATGAGATCGAAGCTGGTTCGGACACGTCCACCCTTCCGATTTTCTGGCCCCGGTCTTGACGCAGAGGTATCATCTGCTGCCGGGGGCGTTGACAGGCGTTGAAGATTTTCAAAGCACCGAAATTCGGCAGGGGTGTAGCAGAGCCTTGCGCACCTAGCAAGCTGCACGCAAAGCGATGTATACCATTGAATACCGCTTGTTTTCAATGACTTGCCCCAAGTGCGACCGTTTGCGCGCATTTTCCCGAATTAAAAAGTTATGATTTTCCCTTCATTTGGCGATTCCTTGACGCGTTTGTCGCGCAAATGCCGCTTGCGGACGTTAACGCTATCAGCGCGGCGCCGGGCTTTGCGGTGCCACGCCAAGGGTGTATCGCAGGGGCGGGCGCAACCTTGGGCGCCTCTTTTGCGGGCGCGCTCATGAAGCATCCATATGCCATTCTGTTAACCCTTTTCGTGGCGCTGCTGATCGGCTGGGGTACGCTTTCGCCGCCGGGTGCGCCCGGCCCGGCGCTGCCGCTGACCGACAAGCAGATCCACGCGCTCGCCTTCGCGCTCCTCGTCCTCCCGCTCGGCTGGCTGCGCCCAAGCGCCGCACTCTGGTTCGCGCCGCTGGCGCTGGCCTATGGCGGCGCGATCGAACTGATCCAGCCCTCGGTCGGGCGCAGCGCCGAATGGGGCGACTTTCTCGCTGACGCCATCGGCATCGCCCTCGGCCTCCTCCCCGGCCAGCTCCGCGCGCGGCTGGGCTGAGGGACGGCATGGGCCGAACATCCGGCCTCGTCAGCAGGATTCGAGACAGGATCGCGCCCCTCGATCACCCGCAAGAAACCAATTTGTACGGAATTTCGCGCCGCACCCCCGAATCCCGTACAAAACCGCCGTACAAAACGGGCGTTTCGTACAGTCCTCAGACCGGCTTCGCCTCGGGTTTGGGCTTCAGGACATCCAGGGGTTTGCGCACCGTTTCGCGCAGCCCCGGCCCCAGCGGCGCATGGACCCGCTTCGTCGCCTCGACCATCAGGACACCCCCCGACAGCACCATCGACAAGCGACCGCCCAGCTTCTCCCACATGCCCGCCGTCTTGCGCCAGAACCGCCGCTCCGAGGGGGGCTGATACAGGGTCGTGGCATGTTTGAGCGGCATGAAACCGTGTAATTTCAACTGGTTCTCAAGTTGCGATTGGCTATAGGGGCGGCCATATCCGAATGGCGTGCGGTCCGAGCGCGACCACAGTCCCGCACGGTTGGGCACCACGAAAAGCGCCGATCCCCCCGGCCCCAGCACCCGCCAGCACTCCTCCAGCAACGCCCCCGGATTCTCGCTGGTTTCCAGCCCGTGCATCACCAGCAGCTTGTCCACATGACCCGTTTCCAGCGGCCAGATCGTCTCCTCGCACAGCACCGAAACACTCGGCCCGCCCTGCGGCCACCCGATAACCCCTTGAGGTGCAGGCATTAATCCGATCACCCGGCGTGATTCCTCAAGGTAGGGCCGCAGGAACGGTACCGCGAATCCGAACCCCACCACCGTCTGCCCCTGTGCCTCGGGCCAGAAACGGAGCACCTCTATGCGCACGGCCTTCTGCGCCGCACGCCCCAACTGGCTGCGATAATAGAAGTTGCGAAGGTCCTGCACATCGAGATGCATTGCAGCCGGGCCTATGATCGGTCAGTCTCGACGCTAACATTAACCGGCAATCGGGAAAATACCATGACTCTTCAGATCGAGACCATTCCCTGCCTTTCGGACAATTACGCCTACCTGGCGCATGACCCCGACACAGGCCAGACAGCCGCGGTGGATGTCCCCGAGGCGCAACCGATCCTCGAGATACTGGAGGAAAGGGACTGGACTCTCAGCCATGTCCTGATCACCCATCACCACGCCGATCATGTGCAAGGCCTCGACGAACTGCTGGAAAACGCACATGCAAAGGTCATCGGCGCCGCCGCCGACGCGCACCGCCTGCCGCCGCTCGACATCGCGGTGCAGGAAGGCGACAGCATCATCATCGGCAACGCCACCGGCCATGTCATCGAGGTGCCGGGCCACACGGTCGGCCACATCGCCTTCCATTTTCCCGAAAGCGAAACGGTCTTCTCTGCCGACAGCCTGATGGCGCTTGGCTGCGGGCGGGTGTTCGAGGGCACGATGGAACAGATGTGGGACAGCCTGTGCAAGCTCGCCGCCCTGCCGCCCGCCACCACCGTCTGTTCGGGCCATGAATACACCCAGGCCAACGCGAAATTCGCGCTGACTATTGATCCTGACAATGCCGCGCTTACATCCCGTGCAGCGGCAGTGGACGCGGCCCGCGAAAAGGGCCACCCCACGGTCCCGTCCAAATTGTCCGAGGAACTGGCAACGAACCCCTTCCTGCGCGCCACCGACCCGGCGATACAAGCGCTTCTGGGTATGACCGGTGCCGACCCTGCCGAGGTTTTCGCCGAAATCCGCAAGCGCAAGGACGCGTTCTGATCGCCCATCTGCAACATTTGCAATCCCACGGAACGAAAAGTGACCGCCCGGAGCCAGAAAAAACTTGAAGACCGGGTGATATAGACCAAACTTTAAACCTATCAGGCCACGGTCGGTGGCTCAGGCCCCGACCCAGATCAGCAAGGAGCACGACGTGCCTTCATTTTCGACCACGCTGGAACAGGCAATCCATGCGGCGCTGGCCCTGGCCAACGCCCGGCAGCACGAGTTCGCCACGCTGGAGCACCTTCTGCTGGCGTTGATCGACGAACCCGACGCCGCGCGCGTGCTCAAGGCCTGCAGCGTCGACACCGAGGATCTGCGCGGCACGTTGGTGGAATTCATCGACGACGACCTCGCAAATCTCGTCACCGACATCGAAGGCTCCGAAGCCGTGCCGACCGCCGCTTTCCAACGCGTCATCCAGCGCGCGGCGATCCATGTGCAATCCTCCGGCCGCACCGAAGTGACCGGCGCCAATGTTCTCGTCGCCATCTTCGCCGAACGGGAATCGAACGCCGCCTATTTCCTTCAGGAACAGGACATGACCCGCTACGACGCGGTGAATTTCATCGCGCATGGCGTCGCCAAGGATCCTGCCTATGGTGAATCGCGCCCCGTGTCCGGCGCCACCGAATCCGATGGCGACAGCAGCCGTGCCGATACCGAATCCGACGCCGTCGAGGCCGGGGAATCCGCGCTGGCGAAATACTGCGTCGACCTGAACGAAAAGGCGCGCCGCGGCGATATCGACCCGCTGATCGGGCGCGATTCCGAGGTCGAGCGTTGCATCCAGGTGCTCTGCCGCCGCCGCAAGAACAATCCGCTTCTGGTGGGCGATCCCGGCGTCGGCAAGACCGCCATCGCCGAAGGCCTTGCGCACAAGGTCGTCAAGGGTCAGACCCCCGCGGTTCTTTCCAAGACAACGATCTACTCGCTCGATATGGGCGCGCTTCTGGCGGGCACCCGCTATCGCGGCGATTTCGAAGAGCGGCTCAAGGCTGTCGTCAACGAACTGGAGGATCACCCCGACGCGGTCCTCTTCATCGACGAGATCCACACCGTCATCGGTGCCGGCGCCACCTCCGGCGGCGCGATGGATGCCTCCAACCTGCTCAAGCCCGCGCTTCAGGGCGGCAAGCTGCGTTGCATGGGCTCAACCACCTACAAGGAATTCCGCCAGCATTTTGAAAAGGATCGCGCGCTCAGCCGCCGGTTCCAGAAGATCGACGTGGTCGAACCCACGACCGACGACGCGATCAAGATCCTCAAGGGCCTCAAACCCTATTTCGAGGAGCATCACAGCGTCAAATACACCAACGACGCGATCAAGTCGGCGGTCGACCTGTCGGCGCGCTACATCAATGACCGCAAGCTGCCCGACAAGGCGATCGACGTGATCGACGAAGCTGGCGCCGCGCAGCATCTGGTCGCCGCCTCCAAACGCCGCAAGTCCATCGGCGCAAAGGAGATCGAAGCCGTCGTCGCCAAGATCGCCCGCATCCCGCCCAAGAACGTCTCCAAGGACGACGCCGAGGTGCTCAAGGACCTGGAAAAGACCCTCAAGCGCGTCGTGTTCGGGCAGGACACCGCGATCGAGGCCCTCTCGAGCGCGATCAAGCTGGCGCGTGCCGGCCTGCGCGAACCCGAGAAACCCATCGGCAACTACCTCTTCGCGGGCCCCACCGGCGTCGGCAAGACCGAGGTCGCCAAGCAACTGGCCGATTCGCTCGGTGTCGAGCTTCTGCGCTTCGACATGTCCGAGTACATGGAGAAACACGCGGTTTCCCGCCTGATCGGCGCGCCGCCGGGCTATGTCGGCTTCGATCAGGGCGGGCTTCTGACCGACGGTGTCGATCAACACCCGCACTGCGTCCTGCTTCTGGACGAGATCGAAAAGGCGCACCCGGATGTCTACAACATCCTGTTGCAGGTGATGGATCATGGCGCGCTGACCGATCACAACGGTCGGACCGTGGATTTCCGCAATGTCGTGCTGATCATGACCTCGAATGCCGGGGCGACCGAACAGGCCAAGTCGGCCATCGGCTTTGGCCGCGATCGCCGCGAGGGCGAGGATACCGCCGCGATCGAACGCACCTTCACGCCGGAATTCCGCAACCGTCTGGATGCGGTCATTTCCTTCGGCCCGCTTCCCAAGGACGTGATCCTGCAGGTGGTCGAGAAATTCGTCCTCCAACTCGAGGCGCAGTTGATGGATCGCAACGTGACCATCGAACTGACCAAGCCAGCCGCCGAATGGCTGGCCGAAAAGGGCTATGACGACAAGATGGGCGCGCGCCCCCTCGCCCGCGTCATCCAGGAGCACATCAAGAAGCCCCTGGCCGAGGAACTGCTGTTCGGCAAGCTCGCCAAGGGCGGCGTGGTTCAGGTCGGCGTGACCGACGGCAAGATCGACCTGCGCATTGACGGTCCGGACCGCCCCCGCCTCTCGGGCAAGCGGCCCCCGCTTCTGACCGCTGACTGACCATGCGCCGCATCGCTGGCGTGCTTCTGCTCTGGCTTGTGTCGGTCGCCACTCCCTTGGCGGCCGACCAGCCCGAACTTACTCTCCCCGTCGCCTGCGACCTTGGCCGGACATGCTTTATCGAGGATTACGTCGATACCGACCCCAGCGATGGCCAGCGCGACCACGCCTGCGGCATCAAAAGCCGTGACGGGCACCGCGGTACCGATATCGCGCTCCTGTCATTCGAGGCGATGGAACAGGGTGTCAGCGTCCTCGCTGCGGCGCCCGGTGTCGTGGCCGCCACCCGTGACGGCGTTCAGGATCGCGCGATTAGTCCCGACACCCGCGACCAGATCGAAGGGCGTGAATGCGGAAACGCAGTGCGCATCGACCACGGCGGCGGCTGGCAGACCCTCTATTGCCACATGCAGAACGGCAGCATCGCGGTGAAGTCGGGGCAACAGGTGCAGGCCGGAGACGTTCTCGGACTTGTCGGGCTCAGCGGTCTGACCAATGTGCCGCATCTTCATCTGGGCGTGCTGAAGGATGGCGAGGTGGTCGATCCATTCAACCCCGGAAACCGCGACACCTGCGGCGCCGGGGGCAAGGGGCTGTGGCGCGATGCGCCGGGCTATGACCGCGCGGGCCTGTTCACGGCCGGTTTCTCAACCTCCGTGCCCGATCTCGACACCGTCAGTTCCGGCGCCGCCCGCATGCAAGAGGCCACGCCCGACCAGCCGCTGGTTCTTTATGCGCACGTGTTTTATGCCAAGCCGGGCGACACCCTCACCTTCACCGCCCAAGGTCCCGACGGCGAGGTCTTCGCCACCCTGCTGGACCTCGAAGCACCCCAGGCACAGCTGTTTCGCGCCTTCGGACGTCGCGCGCCAGAAACCGGCTGGCCCGAAGGCGCCTATCGCGGCTATGTCGTGCTGCAGCGTGATGGCCGGGTGCTCGCCGCTCGCCATGCCGATATCGGCGTCATTTCCCGGTGAACTTCAACTCGATCCGGCGGTTTTGCGCCCGCGCCTCGGGGGTGTCGGCGGTATTGATCGGCTGATACTGGCCAAATCCGTTGGCCGACAGCCGCTCGGGCGAAAGCCCCAGATTGTCGATCAGGTAGCGCACCACCGACAACGCCCGCGCCTGGCTCAGTTCCCAGTTGTCTTCAAACGCGGCGCCGGGCACGACCGGCACGTCATCGGTATGGCCATCAACCTGCAACACCCAGTCGATCCCCTCGGGGATATCGTCGGTGACGCTGCTGATGATGTCGGCAACCTTGGCGATTTCCCGGCGTCCATCTTCCGACAGCGTCGCCTGTCCGGGCGCGAACAGCACCTCCGAGGAGAACACGAACCTGTCGCCCTCGATCCGCACGCCTTCGCGTGAGCCCAGGACATCCCGCAGCCGTCCGAAAAACTCCGAACGATAGCGCTCGAGATCCTTGTTCTGCTCCTCCAACGCCTTTGCCCTGGCTTCCTCGGCCTCACGGCGCTTGCGTTCCTCGGCCGCAACGCGCGCCAGCGCTGTATTGAGTTCGTTGCCCAAAGACTGAAGCTGCACGTCCTTTGACGCCTCGCGCGCCTTTGCATCGTCCAGAAGCGCCTGCAACTGCCCAAGCTGATCGCGCAACGCCGCCACCTGCCGATTGAGCAGCGTCTGCTGCTTTTGCGCCTCGCTGGCAATGTCCTGCTGCTCGGCCAGCTTGTCTCGCGCCTGCGCCAGAAGCGCCGCGCGCTCCTCGGCTTCGCTCAGGCGCTCTTCGGCCTTCTGTTCGGCATCAAGGCGGGCCGCAAGGGCGGCGGCCAGTTTCGCGCGCACATCCTCAACATCCATCGCCTCGGCCTTGGCGGCCTCTTTCTGCGCAACCATCCGCGCAAGCTGCTCGCGCGCAGCTTCCAACTGGTCGCGCACGCGGGCCAGCTCGGCGGCGGTGCCTTCCTGGCCGCTCTCGGCCTCGTCGACCCGCGCTTCCAGTTCGGCCAGCCTTGCATCCTTGGTCGCAAGGCTTTCCCGTGTCTCGTCGCGTGCCAGGATCGCCGCCGCCAGCTGCGCATTCAGATCCTCCTGCGCCGCCTCGGCGGCGGCCAGCAGGGTCAGGGTTTCCTCGGCCCGCTTGCGCTGCTCTTCCAGGGCAAGGGTCATGGCGCTCAGCTCGGATTCCGAATTCCTCAGCCTTTCGCGTAGCGCCTCGGCGGCAGCCGCCTCAGCAAGGCGCGCCTTTTCCTCTTCGCTGAGCTCGCTTTCCAGCGCCTCCACCCGTGCGCTCAGATCGGCCTCGGCATCTTCCTGCGCCGCGGCCTCGCTGCGCAGATCGGCGACGAGCGCCTCGAGTGCTTCGCGCCGGGCGGCCGCCAGCCGGGCCGCTTCCGCCGAGGCGTCGACCTCGCTGCGCAGATCCGCCAGCGCCAGCTGCAACTGCTCCTGGCGCGACATCAGCTCCTGATTGGTATCCTCCAGATCGGCCACCTGCCCCAACGCCTGATCGCGCTGCGCCAGAAGCCCCGCCACCTGGTCCTCGAAACTGGCCAACCTTGACTGCGCCGCCGACAACGCCTCGTCTTGCGCTGCGCGCTCGGATTGCAGGCTGGCAATCAGCGCCGCCTGCTCCTGCTGGCGCGCACGCGCATTGCCAAGCGTGGTGGTCAGCTCGCCGACCCGTTCGCTCAGCGTCGCGTTGCGGTCCTGTTCAAGCCCCAGAGCCTGCGCCAGCGCCGCCACCTCCGCAGACAGCTCATCCAACTCGCTGTTCTGTCCGCTGATCGTTTCGCGCAGCACGAACTGCACCATCATGAAGATCGTCAGCACGAACATCAGCACCAGCAGCAACCCGGTCATCGCATCCACGAATCCCGGCCAGATCGAGGCCTGGAAACGCGCACCTGTGCGCCGGGAAAGCGCCATCGCCTAGCTCTCCCGCCCGTCGTCTGGACCCGGCGCAAGAGATTGACCCGCGCCGCGCCCGCGCTGCTGCCCGCGCAACTGGTTGAAAACCCGTGTCAGCGCCGCAAGATCGGTGCGCAGCTCGGTCATGGTTTCCTGCCGCCCGGCGCTGATCTCCTCGAGGATGCGCAGCATCTGCACGTCGATTGAGCGCAGCCGCATGCGGCTTTCCGCATCCATCCCCTCGCCGCCATGCTGGGCGCTTTCCTCCATCAGGTGGATCATCCGTTCCTGCCCGTCGGCCAACCGGTTCAGCGCCGATGTCACCGGGTTGGTGTCGCTCATCCGATGCGTCAGGCGCTCGATCGAATCCGCCAGCACACCCAGCTTTTCATCGACCATTGCCCGGCTCACATCCGACTGGGTCAGCACCATCTGCAGATTGTCCATCTGCTCGGCCATCTGATCCAGCACACCGGCCATCGCGCCGCTATCGCCGCCGCCCTCGCCATCCCCGGCCGAGAACCCGACCCGCGTGATCGTCGACATCCACTCCTCGAGTTCGCGGTAGAACCGGTTCTGACCGTGGCCGGCGAAAAGCTCGAGCAAACCCACGACAAGCGAGCCCGCAAGGCCCAGAAGCGACGATGCAAAGGCCACGCCCATCCCGCCAAGCTGCGCCTCAAGCCCCGTCATCAGACGATTGAACACATCCACGCCGCCTTCGCCCTCCTGGGGGGCAAGGCTGCGGATGGTGTCCACCACCGCAGGGACCGTGGTGGCCAAACCATAGAACGTGCCGAGAAGGCCAAGGAAAATCAGCAGGTTGACGATATACCGCGTGATCTCTCGGGCTTCGTCGATCCGCTGCGCAACGGAATCCAGGATCGAGCGGGCCGAGGTCGAAGCGATCTGCATCCGCTTGCCCCTCTGGCGCAGCAAGGTCGCCAGCGGCGCCAACAATTGCGGCGCCTTGACCATTTCGTGCCCCGGATGCTGAGCCGCAAAACCCTCGATCCAGCGCACCGAGCCGATCAGCTGGAACACCTGCCAGAAACAGGCGATCACGCCGATAAAAAAGACGAACATGATGAACCCGTTCAGAAACGGGTTCGCCTCGAAGACGGGCATCACACTGGGCAGCGCAAGAAAGGCGCCCGCCCCGGTCAGGCCAAGCACGATAAGCATCAGAACGATCTGACGCACGGGGCGTGAAAAATGCGGCTCGACCTCGCGGTCCGGCTGGTCCATCTGGACGGCTCCCGGCTCTGTTTCTCGTTGTGCCAACCCTACGCCCCCGGCGCGGGCAAGCCAAGGATTTATGCGGTCAGCGCGCGCACGCGCCGCGCCAGCCAGTCAAGTTCCCGGTCGGTGATACCCAATTCGCCCAGATGCGCGGCGGTATTGAACAGATATTCGGTATTCGGCCCCCGCCCGCCGACCGCCCGCGCGATGATACGCGCCTGCTCTTCGAGGTCCAGGCCGCCGCAATACTGAACATGGTCGGGATCGATCACATAGGTCACCGCCTCGACCTTGCGGCCATCGGCCAACGCAACATGCAGCATCTTTTCCAGATAGGCCGAGGAAATCAACTCGCGCTCGCGCAGATAGGCCAACACGTCGTCCTGCTCGTGGCTGGCCACCGACAGCGCGACACCGTTGCACTGCGCCCCCTCCAGCGCATCGAGCGCCAACACGAGGCCGGGCTCATCCTCTGTCCCGCGATGATGGATCGAACGCATGCAGAAGCTGCGGTGATAGCCGGGCAGCGTGGCGATCACCCGTTCCTGCGCCTCGAAACCGGGATTCCAAAGCAGCGACCCGTAGCCGAAGACCCACATCGTCATTATTGCTGTTCCTCTCGCTTTTGACGCCTTAAACACCATCGGGAAACCGCATGAAAGGGGCCGGAATGCTCAGGCTGCTGCTGACTGTCATCGTGATCGCCGCCGCGGCGTGGTCGGGATATTGGTATGTCGGCGCAACCAGCCTCGAATCCGCTTTCTCGAACTGGTTCGAGGAGCGCCGCGCCGAAGGCTGGGTCGCCGATTACACCAGCCTAAAGGTGCAGGGCTATCCCAACCGGCTGGATACGGTCGCAACCGGGCTTGCCATGGCCGATCCAGGCACCGGGCTGGCATGGGAGGCGCCGCAATTCGAAATCAACGCGCTCAGCTACCAGCCCAATCACGTGATCGCCGTCTGGCCCGGACAGCAGCTTCTGGCGACGCCGCAAGAGAAATATCACCTCTCCAGCGACGACATGCGCGCAAGCCTCGTGATTGCGCCGGACACGACGCTTCAGGTCGAACGCACCGCGCTGACCGCCGAAAGCCTCGAAATCCGCCCCGCTTCGGGTAAAGGCAGCACCGCGCTCCAGTCGCTCCGGCTGGCGGCCGAGCATGTGCCGATGGCCGATGCCGCAACCTACCGTCTGGGCTTGGCCGCCGAAGGGTTCTCGCCCTCGCTTGGCTGGCGCGACCTCGTTGATCCGAACGGCACCCTGCCCGACAGGTTCGACGCCCTGAGCGCCGACCTGACGGTGGAGTTCGACAAACCCTGGGACCGCAGCGCGATCGAGATCGCCCGCCCTCAGCCCCAGATGATCCACCTGCGCCTCGCGGAGGCCCGCTGGGGGCGGCTGGAACTTCAGGCGGCGGGCGAAGTGAGTGTGGACAGCGCCGGACAGCCAACCGGCGAAATCACCATCAAGGCCCGCAACTGGCGTGAAATTCTCGAGCTTGCGGTGAACGCGGGCGCGATCCCACCGGGGCTGGCCGGGACGCTGCGCGACGGGCTGTCGCTGATTTCCGGGATGGCGGGCAATCCCAAGACGCTCGACATTCCCCTTGGGCTCAGGGGCGGACGGATCATGCTGGGGCCGGTTCCGATTGGCCCTGCGCCGGTGTTGCGCCTGCGTTGAGGGCGGCGCAAAACAGGGGGCCTTGCCCCCTCGGCCTGCGGCCTCACCCCCAGGATACTTGAAAACAGAAGAAGGTCGGGGGCTTAGCGGCAATAAGGCCCATAGCCGTGTTCGGCAGTGTCGAAATGGAAATGGTCGCGGTGATGGACATCCGACTCCGGGCCAAGCACCGTGCCGAAAGGGCCACATGCCGAGGAGTGGAGCTTGCGCAGCACGCGGCCTTTCTTGCCATTGTCCCAGTCATTGAGAACCGAGATTTCCGAACCGTCCCTGAGCTGGATCGCGGCGATGTCGATGGCCTTGCCCTTGGCATGTTCGGACAGGCGTGCGCCGGGGCGATGATTGCGCGTGCGGCAGGCGTAATGCGCCGCGACCCTCAGGCCGCTCACGCCGCCGCCCATCTTGCCGACGGCCGGGGTCATGTCCCGGGAAACCCAGTGTCTGAGTGTGCGCGCCGTGTTGCATTCCATCACCGATGGCTGGCTGAGCACGATCCCGCCCACCGAGCGCACGCTGACCGCACTCACCACGCCGCAGCCGCCTGGTCCCGGCAACTGGCCGACGACTTCGCCCTTGATCGTGGGGTCGCCGCAAACCGATCCGCGGCTCGAGACGACCGGATCGTCGGCGCCACCCGGCAACAGCGAACAGCCCATCAGGACCAGAGGGAGAAGCAGAACGTTGCGCATGAACTCATCCTTTCTTGACGCGCCCGAAATCGGGGGCATCGGTATCCTGACCCGCCTCGATGATACCGCGCCGGATGGCACGGGTGCGAGTGAAATACTCCAGCAGGTGATCGCCGTCCCCGGTGCGGATCGCGCGCTGCAGCGCGAAAAGCTCCTCGGTGAAGCGCCCGAGGATCTCCAGTGTGGCGTCCTTGTTGTTGAGGAACACGTCGCGCCACATGGTCGGATCACTGGCGGCGATGCGCGTGAAATCGCGAAATCCGGCGGCGGAATACTTGATGACCTCGCTGTCGGTCACCCGGCGCAGGTCATCGGCCACGCCCACCATCGTGTAGGCGATCAGATGCGGCGCGTGGCTGGTCACCGCCAGCACGAGGTCGTGATGCTCGGCGTCCATCTCATCGGTCTGCGCGCCCATCCCCTGCCAGAGCGACTCGACACGCGCCACGGCGTCACGATCGCTGCCTTCGACCGGCACGATCAGGCACCAGCGGTTGTCGAAGAGTTCAGCAAACCCCGCGCGCGGGCCGGAATGCTCGGTGCCCGCAAGCGGGTGGGCGGGCACGAAATGCGCATGGTCGGGCAGATGCGGGGCGACCGCCTCGATCACCGCCTTCTTGACCGAGCCCACATCGCTGACCGTCGCGCCGGGCTTGAGCGCCGGGGCGATCTGCACCGCCACCTCGCTCATCGCGCCAACCGGCACGCAGAGCACAACCAGATCCGCGCCCTCCACCGCTTCGGCGGCGCTCTCGCAGACCCGGTCGCAAAGACCGATCTCGCGGGCGGTGGCGCGGGTCTCGGGCGAGCGGGCGTAGCCCGTCACCTCACCGGCCAGCCCCCCGCGCCGGATGGCCCAGAACATCGACGAGGCGATCAGCCCCAGCCCGATCAGCGCCACACGGTCATAGAGCTGCGCCATCACTCATCCCCCATGAACTGCCCCACCGCATGCGCCACGCGGCGGCAACTGGGTTCGTCGCCGACGGTGATGCGCAGGCAATTGGGCAGCTTGTAGCCCGCCACCCGCCGCACGATCAGCCCTTCGGAGCGCAGGAAGGTATCGCAGGCCTCGGCCTCGGCCTGGCTCGAAAACCGCGCCAGGATGAAATTCGCCATCGAGGTATCCGACACCACTCCGTGTCCCGCCAGCGCCTCGGCCAGCCAGGCGCGCAGCCGGGTGTTGTCGTTGCGGCATTTCTCGGTCCAGGCGGTATCGCCGATCGCCGCCTCGGCCGCCACCAACGCCGCTTGGCTCAGGTTGAAGGGGCCGCGCACACGGTTGAGCACGCCGATCACGTGATCCGGCCCATAGCCCCAGCCCACACGCAGCGCGCCAAGACCGTAGAGCTTGGAAAAGGTGCGCGTCATGAAGACATTGTCGCGCGCGTCTACCAACCGCGCACCACCATCGTATCCTTCGACATATTCGGCGTAGGCGCCATCGATCACCAGCAGCGCCTGTTCCGGCAGGCCCGCGGCCAGCCGGGTCAGTTCCCCTTCTCCGATCATCGTGCCGGTCGGGTTGTTGGGATTGGCGATGAACACCAGCTTCGTGCGCTCGCTGCACGCGGCCAGGATCGCATCCACATCCGTCACCCGTTCGCGCTCGCTCACCTCGACAGGGGTGGCGCCGTTGGCCAGCGCACCGATCTTGTAAAGCGCGAAACCGTGCTCGGTGTGGATCACCTCGTCACCCGGGCCGGCATAGGCCTGGCACAGAAAGGCGATGATCTCATCGCTGCCCGCGCCGCAGATCACGCGCGCCGGGTCAAGGCCATGCTTCTCGCCGATCGCTTCGCGCAGGGCGCGATGGTCGCTCGACGGGTAGCGATGCAAATCAAAGGCCACTTTGCGAAACGCCTCCTTGGCGGCTTCGCTCGCGCCGAACGGGTTCTCGTTCGAACTGAGCTTCACGACATTGGAAACGCCGTCCACATGGCTGGCGCCACCTTCGTATAGCTCGATGTCCAAAATGCCGGGCTGTGGTATGATCTTCGTCATGCTCAGGTCTCCTTGACCGGTCTTCTAACTTTGCCCATTTACCTTGACCAGCGCCAAAAGGCATTTGCCTGCCAGGGTCGGCCCGTGTGGCCACACAGCCGCACGAGCACGAGGGGATAAAATAGAAAAGGCCGCGGCGGGGGTCCCGTCGCGGCCTTCCAGCGAATATTTCAGAACACTTAGTTCTGCGCGTAGAATTCGATGACGAGGTTGGGTTCCATGATCACCGGATAGGGCACATCGCTCAGTCCCGGTGTGCGCACGAAGGTGGCGACCATCTTGGAATGGTCGGCATCGATGTAGTCGGGCACGTCGCGCTCGGGAAGCTGCGAAGCCTCCAGCAGGGCGGCCATCTGCTTGGACCGGTCACGCACCTCGATCACGTCGCCTTCCTTGACGCGGTAGGAGGGGATGTTGACCTTCTTGCCGTTCACGCGGACATGGCCGTGGTTCACGAACTGGCGCGCAGCGAACATGGTCGGCACGAACTTGGCGCGATAGACGACGGCGTCCAGGCGACGCTCCAGCAATCCAACCAGAAGCTCGCCGGTATCGCCGCGCAGACGCTCGGCTTCACGGAAGATGCGGCGGAACTGTTTTTCCGTCAGGTCGCCGTAATAGCCCTTCAGCTTCTGCTTGGCGCGCAGCTGCAGACCGAAGTCGGACATCTTGCCCTTGCGGCGCTGACCGTGCTGGCCGGGGCCGTATTCGCGGCGGTTGACGGGTGATTTCGGACGGCCCCAGATGTTTTCGCCCATCCGGCGGTCGATTTTGTACTTGGCAGCAGTTCTTTTTGTCATCTGCTGATCTCCTTCGTTTCAGGTTTCGAAGGGCGTTGTCCTCTCTTCGGATTTGGCCGAAGTGACAGGCATCCCCTTGCGAGGGCCACCAACACCAATGAAGGCGCGCTTATACCTGCGCGCGCAGCGGAGTCAACCGCTCTTCAGAAATTGCCTGCAAAGGCGCCCTTTACGCGGCCTCATGCATCAGCAACGCCGCCTCGGACCCGCTCAGCTTGCGCCGTGCGAACCGGCCGTAGCGCTCCGGCTCGTGCTCCAGCCTCGGCTCGATACACAGCAGGCGGCGGCGATCCTCGGGGTCCAGCGTCGACAGCATGGCGCTGGCGGGATGGAAACTCTCGGTCTCGATGCCATTGGCCCACAGGATCTGATGACTGGGCAGAAGCAGATGAATATAGGTCACCTCGCGCATGTTGAGGTCAACCGCGATGGTGCCGTTGTTCACCAGGTCCTTGGCAGCAACCAGAACCTCGGGCGTATTGAACAGCGCCCGCGCCACCTGACCGCTGATCAGCATCCGGTGCTCGGGCGAAACCAGCAGTTCCTCGTCCGGCCGCTCGACGCCAAGCGCCCCGGTGCGAATCCGTACCGGCCGCAGATAGGGCATCGCGAACAGCCTTGCGCCGCTCATCCGGCGGCTGCCGATCCATTGGATGTCCTGGGCACCGTTATCCTTGGTCTGCACCCGGTCGCCTTCGCGCAGTTCCTCGACAAGCCGTGGTCCTTCAGGCGTGGCGATACGTGTGCCAGGTGTGAAACAGATCACGCCACCGGCATCGGGATTGTCACCCGGCGTCCGGTAGAGCCCCTCCATCGTGTGATGCACCACCCACATCTCCGTATTTGCGGGCGGAACCTGATCGAGGAACATCAAAAGCGGCGGCGCGCCCGTGCCCACTTCGATCACGGTTACCGTATAGCTCTGCGCCCCATCGGTGACGACGAAACCGCAATCCATCAGCGGCTCTTCGACTTCGACCTTGTTGATGTCCATGATGTTGGCTTGCGCCGCGCCCACCAGACGCCGCACCAGCCGTGTCGCTCGTTTGCGACAGTTGATTGCCCCGTTTGCCCCTTCAAGGCGCAGCGACTCGTTGGGTCCGTCCACCCGCACCATATCGCCTCGCCAGGACCATGCGGCCCCGACCGAAAGCGCATGAAGCGGGGCGGCGTCCAAACCGTCCACTTCCGTCTGCGACCAGGAGATGACAAACGCGCCACGAAAGCCCGTCTTCATTGCCTGTATGCCTGCCTCTTTTATTTTTTATTAGGAGCAGGTTAGCAGACACGAATCATCCTGGGAAGCCCTGTCAAATGTTTCGTCTGAAAAATTGCAAGCCTCGTCGCGCCAATCCCACAGGACAGCCGGCGTCGGCTGAACTCCGCACAGAGACGCAGGTCGCGTAAGCAAGTCTTCGCCGCCCCACCCGCTCGCCCGATCTTTGCTGTGAAAACGACCAGATTTCGCCACGATTGCGGGCGTATTTGGACACAGCAGCCAAGCCTGTCGCGGTCCGGTTTCCGGACATGTGTCAGGCGCCAGCGGCTCGGATGGCGGTATGACCTCGCATTCAACTTGTGCCGCCAACGCCGGGACCACCGTGGGGCCGGTGGCACCGAGGAAGATCAAGACTGGGCGGTCCCTCCGGGCCGGTTCGCCGGTCCTTCGACTCAGAGATCTTCGGGGGCGCGCATATTGCGCGCCCTTTCGCCTTTGCGGCTCCTTGGCGTCTGCGGCTAACCGATAACGACACCGACGCGATACCGACGAGATGCAGACGCGATACCGAAGTGATTTTTTATGGCTTTCAAAGACCTACCTGAAACCCACGCTCAGAGCGTCCGGCACCAGACCTGCAAGTCATGCGCCGTCTCATCGGGCTGATCCACGTCCTTCCACCGAAACGACGCGACCGCCCCCGCAAGCGGCACATATCCGCGCTTGCGCCAGAAGGGATCAAGTGACTGATATTGCGCGGGTTTCATGGGGTGATCGTCGGGTCGCACCACCGCGCAGAAGGCCGCATGACGCCGTTTCATGGCGCGTGCATGCGCCTCCCTCGCGTCGAAAAACGCATGCCCGATCCCCTGCCCCCGGTAAGCGGGCAGCAGAACGCTCTCGGCGCAATAAAAAACGTCTTTCATATCAATATCTTGCCCATCAAACGCCGCCCTAAAGTCATCAGCATGATCCTCCAGGGGCGTCCCCGTCGCCGCCCCGATCAACCGCGTCCCATCAAACGCCCCCACCAGGATCGCGTCATCACTGTCGCGGTAGGTCTGCAGGTAGTGTTCCTCATAGGTCTCATCCCCATCATATAGATAGGGCCATGCGTGAAACACTTCGATCCGCAGCCGCGCAACATCCTCAAGCGCCGCCGCCAGCACCTCGCCGGTCAGTCGCTCGACACGGATCATCCTCTGACCTGACGGATCCAGTCAGCCAGGTTGTAATAGGTCACAACCCGCGTTATCTGCCCGTTTTTCAAAGAGAAAAATGACCCTGCCGGCAAGCGGTAGGTCTGTCCCGCTGCCTCCGGCAGGCCTTCATCGGTGACAAGATAGGTTCCATTCACCACGAACTCAGCCGCCGCCCGCGTCCCATCCTCGGCGTCGAAGATGACAATATCGGTCAGATTCTCGCTGTAACAGCGGTTCATATGCGCGCAGAACTCTCCAAACGCCGCCTTGCCAACACGCACCTGCCCCTCGTTGACATGGTGCGCCACGTCATCGCTGAGACATGCCAGCATTCCGGCCACATCGCCTGCATTGAAGGCGTCGAAATACGCCTTGACTGTTGAATTCATTCGCTTTCTCCCGGCTCGCCCCACCGACCCTTCAGATGCGAGACGATCTGATCGCGCGTCTGCCGGTAAGCGTCCAGCTTCGCTTCGCGCGTCTCGGCCAGACCCGTCGGGTCCATGATCGGCCAATAGATCACATCAAGATGAAAGACCCGCGTCAGTTCCAGGGCCTTGCGCTGACTGGCGGGACTGAGCGCCACGATCAGATCGAAGGACGACAGATCGTCCCCCCACTGCTCCATCTCGTCGAAACTGCGCGTGCGGTGGCGCCCCAGTTCCACCCCGATCTCGTCGCAGACGGTGATCGAGAACCCATCGATCTCCATGTCGCTTTTGACACCAGCGGACTGGACGTAAACACTTGCGCCATATAACTTTTTCATGATGCCCTCGGCCATGGGCGAGCGCACCGCGTTGTGGTCGCAGCAAAAGAGCACCGACTGAGGAAGCTCTTCAGCCATCCGCACTCAGCCCCCGAAATGCAGCACGCAGATCAGCGTGAACAGCCGGCGGGCGGTGTCGCTGTCGACATCCGCCTTGCCTTCGAGCCGCTCTTCCAGAATCCGTGCACCTTCGTTGTGGATACCGCGACGCGCCATGTCGATCGTCTCGATCTGGGCGGGCGGCAGGTTTTTCACAGCGTCGAAATAGCTTTCGCAGATCTGCCAGTAATCCTTGACCACCTGCCGGAACGGGCTGAGCGAAAGATGAAACTCCGCTGCCGGCTCATCGGACTCGGTGCGGATATCGAACACCAGCCGTTTTTCGCGGATCGACAACCCCACGCGATACGGCCCCTCGGGCGCGGCCCGGTCGCCGCGCCCCGGCAGGGCAAAGGCGTTTTCCTCGATCAGGTCGAACATGGCGACCTTGCGCTCCTGTTCGATTTCCGGCGTGGGCGGCGGCAGGTTGGCGTCATCCAACTCGATATGACAGATACGCGACATTGATCTAATGCTCGTTCAGGTGATTGAGACGCGCGGTGACCGACAGGCCATGCGCCTCGAGACTTTCGGAAGTGGCCAGCGTCTCGGCGGCGGGGCCGATGGCACGCAGGGCCGCGGGTGTCATACGGGCCATTGTGGTCCGTTTGAGAAAATCCAGAACGCTCAGACCCGACGAGAACCGCGCCGAACGCGCCGTTGGCAGCACGTGGTTCGGCCCGCCCACATAATCTCCGATCGCCTCGGGCGTCCACGCTCCCATGAAAATCGCGCCGGCATGCTTGATCTTGTCGGCCAGCATCTCGGCATCGGCAACGCATAGTTCCAGGTGCTCGGGAGCGATGCAATTGGCCAGTTCAGCGGCACGATCCATATCCGGGACGGTGATGATCGCGCCGAAATCGCGCCAGCTTGCGCCAGCGATCTCGCGGCGTTCCAGCGTGTGCAAATAGCGGTCAATCGCCGCCTCGACAGCCTTGGCCATTGCTGGATCATCGGTGATCAGGATCGACTGCGCGCTTTCGTCATGTTCGGCCTGACTCAGCATATCAAGCGCGATCCAGTCGGGATTGTTGTCGCGATCGGCGATCACCAGGATCTCGGAGGGACCGGCAATCATGTCGATCCCGACGCGCCCGAAAACGCGGCGCTTGGCGGCGGCGACATAGGCATTGCCGGGTCCGGTGATCTTGTCGACCGGGGCGACGCTCTGCGTGCCATAGGCCAACGCGGCAATCGCCTGCGCGCCGCCAATGCGGTATATCTCGTCAACACCGGCCAGCCGGGCTGCCAACAGGACCAGCGGATTGGCCTGCCCGTCCGGCGTGGGCACCGTGATCGCAAGGCGTTCGACCCCGGCGACCTTGGCGGGAATGGCGTTCATCAGAACCGATGACGGATATGAGGCCAGCCCGCCAGGCACATAGAGACCCGCGGCGCCCACCGGCGTCCAACGCCAGCCAAGCGTCGCGCCCGCCTCGTCGGTCCAACTGGCGTCCTCGGGGATCTGACGCTCGTGATAGGCGCGGATGCGGTCTGCTGCGATCTGCAGCGCCTCGCGTTCGTGCGCGGACACCTCGCCTATCAGCGCATCGATCTCTGCCGTCGAAAAGCGCATCGTTTCAGGCGTCAGATCCAGCCGGTCGAACCGCGCCGTCAACTCCAGCACCGCCGCATCGCCGCGTGCGCGCACGTCGGCAATGATCGCCGCTACGGTCGCGTCGACATCGGGCGAATCCTCGCGCTTGGCGCCCAGAAGCGCGGTGAACTGGGTTTTAAAATCCGCGCCTGCGGCATCGAGATAAACCGGCATCTCACATCTCCTTGCAGATGCTTAGTGCGAACCACGCCGTGCGACAAGGCGCGAGGCCCCGCCGACAGCCCCGGGATCTACGTTTCGTGGCGCGGAATACTGCGTGAAGGTGCACGATATGGCCGCGTGACATCCTTCAGCGTCAACTCCAGCGCCTCGATCTCGAGGCGGATCGCCCCGTCGCCCGCAAGCGTCAGGATCACCTGCCCCGCACCTTCCTCGCCGGGTTCAAAGCCGATCGTCAGCAAGGACAGAACCGTATCGCGGTCGCCACGATCAATTCCAAGACTGGACACGCGCAGCACGTTGTCGACCACCAACAGCGACTGGACACGCTCGGGGTCATGACGGTCGATCCCGCGATCTTCCCACCGGAAACGATTGAGCAGCAACGCAAAACGCCGCTCGGCGGGCCGCCATGTCATTTCGGTTATCGGAAACACCGCATCCTGCACAAGCGACGCGATAACCTGAAGGTCATCGGGATCAAGCGCGCCCAGATTCAGCGGGCTTTCCGCGCCATCCTCGAATCTTGCGTCATCGCTCACTGTCCCGACACCCGTTCAATTCTTGCGCCCACATTGCCCAGTTTCTCCTCGACACTCTCATATCCGCGATCAAGGTGATAGACCCGGTTCACGATGGTCTCACCCTCGGCGGCAAGCCCAGCCAAGATCAACGAGACACTGGCGCGCAGATCGGTCGCCATCACCGGCGCCCCTTTCAACCGCTCGACACCGGTTACCGTGGCAGTGCCGCCATGTACGTCGATGTGCGCACCCATGCGCATCAGTTCCGGCGCATGCATGAACCGGTTCTCGAAGATCTTTTCTTCTAGCACACTCGTCCCGTCGGCGGTGCACATCAACGCCATCATCTGCGCCTGAAGGTCAGTCGGGAAACCGGGGAAAGGCTCGGTCGTGACATCGACGGATTTCACACGCCCGTTCTTGCGGCTGACCTTGATGCCCTTGTCGGTCTCGCTCACGTCAATCCCTGCCGCGTCGAGCTTCTCGCAGAATGCTCCGACAAGGTTGATCCGACCGCCCAGGCATTCGACCTCGCCACCACAGATCGCCGGGGCCAGCATGTAGGTCCCGAGTTCGATCCGGTCGGCCACGACCGGGTGGGTGGCCCCGCCCAGCCGATCGACACCCTGGATCGTGATCGTGCCGGTGCCGTCACCTTCGATCTGGGCACCCATGCGGCGCAGGCAGTCGGCCAGATCGACAATCTCGGGTTCGCGCGCGGCGTTCTTGAGAACCGTGGTGCCCTTTGCCAGCGTGGCGGCCATCAACGCGTTCTCGGTCGCGCCGACCGACACCAGCGGAAAATCGACCGTGCCGCCCTTGAGGCCGTTCGGCGCCTTGGCGTGGACATAGCCTTCCTTCAGCTCCAGTTCCGCGCCCATGGCTTCCAGGGCGCGCAGGTGCAGATCGACCGGCCGCGCCCCGATGGCGCATCCACCGGGCAGCGACACCACGGCATGACCGTCACGCGCCAGCATCGGCCCCAGCACAAGGATGGACGCGCGCATCTTGCGCACGATGTCGTAGTCGGCAACATGGCTCGAGAGCGCATGGCTGGACATGACCAGAACCTTGCCGTCCTGCAATTGCGATACCTCGGCACCAAGCGATTCAAGCAGCGCCGACATGGTCTTTATGTCGCTCAGCCGTGGCGCGTTGGTCAGGGTCAGCGGCTCGTCGCTCAGAAGCGTCGCCGGCATCAGCGTGAGACAGGCGTTCTTGGCCCCGGCGATCGGGATCTGGCCTTTAAGCGGGCCATTGCCCGTAACGATTATGGAGTCCATCTGCTCTAGTCCTTGTCCTCGGGCTTGCCTGCCGCCGCGTCGCCCGACCGGGCACGCATCTGCGCCTTACGCCGAGCAAGGTTGGCCTTCAAGGCTGACTTGAGCCGATCCTCGCGGCTTTGCGCCGCTTTGTCGGCCTTCTTTTGGGGGTCTTTGCTGTTCATTCTCCCTGTCTATAGCAGGGCTTGAAAAGCGTCCAGATTCGGCTTGCGCCGATCCCAATTAGCGTCTAAGCAGCGCGCCACAATGTGCTGCTGTAGCTCAGTGGTAGAGCGCACCCTTGGTAAGGGTGAGGTCGGGAGTTCAATCCTCCCCAGCAGCACCATTCCCCTACCCTCCGGCGACATGGCGCTTACGCGACTGAAAGTCCCCCTTTCACCGCTTGCGGTGGCGAACTATAAGGGCAGCCGGTCCCGACCGTTCGAGTCGCGGGCCCAATGACTCATTGGATGACTGGAAAACGACGCAAATGGCCATCTTTCAAAACATCCCCGGCCTGTTCTCTTCGGACATGGCTATCGACCTGGGCACTGCGAATACGCTGGTTTACGTCAAGGGTCGCGGCATTATCCTGTCCGAACCTTCGGTGGTGGCCTATCATGTCAAGGACGGGGTAAAGAAAGTCCTGGCCGTGGGCGAAGACGCCAAGCTGATGCTTGGGCGCACCCCCGGCAGCATCGAGGCGATCCGCCCGATGCGCGAAGGTGTCATCGCCGACTTCGACACGGCCGAGGCGATGATAAAGCACTTCATCCGAAAGGTTCACAAGCGGACCACCTTCTCCAAGCCCAAGATCATCGTCTGCGTGCCGCATGGCGCGACCCCGGTTGAAAAGCGGGCAATCCGCCAGTCGGTTCTTTCGGCGGGCGCGCGGCGCGCGGGCCTTGTCGCCGAACCCATTGCCGCCGCAATCGGCGCGGGAATGCCGATCACCGATCCCACCGGTTCGATGGTGGTCGATATCGGCGGCGGCACGACCGAGGTCGCCGTCCTGTCGCTTGGCGATATCGTCTATGCCCGCTCGGTGCGGGTCGGCGGTGACCGGATGGACGAAGCGATCATCAGTTACCTGCGTCGCCAACAGAACCTTCTGGTGGGTGAATCCACGGCCGAACGCATCAAGACCTCGATCGGGACGGCCCGGATGCCCGATGACGGGCGCGGCGCGTCGATGAAAATCCGTGGTCGCGACCTTTTGAACGGCGTGCCCAAGGAAACCGAGATCAGCCAAGCCCAGGTGGCCGAGGCACTCGCCGAACCGGTGCAGGCGATCTGTGAGGCGGTGATGACCGCGCTCGAAGCCACGCCGCCGGATCTGGCTGCCGATATCGTGGATCGCGGCGTCATGCTGACCGGGGGCGGTGCGCTCTTGGGTGACCTCGATCTGGCTCTGCGCGAGCAGACCGGCCTCGCCGTGTCGATCGCGGATGACAGCCTGAATTGCGTGGCCCTTGGCACCGGCAAGGCGCTGGAGTTCGAGAAACAGCTCCGCCACGCGATTGACTACGACAGCTGAACCGACCACCCTTTGCCCTGAAGGGGAGAACGTTGGCAAAGGACCGTGCACAGTCCGAGGACTACACCGGCCCGCTCAAGCGCTTGATGCTGGGTGTTCTGTTGCTGTGCCTGCTCGGCCTGTTCCTGCTGTGGCGGATCGACAGCCCGCGGGTCGAACGCTTTCGCGCGCAGGTGGTTGACCGGGTCGTGCCCAATTTCGATTGGGCAATGGCGCCGGTCACGGCAACCGTGAACATCCTGCGCGATTTCCAGAGCTATCAGCGAATCTACCAGCAGAACCAGGAATTGCGGCGAGAGCTGCAGCAGATGAAGGCCTGGAAAGAGGCCGCGCTGCAGCTTGAACAGGAGAACGCGCGTCTGCTCGATCTCAACAACGTGCAACTTGATCCGCGCCTGACCTATGTGACCGGCGTGGTGATGGCCGACAGCGGGTCGCCCTTCCGCCAGTCCGTGCTGATCAATGTCGGCAGCCGCGACGGGATCGTCGATGGCTGGGCCGCAATGGACGGTTTGGGGCTGGTCGGACGGATCGCGGGCGTCGGGCGCGCCACGTCGCGCGTCGTGTTGTTGACCGACACGTCCAGCCGGATACCGGTAACCATTCAACCCTCGGGTCAACGCGCACTGCTGATGGGCGACAATTCCGCGGTGCCCTATGTCGATTTCATCGAAGCGCCGGACCGCGTTCGCCCCGGCGACAGGGTGATGACCTCTGGCGATGGCGGAGTGTTCCCGGCCGGATTGCTGGTCGGTCAGCTTGCGCAGGACCCCGGCGGAAGGATGCGCGTGCGCCTTGCTGCCGATTACGAGCGGCTGGAGTTCCTCCGCGTGCTGCGCAGTTACGAACACGAAAACATCAACGACCCCGGCAATCTGATCGCACCTGTGATCCTGCCCGAAACATCGGGCGGGCCGGACCCGCAGGGCACACCGGATATTCCCACGGCGGACGAGCCCCCGGAGGCCGGAAATGGCTGAACGCAAGCGTCATAACCGCTGGCTCATGCGCCTTCTTTATGTTGCCTTGTGCCTTGCACTGATTTTCCTGCACCTGCTGCCGCTGGAAACCCTGCCGCGCGGATGGGCCGGACCGGACGTGATGCTGGCGCTGACATTCGCCTGGCTGCTGCGGCGTCCAGATTATGTTCCACCGCTGCTGATTGCCGCTGTCTTCTTGCTGGCTGACTTGTTGTTTCAACGTCCGCCGGGCCTTTGGGCGGCGATCGTCTTGCTGGGAAACCAGGCTCTGCGCGCGCGTGAGCCCGGTCTTCGCGACCTGACATTCGCGGTCGAGTGGTTGAGCGTCGCCACGACACTCTTCGTCATGATGCTTGGCTATCGCGTCATTTTGGCCTTGATGATGGTCGACCAGGCACCGCTTGGCCTGAGTCTCATGCAGGTGATCGCGACGCTTCTGGTCTATCCTTTGGTCGCGATCGTCTCCAAGGCCGTCTTCGGCGTACGCAAGATCGCCCCGGGCGACATCGACGCATTGGGAAGCCGGACATGAGACGCCCGACCCGTGACAATGCCGAAAGCCAGCGCCGTATCACCCGGCGCGGATTGATCATCGGCGGCGCGCAGGCGACGTTCGTCGGCGCCCTGGCTCTCAGGATGCGCTTCATGCAGGTAGATCAGGCCGATCAGTTCCGCCTGCTTGCCGACGAGAACCGGATCAACATTCGCCTGATACCGCCTGCGCGCGGACGCATCTTCGACCGCAACGGCGCCGTCGTGGCGGAGAACGTGCCCAGCTACCGCATCACGATGGTGCGCGAAGAGGCGGGCGACGTGGATGAGGTTATCGCGCGCCTCGCGCGGCTGGTCGAACTGGACCCCGGGGAGCTGGAACGCGCCCGCCGCGACCTGCGCGAATTGCGCGGCGACACCCCCGTGACGGTCGCTGACCGCGTGACGTGGGGCGATATCAGTCGCGTCGCGGTGAACACCCCTGCCCTGCCGGGCGTCACCCCCGAAGTCGGGCTGTCGCGCCGCTACCCGCAAGGGCGGGACTATGCTCATCTCGTCGGTTATGTCGGTCCGGTCAGTGACCGGGATCTCGAGAATATCGACGCGCCAAGTCAGCTGCTGCTGATCCCCCGGTTCCAGATCGGCAAGATCGGGCTTGAGGCCCGCCAAGAGGACCTCTTGCGCGGCAAGGCCGGCAGCAAGCGGGTCGAGGTAAACGCCGCAGGTCGCGTCATGCGTGAACTTGACCGCCGCGAGGGCCAGGCCGGCGCCGATCTTCAGATCACCATCGACAATTCCCTGCAATCCTATGTCCATGCCCGGCTGGCAAAGGAAAGCGCCGCAGCCGTGGTCATCGACTGCGATACCGGCGATCTTCTGACCTGCGCTTCTGCGCCCAGTTTCGATCCCAACCTTTTCGTGCGCGGCATTTCAGTGGCGAATTACCGGGCGCTGCTCGAGAACAAGTATCGCCCGCTTCCCAACAAGGCCGTGCAGGGGCTCTATCCGCCCGGCTCGGTCTTCAAGATGGTCACCGCGCTGGCCGCACTCGAAGACGACAAGGCGGACCTCGGCGAAACAGTCTATTGCCCCGGCCACATGGAAGTCAGTGGTCGCCGTTTTCATTGCTGGAAGCGCGCAGGCCACGGCAATGTCGACCTGCACCGCGCGCTACGCGAAAGCTGCGATGTCTATTTTTACGAAATGGCCTTGCGGACAGGGGTCGAGAAGATCAGCGAAATGGCCCGCCGGCTCGGTCTTGGCGTGCAACACGACCTGCCGCTGACCTCTGTGGCGGCGGGGCTGATGCCCACGAAGGAATGGAAGCTGGCCAATCGTGGACAGGAATGGGTGATCGGCGACAGCGTCAACGCCTCCATCGGGCAGGGGTTCGTGCTGGCCTCGCCATTGCAACTGGCCGTGATGACGGCGCGACTGGCCACAAATCGCAACGTCACACCCCGCCTGATCAAGTCGATCGACGGGGTGGAGCAACCGACTGGACGCGGTGAGGACCTGGGCTTGAACGAGAACACCCTGCGCGAGGTACGCAAAGCGATGTTCGCGGTTTCTAATGACCGGCGCGGCACTGCCTATTCGAGCCGCATCATCGAGGATGCCTTCCGGCTCGCGGGCAAGACGGGGACAAGCCAGGTGCGCAATATCACTGCCGCCGAACGCGCCCGCGGCGTCACCAGCAATGCCGATCTGCCTTGGGAACGTCGCGACCACGCGCTGTTCGTGAATTTCGCGCCTTACGACAATCCGAAATACGCGGTGGCCGTCGTGGTCGAGCATGGCGGCGGAGGATCGACAGCGGCCGCCCCGATCGCCCGCGACATCACGCTTCAGGCACTTTACGATGGCGACCCGCCGCTGAGCGCCTACCCGGCCAAGGATCGCGGGCGCATCAGCACTCAACAGGAAGAACTGCGCCGCACCCGCCCGAAAGGCGCCCCGGACGGGAGCGATCGCGCATGAGCTATCTTGAATACAGCGTCAAGACGACCCCGACCGGGCTGCGCAAGGTGCTCTATCTGAACTGGCCGCTGGCGATCCTGTTGACGGCAGTCGCCGGTATCGGCTTCCTGATGCTCTATTCGGTTGCAGGCGGCTCGTTCACACCCTGGGCCGAACCGCAGATGAAACGCTATGCGCTCGGCTTCGTCACGATGCTGATTGTTGCCATGATCCCGATCTGGTTCTGGCGAAACATGTCGATGCTGATCTATGCGGTGTCGCTGATTCTACTGGTGCTGGTCGAATTCTTCGGAACCGTGGGAATGGGTGCGCAACGCTGGATTGACCTTGGATTCATGCGCCTGCAACCGTCGGAGTTGATGAAGGTCACGCTGGTGATCGTGCTTGCGGCCTACTACGACTGGCTGCCCCTCAACCGTGTTTCACGTCCGCTTTGGGTGCTGGCGCCGATGGCGCTGATCCTGCTCCCGGTGACGTTGGTGCTGCGGCAACCTGATCTTGGAACATCGATTCTACTGATCGCAACCGGTGGGGTGATGATGTTCCTTGCGGGTGTCCATTGGGCATATTTCGCAACGGTGATCGCATTCTCGGTCGGGCTGATCACGGCGGTATTTCAAAGCCGCGGGACCGACTGGCAAATGCTGGCAAACTATCAGTTCCGCCGGATCGACACGTTCCTTGATCCCTCGTCCGACCCGCTTGGGGCGGGCTATCACATCACCCAGTCCAAGATCGCGCTCGGATCTGGCGGCTGGACAGGGCGCGGCTTCATGCAAGGCACGCAATCGCGGCTGAACTTCCTGCCGGAAAAGCACACCGATTTCATATTCACGACCCTCGCCGAAGAGTTGGGCTTTATCGGCGGGGTCTCACTCTTGGGGCTCTATACGCTTGTCCTCGTCTTTTGCATTGCCTCCGCGCTCAAGAACCGGGACAGGTTCTCGTCACTGCTGACACTGGGCGTGGCCTCGACATTTTTCCTTTTCTTCGCCGTCAACATGTCGATGGTCATGGGTCTTGCGCCCGTCGTCGGCGTGCCGCTTCCGCTTGTCAGTTACGGCGGCTCGGCCATGCTGGTCCTCATGATCGGTTTCGGCCTCGTGCAAAGCGCTCATATTCACAAACCAAGGTAGTCTGATGTCTCTCAATATCCTTTTCGCCGCCCGTCCCGAGCGGTGGGTCACATATGAACAGCCCCTCAGAGCCGCCTTTGCCGAGGCCGGGCTGAACGATGTGAACCTTGCGACCGAAATGAAACCCGAAGAGGTGGATTACATCATCTACGCCCCCAACGGCGATGTGCAGGACTTCACGCCCTACACCCGCACCAAGGCGGTTCTGAACCTCTGGGCCGGGGTCGAGGACGTGGTGGACAATGAAACCCTGACACAGCCGCTGGCGCGAATGGTCGACGAGGGGCTGACGCGCGGCATGGTGGAATGGGTCACGGGCCAAACATTGCGCCATCACCTCAACACCGATCTGCACGTGCTCCATCAGGACGGCAAATGGCGCAAGGAGGTGCCGCCCCTGGCCTGCGACCGCCCCGTCACGATCCTGGGTCTTGGTGCCTTGGGTCAGGCCTGCGGAGAGGCACTGGCGGGGTTGGGCTTCCCCGTGACTGGCTGGAGCAGGACACCGAAATCCGTCGACTCGATTACCTGTCTCTCGGGCGATGACGGGTTGGAAATGGCACTTGAAACGGCGCAGATCCTGATCCTTCTTCTGCCACTGACGCCTGAGACCGAGAACGTGATCGACGCCGCTGCTCTGGCGCGACTTCCGCAAGGCGCGGTCATCATCAACCCCGGGCGTGGCCCGCTTATCGACGACGACGCATTGCTAAAGGCGCTAGAGACCGGACAGATCGGCCATGCCACGCTCGATGTGTTCCGCGAGGAGCCCCTGCCCGCCAATCACCCGTTCTGGGCGCATGACAACGTTACCGTCACGCCGCATATCGCGTCCGAAACGCGGCCCGCATCCGCGTCGCGTGTCATCGCCGAGAATATCCGGCGAGGCGAGGCCGGTGAACCTTTCCTCTACCTGGTGGACCGAAAGGCCGGCTACTGATCGCGCTGGTTCAGTAGAAGCTTTGCGGGTCGATATCGATGCTCAGACGCAATTGAGCGGGTATCTTCAGCTGGCCGACCCATTTCGCCAACGCCCCCTGGAGCGCGACGCCCTTGGGCGCCTTGACCAGCAGACGCACCCGGTGACGGCCCCGGATGCGCGCGATCGGGGCGGGCGCGGGACCGAATACCTGCGCACCGATGGCGCGCACAGGAGCATCGCGCCGCGCCAGCTCGGCCGCGAAGTCGAAGACCTGTTGCGCATCGGGCGATGAGAGGATGATTCCGGCCATGCGTCCGAAGGGCGGGACCCCCGCATGGCGGCGCTCGTCCGCTTCGGCGCGCCAGAAGCCTTCCTCGTTGCCCGACAGGATCGCGCGGATCACGGGATGTTCGGGCTGAAAGGTCTGTAACAGCGCCGCACCGCGCGCCTCGGCGCGTCCCGCGCGCCCGGCCACCTGTCGCATGAGCTGGAACGTTCGCTCGGCTGCCCGCAGGTCCGACCCCTGAAGGCCCAGATCCGCGTCGATCACACCCACCAGCGTCAGACGCGGGAAATTGTGCCCCTTGGCGACCAGCTGCGTGCCGATCACGATATCCGTGTCGCCCTCGGCGATCTCCCTGATCTGTTCCTTGAGTGCGCGGGCTGAGCCGAACATATCCGAACTGAGCGTGGCGATCCGGGCGTCCGGGAACAGCGCCTGCGCCTCTTCCGTCAGCCGCTCGACACCGGGACCGACCGCGGCCAGCCGGTCCTCGGCCCCGCAGGAAGGACAGGTTTGCGGCACCGGTTTGGTCTCGCCGCACTGGTGGCACACCAGGCGCTTTTGAAAACGGTGCTCGACCATGCGCGCATCGCAGTGATCGCACCCGATCTGATGTCCGCAGGCCCGGCAAAGCGTGACCGGCGCATAGCCGCGCCGGTTGATGAACAAGAGCGCCTGTTCCCCCCGCGCGATTCGCGCATTTACAGCGGCCTGCAGGCTGGGTGAAATCCAGCGGCTTGACGGCAGGGTCTCGCAACGCATGTCGATGGCGCGCATTTCGGGCATAACAGCAGGCCCGAACCGCGCCTTCAGATCGAGGCGGCGATACTTTCCGGCCTCTGCGTTGGCCCAGCTTTCCAGCGACGGCGTCGCCGAGGCCAGCACCACCTGCGCCCCGCAGATCGATGCGCGCAGCACTGCCATGTCACGCGCGTTGTAAAGCACCCCGTCTTCCTGCTTGTAGGAATTGTCGTGTTCTTCATCGACAACGATCAGCCCGAGGTCCCGGAATGGAAGGAACAGCGCCGAGCGCGCGCCCACCACCACTTGCGCGCCACCCTCGCCTACCATCTTCCAGGTGCGGCGCCGCTCGGTCATGGTGACACCCGAATGCCATTCCGCCGGCTTGGCACCGAACCGCGCCTCGATACGCGTGATGAACTCGGATGTCAGCGCGATCTCGGGCAACAAGACCAACGCCTGGCGCCGCCCCTTCAGGGTTTCAGCCACCGCTTCCAGATAAACCTCGGTCTTGCCAGAACCGGTCACGCCGCGCAGCAGTGTGGTGCCGTAATCGCCACCGCGAATGGCATCGCGCAGCACCTCAGCGGCATTGGCCTGATCCTCGGTCAGCGCTTTTCCGCCGCGGTCCGGATCAAGCCAGGGAAACGGAAGATCGCGCGGGCAATCCTCTTCCAGCACGGCGCCCTGCCCGACCAGCCCCTTGATCACCGACGGCGTGACACCCGCCTGCTCCGCCAGTTCCCCCAGTGTGAAGGCCAGCCCGCCGTAGTCCTCAAGCACTGCCAGCACCCGTTTGCGCGCATCCGTCATCCGCGCAGGCATCATGCGCCCGTGCCGATAGATCTTCTGCATCGAAGGCGGGTTGGACAGGCCAGGCGCACGGGTGGCCAGACGCAACATGGCCGGCATGGGCGTCAGCGTGTAATCGGCGGCGCGGCGAAGAAAGTCCTGCATTTCGGCCCGCATCGGCGCAACATCCAGCACGCGGATCACCTGACGGATCTTGGCGATGTCGAAATCCCCGCGTCCCGCGCCCCAGACGACCCCGAGCACCTTGCGCGGCCCCAGCGGTACCTCGACAAAGGCCCCGGCATGGCATCCGCCCTCGGGCGCGCGGTAATCCAGCAGACGGTCCAGCGGCTGCGTCGTCAGCACCGCCACCAGCTCATTCTCAATGAAAAAGTCCTTGCAGGATGACGACACGTCCCTTGGCTCCATGTCAGGGGTTTCGGCAGCGCACTCTATGGGGTAAACGCTGGGATGAAAAACCCCAACCCGCGCCAAGGGATTCCCGACATGAAATTCTTCGTAGATACCGCCGAAGTCGACGCAATTGCCGAACTGAACGAATTGGGCATGGTCGACGGCGTCACCACCAACCCCTCGCTGATTCTGAAGTCGGGTCGTGATATCCTTGAAGTGACCAAGGAAATCGCCGAGATGGTCGATGGTCCGGTCAGTGCCGAGGTCGTCGCGCTGGAGGCGGACGCGATGATCGCCGAAGGGCGCAAACTGGCCAAGATCGCCGACAATATCGCCGTCAAGGTGCCGCTGACCTGGGACGGGCTCAAGGCCTGCAAGGTGCTTTCCGACGAAGGCCAGATGGTCAATGTCACGCTGTGCTTCTCGGCCAACCAGGCGCTTCTGGCGGCCAAGGCGGGCGCGACCTTCATCAGCCCGTTCATCGGCCGGCTGGACGATATCAACCTCGACGGGATGGAAGTGATCGCCGACATCCGCCAGATCTATGACAATTACGGCTTTGACACGCAGATCCTGGCGGCCTCGATCCGCACCGTGAACCATGCCTTTCAATCGGCACAGATCGGGGCCGATGTGATGACCGCGCCGCCCGATGTGATCAAGAAGATGGCGGCCCATCCGCTGACCGACAAGGGGCTCGAAACCTTCCTGAAGGATTGGGAAAAAACCGGGCAGAAAATCCTGTAAACCGTGTTATAAACCGTCAAAACAAGACCGAGGCCAGTATGAGCGGCAAGCCCCTGATGGACGACAACCTGCGCGAGCGCATCATCGCGCAGCCCGATGTTATCCTTGAAGATCAAGATCTTATGCGGGCTCTTATTGCCGCGAACGAGCGCGCCATGGGCGGCAATATCGTCGATCTTCGCGGCATTGCGATGGAGCGTCTTGAAGCGCGTCTGGACCGGCTCGAGGATACGCACCGCTCGGTCATCGCCGCCGCATATGACAATCTGGCCGGCACGAACCAGGTGCATCGCGCGATCTTGCGGATGCTGGACCCTGTCGAGTTCGAGGTTTTCCTGCGCGACCTGAGTGGCGAGGTCGCTGAAATCCTTCGGGTGGACAGCATGAAACTTGTGCTGGAATCCGTGCAGGACGAGGCCGACCCCACGGTAAGCCGCCTTGGCGGCGTCTTGTCGGTGGCCCAGCCGGGTTTCATTGCCTCATATCTCAGCGACGGGCGCAACAGCCTGCCGCGCCCGGTGACGCTTCGCCAGATCAGCGAAGGCGACGCACGGGTTTACGGGCCGGACGCGGGCTATGTGCGTTCCGAGGCGTGCCTGCTTCTTGATTTCGGCAATGGCCGCCTGCCGGGCATGCTGGCCATGGGCGCCGAGGACCCGCATCAGTTCAGCCCGCAACAAGGCACTGATTTGCTGACCTTTTTCGCGGGTATCTTTGAACGCACGATGCGCCGCTGGCTGTCATGATCAGCGCGGCCGCCCGCGACGCGCTCGAGGGTTGGCTGAAAGCCCAGAAGGCGCTGAAAGGCGCATCCGAAAACACGCTGGATGCCTATGGGCGAGATGTGGCGGGTTTCCTGTCCTTCATGACCGAGCACAAGGGCGAATCCCAAGGACTTGGCGCACTCAGCGCCATCGAAATCAGCGACATGCGCAGTTGGATGGCCTTTACCCGCGGACGCGACGTGGGGCCGCGGTCGCTGGCGCGCAAGCTGTCGGCCGTCAAGAGCTTCTATCGCTGGCTGTCCGAGCGCGAAGGGTTCGACGCCACCGCTGTCCTGTCGGCACGCGCACCGAAATTCCAGCGCAAGCTGCCCCGACCGTTGGCGCCCGACGCGGCGCGCGACATGATCGAAACCCTTGAAATGCAGTCGGAAAATCCGTGGATCGCCGCGCGCGACCAAGCTGTCGTGACGCTGCTTTACGGCTGCGGGCTGCGGATTTCCGAGGCGCTTGGCCTGACCTGCGATGTCCTTCCCATCGGTGACGCACTGCGCATTGTCGGCAAGGGCGGCAAGGAGCGCGTCGTGCCGGTGATCGCCCCGGCGCGCGATGCCGTGGCGCGGTATGTCGGTCTTTGCCCCTTCGACTTGGAGCCGGGAAAGCCCTTGTTTCGTGGGGTGCGGGGCGGTGCCTTGAACCCGCGCAGCGTGCAGAAGGTGACCGAGGCGACGCGCAATCAGCTTGGCCTGCCCGCCAGCGCCACGCCGCATGCGATGCGCCACAGCTTTGCAACCCATCTTCTGAACGCGGGCGGAGACCTGCGGGCGATCCAGGAGTTATTGGGGCATGCGTCGCTGTCGACCACGCAGGCCTATACGGCTGTCGATACTGGCAGGTTGCTGGAAGTCTATGATATGGCGCATCCCAAAGGCCGCTTACGTTGACGAACTGATTGAGCGAGAAAAGCTGTATGGTATTGAATTCAAAGGCATTGCTGGTTCATTTCCTGACGGCGTCGGGGGCGGTGTTCGCGATGCTGGCGCTGTTGGCGGCGACCGAGGCAAAATGGGATCTGATGTTCCTGTGGCTCGTGGTGGCCTTCGCGGTGGATGGCGTGGACGGGCCGCTGGCACGTCGCTACATGGTCTGGGACAACGCGCCGCGCTTTGACGGGGTGCTGCTGGATCTGATCATCGACTACCTCACCTACGTCTTCATCCCGGCCTTTGCATTGTTCAAATCCGACCTGCTTGCGGGCTGGACGGGATGGGTGGTGATCATCATCATCACTTATGCAAGCGCGCTCTATTTCGCCGATACGAACATGAAAACAAAGGATAATTCCTTTTCCGGATTCCCAGGTTGCTGGCAGATGGCGGTGCTTGTCATGTTCGCCGTGCAGCCGCCGGTCTGGTTAATCCTGATCCTGGTCACGGCGCTGTCGGTGGCGATGTTCCTGCCGCTGAAGTTCATTCATCCCGTGCGGACCGAGCGCTGGCGAGCCCTCTCGTTGCCGGTGGCGTTTGCATGGACCTTTTTTGCCGGATGGGCCGCCTGGGTCGATTTCCACCCGGAAAGCTGGGCGCATTGGGGGCTGGTCCTGACCAGTTTCTACCTGCTCTTTGCAGGCATCGCACAGCAGCTGATCCCGCAGCGAACGCGCGGCTGAACACTGTACAAAACGTCCGTTTTGTACGCCGGTTTTGCACAGAACTCGCGCATCCGCCGGACCATTTTGTACAAACCCCCAAAACGCCCCTTCGCGGGTCACTCGCTGCGCAGCAAAACCACCTCGACCCGGCGATTGGATTCACGCCCGTGATCGGAACGGTTCGAGGCGATCGGTGCGAGGTAACCCGCGCCCTCGGCGTCCATCTGAGCGCGCGGCACCTGGTAGTCTTCGGCAAGGCGCGAAAGAACCGAGGCGGCGCGTTCACGAGACAGGGCGATGTTGGGTTCGAGCCCGCCGACGGTGTCGGTATGCCCCACCAGCGCCACCCGGCGTGCGGAATCGGCATTGAGAAAATCCGCGAGCGCGCGAAGCGAGGCAAAGGGCCCCGCGCCCAGTGCCGAGGAGCCGGTTTCAAAGTCGAGGTCCGACAGGATCACATGGCCCCGGTCGAGCAGCGCCTGCGCAAGCGGTTGATCCGAGAGCGGCGCCGCGCCGGGTGCGACCGGCGGAGCGGAACCTGACCCGGCGGCGGGCGCGGTGGGGGTGTCGGCCACCTCGATCTGTTCACCTCCGGCCTGGATGATCTGGACATAGCCGGAGTCATTGGCGCGGCTGACCAGAAGCGTGACGTAATCGGCACCATTGTCCTGGCCGTTGCGGCGCGCCGAGAGGAAACGGAAATCTAGCAGATCGACGAACATGTCGGGAGCGGCCATGACCCGCGTGTTGAAACGGAAATCGAAGCCGCCGCAGGTCGGGGCCGTGCATTCAAAAAGGATCTCGAACCCGGCATCGACGAGTTGCTGGCGCATCGGCGCAAGGATCTGCAGCGTGGTCATGCCCTGCGCCTCGATCCGCCAGGCCTGTTGCACGATCGCGCCTTCGACCCGGAAGCTATAGACCAGGCCGTCGGAATAAGGCCCGACCGGCAGACGATAGCTGCCCGCCTCCTCGACGATCTCGCGCGTCATAGCGGCGCTGCCGGGAATCGTCAGATCGACCGCCCGCGCCATCGGTGGCGCAAGCGTCATCGCAAGGGCAATGAGGGTCAGGCGCAATGACATCGCGCTTAGCGGGCTTGCGCGTGGTAATCGGCGTTGGGTTGCATCCCGGTGGCGCTGGCGACGCGGTTGGTCATGTTGAAGAACCCGGCGACATTGGCGATATCCCAGATGTCGCGATCACTGAAACCGGCATCGCGCAGGGCCTGACGATCGGCCTCGGTGATTTCGGCGCTGGCGCGCGTGATCTTCTCGGCAAAGGCGAGCATCGCTGTCTGGCGGGCGTCGAGATCGGCGGCGCGCCAGTTCATCACCATGGCCTCGCCGAGTTCGGGCTTGCCGGAAAGCTCTCGCACTGCCGCGCCGTGGGCGACCTGACAATACCAGCAGCGATTGATCGAGCTGACCACCACCGCGATCATCTCGCGTTCCAGTTTGCTGACGCCGCTATCGGCCAGCATCAGGTCGTTGTAGATCGCCGAAAAGGCATTGAGCTTGTCGATATCGAAGGCATAGGCCCTGAGCACGTTGGGCACCATGCCCAGCTTGTCCTGGCAGATGTCGAAATATTTCTGCGTGGCCTCGGGCAGCGGGTCGACCATCTGCAGGTCGAGCGCGGTCGGGCTGTCGGTGTTGCTCATGTGGGTCCGGCCTCCTCCTTGATACGGTAGTGATACTGTCCCACAAGCGCCATCCCGAGGGAAGCATAGAGCGCATTCGCGGCGGCGTTCTCTTGCGTGCAGACAGCGGCGATATGGGTTGCGCCGTTCTCGCGCGCCCAGGCGGCAGCCCGGAGCATGACCCGCCGCCCCATGCCCCGCCGGCGGCAATGGGGGGTCACTTCGAGAGCATGGACCATGGCGACCCCGTCATGCAGGCCGACATAGGCGGTGGCGGCTGCGCGTTGCCCGTCGCGCGCCAGGATCGAGGTTTTCGGGCATTGCGCGCGGCGCATCACCGCGACGCGGTCGGGACCGATGCCGCCCGTCGCCCACATGTCGATCTGGATCGCCAGCGGTTCCCAGATGGCGAAGCTGGTGGAATGGGGTTGCGGCGCGTTCAGCTCGGAAACCGGAGCGAGATGGATATTCACGGGGTCGATCACCCCGTAGCCCGCGCCCGCCAGCAGGGTATCGAGCGCCTCGTCGCCCGCGCGGATCATGAAGAGCGGGGTCTGCCCAAGGGCGCGCATCGCGGATTCTGCGGCGGGCAGGTCGGCGGCGGTGATGGCGTCCGTGCGGGCGGTGGCGGCGGAGACCCGTTTGCCGCCGCCCTGCCCGTCGCGGATGGTCCAGCAGCCGCGTTCAACGGTCTGGGCGGCGGGCCATGTGGCCTCGACCACGGCGTAAAGCTGCGAGGGGGTCATGCGGGGAACATCGCGTTCAGTTCGGCGATGGCGGCATCGACGCGCCCCCCATCCTGACCGCGGATCACCACCTGGGCGCCGAAGGCGCCGTCGCGCTGGAACGGGTAGCAGCCGATCCCGAGATCTGGGTAGCGCGCGGCAAGCTCGCTGAGCGGCCCGGCGATGTCGCCTTCGCCGCGAAAGATCTGGAGCGATTGCGACAGGAGCGGCGCACCCCCGACCAGGGTGGGCAGGATCGAGGCGAGCATCGCCTCGAAGATCGTGGGCACACCGGCCATGACATGCACATTCCCCAGCGTGAATCCGGGAGCGGCACTGATCGGGTTGTCGATCAGGGTGGCGCCATCGGGGATGCGGGCCATGCGCAGGCGGGATTCGTTGAGTTCGGTGCCCGAGCGCGCGTAATGCGCGGCGAGCAGAGCGCGGGCATCATCGCGCACGGATATGGGCACGCCGAAGGCGCGGGCGACGTTTTCGGCGGTGATGTCGTCATGGGTGGGGCCGATTCCGCCTGAGGTGAAGACCATGTCGAATCCGTCGCTGAGCGCACGCACCGCGCCCGTGATCGCATCGGCGTCGTCGCTGACGACACGCACCTCGGCGAGGTCGATGCCGACACGGGTCAGTTCGCCGGCGAGGTGATACATGTTGGAATCGCGGGTGCGTCCCGAAAGAATTTCGTCTCCGATGACCAGCATGGCGGCGGTGGGGTTGGGCATGGCGCGCTCCTTGCAGCGATATGAGGATCGGTATAGGCCCGTCGCCATGCGCTTTCAAACCCCTCTTGAGCCTGCCGTGCTGATCCGCCGCTACAAGCGTTTCCTGGCCGATATCAGGTTGCAGGACGGGCAGGAGGTGGTCTGCCACTGCGCCAATCCCGGCGCGATGACCGGGCTTGCCGAGCCGGGGATGCGGATCTGGGTGGAGCGCAATGACGATCCGCGAAAGAAGCTGAGATATGGCTGGCGTCTGGTGGAGCATGGCGAGGGGCAATTCACCGGGGTCGACACGATGCTGCCCAACCGCGCGCTGCGCGCGGCGCTGGAGGCGGGCGAGGTGCCGGAACTGGCCGGGTATGAGCGGCTGCGCGCCGAAGTGAAATACGGGCAAGGCAGCCGGGTCGATTTCCTGCTCGAGGGCGCGGGGCGGCGCGACGCCTATGTGGAGGTGAAATCGGTCACGTTGATGCGCGAGCCGGGTCTGGCCGAGTTTCCCGACAGCGTGACGGCGCGCGGCACGCGGCATCTGGGCGAACTGGCGCAGATGGCGCGCGACGGCCACAGGGCGGTGATGTTCTATCTGATCCAGCGTGGCGATGCGCGGGCCTTCGCGCTGGCGGACGATATCGACCCGGCCTACAGCGCGGCATTTGCAAAGGCGCGCGATGCCGGGGTCGAGCTGTTGGTCTATGACACGCGCATCGACGTGCAAGGGATCACCTTGGGGCGCGCTGTCGGGATGGCGTGACAGCGGGCGCGCCACCGCCTAAAAAGGCCGTCATGACACATGCGCCGGGAAAACGTCTTGCGGTCGTCGCGCTGTTCGTTCTGGTGGTCGGTTTGCTGGCCGGCGGGATCTGGCGCTATGGCTATGGGCAGGCGCTGAACCAGCTGGAAAAGCAGGCGACGTCGGACCTGGCGCTGGCTTCGGACCGGTTCACCGGGCAGTTGCGCCGTTACCAGGAGCTGGCGGTGCTGATGGCGGAGCATCCCGAGCTGGCCGCGTTGCGCCGGGGCGGGGACAACCGCGCGGCGCAGGCGCTGTTGCTGGATGCCGCCGACAAGACCGGGGCGCTGGGGCTGTTATACGCCGATCCGGGGGGGCGGGTTCTGGCGCGCGCCGGGGACAGCCCGGACCGCCTGACGGGCACACCCTATTTCGAGCGGGCGCTGAATGGCGCGCTTGGGCAGAGCTATGGGCGTTACGGGCGCGCGGGGCAGCGCGCCTATATCTATGCCGCCCCCGCCTTTGGCCCCGGCGAGGGCGAGGTACGCGGCGTGCTGGTGGTGCTGATCGACATCGCCGAACTCGAATGGGACTGGATCGGCGGCCAGCCCGCCGTCTTCTTTACCGATGCGGCGGGGCGGGTATTCGTCTCGAACCGCTCGGAGCTGTTGTTCTGGCGCACGGGCTCTGGTGGCGCGGGGCTGTTGCCGCGCGGGCGCGCACGCGCACCCGCCTTCGAGGCCGACCGCGTGGCGGGGCATGAGCTGTGGCGGATGGAGTGGGGCGACTACCTGCCGACGCGCGCATTGCATCTGGCGAGGGAGCTGCCGGTGATCGGCATGACCGGTCATGCCCTGCTGGACGTGGCGCAGGCGCAATGGGTGGCGGGGCTGCAGGCCAGCGTCTTCGCGGTGATCTGCCTGGCCTTCGGCGCGCTGCTGTTCCAGGCGGCCGAGCGGCGGCGCATCCTGGCGCGGGCCAATGAACGGCTGGAACAGCGCGTCAACGAGCGCACCGCCGAGCTCTCGGGCGCGAACCTCGCGCTGCGGCGCGAGGTAAGCGAACGGCTGGAGGCCGAGGCCGCGCTGAAACAGGCGCAAAGCGACCTCGTGCAGGCCGGGAAGCTGAGCGCACTGGGGCAGATCTCGGCCGGGATCAGCCATGAGCTGAACCAGCCCCTGATGGCGATACGCCAGTTCGCCGATAACGGCGCCACCTTCCTTGGCAAGGGCAAGGCCGACATGGCCGGGCGGAACCTGTCGCGCATTTCCGATCTGGCGGCGCGGATGGCGCGGATCATCAGCAACCTGCGCGCCTTTGCCCGCCACGAAAGCGAACCCGTCGCGAAGGTCGATCTGGTGAGCGTGATCGAACAGGCGCTGGAACTGACCGAGACCCGGCTTGAACGCGACCGCGTCGGTGTGGAATGGCACCCGCCCGCCGGCCCGGTGATGGTGCAGGCGGGCGAGGTGCGGCTGGGACAGGTCCTGCTGAACCTGATTTCCAATGCCGCCGACGCCATGACCGAAAGCGAGCAAAAGCGCATCACGATCACCATCGAGCCGGGGGACCCGGTGGTGGCGATCGAGGTGAGCGACACCGGCCCCGGCATCGACGAGCCCGAAAAGATCTTCGACCCCTTCTATACGACCAAGGAGGTCGGCGGATCGGAGGGTATGGGGCTGGGCCTGTCGATCTCATACGGGCTGGTGCAGAGTTTCGGCGGCGAGATCCGGGGCCGCAACGCCAAGGAGGGCGGCGCGGTGTTCCGGGTTGAGCTGGAACGCTGGCCCGAAAACGAGGACGAAGACCGGGAGGACGCCGCATGAGCGCGACGCCGCAGAAGGTGCTGGTGGTGGATGACGACGCCGCCGTGCGCGAGGCCCTGACCCAGACGCTGGAACTGGCGGATCTGGATGCGCTGGCCGCGGGATCCTTCATCGAGGCGAAGGACCATATCGCGCCGGGATTCACCGGGGTGATCCTGTCGGACATCCGCATGCCGGGGCGCGACGGGTTCCACCTGCTGGCGCATGCCCAGAAGGTCGATGCGGAATTGCCGGTGATCCTGCTGACCGGCGAGGGCGATATCCCGATGGCGGTCGAGGCGATGGGGCAAGGCGCGTTCGACTTCCTGGAAAAGCCCTGCGCGCCCGATGCGCTGCTGGCGGTGCTGCACCGGGCCTTGCAAACCCGCGGGCTGGTGCTGGAGAACCGGCGTCTCAAGGCGCAGCTGGAAACCGGCGACCCGGCGGCGCGGATGCTGCATGGCACTTCGCGCATCGCCGAGGACCTGCGCGCAAGGGTGCGCGCGGTGGCGCGCACGCGGGCCGAGGTGCTGGTCAGCGGCCCGCCGGGTGCGGGGATTTCCAAGGTGGCCGAAGTGATCCACCTGATGTCGCCCGACGCCACCGGACCCTTCGTCAAGCGCCCCGCCGCCTCGCTGGATCTTGCGGCGCTGGACGCCGCGCTGAGCGCCGCTGCCGGGGGCAGCCTGTTTCTGGATGAGGTGGCGGCGCTGCCGAGCGCGGCGCAATATGCGCTGCTGGAACGGATCGAGCAGGGCGCGGGTGCGCGGGTGATCGCGGGCGCGAGCGGCGACATCGCGTCCGAGGTCGAAGCCGGGCGGATGCATGCCGAGCTGTACTACCGGCTGGATGTGATGCCGGTGCGCATCCCGTCGCTGGCCGAGCGGCCCGAGGACATCCCGGTGCTGTTTCGCCACTATGTCGCGCTGGCGGCCGAGCAGGCCGGGCTGCCGATGCCGGAAATCGCGCCCGATCACATGGCGGCGCTGATGGCGCAGGACTGGCCTGGCAATGCCCGCTCGCTGATGAGCGCGGCGATGCGTTTCGTGCTGGGCATGCCCGGAGAAACCCAGGCGGCGGCCGAGCTGGGGCTGGCCGAACAGATGGCGCGGGTGGAGCGATCCTTGCTGATCGCGGCGCTGAGCCGTCAGAACGGGCGGGCGTCGGAGGCGGCGAAGGTGCTCAAACTGCCGCGCAAGACGCTTTACGACAAGCTGGCGCGCTATGGCATCCGCCCCGAGGAGTTCCGGCGCGGATAGTGCGAACGCAGCGCGCTTTGCCGGGCCAGGCCGGGGGGCCAGCCCCCCGGACCCCCCGAGGTATTTCGGGCCAGATGAAGGGCGGGCCGGGCGCGGGACGACGATGGGACCGAGTCGTGTGCGAAAATCCGCACAATACCCAATCGCGCTGTGCGGGATGCCGCACAATGCTGTAACGCAGCATCGTGGCGCGGGGCGCAACTTGATTGCAAGTATTTGATATTGTTTCAATTTCTCAGGGATTGCTGTTTTTTCCGGCTCTTGACTTGAGCGCATGGCCGGTATGCGAAAACATGCCTGCGTCGCGTCATTGAAGACGCTGATTGCAATGTCTCAATGAATGGGAGGAGACTGACATGAAATTCCTGACAGCCACCGCAACCGCGATGGCCCTGAGCCTCAGCGCTGGCGGCGCTTTCGCGGCCTGTGACGATGGCGAGATCGTCGTCAAGTTCAGCCACGTCACCAATACCGACAAGCACCCCAAGGGGATCGCTGCCTCGTTGCTGGAGCAGCGCGTGAACGACGAGATGGACGGCACGATGTGCATGGAAGTCTATCCGAATTCGACGCTCTACAATGACAACAAGGTCCTGGAAGCCATGTTGCAGGGCGATGTGCAGCTGGCCGCACCGTCGCTGTCGAAATTCGAGCAGTTCACCAAGCAGTTCCGCCTGTTCGACCTGCCCTTCATGTTCAAGGACATCGAAGCGGTGGACGCGTTCCAGGCGTCGGAAACCGGCCAGGCCATGCTGGATTCGATGCAGCGCCGCGGCCTTCAGGGGCTGGCCTACTGGCACAATGGCATGAAGCAGATGTCGGCCAACGTGCCGCTGATCGAGCCGAGCGACGCCGAGGGCCTGAAGTTCCGGGTCCAGTCCTCGGATGTTCTGGTCGCGCAGATGGAAGCGATCGGCGGCAGCCCGCAGAAAATGGCCTTTTCCGAGGTTTACGGCGCGTTGCAGCAGGGTGTCGTGGACGGGCAGGAGAACACCTGGTCGAATATCTACGGCAAGAAGTTCTTCGAGGTGCAGGATGGCGTCACCGAGACCAACCACGGTGTGATCGACTACCTGGTCGTGACCAATATCGACTGGCTCAACGGGCTTGACGAGGATGTGCGCGAGCAGTTCCTGACCATCGTCAACGAGGTCACGCAGACCCGCAACAGCGAATCCGCCAAGGTCAACCAGGAGGCCAAGCAGGCGATCATCGACGCCGGCGGCGAGGTGCGCGAGCTGACGCCCGAGCAGCGTGAGAAATGGGTCGAGGCCATGAAGCCGGTCTGGGAACAGTTCAAGGACGACGTCGGCCAGGAGACCATCGACGCGGCCCAGGCGATCAACGCCAGCATGTAACACCGCGTTGCGCCACTGGCGCAACCGGCGGGCGGGCCGTTTCGCATGGCCCGCCCTTTTCTTACCCGGTGAGAGGGAGGGGGAGAGATGCAGACCCGTCACAGCACGACGGACAGGATAGAGGAGACGGTGATCGCCGCGCTTCTCGGTCTGATGACGATGGTGACATTCGCCAATGTCGTCGCGCGATACCTGTTCAATTCCAATATCCTGTGGGCGCTTGAACTGACCGTGTTCATGTTCGGCTGGCTGGTTTTGCTGGGCGCCTCCTATGCGGTGAAGAAACGCGCCCATCTGGGGGTGGATGCGCTGCTCAACATGATGCCGCAGGGGCTGCGCCGGGGAATGGCGCTGTTTTCGGTGACCTGTTGCCTCGTGTTCGCGCTGATGCTGCTGAAGGGAGCCTGGGATTACTGGGCGCCTTATGCCGAGCTGCCGCCGACAACGGGCCGCTGGTTTCCCACCGGGCTCAATTTCGAGATGCGTGGCCAGGGCTGGTACGAGGTGCAGGACATCCCGATGATCGCGCCGCTGAAGTTCCTTGAGACGCTGATCAACGAGGGGCAGAGCTATGAGAAGATCCCCAAGGCGATCCCTTACCTCGTGCTGCCGATCTCGATGCTGCTGCTGACGCTGCGTTTCGCGCAGGCCGCGGGCGCGATCTGGCGGGGTGAGAGCGATCGGCTGGTCGCCAGCCATGAGGTCGAGGACGAGCTTGAGAATATCCGCGCCCAGCAAGGGGAGCATGAGTAATGGAAGTCCTTCTTCTTTTCGTCATGGTGATCGGCCTGATGCTGGTCGGCGTGCCGATCGCCATTTCCCTGGGGCTGAGTTCGACCCTGTTCCTGCTGTGGTTCTCGGACAGTTCGATGGCCTCCATCGCGCAGACCCTGTTCGAGGCCTTCGAGGGGCATTTCACCCTGCTGGCGATCCCGTTCTTCATCCTCGCCTCGTCCTTCATGACGACGGGCGGCGTGGCGCAGCGGATCATCCGATTCTCGATTGCCTGCGTGGGGCACCTGCATGGCGGGCTGGCGATTGCAGGGGTGTTTGCCTGCATGCTGTTCGCGGCGCTGTCGGGGTCGAGCCCGGCGACGGTGGTCGCCATCGGCACGATCGTCATCGCGGGCATGCGGCAGGTCGGCTATACGCGCGACTTCGCCGCCGGGGTGATCGCCAATGCGGGCACGCTTGGCATTCTCATCCCGCCCTCGATCGTGATGGTGGTCTATGCCGCCGCGGTCGAGGTCTCGGTCGGGCGCATGTTCCTTGCGGGCGTGATCCCCGGCCTGATGGCGGGCGGGATGCTGATGACGGCGATCTACGTCATGGCGCGGCTTCGCAACATGCCCAAGGGCGAATGGCTGGGCTGGGGCGAGATCCTGTCTTCGGGGCGCGATGCGGCCTGGGGGCTGTTCCTGATCGTCATCATCCTGGGCGGTATCTATGGCGGCATCTTCACGCCGACCGAAGCCGCCGCCGTGGCCGCCGTCTATTCGTTCTTCATCGCCTCGTTCGTCTACAAGGACATGGGGCCGCTCGCGACCAAGGGCGAAGGGCGCAACCTGAGCCTGTTGCACAAGCCGCAGGCGCTGATCACGGCCTTCTTCCATGCCGATACGCGGCACACATTGTTCGAGGCGGGCAAGCTGACGGTGACACTTCTATTCGTGATCGCCAACGCGCTGATCCTCAAGCATGTGCTGACCGACGAGCAGATCCCGCAGCAGATCGCAGGTGCGATGCTGAATGCCGGGTTCGGGCCGGTGATGTTCCTGATCGTGGTCAACGTGATCCTGTTGATCGGCGGGCAGTTCATGGAGCCCTCGGGCCTTCTGGTGATCGTTGCGCCGCTGGTCTTTCCGATCGCGATGGAGCTGGGGATCGACCCCATTCACCTCGGCATCATCATGGTGGTCAACATGGAAATCGGGATGATCACGCCGCCGGTTGGTCTCAACCTGTTCGTGACCTCGGGCGTGGCGGGGATGCCGATGATGAGCGTCGTGCGCGCCGCCCTGCCCTTCCTCGCGGTGCTCTTCGTGTTCCTGATCCTGATCACCTATATCCCGTGGATATCGACGGTGCTGCCCAATACCTTCATGGGGCCAGAGATCATTACGAAATAGAGTTTGCGGTAACGAGTGATACGCGCCGTCCCCCCGTGGGGCGGCGCGTTTTCATTTGCGCGCGCTACTTCCCCTTCCAGACCGGGTCGCGTTTCTCTGCGAAGGCGCGGGCGCCCTCGGCCTGGTCCTCGGAGGCATAAAGCACATCCACGGTTTCAAACTGGCGCCGGGTGATCCGGTTCATGGCATCCTGGAAGGTCATCGCCTCGGCCTCGCGCACGATCTCCTTGAGTGCGGCGTAGACAAGGGGCGGCCCCGATGCGAGATGCCCGGCCATTTCGCGCGCCTTCGCCATCAGGTCGCCCGCGGGGTGGACCTGATTGACGAGACCCCAGCGGGCGGCCTCTTCAGCGTCGATCCAGCGCCCGGTCAGCAGCATTTCCATCGCGATGTGATAGGGGATGCGCTTGGGCAGTTTCACACTGGCGGCATCGGCCACCGTGCCCGAACGGATCTCGGGCAAGGCGAACTGCGCGTGATCCGCGGCCAGGATGATATCGGCCGAGAGCGCCCATTCCAGCCCGCCGCCACAGCAGATGCCGTTGACGGCGGCGATGATCGGCTTGTTCATCGCGCGCATTTCCTGAATGCCGCCAAATCCGCCCGGCCCGTAATCGCCATCCACCGCGTCACCATCGGCGGCGGCCTTGAGATCCCAGCCGGGGCAGAAGAATTTCTCGCCCGCGCCGGTGATGAGGGCGACGCGCATGTCGGGATCGTCGCGAAAATCGCGGAACACTTCACCCAGGATGCGGCTGGTGGCGATGTCGATGGCGTTGGCCTTGGGCCGGTCCAGCGTCACCTCGAGCACATGGCCCGAGCGGCTTGTCTTGACGGGGCTCTCTGTCATGGCGTCTCTCCGATGGTTGCGATGGTGATGAGCGCATCCACCGCCACGGCGCGGTCGGGCGTGCAGATGAGCGGGTTGATTTCCACCTCTTCGAGGTGTTCGGCATGGCGGGTCACGTAATCCTGCACCGCCAGCACCGCATCGGCAATGGCGGCGCGCGCGACCGGCGGCGCACCGCGATAGCCCGCCAGAAGGGGCGCGATGCGCAACCCGTCGAGCGCAGCATCGATATCGGCGCGGGTCACGGGCAACAGGAGCTGTGCGCTGTCCGCGATGATCTCGGTGAGGGTGCCGCCCGCGCCGAGCGTCAGCACGAAGCCATGCGCCGGATCGCGGGTGACGCCGACCAGCAACTCCACCAGCCCGTCGGTGATCATCTCTTCGACCAGCCAGCTTTCGCAGGGCATGGCGCGCGCGGTGGCGATGGCGGCGGCCGCGTCATCGCGCGCCAGCACGACGCCGCCCGCTTCGGTCTTGTGGGCAAGGCCCTCGGCCTTGATCGCGAGCGGCGCGCCGATCCGCTGCGCGGCGTCTTGCAACGCCGCATCGTCACCGGCACGCAGTGCGTTCGGCACCGCCACGCCATGCCGGGCGAGTGCCGCCTTGGCCTCGGCCTCGCTGAGGGTGACGGGCGCCCTGGGCGCGCCGGGCAGCAGAAGCGGTGCGGGATCGCGGCGGGGCCGGCCGAGAAAGGCGGCAACCTCGATCGCGCTCAGCGCATCATCAAGCCCGAGCAGCGGCACGAGCCCCGCCTCGATGCCGCGCAGGGCAACGGGTTCGGGCAGCGCCTCGGGCAAGGTGGCGATCAGCGCAAGCGGCTTGCCGCTGTCGCGCGCGGCGGTGGCGCTGGCCGTGATGATGCATTCCCAAGCTTCCATGGAGCAGCGATCCGTGCGCGGGAAATCGGCAACAACGCAGCCAAGCGCCAGGTCCCCCGACAGCATCGCCGTGAACGTGCACGCCATAGCCGGGACATTGTCCCAGATATAGGTGTGATAATCCAATGGGTTGGCGAGGGACACCATCGGCCCGAGCGCTTCCCTGAGCGCGGCTTGCTGGCCCGTCGAAAGTGGCGGACATTCGATATCGCGCCCCGTCGCGCTGTCGGCCACGAGGCTGGCCTCGCCCCCCGAGCAGGACATCGAGGCGATCCGGTTCGATGGCAGGGCGCCTGCGAAATGCACGAGCTTCAGGCTTTCCAGCAAGGCGGTCAGGCTGGAGACCTGCGCGAACCCCAGGCGCCGCAAGAGCGCCCGCCCGCCCGCATCGCTGCCCGCCAGCGAAGCGGTATGCGAAACCGCCGCCGCGCGCGCATGGGCCGAACGCCCGGCCTTCAACGCGATCACCGGCTTGTTGCGCGCATGTGCCTCGGCGGCAAGCGCCTCGAAGGCGCGCAGGTCGCCCACCCCTTCGATATGCAGGCCAAGCGCGGTCACGCGATCATCGGCCAGAAGCGCGCGCCCCATATCGGCAAGGCCGGTCTGCGCCTGGTTCCCGGCGGTCAGCACATAGGCCAGCGGCAGGCCGCGCGCCTGCATGGTGAGGTTGAGCGCGATGTTGGAGCTTTGCGTGAGGATCGCGACGCCCGAATCGCAGCGCTGCCCGCCATGCTGGTCGGGCCAGAGCAGCGCCCCGTCGAGGTAATTGACGAAGCCATAGCAGTTCGGCCCGATCACCGGCATCGCCCCCGCCGCCTGCAGCAACTGCGCCTGAAGGTCGGCGCCATCGCCGGTTTCGGCCTGCGCCTCGCTGAAGCCGCTGGCGAAACAGACCGCCCCGCCCGCCCCCATCAGGGCAAGCGCGCGAGTCATCTCGATGGTGGCGTGGCGGTTGACGCCGATGAATGCCGCATCCGGCGCGCCGGGCAGATCGGCGAGCTCGGCATAAGCCGCGACGCCGCCCAGCTCGCTGCGGCGCGGATGCACCGGCCAGATATCGCCGGCAAAGCCCATCTTGCGGCATTGCGCGACCACATTGGCGCACCACGCCCCGCCGCCGATCACGGCGATCGAGCGCGGGCGCAAGAGGCGGGAAAGATCGCGTGTCATGGATGACTCCCTCGTGAAGAAAAGGGGCGCTGCCCCTTTTGGCCTTCGGCCAATTCACCCCGAGGTATTTCCGGCCAGATGAAGTAACCCGCTGTTAACCCTGCCCCGGCATACTGGCCGCGCGGCACAGGCTGAGGAGCCGATGGCCGCGCAAGGTGAAGCCCCTCGTTCCTTGTGGACGGGGGGTGCTCCATGAAGCGGGCCGTGGTCTTCATCTGGCGGGAAATACCTCGGGGGTTCGGGGGCAGCGCCCCCGATGCGATGGCCCCGATATCCCGCGCACCGTCCGCCTTCATGCGCCGAGCGGTCGCAGCAATTCGCGGCTGATGATGTGGCGCTGGATTTCGCTGGTGCCGTCCCAGATCCGCTCGACCCGCGCATCGCGCCAGAACCGCTCGATGGGCAGATCGTCCATCAGACCCATGCCGCCATGCAGCTGGAGGGTGGCGTCGGTCACGCGGGCCAGCATTTCGCTGGCGTACAGCTTGGCGCTGGCGATCTCGCGGTTGGCGGGCAGGCCCTGGTCAAGCCGCCAGGCGGCAGCCAGGGTGAGAAAATCTGCGGCGTCGATCTCGGTGATCATGTCGGCGACCTGGAAGCCCACGCCCTGGAACTTGCCGATGGGCTGGCCGAACTGGCGCCGTTCGGCGGCCTGCGAGAGCGCGTATTCAAAGCAGCGCCGCGCGCGCCCGACGCTCATGGTGGCGACGGTGATCCGGGTGGCGTAGAGCCACTCGTTCATCACCGCGAAGCCACCATCGACCTCGCCCAGCACCTGCGCGTCGGGCAGGCGGCAATCGTCGAATTCCAGCACCATGTTCTTGTAGCCGCGATGGCTGACCGAGTTGTATCCGTCGCGGATGGTGAAGCCGGGCGTGCCACGATCCACCAGAAATGTCGTGATCCGCTTCTTGGGGCCGCGGTCGGTCATGTCCTCGCCGGTGGCCACGAAGACGATGACGAAATCGGCGTGATCCGCGCCCGAGATGAAATGCTTGGTGCCGTTGAGCACCCAATCCCCGCCGTCGCGCCGGGCGCTGCATTTCATGCTGCGCACATCCGATCCGGCGTCCGGTTCGGTCATCGCCAGCGCGTCCATCCGCTCGCCGCGCACCGCCGGCAGGAGGTAGCGCTCGCGCTGTTCGCCGGTGCAGGCCATGAGGATGTTCTGGGGGCGTCCGAAGAAATGCGTGAGCGCCATCGAGCCGCGCCCGAGTTCGCGCTCGACAAGGGCGAAGTCCAGATGACCCAGCCCCGCGCCGCCGACCTCTTCGGGGAAGTTGCAGGCATAGAAACCAAGGTCCAGCGTCTTGCGCCGGATCTCCTGCGCGAGCTCGGCGGGCACCGCGCCGCTGCGCTCGACCTCGGCCTCGTGGGGATAGATCTCGTTCTCGACGAAGCTGCGCACGGTCGAGACGATCATCTCCTGTTCGTCACTCAATCCGAAATGCATGGGTTCAGTCCTTATCGGCATGAAGCGCCGCCAGTTCCGCGACGCGGCGGGCGACCTGGGGCGCGGGGTCACAGGAGCGGCGGGTTTCGAGGCTGACATGGATCATCAGCTGATCGGAACTGGCCAGCACCGTGCCATCGCCCGCGCGGATCATCTGGTGGGCGCAGCGCAGTTTCTTGCCCGCGCCTTCGGTGACGCGGCTATGGACCTCGACCCGCTCGCCGGCATGGGTTTCAGCGAGGAAACGGATCGTGGATTCAACGGTGAAATAGCTGAGCCCGGAGGCGATGTAATCGGCATCGGCCCCCACATGTGCCATGACCACATCCGCCGCGTCCGAGAATATCTGCCCGTAGCGGCCTTCGTTCATGTGGCCGTTGGCATCGGTCCAGTCCACCGCGATCACCCGCGACTGCGACACCAGCGGATCACCTTCGGCAAGCGGCTGGCGCAGGCTGTCCTGATGCGCGTTGATCAGCCGCCCGGCGGCATTGCCCTGCTGCCGGAGCGCGCGCATCATGGCGATGAGGTTGCCATCGCGCTTGCGCTCGAGTTCGCGGATCGACAGGTGCCCCGACTGCGCGTCGGACTGGCTGGCGATCTTTTCCACCAGTTCGTCGCTCATTTCGGGCACATCCATTAGCTTGGTCCAGGGCCAGGCCAGGGCCGGGCCGAACTGGGCGATGAAATGGCGCATCCCCGCCTCGCCCCCGGCGATGCGGAAGGTCTCGAACAGCCCCATCTGCCCCCATCTGAGGCCAAAGGCATAACGGATCGCGTTGTCGATTTCCTCGGTGGTGGCGATGTCGTCATTCACGAGCCACAGCCCCTCGCGCCAGACGGCTTCCATCAGGCGGTCCGCGATATGGGCGTCGATTTCCTTGCGCACATGCAGGGGATAGAGCCCGACCGAGGTGAGCAGCGCCTTGCAGGTTTCCACAGCACCCGGATCGGTGGCGGGCGACGGGACGACCTCGATGAGTGGCAGAAGGTAGACCGGGTTGAACGGGTGCGTCACCATGATGCGGGACGGATCGGCGGCGCCCTCTTGCAGCTCGGAGGGTTTGAAACCCGAGGTCGAGGAGCCGATCAGCGCGCCCGGATCGGCGGCCTGGATCTCGGCGAAGACGCGGTGCTTGAGGTCCAGCCGTTCGGTCACGCTTTCCTGCACCCAATCCGCGCCGCTGACCGCCTCGGCGATCGAGGCGCAAAAGCTCAGGCTGCCCTCGTCCGGCAGGGCGCAGTCATAGAGCATGGGCAGGGCGCGGCGGGCATTGTCGAGCACTTCGCCGACCTTGCGCTCGGCCTGCGCGTCGGGGTCGAAGACACGCACGTCCCAGCCATTGAGCAAAAAGCGCGCGGCCCAGCCGCCGCCGATGACGCCGCCCCCGATGATCGCTGCGGTTCTTGTCATGTGTTGTCTCCTTCCGGGCGCATCCGAAGTGCGCCTTCGTCATATCCGTTGAATTCCAGTATCTCGCGGGCGGCGGTGATGCGGTCGCCGCCGCCCGAGGCCGCGCGGTCGAGCACCCAGCCGAAGCTGCCATCGGGCGTGCCGATGGCGGCGGTGCGATAGCCCTCATCGACCCAGACCACCCAGAGTTCCAGCGCCCCCGAGGGGCCGGAAAGCCGCCAGCGGTTCGGTCCCAGAACGGTGGCGGGTCGTGTGATGCGCCGGGTTTCACAGGCGCCGCCCGCATCGCAGACCCTGCGCGTGAAGGTGAATGTGTCGGTCTCGCCCGGATGGAAGCCAACCGCGACCAGCCCCGCCATGTCGGGCGTTGGCGGCGTGGCCGCGCGCAGCACCCAGTCGCCCGAGAGCCGCGCATGATCACTGCGCGTCGTGACCGAGAGCGGCTGTCCCGTGTCGCGATACCCCGGCCCGGTGGGCGCGGTGGCACAGGCTGCAAGGAGCAGCAGCGAAAAGAGGCTGACACGCAGTTTCATGGCACCATGCTTTCGGTATGGCCGTCCACCGCCAGCACCTGACCGCTGACGCGGGCGGCGGCGGGAGAGGCGAGGAACAGCGCCATGTCGGCAAGGTCGTCGGCGCTGACCCATGTGCGCAGGCTGGAGCCCTTGACGTAAATCTGGCGCACGTCGTCGGGGGAAAGCCCGCTGGCGGCGGCTTCCATTTCGACGACGCGGTCCATGCGCGCGCCCTCGACTGCGCCGGGGGCGATGGCGTTGACGCGCACGCCTGCGGGGCCAAGCTCCATCGCCAGCGTCTTCATGAGGCCAATGAGCCCCCATTTGGCCGCGACATAGGGGCTGCGATGGGGCACGCCATAGAGGCCGGAGGTGGAACTGGTCAGGAGGATCAGCCCGGCGCCCTGCCCCCGCATCACCCGCGCCGCCCAGCGGCAGGTGAGAAAGGCGCCGTTGAGGTTGACATCGAGGCAGGCGCGCCACGCGTCGAAATCGAGATCCTCGATCCGCCCCGCCGGGCCGCCGGTGCCCGCGTTGGCGCAGACCACGTCGGCGCCGCCCCAATCCTGTTCGACCTTTCCAAGAAAGGCGTCCATCTGTGCGGGATCGGTGACATCGGCCTGGACGGCGATGGCATCCGGCATTTCGGCCCGGGCGGCGGCGACGGCCGATGCATCCGCATCACAGAGCGCAACGCGATCGCCGCGCGCATGAAAGCGGCGCGCAAAGGTCAGGCCGATCCCCGAGGCACCGCCGGTGATGACGACACGCTGTCCCATGATCGCTCAGCCCTTGGGCGCTTGTTTGCGCAGGTTCAGCTTCTGGCGGACTTCGTCGGGGCCGATCACCCGCGCGCCAAGGTTCTCGACGATCCCGGCGGCGCGTTCGACAAGCTGCCAGTTCTCGGCCAGCACGCCCTTGTCGAGCATCAGGTTATCTTCGAGCCCGACGCGCACATTGCCGCCCGCCAGCACGCTGGCGGCCACATAGGGCATCTGGTTGCGCCCCAGGGCGAAGGCCGAAAAGGTCCACTCGGAAGGGATGTTGTTGACCATCGCCATGAAGGTGTTGAGGTCATCGGGCGCGCCCCAGGGCACGCCCATGCAGAGCTGAACCAGGGCGTCGGGTTCAAGGATGCCGTCCTTGACCAGTTGCTTGGCATACCACAGGTGGCCGGTGTCGAAGGCCTCGATCTCGGGTTTCACCCCCAGTTCGGTCATCATGCGGCCCATTGCCTGCAACATCCCCGGCGTATTGGTCATGACGTAATCGGCCTCGGCGAAGTTCATCGTGCCGCAATCGAGGGTGCAGATTTCCGGCAGGCAGTCGGCGACATGGGCGACGCGTTCGCTGGCGCCGGCCATGTCGGTGCCCGCCTCGTCCACCGGCAGCGGTGCGTCGATGCCGCCGAAGGTGATATCGCCGCCCATCCCGGCGGTGAGGTTCAGCACAACATCGGTGTCCGAGTCGCGGATCCGGTCGGTGACTTCGCGAAACAACCCGCGATCACGCGAGGGCGCGCCGGTTTCGGGGTCGCGGACATGGCAATGGACCACGGCGGCCCCGGCCTTGGCGGCGGCGATGGCGCTGTCTGCAATCTGCCGGGGCGAGCGGGGCACATGCGGGCTGCGGTCCTGGGTCGCGCCCGAGCCGGTCACGGCACAGGTGATGAAAACCTCGCGGTTCATGGCAAGCGGCATGGGGTCCTCCTGATCTGCTGCGGGTCATGCGATGGCATGAGTTGCGCGAAGGGTAACCCGCTGGTGGCCGGATCGCATATGCAGTATCAGACAATTATCATGCCTGAATGGACAAAAACCACGGACGCGCCGGTGCGCATCACCTTTCTGCTCTTTGATGAGTTCTCGAACCTGTGCCTGGCGAACTGCCTGGAGCCGTTGCGCGCAGCCAACACGATCACGCGGGCGCGCGCCTTTGACTGGCAGATCGTGACACCATCGGGCGCGCCGGTGCTGTCCTCGAGCGGGATGCAGGTGATGCCCCACGCCGCCCTGCCCGACATGCAGGGCAACGCCGATTACCTGTTCGTGCTGGCCAGCTATTACCACGAGGCGCATGATTCGGGCGCGACGCGGCGGGCGTTGCGGGTGGCGGCGCGCAAGGCGGGCGCGGTCGTGGCGCTGGATGCGGGGCCGTGGCTGCTGGCGGCGGCGGGGCTGCTGGCGGGGCGGCGGGCGACGGTGCATTGGGACCTGCTGGACGCCTTTACCGAGCGGTTCCTCGATGTCGAAGCCGAGCGCGCAAGGGTCTTGCGCGACGGGCCTTGGTGGACCTGTGCGGGGGCGATGTCGGCGCTTGATCTGACGCTGGGGCTGATTGCGGATCACCTGGGGCTGGCGGCGCGGCTGGATGTGGAATCACTGTTCATTCATGGCGATCCGCCGGTGGCGATGCCGCGTGAACGCCAGGCGGTGAGCGATCCGCTGGTGCACCGGGCGCTGAGCCTGATGCGCCAGAACACCGAACGGCCCCTGCCGCAGTCGGTGCTGGCGCGCAGGCTGTCATGCCAGGCGCGCACGCTGGACCGGCGGTTTCGCGCGACCCTGGGCGCGCCGCCCGGTGCGGTCTATCGCCATCTGCGCCTTGCGGCGGCGCGGCGGATGCTGGAAACCACCAGCCTCGGCATCGCGGAAATCGCGCTGCGCAGCGGTTATGACAGCCCCGCCGCGCTGACGCGGGCGGTGCGCCGCCTTTACGGGGCGACGCCGTCGCAACTGCGCGCAAGCGCTTGAGCCGCCCACGGTTTCGGCGCAGAATTGCGCCATGACAGAACCCACGAACGCCCCCCGATTTCGCCTGCGCCTTGTCTTTGCCAGCAACGAGATGCTGGGACCGGGCAAGGCCGAGCTGTTGGAGCGGATCGCCGAGACGGGGTCGATCGCGGCGGCGGGGCGTGGGATGGGCATGAGCTACAAGCGGGCCTGGCAGTTGGTCGAGACGATGAACGCGATGTTCCGCGCTCCGCTGGTCGAAAGCACGCGCGGCGGCGCGCGCGGCGGCGGGGCCGTGGTGACCGAGACCGGGCAAGCGGTTCTGGCAGAGTTCCGGGGTCTCGAGGAGGCCTCGAGAACCGCTGGCGCGGACCATATCGCGCGGCTGACGGGGATGCTGCGCGATATTCCCGATGGAAAATAACGCTTGCCTTGCGGGTGGCACTTTCGATATTCCCGGTGAAACATATCGCTTTGCTGAGGGAACCAGATGAGCCTTACATCCACGCGCCGCGCGATTGCCGCCATACTGGCCGCCGCGCTGCTGCCCGCAACCATTGCGCGGGCCGACAGCGTCACGGTCTTTGCCGCCGCCAGCATGACCAACGCCATGCAGGACGTGGAGGACCGGTTCGAGGCCGCAAGCGGTCATGAGCTTGTGGTGTCACTGGCAGGATCGTCGGCGCTGGCGCGCCAGATCCAGTTGGGCGCCCCGGCGGATGTGTTCATCTCGGCCAATCCGGGATGGATGGATACCCTGGAATCCGAAGGGCTGATCGCGGAGGGCACGCGGTTCGATCTCTTGAACAACGCCATCGTGCTGATCGCGCACGGGTCCGATGCGCCGCAGGTCGATATCGGCCCCGGCATGGACATGGCGGGGTTGCTGGATGGCGGACGGCTGGCGATGGCGATGGTCGATGCGGTGCCTGCCGGGATCTATGGCAAGGCGTCGCTGACATCGCTGGGGCTGTGGGATGGCATCGCCCGCGATGTGGCGCAGGCCGACAATGTGCGCGCCGCGCTGGCGCTGGTGGCGACCGGCGAAGCGCCCTACGGCATCGTCTATGCGACCGATGCGTCGGCCAGCGATAACGTGACGGTCGTGGGCACCTTCCCCGCCGAGAGCCACCCCCCGATTGTCTACCCTGCGGCACGTATTGCGGGACGCGAGAGCGAGGCCGTGGCGACGTTTCTTGAATTCCTGCGCGGTCCCGAAGCGCGCACGGCCTTCGAGCGACAGGGGTTCATCGTGGTGCAGGAGTAACGCGACCGCATGGGATGGCTTGAACCGCAGGAATGGGAGGCCGTGGCGCTGTCGCTGAGGGTCTCGTTCTGGGCAACGCTGGTGGCGTTGCCCTTTGGCGTGTTCATCGCCCATGCGCTGGCACGCTGGCATTTTCCGGGCAAGCAGCTGTTGAACGGGCTGGTGCACCTGCCGCTGATCCTGCCGCCGGTAGTGACGGGCTACCTGTTGCTGTTGACCTTCGGCACCAAGGGGCCGGTGGGCGCGCTGTTGCAGGATTTCGGGATCGTGCTGGCGTTTCGCTGGACCGGCGCGGCGCTGGCGGCGGCGGTTATGGGCTTTCCACTGATGGTGCGCGCGATCCGCCTGTCGATCGAGGCGGTCGATCCGAAGCTGGAACAGGCGGCATCGGTCCTGGGGGCATCGCGGGTATGGGTCTTCGTGACGGTCACGCTGCCACTGATCCTGCCGGGGATCATCGCGGGCAGTATCCTCGGCTTCGCCAAGGCAATGGGCGAGTTCGGCGCGACGATCACCTTCGTTTCAAACATCCCCGGCGAAACCCGCACGGTGCCCACGGCGATCTATGCCTTCTTGCAGGTGCCGGGGGGTGAATCCTCGGCGATGCGGCTGGTTGTGGTCTCGGTCGTGGTGGCGATGGGGGCGCTGATCATGTCGGAATGGCTGGCGCGGCGAGCGGCCAAAAGGGTTTCGGGAACATGACGCTCGCGGTGCGCATCAGACATTCATTCGGGGATTTCATGCTGGATGTGGATTTCGAGGCGCCGCCCGGCTTGACGGTGCTGTTCGGGCGTTCGGGATCGGGCAAGACGACGGTCATCAATGCGGTGGCAGGTCTGCTGAGACCCGATGAGGGGCGTATCGCGGTGGATGGGCAAACCCTGCTGGACAGTGCGGGCCGCGTGGACCTGCCGCCGCATCGCCGGGGTCTGGGATATGTGTTCCAGGAGGCGCGGCTGTTTCCGCATATGAGCGTGCGCCAGAACCTCAAGTTCAGCCGCTGGTTCCGCAAGGGTACGCGCGCCGATTTCGGGCAGGTGGTCGAGATGCTGGGGATCGGCGACCTGTTGGATCGCCGCCCCGGTGCGCTGTCGGGGGGCGAGCGCCAGCGCGTCGCCATCGGGCGCGCATTGCTGGGCGATCCGGGAATCCTGCTGGCCGATGAGCCGCTGGCGGCGCTGGATGATGCGCGCAAGGCCGAGATCCTGCCCTATTTCGAGCGCCTGCGCGACGAGGCGGCGGTACCGATCCTGTATGTCAGCCATTCCGCCGCCGAGGTGGCGCGGCTGGCGACCACGGTGGTTGCACTGGAAAATGGCCGTGTTGCGGGGCAAGGCCCCGCCGCCGACGTTCTGGGCGATCCGATGCTGACGCCGCTGGGTGCGCGGGCCATGGGCGCGGTCCTGTCGGCGCGGGTGGTGGCGCATCACGATGACGGACTGAGCGAGCTCGATGCCGGTGGCGTGCCGCTTTTCGTGCCGCGGGTGGTGCAGTCGGCAGGGCAAACCATACGCCTGCGTATTGCCGCGCAGGAGGTGATGTTGTCGCGCGCAAGGCCCGAGGGCGTGTCGGCACTCAATATCCTTCCCGGCACCATCGAGCAGGTCCGCCCCGGCGAGGGGCCGGGGGCGATCGTGTCGCTGGCGACCCCCGCCGGGCGCATCCTCGCGCGGATCACGCAACGGTCCGCCAAGACGCTTGGGCTGGCCGAGGGAATGCACTGCCACGCCATCATCAAGAGCGTCGCCATCGCGCCGCAGGATATCGGCGGCCAGGACTAGAACCGCGCCCGGGATTCAGGCCGCGTCGGCACGGCGGCTGATATGGCGATAACCCGCCTCGCCATGCCAGAACCCGTTGCTGAAGGACGTGCCCGTGCAGATCGCCGAAAGCCGCGCGCGCCCCTCATCAGGGTCGATACGCCCACCCAGAACCTCGTCGAACACATGCGCCACGGCGACCATATCCACATCCTGCGGCATCAGCCGGGCATGAGTGATGCCAAGCGCGCCCATGCCGCTCAGTTCCTGTAGCAGTTCGATATAGCTTTCGGATTGGGTCTGGATGCCGTTCACGCGCAGGATCGGCTGACCGTCGCCCGTGGACAGGGGCATGCCGTCCGGGTCGTCCTCGCAGATGAACTTGCAGTTGTCCTTTGTCCGGCCATGCGCGCGCGCATGATAACAGCGCGCCGAGACCGCCAGCGGCGCGCGGCCGAACACCTGCACCTCGACCCCGACGCCAAGCGTGGCGGCGGCCTGCGCGGCGACGGCGACCGCGTCGCGGGGCATTTCGGCGGGCAGGCAGACATGGGTCGCCCCCTGCCCCGCCATCCAGTCTATCGTGGCCTCGTTATAGGCATTGAGGAATGGCCCCACGCGATGCGCCCGCCCGCCCCGCGCCAGAAGCCCGGCGGCATTGTTGATCTCGACCTCGTGCTCCTCGATTTCCATCAGCCCGTCGGTGGCCTGACGCTCGCGCTTGAGCATGACCTCGGCCAGCGAGGAGAGCACCACCCGCTTGCCAGCGCGGGTAAGCCGCTCGATCATCCGGGGTATCTCGCGCTCGAAGAAGGGCGCGCGTTTGGAGCAGATCACCTCGCCCAGATAGACCGTCGAAACGGGTGCCTCATCGGCGATGCGCGCGTAGAAATCGGCCCGGCGTTCCGGTGTCCAGTGATAGGCCAGCGGCCCCAGCGTCAGCTCCATCGCTCTATCTCCATTTCTTGGTCTGGAAGGCGCCCTGGGTTTCCTTTTGCCCTTCGGTGAGGGCGACCAGGTCGGCAAGGTCAGGCGTGGCCCCGGCGCGCACGGCATCGACCGCCGCACGAAACGCGCCGACCACCTTGCGCACATAGCTTTTGGAGCGCTGCCGCCCCTCGATCTTGAAGGCATGGACGCCCGCGCCCATCAGGTCGGGCAGGAGCCGCGCCAGGTTGAGGCTGACCGGTTCTTCAAAAGCATAATAGCCCTCGGGTCGGTGCGGCGCGGCATAGCGCCCCTTGCAGATTGTGGGATAGCCCGCGGTCTCGTCGGGGGCGAAACGGTCGATGGTGAAGCCGCCAAGGCAGGAACGCAGCCCGCCATTGGCATCCTCTTCATAGGTGACCTTGCCCGCTGGCGAACAGACCCCGTCCATGTTGGTCGACTCGCCGGTCAGCCAGCTGGTCAGCGAACAGCGCCCTTCGACCATGAGCCCGTGATTGCCGAAGATGAAGGTTTCGATCTCGCAGGGGATTTCCTGCTTGATGGCGCGGATCTCCGGGATCGTCAGGATGCGTGGCAGCACCACCCGCTTGACGCCGAAATGCTGGCAGTAATAGCGGATCGCCTCGGGGCTGGAGGCCGCCGCCTGCACCGAAAGATGCAGCCGCAGGCCGGGGTGCTCGGTGGCGATGTGGCGGGCGACACCCATGTCGGCGACGATGCAGGCATCCACCTGAAGCCGCGCCGCATTGGCCGCCGCCGCGCGCCACAGATCGAACTTGCCCGCAGGCGGATAGGTATTGAGCGCCAGCAGCACCTTGGCGCCACGCGCATGGGCATAGGCGACCGAAGCCTCGAGCTCGGGCAGCGTGAAGTTCAGCCCCGGAAAGTTGCGCGCATTGGTGGCATCCTGAAAGCCGCAATAGACCGTATCGGCCCCGGCATCGACCGCCGTGCGCAGCGCCGCGGGCGTGCCGGCGGGGCAGACCAGCTCGCCCGCCTGCGAGAAGTCGGCCGGGGCGTTCATGGCGCGCTCCTCTGGCGCAGCGCATCGAGCAGCATGCGCCCCGGAGGGCCGAAGAGATCGGCGGTATCCTGGGCGATCGAGCCCTCCACATCGTCGAGCGCGTTGCGCAGGCTGACCACGGCTTCGGTATTCCCGGAGATCACCAGGTCACGCGAAAAGAACGCCGCATCGCCATCGGTCTCGCCATCCACGAGGCTGAGAAGCAGCATGAACGGTCCCTCGATCCGCGCGTCATGGGCCGGGAGCGGATCGCGGGGCACGGCGCGAAACAGCGGCGCCTGCGGATCGGGGCGCAGATGCAGGGCGAACGGGAGTTCGCTGGCGACAATCAGGAAATCGGCCTGCTGATAGGGCGCGATGCGCGCGAACATGCCGGGATGACGCGCCGCGATACGGCGCACCACGCGCTGAAGAACGGGCTGCAGGAGCGCGCGCAGCGGCGCGGTTGGAAGCAAGGCGGAAAACGCCGCGCGCGGGCGCGGTGCCGAGATATCGGTCATGTCGGGGTCTCCGGTCTGTCTGAGAGGCGGTTGCCGGGCCAATGAACGGACCTCATGCGACCGGCGCGGCACTGGCGTGGCGCGGCGGCGTGCATCGGGGCGGTTCCTGGCATGGATCGGTCCTTTCGTCAGCGCGCCGGGGCGCGCCGGGACGACGGGATATCCAGCCCCGTCTATGCAAATTCGTCTAGTGCTGTTAATAGGTATTGTAAATGCCGACTCCAGCCGGATAGCAGCGACCATGCGTCTCACCTCCTTCACCGATTTCGGCCTGCGGATGCTGATGCGGATGGCCAGCGCGCCCGAACGGGCGTTCTCGACCGCCGATCTGGCCGAGGAGTTCGGGCTGTCGCGCCACCACCTGTCCAAGATCATGCAACACATGGCGCGTGCCGGGCTTGTCGAAACGCGGCGGGGTGGCGGCGGCGGCGCGGTCCTGGCGCAGCCCGCACAGACGATCCGGCTGGGCGACATCGTGCGCAAGCTCGAGGTCGGGCAGCCGCTGGTGGAATGCATGGGCGCGGATGGCGGAGCCTGCACCATCGACGGGCAATGCCGCCTCAAGGGACATCTGCATGCCGCCGAAGCGGCCTTTCTGACGGAACTGGACCGGCACAGCCTGGCCGATATCGCCCTGCCCCGCGTGATGGCAAAGCCATAGCGGCGGCGCGCACAGCGCGATCAATATTCGAGGGATCGGGATGGTGTGGTAGCGGAGGAGGGACTTGAACCCCCGACACGCGGATTATGATTCCGCTGCTCTAACCAACTGAGCTACTCCGCCAGAACGAGGCGGTAGGTATGACAGGCGGTGCGTTGCGTCAAGGCGAAAAAACCGGATTCTCGCGGGCGCTCAGCCACCGGGAAGGAGCGGTTCGATCTGGCTGGTGATCCGCGCGGCGCCGGGCTTGACCACCGATCCCCAGGTTCCCGCGACACTGCCATCGGGGGCAAGCAGGATCTTGTTGAAGTTCCATGCCGGTTGGAACCCGGCGGTTTCGGCCACCCAGCGATAGAACGGATGGGCCTGCGCGCCGCGCACATGGGTGATGGTGGTCATCGGCATGTCGAGGTCGAAATTGATCTCGCAGAATTCGGCCACCTCGGCGTCGCTGGCAAGCTCCTGCTTGAAATCCTGCGATGGCACCGCCAGCACCACCAGCCCGCGGTCGCGATAGCGGTCATAAAGCGCCTGAAGCCCGTCATACTGGGGCGTGAAGCCACAGCGCGAGGCGGTATTGACCACCAGCACCGGCTGACCACGCCAATCGGCAAGCGAGAGCGTGCCGCCGTCGATCGACTCGAAGCTCCAATCGGGCGGCGCGGCAAGGGCGGGTGCGGCCAGCAGCGCGACAAGCAGGGCAAGGGCCGCATGGAGGCGGCGAAACAGGGGCGGCATGGGGTTCATCCTTCGCAAGGTTCCAGTGATAAGTAGCACGCGGCGAAGGTGGGTCCAGAGGTGACTTGTATCCGCGCCGGGGCTGACGCATCTTCGGCGCCATGACACAGGACACAGACGAAAACCTCATCGAGGCGCTTGGCGCCATTGTCGGCGCGGCGCAAGTGATCACCGGCAAGGATGCCGAACCCTGGTCGCGCGAGTGGACAGGGCACGCGCGCTGGACGCCGCTGGCGGTTGCCCGCCCCGCCAACACCGAGGAGGTTGCGCAGATCGTGCGGCTGGCCAATCGCAGCGGCACCCCGATCGTGCCGGTTTCGGGCAATACCGGGCTGGTCGAGGGCACCTGTGGCGAGGGCGCGATCATGCTGTCGCTGGACCGGATGTCGGCGATCCGCGAGATCCGCCCGGAGGCGCGCATCGCCATTGTCGAGTCGGGGGCGATCCTGTCGCGCATCCATGATGCGGTCGAAGAGCACGGGTTGATCTTTCCGCTGTTTTTCGGCGCGCGCGGCTCGGCGATGATCGGCGGCGCGCTGTCGACCAATGCGGGCGGGTCCAACGTGCTGCGCTATGGCAGCACGCGGCATCTGTGCCTTGGGGTGGAGGCGGTTTTGCCCAATGGCGAGATCGTCGACCTGATGAGCGAGCTGCACAAGGACAATTCGGGCTATGACCTGCGCGATCTGCTGATCGGGGCCGAGGGCACGCTGGGGATCATCACCGCCGCCGTGATCAAGCTGCATCCGAAGCCGCTGGCCTATGCGACGGCCACGGTGGCGGTCGCGTCGCTGAATGACGGGCTGGCGCTGTTGAACCGTCTGCAAAAGGAAAGCGGCGGCGCGGTCGAGGCGTTCGAATTCATGCCGGGCCTGTTCATGGATGCCTATCTGGAACGGCACCCCGAGGCGCGCCCGCCCTTCGAGGCGCGCCATGACGTGAATATCCTTGTGGAACTGGGCGCGCTGGCGCCGCGCGACGCCACCCCCGGCCCCGACGGGCAGACCCCGGTGGCGGCGCAGCTGGAAGAGGTACTGACGGGGCTCTTCGAGGAGGGCGCCTTGCTGGACGCGGTGGTGGCGCAATCCGAAACACAGCGCCGCGAGATGTGGGCGCGGCGGGAGGCCTCGGCCGAGGTCGCGCGGCTGCGCCCGGATGTGATCGACAACGACGTGGCCGTGCCGCTGGACAAGATGCAGGTCCTGCACGAGCGCATCACCGCGCGGGCGCTTGAGCTGGACCCCGGATTGACGCCGATCTGTGTCGCGCATCTGGGCGATGGTAACCTGCATTTCGCAGGCTGGCCCTCGAGCCAGGACCCGGCGGTTCACAAGGCGATCAAGGCCGCGGTGGATGAAGAAGCGGTGCGCCTTGGCGGCACGTTTTCTGCCGAGCACGGGATCGGGCTGGCCAAGCAACCGGCGATGCGGCGGTTCAAGAACCCCGCTGCGCTGGCGGCGATGCGGGCGATCAAGCAGGCGCTGGACCCCAATGGGATCATGAATCCCGGCAAGGTTCTGCCCGCCGACAACAGCGACTAGATCAGACGCGCCAGTCGAAGAAACCGGGGCCTGCGCGCTCCAGCAGTTTCACGCCCATCTCGCGGCCAAGGGCGGCGCCGTCCTCGACAGGGCCGCTTTGATCGTCGTCCAGCGCCTCGCTGCCATCGGGGCGCAGCACCTGCCCGCGCAGGCGCAGCGTGCCGCCGTCGATCTCGGCCAGACCGGCGATCGGGGTTTCACACGAGCCGTCAAGCGCCGCAAGGAACGCCCGTTCGGCCGCAAGCCGCTGGCCGGTATGGGCATCATGGATCGCCGAGAGCATCTCGGCGGCGCGGGTGTCATCGGCGCGCCGCTCGATGCCGATGGCGCCCTGGGCGACGGCGGGCAGCATTTCCTCGGGGGCGATGGCGGCGGTGGCCACATCGGCGCGCCCGAGCCGGTTGAGCCCGGCCATCGCGAGGAAGGTGCAGGCGGCGACACCGTCATCGAGCTTGCGCAGCCGGGTCTGGACGTTACCGCGGAATTCCACCACCTCGAGATGGGGATAGGCCACCAGCACCTGTGCCCGTCGCCGGAGCGACGAGGTGCCAACCCTGGCGCCCGGCTCGAGATCGGCGAGCCCGCGCACATGGGGCGACACGAAGGCGTCGCGCACGTCCTCGCGCGGAAGATAGGTATCGAGCGACAACCCCTCGGGCTGAAGAACCGGCATGTCCTTCATCGAGTGGATGGCGATGTCGATCTCGCCTTTCAGCAGGGCCTCCTCGATCTCGCGGGTGAAGAGGCCCTTGCCGCCGATCTCCTTGAGGGGGCGGTCGATGATCCGGTCGCCGGTGGTCTTGATCACCACGACCTCGAAGGCCTCCTGCGGCAGATCGAAGGCCGCGGCCAGCCGGTCGCGGGTTTCATGGGCCTGCGCCAGCGCCAGCGGCGAGCCGCGGGTGCCCAGCTTCATCGGGGTATCGGGTGTCGGCAAATCTCGTGTCATGGCGGTGGTCTAGCCATGTCCGAAGGCTCTGACAAGCGCAGGGTGCTTGACATTATGACGCCGGGGGGCGACGACCTGCGCAAACGGAGGATGACATGGCCGCCCAGAAAACAATCCTGAGAGCCCTTGCCGGTGAAACGCTGGAGACACCGCCGATCTGGATGATGCGGCAGGCCGGGCGGTATCTGCCGGAATACCGGGCGACCAGGGAGAAGGCGGGGGATTTCCTTTCGCTGTGTTACAACAGCGAGTTGGCGACCGAAGTCACCTTGCAGCCGATCCGCCGCTATGGCTTTGATGCGGCGATCCTGTTTGCCGATATTCTGCTTGTTCCCCAAGCGCTTGGCGCCGATCTGTGGTTCGTCACGGGGGAAGGGCCGCGCCTTTCGACGATCACGGAACAAGCCGGGTTCGATGCGCTGAAACCGGCGGGCGACATCCACGAGACGCTGTCCCCGATTTACCAGACCGTGCGCAACCTTTCGGGCGCGCTGCCCGCCGACACCACGCTGATCGGATTCGCCGGTGCGCCCTGGACGGTGGCGACCTACATGATCGCCGGGCGCGGCACCCCGGACCAAGGTCCGGCCCATGCCTTGAAGGCTGAAAACAAACCGCTTTTCGACGCGCTGATGGAGCGGCTGACCGAGGCCACGATCGAGTATCTCTCGGCGCAGGTGGCGGCCGGTGCGGAATGCGTCAAGCTGTTCGACAGCTGGGCGGGATCGCTGAAAGGTGAAGATTTCGACAATTACGCGACCGCCCCTGCAAAACGCATCATCAAGGAGCTGAAAGCGCGCCATCCGGGCATTCCGGTCATCGCCTTTCCGCGTCAGGCGGGCGATAAATACATCGGATTCCACGAGGAAACCGGCGCCGACTGCGTGGCGGTGGATGATTCCGTCAGCCCCGAATGGGCCGCAGAGCATATCCAGGTGTCCGGCTGCGTTCAGGGGAATCTCAAGTCAAGTCATATGGTTACGGGTGGCGAGGCGCTGGTGCGCGAGACGAAGCGAATCGTCGAGGCGTTCCGAAACGGGCCGCATATCTTCAACCTTGGCCACGGCATCACGCCCGATGCGGACCCCGAGAACGTGCAGCTGATGATCGACACGGTCCGCGGCGCCTGATCGCGTACAAAACGCACGTTTTGTACGCCGGTTTTGCACAGAAAACCGCGCCGGACGTCCGGGTTGCGTACAGAACCGCAATCGCGGAACGGCGCGCGCATCGCTCGGGCGTTGTTAACCCTTCTGTTCCATCCTGCCCGGATCACCCATGCAGGAGGCACAAGAAAGATGTTCACCGAGCTTCCCATCACCCGGTTTCGCGCGCAGCTGAGGCCCTGGCTGGATCATCAGCTTGCCAGCGGCGACCGGCTGGTGCTGACACGCCACGGCCAGCCGATCGGCGCGCTGGTCAGCATGAAGGATTTCAACGCGCTGGAAGAGGTCGAGCGCAATCGCGAGGAATTTCTGGAGGAACGTCACGCCGAGCGGATGCGCGAGTTCAGGGCGCTGAAGGCAGGACGGTTGTAGCGCGCGCCCCTTGGGGCACGCGCGGATCGCGGCGGGTTTCGCAGGCTCAGTCGAGACCCATGCAGTTGGCGTAATAGGTCACCGTGGCGGGCCAGTCGCTGAAGACGGCGACGACCCCGGCATCCTCGTGCAGCGCGCGCAGGATGTTGAAGTAATCGGCGTCGCTGTCGGTCACATCCGCGACCGAGCGGAAATACCAGCCGCCCCCCGAGGTAAGCGGGCCGGAGCGTTCCAGCGTCCAGGTGATCAGCGAAAGCCCGGCCTCGCGCGCGGCCAGCGCATAGGCGGAGGCGGTGAAATCGCCATCCTCGGGCGTGACCAGCATGTTCATCGAAGGGGCAAGGAAATTGACGCCCTGATCCTTGAGCGCGGCGAAATCCTGTTGCCAGGTTTCGGGATCCTGTTCGTCGAAACCGTCATGCCACTGGACAAGGTAGACCGCCTGCGCGCCGAAATCGGGTTCGTTTTCGATCCAGTAGAGGACATCGTCGAGATTGAAGCTTTGTGCCCAGACATCCGAGGCGGGGATACCGGCGGCCTTGTATTCGTCGATCATCTTCTGGGCGTAGTCGGCCTGGCTGAAGCCGTCATGGGGCATCTCGACCGAGGGGGTCTTGAGCTCGGGCGTGAATTTGGCGCCGAGCGACCCGATCAGTTCGATCGACTCGGCATGGGTCATGAGCGTGCCGCCCTGTGTGGCGTAAAGATCGGTGCGCCAGCCCGCGGTGCCGTTCATGTAATCCGCGACCGTGGTGGCCGATGTGTCGGCGGCGTCCATCTTGCCGGTGAGGCTCTGGAACTGGTCGAGTGTTATCTCGGAGGTGCGGCATTCGGCCTTGGCGGGTGTATCGCCCGAAGCGGGGGCAAAGGGTTGGACGCAGGTATCCGCGAGGTCCGAGGCCAGGATATCGGTGGTGGTGTGCAGATCGTTCTGCGCATGGCGGCAGACCAGTTCGTGATCGGCGGTGAAGGTCACGTCGCATTCCAGGATGCCCGCGCCCATGCGCGCGGCGGCACGGTAGGATTCGGCGGTATGTTCGGGGAACATCATCGCCGCGCCGCGGTGGCCGATCGAGAATTGCGAAACCTTCGGTGTCTGCCCGAGACAGGCGCCGAGCCTGTCCTTGAGCGCACCGTCCTGCATCCGATCAATCAGGTAGGCGGGGCGCGGCCCGTAGGTGAGCTGATCGGCAGCGGTGGCGGCGGAGGCGCTGGCGGCGAGCGCGGCGGCAAGGGCGGTGTTTGTCAGGATACGCATCGATTCCCTCTTGAGCGTGTGTGGGTGATGCGCCGACCTAGACCTGTGCCGTTCAACGGGATTGTGACGTTTGTGCCAATCTTGTGTGAAAGTGCTGCGCCTTGGCGTCGGGCGCAGGCGGCGGCACGGGATCGGGGCCGCCACGGCAGACCCGGTCGCGGCCCTGTTCCTTGGCGCGGTAAAGGGCGGCATCGGCGGCGCGAATGGCCAGCTCGACGCGGCGCGGATCGGTCAGTGAGGCGACCCCGAAACTGGCGGTCACCTGCACCGCGCGCGCGCCGATCCTGAGCGGTGTGTCGCGAATGGTGGTGCGCAGCCGTTCGGCCACGCGCAGCCCGCTGGACATCCCGGTGCGCGGCAGGAGGATGACGAATTCCTCGCCCCCGAACCGCGCCACCAGATCGCCCGCGCGGCAATGGTTCATCAGCCGCTGCGCCACCTGTTGCAGCGCCGCGTCGCCGCCGGGATGGCCGAACCTGTCATTCACCGATTTGAAATGGTCGATATCCGCCACGATCAGGGTCATCGGCCCGCGCGCCATGGCGGCAACGCGCGCATGGAAGCTGTCGCGCGTCTGCGCGCCGGTCAGGGAATCGAAGCTGACCGCTTCGGACAGGCGCTGCGCGAGGCGCTGTGCCTCGGCCATGCGGATGCCGAGGATATAAACCAGCGGCCCGGCCAGCATCGCCGCCACCGCCGCCGCGACCGGCCATGTGCGTATCAGCAGATCGCGCGGTGTCATAACGGCATGCAGCGCCAGCGTGCCCAGCACGATCCCGGCCACCGTGACGGCGGTGAACAGTCGGACATCGTTGCGGGTCTTGAGCAGCAGTCGCATTGGCGCATCCATCGCTTCGGGTGCCGTCACGATGGCGGGCAGGTATTAACAAAGCCTCTGCCCGCGCCCTCGGAGCGCTTAGAATTTGGCGTAAATCTTCACCTTGGCGTGACGGGACGGTCACATCTCTGGCCGCAGGCGGGCCGAGCACCTACCCTTGAGAGGCACAGCAAGGAAAGGGCGCGCCATGTCGAGCGAGCGATTCACCTTCACCGGCCATTCCGGCGAGGCCTTGGCCGCACGGCTGGACATGCCCCAGGGGCCGCATCTGGCGACGGCGGTTCTGGCGCATTGTTTCACCTGCTCCAAGGACAGCCATGCCGCGCGGCGCATCGCAGCGCGGCTGGCGGCGGCGGGCATTGCGGTGCTGCGCTTCGATTTCACCGGCCTCGGACAATCCGAGGGCCGTTTCGCCGAGACGTCCTTTACCTCGAATGTCGATGATCTGGTGCTGGCCGCAGAGGCGCTTGAGGCGCGCGGCATGACGCCGGGGCTGTTGATCGGGCATTCGCTGGGGGGTGCGGCGGTGCTGCGCGCGGCGCGCAAGATCAAGAGCGTCAAGGCGGTCGTCACGCTGGGTGCGCCGTTCGATCCGGGCCATGTGCTGCACAATTTCGGCGACGCGCTGGAACGGATCGAGGCAGCGGGAAGCGCCGAGGTCGACCTCGGGGGGCGGCCGGTGCGCGTGGGCCGCGATTTCGTTCAAAGCGTGCGCAGCGAGGACCTGGCGGGCGATATCGCCGGCCTGGGGCGCGCGCTGCTGGTGCTGCATGCGCCGCGCGACGCCGTGGTCGGGATCGAGAATGCCAGCGAGATATTCAAGGCCGCGAAGCACCCCAAGAGCTTTGTCACGCTGGACGATGCCGATCACCTGATCTCGGGCGCGCGGGACGCCGAATATGCCGCCGGGGTGATCGCCGCCTGGGCAGCGCGCTACCTTGATCTGCGCGCCCCCGCGCCGCCGCCCGGCGCCCCCGAAGGCGTTGTGCGCGTCAGCGAGGCCGACCCGGACGGGTTCCTGCAGGACATCCAGTCAGGCCCGCGCCACCACCTGCTGGCGGACGAGCCCGAGGCCTATGGCGGCACCGGGCAGGGCATGTCGCCCTACGGGTTCCTGTCCGCGGCGCTGGGGGCCTGCACCTCGATGACGATCCGCATGTATGCGCGGCGCAAGGGCTGGCCGCTGGATCATGTGAGTGTCGAAGTGAACCATGACAAGGTGCATGCGCAGGATGCCGGGACCGGGACGGATGAAAAGGCCGACCGTTTCACGCGGGCGGTGCGGCTGGAGGGCGATCTGGACGATGAACAGCGCGCCCGCCTGATGGAGATCGCCGATCGTTGCCCTGTCCACCGCACGCTGGAGCGGCGTTCGGAGATCGTGACACAGGCGGCGGCGGGCTGAGCCCGCGTGAGGGCTGCGGCGACGGGCGGGCAAACCGCGCTTGCCAGAGCGGCCGAATCCGGTTTCAAGGACGCATGAACGCTTGGAAAGGCCCGACATGACCACCTGGATCACCATCTGCGACACCTGCAAACGCGACGATTGGGACGCCGGAACCCACGAGCGCACGCATGGCGAGGACATGGCCGAACTGGTGGAAAAGCACGCTGCGGGGCTCGACGTGAAAACGCGGCGGGTCTCGTGCCTGATGGGCTGCGCTCATGGCTGCAACGTCACCATCCAGGCGCAGGGCAAGCTGTCCTATACGCTGGGCCGTTTCACCCCGGACGACGAATCCGCCGCCGCCATCGTCGGTTATGCCGAGCTGCACCGCGAGAGCGACAACGGCCAGGTGCCGTATCGCCAGTGGCCCGCAGGGGTGAAGGGACATTTCGTGACCCGCCACCCGCCGCTGCCGGACACCGATTCCGGCGCCGGGGGCTGATTCCCATGGGTGGCGCGGCGCGCGATCACGGCGGGGGGCTCGATGCGGCGCTGGCGCGCCACGGAGGCGTGCGCGCGGGCTGGATCGACCTTTCGACCGGGATCAACCCGCTGCCCTACCCCGTGCCACCCCTGCCCGACGATGCCTGGAGCGCGCTGCCCGACAGCGCCGCCAGCGCCGCGCTGGAGCGCGCCGCGCGCAATCATTGGAATGTGCCCGACGGCGCGGCGATCCTGGCGGCACCGGGGGCGTCGGCCCTGATCGCTCGGCTGCCCGCGCTGACCGGAGCAGGAAGGGTGCATATCGCACCGCCCACATATAACGAACATGCCGCCGCCTTCGCGGCGCATGGCTGGGAGGTGGCGGAAACCGCCAAGGCCAGTGAGGTCGCGGCGCGGGTCATCGTCAATCCCAACAATCCGACCGGCGACTGGCATGGCGCGGAGGCGCTGGGCGCGCCTTTGACCGTCATCGACGAGAGTTTTGCGGATATCCGCCCCGAAAGATCGCTGATTGCCCATGCGGACACGCCGGGGGTGATCGTGCTGAAGAGTTTCGGCAAGTTCTGGGGCCTCGCCGGTCTGCGGCTGGGCTTTGCCATCGGCGCGCCGGAGCTGATCGCGCGGCTACGCGAGCTGCTGGGGCCGTGGCCGGTCTCGGGCCCGGCGCTGGCGGTGGGGGAACTGGCGCTGAATGACACGGGCTGGGCGGCGCGCACGCGCAAGCGGCTGGACCGCGACGCGGCGCGGCTTGACGGGTTGATGCAGGGCGCGGGCGCGGAACTGGCGGGGGGCTGCGCGCTGTTCCGGCTTTACCGGGTCGGTGACGCCGCCGGATGGCAGGCGCGGCTGGCGAAACACCATATCTGGAGCCGCTGTTTTCCCTATGCCGCTGACTGGCTGCGCCTTGGCCTGCCCGCGCCCGGCGCATGGGACAGGCTGGAGGCAGCATTATGAGCGGCGCGGCAATCCTGGTGCTGGCGATGCTGCTGGACGCGGCGCTGGGCGAGCCGCGCTGGATCTGGGCGCGCGCGCCGCATCCGGCGGTGGTGATGGGGCAAGCGGTGGCCTGGCTCGAGGCGCGGCTGAACCGTGGCGGCGCACGGCGCCTGAAGGGGATCGCGGCGCTGGTATTGCTGTGCGCGGGCGCGGTGCTGACCGGCACGGTCCTGGGCCTGTTCGGCTGGCCGGTCGAAATGATCGCCGTCGCGGTGCTGCTGGCACAGCGCAGTCTGGTCGATCATCTGCGCGCGGTCAGTGACGGGCTGCGGATGTCGCCGGACGCGGGCAGGCGCGCTGTCGCGATGATCGTGGGGCGCGATACCGCCGCCATGCAGCCCCCCGACGTGGCGCGCGCGGCGATTGAATCGGGTGCCGAGAACCTGAGCGACGGGGTGATCGCCCCGGCCTTCTGGTTTCTGGTGGCGGGGCTGCCGGGACTGTTTCTTTACAAGCTGGTCAACACCGCCGATTCGATGATCGGCTATCGCAATGCGCGTTACGAGCGCTTTGGCTGGGCGGCGGCACGGCTGGATGATGTGCTCAACGTGATCCCGGCGCGGCTGACGGCGGGGTTGATCGCGCTGACGCATGGATTGCGCGGCTGGAAGGCGATCGCGGCGGATGCACGGCTGCACCGTTCGCCCAATGCGGGCTGGCCCGAAGCGGCGATGGCGCGCGCGCTGGGCGTGGCGCTGTCGGGGCCGCGATCCTATGACGGGGCGATGCGGTATTTTCCCTATGTGAACGGATTCGGACAAAAGGCGATCGGCCCGAATGAGGTCGAGGCCGCCTGCACCGCATTGTGGCGCGCATGGGGCGCGGCACTGGCCCTGTGCATCGTGCTGGCGCTGCTGCTCTAGCCCAGCAGAAGCCAGAGCGCCACGAGTGCCAGCGCGATCCCGAAGCCCGTGTTGATGCGCCGCGCCTGACGGTCGATGCGAAAGGCCGCGGCAAGGCGCGCGCCCGCCACCGTCCAGAGGGTAAAGGCCATCAGGTTGTTGAGCGTGAAGAATGTCGTGATCCAGAGCACCGCACCCGCGCCCGAGAGCCCGCCGCCCTGCGGCGCGGTCGGCAGGAACTGCGAGAACATCAGCGCGATGATCATGTAGGCCTTGGGATTGAGCAACAGCAGAAGCGCACCACCCAGCGCCCCGAGCGGGCGCGCGCCCTGCCCCGCGCCACCCGCCCCGGCACGAAGAAAGCCGAAGGCCAGCCACAGCAGCCACGCCGCCCCGGCCCAGCGCAGGAGGCTCATCACCGAGGGGAGCCTTTCGAGCCCGGTGGCGAAGCCGAACCCGATCAACAGCGTCACCCCCCAGGTGGCGATGTGATACCCGGCGCTGGCGGGCAGCGTGCGCCAGAGGCCGAAGCGCGCCCCATTGGCGGCGAACACCATGTTGCCGGGGCCGGGGCTGTAGGCGAGCGGGAAAAGGAACAGCAATAGCGCGGCGGTCCAGTCGATCATGGGGTGGCTCCGGGTGGGGTTGCATGGGCAAGATGCCTTGGCGCGTGCGCACAGGCGACCCGGATCATGCGGTTTCGCCGGGCGCGGGGATGGCCTAGGCTGTGCGCGAATGGATGACGTGAGGACGAACCATATGCGCCTGATTGCCCGCCTTGCCGCCCCATGCCTGACCGGCATGGTCCTTGCCGCGCTTGCTCCCCTGCCTGCCAAGGCGCAGCAATGCGGCGGCGGATTTCAGCAGTTCGTTGCGGCGCTGGCAGATGAAGCGGTGGCGCGCGGCCATGACAGGCAGGCGGTGAACGGCTTTCTTGCCGGGGTGCGCAAGGATCAGTCGGTGCTGAATGCGGACCGGCGACAGGGGGTCTTCCAGATGCCCTTCGTGGATTTCGCCCGCCGCCTCATCAGCGCGAATCGCCTGAACCGGGGGCAGGAGCTGTCACGGCGTCATGACGCGGTGTTCGACCGGATCGAGCGGGAATACGGGATCGACAGGGGTGTCCTGCTGGCGTTCTGGGCGTTCGAGACGGATTACGGCGCGGTGCAGGGTGATTTCAACACCCGCGACGCTCTGGTGACGCTGGCGCATGACTGCCGCCGCCCGCATCTGTTCCGCCCGCAGATCTTTGCCGCGATGACGCTTTACGAGCGCGGCGATTTCAGCCCGCAACGCACCAAGGGCGCATGGGCGGGCGAGATCGGCATGGTGCAGATGCTGCCGGAGGATATCCTGGAACATGGCACCGATGGCGATGGCGACGGGCATGTGGACCTCAAGGGATCGCCGCAGGATGCGCTGCTGTCGGGGGCCTCGATGCTGGCCGGGCTGGGCTGGCGGGCGCATGAGCCCTGGTTGCAGGAGGTCACATTGCCCGAGGGCATGGACTGGGCCGAGACCGGGCTGCGCACGAAGAAGCCGGCGCGCGACTGGCAGGCGATGGGCGTGCGCCCGCGCCACGGCGAGATCGCGGGCGATCTGCCGGCCAGTATCCTGGTGCCGCAGGGGCGCGGCGGGCCGGCCTTTCTGGCCTATCCCAATTTCCGGGTCTATTTCGAGTGGAACCAGAGCTTTGTCTATGTGCTGACCGCCGCCTATTTCGCCAACCGCCTGGAAGGCGCGCCGGTTTTCGATGCGGGGCAGCCCGAACCGGGCCTGTCGGGCGAGGAGATGAAGGCGCTGCAACGCAAGCTGGCGGCGCGGGGTCACGATGTGGGCGGGATCGACGGAATCCTTGGCGCGGGCACGCGCGAGGCGGTGCAGGAGGTCCAGCAGGAACTGGGCCTGCCCGCCGATGCATGGCCGACGCGGGCGCTGCTGGATCGGCTGTAGGGGCGCGCCGTCAGTCGGCGACGCGCGCCAGCAGTTCCTGCGCGCGTTCGGGGCCGAACTTGTCGGCCAGCACCTGCGCGCGGGGCACCCATTTGTAGCGCGTGTCGTCGCGCAGATGCGCCCAGAACAGCCGACCGCCCTTGCGCCACGGGTCCAGAACGATGCCCTTCTGCATCGGGTCGCCCTTGGCGCTGATGATGGCGGTGCTGTGTTCGAGGCGGATATTGTGGGCATTGGCGACGGCGCGGTGCATCTGCAGCGTCTCGAAGCGCTCCCGCTTGAGGCGGGCCTCCATGTCCATCGCCCAGTGCCAGCAAAGCCCGCGCGGTTTAACCCCCATGTTCACCTTGGTGTTGTGCACGAGCGGGCGGTCGGTGATCTGGTATTCCTGCGACAGCTCATAGGGGTATTCATAGGCGATCCGGGCGGCGCGCTGCGCCTCTTCGGGGTCCACATCCGGCCCGAGCGAGCGAATCTCATGTGCGAGTTCGGCGACCTCCTGATCGGTCGGCAGGACCGGGCCATAGGGGCCGGACGAACAGGCTGCGAGGGTCAGAATGGCGAGAAGCGACAGGAGACGTAAGCAGATCTGCATGAACCAAGCCCGGATTGTTGAACGAAAACCGAGCGCAGAGCTAGCCGCTGCGCCCCCGCTTGTCGAGACAGGCGCGCGCGCGCACACGCTTATGTGACGAGAAGGAAACAGCGCCCCCCCGGCAACCACGCCCCGGCGATCAGGCGACCAGCGCCTCGGCCTTCTTGAGGTCGACGCTGACCAGTTGGCTGACGCCCTGTTCGGCCATGGTGACGCCGAAGAGGCGGTCCATGCGGCTCATGGTGACGGCGTGGTGGGTGATGATGAGGAAGCGGGTTTCGGTGCGGCGGCACATTTCGTCGAGCAGATCGCAGAAGCGGCCGACATTGGCGTCGTCGAGCGGCGCGTCGACCTCGTCGAGCACACAGATCGGGGCGGGATTGGCGAGGAACACCGCGAAGATCAGAGCCAGCGCCGTGAGGGTCTGCTCCCCCCCGGACAGGAGCGAGAGCGTCGCCAGTTTCTTGCCCGGCGGCTGGCACATGATCTCAAGCCCGGCATCCAGCGGATCGTCGCTTTCGACCATCACCAGATTGGCGTCGCCGCCGCCGAAGAGATGCCGGAACAGCATGGTGAAGTTCGAGTTCACCTGTTCAAAGGCGGTCAGCAGGCGTTCGCGCCCCTCGCGGTTGAGGCTGGCGATACCGTTGCGCAATTCGCGGATCGCCTGTTCCAGATCCTCTTTCTCGGTGGCGAGGTTGTCATGTTCCTCCTGCACCTCGCGGGCGTCCTCCTCGGCGCGCAGGTTCACCGCGCCCAGCGCGTCGCGCTGACGTTTGAGGCGGTTCACATCGGCCTCGATGCTTTCGGAGGGTGGCATCTTTTCGGGATCGGCGGAAAGCTGTTCAAGCAGCTCTTCGGGGGTCGTGTCCTGTTCCTCGGCGATGCGCTCGGCGGCATAGGCACGCGCATCGCGCGCCGCGTCGGTGCGCGCCTCGGAGCGGGCGCGGGCCTCGCGCGACTCCGAGGCAGCGCGCTCGCTCTCGCGTTCGGCGAGCACGGCCTCGCGCAGGGCGCCTTCGGCGGATGACAGCGCATCGGCGGCTTCGGCGCGCCGCGCGGAGGCGCGGTCGATCTCGGTGCCGAGTTCGGCGCGCTTGGCGGCGATGTCCTCGGGCGCAGCGGTGGCTTCGGCGAGTTCCGCCTCGGAGGCTTCCTTGCGCTCGGCCAGTTCGGCGCTGCGCTTCTCGGCGGTTTCCAGACGATGCCGCCAGCCGCTGATTTCCTTGGTCACTTCCTGCGCGCGCCGGGTGCGGGCCTCGCCTTCGCGGCGCAGTTCATCATGGTTCGAGCGGCGCGCCATCATGGTCATGCGCGCGGCCTCGACCGTCATTTTCACGTCCTCCACCCCGGCGCGGGCGGAGTCGAGGTCGCCCAGTTCGCCATGCCCCTTCTCGGCCTCGGCCAGCTGGGCACGCGCGGACATGGCCTCTTCCTCGTGGCGGGTCACGGCGAGGCCCATCGATTCGAGCTTGGACTGGGCCAGGTTGCGGTCGGCCTCGGCGCGGCTGAGGGCGCGGTTCGCCTGATTGAGTTCGGCATCGGCGGTGCGGCGGTCCTCGCGGGCCTGCTTGTCGGCCTCGATCAGATCGGCGAGCCGGGCGCGCAGGCTGTCATGCGCAGCCACGGCGCCTTCGGCGCGGGCGGTGGCATGGGCAAGCTGCTGCTTGAGTTCCTCGAGCCGGTTGAGCTGCTGGAGGCGCAGCGCGGCGGCGGAGGGCGCATCTTCGGCCCAGGCACGATAGCCATCCCAGCGCCAGAGATCGCCCTCGGTCGTGACCAGCCTTTGACCGGGTTTCAGAAGCGGTTGCAGGCGCGGTCCGTCATCGGGATCGATCAGGCCGATCTGCGACATGCGGCGCGCCAGCACCTCGGGGACGGTGACATGGGCCGACAGGGCACTGACGCCTTCGGGCAGGGTCTGGGAGGTGCCATAACCGGGCAGAAGCGCCCAGCCGGTCGGCCCGTCGGCCTCGACCTGGGGCGCGCGCAGATCGTCGGCGAGCGCGGCACCGAGCGCCTTTTCGTAACCCGGCGCGACCTGCAAGAGGTCAAGGATCTGGCCGCCTTCGGCGGTGTCGCGCTCGACCAGGCGCGCCAGCGCCGATACTTCGGCAGAGAGCGCGTTCACCTCGCCCTCGGCCTCGGAGCGCTGCGCGCGGGCGGTGGCCTCGCGGGTCTGGGTTTCAGCACGGGCCTCATCGGCGGCGTTGAGCGCGTCTTCGGCCTTCTGGGCCTTTTCCACGGCGGCGGCTTCGGCGGCCTGGGCGGCCTCGTAATCATGGCCCGCACGGGTCAGCGCCTCGCGGGCGGTCGACGCGGCTTCGCGTGCGCGGACTGCTTCGGATTCACTTTTCTCGAGGGTCTTGCGGCTGTCTTCGAGGAAGCGTTGCGCCGATTGGTGGCGCGCGGCAAGGCGGGCCACGTCCTCGGTCAGCTGGCTGAGCTGGGTCTCGCGGTCCTGCAGCACCTGCGCGGCCTCGTGCGAGGCGGCGGCGGCCTCGGCGAGCTTGGCGTCATGGCCTTCGCTGGCGCGGGCCAGTTCGCGGGCCTCCCATTCCAGCCGCTCGATGGTTTCGCCGGCGTCGCGGTTGAGCCCGGATTCGCGCTCGATGTCGCGCGAAAGCTGTTCGATGCGGCCTTCCAGCGTCTCGATCCGGGCGCGGGCGTTCTGTTCCTGCTCCTTGAGGCTGTCGCGCTGCACCTCGAGTCGTTGCAGGATGGCGGCGGCGATGGCCTCCTCCTCGCGCAGGGGCGGCAGGGCTTCTTCGGCCTTGGCGCGGGCCTTGGCGGATTCGCGCGCGGCGGATTCGGCGCGGGCGGCGGCGGCGGTGCGTTCGCGCAGATCGTCCTCGGCGCGGGCGCGGGCCTCGTCCGCCTCTTTCCAGCGCCGATAGAGCAGCAGGCCCTCGGCCTGACGCAGATCTTCGCCGATGGCGCGGTAGCGGGCGGCCTGCTTGGCCTGGCGGGCCAGCTGCGCAAGCTGCCCGGCCAGCTGTTCGATCACGTCATCGACGCGCGCGAGGTTCTGTTCGGCGCCCTTGAGCTTCAGTTCGGCCTCGTGGCGGCGCTGATAGAGGCCGGAGATCCCGGCGGCCTCTTCGAGGATTCGGCGGCGGGCCTTGGGCTTGGCGTTGATGAGTTCGGAAATCTGCCCCTGGCGGACCAGCGCGGGAGAATGCGCGCCGGTCGAGGCGTCGGCAAAGAGCATCTGAACGTCACGCGCGCGCACATCCTTGCCGCCCGCCTTGTAGGCGGAGCCGACATCGCGGGTGATGCGGCGGACGATCTCGAGATGGTCGGAGTCGTTGAACCCGGCGGGGGCGAGGCGGTCGGTATTGTCGATATGGATCGACACTTCGGCGAAATTGCGCGCCGGGCGGGTGGCGGCCCCGGCGAAGATCACGTCCTCCATGCCGCCGCCGCGCATCGCCGTGGGGCGGTTTTCGCCCATCACCCAGCGCAGCGCCTCGAGCAGGTTCGACTTGCCACAGCCATTGGGCCCGACCACCCCGGTCAGACCATGCGCGATATGCAGGTCCGTGGGGTCGACGAAGCTTTTGAAGCCGGTCAGTCTGAGCTTGGTGAACTGCAAGGGCACCTCGGGCGCGTGATTCCGCTATGGCGGGAAATGTGGGGCGCGCAAAGCCCTTCTGTCAACGCCAAACCCCTGTATATGGGCGTTTGGGCGCAGTTATCCACAAGATATATGCATAACAGGCGGAAAATGGCGCGACGGACGGCGCGTGACGTCGTGACCAGTTCATCCTTGACGCCCCCCCGCCGGGACGGTCATACCGGAGGGGCAAAGGTTCCCATCGGGGCGCAAAGCGCCTCACGGGATAATTCGGGAATGACGTGACGGCGGACCCAATCCGGGCGCTCAATCGTTAGCCGCCCCCGCGACTGTGAGCGGAGAGCCCCTGCCATCATGCCACCGGCCAAGACACCGGGAAGGCGGCAGTTCAGGCGATGACCCGCAAGCCAGGAAACCAGCCCTTGCTTGATGAAACCCAACGCCTCGGGTGAGAGGCAAGAAGGAGTGACCACCATGAGCACATTGGCTCAATCCAACGTCGTATCGACCATATTGCCATTCGTCGCCGCCATGCTGATCGGGCTTGGCATCATCACGCTTGCGGGCCACGTGCAGGCCGCCGCGCTGCATGATGCCGCCCATGACGTGCGCCACGCCACCGGCTTTCCCTGTCACTGAACCATGTTTCAGAAAATTCTGACCAGCGCGTTGTTCGCTGGGTTCTGCACGGGGCTGATTGCCGCCGCGCTGCAGATCGTGTTCGTGCAGCCCGTGCTGTTGCATGCGGAGCTTTATGAAGGCGGCGAGCTGGCGCATTTCGCCACCCCGCCCGCCAGTGCGCATCCCGAATTGCCGGGGTTCGAGCCGGTGCGCGACGGGCTGAGCATCCTGTTCTCGGCGCTGATCTATGTGGGCTACGGGCTGATGCTTGTGGCATGCATGGGTTTTGCCGCGATGCGCGGTGCGGTGATCGACGCGCGGCGCGGGATCGTCTGGGGCATCGCGGGCTTCGTGGCGCTGCATTTCGCCCCGGCCTTTTCTCTGCCACCCGAGGTGCCGGGCGTGGCCGCAGCCGATCTTGTCGCGCGGCAGGTCTGGTGGTGGGGCACGGTCGCGGCCAGCGCCACGGGACTGGCGCTGATCGGCTTTGGCAGGGGCTGGCCAGCCTGGGGCGCGGCGATCCTGTTGTTGCTGGCGCCGCATGTGATCGGCGCGCCGCATCCCGACAGCTTCGCCGGACCCGTCCCGCCGGAGATCGCGGCGCAGTTCGCGGCGCGTGCGCTTGGCACGGGGCTGGCGGCGTGGTCCATACTTGGCCTGTTGGCCGGGTATTTCTGGCAACGCGAATCAGCCACGGCCTGAGACGCGCCCGGTCCGGCGGCCCCTGTCGCCGGACCACGACAAGGAGCGACGAGAATGCCCAGAACCTTTATCTTTCTGCTGATCGGACTGTTCTTCGGCACCGGTTTCGGCTTCTTGCTGGCGGCCAGTTCCGGCACGAAGCTGGAGGGGCATGATCACGGCGCGGACACTGCCGCCCATGATCACGCGGCGCATCAGCATGACGGCGGCGACACCCATCACCATGACGCCCTGACCGAGGCCGCAGACCCGGCCCCGACACTGGCCCTGAAGATCCATCCCGACGGGCCGCAAAGCCGTAACCTGGAACTGGTGACCGGCAATTTCACCTTTGATCCCGAGGGGGTGAACGGCCCACATGTGCCCGGCCACGGCCATGCGCATGTCTATCTGAACGGCGTCAAGCTGGCGCGCGCCTACGGGCGCTGGCAGCAGCTTTATGCGCTGCCCAAGGGGCGCCACCGGTTGCGCGTGACGCTCAATGCCAACGATCATTCGCAACTGGCCGTGGATGGCGAACCGATCACCGCCGAGATGGAGCTGGTGATCGAATGAGGCCCTATGCAGGCACCCGCCCCACGAGGCAGAAGCGCAGCCGCCCTGCGCCGCGGGCATCCTCGATCCAGCCATCGGGCTGCGCGGCATACAGCGCCGCGAAGGCCAGCGTGTCATCGAGGTCGCGCGCGGGGTCGATCCCGGCGAAAAGATATGTCGCCTTGCCCGGCGCGCTGAACGCCAGCGACAGGGGCTGCGCGCACATCGAAAGGCAGGGATGTTCCTGCACAAGGGTGCCCGCCCCGAGCGCCATGCGCAGCCGTTCGGCAAAACCGCTGCCATCGCGCACCCCGTCGCCCGTTTCGCAGGTCGAGCATATGACGATGCGATCCATTCCCCCGGCCCTCCTCTGCCCGATCCGGTCAAGCCGGATCCGCCTAGGACAGGGCCGCGCCGCTGGCAAGCCCCGGAAGGGGCGAACCGCACAACCCAACGCCATTCCCCGAAAGGAGGCAGCCTGATGCCAGCCAAGATCCCCGCAACAATCGTCACCGGATTCCTGGGCGCCGGAAAGACCACGCTGATCCGGCACATGCTGGAACATGCCAACGGCAAGCGCATCGCGCTGATCATCAACGAATTCGGCGATCTGGGTGTCGATGGCGGCATCCTGAAGGGCTGCGGCATCGAGGGCTGCGCCGATGACGACGTGATGGAACTGAGCAATGGCTGCATCTGCTGCACCGTGGCCGAGGATTTCATCCCCACCCTGCAAAAGCTGCTGGAGCGCGACGCGCCGCCCGATCATATCGTGATCGAAACCAGCGGTCTTGCCCTGCCCCAGCCGCTGGTGCGGGCGTTCAACTGGCCCGAGATTTCCACACGCGTCACGGTGGACGGGGTGGTCACGGTGGTGGATGGCAAGGCCGTTGCCGAGGGCCGTTTCGCCCATGACGTCGCTAGGGTGGACGCCCAGCGCGCGCTGGACGAGAACCTTGACCATGAAACGCCCCTGTCGGAGCTGTTCGCCGACCAGATGGCCTGCGCCGACATGATCGTCGTCAACAAGGCCGACCTGCTGGACGCGACCGAGGCCGAAAGCCTGACCGACAGGCTGCGCGAAGAAAGCCGCGACGGCGTGCAGGTCATCAAGGCCACGATGGGGGCGTTGCCGGTGGATGTTCTGCTGGGCCAGGGCATCGGCGCCGAGGGGGACATGGCGGCGCGCCACGAGATCCATCACCATCATCACCATGATGACGAGGGGGACGGCGACCATCACCATCACCACGATCACGACCATGACGAATTCGAGTCCTTCGTGGTGACGCGCCCTGAAATCGGGGATCCGGCGCGCTTTGCCGAGGAGGTGGCCGAGGTGATCCGCGCGCATGACATCCTGCGGCTCAAGGGCTTCGTTGCCGTCACGGGCAAGCCCATGCGCATGACGCTTCAGGCGGTGGGGCCGCGCGTGGACAGCTATTTCGACCGCCCCTTCGGCGGTGCTCCGCGCGAAACCCGGCTGGTGGTGATCGGCCAGGCGGGGCTGGATCGCGCGGCGATCACGCAAGCGCTGTTAAGCCCATGCTGATCGTTGCGCCTGACGATCCCTGCGCGCCCGGCCCGCGCGCCCTGCTGCAGGACAGCCGCGCGATGATGCTGGACCTGTTTCCCGCCGAGGATTGCTATGGGTTGACGCCCGAGGCGCTGACGGCGCCGCATATCGCCTTTTTCACCGCCCGCGAGGGCGGCGCGGTGCTGGGCACCGGGGCGCTGGCGGTGATGGAAGGCTACGGCGAGGTCAAGGCGATGTTCACCGCGCCCAATGCGCGGGGCCGGGGCGTGGGCGCGGCCCTGTTGCGCCAGATCGAGGACGAGGCGCGTGCGCGCGCCCTGCCCTGCCTGCGTCTTGAGACCGGCAAGGGGCTGGACGATGCCATCCGGCTTTATGAGCGCGACGGCTTTGAGCGGCGCGGGATTTTCGGCGATTACCAACCCAACGAGACCAGCGTTTTCATGGAAAAGCCGCTGGATGATTCAGGCGCCGCGGGCGCCATCTGAAAGGCCAGGCGACATGCATCTTCTTGCCGCGACCCCCGGTTCCATCGACGACGGGCTTGAACCTGTCGATCCCGGCCAGACCCCGGCGGACGTGGTCGTGATCTCGGCCGCCGATACCGAACTGGCCGCGCTGAGCGCCGCGCGCGCCGAAATGGACGCGCCGCCGTCGCTGCGCCTGACCAGCCTGCATTACCTGCGCCATCCGATGTCGGTGGACATGCATCTGGATGCCTGCGCGACGCGCTCAAAGCTGGTGATCGCGCGGGTGCTGGGCGGTGTCGGCTATTGGAAATACGGCGCCGAGCAATATGCCGCGCGTTGCGTCGAGGCGGGCGTGAAGCTGGCGCTGCTGCCCGGTGACGACAAGCCCGATGCCGAGCTGCGCGGGCTTTCGACGGTGGGGGATGCGGATTACGATGCGCTCTGGTCCTATCTTGTCGAAGGCGGGCCGCAGAACGCCGCGAATTTCCTGGCCTATGCGCGCGCCATGCTGGAGGGCGGGGAACGCCCCGCTGCCGCCAGCCCGCTGTTGCGCGCCGGGGTCTATTGGCCCGGTGCAGGGGTCGCGGACCTATCGGCGGCGAAAGCGGCCTGGCGCGAGGGCGCGCCGGTGGTGCCGCTGATCTTTTACCGCGCGCTTCTGGAGGGGGCGGGGCTCAATCCGATCAACCGGCTGGTGAAATCGCTGCTGCGCGCGGGCATGGCACCGCTTCCGGTTTTCGTGGCCTCGCTGAAGGACCCGGTGTCGGTGGCGACGCTCGAACATCTGTTCGATGCCGCGCCGCCCGCGGTGATCCTGAACTGCACCGCCTTTGCGGTGGGATCGCCCCATGATGGCGATGACGGCCCCGACAACCCGCTGACCATGCAGGCGGCCAATGGCGCGCCGGTTTTCCAGGTGGTGCTGGCGGGATCGGGCGAAGAGGCGTGGGCGACCGGGCTGAGCGGTCTTTCGGCGCGCGATATCGCCATGAACGTGGCCCTGCCCGAGGTCGACGGGCGGGTTCTGAGCCGGGCTGTCAGCTTCAAGGGCGAGGCGTTTTTCGACGAGGCCACGCAATGCCCGATCGCCGCCTATCGCGCACAGGGCGACCGGGTGGAATTCGTGGCGGAACTGGCGAAGAACTGGGCCGAGCTGCGCGCCACGGAGGAAGGCGCGCGCCGGGTCGCGCTGGTGCTGGCCAATTATCCCAACAAGGACGGGCGGCTGGCCAATGGCGTGGGGCTGGATACGCCAGCGGGCACGGTGCATGTGCTGAGCCTTCTGAAGGAAGGCGGCTATCGCGTGAGCGGCGCACCGACCGACAGCGATGCGCTGATGCAGGCGGTGATGGCGGGGCCGACCAACTGGCTGACCGACCGCGCCGAACGGCAGGGCGGCGTGCGCCTGTCGCTCGCGGATTACCGCGCGGGATATGCAGAGTTGTCATGGGATCTGCGCGAGGCGATGGAAAGCCGCTGGGGCGCGCCCGAGGACGACCCGTTTCTTGTGCCGGACACGGACGGGACAGGCGGGGCTTTTGCGCTTTCGGTGCTGGAATTCGGCAACGTGGTCGTGGGCATGCAACCGGCGCGGGGCTATAATATCGACCCGACCGACAGCTATCATTCCCCCGACCTCGTGCCGCCGCATAATTATCTGGCCTTCTATATCTGGCTGCGGCGCAGCTTTGGTGCGCAGGCGGTGGTGCATATGGGCAAGCATGGCAACCTGGAATGGCTGCCGGGCAAGGCGCTGGCGCTGTCGCGGGATTGCTGGCCCGAGGCGGTGCTTGGGCCGATGCCGCATCTTTATCCCTTCATCGTCAACGATCCCGGTGAAGGCACGCAGGCCAAGCGGCGCGCGCAGGCGGTCATCATCGACCATCTGACCCCGCCGCTGACCCGCGCCGAGACCTATGGCCCGCTGCGTGATCTGGAGGCGCTGGTGGATGAGTATTATGAGGCCGCAGGGGTCGATCCGCGCCGCATCGACCATCTGCGCCGCGAGATCCTGAGCCTGAGCGCGGCCACCGGCCTGGACAAGGATGTGGGCTTCGGCGGCGAGGACGAGGCCACGGACCTTGCCAAGCTCGACGCCTATCTTTGCGAACTCAAGGAGGCGCAGATCCGCGACGGGCTGCATGTGTTCGGCGTCTCACCCGGGGGGCGGCAGGAACGCGACCTTGCCATCGCCCTCCTGCGGGTGCCGCGCGGACAGGGAAAGGGACGCGATGCGTCGATCATCCGGGCGCTGGCCGACGACCTGGGCCTGGGCTTTGATCCGCTCGATTGCGACATGGCCGCGCCCTGGCAGGGACCGCGACCCGATGCGCTGCACAGGCTTGCACCCGGCGCGTGGCGCAGCGCGGGCGACACCGTGGAGCGGCTCGAGGCGCTGGCGGTCGATATGATCGAGGGCAAGACACCCCCGCCGGGGGTGGCGAGCCGCGCGGTGATGGACCATGCGGTTGCGTATGTTTTGCCCGTGCTGCGCAGCTGCGGCCCCGATGAGGGGGCTGGCCTGCTCACCGGTCTTTCGGGGCGGTTCGTTCCACCCGGCCCCTCGGGGGCACCCACGCGCGGGCGGCTCGATACCCTGCCGACGGGGCGCAATTTCTTCAGCGTGGATGCGCGCGCGGTACCGACTCCGACCGCCTGGGCGCTGGGGTGGAAATCGGCGAACCTCCTGATCGAAAAGCACCTGCAGACGCATGGCGACTGGCCGCGCACGATGCTGCTGACCGCCTGGGGCACCGCCAACATGCGCACCGGGGGCGATGACATCGCGCAGGCAATGGCGCTGATGGGCGTGAAGCCCCGATGGGACAGCGCCAACCGCCGTGTCACCGGTTTCGAGGTGCTTCCCGAAGGCGTGCTGGCGCGGCCGCGTGTGGATGTGACCCTGCGCATCTCGGGCTTTTTCCGCGATGCCTTTCCGCAGCTGATCGCGCTATTCGACAGCGCCGCGCGGGCAGTGATGGAAATGGACGAGCCCGAGGATATCAACCCCGCCGCCGCCCGCGCGCGCATCGAGGGTGCGCGCGCCCGCATCTACGGTGCCAAGCCCGGCGCCTATGGCGCGGGGTTGCAGGCGATGATCGACGAGCGGCTGTGGAACGACAAGGCGGACCTGGCCGAGGCCTATCTGACATGGGGCAGCTATGCGTATGGCGCCAAGGACGAGGGCCGCCCCGACCGCGAGGGCTTCGAGACCCGGCTGCGCCAGACCGAAGCCATCGTGCAGAACCAGGACAATCGCGAACACGACATCCTGGACAGCGACGACTATTACCAGTTCGAGGGCGGCGCGGCGGCGGCGGTCGAAACGCTTCAGGGACGCGGGCGACCGATCTGGCACAATGACCATTCGCGCCCCGAGCGCCCCGTGATCCGCAGCCTCGAGGACGAGATCGGCAGGGTGGTGCGCTCGCGCGTGGTCAATCCCAAATGGATCGAGGGCGTGAAGCGGCACGGCTACAAGGGCGCCTTCGAGATCGCGGCGACGGTCGATTACCTCTTTGCCTTCGCCGCCACCACGGGCGCGGTGCGCGACCATCATTTCGATCTGGTCGAGGCGGCGTTTCTGCAGGATGACGACACCCGCGATTTCATTGCCGAGCATAACGCCCCCGCCCTGCGCGAGATCGCCGAGCGTCTGGAGGAAGCGATAGAGCGGGGGCTTTGGGTGCCGCGTTCAAACACGGCGCGCGCGCGGATCGCCGCCGCGCGGGTCAGTTGAGCGGCGTGCAGGTCATTCTGGCGCGCCCCTCGCCCTGAGGCGCGAGTTTGCAATCATATTCAAGCGGTTGCGACGCATCCGCCGGCGAGGACCGTGGTGCCTTTCGGGCGCGCGCGCTGGCGCAGGCGAGCCGCGCGACGAGCACCACCTGATCCCCGTCGAGATGCGCGACACGACAGCCGCTGACCTGTTCGATGGCGGCGACGGCGCGCTGTTCGACCGACTGGCGACGCGGCGCCCATTCGGGATTGACGCGGATCGCCTGAGCCCGCGCGCCAAGTGGATCGACACGCACGTCAAAGGTGCTCTTGCCGATGCTGACGCGCTGGGGGTCGATCCCGCGAAAGCCGGGGCCGGGCGTGTTGCACCCTGCCAGAAGCAGGCAAGCGAGCATCAGGGGCAAGGCATATGGCGGAGATCGGGTCATGACTCACCCTGCCCTGCCAATGGTTAACAATTCCTTTCCGACGGCACTTGCAGGCAGCGACACTCTGCCCCAGATATATTCCGGTTTCGGAATGTTATGAAGCCGTCAACCAGACCGTGACCATCGGGAGTCCCATCATGTCCAGTCCTGCCTCGCGTCCTGCCGACAGCTATTCGCCCCTGTATTTTCTCGCCTCGCTCGGGGCCGGGGGACTGACGGTGACCTTTTTCATGTATCTGATGTTCTGGCTGCCCCATCCGGGCCGCCCCGTGCCGATCTTCGAGGATGTCGCCGCCGGGCTTGCCTCGGGCGGGACCGCTCTAAGGCTTGCGATCGTGGTGGCGCTGATCGGGATCGCCGTGATGGCGTTTCTCAACATCAAGTTGCTGATCTGGAATATCGGCGCGCTGCGGCGCTTCCAGCAAAGCGAGGCCTATGCCGAGCTGCGCCGCACCAATGGCGAGACCACGCTTCTGGCGGCACCGCTGGCGGCGGCGATGACGGTCAATGTGGGGTTTATCCTGGGGCTGGTCTTTGTGCCGGGGCTGTGGGGAATCGTGGAATACCTGTTTCCGATGGCGCTGATAGCCTTCCTTGCGATCGGCATCTGGGCGCTGCGGCTGGTCGGGCATTTCCTTGGCCGGGTGCTGAGCCAGGGGGGCGTCTATGACATGACCGCCCACAACTCCTTTGCGCAGCTTCTGCCCGCCTTTGCGATCGCGATGGTCGGCGTCGGCCTTTCCGCCCCGGCGGCGATGAGCACCAACACGGTGATCGTGGGCGCAAGCCTTGTGCTGAGCACGTTTTTCGGCGTGACCGCGATCATCTACACGCTGTTCGCGGCGATCACCGGGCTGAATTCGATGCTGCATCACGGCACTGCCGAAGAATCGGCGCCGACGCTGATGGTGGTGGTGCCCATCGTGACGGTTCTGGGCATCATGTTCATGCGTCAGGATCACGGGCTGCATGTGGCTTTCGAGGTGCATTCCGGCGCGGGCGAGACGCTGATCTTCCTGTCGCGGCTGATCACCATCGAGCTGCTGTTCCTGGCGCTGGGCCTGCTTGTGCTCAAGCGGCAGGGCTATTGGCGCAATTTCATCAGCGGCGAGCGGGCATCCGCGGGGTCCTATACGCTGATCTGTCCCGGCGTGGCCTTTGCGGTGCTGATGCATTTCTTCGTCAACAAGGGGCTGGTCGCGGCCGGTGTCATCGCCAAGTTCGGCCCGGCCTATTGGGGGCTGACGGCCATCGCCATCCTGGCGCAGTTCGCCATGATCGCACTGGTGCTGCACCTCAATCGCAAGCATTTCACGCCGCGCAGCACCGCCCCTGCCGGGCCGCTGAGCGCCACCTGAGCCACAGGGCTCGACATGATCCGGGGGAAAGGGCCGCGCGGGCGATGCGCGGCCCTTTCTCTTGCGGGGCGATGCCTTGCTAAGCGCCCATGAAGCATCCTATGTCTGGTCCCTGTTCCAATCAGGGAGACGCGCGCCAGATGAGTGATGACAGCGACCGCCATGCCGCCAAGATGGCCAAGAAAAAGGCCGCCCGCGACAAGATCATGGCCACCAAGACCGATGAAAAGGGCCTGATCATCGTCCATACCGGCAAGGGCAAGGGCAAATCCAGTGCGGGGTTCGGGATGATCTTCCGCTGCATCGCCCATGACATGAGATGCGCCGTGGTGCAGTTCATCAAGGGCGGCATGTCCACCGGCGAGCGCGACCTGATCATGTCGAGGTTCAGCGACATCTGCGCCTTTCACACCATGGGCGAGGGATTCACCTGGGAGACCCAGGACCGCGACCGAGATATCGAGATGGCACAGGCGGCGTGGAACAAGGCAAAGGAGCTGATCCGCGACGAAGCCAACAAGATGGTCCTGCTGGACGAGATCAACATCGCGCTGCGCTATGATTACATTGATATCAACGAGGTGGTGCAGTTCCTTGCCGAGGAGAAGCCGCATATGACCCATGTTGTCCTGACCGGGCGCAACGCCAAGGACGAGCTGATCGAGATCGCCGACCTCGTGACCGAAATGGAACTCGTGAAGCACCCGTTCCGTTCGGGGATCAAGGCACAGATCGGGGTGGAGTACTGACCATGCCAAAGCACCGCGTATTGACCGAGTTCGGCCTTGGCACATCGCTCAGGCGGCAGGATTACACCGAGGCCGCGACCCGCGCCGTCATGGATGCGCTGTGGCGCAATTCGATCAACATGGCCGAGCTGTTCGGCTTCGACAAGGCGTCGATGATCATCGACGTGGAGATCGCCGTGCAGGCGCCCGAAGAGGTGGATTGCGCCGCCGTGGCCGGGGTCTTTCCCTATGGCCAGGTCAGCGTCTCCGCGCATCATGGCGGACTGGATATCGTGCGTCCGGAGGGCACGGGCAAGCCCACGGTGATCGCCAACGCGGCAATTTCCGTCAGTTTCGAGATGGAGCGGGCCAATGGATGAACAGCGCATCATCATCGAAATGGGCATGGGCAACGACCTGCATGGCATGGACTACCAGAAGGCCGCGCGGCGCGCGATCGAGGACGCGATGCGCCGCTCGACCCTGCCGATCTTTGGCGCGCTGGGGCTGGATCACACCGAGATGCGCGTGCAGGTGACGATCGGCGTGCAGGAGCCCGGCGCACTGGATACCGCAGCGTTGGCCGAGGGGCTGCCGCGCGGGCGCGCCGAGGTGCGCGCGGTCGCGGGCGGGCAGAACATGGTCGACCCGGCCAGCGGCGATACCCAGGTTGTCGCCACGGCGGCGATCGAGGCCTTCCTGCCGCGCCAGACCGGGCGCTGGCGCCTGTCGGAAAGCTGACCAATGCCACGCTTGCCGCGCTTGCGCGGCGGTCATATGATCTGACCAGTTCACGCAGGACGCGCCATGCCCTTTGAAAGAGTGACCCCCGAAAAGCTGTCGACCGCCGTCACGCGGCAGATCGAGAAGCTGATCCTGCGCGGCATCCTGCGCCCCGGCGAGCGCCTGCCTTCGGAGCGAGAACTGGCCGAGCGGCTGGGCGTGTCGCGCCCGTCGCTGCGCGAGGCGGTGGCCGAATTGCAGGACAAGGGGCTTTTGAGCACACGGGCCGGCGCGGGGATCTTCGTGGCCGATGTTCTGGGCAACGCCTTTTCACCCGCGCTGATCCGGCTGTTCGCCGATCATAACGAGGCGGTGTTCGACTATATCGCCTTTCGCCGCGATCTGGAGGGGCTGGCGGCGGAACGCGCCGCGCGGCTGGCCTCGGATACCGATCTTCAGGTCATCCAGGCGGTGTTCGACAAGATGGAAGCCGCCCACGAAAAGCCCAACCCGCAGGACGAGTCGCGCCTTGATGCGGAATTCCACATGGGCATCATCGAGGCGAGCCATAACGTGGTGATGCTGCACATGATGCGCTCGATGTTCCAGCTCTTGCAGGAAGGCGTGTTCTACAACCGGCAGGTCATGTTCAAGCAGCGCACCACGCGCGGCGCGCTTCTGGATCAGCACCGGGCGATCAACACTGCCCTTCAGGCCCGCGACGCTGAGGGCGCGCGCGCCGCGGTGACCGCGCATCTCAATTATGTCGAGACGTCGCTCAGCGACCAGCAGCGGGCCGAGCGCAACGAGGCCATCGCCCGCCAGCGTTTCGACCACGAAAAGTCGCGCTGACCCCGCTTTCTGCCCCCGCTTTCAAACAGATGCCGGAATGCGCCGCAGCGGCGCACGCATGGCCGCATTGCGGCCAAGGCCTTGGGATTGCGATTATTTTTCCGCCTTAATTTTACCATTTGATAAAAAATAGAATCGTGGAATACTGATTCCTGCAATGACAAATTCTGGAGGCCCCCGTGAGTGAGACCGCACTGACCCCAGGCATCGTCGCCGGACGGCTGAGCGCCCCGGCCTATGACGAGAACTTCGGTGATCTGCATCCGCGTCTGGACGAGCATGAGGCGCTTGTCGCCGCCGACCGCTGCTACTTCTGCCATGACGCGCCCTGCATCACAGCCTGCCCGACCGGGATCGACATCCCGCTGTTCATCCGCCAGATCGCCACCGGCACGCCCGAGGCGGCAGCCGAAACGATCCTGAGCCAGAATATCCTTGGCGGCATGTGCGCCCGCGTCTGCCCCACGGAAACCCTGTGCGAGGAGGCCTGCGTGCGCGAGGCTGCCGAGGGCAAGCCGGTGCTGATCGGCCAGTTGCAGCGCTATGCCACCGACACGCTGATGGAGGCGGGCACGCATCCCTTTACCCGCGCCGCCCCCACCGGCAAGCGCATCGCCGTGGTCGGGGCCGGTCCTGCGGGCCTGGCCTGTGCGCACCGCCTGGCCATGAAAGGCCACGAGGTGACGATCTTCGATGGGCGCGACAAGCCCGGCGGGCTGAATGAATACGGCATCGCCGCCTACAAGGCGGTGGATGATTTCGCCGAACGCGAGGTGGACTGGCTGCTCAAGATCGGCGGCATCCGCATCGAGACCGGCAAGCGGCTGGGCCGCGACATGACCCTGGCCGAGGTGGCGGGGGATCATGACGCGGTATTCCTTGGCATCGGCCTTGGCGGGGTCAATGCGCTGTCGCTGGAGGGCGAGGACAAGGACGGTATTCGCGATGCTGTCGATTTCATCGCCGAACTGCGTCAGGCCAGCGACCTTACCGCGCTGCCCATCGGGCGCGACGTGGTGGTGATCGGTGGCGGCATGACGGCGGTGGACGCCGCGGTGCAGGCCAAGCTGCTGGGCGCGCTGAACGTGAGCCTGGTCTATCGCCGGGGTCGCGAGCGGATGAATGCCAGCGTCTTCGAACAGGACCTGGCGGCCTCCAAGGGCGTACGCATCATCACCAACGCGCAACCCGTGGCGATCCACGGCAACGGCGCGGTGCGCGAGGTCGAGTTTGAATATACCGACGACAACCTGAAACCCACCGGCCAGACGTTCCGGCTGGCGGCTGACCAGGTGTTCAAGGCGATCGGCCAGACGCTTGATGCCAGCGCCGCCCTGCCCGCGCTCGAGGGGCGCAAGATCCGCGTGACCGGCGCCGGGCGCACCAGCAGCGAGGGCATCTGGGCCGGGGGCGATTGCGCCACGGGCGGCGATGACCTGACGGTGACCGCCGTCGCCGAGGGCCGCGACGCGGCCGAAGACATCCACGCCAGCCTGATGGGCTGAGCGCGCCAGCACGCAAGGAGATCAGCGACATGGCCAATCTCGAAACGAACTTCATCGGTATCAGATCGCCCAACCCGTTCTGGCTGGCTTCGGCACCGCCGACGGACAAGGAATACAACGTGCGCCGCGCCTTCGAGGCGGGCTGGGGCGGTGTGGTCTGGAAGACCCTGGGCGAGGAAGGCCCGCCCGTCGTCAATGTGAACGGGCCGCGTTACGGCGCGATCTGGGGCGCTGATCGGCGGCTTCTGGGGCTCAACAATATCGAGCTGATCACCGACCGCCCGCTTCAGACCAATTTGGACGAGATGACCCGCGTCAAGCGCGACTATCCCGACCGCGCGCTGATCGCGAGCCTGATGGTGCCGGTCAACGAGGATGCGTGGAAATCCATCCTCGAGCGCGTGATCGAAACCGGCTGCGACGGTGTCGAGCTGAATTTCGGCTGTCCACATGGCATGAGCGAGCGCGGCATGGGCAGCGCCGTCGGACAGGTGCCCGAATATGTCCAGCAGGTCACCGAATGGTGCAAGAAACATTCTGACCTGCCGGTGATCGTGAAACTGACGCCCAATATCGCGGATATCCGCAAACCGGCGCAGGCGGCCAAGGATGGCGGCGCCGACGCGGTCAGCCTGATCAACACGATCAACTCGATCACCTCGGTCGATCTCGACATGTTCTCGCCCGAGCCGATGATCGACGGCAAGGGCGCGCATGGGGGCTATTGCGGACCGGCGGTGAAACCCATCGCGTTGAACATGGTGGCCGAGATTTCACGCTCGCCCGATCTGGCGGGACTGCCGATCTCGGGGATCGGCGGCGTCACCACATGGCGCGACGCGGCCGAGTTCATGGCCCTCGGCGCGGGCAATGTGCAGGTGTGCACGGCGGCGATGACCTATGGGTTCAAGATCGTGCAGGAGATGATCTCGGGCCTGTCGCAATACCTGGACGAAAAGGGAATGACCTCGGTCGACGAACTGGTCGGGCGGGCGGTGCCCAATGTGGTGAACTGGCAGGATCTGAACCTGAACTACATCAGCAAGGCGCGGATCGACCAGGATGCCTGCATCAAGTGCGGTCGCTGCTATGCGGCCTGCGAGGATACGAGCCACCAGGCGATTTCCATGTCGGAGGACCGCGTCTTCGAGGTGATCGACGCCGAATGCGTGGCCTGCAACCTCTGTGTCAATGTCTGCCCGGTCGAAGGCTGCATCACGATGGAGCGCATGCCCGCGGGCGAGGTCGACCCGCGCACCGGCAAGACGGTCAGCGACGATTACGCCAACTGGACAACGCATCCCAACAACCCGATGGGCTGCGCCGCCGAATAGGACCGCCTGAGCGGCGCGGGCGCGGCCCCTCCCCGGCGCCGCGCCGCGCAGAAGGTCCGCCCTGCTGCCCGGTTTCCCTATTCGCTGAGGCGTGTGCGGTGCCGGGCGGCGTCATCCTTTCGCCCCGCCGCATCCAGCATCTCGATGGTGGCACGCCGCACGCCGGTGGATTCGGGGCGGATGTCGAGCGCCGAAAGATAGGCCTCTATGGCGCGTTCGTTCTCGCCCATCGCCCGTTTCAGGTTTGCCAGCAGGGTCCAGCCTTGCCAGTGATTGGGGCGTAGTTCGACCACCTTTTCGGCATGGGCCAGCGCCTCGGGCACCTGCCCCTGATCCGCCAGGAACCGCGCCAGGTGAACACGGGGTTCGATATTGTCGGGCAGGCTGTCGACAACGCGGCGCAGGATCGAGACCGCCTGCGCCGGATCGCCGGTGCGATACAGCACCACGGCGACCGCCGTGACCGCCTTGGGGTTCTCGGGCGCGAGGGACAGGACCTTTCCGGCGATCTGACGCGCGGCAGCGAAGTTCTGTTGCGTGACATAGGATTGAAGCAGCACGAGCCAGGGTTCGTAATGCTCGACCTTGCCCTGCACCAGCACCTGATGGAGGTCGCGCGCGGCGGTGGTGCTTGCAAAGGCAGAGTATTCCAGCACCGACATCAGCGCGAGCGCGGCTTTCTCACCCTCGGGCAGGGGCTGGTCGGGATCGGCCAGCATGATGCGCTCGACCTCGACCTTCTGGCTGGTGATCGGTGCCAGCAGTTCGGATTCCGGCCCCGGATCGCGGACGATCTTGTGGTCGGTCATGGTCACTTCGACAACGTCCTGTGTGCGCCGTTCCGGCATGTGGCAGGCGGTGCAGTCGTCGCTTGCGCTGATCGTCGGGTGGACAGCATCTGCGGCGGCCATTTCGGGCAGGCCCGCATCATCCGTCTCGTGGCAGGCGAGGCAGGCGTCACGGTAATGCGCCGCCCGTTCCTCGGGTTTGATCTTGACGTGGGGATCATGGCACGAGAGGCAACCGAGCTGCCCCTCGCTTTCGATGAAACAGGCACTTTGCTCCATCCGGTAGGGGTGGTGGTTGATCTCGAAGCGGTCGTCATGGGCGATCTGCGCATCCTCGATATCCATCTTGACGATGAAATCGCCAAGCGACTGGCCGGGACGGAATGAAAACTCCTCGCGGCCAAGGCGAAGCTGGCCGTTGACGGTGGCGGTGGGCTGCATGTGGCAGCCATAGCAGATGCTGTAGAGTTCCTCGCGCGCCAGCTTGCCGGGATTGACGATGGCCGAATGCAGCGCATCGAGGTCGGCCTCGCCCGAATAGGCCTTGCTCACGTGCTCGGCGCCGGGGCCGTGACAGCGCTGACAACTGATGCCTTCGGGCAGGTCCTCGGGGAACAGCATCGGGTGTCCGGCCTTGCCGCTGTTCTCGGAATAGGCGGCGTAGGAGTTGTGACAGGCCATGCAGCGGGTCGAGACCGCGCGCATGACACCCTCATGCTCGGGAAATTCATAGCCGGGCGCCATCGCCCAGATGCCCTCTTGCGTGTACCAGGACAGCGGCAACTGAAACAGCGCGCCATCCGGGGTCTGATAGAGATAGATGCGCGAGTGGTTGCCCGACCCCAGCACCCAATCCACCTTGACCGAGAAGACATCGATCCGGCTGCCATCGGAGGCCAGACCATAGCGCGTGAACCAGTACTCGTCGCCGCGCAGCTCCATTTCATAGTAACGCTGGCTCGGTTCATGGAAATAGGGGCTTTGCGCGAAATCCTCGATCACCTTCTCGGGCGAGGGGCTGTAGAAACTGCGCGCCATCCCCATTTCGGCGAAACTCTCGGCCTTGTCGGCGTGGCACTGGGCGCAGACCTGATCGGGCACATAGCCCGCCGCGGCGCCCTGACTGACGGGTATGCCCATCTCGCGCAGGATATCGTCCTGCTCGGTCATGGTCTCGGCCCAGATCGGCATGGGCAGGAATAGCAGGGCAAAGCAGAGCGCTATGCGCGTCGGTAGATGTTTCAAGATGGCTGGTCCGTCGCTTGTTCGCGCTTCCAGCTAACGCGATAGCGGGCGCGAAAGAAACTTCGACGACGCCCCGAAAGCGCCGAAGCCCCCGCGCCGTGCTCTTGCTGCATCAATCCGGGCGCGGCTCCAGCACCCGCCGGAACAGCGTGTCGAGGAACGCCTCGGCGGTCTCGAACACGGGTCCGTCCCCCATGAGAACCCGCACCTGCGCGTCGAAATCCGCGTAATGCTGGGTCGTTGCCCAGATCGAGAAGATCAGGTGATGCGGATCGACCGGCGCCAGCCGCCCCGCATCGACCCAGCCCTGGATCAGTGCCGCCTTATCGGCGACCAGCGGGCGCAGCACCGCTTCGAGATGCGGCGCGATGCGCGGCGCGCCTTGCAGGATCTCGTTGGCGAAAAGGCGGCTTTCGCGGGGGAATTCACGGCTCATCTCAAGCTTGCGCTGCACATAGGTCAGGATCTCGGCCAGCGGATCGCCCGCCGCGTCGACCTCGCGCAGCGGCGCAAGCCATGCATCCATCAGCTTGTTGAGAAGGGTGACGTGAATCTCTTCCTTGCCGGTGAAGTAGTAGAGGATATTGGGCTTGGAGAGGCCCGAGGCCTCGGCGATCTGATCGAGCGTCGCACCGCGATAGCCATGCTGCGCGAATACCTCGAGCGCAGCTTCGAGGATGCGCTTGCGATTGCGGATCTGGATGCGCGTTGGCTTTTTCGCGGACTTCAGTTCGGTCATGCGGGGCTCCGGGTGCCGGGGTCAGCCCCCAGATTGGGCCATTTTCGCGCCGCGTGAAAGGGCGTTGCACCCGCTCAGGCCGAAGGAATTGCGCCGATGCCGGTCAGGATGATCGTCTTGACCGAGTCCTTGGCCGCCTCCCACTGCGCGTCCGAGAGGGGCGCGTTGCCGTTCAGGGTTTCGATCTGGTGGCCGAAATCGGCGTAATGCTGGGTGGTGGCCCAAAGCATGTAAAGCAGGTGGCGCGGGTCGACCGGGTTCATCTTGCCCTCGTCGATCCAGCGCCGGATGATCGCCATGCGCCCTTCGGTCCATTCCACCAGGGTGGTTTCAAGATAGTCCTGGATCACCGGCGCGCGGTGCATCACCTCGGAGGCCCAGACCTTGGACCCGGCCGGATGGCGGCGGCTGATTTCCATCTTGGCGTCGATATAGGCACCGATTCCCTCGACCGGGCCGGGGGCGTTGTCGAAAATGTCGGCGGCTTTGAGCCAGTCGTGGAAAATCGCTTGCACGACGCGGCGATAAAGCGATTCCTTTGTTGGGAAATAATAATGCAGATTGGCCTTGGGCAGGCCCGCGAGATCGGCGATCAGCTGCATGGTGGCGCCGCCAAACCCTGCCTCTGCAAAGACTTTTTCCGCTGCCTCAAGAATGAGCTTTTCATTCTCGCGGCGGATGTCCTTCTTGCTGAGAGGCCTGGTCTCTTGGGTCATCGCGGGGCCTGTCCAGAAATTTCTTGACCGGTTGGTCAACGTGTGGTGCCATCATCTTGACCATACGGTCAGGTTAAGACCGTTGGCAAGAGGCCCGGATATCACCGGCCCGCCAAGGCGACGACAACAGGGAGACAAGGACGATGGCCGCACCCGGCGAGAACCTCAGGATCAATGGCGACCGGCTGTGGGACAGCCTGATGGAGATGGCCAAGATCGGCCCCGGTGTCGCCGGCGGCAACAACCGCCAGACCCTGACCGATGCCGATGCCGAAGGGCGCGCCCTGTTCAAGGAGTGGTGCGAGGCGGCGGGCTGCACGATGGGGCTCGATCAGCTGGGCAACATGTTCGCGCGCCGCGAGGGCACCGACCCCGACGCGCTGCCGGTCTACGTGGGCAGCCATCTCGACACCCAGCCCACGGGCGGGAAATATGACGGGGTGCTGGGCGTGCTCGGCGGGCTTGAAATCCTGCGCACGCTCAATGACCTCGGGATCAAGACGCGCCACCCGATCGTCGTGACCAACTGGACCAACGAGGAAGGCACGCGGTTTGCCCCGGCGATGCTGGCATCGGGGGTGTTCGCGGGCGTGCACGAACAGGATTGGGCCGAAGCGCGCGAGGACGCCGAGGGCAAGCGGTTCGGCGACGAGCTGGACCGGATCGGCTGGCGCGGCGAGGAAGCCGTGGGCGCGCGCAAGATGCACGCTTTTTTCGAGCTGCATATCGAACAGGGTCCAATTTTGGAGGCCGAGGGCAAGGATATCGGCGTGGTCACCCACGGCCAGGGGCTGAGTTGGACGCAGGTGACGATCACCGGCAAGGAGAGCCATACCGGCTCGACCCCGATGCCGATGCGCCGCAATGCCGGGCTGGCGATGGCGCGGGTGCTGGAAAAGGTCGAGGAGATCGCCCTCAGTCACGCCCCCGACGCGGTGGGCGCGGCGGGCCATATCGACATCTATCCCAATTCGCGCAACGTGATCCCCGGCAAGGCCGTGTTCACCGTCGATTTCCGCTCGCCGGAACTGCCGGTGATCGAGGACATGGTGACGCGCATGAAAGAGGCCGCGCAGGCGATCTGCGCCGATATGGGCTGCGAGGTGGAATTCGAGAAGGCCGGCGGGTTCGACCCGGTGGAGTTCGATCCGGGCTGCGTCAAGGCGGTGCGCGACGCCGCCGAACGGCTGGGCTATTCGCATCGCGACCTGGTGTCGGGCGCGGGCCATGACGCCTGCTGGATCAACCGCGTCGCCCCCACGGCGATGGTGATGTGCCCCTGCGTTGACGGGCTGAGCCATAACGAGGCCGAGGAGATCAGCAAGGACTGGGCGACCGCCGGGGCGGATGTGCTGATGCATGCGGTGGTCGAGACCGCCGGGATCGTGGACTAGGGGGCGCTGCCCCCGTCGCCGCAAGCGGCGACTCCCCCGGGATATTTATGAACAGAAGAAGCGCCGGGGCCGGAAAAGACAGACAGGGAGACATGACATGACCACCAAAGTCATCAAGAACGGCACCGTCTGCACGGCGGACCGCACGTGGAAGGCCGATGTGCTGATCGAAGGCGAGACGATCAGGCAGATCGGCGAGGACCTGAAGGGCGATGAATATATCGACGCCGAGGGCGCCTATGTGATCCCCGGCGGGATCGATCCGCATACCCATCTGGAAATGCCCTTCATGGGCACCACCGCGGCCGAGACATTCGAGACCGGCACATGGGCCGCGGCCTGTGGCGGCACCACGATGCTGATCGATTTCTGCCTGCCGGGGGCGGATGGATCGATCAAGAACGCGATCAACGAATGGCACCGCAAATCCGCGCCCCAGATCTGCAGCGACATCGGCTATCACATGGCGGTCACCGGCTGGAACGAGAAGATCTTCGAAGAGATGAAAGACGCCGTCGAGATGGGCGTCAACTCGTTCAAACATTTCATGGCCTACAAGGGCGCACTGATGATCGAGGATGACGAGATGTTCGCCAGCTTCAAGCGCTGCAAGGAGCTGGGCGCGCTGCCGATGGTTCATGCCGAGAACGGCGACCTGGTGGCCGACATGCAGGCGCAGATGCTGGAGCGCGGGATCACCGGCCCCGAAGGCCATGCCTATTCGCGCCCTCCCGAATTCGAGGGCGAGGCGGCCAACCGCGCCATCACCATCGCCGATGCCGCCGGCGTGCCGCTTTATATCGTGCATGTGAGCTGCGAGCAGGCGCATGAGGCGATCCGGCGCGCGCGCCAGAAGGGGATGCGGGTTTACGGCGAGCCCTTGATCCAGTTCCTGACGCTCGACGAGAGCGAGTATTTCAACAAGGACTGGGATCACGCCGCACGCCGCGTGATGAGCCCGCCTTTCCGCTCCAAGGATCATCAGGACGGGCTTTGGGCCGGGCTTCAGGCGGGCAGCCTTCAGGTGGTGGCGACCGATCACGCGGCGTTCAGCACCGAGCAGAAGCGCATGGGCGTCGATGATTTCACCAAGATCCCCAACGGCTCGAACGGCCTTGAGGAGCGGCTCGCGGTGCTCTGGACGCAAGGGGTCGAAACCGGGCGGCTGACGCCCAATGAATTCGTCGCCGCGACCTCGACCAATGTCGCCAAGATCCTGAACATCTATCCCAAGAAGGGCGCCATCGTGGAGGGCGCGGATGCCGATATCGTGGTGTGGGACCCCAAGATCAGCAAGACGATCAGCGCGGGCAACCACCATTCCATCCTTGATTACAACGTCTTCGAGGGGTTCGAGGTGAGCGCGCAGGCGCGTTACACGATCAGCCGCGGCGAAGTGATCTGGGCCTGGGGACAGAACAGCCAGCCACAGCCCGGCCGCGGCCGCTTCGTGCCGCGCCCCGCCTTCCCTTCGGCGCATAAGGCGCTGAGCCGCTGGAAGGAGTTGACCTCGCCCAAGCAGATCCACCGCGATCCGATGAATATTCCGGCAGGAATCTGAAAAAAATCGCGCCGTGCCCGTATGATAGCGGGCGCGGCCATTGACATGAGAAAGCCAGCACGGCGCAATGGCGGCGATGCAAGCGGGGGAACACCGATTGACCAGCGACCGAGTGATCAGCGCCAAGGACCTGTCCCTGACATTCCAGACCAATGACGGGCCTGTCCATGCGCTCAAGGATGTGAACCTGGACGTCGAAAAGGGCGATTTCGTCAGTTTCATCGGCCCATCGGGCTGTGGCAAGACCACCTTCCTGCGCTGCATGGCGGATCTTGAGCATCCCACGGGTGGCAGCATCACCGTCAACGGCGCAAGCGCACAGGAGGCACGCCGGGCGCGCGCCTATGGCTATGTGTTCCAGGCGGCGGGGCTTTATCCCTGGCGCAGCATCGGCGGCAATATCCGCCTGCCCCTCGAGATCATGGGCTACAGCAAATCCGAACAGGACCGGCGGGTGCGCGAGGTGCTGGAACTGGTGGACCTGGCCGGATTCGAGAAGAAATTCCCCTGGCAATTGTCGGGAGGCATGCAGCAGCGCGCCAGCATCGCCCGCGCGCTGGCCTTCGATGCGGATATCCTGCTGATGGACGAACCCTTCGGCGCTCTCGATGAAATCGTGCGCGATCACCTCAACGAGCAGCTTCTGAGCCTGTGGGAGAGAACCCACAAGACGATCTGCTTCGTCACCCACTCGATCCCCGAGGCGGTTTATCTGAGCACGAGGATCGTGGTCATGAGCCCGCGGCCGGGCCGCATTACCGACGTGATCGAAAGCCCCCTGCCACGCGAGCGCCCACTGGAAATCCGCGACACGCCCGAATTCATCGAAATCGCCCATCGCGTCCGCGACGGGCTGCGCGCGGGGCATGGCGATGAGGTTTGAGGCACATCCCGAACACGAAGCCCCCGCCTGTATGACGGGGCGGGGGGCTTTCACCGTTCACGGTCATCGGCTCTCCAGCCTGTACCGCGCCATGAGGAAAACACGAAAGCCTTTCATCGTTCTTAAAATACTCACATCCGGCCGCCAGATCCTGGCGCTGCATTCGAGTATTTTCGGAACAGTGAAGGCAGGGAGGGCATGATGCGCAATCTCGTGCCCGTCCTGACCGTTGTCTGCGCCCTCTTCGCGATCTGGTATGCTGCGGCGGTGTGGCTGAATGCGCCCTGGGCCTATAACAAGGCCGAACGGGCCGGGACCGAGCTGGCATTCACCGAACTGGTGGCCGACACCTGGAGCCAGGAAAAACCCAAGCTGCCCGCGCCCCACCAGGTCGGCGCCGAAATCTGGAACACGACCGGCGCGATGGTGGCCTCGGGGCGCGGATTTTCCAAGCGCTCGCTGATCTTTCACAGCTGGGTCACATTCAGCGCCACGGCGCTTGGCTTCCTTCTGGGCACGGGGCTCGGGATCGCGCTGGCCATCGGCATCGTCTATAACCGCACCATGGACATGAGCGTCATGCCCTGGGTGATCGCCAGCCAGACGATCCCGATCCTGGCCATCGCGCCGATGATCATCGTGGTGCTCAACGCGGTGGGCATATCGGGGCTGCTGCCAAAGGCGATGATCTCGATGTATCTGTCGTTCTTCCCGGTCGTCGTGGGCATGGTGAAGGGGCTGCGCAGCCCCGGACCGATGCAGCTCGACCAGATGCGCACCTGGAACGCGACGCCTGCGCAGACCTTCTGGAAGCTGCGGCTGCCCTCCTCGATGCCTTACCTCTTCACCTCGCTCAAGATCGGCATGGCCGCAAGCCTGGTCGGCGCCATCGTGGGCGAATTGCCGACCGGCGCGGTGGCGGGGCTCGGCGCGCGGCTGCTGGCCGGGAGCTATTACGGACAGACCGTCCAGATATGGAGCGCCTTGATCATGGCCGCGACGCTGGCGGCCGTCCTGGTCGGGCTGATCGGGGTGATCCAGCGGATCGTTCTCAAGCGGATGGGGATGGCGTGATGGGCTGGCTGGCAGTTGGATTGGGGGCGTGGATCGGCGGCTGGTGGCTGAATCACGTGCTTTCGCACCGGCCCGCCACGCGGCTGACGCGCCTTGCGGTGCCGGTGATCTTCGGGCTGAGCATCGTGGTGATCTGGGAATCGCTGGTGCGCGGGCTCGAGATCTCTCCGGTGCTGCTGCCCCCGCCCACGCAGATCGCCGCGACCTTCGTCGCCAAGACCCACATCCTGTGGGAGGATTTCGTTCAGACCGTCATCAAGGGCGCGCTGACCGGCTATGTCATGGGATGCGGCGGCGCCTTCCTGATCGCGGTGGCGATCGACCGGTTTCCGTTCCTGCAACGGGGGCTCTTGCCGGTGGGCAATTTCGTGGCCGCGCTGCCGATCATCGGCATGGCGCCGATCCTGGTCATGTGGTTCGGCTTCGACTGGCAGTCCAAGGCGGCGGTGGTGGTGGTCATGGTGTTCTTTCCGATGCTGGTGAACACCGTGCAGGGCCTTCAGGATACCGACGCGATGCAGCGCGACCTCATGCGCACCTATGGCGCGGGCTACTGGACCACGCTGCTCAAGCTGCGGCTGCCGGCGGCGATGCCGTTCATCTTCAACGGGCTCAAGATCGCCTCGACACTGGCCCTGATCGGGGCGATCGTGGCAGAGTTCTTCGGCTCGCCCATCAAGGGCATGGGGTTTCGCATCTCCACATCGGTGGGGCAGCTCGCGCTCGACCTGGTCTGGGCCGAGATCGTCGTCGCCGCGATCGCGGGATCGGCCTTCTACGGCGGGGTTGCCCTGCTGGAGAAAGCGGTGACATTCTGGCACCCGTCGCAACGGGGTCGGGCATGAGAAGAACCACAAGAACCAAACACAACACGGGAGAAATGACATGAAGACATTCGCAACGACGATGGGCCTTGCCGTGGCGGGGCTCTGTGCGGGGATGGCGCAGGCCGCCGACGACCTGACGCTGCAGCTGAAATGGGTCACGCAGGCGCAGTTCGCCGGTTACTACGTCGCCCAGGACAAGGGGTTCTACGACGAGGAAGACCTGAACGTCACGATCAAGCCGGGCGGCCCCGACATCGCCCCGACACAGGTGATCGCCGGTGGCGGCGCGGATGTGACCGTGGAATGGATGCCCGCGGCGCTTTCGGCGCGCGAAAAGGGCCTGCCGCTGGTCAATATCGCCCAGCCCTTCAAGAGCTCTGGCATGATGCTGACCTGTCTCAAGAGCACCGGCGTGACCGGCCCCGAGGATTTCCCCGGCCGCACCCTTGGTGTCTGGTTCTTTGGCAATGAATTTCCCTTCCTCAGCTGGATGAGCCAGCTTGGCATTCCCACGAACGGCGGCGATGACGGGGTGACCGTCCTGAAGCAGGGGTTCAATGTCGACCCGCTTCTGCAGGGCCAGGCCGACTGCATCTCGACCATGACCTATAACGAATACTGGCAGGTGATCGACGCGGGCATCACGCCCGAGGAACTGATCACCTTCAAATACGAGGATCAGGGCGTCGCGACGCTGGAAGACGGGCTCTACGTGCTCGAAGACAAGCTGGACGACCCCGCCGAGGTGGACAAGCTGGCGCGCTTCGTGCGGGCCTCGATGAAAGGCTGGAAATGGGCCGAGGAGAACCCCGAAGAGGCAGCGATGATCGTGCTCGACAATGACGCGACCGGCGCACAGACCGAAAAGCACCAGGTCCGCATGATGACCGAAATCGCCAAGCTGACCGCGGGCTCCAACGGCGCGCTCGACCCGGCCGATTTCGAACGTACGGTCGAATCGCTCCTGTCGGGAGGCGAAAGCCCGGTGATCACCAAGCATCCCGGCGACGGGGCCTGGACCCATGAGATTTCCGACGCGGCCCTGAACTGACCGGCGACCGGGCCGGCAACTGAGCGGTCCCATCGGGCGGGGCGCGTGCCACATGCATGCGCCCCGTTTCGCGTTTGAGCGGGCATGCCTTTGGGCGTGCACCCGCTGCCTCATTTCCGCCACAATGGCCCATGTAGCGGTTAGCCGCAGATCAACCGCGAGATGTTGAAGAATGAAGTAAAACCCTTTGTAAAATGGACACTTTCCTAGAATTGGCCTCTGTGCTAGACTTAACCTCATAAGTAATGAAGCCAGTCGGATAACCGGCGGCGCGAGAGGCAGAAAAGAGTAGTTCCATGAAGGCTTGGAGCAAGCAGCAGATCCGCTGGGGTCTGATGGCATTCGCGACATTCTGGATGCTGGTCGTTGTCCCGCTGAGCGCGGCCGCAGCCCCCTATGCAGCGATGGTGATGGATGCACGATCCGGCGAGGTGGTTCACGCCCGCAACGCCGATACCCGCCTGCACCCCGCCTCGCTGACCAAGATGATGACGCTCTATATTGTGTTCGAGGCCGTCGAGAACGGCGAGATCGACCTCGACACGATGGTGACGATATCGCAGCACGCCGCCAGCGAACCGCCCAGCAAGCTCGGGTTGCGCGCCGGTCAGAAGATCCAGCTGCGCTATCTCATCCGCGCGGCGGCGGTGAAATCCGCCAATGACGCCGCAACCGCCCTTGGCGAAGCGATCGAGGGTTCCGAGGCGAGCTTTGCGCGCCGCATGAACCGCACCGCCAAGGCAATGGGCATGACGCGCACCACCTTCAAGAACGCCCACGGGCTGACCGAAAGCGGCCACCTGTCGACGGCGCGGGACATGACCATCCTGGGGCGGCACGTGTTCTACGACTATCCCGACTATTACAACCTGTTCTCGCGCATCACCGCCGATGCCGGCGGGCGCACGGTCTATCACACCAACCGCAAGCTGCTGCGCAGCTACCGCGGCGCCGATGGCATCAAGACGGGCTATACCCGCGCCGCCGGCTTCAACCTTGTCGCGAGCGCCGAGCGCGGCGGCAAGCGGGTCATCGCCACGGTGTTCGGCGGCCAGTCGACGGCCTCCCGCAACGCGAAGGTGGCCGAATTGCTGGACCTCGGCTTCAACCGCACCCCGACCCGCGTGGCCCTGCACCGCCCCCAACCCCCGGCCTATATGGGCAAGGTCTCCAACGGCGCGCCCGGCGCTTACGGCAAGACCGTGCGCCTCGCAACCGCCGCCGCCGTGAAACGCAGCCTGCGCCCGCAGGCACGCCGCCTGGCCGAAGAGGCCCCGGTTCTGCTGGCAGCGAAGGACGACATCGAACAGGCGGTGCTGGCCGCACAACAGGCCAGCCCGGCGGTCAGCCCCGTTGCAAAACCTGCTGTCGAAGCCGCCGCGCGGAACGACTCGCAGCTCGCCCAGGGCGCAGCGGCGGCGACCCCGCGCCTGCCCCGCGTCAATCCCGAGCCGCGCCCCGCCGATCTGGTGCTGGCCAGCGCGCAGGAACCGGCCAGCGATCCCATCCAGGAGGTCGTGACCCGCGTCTCCACATCGGGCGGGCGCAACTGGGGGATCAATGTCGGGCGCTATCCCAGCGAATACCAGGCCCGCAAGATCCTCTTGCAGACCGCTCTCAACGAGATCACCACGCTTGACGGATCGCTGCGCAAGGTGGTCAAGCGCCCCACCGGCTTTGACGCAAATTTCATGGGCATGAGCCGCGAGACCGCGGATCTGGCCTGTCGGCGGCTGCAGGCCAAGAAGGTCACCTGTTTCATGATCGAGCCAGGCGGCGGCGCCTGACGCCACGCGGAAGCACGGGGGCGCTGCCCCCGTCGCCGCAAGCGGCGACTCCCCCGGGATATTTCTGAACAGAAGACGGGGCGGGATTGGACCAGCCCGCCCCTGACCGGCGTGCCGGCCTTCTCCTGTTGCGGTCATCGGCGTCCCCGCCTGTACCGCCCGGTCATGATGGCGGCAAAAGGTTCAGGAACCGTTACTTCTTCTGTTTGAAAATATCCTGGGGGTGAGGCCGAAGGCCGAGGGGGCAAGGCCCCCTGCCCCGCCTGCGGCTGGCGCAGCTTCAGGGTTTGGGGTGGTCGTCGTATTCGTCGCTCAGGATGCGGCGTGAATCGCCCTCGGGATCATCATACTGGTTGCTTCTGACCGTGTAGACGAAGAACGCCAGCCCAAGTCCCCCCATGAACAGGGAAATCGGAATCAGATAGGCAAGGATGGTCATGAAGTCACCTGAGGCGCAAAGCGTTCAGCGACACCGTAATGGAACTTGCGGACATGGCCAAGGCCGCAATCAGCGGCGTCGCGAAACCGGCGATGGCCAGCGGCACGGCGACGACGTTGTAGACTGTGGCGATGTTGAAATTCTCGCGGATACGGCGGGTTGCGGACCGCGCGGTATCGCAGGCTGCGGCAATCGGCGACAGGTCGCTGCCGAGAAGCACGATATCCGAGGCGACGCGGGCCGCATCGAGCGCGCTGGCAGGCGAGATCGACACATGCGCCGCCGCGAGCGCGGCGGTGTCGTTGAGCCCGTCGCCCACCATCAGCACCTTCGCGCCCCCGGCGGTGAGGGCCTGGATGCGCTCGGCCTTGTCGGCGGGCAGCGCTTCGGCCATCCAGCGCTCGATGCCAAGCCGGGCGGCGAGCGCCTCGACCGCAGGCGTGGTGTCGCCGGACATGAGGTAAACCGTCTTGCCCGCCTCTTTGAGCGACTCCACCGCCTCGGCGGCGCCCTCGCGCAGCCGGTCGGCAAAGATAAACGCCCTGGGCGCGTCTCCGCCGCCGCGGCTGAGGAATGTGGCGGTCTCGGCCAGCCCATCGGCCCCGGTCCAGCTGGCGCGGCCAAGGCGCACTTCCTGACCCGCATGCATGGCGCTGGTGCCGAAACCGGGCCTTTCGGTCACATCACTGACGCGTGCGGGGGCGAAGCCCGCATCGCGCGCAGCGCGGGTGATCGCCTGCGCCAGCGGATGCGACGAGCCTTCGGCCAGCGCCAGCGCCAGTTCGATGTCGCGCCGCGGCAATTCGGCCATATTGGTCAGTTCCGGTGTCCCGGCCGTCAGCGTGCCGGTCTTGTCGAACACCACGGTATCGACCTCGGCCAGCCGCTCGAGCGCGGTTTCGTGCTTGATCAGCATACCACGGCGAAAGAGCCGACCGCTGGCTGCGGTGGTGACTGCGGGCACCGCAAGGCCCAGCGCACAGGGACAGGTGATGATCAGCACCGCCGCCGCGATATTGAGCGCCGTGCGCACATCGAATGTGTAGAGATACCAGCCCACGAATGCCAATGCGGACAGGATATGCACCCCCGGCGCATAGAGCTTGGCGGCCTTGTCCGCGAGCGATGTGTAGCGCGAGCGCCCGGATTCGGCGATCGCCACAAGGTCGGCCATACGGTGCAGCGATGTATCCGCCCCCACCGCGCTGGCGCGAATCGTGAGCGGTCCGGTCAGGTTGACCTCGCCCGCCGAAACGCCCTGCCCTTCGCCGGCGAAGACCGGCAGCGTCTCGCCGGTCAGAAGCGAGCGGTCGATCTCGGACGTGCCCGCAACGATCTCGCCATCGACGGGCATCCGCCCGCCGGGGCGCACCAGCACGAGGTCGCCCACCGCCAGTTCCGAGATATTGACGGTCTCCTCCTCGCCGTCGCGCAGACGGATCGCGCGCGGCACTTCCAGCGCCGTCAGTTCCTCGGCGGCCGAGCGCGCGATGGCGCGGGTGCGGTGATCGAGATAGCGTCCCGCCAGAAGGAAGAAGGTCAGCGCCAGCGCGGCATCGAAATAGGCATGCGCGCCCGACAGCGCGGTTTCCCAGAGCGAGGTCACCACCGCCAGCACGATCGCCAGCGTGATCGGCACGTCCATGTTGAGCTGCCGGTTGCTGAGCGCCGCCCAGGCATTGCGGAAGAACGGCTGGCCCGAGAAGGCGATCGTCGGCAGGGCGATCGCGGCGGAGAGCCAGTGGAAAAGGTCACGCGTGGCCTCGGCCGCGCCGGACCAGACCGACACCGACAAGAGCATCACGTTCATGCTGGCGAAACCGGCCACCGCCAGCCGCATCAGCAGTTCGCGCCCCGCACGGTCGTTTGCCGTGGCATTGAGCGTGCCGGGATCGAGCTCATGCGCCTCATAGCCAAGCGCCTCGACCAGGGTCTTCATGTCGGCGGCGGTGATATCGGATTCGGCCTCGATGCTGGCGCGCTTGAGCGTGAGGTTCACCCGGGCGGATTTGACGCCGGGATGGGCGTTCAGGGCCTTTTCGACCTTGGAGATACAGGCCGAGCAATGGATCGTGGGCAGCGACAGCGCGATCTGCGCCGACACATGCGCAGCCGCCTCCTCGGCCAGGCGCTCGGCCGAGGGCGCGGCCGCACAGGCCGGGCAGGCCGAGGGGGTGGGGCGCATGTTGCCGCTCATCGGTTCAATCCTTGATCAGAACGACACGCTGGGTAAAGGCGGTGCCATCGGCGGCTCGTGCATCCATGCGGATGTTCCAGTTGCCACCGCCCAGCGGCACGTCGGCCACATAGGCCTTGCCGTTGAAACGGAAATCGGGGCGCACATCATCCGCGATATGGGTGGCGCGCCCGACCGTCGCGTCCAGGGTTCCGACCTCGACGGGATCGCCGAACTGGTTGGTGATCGCCAGCACCAGCTGCCCGTCATGGTGATGCGCCGACACGTTCCAGCCCAGGGCCTCCTGCGCCGCCTTGCGCTCGTTGAAGGTCTGGCTGGCGACGTAGGAGTTCTTGACCTCGAGTCCGGGGAAGGTCTTGATCGCCGAATAGGCCAGCACGAGGTTGACGCTGATGATGACCCCGAACGCCCCCGCAAATATCATCAGCACGTGCTTGCCAGTGAGCTTGCGTTCCTTGCCCATCAATTCCCCCGTCCGTTGAAGACCGTGTCGGTATAGGTGCGCTCGCCGGAGGTTGTCTCCTCGACCCAGAGGCGCACATCGGTGCGCTCGGCGCGTGCGGCGTCGGATTTGGGCGGCGCCACCAGATAGACCCGCGCCAGTTGCGAGGTATCCGCAGGCACAGTGACCGTTTCATCGGTCTCGCCCTCGACCTGAAGGCGGATCGTCGGGTCGCCCTTGACCGTCAGGTGGAACGGGCGTTCCTCGCCATGCTTGTTGCGCAGGCGCACCTCATAGACGTTGCGGATCGAACCATCGGACATGGTGACAAAGGTCGGGTTGCGCACTGGCGCGACCGTCATGTCGATATCGGGCCGGATGAACAGCGCAAAGACCAGACCGAAGCCCACCAGCGACCAGAGCGCCGTATAGAGAATCGTGCGCGGGCGCAGGACGTGCTTGATGATCGGCTTGGGCGCACCCCCGGCGCGCTCTGAAACCTCATCGGTCAGCGCCATGTAGTCGATCAGGCCGCGCGGCTTGCCGATCTTGGCCATGATGTCGTCGCAGGCGTCGATGCACAGCGCGCAGGTGATGCATTCCAGCTGCTGCCCCTCGCGGATGTCGATCCCCACCGGGCAGACATTGACGCAGGCCATGCAGTCGATGCAGTCACCCTGCTCGGCCCCGGCTTTCACCTCGTCCGAGTTCTTGCGCGGCTCGCCGCGCCACTCGCGATAGGCGACGGTCAGCGTGTCCTCGTCCATCATGGCGGCCTGGATACGCGGCCAGGGACAGGCATAGATGCAGATCTGCTCGCGTGCGAAGCCGCCAAAGGCAAAGGTCGTCGCGGTCAGCACGCCGATCGTGGTATAGGCGATCGGATGCGCGTTGAGCGTGAAAAGATCGACCAGCAGCGTCGGCGCATCGGTGAAATAGAACACCCAGGCACCGCCCGTTGCAGCGGCGATCAACAGCCAGGTGACCCATTTGGTCAGCCGCAGCCGCGCCTTGCGGAAATCCAGCTTCTTCTGGCGGTGCAGGCGCAGGCGCGCGTTGCGGTCGCCCTCAATCCAGCGCTCCACCAGAACGAACAGGTCGGTCCACACCGTTTGCGGACAGGCGTAGCCGCACCACACCCGGCCAAGCGCCGAGGTGAACAGGAACAGGCCAAGCCCCGCCATAACCAAAAGGCCGGCGATGAAATAGAACTCATGTGGCCATATCTCGATCCAGAGGAAAAAGAATCGGCGGCTGCCAAGATCGATCAGCACCGCCTGATCGGGCAGATTCGGCCCACGGTCCCACCGGATCCACGGGGTGACATAATAGATTCCCAAGGTGAAGATCATGATGATCCACTTCAGGTTTCTGAATTTTCCATAGACTTTCTTGGGAAAGACCGGTTCGCGGGATGCATACAGGCTGGGTGCAGCGTCTGGCTGGGTTTGAGACAACGGAATCACTCCGGTATTCGCGTTCATTGACAAGGCTGTTGTTTCAGGCGAGGCAGGAAAGAGCCTTGATTTGCATCAAATTCTGACTCTTAAAGTGATCAATTTACAAGCGCCATATCCGCGGCTTGGCGCCGCAACCACCCGACGAACGCCTTGGCTTTAGGGCGCAGCGGGCCAGGTGCCGTGACAATGTGATAGGCGGTATCCTCGGGTTCCTCGAACAACAGGCACAGCCGTCCGGCGGCGATATCGTCCGCGACCCACTGGCGCACCGTCAGCGAGACCCCCTGCCCCTGGCGCACCCCTTCAAGCAGGAGGTTCCCCGGCACCTGCGTCAGCCCTCCGATCCGCACCGAAGCCAGCCCCTTCCGGCTCAGCCAGTCGGTCGATTCCGATGTGCCGTATTCCTGCACCCATGGCAGGTCCAACAGGTCGGCGGGCGTGGTGATCTCGCGCCCGGCCACCAGGCTCGGCGCAGCCACCACCACGAGCGGCGACAGGAACAGGCATTCGACCTCGACTCCCGGCCAGTCGCCCAGCCCGTGGCGGATCGCGATATCGATGCCTCCCGGCTCCAGCGGCACGCGGTCGGGGGTTGGGTTGATCATCACGTCCACATCCGGGTGCCGGTTGCGGAAATCCAGCAGCCGGGGCATCAGCCATTGCGCGGCAAAGCCCGGCGTCGTCGATATCTGAAGCGGCCGGTCGGCATCCGCGCCGGTCAGCGCGTCGATGGTGCGCGCAATGCTGCCGAACCCCGCCTTGAGGGAATCGGCAAGATTGCGCCCGGCATCCGTCAGCCGCAGCGCCCGGCCCGAGCGATCCACCAGCGACACGCCCATATGCACCTCGAGCGCCTTGACCTGCTGGCTGATCGCCGCGTGACTGACATTGAGCGCCGCACCCGCCGCGCTGGCCGAGCCGGTCTCGGCCAGGGCCGCGAAGGCCCGCAGCGCAGTCAGCGGGGGCATTGAAAGCCAATCCATCGTGTAATCCAAGCTTACAGGTTTCAAACATTCCTGAGTCGCATAATGGCAGCCTAAAGCGCATATTCACAGCACAAAACGCCCATCACAGGAGGCCACCATGTTCAGCGTATTCGCAAAATCTTTCATGACTGCAACCCGCAACAACCTTGCGCCGCGCCCCGACACGCCCAGCCACTGGCCACAGGGTGAACGGTTCGACAACCGCGCCCGCGCCGAGTTCGAGGCCCATCGCGAAGCCCGCAGGCGCGACTGAACCCTGGCCCGCAACATGGCCGCGTAACGTCAAGAAGCAGCGGCGGGGCCGCTGCGCTTGCGCCTCGTGCAAGCCGGTGAACTCGGGGGAAGGGGTGTGTTGCGCGGTAGACATGCGGGGGCGTCCCGCTTTAGATAGTTGGCACCGGCCCTCCCAGGAAACGCGCGAACAGGACGGAAGAGCCAGTGCCTAGCCCGCGGACGGCACGCCGCCCGCGGGTGTTCTTTATGCCGGTCGGGCGATCATTCGCCGCCCCCGAGCTGGTGGACATAGGTCGCCACGGCGCGGATCTTGGCTTCGGTCAGCTGTGCGCCGCCCATCGGGGGCATCACACCGAAGCGCGAGTTGATCACCGTCTCCTTGACCGTGTCGTAATCACCGCCATAGAGCCAGATGGCGTCGGTCAGGTTGGGCGCGCCCTGATAGATGTCGCCCGTGCCGTCATCGCCATGACAGACCGCGCAGTTGTCCGTGAAGACCTCCTCGCCAGCTGCAACCAGCGAAGCGTCCTGCGGATCATAGGTGGGCGACAGCGACATGACATAGTTCACGACCTGCTCGATCTGCGGCTCTTCCAGAATCTCGCCGAAGGCGGGCATCTCGGAGTAACGCGCATCCGGGTCATCCTCGTTCCGGATGCCGTGGCTGACGGTGTAATGGATATCTTCCATCGTGCCGCCCCAGAGCCATGCGTCATCCTGAAGGTTCGGATACCCTTTGGCGCCAGCCGCGCCCGAGCCGTGACACTGGGCACACCAGGTCTTGAACACGGCCGCGCCGGCCGAACGGGCATAACCGGCCAGTTCGGGATCGCTCGCGATCGCATTCAGGTCTGCCGAAGCCAGCCGGGCGTTGATCTCGGCATTGGCGGCCTCGGCTGTGGCGATCTCTTCTGCCACATTGGCCCGTGTGGACCAGCCCAGGTAGCCCTTGGTCGCACCCTGAACCATCGGCCACGCCGGATAGGCGATCGTGTACCAGATGCCCCAGATGATACAGGCGTAAAAGATCCACAGCCACCACGCCGGAAGGGGGTTGTTATACTCCTGGATCCCGTCCCATTCGTGGCCGGTCGTTTCGACCTTTGTCTTCTTGTTGGGTTGTTTTGCCATGTCAGTCACGCCTCCTTGGCGTCGGCTACGCCGCGCTGAGCGGGTTTGTCTTCATGCCGGAAGGGGATCCCGGACGGATCTTCGTAGGTCTTGGTGGATCCGGGTCGGAAGACCCAGATCACCATGCCGACGAAGAACGTGAACAGGAACAGCAGCATCCAGCTGTCGGCAAAAGCGCGAAGAAAGGTGTAGGTTTCCATCATGCCCTCCCTTACCGGCTCGCCACTGGCGTGAATGTCGAGAAGTCGACCAGCGTGCCCAGCATCTGCAGATAGGCGATGAGCGCGTCGGCTTCCGAGATTCCCGGCTGCCCGTCGAAGTTGCGCACGTTCACCTTGTCGCCGTAACGCTCGATCAGCCCGTCATAGTCGCCGAACGGATCGATCTGCGCCTCGAAATCGGCCGCCGCGTTCTCGATCATCTCCTCGGAGTAAGGCACACCGATCAGACGGTGGGTCTTGAGAAGATCCTCGATATGGGTCGGCTCGATCATCCGGTTTTCCAGGAAACCGTATTTCGGCATGACCGATTCCGGCACCACGGATTGCGGATTGCGCATGTGGTCCACATGCCACTCGTCCGAGTAGCGCCCACCGACGCGGGCAAGGTCAGGCCCTGTCCGCTTGGAGCCCCACTGGAACGGGTGGTCATACTGCGATTCCGCCGCGAGGCTGTAGTGGCCGTAACGTTCGACCTCGTCGCGCATGGGGCGGATCATCTGGCTGTGGCAGACATAGCAGCCTTCACGCACATAGATGTCGCGACCGGTCAGCTCCAGCGGGGTGTAGGGGCGCATGCCCTCTACATCCTCGATGGTGTTTTCCAGCCAGAACAGCGGTGCGATCTGCACAATGCCGCCAATCGTGACCACCAGGAAGGCAAAGATCGACAGAAGCGTGATGTTCTTCTCGAGGATCTTGTGTTTTTCAAGAATTGCCATTGGGTCAGTCCCTTTCTTATTCGGCCGGGACAACGGAGTTGGTGGCTTCGACAGCCGGGCTCCGTTTGACGGTCATGAACAGGTTGTAGCACATGATGATTGCGCCGGTGATGAAGAGCACCCCACCAAGACCCCGCACGACATACATCGGGAATTTGGCGGCCACGGTGTCGGCAAAGGCGTTCACGAGGAAGCCGTTCGCATCCACTTCGCGCCACATCAGGCCCTCCATGATGCCGGTCACCCACATGGATGCGGCGTAGAGGATGATGCCGATGGTCGCGAGCCAGAAGTGCCAGCTGACCAGCGAGAGCGAGTAGAGCCGCTCACGGTTCCACAGACGCGGCACCAGGAAGTAGAGCGCCCCGAAAGTGATCATGCCGTTCCAGCCAAGTGCGCCGGAGTGGACGTGACCGATGGTCCAGTCGGTATAGTGCGACAGCGAGTTCACCGCGCGGATCGACATCATCGGACCCTCGAAGGTGGACATCCCGTAGAAACCCACGGAAATCACCATCATCCGGATGATCGGATCGGTGCGCAGCTTGTCCCATGCCCCCGACAGGGTCATCAGGCCGTTGATCATCCCGCCCCAGGAGGGCATCCAGAGAACGATCGAGAACACCATGCCCAGCGTCGAGGCCCAGTCGGGCAGCGCCGTGTAGTGCAGGTGGTGCGGACCGGCCCAGATATAGATGAAGATCAGCGCCCAGAAGTGAACGATCGACAGCTTGTAGCTGTAGATCGGGCGTTCGGCCTGCTTGGGCACGAAATAGTACATCATCCCCAGGAAGCCTGCGGTCAGGAAGAAGCCCACGGCGTTATGGCCATACCACCACTGGGTCATGGCATCCTGCACACCGCTGAACACCTGCACCGATTTCGAACCGAAGATCGAGACAGGAATGCTGAGGTTGTTCACGATATGCAGCATCGCGATGGTCAGGATGAAGCTCAGGTAGAACCAGTTGGCCACGTAGATGTGGCGCTCCTTGCGCCTGACGATGGTGCCCAGGAACACGGCCAGGTAGGCCACCCAGACGATGGTCAGCCACCAGTCGACATACCACTCGGGCTCGGCGTATTCCTTGGACTGGGTCGCACCCAGCAGATAGCCGGTCGCCGCCAGGACGATGACCATCTGATAACCCCAGAAGACGAACCATGCGAGGTTGCCGCCCCAGAGCCGCGCCGCCGATGTCCGCTGCACCACGTAGAAGGATGTTGCGATCAGGGCGTTGCCGCCGAACGCGAAGATCACCGCGCTGGTGTGAAGAGGACGCAGCCGCCCGAAGTTCAGATAGCCCTGCGCCCACTCGAAGTTGAGCGTCGGAAAGGCCAACTGAAAGGCGATGAACGTGCCGACAAGGAAGCCCACGACCCCCCAAAGCGCCGTGGCGACCACCCCGGCGCGTACAACCCCGTCCATGTATTGGCCGGACAGGTCCACAGCGGGTACCGGCTCACCGGTCTTCCGCAATGTCCAGATAAACAGGCCTGCCGCGGCAAGCGCCACGGTCAGCGCATTGACCAGATAGGCCAGATCGCGCGCATAGTTGGCAGCAATCAACGCAAGCAGCGTGATCACCCCCAGCACGATCAACTTTAGATAGTTCGTCATGTTGCGTCCCTTCGTCTCCATTACAGCACCCATAGCAAAAAACGTCACAAGATTCGCAGGGCGCGTCTAGACATTTTGTTAATGGTCACAGGTGCGATGAACCGCCTTGATCTGTATCAAAACTCCGGCATCGTTTTTTTGATGCGCATCAAGGCATCGCCCTGCCGGTTACGCGTAGGTTATGATGCGAAGACATTTGAAAAGGAAATGCGACATGTCCTACAATTGCCTGTTTTCCGCCGTTACGGACGAAGATCTTGTCGAGGATGTCATCGCGCATGCGCTCGCGATGGCCAAGGCGCATGACGCTCATCTCGACGTGCTCTGCCTTGGCGTCGACCGCAGCCAGACCGGTTATTACTATGCCGGCGCCAGCGCCGTCGTCCTGCAAGAGACGATCACCCGCGCCCACGAAGAATCCGAAGCGATCGAAGCGCGCGTGAACAAGCTGCTCGAAGGTTCGGGTATCCGCTGGGCCAGCGAAGGCGGCGTCGCTCAGTTGGCCGACATGGGGCGCCACATTGCGGCGCGTGCGCGATTCTCCGACATGGCGATTCTCGCCCAGCCCTATGGCGAGGGGCGCGGCGCCGAACTCGAACCAGTGACCGAATCGGCCCTGTTCGAAGGCCATGTCCCGGCGCTGATCGTGCCCGCGGGCGCGGCGCCCGCGCCGATGCCGAAACGGGTGATGATCGGCTGGAACGAAAGCGCCGAGGCCCTGAGCGCCGTGCGCGCGGCCATGCCGCTTCTGGCTTCGGCCGACAGTGTGCATGTGGTGGTCATCGACCCGCCCCAGCACGGCCCCAACCGCTCGGATCCCGGCGGCCAGGTCTCGCAATTCTTGGCGCGCCACGGCGTGCAGGTGGAAATCGACGTGCTCTCCAAGACCATGCCGCGCGTCTCGGATGTGCTGATGCGCCACGCTTCGGACATGGATGCCGACATGATCGTGATGGGTGCCTACGGGCATTCGCGCTTTCGCGAGGCGGTGTTCGGCGGCGCGACGCGCTACATGCTGGAACAGGCCGGGCTGCCGGTCTTCATGGCTCACTGACCGCACGCGGCGTCCCTGTCCGGCCTTGTTCAAGGTGGGGACCGGCAGGGACCATGCTGCGTCAATGAAAAGGGCCTCGCGCAAGCGGGGCCCTTGGTCGTTCAGCCGGTTGTCGTCTCCGGGTTTCGCCGGATCAGGCCAGCATCCCTCCGTCGCTGTCATCGCCCGCCTCGTCCAAGAGGCGGTTGAAATCGGGCACCGTCACATGGCGCTTGCCCTCCAGCACGATCACCCCGTCACGCTTGAGCGCCGAAATCTGGCGGCTGACCGTTTCCAGCGTCAGGCCCAGGTAATCGGCCATCGCCTCCCGCGTCAGCGGCAGGATGAATACCATCGGCCCACGCCGCCCCGCCACGTTCAGCGCCGCGTCGCGCCGGGCGATGATCGACAGCAGGCTCGCGATCTTCTCGCGCGCCGTCTTGCGGCCCAGCACCAGCATCCATTCACGCGCGGCATCCAGCTCGTCCAGCGTCATTTCCAGCAGCCGCTGCGCGATGTGGGGCGTGCGGCTCATCATGTCCTCGAAAGGCTGCTTTCTGAAACAGCACATCACCATGTCGCTGGTCGCCACCACGTCATAGGCGGCGGTCTGACGCCCCGGACGGCCCACGAAATCGCTGGGCAGCAACAGGCCCACCATCTGCGTGCGCCCGTCTTCCATCGTCTGCGTCAGCGTCGCGATGCCCGACACGACCGAGCCCACGAAATCCATCTTGTCGCCTGCCCAGACCACGGTCTGACCCGCCTCGAAACTGCGGTAATACTTGATCTGGTCAAGCAGTTCCAACTCGTCAGCCTCACAGCGCGCGCATACGGCGCGATGCCGGATCGGGCAGTCGCCGCATTCGCGGGGGATGGCCTGTGTCTCAGGGTCGAGCATTATTGCGTCCGTAGCGATGTTGATCTGAATCAAGGTTGCGTTGTCCGCGCTACCATATCGCTTGGATCATGGCTATGAAAGCACAACTCGCTAAGCTGGGTCTCTTTGACGCGAGGGTTCCGCGCTATACCAGTTATCCGACCGCGCCGCATTTCGGCGGCGGCGTCGATTCGTCGCTGTTCGCGCGCTGGATATCCCTTGTGCCTCGGGGCGCTGAAATCTCTCTTTATGTCCATGTGCCCTTCTGCCGGCGGCTCTGCTGGTTCTGCGCCTGCCGCACGCAGGGCACCCAAAGCGATCGCCCCGTCGCCGCCTATGTCGACACCCTCAAATCCGAGCTCGACCTGCTCGCGCGCAACCTGCCCGAAGGCGTGCGCCTGTCGCGCCTGCACTGGGGCGGCGGCACGCCGACGCTGTTGCAACCGGATATGATCGAAGACCTCGCGCAGGCCATCAAGCAGGTCGTGCCCTTCACCGACCGCACCGAATTCTCCGTCGAGATCGACCCCAACGAGATCGACGCACCCCGCCTCGATGCGCTCGCATCGGCGGGCATGAACCGCGCGTCGGTCGGCGTCCAGGATTTCAACGAGGATATCCAGCGGTCCATCGGCCGCCTGCAGGGTTACGAGGTAACCCGCTGGGCCGTGGATGAAATCCGCGCCCGTGGCGTTGCAAGCCTCAATGCCGACATCCTTTACGGCCTGCCCCACCAAAGCAAGGCGCGCATCACCGAAAGCGTGCAGAAGCTCCTCTCGCTCAATCCCGACCGCGTCGCGCTTTATGGCTATGCCCATGTGCCTTGGATGGCCAAGCGCCAGCAGATGCTGCCCTCCGACGCCCTGCCCACCCCCGAAGAACGGCTCGAGCTGTTCGACACCGCGCGCCGGCTGTTCTTATGGGACAACTACGCCGAAATCGGCATCGACCATTTCGCCACCAAGGATGACGGGCTCAACATCGCCCTCAAGACCGGTCGGCTGCGGCGCAATTTCCAGGGCTACACCGACGATACCGCCGACGTGCTGATCGGCCTTGGCGCCTCGTCTATCTCGCGCTTCCCTCAGGGTTATGCGCAGAACGATCCCGGCACCGGCGCCCATACCGCCGCGATACGCGACGGGCGCTTCTCCACCTCGCGCGGGCATGTGTTCTCATCCGAGGATCGCCTGCGGGGCCGGATGATCGAACAGCTGATGTGCGAATTCCGAATCGATACGCCCGACCTTTGCCGGCGACTCGACATTTCCGCACAACAGGTTCACCGGATACTTCAGGCCAGCGCGGCGCAGTTCGGCGGGCTTCTGCAACTCGATGACCAGGGGCTTCGCGTCCCCCACGAGGCGCGCCCCCTGACCCGGATGATCGCGCGCAGCATCGACGCCTACGCGCTCAGCAAGGCAGGCCACAGCTCGGCCATCTGAAAGGGGCGGCGATGCGCATCGCCAGTTTCAACCTGCAACGCCTGCGCCTGCGCGACGGGCGCCTGAGCGGCGCGCGCGACGGCGACACGCCCGAAACCGGCGGCCCCGCGCTCGCGCGCCGCGACCGGGCGCTGAGCGCACAGGTCATCCGCGATCTCGACGCCGATCTCGTGGTCCTGCAGGAAGTGTTCGACCAGGCCACGCTCGATCATTTCCACGACAAGCTGCTCTTGCCCCTTGGCCTGCCCGCCTATCGGCATCGCAGCTGCCTGCCCGGCAATGACGGAAGCGGCTATGACCTTGCGCTGCTGGCGCGCCGCGCGCCGCTCGAGGTGGTCAGCAATGCCGCGCTGCGCCCGGCCGATCTTGGCCTGCACGCGCCCGAAGGCACCGCCGCCGACCTGCCCATCTTCCGCCGGGACTGCCTGCGCGTCGAACTGCCCGGCCTCACGCTCTTCGCCGTGCATTTCAAAGCCCCCTATCCGGACCCGGACACCGCCTTTCGCATCCGCGCCCTCGAAGCCGAGGCCACCCGCCGCCTGATCGCGCGCCGCTTCGCCGATCCCGACAGCGCCATGTGGCTGATCCTGGGCGATCTCAACGATCCCTGGCAGGCCGCCGGTCCCCCCGCCACCGCGCCGATCCGGCCACCCTTTTCCGTCGATCTGCTTGAACGCCTCGCACCCGCCGAGCGCTGGACCCGCCACGACCCCTGGTCAAACAGCTATGGCCGCCCCGACGCGATGCTCGCCAGCCCCGCGCTGGCGCGGGCCTGTCCTGCGGTACGCCCCGAGATCCACCGCCAGGGCCTTGGCCGCGAGGCCACGCGCGCACCGATCCATCTCTCCGGCACCGGGCAACACCGCCCTCATGCCAGCGATCACGCCGCATTGCTTGTCGACCTGCCCGGCCTCTGATGTAAGGCTCTTCGCCCGGCGCGCGCCGCTCAGGCGCCCACGTCCAGCGCCGCCTGCAACAGGGTCCTTGCATATTCGGTCTGCGGCGCCTCGAACAGATCGCGCGCGCTGCCGTATTCGACGATATCGCCCTGCTTCATCACCGCGACCCGATGGCTCATGGCGCGCACCACCGCCAGGTCATGGCTGATGAACAGATAGGCCAGCCCGTATTTCACCTGAAGACGCCGCAGCAGATCCACGATCTGCACCTGCACCGTCATGTCGAGCGCCGATGTCGGTTCGTCCAGCACCACCATCTTCGGGCGCAGGATCATGGCCCGCGCAATGGCGATCCGCTGGCGCTGCCCGCCCGAGAACTCATGCGGGTAACGATCCATCATCACCGGATCCAGATCGACCTCGTCCATCACCTCGGCCACAAGGTCGCGCGGCTTGCGCCCCTCCGGGTTGCCATGCACGCCCAGACCCTCGGCGATGATCTGTTCACAGGTCATGCGCGGCGAAAGGCTGCCATAGGGGTCCTGAAACACGATCTGCATGTCGCGCCGCCGCTTGCGCAAGCGCCGCGTCGACCAGCCGTTCACATCCTCGCCGTCAAAGGTGATTCCCCCTTGGGACTGGATCAGCCGCATGATCGCCAGCGCCAGCGTGGTCTTGCCGGACCCGCTTTCGCCCACGATCCCCAGGGTCTCTCCCGCGCGCACTTCGATGCTCGCCGCGTTCACCGCCTTCACATGGCCCACGGTCTTGCGCAGGAACCCCTTTTCAATCGGGAACCACACCCGCAGATCATTGGTGCTGACCACGGGTTTCGCACCCTCCGGCACCGGATCGGGCACCCCCGAGGGACGCGCCGCCAACAGCTTGCGGGTATAGTCATGGCGCGGATTGTCGAAAATCTCGCGGGTCGGGCCGCTTTCCACGATGCGCCCGTCCTTCATCACGCAGACCCGGTCGGCGATACGGCTCACCACGTTGAGGTCGTGGGTGATGAACAACAGGCCCATCCCCTCCTCGCGCTTGAGTTCCGCAAGCAGCTCCAGGATCTGCGCCTGGATGGTGACATCCAGCGCCGTCGTCGGCTCATCCGCGATCAGGATGCCAGGCTTGTTGGCCAGCGCCATCGCGATCATCACCCGCTGGCGCTGCCCGCCGCTCAATTGGTGGGGATAGGCGGTCAGCCGGCTGGCCGCGTCGCGGATGCCGACCCGCTCCAGCAGCGCGACGATCCGCTCGCGCGCCGCCTCGCCGCTCAGCCCCTGGTGCAGTGCCAGGCTCTCGGTGATCTGTTTCTCCAGCGTATGCAGCGGGTTGAGGCTCGTCATCGGCTCCTGAAAGATAAAGCTGATATCGTTGCCCCGGACCTGTCGCAGGCGCTTGGCGGGCGCGCCGATCAGCTCCTGGCCGTCAAAGGTGACACTGCCCTCCACCTCGGCCGACCCGCCCAGCAGCGACACGGTGCTCAGCGCCGTCACCGATTTGCCCGAGCCGCTCTCACCGACCAGGGCCACGGTCTCGCCCTGCTCCACAGTGAACGAGACGCCATGCACCGCCTGCAGGATCTGCCCGTCCTGGCGAAAACCCACCTTCAGATCCCTGACCGTCAGCTTGCTCATTGAAAGGTCTTTCTGGGATCGAACGCGTCGCGCACGCCTTCAAAGATGAAGACCAGCAGCGACAGCATGATGGCAAAGGCGAAGAATGCGGTGAAGGCCAGCCAGGGCGCCTGCAGGTTCTGCTTGGCCTGCAATGTCAGCTCGCCAAGGCTCGGCGCGCTCGACGGCAGCCCGAAGCCCAGGAAATCCAGCCCCGCCAGCAGTGAAATCGTGCCGGTGATGACAAAGGGCAGCATGGTCAGCGTCGCCACCATCGCATTGGGCAGCATGTGGCGGAACATGATCGTGAGGTTCCCCACCCCCAGCGCCTTCGCCGCGCGCACATATTCCAGGTTACGCGCGCGCAGGAACTCGGCCCGCACCACCCCCACCAGCGCCATCCAGCCGAACAGCACGGTGATCACCACCAAGAGCCAGAAACTGCGCGGCAGGATGGCGAACAGGATGATGATCACGTAGATCTGTGGCGTCGAGGCCCAGATCTCGATGATCCGCTGAAAGATCAGGTCCAGCCGCCCGCCGAAATAGCCCTGCAGCGCGCCCGCGAAAATCCCGATCACCGAAGACAGCGCGGTGACGATCAGCGTGAACATCACCGACAGGCGAAAACCATAGATCACCCGCGCCAGCACGTCGCGCTTGGTATCGTCGGTGCCCAGCCAGTTCTGCGCATTGGGCGGCAGGGGGGCCGCGCCGGGACGATCGACCGTGGTGTCGTAACTATAGGGGATCGGCGGCCAGATCATCCATCCCGCCTCGATCGCCTCGCCCTCCACGATCCCGTCCTCGGCATCCTCGATCACCGCCTCGGGATCGTCGAAACAGATATCCAGGCCCCCCGACGCGATCAGGCATTGCACCTCGATATCGCGATAGATCGCCTCGGTCTCGAAATCGCCGCCAAAGGCGGTCTCGGGATAGAACTTGAACACCGGCACATGATAGGCGCCGCGATACTGCACCAGGATCGGCTTATCGTTGGCCACGACCTCGGCGAACAGCGTGATCACGAAGATCACCGAGAAAATCAGCAAGGACCAGAACGCCCGCCGGTTGCGCTTGAAATTGCGCCAGCGGCGCTGGTTGAGCGGCGACAATGTCAGCATCCCCGCCCCCGGCCTTCATCTTGCCGCAAGTACTCCGGGGGAGTCGCCGCCTGCGGCGACGGGGGCAGCGCCCCCTTGCCTGCCCGGCGGGCCATGCGCGCGCATCCTTGCATCGCTCAGCCCTCCCGCTTCTCGAAATCGATGCGCGGATCGACCAGCACATACATGAGATCGCTCAGGATATTCACCACGAGGCCGATCAGCCCGAACAGGAACAGCGTGCCGAACATCACCGGGTAATCGCGCCCCACCGCCGCCTCGAAACCAAGCCGCCCCAGCCCGTCGAGCGAAAAGATCGTCTCGATCAGGACCGAGCCGCCAAAGAACACGCCGATGAACACCGTCGGAAAACCCGCGATCACGATCAGCATCGCGTTGCGGAACACATGCCCGTAAAGCACCCGCTTCTCGCTCAGCCCCTTGGCGCGGGCGGTCATCACATATTGCTTCTTGATCTCGTCCAGAAAGCTGTTCTTGGTCAGCAGCGTCAGCGTCGCAAAGGCCGAAATCGTCGATGCCGCGACCGGCAGCGCGATATGCCAGAAGTAATCCGCGATCTTGCCCGCCACGCTCAGCTGCTCCCAATTGTCGGATGTCAGCCCGCGTAGGGGGAAAATCTGCCAATAGCTCCCCCCGGCGAACAGCACCAGCAGCATGATCGCGAACAGGAAGGCCGGAATCGCATAGGCCACGATGATGATCCCGCTGGTCCAGGTGTCGAACGGCCCGCCATCCAGCACCGCCTTGCGGATGCCCAGCGGGATCGAGATCACGTAGGCGATCAGCGTCGACCACAGGCCCAGGCTGATACTCACCGGCATCTTCTCCAGCACCAGGTCAGTCACCTCGACCTTGCGGAAATAGCTCTCTCCGAAATCGAAGCGTATGTAGTTCCACATCATGTTGAGGAACCGCTCCAGCGGCGGCTTGTCCAGCCCGAACTGGCGCTCGAGATCCTTGATCAGCTCCGGCGGAAGGCCCCGCGCGCCGATATAGTCGGAATTACCGCCGCCCTGGGCGGTCATGTCGGTGCCCGCATCGCTGCCCGCGCCCGAAAAGCTCTCGAACACGTCGCCCTGGCCCTGCATGTTGGCGATCACCTGCTCGACCGGCCCGCCCGGCACGAACTGCACCAGCACGAAGTTGATCACCATGATCCCCAGCAATGTGGGCACGATCAAGAGCAGCCTGCGCAGGATATAGGCGCCCATTCAGACGCCCCTTTCCGTGCTTTGCGTGGTCACCGCCCCGGCCCTCGTCACAGCGCGCCCGCCTCCTTGAGCGCCTTGGCCTTGTCCTCGTTGTACCACCAGAAATCCAGCACCCCCAGCGCATAGGGCGGCAGCGTGTCGGGATGCTCGTACATGTCCCAATAGGCCACCCAGTTGCTGTCATTGTACCAGACCGGCACCATGAAGAACTCGTGGCGCAGCGCCCGGTCCAGCGCGGTCAGCGCGGTGCGCTCCTCTTCGCGGGTCTCCGCGTCAAGCGCGGCATCGATGATCGCATCCACCATCGGGCTGGCCAGCCCGGCGGGGTTGAACAGGCTGAACGCCGCCTCCTGGCTGCCGAAACGCTGCATCAGCCCCGTGCCCGCCCCAAGGAAACTGGTGTAGCTGTCAAAGACCAGATCGTAATCGCGGTCCCGGCTGCGCAGCGTGTATTGCGACGGGTCCACCTTTTCCTGGCGCGCGTCGATCCCCATCAGCTTGAGGTTGCTCACGAAACTCTCGACCACCGCGCTCAGCGTCGCAGACCCCGATGACGGGATCGGGAAATCGAGGCTCAGCAGGTCGCCTTGCGCATTGCGCCGCATGCCGTCGTCGCCCACGCTCCAGCCCGCCTCATCCAGAAGCTTCATCGCGCGCCGCAGGTTGCGCCGGTCATTGAGCCGGCTGCCGTCGGATTCATGCGCGCGCCGCGCCGGTTCGCTCAGCATCGCCTCGGGCACCACATCCCCCAGCGATTTCAGCAGCTCCAGCTCCGCGCCCTCGGGCACGCCCTCGGCCTGCAACGGCGTATCCTGCACAAAGGAATGCCGCTGCTTGAACAGCCCGTATTGCAGCGATTCGTTGGTCCATTCAAAATTGAAGGCCAGCGCCACCGCCTCGCGCACGCGCTTGTCCTTCAGCGGCTCGCGCGCCAGGTTGAAGACGATGCCATTGGGTGTGGGCGGCGTGCCGTCGGGCAGCTCCTCCAGCCTGACCCAGCCCTTGTCCACCGCCGGAAACTGGTAACCCGTCGCCCAGGTCTTGGAATTGGTCTCGGCGCGGAACGTGTATTCCCCCGCCTTGAACGCCTCGAAGGCGGCGCTGTCATCGGCGAAATACTCGATCCGGATGCGGTCGAAATTATGCCGCCCCCGGTTGATCGGCAGGTCCTTGCCCCAGTAATCGGGATTGCGCTCATAGACGACGCGCCGGTTCACGTCATAGCTCGCCACCTGGTAGGGGCCGGACCCCGGTGCCGCCTCCAGGCGCGGCTCGTCAAGGCGCGCCTCGTTTTCGTCATACCAGGCCTTCGGGAAAACCGGCGTGCTGCCCACCTGGTCGATCAGCGAGCGGCGCGAAATGCCCTCTGCGAAGGTGAACTTGACCCGGTGATCGTCCAGCGCCTCGGCCCCGGTGATCCGGCGGCTGACCGCCTGCGCATAGGATGGCAGCCCCTGCTCCAGGAACAGGTTGTGCGAAAACACCACGTCATGCGCCGTCACCGGCGTGCCATCGGCAAACCGCGCCTCGGGGCGCATGTTGAAAATGACCCAGGTCTTGCCCTCGTCATATTCCAGGCTCTCCGCCAGCAGGCCATACATCTCGCCGTAGACATCCGCCGGGGCGGGGCCGCCGCTCGCGGGCATCTCGCCCAGCAGGCTTTCATAGACCATCCACGACAGACGACCGGCGCGGCCCTTGCGCGAATAGGGGTTCATCGAATCGAACGTCCCCGGCGCGTAAAGCGAGATTTCCCCGCCCTTGGGCGCATCGGGATTGACGTAGTCGAAATGCTCGTAATCCGCCGGATAGGTCAGATCGCCGTAATAGGAATAGCCATGCGACCGGATCACCTGATCCTTGTCCTGATCCTGCGCCAATGCGCTCTGGGCGCATAGCGCGGCGATCATCAGTCCCATCAGGGCCAGCATCGCCTTGCGCGGGGTGCTCAGGGGCATCGCGCGGGCCTTGGCCCGGCTGCGCTGTCCGGTCATGCCGATCTCCTTGTCAGCCATCATGAGGCGCGGCGCATGCGCCGCATTGCGCAGGCTAATGGACGCGCCCGCCCATGTTCAAGCGCCGATGCGGTGCGGGGCGGCTTTTCACCCCTCACAAATGCGTAAGGCCGCCCACCGGAACCCGGCAGGCGGCCTTTTCATGCGATTGTCTGCGCGCTTACTCGGATGCGGCCTGAATATAGGCGATGAGCGCGGCGCGATCCTCTTCCTTTTTCAACCCGCCATAGGCCATCTTGTTGCCCGGCAGGTATTCCTTCGGATTTTCCAGCCACGCGTTAAGCTCGTCCACCGTCCAGGTGCCGCCCAGCTCTTGCATCGGCTTGGAATAGCGGAAGCCATCGACGCTGCCGATCTCGCGACCAACGACGCCGTAAAGATGCGGACCGACGCCGTTCTTGCCCTCTTCCAGCTTGTGGCAGGCCCGGCAGAAGCGCCATACGCCTTCGCCATCCTCGGGATTGGCGGCAGCGACCATCGCGGCAAAATCCGATCCGTCGCCACCGGCAGCGGCGGCCTCAGTCTCGGTTGCGGCTTCGGCTTCAGCGGGGGCCGCTTCGGCCTCCGGAGCGGCTTCGGCGTTGGCCTCGGGGGCCGCTTCTGCTTCGGCGGGTGCTTCCTCGGTTGCGGCAGCTTCGGCTGTGGCTTCGCCCTCGGCAGGTGCCTCGGCAGCGGCTTCCTCCGTGGAGGCGCCCTCTGCGGCGGCCACCTCGGTCATGTCGCCATCGCTCATGTCCAGATAGGCGATCACGTTCACCCGGTCCTCGGACTTGCCCAGACCGGCAAAGCTCATCGTCGTGCCCGGCGCGAAACCCTGCGGGTTCTCAAGGAAGTGATAGAGGTTCTCGGGCGTCCAGACCTCGACGACCTGTTCAAGCGCCCCCGAATATCCGTAACCCTCGGCGGTATCCACCGTGCGCCCGACGACACCATAAAGATACGGGCCGGTGCTGTTCACACCTTCCTCGAGCTTGTGGCAGGCCTTGCACTTGTTGAACACGCGTTCGCCCTTGCCGGGATCGGCCGAAGCGTAACGTTCGGCAAAGCTGGGGCCTTCCTCGGCCTCAGCCGCGTCACCCTCGTCGCCGCCTGTCTCGATCACATAGCCGGCCTGGTGGTCCTCGCCGTGGCCGCCACCGGTGTGATAGATCAGCTCGGACGCCCAACCGCCCAGCAGAAAGATCAGAAGCGTGCCGCACAGGGCGCCAACGACCTTCGTGAATGTCATCGTATCGAACATGAGCCCGTTTCCCGTTAGTATCTGTCGCGCGGTATCTATCCGCTTCCCCTTGTCCGGCGCAAGGTGTAGTTTGCGCGACCAAACGCCCCGACCTTCGGGTATTCTGACAGGAAAAGCCATCCATGACCAAACGCATTGCCTTCCAGGGCGAGCCCGGAGCCTATTCGCACCAGGCCTGCCACGAAACCTATCCTCACCTGGAAGCAATGCCCTGCCGCACGTTCGAGGATGCCATCGACGCGGTGCGCGAAGGCCGTGCAGAACTGGCCATGCTCCCGGTCGAGAATTCCACCTTCGGGCGAGTCGCGGACATCCACCACCTCCTGCCCGAATCCGGGCTGCACATCATCGCCGAGGCCTTCGTGCGGGTGCATATCAACCTTCTGGCGCTGCCCGGCACCCGCCTTGAATCGGTGAAACGCGCCATGAGCCACACCATGCTGCTGGGCCAGTGCCGCAACTTTCTCAGCCAGCACGACATCCGCCGCGTGACCGGCGCAGACACCGCCGGTTCGGCCCGCCACGTCGCCGAACTCGAGGAACCCGACCTCGCCGCCCTCGCCAGCGAACTCGCCGGCGAGATCTACGGCCTCGACGTGCTGGCCCGCAACATCGAGGACGAGGGCAACAACACCACCCGATTCCTGGTGATGGCGCGCGAACCCGACATGACCCGGCGCGGCGATGACGGCATGATGACCTCTTTCGTCTTCGAGGTGCGCAACATCCCGGCGGCGCTCTACAAGGCGATGGGTGGCTTCGCCACCAATGGGGTGAACATGACCAAGCTCGAAAGCTACATGGTCGACGGCTCCTTCACCGCGACCCGCTTCTATGCCGATATCGAGGGCCATCCTGACGATCCGGGCGTGCGCCGCGCGCTCGACGAGCTGGATTACTTCACCTCCGAGGTGAACCTGCTGGGCGTCTACCCCGCCGATCCCCGGCGCCACTGACGCCGCTCAGGCGGTCCGCTTGAACCGCTCTTCCATGTCGGTGGCATATTCCGTCACGCGCTTGCGCATCCGCCGGGTCAGGTTCTTTCGCGCCAGCTTCATCGACTGCACCATCAACCGCCCCGACAGGGTTTTCGGCTCCATCGACATGGCGATATTGATGCGGGTGCGGTTGCGCGACAGCGCCACCAGGTCGATCACCATTTCCCCGCCGATCGACGGCGCGCGCGAGGCGATGACCAGCCCGTTGGGCGGATCGAGCCGCGTCACCTCGATCTGGACCTTTCGCAGCTTGCCGCGCAGCTTGAAGCTTACGTCCCAGGCCAGATCGGGCGCCAACGCGGTCGGGCTGTTGACGCTCACCACCTCGGCGCCGCGCCGCAGCGCCTGACGCTCGAATCCCGGGAAATCGGTGACCTGCTCGTAAACGAACGCGATCGGTGCCTCGATATCCTCTTGGGCGCTCATCTTCATTCCGGTGACCCTTCTTTCCGGCGCTGGTTACACCCGGCGCGAACTGGTGAGATACGGCGCATATAGTTCCCTCAAACCAGCGTATCCGCAAGCCAGTTGCGCAGCAGGAAATGCGCGATCGCACCCTTGCGGGCGGGGGAAAGGAACGGATGCTCGCCTGCAAAGGCCTGCATGATGTCTTCGCGACTCAACCATAGGGCGTCGTCGATCTCGACCGGGTCGATGATGATCTCGTCGCTCAGCGCCTCGCCCCGGCACCCGATCATCAACGACGCCGGAAACGCCCAGGGCTGGCTGGCAAGATATCCGACCTCTCCGACCCTGACGCCGGTCTCCTCGAGAACCTCGCGCCGCACCGCCGCCTCGATGGTCTCGCCCGGCTCCACGAACCCCGCCAGCAACGAATACATGCCCTCGGGCCAGCCATGCGAGCGCCCCATCAGCACCCGGTTGCCGCGGGTGATCAGCATGATCACCACCGGATCGGTGCGGGGAAAATGCTGCCCGCCGCAGGCGCCGCAGATCCGCGTCCAGCCCGATTGCTCCATGCGGCTTTCCGCGCCGCAACGCGCACAGAAACGATGCGTCCCATGCCAGCCCAGAATGGCCTTGCCGGTCGCCGCCAGCTCGGCATCCCGCACATCGAGCCACGTCATCACCCGCCGCAATTCAGCGAAAACACAGTCCTCGGGCAGGTCGGGATGGCGCTGCTCGCTGAGGTCCACAAACTGCCCCAGCGCAGCATCGTCCAGCCCCTCTGGCACCCAGCCCGAAATGTCGTGGATGAACACCAGCCGCCCCGCGTCGCGCCCCAACAGGACCGGCGGCGCGACCGACTGCATCAGAACCGGATGATCCATCGCCAACCGCACAAGACGGGCCGCGCCCGGCGCGCCCTGCTCCAGCCCGTTGACCAGCGGCTTGCCGCGCCAGCTCACCAGCGTTTCGGCCTTGCCCGCCGCGATCCAGTCGTCCAGCGTCGCCGCATCGCCGCGCAGCTCCGCCGCCCGATCCAGGCCCGATCCCCCGAACGTCACCGTCTCGGCATGTCTCATCGCGCATCTCCCTCGCCCAATCAGGTGCCACGTTCCGCGCATGGCGGCAAGCCTCGGATGCAGGCGCCCGGATAGCGAATTCTCGTTAAAGTTGTTTGCAACACTTCCAAAGCAGTGCATACTCCGGGCGTTGACCAGTTGTTTGTCGCTGCGGCACCCTGCCGCGGTCCTGTCCGAGTTTCACCATGCCCCAGTTCCCAAAACAACGAACTCCAAGTGACCCGACCGTTCAATCACCGGACGGGGCCTGACGCCCCGTCCTCTGCCACCCTGCATCTGCGGCTGCTGGAAACGACCGATCTTCACGGGCACGTCATGCCGTTCGATTACCACTCCGGACAGGACGGCAGGCCGCTCGGCCTGGCGCGCCTTGCCACGCTCATCCGCGAGGCCCGCGCCGAGGCCGACAATTGCCTGCTCTTCGACAATGGCGATTTTCTTCAGGGCACCCCGCTCAGCGACATGACCGGCCAGTCAGATGACTGGGACGGCCCGAACCCCGTGATCGCGGCGATGAACGCGCTGGATTATGACGCCGTCGGACTGGGCAACCATGAATTCAACTTCGGACTGCCCGCCCTTGCCCGCGCGCTGGCATCAGCGCGCTTTCCGGCCACATGCGCCAATGTCGCTGCGCTTGACGGCGTATCGCTCCCCTTCGCGCCCACGCTGATGCTGCAACGCCGCCTCACCGACACCGCCGGGCAGGCGCATGATCTGCGGATCGGCGTGATCGGGCTGGTGCCACCGCAGATCGCTATCTGGGACCGCCACCACCTGCAGGGGCGCCTAAACTGCGCAGGCATCACGCAGACCGCCCGCCGCCTCGTGCCGGGCCTGCGCGCCGCCGGGGCCGACCTGGTAATCGCCCTGGCCCATACCGGCATTGACGACGGCCCCGACCATCCCGGCCTTGAAAACGCCGCCCTGCCGCTCTCACGGGTGCCCGGCATCGACGCGGTGCTGGCCGGTCACAGCCACCGCCTGTTTCCCGGCCCCGATCACGAGGGCATCCCCGGTGTCAGCGCCGAACATGGCAGCCTGAACGGCGTGCCCGCGATCATGGCGGGTTTTGCAGGTTCGCATCTCGGGGTGCTCGACCTCATGCTGACGCATGGCCGCGACGGCTGGCGCATCCGCTCCCATCACGCTGCGCTGCGCCCCCTGCACCCCGGCAGCGGCGCACCGCCCGCCGCCGCCGATCCCGCCGTGGTCCATTCCGTGGCGGGCGCGCATCGCACGACCGTGCAGCTCGTCGATCGCCCGCTTGGCACCACCTCGTCAGCATTGCACACCTACCTTGCCCTTGTGCGCGACGATCCCGCCCTCCGTCTCGTCAACGCCGCCCAGACCGGCGCGCTCGCCCGCGCCGTGGCGGGCACGCCCGACAGCGCCCTGCAGATCCTTTCGGCCACCGCACCTTTCCGCACGGGCGGGCGCGCCGGGCCGCATCACTTCACGGATATTCCCGCCGGCCCTGTGCGGCTTCGCAATGTGGCCGATCTTTATGCCTTTCCCAATACGTTGGTCGGCGCACGCATTACCGGCGCGGACCTCCTGGAATGGCTCGAACGCGCCGCAAGCTGTTTTCACCGCCTGCTGCCGGGGATCGCCGATCAACCGATTGTCGATCCGGTCTCCCCCGGCCACGCCTTTGACGTGATCTCAGGCGTCTCCTATCGCATCGACCTGTCTCAGCCCCCACGCTACGCCCCTGGCGGAGAGATCCTGAATCCCGACTCCCATCGCCTGCGGGAGCTTCGCCACCAGGGGCGCCCCGTCACCAGCGATGACCGCTTCCTCATTGCCACCAATGAATACCGCGCCGCGGGCGGCGGACCTTACCGGGCGCTGCCAGAGGCCGCGATCGTCCATCGCTCCAAGACCCCGGTGCGTGATCTGCTGGCGCGCCATATCCGCAAAGGCACCACGCCGCTGACCTTGCCCTTGTCGCTGTCCTGCGATCCGGGCTGGGCCTTCTGTCCGATGCCGCCGGGCACCAGCGCCCTCGCCCAGACCGGCCCCGGCCTGCGCAACCACCCAGCCGACATCGATGCGCTTGCGGCTACCGACCTTGGCGACACGCCCGATGGCTTTCTCAGCCTGCGCGTGCCGCTCGGCCCCGAAAGCCCCGCCACACGCGCGCCACGCGCCTGACCCCTTGCGAATCCGCTTCAGGACGCCTAGGTAGGCCTCGAGAGGTTGGCGCGGGCAGGCACCTCGCCAACCCGGTCAGGTCCGGAAGGAAGCAGCCGTAACGAGCCACGCTTGGGTCGTTGTCCAACCTCTCACCTTTCCTTTTTCCCCGTCGTTCTGTCATGCCGCCCCATCACGGCGCGATCCTTCTGTACGGATCAGGCGGGCATTTTGTACCGAATGCAACGCACGCCCTGTTCATCCGGTGGGTTTCAGTGCGCGATACCGATGCGATACCGACGTGATCCCGATGCGATACAGATCGCCGTTTTGGTTGTTTACCAATACCTTAGGGCTGATTCGGCCCCTCCGCGGCCCGAAGCGCCCACGCATGCTGCTCCGCCGTCTCGACCGCACATGGCCGGATCGCCCGCAACCGCGCCAGCGCTGCCTCCGGCGCCTCTCCCGCCTCGATCATCAACCGCAGCGCCGCCATCCCCGAGCGCCCACAGCCGCCCAAGCAATGCACCAGCACCCGCCCCCGCCCCTGCAAAGCCGCCAGCGCGGCATGGCTGGCCGCGTGCCAGGCCTCGGTGGCCTCGGGGCCGGGGATGTCCATATCCGTGACCGGCACATGCGCCCAGCGCGTGCCCATGTCCTGAACATCGCCTGCCAGATTGCCCGCCCCGTGTCCGGCCAGCTCCGGCTGCGTGACCATCGAGATCACCAGCGCCGGCTTCCAGTCGCGCAGATGCGCAAGGTCCTCGACGTAATGACCACCGCGCCCCGGCATCGGCGCAATCGCCAGAATCCCGTCCGAGACCTTGAGGGCGTGAATAATGAAACCCGTCATCTTTTCAATACTTTACAGGCGTGTGGCCGCATGAATGATTGCCGCCGCCCATGTCCTCCCCGCTTCCTTACTGCCGTTTCGCGCGTGGGTCGATATCGGCAGGTATCCCTGAAAGCAGCTTTGCCGCAGTGCGCTTCAAAAGCAAGTTGCGCGCATGATGCCGCGTCGCGTCCTTACTGGTGGACGCCCCCCGCCCCCGGCTTTAGGCTGACACGCGACCTTGCGAATCCCAAAGGCCATAAATGACCGACGCTCCCCTTGATGCAGCCGCCCCCGACGCGCCTGCCCGCCCCTATCAGGTTCTGGCCCGGAAATACCGGCCCGAGACCTTCGCCGATCTGGTGGGCCAGGACGCGATGGTGCGCACGCTCAAGAACGCGTTTCTCGCCGACCGGATCGCGCAGGCCTTCATCATGACCGGCATCCGTGGCACCGGCAAGACCACCACCGCCCGGATCATCGCCAAGGGCATGAACTGCATCGGCCCAGACGGCCAGGGCGGCCCCACCACCGAACCCTGCGGCCAATGCGAACACTGCCGCGCGATTATGGAAGGCCGCCATGTGGACGTTCTCGAGATGGACGCCGCTAGCCGCACAGGCGTCGGCGATATCCGGGAAATCATTGATTCCGTTCACTATCGTGCCGCCAGCGCCCGCTACAAGATCTACATCATCGACGAGGTGCACATGCTCTCGACCAGCGCATTTAACGCGCTGCTCAAGACGCTTGAGGAACCCCCCGAGCATGTTAAGTTCATCTTCGCCACCACCGAGATCCGCAAGGTACCGGTGACCGTGCTCAGCCGCTGCCAGCGCTTCGATCTGCGCCGCATCGAACCCGAGTCGATGATCGCCCTACTGCGCCGCATCGCCGATGCCGAAAGCGCCTCCATCAGCGACGACGCCCTCGCGCTCATTACCCGCGCCGCCGAAGGCTCGGCCCGCGATGCCACCTCGCTGCTCGATCAGGCGATTTCCCACGGCGCAGGCGAGACCGGCGCCGACCAGGTGCGCGCCATGCTGGGCCTTGCCGACCGCGGTCGCGTGCTCGACCTTTTCGACCTTATCATGAAGGGCGATCCTGCCGGCGCCCTGACCGAACTTTCCTCCCAATATGCCGGTGGCGCCGATCCGATGGCGGTGATGCGTGACCTTGCCGAAATCACCCACTGGGTCTCGGTGGTCAAGATCACCCCCGAAGCGGCCGAAGATCCCACCATCGGCCCCGACGAGCGCGCCCGTGGCCGCGCGATGGCCGAAGCGCTGCCGATGCGGGTGCTGACGCGCATGTGGCAGATGCTTCTGAAGGCGCTCGACGAGGTGGCCGAGGCCCCCAACGCCATGATGGCCGCTGAAATGGCGGTGATCCGCCTCACCCATGTGGCCGACCTGCCCAGCCCCGAAGAACTCGTGCGCAAGCTGCGCGACACGCCCCCGCCGCCCGCGACGCCGCCCTCCGGCCCAGGTGGCGCGCCCAGCGCAGGCAATGGCGCGGGCACCGCGCAAGGCGGCACCAGCGCCCAGGGAGCGCCCGCTCCCACCCATCGCGGCCCCTCCGGGCCGAGCGCCTCAAGCGGCAACCAGGCGCTCGCCCTCGCCCCCGAACAGGCGCTCGCCCATTACCCCAGCTTCACCCATGTGGTCGAACTGATCCGCGCCAACCGCGACGTGAAACTGCTGGTCGAGGTCGAGGCCCATCTGCGCCTCGCCTCCTATCGTCCGGGCCGGATCGAGTTCCAGCCCACCGCCGACGCGCCCGCCGACCTCGCGCAGCGCCTCGGCGCGGCGCTGCAGCGCTGGACCGGGACGCGGTGGGGCGTCAGTCTGGTCAACGAGGGCGGCGGCGACACCATCGCCGAAACCCGCGACGCCGCCGACACCGCCCTGCGTGACGAAGCCGCCGGCCATCCGCTGGTTCAGGCGGTGCTCGCGGCTTTCCCCAGGGCGAAGATCACCAGCATCCGCACCGAAGAGGAAATCGCCGCCGATGCCGGTGCCGACGCCCTGCCCGAGGTCGAAGACGAATGGGACCCTTTCGAGGAAGACTGAAAAACCGGCAGCAGCGCATAGCGCCTTGCCTGTCGCCGCGAACGACCCGATATGACCTGACGAGACACCACACACCGACATGCCGGGCCACAAGACAGCCCGCCGAGCCAAGGAGACAGCAATGTTCAAAGGATTGGGCCAGATGGGCGACATGGCCAAGATGATGAAGGCCGCCCAGGACATGCAGCAGAAGATGGCCGAGCTGCAGGAAGACATGCACAACATCATCGTCGAGGGCGAATCCGGCGCCGGTCTGGTCAAGGCCAGCTGCACCGCCAAGGGCGAGCTGAAGGGGCTTGATATCGACCCGTCGATCTTCAATTCCGACGACAAGGAAGTCGTCGAAGACCTGATCCTCGCCGCTATCAAGGACGCGCAGGCCAAGGCCAGCGCCCGTGCCCAGGACGAAATGAACAAGCTCACCGAAGGTCTCGGCCTGCCCAAGGATATGAAACTGCCCTTCTGACCCGGCCTTCATCTTGCCCTCAATACTCCGGGGGCGTGGGGGCTGGCCCCCACGCCTGCCGCCAGCCACAGGCGCCTGACGTATGAGTTCCAACCGCGACATCGACGCTCTGATCGACATGATGGCCCGGCTTCCCGGCCTCGGCCCGCGCTCGGCGCGCCGTGCGGTTCTGCACCTGATCGCCAAGCGCGAGATGCAGCTCATGCCGCTGGCGGACCTCATGCACAAGGTCGCCGCCACCGCCCGCGAATGCCTCAATTGCGGCAATCTGGGCACCACCGACATCTGTGATATCTGCCTGTCCGAGAAACGTGCCAACGGCCAGATCTGCGTGGTCGAGGACGTGGCCGATCTCTGGGCGATGGAACGCGGCCATGCCTTCAAGGGGCGCTACCATGTGCTCGGCGGCACGCTGAGCGCGCTCGATCAGATCGGCCCGGAGGACCTGCGCATTCCGCAACTGGTGAACCGAATCGATGCCGAATCCGTCACCGAGGTGATCCTTGCCCTCAATGCCACGGTCGACGGCCAGACCACGGCGCATTACATCGCTGATCAGCTCGAGGGACGGGTGACGCTGAGCTCGCTCGCGCAGGGCGTGCCGATCGGCGGCGAGCTCGATTATCTCGACGACGGCACGATCAGCGCCGCGCTCGCTGCGCGCAAACATCTCTGAAAGCCATCAAAAAACCCGACCACCCCTGGGGGCAGCCGGGTCATGATCCTGGCGTGGCGCGGAACGTGCGTCCGGCCTCAGCGGCGCCCGCCCGTATCGTCGTCATCCTCGTCGTCATCGTCATCCGACCCTGCGGGCAGATTGAAGAAGCTCTCGGCATCCAGCGGCTCTTCCTTCACGCGGCTGGTGTCGGAGCCGCTCAGGCTGAAGGTCTCGAGACCCTCGATCGCGGTCGGGATGCGTGGCTCGTTCTCGGCCTCGAGGCTCTGCTCGGTGCTCAGCAGCTTGCGGCGCTCGTCGTCGCTCATTGCCTCGCCTTCCTTGGCGCGCTTGGCGGCGGCTTTCTGCACGGCGGCATCCAGCTCGGACTGCTTGCAAAGGCCCAGGGCGACCGGGTCGATCGGCTGCATATTCGAGATGTTCCAATGGGTGCGCTCGCGGATCGTCTGGATGGTCGGCTTGGTGGTACCGACCAGCTTGGCGATCTGCGCATCGGCCAGTTCGGGGTGGAACTTCACCAGCCACAGGATCGCATTGGGCCGGTCCTGACGCTTGCTGAGCGGCGTGTAACGCGGGCCGCGACGCTTTTCCTCGCCCACGGCGGCGGGGTTGAACTTCAGCGACAGCCGGTGCGTCGGGTCCTTCTCGGCCGCGTCGATCTCGGACTGGGTCAGCTGATTATTGGCGATCGGGTCGAAGCCCTTCACCCCGGAGGCAACATCGCCATCCGCGATTCCCTGAATCTCCAGTTCATGCAAGCCGCAGAAATCGGCGATCTGCTTGAAACTGAGCGTCGTGTTGTCCACCAGCCAGACGGCGGTGGCCTTTGCCATAAGCGGTTTAGCCATATCTCACGGGCCTCCTTAACGCATATCTTCCCCGTCGCCTGAATCGGCGGCACCTGTCTGAGGTGCGGGTTACCGTTGTCGGGGAACTTGGGCGCTATATAGTGGCCCGCAAAACAAATTGGAAGTCCAAAGAATGCGCGTCCTGATGATCCTCTTCCTGCTCACCGGCATGGCCCGCGCAGATGGCGGACGTGCGGGAGAGTTCGACTACTACGTGCTCGCACTCAGCTGGTCGCCAACCTGGTGTGCACTCGAAGGCGATGCCCGCGGCTCGCCGCAATGCGATGCTGCACGCGATCACGGCTGGGTTCTGCATGGGCTCTGGCCACAATATCATCGCGGCTGGCCGTCGCATTGCCAGACCGCCGAGCGCCCGCCCTCGCGCACCATGACCTCCGCAATGGAGGATATCATGGGCACCCCGGGACTTGCCTGGTATCAGTGGAAGAAGCACGGCGCCTGCTCGGGCCTGTCGGCTCCCGCATATTACGCCCTCTCGCGCGAAGCCTACGCCTCGGTCACGCGCCCCGAAGTGTTTCGCAAGCTGAAAGACCCGGTGAAACTGCCCGCTTCGGTGGTGGAACAGGCGTTTCTCAAGGCCAATCCCGGCCTCGAGCCCGACATGCTGACCGTCACCTGCCGCGCAGGGCGTATCCAGGAGGTCCGCCTCTGCCTTTCAAGAACGCTCGATCCGGTGCCTTGCGGGCGCGACACGGTGCGTGATTGCACGCTTAAGGACGCGCTCCTGGCACCGATCCGATAACGAACGCCTTCAGATCACACGCACGACCAGGACGATCAGCGCGACCGGCACCAGAAGCACATGGGTCACATGATCGAACCAGTTGCTGCTGCCCCATCGCGATAGCCACAATGCCTGCCCCAGCACCGCCACCAGCGGCAGGAACCAGTTGCCCGTCAGGTATCCGTAGACGCAGACCGACAGCACCATCGCCGCCACCGGCAGGGGCGCATAGCCGACCCGGTAGACATCCACAGGCACCACCCCGATCGCGCTGACCAGGAAGGCGACATATAGCAGCAGGAACACCAGGATCTCGAACGTTGCGAAAGGCACCACCGGCGCGCCCAGTTCTGCCGCCATCTGCCGCAGCGCGATCGCCGGCAGCATCACCCCGAACGGGGCCAACAGCGCCACGAACCCCCGCAGTATCATCGTGTTGCGCGCGACCAGAACCAACAGGCCGCCAATGGCCCCGCCGATCCAGACCGACAGCGGCGGCGAAACCACCCATCCCAGAATGGCGAAAGCCACCCAGCCGAGGAGGGTCGCCATGCCAAGCCCTGCCAGAACACCGCTCATCGTGCTGCCACCCATGCTTCATTGAACATCACCACCCGCACGCCTTGCTTGCTGTGATGCGAATAGGCCAGCAGGATGCGCCCATCCGCCAGCCGCCGCAGCATCGGATAGCGCGCCTCACCCGCCTCGCTGTCGATGCGGTGGATCACCTGCCAGCTTTCTCCCTCGTCCGCCGATACCGCCAGCTCCAGGCGGTCGGCATCATTGCCGCTGCCATTGCGCGCCATCAGGATCCGCCCGCCGGACAGCGACAGCGCCGCAACCGGAGCATTCGGGTGTGGAATATCCGTCGCCTCGGCCCGCGTCCAATGCCGCCCGCCATCCTCTGTGCGACTCAGGTAAAGCCGTCCGCTATCATCGAAATCGCGCAAGAAGGCCAGCGCCCGCGTCTCGTCCAGCACCACGATCATCGGCTGGATCGGCTTGACGCCGGTGCCGGTCATACGGCGCTGATCGCGCACCCGCCCCTCCGCATCCAGTCGCACCAGCGCGCCATAAGTGGTGCCCATCTCGAAATAGGCGGGCAATGCGTGGCTGCCATCGGCATAGGCAACCATCGGCGAGCGCACGAGAAACGAGCGGTTGAGGAAGGGCGAAAGGTCCAGCTTGCGCACCCGCACCGGCTTGGCCCTGTCCATTAGCACCTCGGCAATCGACGCCATCGCCCATCCGCCCACCGACACGACCGTCGCATAAAGCGAGCTTTCGATGGCGTCGTTCTGAATGGTGTTGCCCAGCGTCACCACCAACTGTCCCGGCACAAATGCCCTTCCCAATGCCCCGCTGGTCAGGAACGTCTCCGGGTCGCCAGCGCGCCCGCCCTCCGGCCCTGTCTCCAGCACCGCACGGCGGATCTCGATATCGGGCTGCGCCTCGGAGGAACCCTCGAACCAGAGGGTCGACAGGGTCTCGCCATGCTTCACGATGGCCGGCGAATGCGCCACGCCCTTTTTCGGGCGATAGTCGAACAGCGTCTCGAACAGAGGCGCTTCGCCGGGGTCCGGCGCCGGCAGGCGCGGCACCGCGAAGACCCAGTTCAGCGTCTCGTCGCGCCACAAGGCATAGCCGCTCAGCACCACGCTGATGAGCGCCAACGCAAGAATGAAAATGTCCCCCGACCCCACCGGCTCAGTTCACTTTCAACACGATTTTCCCGATATGTGCGCTTTGCTCCATGCGGGCATGGGCCTTGGCGGCATCCGCCAACGGGTATTCGGAATCCATCACCGGCGCGACCTTGCCCGCATCCAGAAGCGGCCAGACATGGGTCCGCAGCGCCTCGGCGATATCAGCCTTGGCCTTGTCGCTTTGCGGGCGCAGCGTCGAGCCCGTGATCGTCAGTCGCCGCATCATCATCTGTGCAAAATTCAGCTCGACCTTCGGCCCCATCAGGAACGCGATCTGCACCAGACGCCCGTCATCGGCCAGCGACTTGACGTTGCGCGGAAGGTAATCGCCCCCCACCATGTCGAGGATCAGGTCGGCATCGCCTTCGGCGCGCATCACCTCGACGAAATCCTCCTCTCGATAGTTGATGGCGCGCTCGGCACCCAACTCCCGGCATTTGGCGCATTTCTCATCCGATCCGGCCGTGGCAAAGACCCGCGCACCGAATTCATGCGCCAGCTGGATCGCGGTCGTTCCGATGCCGCTCGAACCGCCATGCACCAGGAACCTTTCGCCGCCGCGCAGCGCGCCGCGCTGAAACACGTTCGACCAGACGGTAAAGAAGGTTTCGGGCAGACAGGCGGCCTCGCGCAGACCCATTCCCTCGGGGATCGGCAGACAATGCGCTGCCGGGGTGGCCACATATTGCGCATAGCCACCGCCCGGCAACAGCGCACAGACCATGTCTCCCATCGACCAGTCGCTCACCCCCTCGCCCAGGGCGACGATCTCACCGGCGGCCTCGAGCCCCGGCAGGTCGCTGGCGGTCGGCGGCGGCGCGTACAGCCCCGCGCGCTGCAACGCATCGGGGCGGTTCACCCCTGCATAGGCGACTTTGATCACCACTTCGCCCGCGCCCGGCACCGGGATATCACGGGTCGTCGCGACCAACACCTCGGGGCCGCCGGGCGCGGTGATTTCCACCGCCGTCATCGTCTTGCTCATTCCTGTCGTTCTCCTCAGCCCTGCATGGTCCAGCGACCCGGCATTCCGGTCTGTTGCCGCTTGGCGTCAGCGCGCGGCGCGCGCACCCCGTCAAGAACCTTCAGCGGCCCGGCAAGCAATCCGCTCAACAGCTTGTTGTCGCGAATCTGCGCCTTGAACTTCTCAAAGCGCATCACATCGTCGATCCGCCGGTCCAGGAACGCCCAGGTATCGGCATGTTCGGGACTTTCATCGCCCAGCCAGAACAGCAAGGTCGCACTGTAGACGCCTGACAGCGTGGCGCGCTTGGTATACCAGTTCACATCATCCGATGTATCGCCCAGGGCCGTCCAAATCTTGTCGCAGGTATTCCAGATCGCGCGCGCGCCCTCGGCACCGTGGCTCGGCAGCGAGAACAGCGTCACACCCCGGCGCACCAGTTCCTTGTCGTCGGGCGCTTCGAGGCGAAACCGCACTGCGGCAGCGATCCGGTCGCGAAACCGCATCTGACTCATGTCTTCGGTGGTCAGGCGCTCCAGCATCAGCTGGTCGCCCTCCTCGTGATAGGTCAGCGCGAGGTCGGTCGCGCCCCCCGGACAAGCGGCCCGCGCTAACCCCGGTTCGATCCCGGTGTCCCGGATGGCGGCCTGAAAGCTGGCGTCGCTCCAGCCGTCAAAGGGCACATGCATTTTCGCCGCTTCCAGCAGTTTTGCCCTGATTTCGAGGTCGGTCATCACGTGCCTCCGTCCATTTTGCGCCACCCTAGACAAAACAATGACGCTTTGCTATACGGCCCTCTCCTGCAATCTGATGCAACTTCAACTTGGAAAGGTGGTGACACCACATGCAGGTTAGTGTTCGCGACAACAATGTCGATCAGGCGCTTCGTGCCCTGAAGAAAAAGCTGCAGCGCGAAGGCGTTTTCCGCGAAATGAAGCTTCGGCAGCATTTCGAGAAACCGTCCGAAAAGAAAGCACGCGAAAAGGCCGAGGCGATTCGCCGGGCCCGCAAGCTGGCGCGCAAGAAAGCCCAACGCGAAGGCCTTCTCTGAGGCCTGCGCCGCAGCGGCGCGACATGAAGAACACCAAAAGTCAGACGACCCCCGGGCACCCGCTTCGGGGGTTTGTCATTTCCGGGACACGGATCATTCCATTCGGGGCGCATCCTGACGTAGTGAAACCTGCTCAAAATAACGTGTAGAGCTTGTCTCCCCCAATGCGCTGCGATACGTCAGCGCCGTGTATGACAAAAGTATGACAGGCAACACGCATGCGCAACTTCAGCATTCCCGACCAGTTTCTGTTCGGTCTCATGAACGCAACGCTTCTGTTCACGTTGGCCTATTCAATTCTGGGCCTTCACGACCAGTTCGAAACCGGCTTGGGAGTCGAAGACGGGCCGATCGAGTACGGCACCGCGATAGGGCTTCTTCTCTCCTGTTTCATCCTGACCTGGCGCGCGACCACGTTGGCGCGCTTCGGGCGCTACGCTTCGGCGGCACTGATTGGCCTCTACGCGCTGGCCTTCTTTTTCGGCGCGGGCGAGGAAGTCTCCTGGGGTCAGCGCATCTTCGGCTGGCAAACCGGCGAGTTCTTCATGGAGCATAACCGTCAGCTCGAAACCAATTTTCACAACCTCGTCGTTGGTGATCAGCAACTTGCCAAGACCCTGTTCGGCAGTATCCTGACCGTCGTGATCCTGCTTTATCTCGTGGTGCTTCCGCTGCTCTACACGCGCGTAACCTTCATCGCGCGCATTGCCGATGCATTGATGGTGCCACTTCCGGGGACGCGCCACGCGGTCATGGCTCTGGTCGCCAGCATCCTGATCGCCACGCTGATCACTGTGCCCCGCAAATGGGAAGCCTATGAATTCATCTTCAGCATGATCACGATGTCGATCTTCCTGGCACCGGGCAATCTCCACCGCTTCGGCACATCGCGCTAGGCCTGCACGCAAGCAGACGTCAGATGATTTCGTCCTCGTCGAACATCGGCACCGGCGCCAAATGTGCGCTGATGCCACGCGCGGCTTCATCGGGGCTGCTGATCCGCGCCACATGGAACAGCGCATCGCCCTCATAGACCACCGGCATGTTGCTGCGCCCGATGATGATGCCCGGCTCGTCCGCCACCAGTTCGGCCTCGACCTCGCCGAACGGATCCGAAATCGCCCCCAGCACCGAACCCGGCTCGACCATGTCGCCCGATGTCAGGTAGCCGCGCAAGAGCCCCCCGGCAGGCGCGCGATACCAGGTCGTTTCCCCGCAATAGAGCGGCTCAGCCCGCTTCTTGGGTACGCCCTTGGAACCGATCATGCCCAGATGGTTCATCACCCGCAGGATTCCGGCCACCCCTGTGCGGGCGGCGAACTCGTCAAAGCGCAGACCCTCTCCGGCCTCGTAGAGCAAAACGTCGACGCCGGCATCCTCAGCCGCCATGCGCAGTGATCCGTCCCGCAGGTTGGAGTTCACCACCACCGGCGCCGCGAACACATCCGCCATTTCCTTCAGCCGATCATTCCCCGCGGTCAGCCGCAACTGCGGCAGGTTGGTGCGCCGGATCGCCGCCGAATGCAGGTCAATGCCGATATCCGAGCGCTTCACCACCTCGCTCAGAAAGATATGCGCCAACCGCGACGCCATCGAACCGGTCGCATGGCCCGGAAAGCAGCGATTGAGGTCGCGCCGGTCCGGCAGATAGCGTGAATGGTTCAGAAACCCGAACGTGTTGACGATCGGCACCGCCAGAAGCGTGCCCGACAGCTTTGACAGCGCCCGCGCATTCAGCAACCGGCGCACGATCTCGACCCCGATCACCTCGTCGCCATGCACCGCCGCCGATACGAACATCACCGGCCCCGGCTTGCGCCCATGCATAACGTGCACCGACAGGTGCACCGGCGTATGATCCGACAGGGCACTGACAGGCACATCCACCGTGCGTCGTGCACCGGGCGGCACGGTGACTCCGGCAATGTCGAAAGGTTTTCGTTTGGCCATTTGCTGCCCCTCCCGGCCGCCCGCGCCTGCGCGGGCTTCCCCTGACGCGGCGCAGTTGCTATTCACGCGGCCATGTTTCGTGTTTCCCCGCCAAAAGGCTGATTTCGGGTCCAGATGTCAATTCCCACCGCTCCAGAACGCGTCACGGTGGTGACGGTCGCGCATAACAGCCTTGCGGTGCTGCCCGCGATGCTGGCCTCGCTGCCGCGGTCCGCCGGGACCGTGATCGTCGACAACGCCTCGCAGGATCGCGCAGCACTGGCCGCGCTGGCCGCAGAGCATGGCGCACAGCTGATCTGCAACGACGACAATCTCGGCTTCGGTGCCGCGTGCAATATCGGCGCAAGCGAAGCCAGGACCGAATTCCTGTTCTTCCTCAACCCCGATGCCCGGCTCGCCCTCGGCGCGCTCGAGGCGCTGGTCACGGCCGCCGACAATCACCCCGAGGCCTCGGCCTTCAACCCCGCGATCACCGACGGACGCGGCCGCCCCTATTTCAAACGCGGCAGCGTGCTGTTGCCGCGCACCGAAAAACTGCCCTCGGGCTGGCCCGAAACCGACCGCGAACTGCCCGTATTGACCGGCGCGGCCTTTTTCGTGCGCCGCGCCGCCTTCGAGGCCGCGGGCGGCTTCGATCCCGAGATATTCCTCTATCACGAGGATGACGACCTCGCCCTGCGCCTCAAGGCGGGCGCCGGACCTCTCAGGTTCGTGCGCGCCGCCCATGTCACTCATGATGCGGGCAATTCCACCCTGCGCTCTCCCGCCTCGGCGGCATTCAAGGCATTTCACATGGGTCGCTCGCGGGTCTATGCGACGCGCAAACATGGTCTGCCCGGCGCCGGGTGCAAGGCATTCACCTCGGCGCTGTTGCAGCTTCTTTCGCCGCTCACACTCCTTTCCGCCCGCAAACGCGCCAAGCAGGCAGCGTTCCTGCGTGGCATTGTCTCTGGCCTGAAGCACGAGTCCTCCCGATGAAAAAGATTCCGCTGTGGAAACTGAAACGCGAGATCCTGCGCCTGGGGCGCACCATCTGGAATCTGCCCGGTATCGCCTGGGAATATCTCAGCCTGCGTCCGCGCTATGACAGGTCCGCGCCGCACAGCCGCAAGATTCATCACGGTGCCAAGCCGCTCACCGGCGAGGTCGCGATCTACCTGATCTTTCCCGCACAGGGCGTCCTGCCCTCGCATATGCACATGCTGGAGCATCTTGAAACGCAGGACATCAACCCGGTGGTGGTCTCCAACCTGCCGCTCTCTCAGGCCGATATGGACCGCATCCTGCCGCTGAGCGCGATGGTGATCGAGCGCCCCAATGTAGGCTATGATTTCGGCGGCTATCGCGATGCCGTGCTGCAACTGGGCGACAGGCTGCCAACGCTCGAGCGGCTATATATCCTCAACGATTCCGTCTGGATGATCGACGCGCCGCGCAGCTGGTTCGACGATGTGCGCGCCAAGGATGCTGATTTCTGCGGCGCCACCTCGAATTACGGCATCAAGCGTTGCGACGCCCGCGATTTTCGCGAACTGGTCTGGGAATACACGATCGAGCATCCCAATTTCCACTATGCCTCATATGCGCTGGCCATCGGCCCCGATATCCTTCGCGATCCAGGCTTTCTGCGCTACTGGAAACGCTTCCGGCTCTCCAACGACAAGAAGCGCACCGTGCGACGGGGCGAAATCGGGCTGACCCAATGGGTCCACAAGAATGGCTACAAACACACCGCCACCTGCCCGGTCACGGGTCTTGATGCTGAAATCGCCGCCCTTGGCGATGATGAACTCGATGCGCTCACCCGCAACCTCGTGATCCCCGAATCCCCTCGCCTGCTCGCGATGCGCGATGAGGTCCTCCAAAGCGACCCGCACACGCCCGAGGGGCGCTCGGATCGAATACAGATCGTGCTGGCCACGGTGTCGGGACAGGCGATCGGATACGCGATGCCCTATTACACCACCCGCCGCAGGGGTTTTCAGTTCCTCAAGAAATCGCCGCTTTGGCTGTCGCGCGACTCATCCGACAAGATGCTCGAACTGATGTCCGGGCTTGACGGGCCACTGGGCCGACAGGCTGCGCAAGAGGCCCGCGACCTGCGTGCCACCCGTGGCGCGGCCCTTGATGCAGGCGACTGACCCGCAAAACTGAAAAAGGCCCCACCTCGCGGCAGGGCCATTCGCAGGCGTCCCGGCAATCAGCCCGGCAGCTTCGTCATCCGCAGATAGGGCAGGACCGTCTCGAAGGCGCCGTATTTCGCCTTTGCGTCCTCGTCGCTGACGGCGGTCGGGATCACCACGTCATCGCCGACATTCCAGTTCGCCGGGGTCGCCACGTTCTCGCGCGCCGCCGTCTGCAAACCGTCAAGCGCCCGCAACACCTCGGCGAAGTTGCGCCCCACATTCATCGGATAGGTCATGCTCAGCTTCAGCTTCTTGTCCGGCCCGATGATGAAAACCGCGCGCACCGTCGCGCTGTCCGCAGGGGTGCGCCCGTCGGGCAGATAGGCCTCGGCGGGCAGCATGTCGAACGCCTTGGATACCTCCAGGCCGTCATCCGCGATGATCGGGAACCCGGCCTTCGCGCCGCCGACCTTCTCGATGTCGCCCTTCCACTTGCGGTGATCCTCGGCACTGTCGACCGAGACGCCAATCACCTTGCAGCCGCGCTTTTCCCATTCATCGGCCAGCTGCGCCACCGCGCCGAACTCGGTGGTGCAGACCGGCGTGAAATCCTTCGGATGCGAGAACAGGATCGCCCAGCTGTCGCCGATCCAGTCATGCAGCGAGAATTCGCCCTGATCGGTCTCGACCTTCAGGTCCGGTATCGTGTCGTTGATGCGCAGTGCCATTTTCAGTGTCCTTTCCACTTGAAATCAGTTGAGATCCAGAATTTGATCAAATTCCGGGGCAAAACCTTTTCCTGTCTTGCAGGTGATCATCCACACTGACAAGGTGCCATCAAATCGACGGAGGTCAACCATGATCGAGAAACGTGAATTCTATATCGACGGCGCTTGGGTAAAACCTCGGGCGGGCACCGACCACAAGGTCATCAACCCATCCAACGAAGAGCCCTGCGCGGTTATTTCCCTTGGTGGTCAGGCGGATACCGACGCCGCGGTCGCGGCTGCGCGCACCGCCTTTCCCGCCTGGATGCGCACATCCAAGGCCGAACGTATCGCGCTGGTGGAGAAGCTCTACGAGATCTACGAATCCCGCATCGAAGAGATGGCGCAGGCGATCAGCCTCGAGATGGGCGCCCCGATCGACCTGGCGCGTCAGGCCCAGGCCGCAGCCGGGCTTGGACATCTCAAGGCCTTCCTGAAGGTCGCCAAGGATTTCGACTTCATCGAACCCCTGGGCGATCATGCGCCGCAAGACCGTATCGTGCATGAAGCGATCGGCGTCGTGGCGATGATCACGCCCTGGAACTGGCCGATGAACCAGATCAGCCTCAAGGTCGGCGCCGGTCTGATCGCGGGCTGCACGATGGTGCTAAAACCCTCTGAGGAATCGCCCCTGTCGGCGCTGCTCTTTGCCGAAATGGTCGATCAGGCAGGCTTCCCGAAAGGGGTCTTCAACCTCGTGAACGGCGATGGCGCGGGCGTTGGCTCTCAGCTTTCGGCACATGAGGACGTCGACATGGTGTCCTTCACCGGCTCCTCGCGGGCCGGCAAGCTGATCTCCAAATCCGCCGCCGATACGCTCAAGCGCGTCAGCCTTGAACTGGGCGGCAAGGGCGCGAACCTGGTGTTCGCCGATGCCGATGACGCAGCCGTCAAACGCGGCGTCCTGCATTGCATGAACAACTCGGGCCAGTCCTGCAACGCTCCCACCCGGATGCTGGTGCAGCGCGACATCTACGATCGCGCCGTCGAAACCGCCGCCGAGGTGGCGAAATCGGTTCAGGTCGGCCCCGCCGACCAGGAGGGGCGCCATATCGGGCCCGTCGTCAACGAGGTTCAGTTCAACAAGATCCAGGACCTGATCCAGAAGGGCATCGACGAAGGTGCGCGCCTTGTTGCCGGTGGAACCGGGCGGCCCGACGGCCTCAACCGCGGCTTCTTCGTCAAACCCACGGTGTTTGCCGATGTGAATAACGACATGACCATCGCGCGCGAGGAAATCTTCGGCCCGGTGCTGTCGATCATCCCCTTCGGAACCGAGGAAGAAGGGATCGCGATTGCCAACGACACGCCCTATGGCCTGACCAATTATGTCCAGACCCAGGACGGCGCGCGTGCCAACCGCTGCGCGCTGGCGCTGCGTTCGGGTATGGTCGAGATGAATGGTCAGAGCCGCGGCATGGGTTCGCCTTTCGGCGGCATGAAACAGTCCGGCAACGGGCGTGAAGGCGGCAAATGGGGCATCGAGGATTTCCTCGAGGTCAAGGCCGTCTCGGGCTGGACCGAAGGCGTCTGACAGGATGGAACTGCGCGCCTTTGTCCTCCATGCCGACCGCGATGGGGACGCACGGGCACAGGCGCGCAGGGTTCTCGATGCCTGCGGGGTGGATGGAGAGCTCTGGCCGATGGTGCAGGGCGCGGGCCTGTCGGTCTCAGATCTTGAGCAGACCGTGGGCGCCGACCTTTTCGAGCCCGCCTACCCGCTGTCGCTCGATACAGGCGAGATCGGCCGCTTCCTGACCCACCGCCAGATATGGGCTGAAATCGAGCGCCGCGGCCTCGATGCGGCGCTGGTTCTCGACGGCGCCACGGGGATCGACCCCGACCCGTTCGACGACGCGCTTGATCTGGGTCTCTCCCATGTGACTGCACTTGGTTATATCGAGCTGCGCGACCACCCCTGCCCCGGCCCCTCGGCCCTGATCGACACGCAGCGCCATGCCACCCTGACCGTGCCGCAACAGGCCACCGGGCGCACCGCCGCGCAGCTTGTGGGGCACGAGGCAGCCGCGCATCTTCTGGCGCTCTCCGATCTTTTCGACCGGCCAATGGAAACCTTCGTTCACAGCCACTGGCACACAGGTCTTCGCCCCGCTTCGATCCAGCCCTGCGGCGTGATCGCGCCGCCGCCCCTTGCGCAGGCAACACCGCCCAGCGGTGTCTGGCCACGGATGCGCTATGACCTTGCACAGCGGCGCTACCTGCACCTGATCTCGCAACGAGCACAGGTCAGCGCCGCCCCCGCCACCGGCGGCTTCATCAGCTAGACACGAGCGGCGCGCGCTCTTCCCCTGTCAACGGAAAGCCACTAAGACGGGCGCGATGCAGATCGACGCTCATATCACCCGCGCCCCTTTCGCGCCCGAGACCGTGCACAAGCGCGACATCTTTTCGGAGACCGTGTCGGGCCGCCTCGACGGAATCGAGGACTTCCCCGTCGTCTTGCGCAAGCTCGACGGCGTGCCGCTCTATGCACGTCCCATCGCCTGGGCGCTGGCGCGCCGCGAGATCCGCGCCCTGCGCGCCGTGCAGGGGATCGAGGGCTGCCCGGTGCTGGTGCGCGTCGACAAGACCGGCCTCCTGCGCAGCTGGACGCGCGGCACACCGCTGCAACTGGCGCGCCCCAACGAGGCCCTCTGGTATCGCGACGCAAGGCGTCTCCTGCGCCAGATGCGCCGCGCCGGAGTCACCCATAACGACATCGCCAAACCGCAGAACTGGCTGATGACCCCGGATGGCCGCGCCGCCGTGATCGACTTTCAGCTCGCTTCGGTCCATCGCCGCCGGGGCAAGCTCTTTCGGATCATGGCGCGCGAAGACCTGCGCCACCTGCTCAAACAGAAACGCGCCTATGCGCCGCACCTGCTGACCCCCGCCGAGCAGACGATGCTGGCGCAAAAGGCCCTGCCCGCCCGTATCTGGATGGCCACGGGCAAACGACTCTACAATTTCGTCACACGGCGACTGATGAACTGGTCCGACGGCGAAGGCACCGAGGACCGCGTCGAACGTGACGGCCCCGCGCTGCGCGCGGCTTTGCTGGCGCACCCGCAGATCAGCGACCTCGCGCTCTGCACCTATGCGCTGCCCGCAAAGGGCGTGGGACTCTACGCATTCGTGGAAACGTCACTGTCCCGCGCCGATCTTTCGGCCCTTGCCCCTGACCCTGCCCCGGAACTCATGCAACCGGTCGCCGCGCTGCCGCGCGACGCGGCTGGCGCGGTCCGCCATGACGCGCTGCAACTGGTGGCGACAAACCGTCTTGATGAACTCGAACAGATGCAGGGCGGCGACCCCGATCTCGCCCGATGCCTGGCCCCGGTCATCGCGAACCGTCTCAACCTCACGGACCGCGTGCTGCGCCGCTGAAACGTCGGCCTCGGACAAGCGGGGTATTCCAATGCCCGGGCCTTCGTCCTGCCGCAGTCCGCATCAAATCCGCTAGCGCCCGCTGAACTCCGCCTGGCGCTTTTCTCGGAAAGCGGCGAGTCCCTCTTGCCGGTCCTCGCTGCTTTCGACCCGATCGAGGTCTCGCATGGTGCGCCCCATGCGTTCCGCGGGTGCCGGTGTCAACATTTCCGACACAACCGTTTGTTTCAGCGTCTGCAGAACCAAAGGCGCCATCGCCGCCATCTCGGCAGCCATTGCGCGCGCCGCGTTCAGGTGCTGACCCGGTTCGACGACTTCGTTCACGAGCCCCATTTCATATGCCCGTTCCGCACTGACCGCGCGCCCCAGAAGCATGATCTCCATGGCCACCTTGTGCGGCAGTCGGGCGGCAAGCGATGCGATCAGGCCGCCGGTCATGCCGACCTTGCCCTCGGGATAAAGGAACTTGCTACGCCGCGTCGCCACACAAAGATCGCAAAGCGCCGCAAGCACGATACCCCCGCCAATACAATGGCCATCAATGGCGCAGATTACGGGCTTCGTCGTGGTAATGCCCATTCCGGGCATACAGCGCCACAACTCGGGAAAGTCCTCCAGATCGGCGCCTGCGGTAAATGCCTTTTCCCCCGCGCCGGTCAGGATCGCGACCCGCTGATCCTCGCATTCATCGAACTCGGCGAACCCATCCTGAATCCGCCGCGCAAGATCCTTGTCGATCGCGTTCATCTTCTCGGGCCGGTTGATCGTGAAGATCGTGACGCGCTCCTCCCTCGTGATGTCCAGACTCTCAGACATCGCGCTTCTCCTCTTGAACCTTCGGCAGAGCCACATCGGGCGAACGTCCTGCCAGATGCCTGCGCACCATCAACACGACCGAAAGGATGGTAAGCGACCAGAAAACCCACGTGATCCAGCTTCTCATGAAAATGGTCAGGCTGCCCTGGGACATCAGCAGCGATTGGCGGAAACTGTCTTCAAGCATCGGACCGAGGATGAACGCGATCAGGAAAGGTGCCGAGGGGATATGCATCCTCATCATCAAGAAACCGACAATGCCGAAGCCGACCATCACGTAGATGTCGAAGAAGGAATTGTTGACCGCATATGCACCGAAGACGCACAGCACCATGACCACGGGATAAAGATAGCTTCTTGGTATCGAAGCGATGTGCTTGAACATGTGGATCGCCGCCTTGCCGATGATCAGCAGGAACAGCGAGCTGATCGAGATGCCGATGAACAGGGCATAGATCAGGTCGATATTCTGTTCGAACAGCATCGGCCCCGGACGCAACCCATGGACCATGAACGCACCCAGGATGACGGCGGTGATCACGTCCCCCGGAATTCCCAGCGCAAGAAGCGGAATCATCGTCGAACCGGCAACGCCGTTGTTCCCGGCCTCAGCAGCGGCCACGCCTTCCAACTCGCCCTTGCCGAAATTCTTCCGGTTGGGCGAGCGCCGCATCGCTTCGGAATAGGATACGAAAGCTGACGGCGCGCCGCCGATGCCGGGGATCGCGCCCAGCACGACACCGATCAGACTGCCGCGCAGAATCGACCGGAAGCAGTAGCGGAAATCGGCGAATGTCGCCCTCGAACCACTCGGATCCGCGGCGATCTTTCCGGTTTCGCCACGCTTGGCATAGCCGTTGAGGATTTCGGGAATCGCGAAAAGTCCGATCAGAAGCGGGATGAACGCCAGCCCCCCTAGCAGGTCGGTGTTTCCGAAGGTGAAACGGTCGGTCCCATAAATCAGATCCAGCCCCACCGTCGCCAGCAACAGCCCGGCGCCCGCCGAAATGAAGCCGCGCAGCAGGCTGTCGCCCGAAACCGAAGCGATGATCGTCAGGGAAAAGAAAATCAGGGTGAAGTTCTCGGGCGGGCCGAAGCTTGTCACGAGCTGGGCGAGGTATCCGACCAAGAGGATCAGCGACAGGTTGGACACGAGATCAGCGAAACAAGATGCGTAGAGCGCGATATCAAGGGCCCTGCCCGCTTGCCCCTTCTGTGCCAGCGGATAGCCATCCAGCACCGAACAGGACGCCGCCGGGGTGCCGGGCGTCTTGACGAGGATGGCCGGGATGGACCCGCCATAGACCCCGCCTTTGTAGACCCCCAGAAGCAGCAATATGCCCGTGACGGGCGGAAGCGTGAACGTGAAAGGAAGCGTCAGGGCCACCGCCATCGTCGAGGTCATGCCGGGAATGGCCCCGACGATGACACCGATCGCGATCCCACCTGCCAGCGCGATCATGTTGTAGACGTTCAGGAAAAGTACGAGGGCGTCCGAAAGGTTCTCGATCATGGTGTCAGCACCTCAAAGCAATCCATTCAAAGGCCCAAGCGGCACCGGGACCTTGGCGACGTACCGAAAGAACATGTACAGAATGAGCACCGTTGCGACCGACACGCCTATGGCTTTCGGCCATTCCCCGCGGCCATGCATCAGGATCATGCCCAAAAGCATTGCGATGGACGGCAACACCACACCAAAGGGCTTGAGCGCGGCACAAAACAGCACCATGAGCAATGCCGTCGGAATCACGCGAAGATCGCTCATGTCGAAAGGCTGTTCTTCGCTTTCGACGGGATCGCCGTCCTGCGATTTGATACCACTGTAATAAGCCTGGATCGCAAGAAGCGCACTCAGCCCCGCCATGCTGACAAGAATGATGCGCGGCCAGAATGTTGGCGAAAGCGCCAGGTTGGGGATCACCTTGGGCGTCTTGACAGCCCAGGGAAGTATCCCGAAGAGGACGAACAACGCCAAGGCGCAAACCACAAGCCCTAGCACGAAGTCGCGCTTGTTGACGGTCTTCAAGGACAGTCCCTCCGGCTGAAACGGATTGATGATCAGGATCAGGGCGTGCGGCCGGCTGACCGGCCGCACAGTCATGGAATGGCTTCAGTCGATCTGAAGACCCAGCTCTTCGACGAGACCCCGGAACGTGGTGTACTGGTTCTCCACGAAGGCAACGGTCTCTTCGGGCGACAGCATCATCGGAACCGAACCCAGCGACTTGGTCTGATTGACCCAGCGTTCGTCGGCGGCAACCTCCTGAAGAACTTCGACCCAGGTCGCGATCGTTTCATCGCTCAGGCCCGGCGGACCGACGAGACCCGACCAGCCGACAAGCGCCTCAAGCGCGGGATGGCCCAGTTCGGACGCGGTCGGCACATCCGGAAGCGAGTCCACGCGCTCCGGAGTCGTCACGACCAGCGGACGCAACTGACCGCCCTCGATCTGACTGATGATGGCCGAGATGTTCGAACACACGAAATCGACCTGCCCCGTCGCAGCCGCCGCCGCGGCCGCCCCGCCGCTCTGGAACGGAATATGCGTTGCAGCGGTGCCCGGATCCTCGAAGCCCATCTCGTCCAGCAGCATGATACCGCCCAGATGGTGAAGCGTGCCGACACCTGCCGAACTATATGTCACGGCACCGGGGCTTGCCTCGATCGCCGCTCGAAGATCTTCGAGCGACTGATATGGCTTGGACGTCGCCGTCGCGCAGGCCGCCGGGTTGATCTCGAGAAGACTCAAGTAAGTGAAATCATCCCACTCATAGGGCATGCTCGACTTGAGCGCCGGCGAAATGCTGTGCGAGCCAATTCTGGCCAACAGCAGATTGTAGCCATCCGGGTCCGAGTTCTTCACATATGCAGACCCGGTCGCACCACCCGCGCCGGCCCGGTTGGTCACCAGAACCGGCTGACCCAGGTAATCCGGTGCGACATTGGCCAGGTTGCGCGCCGCAAGGTCAGAAGCACCGCCAGGCCCGTAGGGCGCGGTCAACTGCACCGGCTGCGAAGGATAGTCCTGCGCTGCCACCGGCATGGCGGTCACCGCCGCAAGAGCAATTCCTGCGAGAAGTTTCATCTTGGTCATTTGTATCCTCCCAATACATTTGCGTGGGCGTTTTTTCACGCCCTGTTCCGCGGATCGCCGAAGCGTCCGCTTATTTCCGCACAGGCACGACTTTCTCCTGATCTGCGGTCAAATCGAGACTGATCTCGAATTTCACCATGTCCCCGCGATAGGAGACATCGTTGAAATAAAGCACGGTTCCGTCAGGGGCCGTCAGGATGCGTTGAATATCTCCGAGCGGCGCGCTGAGCGGCAAACCCAGAAGGGATGCCTTCTCCACGTCGGCCTGCCCGATCGTCAGCGTTTGATGGCACTGCGCGATGGTTACCCCCGGCAGGGACTCGATCACGGGAATGATGGTTTCGTGGTCAAAGCGCTCCGGACACTGGGCGTAAAGATCCGAGGCGATGTAGGCGTCGGCCAGAAGACAATCGAGCCCCTTGAGTGAATTGACCCTGCGAAGAAAGACATAGGATGGCGCAGCCTTCCCGCCCTTCAGATCCGCAGCCTTCAGCGCAACCCCCTCGCGTTTCTCGATGAGGCGCGGATCGGTCTTGGTCACCATGTCCAGCAGCTCGGGCCAGTCCAGCCCGACGGCGAAAGTATCGCTTCCCGTCGCGCCCTCCGTGACGAACGTGCCCGCACCCTGCTGGCGAACAAGCCGCCCCTCCCCCTCAAGGATGGCGACGGCCTGACGGATGGTCACCGTTGCAACCCCGAACTCCTCGGCAAGCTCGGAAATCGGCTTCACCCGATCACCCGGCGCAAGGTGGCCCAAGCGCAGACGCTGTCGCAGTATGTCCGCGATATGGAGATACAATTTACCGGGACTCTTCCTCAGAACGTCCATCTTATCGATCCCTTTTCAGCGCTCGGAGCATCGCCCCACCAAGGCACAAAAGCCCCGGTATTTCATGGATGCTAGCAAACAAGGGCTCAATCCGTCCAGAAAATTGTTATTGTTTTTGTATCATTCTAATCATAGGATGATTTTGTTCGAAAATCACTCACTTTGGGAAGAGGCTTTATGTCAGATCTGATTCTCGAAGAGCGCCGCGAGACCGGGACGGTGCTTCTGCAACTGAACCGTCCCGATTCGCGCAATGCTCTCAGCACCGAGCTTCGCAAGGCCCTGACCGACCGATTCGCAGCCCTCTACGATGACCCCGACGCACGATGCGTCGTCGTGACAGGCGATGAACGCGCCTTTGTCGCCGGGGCTGACATCAAGGCGATGGCCCGGATGGGCACCGCCGAAATCACCCGCAGCAACGTGCGCCGGATGTGGCAGGTCATCGCCCAATGCCCCATTCCGTTCATCGCTGCGGTTCGAGGCGTTGCCTTTGGCGGCGGATGCGAACTTGCAATGCATGCCGACATCATCATCGCCGGTGAAAATGCGAAATTCGGTCAGCCCGAGATCAAGGTCGGCATCATGCCCGGCGGAGGCGGGACGCAGCGCCTTCCAAGAGCGATCGGCAAGTTCAAGGCGATGAAGATGATGCTGACGGGAGATCCTATATCGGGGCGCGAGGCGTTCGATATGGGCCTCGCGAGCGAATGCGTGCCCGACGCGGATGTGCTCGACAGGGCACTGGAAATGGCCGACCAGATCGCGGCCATGCCGCCACTCGCCGTGCGCCGCATCAAGGAAGTCGTGCTTGCCGGCCAGGATTCCTCGCTCGAGGCCGGTCTGATGCTCGAACGGCGGACCTTCGACACCCTGTTCGACACCGAGGACAAGACAGAGGGCATGACGGCCTTCATCGAGAAACGAAAGCCTGAATTCAAAGGAAAATAACGATGGGTGACAACGGAACCTCACGCATAGGGATCGTGGGCGCAGGCGCCATGGGACGCGGCATCGCACAGGTTGCGGCAGCCGGAGGCTGCAGCGTTCTGCTTTACGATGCCCGCTCCGAGGCCACAGCCGAAGCCATCGCGTTCATCGGGGGGATGCTGGACCGCGCGGTCGAGAAAGGCCGGATGGAGTCCGAAGATGCCGAAGCCGCCAAGAGCCGGCTGGCCGCAGCCGATGATCTTGCCGCCTTTGCCGACGCCGACGTCGTCATCGAGGCGGTGAGCGAGGATATCGAGCTCAAGTCCAAGGTGTTCAGCGCTCTTGAAGAGGCGACACGGCCCGACTGCATCCTCGCAAGCAATACCTCGTCGCTGTCGATAACCCGTCTCGCGGCCGCTTGTGACCACCCCGAAAGGGTCGCGGGCTTCCATTTCTTCAATCCGGTGCCGCTGATGCCGCTGGTGGAAGTGATCGCCGGGATCAGAACCGACCAGAAGGTGATCGACAGGCTCGTGGCCCTCGGCAAGGTCATGGGCCGGACCCCGGTTCGCGTCGCCGACGCGCCCGGTTTCCTGGTGAACCAGGTTGGGCGGGGTTACACGCTGGAGGCCACCAATCTGGTGGCCGAGGGTGTCACGGATTTCGCCTCGGTGGATCGGATCATGCGCGAAGCCGCGGGTTTCCGCATGGGGCCTTTCGAACTCCTCGACCTGACAGCGCTGGATGTGACGCATCCCGCAACCATCGAAATCTATGAACAGTCCTACCATGAACCGCGCTTCCGCCCCGCCATGCTGATGGGGCAGCGCATGCAGGCAGGTCTGCTCGGGCGCAAGACGCAACAGGGCCACTACACCTACCTCGAGGGCAAGCAGCAGCGCCCCGAAGAGCCCGACGCCCCGCCATTCGAGGGCGGCATGTTCTGGGTGGAACCCGGCGAAGATTGCGCCGCCCTGCAAGAGATCGTTCGCTCATCAGGCGCCGAACTCGATGAAGGCGCGCAGCCGGGCGACGAGTCCATCATTCTCATCGCCCCGCTGGGAACGGACGCCAGCACCCATGCGGCGCAGGCCGGGCTTGATCCGGAACGCACCGTCGCCATCGACCCGTTGTTCGGCTTCGCAGGCCGTCGCACGGCCATGAAAACCATCGTGACCCGCCCCGAGGTGATGACGAAAACACATGCGATGCTGACCAGCGACGGAACCCCCGTCACACCTATTCAGGACAGCCCCGGCTTCGTTGCGCAACGCATCGTGGCGATGATTACCGCGATCGGCTCCGGCGTGGCCCAGAACAGAATAGCGACGCCCGACGATATCGACCGCGCCGTGAAACTCGGCCTTAACTACCCCAACGGCCCGCTCGAGTTCGCTGACAAGCTCGGGATCGCCCGCGTTCTGAAAATCCTCGAAGGGATGAGCACCTGCACCGGTGATCCCCGCTACAGGACCGGTCCGTGGCTGCGCCGGCGCGCCGCGCTCGGTCTTTCGGCGAAAACGCCAGAGACCCCGACGCACAGCTAAGTCGCCCCCTGACGCAAAGACATAAGAAAACGACGCCTATCGAAAGGAATGAACCATGCTCGATGCCTATATCTATGACGGCCTGCGCAGCCCCTTCGGACGCTCGGGCGGCGCGCTGTCCGGCATCCGGCCCGATGACCTTCTTGCCGAGGTGATCCGGCCGCTCATGAACCGCTCGCAACTGGACGGAAGCGCCATCGATGACGTCATCATCGGCTGCGGGAACCAGGCCGGCGAAGACAGCCGCTGCGTCGCGCGCCACGCCGCATTGCGCGCCGGACTGCCCATCGAAGTGCCAGGCACCGTGATCCAGCGCAACTGCGGCAGCGGGTTGGGCGCCATGATCTCGGCCGCGCACGCACTGACCTGCGGCGAGGGTGATGTGGTGATCTCGGGCGGCGTCGAAAGCATGAGCCGCTCGCCCTTCGTGATCGCCAAACACGCCAGGCCCTTCGCCCGTCAGCTCGACTGGTATGACAGCGCCGTTGGCGCGCGCTTCCCGAACCCGCAACTGGAAAAGGAATTCGGAAGCGACTCGATGCCCCAGACCGCCGACAATCTCGCGCAGGAACACGGGATCAGCCGCGAAGAAAGCGACGCGTTCGCGCTGCGCTCACAGCAAGGTTGGGCCCGCGCGCACGAAAACAACCTGTTCGCCGACGAGATCACCCCGGTTTCCGTTCCCGGCGGTCGCGGGCGCGATGACATCACCGTGGATACCGATGAACACCCCCGCCCCAAGACGGACCTCGAGGGGCTCTCGCGGCTCCGCGCCCTGAACCCCGACGGCGTCACCACCGCCGGCAGCGCCTCTGGCCTCAACGACGGCGCGGTGGCGCTGATGATGGGCAGCCGTGCCGCGGGCGACAAGATCGGCCGCGAGCCCATTGCCCGCATCCTTGCCAGCGGCGTGGCAGGCGTCCCCCCGAGGACGATGGGCTACGGCCCGGTTCCGGCCTCCAGTCTGGCGCTGGAGCGCGCCGGGCTTTCACTGTCGGATATGGCGGTGATCGAGATCAACGAGGCCTTCGCCGCCCAGGTTCTCGCCTGCATGAAGGGCCTCGATATCGCGGACGGGGATGACCGGGTGAACCCGAATGGCGGCGCCATTGCGCTTGGCCATCCCCTCGGCGCCTCAGGCCCGCGCATTGCCCTGACGGCCATCCACGAAACCAAGCGCCGCGGCGGGAAATATGCGCTGGCCACCATGTGCATCGGCATGGGCCAGGGCATCGCGATCGTCATGGAAGTGTTCTGATGTCCGATAGGCGAAAACCTGACTTCGATTGGCGCGATCCGCTGTTCATCGAGGACCTCCTCGACGAGGAAGAGCGGATGATCCGCGACGCGGCCCGCGACTTCGCGCAAAAACGGCTCATGCCGCTGATCCGTGACTGGCACCGGCACGAAACCTTCGACCCCGATATCATGCGCGAACTCGGCGACATGGGTTTCCTCGGCATGCAGATCGAAGGTTACGGCTGCGCCGGGGCCAGCTATACCGCCTATGGCCTCGTCGCGCGCGAACTGGAACGCGTCGACGCCGCCTTCCGTTCGGCTTGTGGTGTGCAGGGCGGTCTGGCGATGACGCCGATCCACCTCTTCGGCAGCGAGGAGCAGAAGCAGAAATACCTGCCGCCAATGGCGCGCGGGGAACGCATCGGCTGTTTCGGCCTGACCGAACCCGATGCCGGATCGGATCCGTCGCGCATGCGCGCCCGCGCCCGCACGGTGGATGGCGGCTATCGTCTGAGCGGCAACAAGGTCTGGATCACGCATGCCTCCATCGCGGATGTCTTCGTGGTCTGGGCGCGCGACGACGAGGGGACCGTGCGCGGCTTCATCCTCGAACGTGGGCAAAGCGGCCTCGAGACGCGCAAGATCGAGGGCAAGTTCTCTGTCCGGGCCTCACCGACCGGCGAAATCTTCATGGACGATGTCTTCGTCCCGCAAGACCAGGTTCTGCCCTCGGCAAAAGGGCTGTCAGCACCGCTCACCTGCCTGAACCGCGCACGTCTGGCGATCTGCTGGGGCGCGATGGGGGCAGCCGAGTTCTGCTGGCAGGCCTCCCGCGACTATGTCCTGGAACGCCATCAGTTCGGGCGCCCGCTCGCCGCAAGCCAATTGGTGCAGGCGAAGCTCGCCGAAATGCAAAGCGAGATCGCGCTTTCACTGCACGCGACCCTGCGGCTCAGTCGGCTGCAGGACGAAGGCCGCGCAACCCCGGAAATGTTCTCGCTCGTCAAACGCAACGCGGCCCGCAAGGCGCTTGAAATATGCCGGACAGCCCGGGACATGCATGGCGGCAACGGCATATCCGACGAATATCACGTCGTCCGCCACATGCTGAATCTCGAGGTCGAGAACACGCTTGAGGGCACGTACGACATTCACTCGCTGGTGCTGGGCGCCGCGCAGACAGGCATTCGCGCCTTCGCCGGCTGACAGGAAGGATCTCAACATGACTTCAACAGAACCGCGAACGACGATACAGGGCCTTGTCGAAAAAGCCCGCAACGCGATGGCGCAGTTCGCAGACGCGACGCAGGCACAGGCCGACGAGGCCGTCACCGCCCTGGCCTGGGCGATCTATGAACCCGGCCGCGCAAGAGCCTTGGCCGAAATGGCCGTGGCGCAGACCGGCCTTGGCGATATCGAAAGCAAGATCGTCAAGAACCAGCGCAAGACCTTCGGATGCCTGCGCGACCTCAGCCGCGTGCGAAGCGTCGGCGTGATCGAGGACATGCCCGCGAAAGGCATGGTGAAATACGCCAAGCCGGTGGGGGTCGTCGCTGCCGTGACGCCTTCCACCAACCCGACGGCCACGCCCGTCAACAAGGCCATGTTCGCAATCAAGAGCCGCAACGCTGTCATCATCGCGCCCTCTCCGTCCGGATGGGGCGCGACCTCGGCTGCCGTGGATTATATGCGCGCGGAACTCGAGAAATGCGGCTATCCGGCGGATCTGGTGCAGATCCTTCCAAAGCCCGTCAACAAGGCTCTGACGCAGGAACTGATGGAACAGGCCGACCTCGTCGTCGTGACCGGCTCGCAGAACAACGTGCGGCGCGCCTATTCCTCGGGAACGCCAGCCATCGGGGTCGGCGCAGGGAACGTCCCCGTCGTCATCGACGCGGATGCGGATCTTGACGATGCCGCGGTCAAGATCTGCCGCTCCAAGACCTTCGACAACGCCACCTCCTGTTCCTCCGAGAACTCGCTCCTGATCCACGACTCCGTCTATGATGACGCCATCGCCGCGCTGCGCCGGGCGGGTGGCCATCTCTGTTCGCGCGAAGAGAAAGAGCGCATCCGCGAAAGGCTCTGGACAGACGGCAAGCTGAACCGCCAGGTCATCGCCAAGGACGCCGACACGCTCAGGGACATCTTTGAACTCGGCCCCGAGGCGCAGGGCGCACGCTTCTTCATGGTCGAGGAAGACCGGCCCGACCCCGACAGCCCGTTCACCGACGAAAAGCTGTCTCTGGTGCTGACGGTCTACCGTGTGCGCGACATCGACGACGCCAAGGCGCAGCTCGATACGATCCTCGACGTCTGCGGCAAGGGCCATTCCATCGGTATTCACACCAACACCCCTGCACATGCCGAACAACTGGCCGAATCCATCGATGTCGTGCGCGTCCTGGTCAATCAGGCGCACACCATGGGCAATGGCGGCAGCTTCGACAACGCGCTCGAATTCACCCTCTCGATGGGCGGCGGGACCTGGGCCGGCAACTCGATCACCGAGAACCTCAACGCCCGTCATTTCATGAATGTCACCCACCTCGTGCGAACCATTCCGCTGGATCAGCCACCAGAGGAAGAGCTGTTCGGGGCATACTGGAAGCAGCACGGAAGATAAGGAAACGAACGCATGAAGGACTGCAACGGGCGCGACGCCCTCGACTGCCTGCTCTCACCTAGATCCATCGCCATCGTCGGCGTCTCAAGCGACTTCAACAAGCTCAATGGCCGGGTGATGAAATTCCTGCTGGAAAAGGGCTACAACGGTAAGATCTTCCCCGTGAACCCGAAATACGAGGAGGTCGGCGGCCACCGTTGCTTCGCCGCGATCGGCGATATCGGCGAGGCCCCCGAACTTGCCGTCATCTCCGTTCCGGCAAAGGTCGTTCCCGAGCAGCTCGAAGCCGCCGGCAAGGCCGGTGTCCGTGCGGTCATTGTCTTCAGCTCGGGCTTCGGCGAAATGGGCGAGGAAGGCCTCGAAAAAGAGCGGCAGGTGGTCGAAATCGCAAGGCGCCACGGAATGCGGCTCTGCGGTCCGAACACGCTGGGGGTGATCAACGCGTTCGAGGGGGCCTTCGCCACCTTCACGCAATACGGCATGGGCAGCACCAATCCGGGCCCGGTCGGCTTTGTCACGCAGTCGGGCGCATTCGGCACCGCCATCGCGGCACTGGCGCGCAAGCGCGGGCTTGGCCTTGGCTACTTCGCGAATACCGGGAACGAGACCGACGTGACCTTCGCGGATTGCCTCGGCCGTATCGTCGAAGACCCGCGCATCACCACGCTCGCGGGCTATATCGAGGGAATCACCGACGGCCCCGGCTTCGTTTCGGTCGCACGCCGCGCGATGGAACTGGGCAAACCGCTGGTTGTCACGAAGGTCGGGCGCACCGCATCCGGCGCACGGGCCGCATCATCCCATACCGGGGCACTTGCCGGCGAAGACGCGGTTTTCGACGGCATCGCGCGCCAGCACGGCGTGATCCGCGCCCGCAACGAGGAACACATGCTCGACATCGTGGACATGTCCACGACCACCGCCTGCCCGGCGGGTCGCGGCGTCGGTATCGTCACCCAGTCCGGCGGCGCGGGTGTCCTGATGAGCGACCGCGCCGAAGAGGTCGGCCTGAACGTGCCGCAACTCTCCGAAGAAACGGTTGCGCGCCTGCGCGATATCCTGCCCGCCTTCGGCGCCGCCGGGAACCCGGTGGATGTCACGGCGCAATTCATCGCCGATCCTTCGATGCTCAAGGAAAGCGTGAAGGCGGTGCTGGACGATCCCAATGTGCATGTGGCCGCCGTCTGGTTGCAGCTCATGGATGGCTTCGTCGACACCCTCACCCGGACATTCCGCGAACTGAAGGAAGAGACCGACAAGCCCTTCGTGGTCTCCTGGGTCGCCGCACCCGAAGAAGGCCTGCGCGCGCTGCGCGAACTCGGCATCTGCGCCCTGCGCGGGGCCGAGCCGACCATCGATGCAATCGCGGCGCTGGTCGACTGGGAAGAGGCCCGACAGGCCCGCCTCGCCGATACAGCCGCACCATCCGATCCCCCCGCCCTGCCCGCGCCCGGCCCCGGCTTCGTCCCCACTGAGAAATCCGTCAGCCTTCTTCATGATGCCGGCGTGCCGGTGGCCCGTGTAGGGCTTGCAACCACATGCGAGCAGGCGATCGAACATGCCGAGCGGATCGGCTGGCCCGTCGCGCTCAAGATCGAGTCGCCGGACATCCTCCACAAGACCGAGATCGGCGGCGTCGAGATCGGGCTCAAGGATGCCGAAAGCCTGCGCGCCGCCTACGAACGCATCACCGGACGCGCGGCCAAGGCCGCGCCCCAGGCCCGTATCGACGGTGTCATCGTTCAGGAAATGGGCAGCGGCACGGTCGAAATGGTGATCGGCCTGCGCCGGGATCCCGGCTTCGGTCCCGTCGTCATGGTGGGCATGGGCGGCATCCTGATCGAGGTGCAAAAGGACGTGGTCTTCAACCGCGCCCCCGTCACCGAGGCCGAGGCGTCGCGGATGCTCGACAAGCTGAAAGGGAAGGTGATGCTCGATGGCGTGCGTGGCGCACCGCCCGTCGACCGCGCGGCGCTCTGCCGGATGATCAGCGCCGTGTCGCGCTTTGGGGCCGCATCGGCAGACTGGCTTGAAGAGCTGGACCTGAACCCGGTCCTGGCCGGGCCAGACGGCGTGATCGCCGTGGATTGCCTGCTTATCTCAGAGAACTGAGCCGCCAAATGCACGTGCCGCCCGGATAAATCCGGGCGGCCCGATCAGAAATCAGCCCGCGCCGGACCCGATCCGCAGGATCAATTCGGTTTGCGGGGTATCGCCCGGCGCCGCGCGCAAGCCGCTACGCGGGCAGATCCAATCGCCATCCGAAGCCTCGCACGCCTCTCCCACCCAAAGACGCTGCCCCGCCTTTTCAAGAACCGGGCTGTCACCGGATGCAGCCGTCCAGCCGCCCTCGACGGTTTCCAGCGCAATAGCCGAGATCAGCTCCCCGGCCAGCCTCGGATTGAACCGGCGATCGACCAGGCCGGTGCGCGTGAAATACCCGCGATCGGCATCGTCCATCGTGTCGAGGACGACATCGATGCCAAAACCAATCCCCGCCAAGGTCGTTTCCGCGAAGCGTTTCGCATTCTCGACCGGGTCATTGAATTCTTCCGCCGGGCTGGCCTCGGTGGATTTCGCGTAAAGCACCGGCGCGCAGCCTGTCTGCGCCGCAAAGCCGGAAAGGCTGCGGGCCGTTGACCAGGACGAGACGCTGCGCGCAATGGTGAACTGCGCACCATCGATCAGATCGGGATGCTGGCGCATGAAGGCGTCAAGCTCGTCACTCTCGGCCAGCGTGAAACCGTGGCTGATCAAGTGATTGAAACGCGCTCCGGTATGCTTGGCGCCGTCCTTGCGATTGACCCTCGAAAGGATGATCCGCAGATCGGCCTCGGCCTTCAGTGCCAGGATATCCTTCGCAAGTTCGTCGGCCTCTTCCCAGTTCAGGACCAGTTCAAGGCGGTCCAACAGGCCGCCATGCCGGACCAGAAGCGCCCTTTCGGCCTCATCCGGCATTCCGTAAAGGTAGACTTGGAATAGATGGCCAAGCCCCACCATGATCTCCATGCGGCGGCGGATGCGCGGATCAGCCAGGTCCTGAATCGGAACCCGCAGACCCTTGAGCCCCATTTCCCACATCGCCATCAACGGGTAATCGTTGCGCGCCCGCTTGCGGCGAAACTCGTCGACGGCACCGGACGGGGCAACCACCAGTTCCTCGGCCCAGGCGTGGCGCATATCCACGAAAGCATGGCTCAGACCGCCCGTCTTGACATGCGGGCGCGGCGCGACCGGCCTGGCCGCCCCGCCCTTCGGCGCAAGCGTCGCGCCATAGCTGCGATGATACTTCGCGACATGCCCGTTCTCGCGGATTTCCAATGTCAGGAAACCCAGCTTCGCGGCATCGTTGCGCCCCTTCTGATCGCCGCCATCTATTCGGTACATCTCTGAATAATCGTGACGCACGAAACAGGTGGACGGGGTGATGTAATATGCCGTTTCCCCGATCTCGTCATACCAGAAATTATGGACATGCGCACTGAACAGGGCCTCTGGCTTGTATGTCCGGATGAGGTCCAGGAACCAGCTGCGCGCAGGTTCCTCGATATTGTCATAGCTGCCGGGTTCATCGGGGTCGCTGATATAGGGCGGGTAATGGCTGAAGACGAAGATCCGCTCGCCCTGGTGCTTCGCCAGGTAACCTTCAAGCCACGCGGCCTGCTCGGCCTCGGCTGGATCGCCTGAGTTCATCAAAGGCGCGTTGACGATCACGAAATGGCAGCCATTGCTGACGACCGCATAATAGTCCTTACCGAAATGCTTGCGATAAAGCGCGATGAAGTCGCTGTTCACCATGCCTGCGGGCATCCATTTCACGGGTTTGTCCCCGATGTCGTGATTCCCCGGCACCAGGTGGATCGGCGCCTTCAGATCTGCGGCAATCGCATGGAAATTATCCGCCGCCGGCCCGTAACTCTCGAGTTCCGGCACGGGGTTCACCATGTCGCCCAGATGAATCGTCAATTCCGGCGCGATCTGGTTGACCTGCGAGAAGACATGCCGCGCCCGCGGGTTCGCCTCCGCGTTGGCCGGGTAAGGCGAGGCCGAGAAATCCTCTTTTTCATTCACATGCGTGTCCGAGACGATCGCAACTTTGAACAGGATCTCGCCGAGCGGGTTTTTGGTCATATTGCTTCTGCCTGAAAATTGAATTCAGAACTCAGTTATCACAATATTAGCATGATAGAAAGAATTGATCCGCCCATCCACGATGCGCCCGCCCCCTCAACCAGGCGCGATGCCGGCCCGGACACCGACGCGATACCGACGTGATACAGACGCCATGCCGAAGGCGTTTTTCCATGTTAATCAGTTTGTTGAGCAGATTCGCTGCTCAACATTTCGGCTTGCCCCCAAACCGCACCCCCACAAACCCCGCCCCAGGTCGCTCAGGCGAAACCCGCATTCGGGGCGCCATTCTGCTGAACAGCATTTACAGACCCACGCGAATTTCCTAGATCCAGCGAGCACTCGAAGATCGCTGCCGCCCTTGACGCGGCTTCGCTGCCCCGCTCAATCGCGACAGTCGACGTCGCTCCAAACCACATAGCGACGCATGTAACATGACGAGTTCAAGCCTTTACCGCCCCGAAGTCGACGGCCTTCGGACAATCGCTGTCCTCAGCGTCATCCTCTTCCATGCCGATTTCGTTCTGTTCGACCATTCGCTTTTGCCGGGCGGCTTCATCGGGGTGGACGTGTTCTTCGTGATCTCCGGCTACCTCATCTCACGCCTGATCATGAACGATCTCGACCGTGGCCGCTTCTCGTTTGCGGATTTCTATGAAAGACGCATCCGCCGCATCCTCCCGGTGCTTCTGCTTGTCCTTCTCGCTTCGACGCCCTTCGCCTATTTCTGGCTGATGCCGCGCGCGACCGAGGAATTCGGCCTGTCGGTCCTGACCTCAATCTTCTTCAGCTCGAACATCCTGTTCTGGTCGCAGGATCCCTACTGGGCGGTCGAAAGCAGCCTGAAACCCCTGCTGCATACATGGTCCCTTGCCGTGGAAGAGCAGTTCTATCTCGTCACGCCCTTCCTTCTGATCGTGCTGCACAAACGCGATTCACGTATCGTGCTCGCCATTCTCGCCCTGCTTTTCGCCGCCTCTCTGGCGCTTGCTCATGTGACCGCGCGCAGCCATCCCAGCTTTGCCTTCTACATGCTGCCCACACGGTTCTGGGAAATGCTCGCAGGCGTGATCCTCGCCGTGGCTGAACGCAATACTGGCCGCGCCACGCATGGTGCGCTTGCCCGGATCATGCCGTCCCTCGGAATCGCGATGATCCTGCTCAGCTGCGTGGTCTTCGATGAAGCCACCCGCCATCCCTCGCTGCTCACCCTTCTGCCTGTGGTCGGCACCATGCTGGTGATCCGCTTCGGCTCGTCGCAGGACGCAGGCTCCCGCCTCCTGTCCAGCAAGGTGTTCGTCGGGATCGGCCTCATCTCCTATGGGCTTTATGTCTGGCACTTCCCGATCTTCGTCTTCGGCGAGATCATCGCCGAAGGTGCCTCCAACGCGCGGCGGCTGAGCTGGGTTGTTCTGACATTCGTGCTGGCCACAGCCTCGTATTTCCTTGTGGAAACGCCGCTGCGCCGCCGCCAATCACTGTCCTTCGGCAAGGCCGCGGGCATAATGACCGCACTGGCCCTGCCATCCTTGGCGCTGGCCGTCCTGGCCATGTCGACCAATGGGCTCAATGCACGGTTTCAAAAGGTCTATGCGCTCTATGGCGATGCGGAAATCGACAATACGCTGCTGCAGGCGGAAAGCCGGGTGGCCCTGGCCCGACCCCGTAACTGGACTAGCCCCGACCGCACCCGTATCCTGATCACCGGCGACAGTCACTCGATGGATACTTACAGCATGATCGTCCAGCATGCTGAAAGCTATCCGGACATGACATTCCTCCGGCGGCCTTTCACGGTCACGCCATCCGACAACAGCTGTTTTCTGGACGATCACGCCAAAGCGGCGCGCCTGTTCCGAAGCGCTGAATACGAAACCGCTGAAATCGTGCTGATCTCCGAGAGGTTCCGTGTCATCAAAGCTCAGCTCGACTGCCTTGAAAGATACATCCAGCGGCTCAAGGCGGACGGCAAAGACGTGGTGCTGGCCTCCCTTGGCAATCTCTACGGATTCCCTAAGATCGATTTGGACGGCTCTGACCATTTCCTGAAACTGCATCTGCGCGAGACATACCTGACGGCGGCTGATGAATATTTCCTCGAGGGCGGGACACCACAGACGCTCCCGACCTACGAGCGCCGGTATTTCGATCTGCTCTGGGAGGAAATGATCACACCCGTGAATGCCGCTCTGACGGAAATCGCCGCGCGCCACGACATCCGCTTCCTTGCGAAGCAGGATTATCAATGCGACGCCGAGGCCCGCCGTTGCCCGCTCATCACACCCGAAGGGCGCAAGATCTATTACGACAACAACCACCTCACAGTCGCCGGCGCGCACTACCTTGGCGGAATCGCCGCCAAGATGGGCTGGCTCGATATCAAGGACTGAGCCGGTCCAGGACAACCCCGGCCGATTACCCGGATGAAACTGAGGCTTCATCTTGCCCGAAATACTCCCGCCGGAGGCACCCGACCACCCGGCTGGCCCGGCACATCGCCGCCCGCAATACCGACGCGATACCGACGTGATGCAGATGCGATACCGAAATCTGTTTTTGTTTCTTTACAGTGGCTTACGCTGAGCTGCCGTTCAAAACGGCGGTTTGGCCCGAAACCGCATCCCCGCACCCCCATCCGGATGGCGCAGGCGTAACTCCTCGGAATGCAGCATCAAACGCGGATGTTGAGCCGCCAAGCCCGTGGCGTAAAGCGGATCGCCCAGGATGGGATGCCCCATCGCCAGCATATGCACCCGCAACTGATGGCTGCGCCCGGTGCGCGGCATCAGGCGAACGCGGCTTTCGTCCGCGTTCTGGCGCAGGACCCGCCAGTCGGTCACCGCTTCGCGGCCGGTCTCGTGGCAGACTTTTTGGCGCGGGCGGTTCGGCCAATCGACTATGAGCGGCAGGTCCACAATGCCGGACTTGGGCGAAAGCTTCCCCCAAACCCTTGCGATATATGTCTTTTTTACCTGGCGCTTTTCGAATTGCAGCCCCAGGTGTCGTTGTGCATGCGGGCTGAGGCCAAATACCATCACGCCCGATGTGTCCCGGTCCAGCCGATGCACCAACAACGCGGTCGGGAACGCCTCCTGCGCGCGCGCCAGCAGACAATCGGCCAGATGCGCGCCCTTGCCCGGCACGCTCAACAGGCCGGCGGGCTTGTTGAGCACAAGGATCTCATGGTCCTCGTGCAGTACCTCCAGAGGGTCCTGCGGCGGGTTGTATTCGCTCTCCATGCGCCGCCCATTACACCAGCACCGCGCCCGGTGCCACACCCCTCTGGCGCGGCAGCGCACGCTGTGGCAAGACATCGGTCATGCGCATTGATTATGACAGCACACTGAAAACCATCGCTTCGCTGACCAGCGACGAAACCGACGTCATTTCCCTGATGGCGACAGTCGTTTGCGAATTGCATCACGCAGATGACCGCTTCGACTGGACGGGTTTTTATCGCGTCACCGAGCCGGGGATGCTCAGGATCGGCCCCTACCAGGGCACGCATGGCTGTCTGGTGATCCCGTTTTCGCGCGGGGTCTGCGGTGCGGCGGCCAGTAGCGGCACGGTGCAGCTTGTCGATGATGTCGATGCCTTTCCGGGCCATATCGCCTGCGCCAGTTCGACCCGCTCCGAGATCGTCTTGCCGGTCTGTGATGCGGAACGGCAGCTGATCGCGGTGCTCGATATTGACAGCGACCAGCCCGCCGCCTTCGATCAGTCCGACGCGACGGGGCTTGCGCGGATATTGAATGATGTTTTCTGCAGATCGTAAGATTTTGAAATAGTTCAGTAATTATTCCAGCCAGCGAGCGCCCCACAACTCAAGTGAAATTTTGTTTGATTTTTTCACGGAATCATCCCACCGTGAAATTGTAGCCAAAATTTTCACGGGGACGCGCGCAGCGATGCACCAATCCAATCCCGACCGCCCCCCGACGCTTGGCGCCGACCTGCGCACCCTGCGCAAGGCACGTGGCCTGACCCTGTCGGAGATGGCCGAGCAGCTCGATCGCTCGGTCGGTTGGCTCAGCCAGGTGGAGCGCGACCTTTCGGACCCCTCCATCACAGATTTGCGCCATATCGCCGCCGCGCTTGGCGTTCCCGTCTCGATGCTGTTCGGCCAGCCCACTGCCCCGGCGCATGAGGCCGGCCATGTGGTGCGCCAGGGCGCGCGCCGGCGGATCGGTTCGGGCGCCGCTGGGCTGATCGAAGAGCTGCTCTCGCCCGACCTCACCGACGATTTCGAGATGGTCCACTGCACCTTCGAACCCCATAGCCGCATTGGCGAAACCGTCACCCGCCCCACGCAGGAGGTGGGCTATCTTCTGTCCGGCAAGCTAGACCTCGAGATCGGCAACGACACCTTCACCATCCATCCGGGCGACAGCTTCCGCATCCGCGAAGAGCCCTTTGCCTGGATCAACCCCTATGACGAACCGGCCGTGGCGATCTGGGCGATCGCCCCGCCGGTCTATTGAGGCCGCCATGAGCTGGGACGCCTGGACCGTTTTCGCGCTGTTCTGGGTGATCTTCGTGACTACGCCGGGGCCAAACCACTTGAATTGCATCCGCACCGGCATGGGCCATGGCTTTCGCCGCGGGCTTTGGTGCGTGGCCGCCATCCTGCTGCAGGCGACGCTGTTCCTGGCGCTGTCGGCGGCGGGCATCACCGCCCTCATCGCCGCCTCTCCGGCGGCGTTCACCGCTGCCAAACTGCTGGGCGCGGGGGTGCTTATCTGGCTGGGCGTGCGGGGCTGGATCATGGCACGGCGGCCGATCCGGGCCGAGGAAACCGCGCGCGGTTCGATCTTCTGGCGCGCCTTCATGATTGCAACCATCAACCCCAAGAGCGTTGCAGGCTACCTTGCCGCCTTCAGCCAGTTCGTGCAGCCCGATGTGCCGATCTGGACCCAGATGTGGGTGATCTTCCCCACCGCCCTCAGCATCACCGCGATCAGCTATACCTCCTTCACCGCGCTTGGCGCGGGACTGGGTCGCGCCGCTCTTGGCGCGGTGTTCAACATCTGGCTGCGCCGCGCGATGGCGGTCTGCTTCATCCTTTACGGCATCGCGCTTGGCAGCGCCACGGCACCGGCGGGAGGGTCGTGATGTTTCACGGATCTTGCCTCTGTGGCGCCATCGGCCTGACCATTGACGCCCCGCTCAAAGACCCGATCGCCTGCCATTGCGAGCAGTGCCGCCAGCAATCGGGCCATTACTTCAGCGCCGTTCCCGCCCCCAAATTCGCCCTGCACGTCACCGGCGACACCAACCTCAAGTGGTTCCGCGCCAGCGACATCGCCAGCCGCGGTTTTTGCAAGGTCTGCGGCTCGACACTGTTCTGGCGCCCCGATGACGGCCCCACAATCATGGTGGCCTCGGCCGCGCTCGACACGCCGACCGGCCTGCGCCTCTCGGGCCATTACTGGTGCGATCACAAGGGCGATTACTACGCCATCCCCGACGCCCTCCCCCGATACCAAGGAGACAGCAAATGACCACCGGAAGATGCCTCTGCGGCGATATCACCTTCACGGTTCACGCCACCCCCGAGGGTGCCTCGGTCTGCCATTGCAGCCAGTGCCGCAAGCAATCGGGGCATTTGTGGGCCTCGGCCTATGCACCGAAAGACGAGGTCGAGATCAACGGCCCGGTGCAGTGGTTCGAGGCGACGCCAGCCGCCAAGCGCGGCTTCTGCCCACGCTGCGGTTCATCCCTGTTCTGGACCGCCCATGACGAGGGCACGATCAGCTTCGCGCTTGGTGCGCTCGACGAACCAACCGGGCTCAGGCTCGAAAAGCATATCTTCACCGCCGACAAGGGCGACTATTATGACATCGCGGACGGTGTGCCGCAAAAGCCCTGAACGGAGCATCTCACATGGCCGAATTTCCGACAACAGCCCGCGTGGTCATCATTGGTGGCGGAGCCGTGGGGGCGTCCTGCCTCTATCACCTCGCAAAGGCGGGCTGGCACGATTGCGTTCTCTTGGAAAAGAACGAACTGACCGCCGGCAGCACCTGGCACGCGGCGGGCAACGTGCCCACCTTCTCGACCTCCTGGTCGGTAATGAACATGCAGCGCTACTCGACCGAGCTTTATGCCCGTCTCGGAGCCGAGGTCGACTATCCCATGAACTACCACCAGACCGGCTCGATCCGCCTTGGGCACAGCATCGAGCGAATGCAGGAATTCGAGCGCGCCCGCGGCATGGGGCTCTATCAGGGCATGGATCTCGAGATACTCGCCACAGACGAGATCAAGGCACGCTATCCCTTCATCGAAACCCACGATCTGCAGGGCGCGCTTTTCGACCCCAATGATGGCGATATCGACCCCGCGCAGCTGACACAGGCGCTGGCCAAGGGCGCGCGCGATCTGGGTGCGAGGGTGCTGCGTTTCTGCCCCGCAACCGGCATTGACCGGAGCGGCGACGAATGGATCGTCAAGACCGACAAGGGCGATATCCGCTGCGAACACGTCGTCAACGCCGCGGGCTATTACGCACAGCGCGTCGGCGAATGGTTCAAGCCCTTTGGCGGGCGGACCGTGCCAATGATGGTGATGAGCCATCAATACCTGTTGACCGATGAGATCCCCGAACTCGAAGCCTGGTCGCGCGAGGTGGGCCACAAACTGCCGCTCCTGCGCGACGTGGACAGCTCCTATTACCTCAGGCAGGAAAAGCACGGGCTCAATCTCGGCCCCTACGAGGGCAATTGCCGCGCCCACTGGATCGAACCCGGCGATCCCATGCCCGAGGATTTCAGCTTTCAGCTCTATCCCGACGATCTCGAGCGCCTGGAATGGCATATCGACGACGCCATCGCCCGGGTGCCGATCCTCGGCGCCGGGGGCGTGAACAAGGTGATCAACGGCCCCATACCCTATGCGCCGGACGGCTTGCCGCTGCTTGGCCCGATGCCTGGCGTGCCCAATGCCTTCGAGGCCTGCGTCTTCACCTTCGGCATCGCCCAGGCCGGCGGCGCGGGCAAGGTGCTGGCCGAATGGATCACAGAAGGCGGCACCGAATGGGACATGTGGGCCTGCGATCCGCGCCGCTATACCGACTACACGGATCCCGACTACTGCATCGCCAAGGGGATGGAGGTCTATGGCCACGAATATGCCATGCATTTCCCGCGCCATGAATGGCCCGCAGGGCGCGATCGCAAACTCTCACCCGTGCATGACAGGATCAGGGCGCTCGGCGGCGTCATGGGTGCGTATAACGGCTGGGAGCGCGCAAACTGGTTCGCTCGGCCCGGTGACGACACCTCCGAAGCGGCCACCCGGACCTGGAACCGCGCTGGACCTTGGGAGCCCCGCATCCGCGAAGAATGCGAAGCCGTGCGCGACGCCTGCGGCATCCTCGACCTGCCCGGATTTTCCCGCTTCAACATCGAAGGCCCGAACGCAGCTGATTGGCTTGCCTCCCGGATCACCGGCGTCGTGCCGCGTGTCGGGCGTATCGGCCTCGTCTATTTCGCCGATGAGCGCGGGCGGGTCCTGACCGAGATGTCGGTCGTACGCCACCGTGACGACCTCATGACCCTGATCACCGCCGCCGCTGCCGAATGGCATGATTTCGACCTGCTCGCCTCGGCGCTTGCAGGGGTCGACGGCGTCACCCTCACCAACCGCACCCGGGATTACATGACGCAGATTCTTGCCGGGCCCGGATCGCGCGCGCTGCTTGGGGACCTGTGCGACGCGGATCTTGCACAGCCCTGGCTGACCCACCAGGCGACCGAGATCGCCGGGCGTTGGGCACGGCTCGTGCGGGTCTCCTTTACCGGCGAACTGGGCTGGGAAATCCACACGAAGACCGAGGACACCGCCACCGTATTCGACGCCGTCTGGCAGGCGGGGCAGGCGCATGGCCTCAAACCCTTCGGCATGTATGCGCTCGACAGCCTGCGCATGGAAAAGGCCTACCGCGCTTGGAAGGGGGATCTGAGCACCGATTACACCATGCTCGAAGCCGGGCTCGAACGTTTCGTGAAATTCGACAAGCCACAGGACTTCCCTGGTAAATCCGCCCTCCTCGCCGAGCGACAACGCGGCCCGGCCAAACGCTTTGTCACGCTCAAGGTCGAAACCGGCGCTGCAGATGCCCCTTACATGTCAACCATCCGCCACGACGGACAGATCGTGGGCGAAACCACCAGCGGTGCCTGGGGCTACCGGGTGAACGCCTCGCTCGCCCTTGCCATGATCCGCGCCGATCTCGCCACGCAAGGCACCGTGCTCGAAATTGACATCTACGGCACGCCCCACCGCGCCACGGTTCAGCCCGATGGCCCGCTCTGGGACCCCGCCAATGAAAGGCTCAAGGCATGATATCCCCGCCCCTCTTCTTCTGTTTCGAAATATCCCGGGGGGTCCGGGGGGCAGCGCCCCCCGTCCAGTCGGACGCTTCTGCGTCCAAAACCGCCCCATCCAGGTATAACGAGGCCCACGCATGACCGTTCTTCCCAATCAGGCCCGCGCCGTCATCATCGGCGGCGGCGTGGTCGGCTGTTCCGTCGCCTATCACCTCACCCGGCTGGGCTGGCGCGACGTGGTGCTGCTGGAACGCAAGCAGCTCACCTCCGGCACCACCTGGCACGCGGCGGGCCTGATCGCGCAACTGCGCGCCACCGCCAACATGACGAAACTGGCCAAATACAGCCAGGAGCTCTACGGCAGTCTCGAACAGGAGACCGGGGTCGCCACCGGCTTCAGGCGGGTGGGTTCGATCACCGTGGCCCTCACCGACGAGCGACGCGAGGAAATCCTGCGTCAAGCCGCCATGGCCCGTGCCTTCGGCGTCGATGTCGACGAGATCAGCCCGACTGAGGTCAAGGCGCGATACCCCCATCTCAACATCGACGGGGTGCGCGGCGCGGTCTATCTCGACAAGGATGGTCAGGGCGATCCGGGCAATATCGCGCTCGCCCTGGCCAAAGGCGCACGCCAGCGCGGCGCGGTGATCGCAGAGCGCACCAAGGTTACCGGCGTTACCCGCGCGGATCGCCGCATCACCGGCGTGGACTGGCAGCGCGAAGACGGCAGCCATGGCCATATCGCCGCCGAACATGTGGTCAATTGCGCCGGGATGTGGGGGCGTGAGCTGGGTGCGATGCTGGGCGTGAACGTGCCCCTGCAGGCCTGCGAGCATTTCTACATCCTGTCCGAGCCGATCGAAGGTCTCGGCCCGCTGCCGGTGCTGCGGGTGCCGGACGAGTGCGCCTATTACAAGCAGGACGCCGGCAAGATGATGCTGGGCGCCTTCGAGCCGGTCGCGAAACCCTGGGCGCTTGGCGGCATCCCCGAGGATTTCGAATTCGACCAGCTGCCGGAGGATCTGGACCATTTCGAGCCCATCTTGGAATGGGCCGTGAACCGCATGCCGATGCTGGGCGAGGCGGGCATTCACACTTTCTTCAACGGACCGGAATCCTTTACGCCCGATGACGCCTATCATCTTGGCCTTGCTCCCGAGATGGACAATGTCTGGGTCGCCGCTGGCTTCAACTCCATCGGCATCCAGTCGGCGGGTGGCGCGGGCATGGCGCTGGCGCAATGGATGGAGGACGGCGAAAAGCCGTTCGATCTGGGCGATGTCGATGTCGCCCGGATGCAGCCATTCCAGGGCAATCGCACCTATCTTGCGCGCCGTTCGACCGAAACGCTCGGGCTGCTTTACGCCGATCATTTCCCCTATCGCCAGAAGGCCACCGCGCGCGGCGTGCGCCGCAGCCCGCTGCATGCGCACCTGCTGGACCATGGCGCCGTCATGGGTGAGACCGCCGGCTGGGAGCGCGCCAACTGGTTCGCTCTGCCGGGGCAGGACCGCGCCTATGCCTATTCCTGGGGGCGGCAGAACTGGTTTGCCAACGCCGCCGCCGAACACGCCGCGATCCGCACGGGCGTCGGCATGTATGACATGTCCTCATTCGGCAAACTGCGCGTCGAAGGCCCCGATGCCGAGGCGTTCCTGAACCATGTCTGCGGCGCGGATATCTCGGCGCCGGTGGGGCGAATCGTCTATACCCAATTCCTCAATCCCCGCGGGGGGATTGAGGCCGACGTGACCGTCACGCGCCTGTCCGAAACTGCCTGGCTCGTCGTCACACCCGCCGCCACAAGGCTGGCCGACGAAACTTGGCTGCGCCGCAACCTCAGCGAACGGATCGCCGTCATCACCGATGTCACCGCAGCCGAGGCCGTTCTGGCCGTGATGGGCCCGGAGGCGCGCGCATTGATGCAGGCGGTGTCACCCGATGATCTATCGAATGCGGCGCATCCTTTCGGCACCGCCCGCCAGATCGAGATCGGCATGGCCCTCGCGCGTGCGCACCGTGTCTCCTATGTGGGCGAGCTGGGCTGGGAGATCTATGTCTCGGCGGACATGGCCGCACATGTGTTTGAAACCCTGTTCGAGGCGGGTGCGGATCACGGGCTGAAACTGTGCGGGATGCACGTGATGGACAGCTGCCGCATCGAAAAAGGATTTCGTCACTTCGGCCATGACATTACCTGCGAGGATCATGTTCTCGAGGCGGGCCTTGGCTTTGCCGTATCCAAAACCAAACCCGCCTTCATCGGTCGTGACGCCGTGCAGCGCAAGCGAGACGAGGGGCTTGGCGCCCGCATGATGCAGTTCCGGCTGACCGACCCCGAGCCGCTGCTCTATCACAACGAGCCGATCCTGCGTGACGGGCAGATCGTGGGTTATCTCTCGTCTGGCAATTACGGCCATCACCTGGGCGCGGCGATCGGAATGGGCTATGTGCCCTGCAAGGGCGAAACCGTAGACGGCCTGCTGGCCTCCAGCTACGAGATCGACATCGCCGGAACGCGGGTGCGCGCCGAGGCAAGCCTCAAGCCACTTTATGATCCGACGGGCGCACGCATGAAGGCATAGCCGCGCCCGACAGGCGCACGGCAGCGGCGCGCGCGGTCACGCCAGCTCGATCGCGATCGCCGTGCCTTCGCCGCCACCGATGCAGATCGCCGCGACGCCGCGCCTGAGCCCGCGCTTTTCAAGCGCGTTCAGCAGCGTCACCATGATGCGCGCGCCGCTGGCGCCGATCGGGTGGCCGAGCGCGCAGGCGCCGCCATTCACGTTCACCTTGTCGCGCGACAGGCCCATTTCATGCATGAAGGCCATAGGGACAACGGCAAAGGCCTCGTTCACCTCCCATAGGTCCACATCGTCCTTGCTCCAGCCGATGCTGCTCAGCAGTTTCTGTGCCGCGGGAACGGGCGCAGTCGTGAACCAGCCGGGTGCCTGCGCGTGGCTTGCGTGCCCCATGATGCGGGCACGCACCGTCAACCCCTGCGCCTCGGCCGCTGCGCGCGAGGCCAGCACAAGCGCCGCGGCACCATCGCTGATCGAACTGGAATTCGCCGCAGTCACCGTACCATCCTTGCGGAAGGCCGGTTTCAGATGAGGGATCTTGTCGGGCCGCGCCTTGGCCGGTTGCTCATCGGCGCTGATCGTCACCTCGCCCTTGCGGGTGGTAATGGTGACCGGCGCGATCTCGCCATCGAAGGCGCCCGATTTCTGCGCCGCCAGCGCCCCCTCCAGCGAGCCGATGGCATACTCGTCCTGCGCCTGCCGGGTAAACTGGAAGTGTTCGGCGCAATCCTCGGCGAAGGTGCCCATCAGGCGGCCCTTGTCATAGGCATCCTCAAGCCCGTCGAGAAACATATGGTCGATGACCTGCCCATGGCCCAGACGGGCGCCGCCGCGCATCTTGGGCAAAAGGTATGGCGCCATCGACATGCTTTCCATTCCGCCCGCGATCATCGTATCGGCCTGGCCAAGGGCGATCTGGTCGAAGGCCACCATCGCCGCCTTCATACCCGAGCCGCACATCTTGTTGAGCGTCGTGGCTGGAACGTCCTCGCCAAGACCGCCGGCAAATCCGGCCTGCCGTGCGGGGGCCTGGCCTTGGCCTGCAGGCAGGACACAGCCCATCAGAACCTCGTCGACGCTTTGAGCGCCCGCGCCGTCCAGCGCCGCGCGAATGGCCGCGCCACCCAGAACTGCGGCTTCGACTCCGTCGAAATCGCCCTGGAACCCGCCCATCGGCGTGCGTGCAGCACCTGCGATGACCACCTCTTTCATGGCTCGTCCTCCCTTTTCAAGACACCTGCATACCGAATGGTAAGGAATGCGGTCTAGCCTCAGCCGTATTTCTACCTATCGCCCGAAGGAGGCAACATGAACCTGCACAGCACCCATGGCAACGGCATCAATCTGATCACCGTCACCGATACCCGCATCGATTCAAGCGTCGCCATCAGTTTCAAGGACACAATGCGCACCCTGACCGAACAGGGCCCCGACCATATCCTGCTGGATCTCTCCAATGTCGCTTTCATCGATTCCAGCGGCCTTGGTGCCATCGTTGCCTCGATGAAGCAGCTTGGGCGCGGCAAACAGTTGGATCTCGCAGGGCTGACGCCCGATGTCGCCAAGGTGTTTCGCCTGACCCGGATGGAGACCGTGTTCAACATTCACAAGAATGCCGCCAGCCTTGTCCCTCGCCCGGTCAGCTGAAGGGGTCTTCATGGTCCGCTCGCGCCCACCCACTGTCGTCTCCCCGGTTTCGCCCCCTGGCTCCCTGTCGCTGCAATTCGACGGCTGCGTGGCCGATATCCGGGGGGCACTGGACTCCGTTCGCAGCCATCTGGCCGCTCTCGGACTGGGCGACGAACGGTGTGGCGCTGTGGAAATCGCTTTGGCCGAGGCGCTCAACAACATCGCCGAACATGCCTTTGCCAGGCGCCCCCCCGGCCCGGTTTACCTCGACGCAGAGGTCGAAGGCACGTGTTTGAGAATCAACCTTGTTGATCTGGGATGCCCGCTGCCGGGCCAAACCCTCCCGACGGGACTGCATCACGATCTCGACGTGGCACCAGACGCGCTGCCCGAAGGGGGCTTTGGCTGGCTTCTGATTCGTGAACTGACAGAGGAAGTATCTTACATCCGTTCCGGAGCCGAAAACCGGCTGACTCTTGTTTTCAGCCTCGAATAATCCCTCGGCAGGGGCCGCGCGGGCGACGAGGACACTGTATTGCCGCATTCAATGCTAAAAAGCGCCTGAAACGGTCCGTATCTAAGAATTGTAGCTGCATATAGCTTCCCTCGGCGCCGCGTTAAACAGCCCCCACCCAGTGCGCGGCGTCGAGGTTTTCCTTCTCCTTCATCGCATTGGCATTCAGTCGGCTAGCGCCTAGTGTGTCGGGCGCGTGACAGATGAAGGATACCCCCCCATGCGCGATTTCCACCTGCCCGGCCGTTCAGCCACCTTTGCCAGCAACGGCATGTGCGCGACATCCCATCCTTTGGCCGCGAAAACGGCAGTGGATATCCTGGAGCGTGGCGGCAACGCTATGGATGCGGCTATCGCGGGTGCCATCCTTCTGGGTATCTGCGAGCCGCAGATGACCGGAATCGGCGGTGATTGCTTTGCGCTTTTCACCAAGCCCGGCAGCGACGAGATTCATGCGCTCAACGGCTCGGGGCGCGCCCCGGCCGGTGCTGATTCCGCAGCGCTGCGCGCGCGCGGGCATGACACTGTGCCACTCAACAGCCCCGACGCGGTGACTGTTCCCGGCGCGATCGACGCCTTTTGCCGCCTCTCTGCAGATCACGGCAAGCTGGGCCTTGATACGCTGCTTGCACCGGCAATCCATTATGCCGAAGCAGGGGTACCCGTCGCGCCGCGGGTAGCATTCGATTGGCCCGTCGCCGCGAAGGCGCTTCAGGGTCACGCCATCGGCTACTTCACCAAGGACGGTGCCGCCTTGAAGACCGGCGATCTTTTCCGCGCGCCGGGTCAGGCCGAGGTGCTGCGCCGCATCGCCGCCAAGGGGCGCGACGGGTTCTACACCGGCGAGGTGGCCGAGGACATGATCGCCGCGCTCAACGCGCAAGGCGGGGGGCATACGGCAGATGATTTCGCTGCCACCGAATGCGACTACACGACGCCCGTCGCCGGTGATTACAAGGGCGTCGATCTGGTCGAGCACCCGCCCAACGGCCACGGCGCCACGGCGATCCTGATGCTCAATATACTCAAGCATTTCGACATTTCCCTGATGGACCCGGCGGGCAGCCAGCGCGCCCATATCGAGGCAGAAGCCGCCAAGCTGGCCTATGACGCGCGCAATCGCATCATCGCCGACCCCGATCACACAACGCGCCTCGAGCACATGCTCGCACCCGAAACCGCGGCGAAACTGGCCGCGCTGATCGACCCGCAAAACGCCATGCCCGCCGCCGCACCGCTGGCCGATGCGGTGCATCGGGAAACCGTCTATATCACCGTTGTCGACCGTGACCGCATGGCGGTGTCGCTGATCTATTCGATCTTTCATGGCTTCGGGTCGGGGATCGCGTCGGAAAAGTTCGGCGTGCTGTTTCAGAATCGCGGCGCGGGCTTCTGCCTGACACCGGGGCACCCCAATGAAATGGCCGGCGGCAAGCGACCGATGCATACGATCATTCCCGGTATGCTGTGCGAAAATGGTCGCGCCACCATGCCATTCGGGGTGATGGGCGGCGCCTATCAACCCAATGGCCATGCCCGGCTGGTATCGAATCTGCGCGATTTCGGGATGGATGCGCAAACTGCGCTCGACGCCCCGCGCAGCTATGCCGAGGCCGGAAAGTTGAAAGTCGAGCGCGGCTATAGCGAGGCGGTGCGCGCCGAACTGGCCGGAATGGGCCATGACGTGATCGTGCCCGAGGGTCCGATTGGCGGCGGCCAGGCCATCGTGATCCGGCCCGACGGTGTGTTGGAAGGCGCCAGCGACCCCCGCAAGGACGGTTGCGCACTTGGCTATTGAGGGCGAATGCCGCGCCTTGCGGGGCAGGCGCTCGTTCGCACGCGCCCTAGTTCAGCTGGAAATGGAGCGGATAATGGCCGTCCTCGAACGGACCGAACAGATCCGGGATATCGGGGTGATCCACCGGTTCTCCCGAATAGTCCGCGATCAGGTTCTGCTCGGAGACATAAGCCACGTAATAGCTTTGGTCGTTCTCGGCCAGAAGATGATAGAACGGTTGTTCCTTGGAGGGGCGGCTATCCTCGGGGATCGAGTGATACCATTCCTCGCTGTTGGAAAATTCCGGATCGACATCGAAAACAACCCCGCGAAACGGGTGTTTCTTGTGCCGGACGACTTGGCCCAACGAATATTTCGCTCTTGTTTTCAACATCACATTGCAGCCCCTAGCCCTCAAGACTAATGGTTTCAAGGGTCGTTTGTCCAACCCCAGAGCATAAAAACACGGGAAACAGTCTGTGAACCTTGCCTTGACAGTGCTCGAGATCGTCGCGCCGGTTTTTCTGCTGGCGGCTGTCGGATTTGCCTGGGTGAAAATGGGATTCGAATACCGGGTTCAGTTCGTCACGCAGATGGCGATGACCCTATCGGTGCCCTGCCTGATCTTCGTGTCGTTGATGCAGACCGAGATCGATCCGGGCGCGTTGACGGCGCTTTCAGCGGCGGCGATCGTCGGCTATGGCGCGCTGACAGTTGTGATGTGGCTGATTACCCGCACCTCCGGGCTGGAAACGCGGACCTATACCGCGCCGCTGATTTTCGGCAATACCGGCAACCTTGGCCTGCCGCTTGCGCTCTTCGCCTTCGGCGAGACTGGTCTGGGCTATGCCGTCGTGGTGTTCGCGATCATGGCGATCTGGTCCTTCACCTACGGAATCTGGCTGGTTTCGGGCGGCGGATCCCTGCTCAAGGTTCTCAAGGAGCCGCTTGTCGCCGCCACGCTTCTGGGCGGGCTGTTTTTGTGGCAGGGATGGGAAACGCCAACCTTCCTGACCAATACGCTGAAACTGACCGGCCAGATGGCCATCCCGCTCATGCTGATTACGCTTGGGGTCGCGGTGGCGCGGCTGACCCCGGGGCGTGTCGGGCAGGCGGCGATACTGTCCTTCGTCAAGGTGTGCATTTGTGCCGGGATCGGCTGGGCCGTCGGTGCCTGGTTCGGCCTCGACAGGACCGCCTTTGCCGTGCTGGTGCTGCAACTTGCGACCCCCGTGGCGGTCACATCTTACCTGCTGGCCGAGAAATACGGCGCCGATTCCGATGCGGTGGCCGGGCTGGTTGTCGCCTCGACGCTGATGTCGGTCGTGGCTCTGCCGGTGCTTCTTGCCGTTCTGCTGTGAGTCACTGCGATTTCTTGATTCCCCCGCGCGCCTGTTTCCGCTAAAGTTGCAGAAAACAAACGAAAGCGAGAGGCAGATGAGCAGAACTCTTCGCGCATTCCTGATCGTCCTTCTGGCGGCGTCCTGCGGCGGCGGGCCAAGCGGCCCACCCCCGAGCAATCTGGACAATGCCTGTTCGATCCTGGACCAGCGCCCGCAATACAAGCGCGCCTTCAACGCGGCCGAGCGCCGCTGGGGCGTCCCCGTGCATGTGCAGATGGCCACGATCCATCAGGAAAGCAGCTTTGACGGCAATGCCCGCACCCCGTTCCGCTGGACACTCGGCATCATCCCGATGGGGAGGCAAAGCTCGGCCTATGGCTACAGCCAGGCACTTGATGGCACATGGGACGAATACAAGCGTGAAACCCGTCGCTTCGGAGCACGGCGCAACGACATCTCGGACGCCACCGATTTCATGGGCTGGTACATGGCGAAATCCAGCCAGAGCCTCGGCATTTCGCTCAGCGATACACGCAACCAGTATCTGGCCTATCACGAAGGGCGCACCGGATTTTCGCGGCGCAGCTACAACAGCAAGCCTTGGCTCTTGCGCGTCGCCGACAAGGTCGAGTCGCGCTCGCGGATGTATGAGGCGCAGCTGCGCACCTGTAACGGTCGGGGTTTCGGCCTGTTCTGAGGTGCCTGTCCCGGCCGTGTCGCAAAGAAAGAAGGCGCCGCGCTGACGCGGCGCCGCTCTTACTTGTCGCGGCGCTCTATCGGGCCAACGCCGGGAATCACGAAACGGTCATCCGCCAGCTGCATCCCCGTGCGCAGATCGCCTAGGACCACCGTCGTGCGTGCGCCCGCGCTGTCATTGATGACCCACTGGCGCAGCTCAACCGGGTCGGCAGTGAAGACCAGTTCGATATTGCCGTATTCGGGATTTTCGGGATCCTGCGCCTGAATGGTGGTGGTCTTGCCGTCGCTGGCATGGCCGGTCACCATCCGCTCACGGGTGAGGTCGACATTGCGCGCCAGCACGATCTTCAAGGGGGTGCGGTGCAGCGGATAGGCCTCGGGGCCCGTGTTCGACTTGGGATCGACAACGCCAACCCGGTCGCCATCGGCCACAACCAGCGTGCGTTCAGGCGGATCGTATTCGAAGCGCACCCGCCCCGGCCGCTTGATATAGATGCGCCCGGTGCTGATCGTGCCGTCATCGTTGATCTGGGTGAATTCACCCTCAGCGGTCTTCAATCCATTGAGATAGCCCGAGATCGCGCCGAGCGACAATTTCTCCGCCGCTGCCGGCATTGCCAAAGCGGCACTCAGCACGGCGGCCGACAGAATCGAAAGAGGTTTCATGGCGCGGGCTCCTTCATCAGTTAAACGCAGGGTTGCTTTACCCTGAAGGCGTCCTGATATGCGATAACGGTCATCTAACACCTGATATCAGCAGGCACGGGCCGGTTATCAAGCCCGACCTCGCGCAGAGAGACCCTGCTCACATCAAAACCCCGTCATCAGCGACGATTGTGTGTCGACCCTACTGCTCCGGCACCAGAATATCGCGCTTACCGACGTGGTTGGCGGGGCTGACGATGCCCTGCTCCTCCATCTGCTCCACCAGACGCGCGGCCTTGTTGTAGCCGATCGCCAGCTTGCGCTGGATGTAGGATGTGCTGCATTTGCGATCCTTGATCACAATTGCCACCGCCTGATCATAGAGCGCATCCTCGCCGTCGGTATTGCCACCCGTCGACAGCCCCAGCACCGCATCAATGCTGTCGGCCTTCTCGTCGTCCGGGCCATCCTGCACGCCATTCACATAGGTCGGCGGGCCATAGGCCTTGAGGTGGTTCACAACCTCCTCGACCTCTTCGTCGCTGACGAAGGGGCCGTGGCAACGGGTGATCTTGCCGCCGCCAGCCATGTAAAGCATGTCGCCCATGCCCAGAAGCTGCTCTGCGCCCATCTCGCCCAGGATGGTGCGGCTGTCGATCTTGCTGGTCACCTGGAAACTGATCCGGGTGGGGAAGTTCGCCTTGATGGTACCGGTGATCACATCGACCGAGGGGCGCTGCGTGGCCATGATCAGGTGAATCCCCGATGCCCGCGCCATCTGTGCAAGGCGCTGGATGCAGGCCTCGATCTCCTTGCCCGCGACCATCATCAGGTCGGCCATCTCGTCTACGATCACGACGATGTAAGGCATCTTCTCGGGCGCGAACTCCTCGGTCTCAAACACCGGTTCGCCGGTTTCGTCGTCAAAGCCCGTCTGCACAGTGCGCGAGAACATCTCGCCCTTGCGCTGCGCATCCGCGACACGGCCATTATAGCCGTCGATGTTGCGCACGCCCATCTTGGACATCTTGCGATAGCGCTCTTCCATCTCGGCCACGACCCATTTGAGGGCCACGACCGCCTTCTTGGGGTCGGTAACCACCGGGCTCAGAAGATGCGGAATGCCATCATAAACCGAAAGTTCCAGCATCTTGGGGTCGATCATGATCAGGCGGCACTCGTCCGGCGTCAGCTTGTAAAGCAGGCTCAGGATCATGGTGTTGATCGCCACCGACTTGCCCGACCCAGTCGTGCCCGCGATCAGCAAGTGAGGCATCTTCGCCAGGTTCTGGACCACCGGATCGCCGCCGATATCCTTACCAAGCGCCAACGGCAGCTTCTGGTTGCCGTCGCCATAGTCGCGGCTCGAAAGGATTTCGCGGAAGCTGACCATTTCACGGTTGTCATTGGGCAGTTCGATACCGATCACGCTGCGCCCCGGCACCGTGCTGACGCGCGCCGACAGCGCAGACATCGAGCGCGCAATATCATCCGCCAGCCCGATAACCCGGCTTGCCTTGAGGCCCGGCGCGGGCTCCAGTTCATACATGGTGACGACCGGCCCGGGACGGACACTCACGATCTCGCCCTTCACGCCGTAATCATCCAGCACGTTCTCCAGCATCCGCGCATTTTCCTCAAGCGCGTCATCGCTCAGGTGATGCCGGGTGATATTGGCGGGATTGTTCAGCAGGCTGAGCGGCGGCAAATCGTATTCCACCTGTGCGCTTTCCTCGAATTGCAGCGCAGGCTGTGCCTCGGCGATGGCCCGGCTCGACGGTTGCGGCGCACGGCGCTGCGTGTGCTGCACCACCTTCTTGGGCTCGGCCACCGGAATCCGCGGCTGTATCGCCTGAGGCTGCGGTTCGGGCTGCGGCAGATCTGGCTGCTCGAAGCTGTCGTACCGCGCCTCTGGCTCGACCAGCGGCGGCTCCTCGGACCACTCCTGCCGCTTCGCTGCGGTCAGGGGCGGCTCGGGAGGCAATGTTCCACGCATGCCGGAATTCAGGATCAACGGATCGGGGCCACGCCCCCGCCCACGAGTCAGCGGCGCAACGCTTTCGACTTGAATCGCGGGGCTCTGGCGCACGCGGGTCTTGATCACATCGGCGATCTTGGCGCGAATGCGGTCATCGCCAGGGGCCTGCACATCGCCCTCGGGACCGGTTGACTCGATCAGCTCCGGCTCGGGGTCGGGTTCGGGTTCGGGGCGACGCATGAGCGACGGCATCCGCGACAGCAGACCGTCGGCGCGTTCATCAGGGCCGGGGGCCTGCGCTGCGGCAGAAGGCTGGGACGCGCTGATCGGCGGCACCTGCGCGCGGCGCACCACCGGCTGCGCCGGAACGCTGGCCTCGGCACGGGCATATTCCTCGGCTTCAGCGCGATCGGCCAAGCGCCGCGCGCGCGCTTCTCCGGCCTTCGTCTGGACCCGCTGCGCGGCGTTCAGCGCACCCGATGCACCCCGCCCCGCCAGCGCCATGACCCAGGCATAGGTCAGGATGACGCCGACCAGCAGGAATCGCCCGAGGCGCATCAGTTCGGGCCAGGTCGAACCCAGCACGAAGGCACCAAACCCGAGCACGCCGATCCCCAGAGCCAGCGACAGAACCTTGAGCCCAAGGCTCGCACCCAGTGGCAGGATACCCAGAACAGTACCCAGGACGGCGTCGCCGAACATGCCGCCAAGACCGAAACTATGCGTCGCCGACCACACCGCGCCCGGCGTCAAGGATGCAGCATAAAGCGCCAGCAGCGCGATCCAGATGGGCGCGAAGATCAGACGGCTTACCGCGCGCTCAGCCCCGCGATGCAGAGCGAAACGCGTGCCCCAGACACCCAGCACGATGGCCAGACCCCAGGCACCCCAGCCCACGATCATGAACAGCGGCGCGGCAATCGAGGCCCCAAACCGTCCCATCCAGTTCTGGACCGGTGCGTCGGTAGCAGACATCCAGCTTGGATCATCAGGATGATAGGAAACGATCATCGCAGCGGCCATCGCCCCCATAATCAGCAGGACCAGCCCCATCAACTCCTTGCCGCGCTTCTCGATCGCCTCGGCCATGGTGCTGTCAAGCAGCGGTTCGCGCCCGCGTGTCTGGTATGCCATCTTATCCCTCGTCCTCAAATCATGCGTAAAGACAGTCGCGCAGCCGCGTCAGCCCGCGCACCATCTCGTCTTTCGGGGCCACCATGGCGACCCGTATATACCCCGCGCCCGGGTTCGCACCCGCAACCTCGCGGCTCAGATAGGCGCCGGGCAGAACCCGCACCCCGGTCTGCGTCCAGAGCTTCAGCGCCGCCGCCTCGCCATCGTCGACAGGTAGCCACAAGAAGAACCCGGCCTGCGGGCTTTCATAGCCCGCCACACCCGCCATGATCTCGTCGGCCAGCGCGTATTTTTCGGCATAAAGTCGGCGGTTTTCGTCGACATGCACCTCGTCGTCCCAGGCCCTTTCGGCCACGTGCTGCAATGGCAACGGCAGGGGTGCGCCCGCATAGTTACGCAACTGCTTGAGACGCAGCAAAGTCTCGGGTCCGCCAGCCACGAAACCGCTGCGCAGCCCCGGCAGGTTCGACCGCTTCGAGAGCGAATGGAAGGCGACAACACGCTCAGCACTCGCCCCCATCTCTTGCGCCACATCCAGCGCACCCACGGGTGCCGTGCCGCGATAGATTTCGCTATAACATTCATCGGCGAATATCTGAAAATCGAACCGCTCGCCCAGTGCGATCAACTCGCGCCAATAAGACCGACTCGCAACCGCGCCCTGCGGGTTGCTCGGTGAGCAGAGGTAAACCGCCGCCGTGCGTTCCAGAACGCCTTGCGGCACCGCGCCGAAATCAGGCAGATGGCCTGTGTCTCGTGTCGCTGGCAACAGGACAGGTTCGGCGCCAACGCTCAGTGCCGCCACCATGTAGACCTGATAGAATGGGTTGGGCAGCAACACCACCGGCGTCTTGCCCGCCTTGGTCTCGGGGCAAAGCGCCATCATCGCGTTGTAAAGCCCTTCGCGCGTTCCGTTCAGCGCCATCACCTGCCGCTCCGGGTCCATCTGGACGCCATACCGCCGCTTGATCCAACCACAGACCGACCGGCGCAATCCGATCGCGCCCTCATTCGCCGGGTATTGTCCGAACCCCGCCGCATGTTCGGCCACGACATCCGCAACCCATGCCGGGAACGGATGCTTGGGTTCGCCGATGGTCATATGCAAGACCTCGCCACCGGGCGCATGGGCGTCCAGAAGGCTCCGCAGGCGCGGAAACGCATAGGCCGGTAGGTTCGAAAACCGCTCGGGAAACATCAATACTGCCTCAAGGTTCGGGATCGTTGCGTCCCGTTTTGCCTGAATCTACCCAAGCCCCCGGCCTGCGTCCAGCAAAAGCAAAGGCTTGACAGACGGATTGTGACATTTTGGCAGAAGGGACACAGGCCCCCTGCCCTTCTTCTGTTCCGAAATATCCCGGGGGAGTCGCGCTTTGAGCGACGGGGGCAGCGCCCCCGCAGCCAGTTTTACCGCCCCAACGCCTCTTCCGCAGCCGTGCTCAGACGCAAAAGCCGCTCGTCCTGCATCGGCTTGCCACAGAGCATGATACCGCAGCTTGGCACACCGGTCGGCAGCGTCACGGCGGGCAGGCCCATCAAGTTACCCACGCGCGTATTGCGCAGCGTCAGCAGGTTCTCGGTGACATAATAGGCATCGTCGCACATCAGCTTCGCGGCATCCGGCGGCATGTTGGGTGCGCTCGGCATGATGACCGCGTCATATCCTGCCACCCGCGCATGCCAGGCACGTCGCATCTCCTCCAACCGCCGCCAGGCAGTCACGTAATCGGCCGCACTCACATCGCGCCCGCCGCGGAACCGCTCAAGAATGGCCGGGAACATCTTTTCGGGCGCGGCCTCGATCGCATCTCGCCAGATGCCATAGGCCTCGCCGGTATAAAGCGTGCCCGACATCGCCATCGCATCGGACAGTTCCGGCCAGTCCAGCGGCTCGACATGCGCCCCCGCCGCGCAGAGCCGCTCCACAGCGCTCTCATAAGCCTTGAGCGGCTGCTCGCGGATGTCATCGAGCACGACGCTGCGCAACGCCGCAAGCCGCACCCCGCTCAACGAGGCCCCGCGCAGATCGGCACCGCCCGAATGCCCCTCCAGCACCGACAGCACCAGAGCGGCATCCTCGACATTGCGCGTGAGCGGGCCGACCGTATCGAACCGCGCCGCCAGCGGCACGACACCATCCAGTGACAGGCGTCCGGCGGTGGTCTTGAGCCCCACCAGATCGTTCCACGCTGCCGGAATGCGCACCGACCCGCCCGTGTCGCTGCCGATCCCGCAGGCGGCCAGGCCGAAAGCCACCGAGGCCGCCGCGCCAGAACTCGACCCGCCCGGCACAGCCTGCGGATCGTTGACACAGGGCGGCGTCGCCGTCATCGGGTTCAGCCCCAACCCCGAAAACGCCAGTTCGCTCATATGCGTCTTACCAAGGCAAACCGTGCCCATCATCGTCGCGCTGCGCAAAACGCGCGCGTCCCGCTGCGGCACCCTGCCTTTCAACAGCTTCGTTCCCGCCTCGGTGGCGATGCCACTGCTGTCAAAGAGGTCCTTCCAGCTCATCGGCACCCCGTCCAGCGGACTCAGCCTTTGTCCGGCCCGCGCTCGCATGGCGGCGGCACGGGCCTCGGCACGGGCGCGCTCGGGGGTCACCCTGGAATAGATGCGCGCGTGGTCGGGATGCGCGGCGATCGCATCGAGAAACGATTCCGTCAGTTCGACCGGGTCGATCCTGCCCGCCCCGATCCCGCGCCCCAGATTCGCCGCGCTCATGTTCAGCCAGTCGTTCATCTCACCCCGCCTTCCCGCTTGGTCCCTGCGCCCGCGACGGTAGCGGCAGCGCGGCGCATGGACAATCCCGTGCAAACCGCCATATTGCCGGGCATGACACATGATACCGATATCGCGATTGTCGGCGGCGGCCTGAACGGCCCTGCCCTTGCGCTGGCGCTGGCGCAGGCCGGCTTCTCTGTCACGGTGATCGACCCGCTGACACAGGCCGCGCGCAAAAATGCCGCGTTTGACGGGCGCGCCTATGCTCTTTCACTTTCATCCATGCGGCTGCTGCGCGCCATCGGTATCTGGACCCGTGTCGAAAGCAACACCCAGCCGATGCTGGAAATCAAGGTCAGCGACGGGCGCGCTGGTCAGGGGCCGCTGTCACCCTTCTTCCTGCATTTCGACCATGCCGAGATCGAGGAAGGTCCGATGGGCCACATGCTCGAGGACCGCTACCTGCGCCGCGCCTTTCTCGATGCCATGAAGGAAGACCCGCACATCACCCAGCTCCGCGACAGCGTGATCGGGCAGAAACCTGATACCGGCGGCATGATGCTGAAACTCGAATCGGGCCGCTCGCTTTCGGCGCGCCTCCTCGTGGGCAGCGACGGGCGCGCCTCGGGGACGGCGGCGCGCGCCGGTATCCGGCGCACCGGCTGGGGGTACGGACAGACCGCACTCGTTGCAGCCATCGAACACGAGCTGCCCCATCATGGCATCGCGCATCAGTTCTTCATGCCCCCCGGCCCGCTGGCGATCCTGCCGCTGCCGGGTAATGTCAGTTCGATTGTCTGGAGCGAGACCGATGACACCGCGCGGCGCTTCGCTGCCCTGTCTGATGCGGACTTCATGAATGTCCTGCGCCCCCGCTTCGGCGACTTCCTCGGCGCGATCAAGCTCAAGGGGAAGCGTTTCACCTACCCGCTGAACCTGACCCTCGCCAACAGCTTCATCGCCGAGCGGCTCGCGCTGATCGGCGACGCAGCCCATGGGATGCACCCGATCGCGGGCCAGGGCCTCAATGCGGGGCTGCGCGACGTGGCCGCGCTGGCACAGGTGCTGGACGAGGCGCAACGCCGCGGCGAGGACATAGCATCGAGCGACGTGCTGGCGCGCTTCCAGCAATGGCGCCGCTTCGACACCGCCACGCTCGCACTGGTAACCGACGCGACCAACCGGCTGTTCTCGAACGACAACCCTCTGCTGCGGCTGGGGCGTGACCTTGGTATGGGCGCGATCAACGCGATGCCGCGTCTCAGACGCGGCTTCATCCGCGAGGCTGCGGGCCTGACAGGCGAACTGCCCGACCTGATGAAAGGTTAGAAAGGGGGCGCTGCCCCCGCCGCAGCAAAGCTGCGACTCCCCCGGGATATTTCAGAACAGAAGAAGGCACGGATCCGGGCTTCATCTTGCCCGAAATACGCCCGCCTGAGGCACAAGTCCCGTGCCCAGCGGCTGGCCGGTCAGTCCGAGCGTTCCAGCATATGGACCACGGTATCGCCATAACGCCGCGCATCAAGCAGGCGAAGCCCCTCTGGCGGCGCGATCGCGGCGCTTTCTTCCCAGACGATCAGCGCCCCTGGAGCGATCCAGCCACCCGCCAGAAGCCCGTTGAGCGCCGCCTCCCCCATGCGCTTGCCATAGGGCGGGTCGAGAAAGACCAGTGTTGCGGGATCGCCCGCAGGTATCCCAAGCTTGCGCGCATCGCGCTGGATCACGCGGGCGCGGTCCTCTGCGCGACAGATATCGATATTCCTGTTGAGCAGGCGCAACGCCGTGCGGCCGTTCTCGACGAAGACCGCCTTGGCCGCACCGCGTGAGAGTGCCTCGAGACCGAGCGCGCCGGTACCGGCGAAAACATCCAGCACGATGGCGCCCTTGCAGGGATCTCCGAAGCCCCCTGCGAGCCGGTTGAACAGGCTCTCGCGCACCCGGTCGGCCGTCGGGCGCAGATGCGCGCCCGCATCGCCCTTGCCGACATTCGCGAGCCTGCGGCCCCGGAAATCTCCGCCGATGATCCTCACGCCTTCAAAAGCGCCTTGAGGTCGCTTTCGGGGTCACCCACCACTGCAGGATCGGCGGTCTTGCCGGCATCAATCAGGCGTTTGCCGACCATATAGGCGCGTGGCTCGTTCATCGCGTCCACCGCCAACAGGGTCTCGCCCTTGTAATACCAGAACGAGACATGGCCGTCGCTGTCGCCGGGGCGGGTCACGATCCGGTCATAGCCGCTGTTCAGCCCGGCGATCTGGAGTTTCACGTCGTATTGATCCGACCAGAACCACGGCTGGGGCACATAGGCCTTGTTCGCGCCCATGATATTCTCGGCCACGCATTCGGCCATGTCGATGGCATTGGGCACGCTTTCCAGCCTGAGGCGCTGCCCGCGCCAGGGGAAGGATGCGCAATCGCCCGCAGCCCAGATATGGGGATCGCTGGTACGGCCCGTCTCGTCAGTGCTGATACCGTTGTCGATGGTCAGTCCCGCGGCTTCGGCGAGATCAGTGTCAGGCGTGATCCCGACTCCTGCAATCACGAAATCAACGGCGATCTCGTTGCCGTCGCTCAGCCGGGCGCCATTCACACGAGTCTCGCCGGTCAATCGCTCGAGTCCCACGCCCTCGCGGATATCGACCCCGTGGCGGGCATGCAGCGCGCGAAAATAATCAGAGGTCTCCTTCGCCGCGACCCGTTGCAGGATTCGGTCTGCCATTTCCACCAGGGTCACCTTGAGACCCCGGTGCGCGGCCACCGCCGCCGCCTCGAGCCCGATATAGCCACCGCCGATCACCAGGAGCTGACGTCCGGCCTGAAACTCGGGGGCCATCGCGTCGACATCGCGCAGATCGCGCACCACATGAACGCCCTGCAGATCGCCGCCGATCTGGGCGGGCAAGCGGCGCGGCACCGACCCCGTGGTCAGCACCAGTTCATCATAGCGCAACGGCGCGCTCCCGACGGTCACCTGACGTGCACCGGGCTCTATCGCGGTAACCTCCTGGTTCAAGCGCAGGTCTATTCCTTGTTCGCCGTAATAACTTTCGGGGCGCAGGAACAGGCGCTCAAGCTCCATTTCCCCCAAGAGGTATTTCTTGGACAGGGGCGGGCGCTGATAGGGTGGCACCGGTTCCGACCCGATAAGCGTAATTCTGCCCTCAAAGCCAAGGCTGCGCAGCTTGGCCACACAGGACGATCCCGCCTGCCCGGCCCCGACGACGACAATACCGCTCATCTCAATGCTCCTGATTTTTCATGGTCACGCCGCGGCACTGACCCTATATCTATCGCCATCGGAAACGCAATTGATAGACAGGGACCGACTATGACCATTTCCAAAGGCGACAAACTTCCCGACGCGACGCTTCTGCAACTCGGTGCGAACGGCCCCGAAGAGGTGTCGCTCGGCGAGCGCATCAAGGGCCGCAAGGTTGTCATCTTCGCCGTGCCGGGCGCCTATACGCCCACCTGCCATTCAGCACATGTGCCCAGTTTCCTGCGCACCAAGGACCAATTCGCCGACAAGGGCGTGGATGAAATCCTCTGCGTGTCGGTCAATGATCCCTTCGTTCTCGGAGCCTGGGCCAAGGATACCGGCGCTGATGAGGCGGGCATCACCATGTTGGGCGATCCCGAATCGAGCTTCACCAAGGCGATCGGCATGGATTTTACCGCCCCGCCCGCCGGTTTGGTGGCACGTTCCAAGCGTTACGCGATGCTGGTTGATGATGGAACCGTCACCGTGCTGCATCTCGAAGAAAGCCCCGGCACCTGCGAGGTTTCGGGCGGCGAGGCACTTCTGGCCGCAATGTAGCCAGAGCGGGCGATAAGACAGGAAGCGGCGGCCCCAGAGGCCGCCGTTTTCGTTTCTGCGCAACCGATTGGCGCGAGGCTCAGTCGTGAGCGGCCAGCACGTCCATCTTGCGCGCCAGTTTCACGTCAAGCGCGCTCAGCCCGTTCACGTCATGCGTGGTGAGGGTCACGTCGACGCGATTATAGACATTCGACCATTCGGGGTGATGGTTCCATTTCTCGGCCCAGATCGCCGCGCGGGTCATAAAACCGACCGCTTCGACAAAATCGGCAAATTTGTAAGTCTTGCGGATCGCATCGCGCGACTCGTCATGGCTCCAGCCTGCGTCCAAAAGTGGGTTGAGCGTGGTTTCGCGTCCGGTATCGCTGAGTTTCTCGGTCATTCGTGATCCTCCATCTGCGTTTTCCTGAACGGGCCGTAACCGGTCAGGATTTCAATGTCTTCCTCGACAGCGGCCCGCTCTGCCCGAAGATAATTCTCGACTGCCTCGCGAAACCCCGGATCAGCGATCCAGTGCAGCGAGTGGGTCGGCACGGGCAGGTAGCCACGCGCCAGCTTGTGTTCGCCCTGCGCACCGGCCTCGACGGTTTCAAGCCTGTTTGCGATCGCAAAATCCATCGCCTGATAATAACATAGCTCGAAATGCAGGCAGGGATGATGCTCGCGGCAACCCCAGTATCGGCCATATAACGTATCGCGCCCGATAAGGTTCATCGCACCCGCGACAGGCTCACCATTCCGCTCGGCCAACACCAAGAGGATATCATCTCGCAGATCGGCCTGCGCGATATCGAAAAAGGCCCGCGTGAGGTACGGCGTGCCCCATTTGCGCGCGCCGGTATCCTGGTAGAAATCCCACATGGCATCCCAATGGCGCGTCTCCACGGCCGCGCCCGTCACCATCGTGATATCGCCACCGAAGCCCTGCGCCGTCCGGCGTTCCTTGCGGATCATCTTGCGCTTGCGGGAACTGAGCGAGGCGAGGAAATCGTCAAAACTGCCATAGCCGCGATTGACCCAGTGATACTGCTGCGTGCGCCGCGCCATCAGCCCCATCGCCGCACCCGCCTCGACCTCGGTTTCTGTGCAAAATGTGACGTGAAGCGATGATATCCCGTTGTTATCCGCAAGCTGCACCGCGCCTTGCACCAAGGCCGCCTGCCCCGCTTCTTCGAATCCGGGGCGGGTCAGAAAGCGCCGCCCGGTCACCGGGGTGAATGGCACAGCGATCTGGAACTTCGGGTAATAGCGCCCGCCAGCCCGTTCGTAGGCATGCGCCCAGTTATGGTCAAAGATGTATTCACCCTGACTGTGGGATTTCAGGAAAAGCGGAGCGCATGCAATAGTCTGGCCGCCCATGATTGCCTGCAAGTAGTAGGGTTTCCATCCCGTTCCCGGACCGACCGAGCCGCTATCCTCGAGCGCCTTCAGAAACCGGTAGGTGGTAAAGGGATCGGCGGGGCGGCCGCCATCCGACGCCTCTGGACAGGCGCACGCGTCCCATTCCGTCGCGTCGATGCGCGACAGGCTCTCGTGAACGGTGATTTCCACTTCCTGCTCTGCCATGCCTGTCCGCATCCCGGCCTCAGGACTTAATCTGTGGCCACCCGTGAGCGGTTCAAGGCCGTATCTTGGGTAAATAGCCCTCGAAGGTGATGTTGTCGGCGATCCTGCGTGCCTGGGCCTCCTGATTGGCGGAACGCACCGTCCAGCACAGGATCGCGGCGCCTTGAGCCTGCAGTTCGGCGATGCGGGGTATATCCAGCGCCTTGACCTGATGGCTGACGAAACAGGCACCGACATCATCGTAATCGGGGATGTCGCGCAGGCGGTGGCGCACCTCGCGCTTCAGCATCATCCAGTCGATGCGCCGGTAGGAACAGGTGGTCAGGCCGCGCGGCACGTCGGGTGCAAGATCGCGTAGCAATGCCACCGAATGCGGGTTGAAGGACATCACGGCCAGCGGCCCGTCATAGCCTGAGAGCGCCGCCGCCACTGCGCCTTCCAGCCGCCCGTCGGTAGGACCCATTTGCCCGTGCTGGTCCTTGAGTTCGACCAGCAGCGGCACCTGCCCTGCCACGAGATCAAGCACCTCGGCAAAGCCCGGCACGCCCTCGGTTCCGCCCAGGAGCGCAATCTGTTCAAGGTCTTGCGCCGCGCGCTGACGGATCGCGCCTTTCTGCCCGGTCAGGCGGGCAAGGTCATAGTCGTGAAAGACCATCGCGCACCCGTCGGACGAAAGCTGAAGGTCGATCTCGATCCCATACCCCGCAGCGATCGCTGCACGGATCGAGGCGCGCGAGTTCTCGGGACGACCGTCTTTCACGTCGTGCAGGCCACGATGCGCCAGCGGAAGTCGGCAGAAATCCGGGTGAAGGCTGGTCATCCGATCTGGAAAACCCCATCGATTTCAACAGCTACGCCGAATGGAAGCGACGCGGCAGACACTGCGGCGCGCGCGTGTTTGCCGGTTTCGCCCAGGGCCTCGCCAAGGAAATCCGAGGCGCCGTTGATCACCTGGGGCTGCTCAGAGAAATCGGCGGTGGAATTGACGAAGCCAGTCAGTTTCACGACCCGTTTGAGACGGTCGAGATCGCCGCCGCAGGCGGCCTTGACCTGCGCAAGAAGGGCGATCGCGCAAACCTTCGCGGCCTCGGCGCCGGCAGGGGTGTCCATGTCGTCGCCCAGCTTGCCGGTGATCAGCCTGTCGCCATCCTTGGAAATCTGACCCGACACATAGAGCATGTCACCCACCTGCACGTAGGGCACGTAATTCGCCGCAGGTGCGGGCGCGTCAGGCAATGTCACGCCGAGATTCGCCAGCTTTTCCTCGAAATTTCCCATGATCCTATCCTCGCGCTTTCGGTTGTCGCGCGGACGCTAGCCCCTGTCGATACGGAAGTGAAACGAAAAATCCAGTCGCGAGGGGTGCGAAGGAATGTCACCAATCTGCCACAGAAAAAAGGACTCTCTCCCTCTCATTCTGGGCAGCAGACTGTGATAGGTTATGTAGGCATTCATAAGTTTACAAAGTCTGGTTTGATCGTTGCCCGCTGCCCGCATCACATCCTTGTCCCGCATTGCTCGTCTTGGCGCCGCCATTGCGCTTGGCGTGCTTGTCACCGCCTGCGCCAAACCTGGCCCCGACCATCCGCCGGGCGAGCCGTTCGACCCTTACGAGAACACCAACCGCAAGATCCACGAATTCAACCGGTCCGTGGATCGGGCGCTGATTCGCCCTGCTGGCAAAGGCTATAGCAACTTCCTGCCGGACGACATCGAGACACTGATCGGCCGGTTCGCCTTCAACCTGTCGCTGCCGGGGTCGATCGTGAACAACATATTGCAGGGCAATGGAAGAGGCGCGACCGAGGACACGTATCGGTTTGTCGTCAACAGCACTATGGGGCTGGGCGGGTTCTTCGATCCGGCCAGCGAAATCGGGATGCCCAAGCCCACCAAGGCCGATTTCGGCCAGACGCTTTATGCGTGGGGTGTGCGCGAGGGGGCCTATGTGGAGCTGCCGCTTCTGGGGCCGTCGACAGAGCGGGCGACGGTGGGCAAGGTGGTGGACCTGTTCACCAACCCGCTGACCTATGCGCTTGAATCACCACAGAATTATTACGGCACCATCGCCTCTGCCTCGTCGCGGCTGAGCGACAGGGGGCGGTATTCGGAAACGATCGATTCGATTCTCTACCAGAGCGCCGACAGCTATTCGCAGGCTCAATCACTTTATCTGCAGAATCGCCGGTTCAAACTGGGCAATCGCAGTGGCGACACCTATCTTGATCCCTATGACGATCCCTATGGCGAAAAAGGTGAGGACCCTTATGACCAGTAGTGTATCACGCCGTTATTTTATTGGGGTTTCAGCGGCTTTTGCGGGGGTGCTCGCGGGGCGGGGGCCGGCGTTTGCGCTGAGCGATCAGAGCGCGAGAACCTTGATCGACCGGGTGGTCAGCGACATCAACAAGGTGATCGCATCGGGCCGCTCGCAAAGCGCGATGATCAGCGATTTCGAGAAGATATTCGCGCGTTACGCGGATGTGAACATCATCGCGCAATCCACGCTTGGCGCCGATTCACGGCGCCTCAGCCCGGCGCAGATGCGGGCCTTCGTCGACGCGTTCCGCGGCTATATCGCGCGGAAATATGGAAAGAGATTCAATGAGTTCGTCGGCGGCAAGATCGAAGTCGAAGGCGTGCGCGAGGTCAAGTCCTGGCACGAGGTCGCATCGACGGTCTACCTGCGCGGCGAGTCACCGTTCCAGGTTCTGTTCCTTGTCTCGGACCGGTCGGGGAAGGATCTGTTTTTCGACATGGTGATCGAGGGCGTCAGCCTGCGGCTGAGCGAACGCACCGAGATCGGGTCCATGCTGGACCGCCGCAAAGGCAATGTCGACGCGCTGATCCAGGACCTTCGCAGCGCCGGGTGAACCGTACAAAACGTCCGTTTTGTACGCCGGTTTTGTACTGAAACCGGCCCTGCCCCGGTGAGTTCGGTACAGAACCCCAAGAACCGCCCGGTGAGCCCCTCGAGACTCCCCCGCGCGGGCCATTCCGAACCGGGCGGGGCGGTCTACTGACCGCCCCCGAAAATGCCGCGAAGGATGTCTTCAATCGGGTTCGTGGTCCCGCGCTGGCGACGCTGGGGCTGCGCGGGCTGAGGCGCGGGTTCGGGCGGCGGGGGCTTCAGCATCGGGAGCGGATGCGGATCGATACCCTCATGCACCCGCAACATGGTCTCGTGCCAGATCTCGGCGGGGAGGCCGCCGCCGGTGACGCCCGTGAGGGGCGTATTGTCATCATAGCCCATCCAGACCCCGGCGACGTAATCGGCGGTGAAGCCGAGGAACCAGGCATCGCGTGCCGCCTGGGTCGTGCCGGTCTTGCCCGCCGCCTGACGGTCGGGCAGTTTTGCGCGCCTGCCTGAGCCGTCCTCGACCACCTGATACATCATCCAGGTGAGCTGCCGCGCGGCATCTTCGCGGATCACACGCTCGCCGATGCCGCCGCCGGAGCCCATGAGCGGCTCGTCATCGCCAAGGAGCTTCAGTTCGACAAGGCCATAGGGCGTCACCGACGAGCCGCCATTGAGGATGCCCGCATAGGCGCCGGTCATTTCGATCAGGGTGCTTTCGGATGCGCCGAGCGCCAGCGCCGGACCATCGGCGAGATCGCTTTCGATGCCGAAATCGCTGGCGACCCGGCGCACGAGGTCGCGCCCGACGCTTTCCGAGATCTTGACCGCCGGAATGTTCAGCGAATCCTTGAGCGCCTGCGTCAGGGTCACGCGGCCATAGTGCTTGCGGGTGTAGTTTTCCGGGCACCAGCGGCCCGAACCGGGCACATCGAGACAGTAGGGTTCATCCACAACGGTCGAATTCGGGCCATGACCCAGTTCAAGCGCGGTGGCATAGACAAAGGGCTTGAAGGCCGACCCGGTCTGGCGCTTGGCCTGGGTGGCGCGGTTGAAGGCGCCCGATACCTTGGTCTTGCGCCCGCCGACCATTGCCCGCACAGCGCCATCGGCGGACATCACGACGATCGCCGCCTGCGCCTTGGAACCTTCACGCACCTTGTTTTCAAAGATGACTTTCAGCGCGTCCTCGGCGGCCTTTTGCAGGCGCTGATCCATCGTGGTCTTGATGATCACGTCCTCGGTGGTGTCGCGGGTAAAGAATTCCGGCCCCGACGCCATGACCCAATCGGCGAAATAGCCGCCTGCCTGGCGTTCGGCCGCCTCGCTGAGCTCGGCCGGGCGCGCGAGGGCTGTGGCGGCGTCCGAGGCTGATATATAGCCCTGATCGCGCATCAGCCGCACCACGACCGAGGCGCGGTTCTGCGAGCGTTCCAGATTCGCGGTGGGGGCCAGGGTGGATGGCGCGGTCAGAAGACCCGCCAGCATGGCCCCTTCGGAGATCGACAGTTGCGAGGCACCCTTGCCGAAATAACGCTGCGCGGCGGCCTCGGCACCATAGGCCCCACCGCCAAGGTAGGCGCGGTTGAGATAGACCGAGAGGATCTCATCCTTGGTATACTTGGCCTCCATCGCCAGCGCATAGACCGCTTCCTTGATCTTGCGCCAGAGCGAGGTCTGGCGGCAGTCGGCGATATAGGCCTTTTCGCTTTCCCATTGGGTTTTGTCATAGGCGACGCCCAGACAGAGGAGTTTGGCCGTCTGCTGGGTGATGGTCGAGCCGCCATGCCCCGAAAGCGGGCCGCGCCCTTCGCTCAGGTTGATGCGGATGGCGCTGAGCACGCCGATGGGATCGACGCCGGGATGCCAGTAGAATCGCTTGTCCTCGGTGGCGATGACGGCGTTTTTCAGGTTTTCGCTGACGGTTTCGGCACTGACAACACCGCCGAACTGGTCGCCGCGCCAGGCAAAGACATCGCCCGAACGGTCCAGAAGCGTGACCGATCCGCGCGCGCGCGCATCCTGAAGTTCGGCCAAGCCGGGCAAGGTGGCATAGGTATAGGCCACGGCAAGCCCGAGACAGATGAGGACGATGGCCATCACGCGCCAGCCGATTCCCCAGACCAGGCGGAACGCCCAGCCGAACAGCCCGAGCACCAGCGCCACCAGAGGGTTGCGACGGGTCGATTTGCGGCGAGCGGGTTTGCGGCTGGATTTGCGCGGGGATTTGCGGGAGCCACCGCCGGAGCCGGAGCCCTTTTGCGGCGCGCTATAGCGCTTGTCCGCCACCAGACGGGATTTGCTGCGACCTGAATTGCTCATGATTGCCCTGCCCGGCACCTGTTTGTTTTGGTCAGTCTATCCTGCGTCGCGGCAAAAGTAGACCCCCGCTGAGTCGCCGAAGCGGCTTTACGTTGTGCATATTTTATGTGCGTATCGCAAAATCTGCCCATTTTTTAATCATTCAATCCCCGGAATCGGGATCGCCCTGCATCATCCACCTTCCGCGGAGGCGATACAGCGCCTTTGCTGCAGGTGCAAACCGCACAGGGTGACAGAAACCGAAAGGGACATCAGTGAAACTCATCATTGCGACAATCAAACCGTTCAAGCTGGAGGAGGTCCGCGAGGCGCTGACCGAAATCGGCGTGCGCGGGATGATGGTGACGGAGATCAAGGGCTTCGGCTCTCAATCGGGGCACACGGAAATCTATCGCGGCGCGGAATATGCCGTGAACTTCGTGCCCAAGGTCAAACTGGAAATCGCGGTGTCGGCGTCAATGGTCGACCAGGTGATCGAGGCGATCACCAAGACCGCACGCACCGGCAAGATCGGTGACGGCAAGATTTTCGTTCTCGACATCCAACAGGCCGTGCGCGTGCGCACCGGCGAAACCAACGAAGACGCGCTTTGAGACGCGTGGGGGAAAGGACTATGGACATGAATCGCATTACCAAGACCGGCCTGGCCGCAGCGGCACTGACCGCGCTGCCGTCGCTGGCACTTGCGCAGGACGCCGCGGCGCCGGGCTTCGACGAGATCGGCCCGTATATCATGACGACCCTGCTGTTCTGCATGGCGGGTTTCCTCGTTTTCTTCATGGCGGCGGGTTTCGCGATGCTGGAAGGCGGGCTGGTGCGCTCGAAGAACGTCACCATGCAGATGACCAAGAACATCGCGCTCTATTCCATCGCGGCCATCATGTATTGGTTCATGGGGTTCAACCTGATGTATCCGGGCGAATTCAACGGCTATGTCGGCACGTTCTTCTCGCCGACGGTGCTGGACCCGGTGGGTGTGGCGGCGGCGGATGCGGCGCTGGATTATGCCTCGGTCGGGTCGGATTTCTTCTTCCAGCTGGTGTTCGTCGCCGCGACTGCGTCGATCGTGTCGGGCGCGCTCGCCGAGCGGATCAAGCTGTGGCCGTTCCTGGTGTTCGTGGTGCTGCTGACCGGCGTCATGTACCCGATCTCGGGTTCCTGGCAGTGGGGCGGCGGCTGGCTGTCTGAAGCCGGGTTCTCGGATTTCGCGGGTTCGACCGTGGTGCACTCGGTCGGTGGCTGGGCTGCCTTGGCGGGGGCCATCGTGCTGGGGCCGCGTCTTGGCAAATACGACAAGGAAGGCAAGGTCCACCCGATGCCCGGTTCCAACCTGGCGCTGGCAACATTGGGCACGTTCATCCTGTGGCTGGGCTGGTTCGGCTTCAACGGCGGGTCGCAGCTGGCGATGGGCACCGTGGGCGACGTTTCGGACGTGTCGCGCATCTTTGCCAACACCAACATGGCCGCCGCGGCCGGTGCGGTGACCGCGCTGATCCTGACGCAGGTGATGTACAAGAAGCCTGACCTTACGATGGTGCTGAACGGCGCGCTGGCCGGTCTGGTCTCGATCACTGCCGAGCCGCTGGCGCCGAGCCTGTTCGGGTCGCTTTGGATCGGTGCCGTGGGTGGCGTGATCGTGGTCTTCACGGTGCCGCTTCTGGACAAGCTGAAGATCGACGACGTGGTCGGCGCTATCCCGGTGCACCTGTTCGCGGGGATCTGGGGCACGATTGCGGTGGTGTTCTACAATGGCGACGCAAGCCTTGGCACGCAGCTTCTGGGGATCGCGGCCTACGGCGTGTTCACCTTCGTCGGCAGCCTGGTGGTGTGGTTCATCCTCAAGGCGGTCATGGGCATCCGTGTCGACGAAGAGGCCGAGATCAACGGCCTGGACATCGCGGAAATGGGGATGGAAGCCTATCCCGAATTCTCCAAGGGCTGATCCCGCCTGAACGGGACAAGCCAGAGAAAAATGGCCCGGGCGTTCGCGCCCGGGCCTTTTTCATGTGCCGGTCAGCTGTTGACCTGCTGCGGCGCGCCGGTGGCGAGGTTGGTGCCGATATAGGGCTTCCGGGCCTGTTTCCACGCCGCGAAACCGCCCTCCATATGGGCGATCCGGTCGATCCCGGCCTCGATGGCGGCGCGCGACACCTTTTCCGAGCGCACGCCCGAGCCGCAATGGAAGATGATCTGCTTGTCCTTCTGTCCCGGAAGCTTGTGCGCGTTGAAGAACGGCATCGGCAGGAGCAGCGCGCCCTCGACATGCTCGAACATGTATTCCTGGGGTGTGCGCACGTCGATCAGCACGATCTCGTCACGCGCCCATGCCTCGGCCACCTCTTCGACGGTCCATGTCTGGAATTCGGCAGAGCCGATCTTTTCGGTTTTCATCGCGTTTCCTTTCAGTCCTTGTCCGGCGGTTCAGAACCGGTTGGCGGGAATCTTGAAATAGCTGTTCCCATCGCTCTCGGCATCGGGCAGGCGCCCGCCGCGCAGGTTGAACTGCAACGCATAGAGGATGCGGGCGGGCATTCCGAGCGTGGCATCGCGGTCATCGCGGGTCTTCATGAAGGCCTCGCGGCTGACGCCGCCGCCCACATGCGGGTTGTTGGCCCGGTGATCGGCGGCGGTGGCCTCCCATGCGGGCTCTTGCCGCTCACCCACGGGCGGATAATCATGGCCGATGAAGAGGCGCGTGCGGTCGGGCAGCGCGAGGATCGCCTGAAGGCTGTCGTAAAGCTCGCTGGAGGAGCCGCCGGGGAAATCGGCGCGCGAGGTGCCGACATCGACATGCATGAAGGTGTCATGCACGAAGGCCGCGTCATCCCCCACGACATAGGTGATCGAGCCGAGGGTATGGCCCGAAGAGAGCATCACCCGCACATCGAGATCACCGAGCTTGAAGCTGTCGCCATCCCTGAACAGGCGGTCGAAATCGCGGTCGGGATCGAAGGCGCCGGGTGTATTGTAAAGCCGCTCCCAAAGCTTGGCGATGTCGCGCACGCGCGAGCCGATGGCGGTGGGCGCACCCAGTTGCTCCTTGAGCCATGCCGAGGCCATGAGGTGATCGGCGTGGGGGTGGGTATCGAGAATCCACTCGACGGTCAGTCCCTCGTCGCGCACGAAATCGACGATCTCCTGCGCGCTGTCGGTCGTGGTGCGCGCCGAGGCCGGGTCGAAATCGAGCACCACGTCGATCAGAGCCGCCTTGCGGGTGGATTCGTCAACGACGACATACTGGATCGAGCCGGTGGCCGGGTCGTGAAACCCCGTCACGGTCGGCGAGTGCGGCCCCTGCGAGGCGCTGGTTCGGCTGAACATTGCATTTCCCTTCTGTCGTTGCGTTAGCATTCACATAATTGAATGCGATGCCATGCCAAGCCATGACAGTCAAATTTTTGCCACTGGCGGGCTCCTGCGCCAACAGGGTTCTGGCAGAATCGGAGCTACACATGCTAGGTATTGCGGCATGAACACGCCCCGCCCCAATATAAGCCAATCCGCGCCCGTCATCCGCCAGCTTGACGATGCCGCGATCAATCGCATCGCCGCCGGCGAGGTGGTGGAGCGCCCTGCCTCGGCGGTCAAGGAACTGGTGGAAAACGCGCTGGATGCGGGGGCGCGGCGGATCACGGTCGATTACGCGGATGGCGGCAAGACGCTGATCCGGGTCACCGATGACGGCTGCGGAATCGCGCCCGATGACCTGCCGCTGGCGCTGTCGCGCCATGCCACGTCGAAGATCGACGGATCGGACCTGCTCAATATCCACAGTTTCGGCTTTCGCGGCGAGGCCTTGCCCAGCCTTGGGGCGGTGGGGCGGCTGAGCATCGCATCGCGCGTCGCGGGCGGCGAGGCCGGTGAAATCACGGTGAGCGGCGGGCAGATGGGCAAGGTGAGGCCCGCGGCGCTGAATGGCGGCACCATCGTCACGCTGCGCGACCTGTTTCATGCCACGCCTGCGCGGCTGAAATTCATGCGCACGGACAGGGCCGAGGCGCAGGCGATAAGCGACGTGCTCAAGCGGCTGGCGATGGCGGAGCCATATGTGGGCTTTACCCTGCGCGACATATCGGGTGGCGGCGAGGGGCGCGTGACATTTCGCGCCGACGCGGAGTCGGGCGATATGTTCGACGCGCTGCACGGGCGGCTGGCGCGCATCCTGGGCAGTGACTTCGCGGATAACGCGCTCAGGATCGACGCGACGCGCGAGGGGCTGCACATGACGGGTTATGCCGCGCTGCCGACCTATTCGCGCGGCTCGGCGGTAGCGCAATACCTGTTCGTGAATGGCCGCCCGGTGCGCGACCGGATGATGATCGGCGCGCTGCGTGCGGCCTATATGGATGTGCTGAGCCGTGACCGGCACCCGGCGGCGGCGCTGTTCATCGATTGCGATCCGGTGCTGGTGGATGTGAATGTGCATCCGGCGAAATCCGAAGTGCGGTTCCGCGATCCGGGGCTGGCGCGCGGACTGATCGTGTCGGGGCTGCGCCATGCGCTGGCCGAGGCCGGACACCGGGCGTCATCGACCGTGGGGCACGCAACGCTGGGCGCGATGCGCCCCGAACAGGATAGCAGCGACGGCAGCGATGGCGCGGCGCGGGTTTACCAGATGGATCGCCCGTCAGGCGCGGCGCGGGCGATGACCTATCGTGCACAGGCGCCCGGTTTCGCCGAGATGGCGCAGGAATACAGCGCACGGGTCGAGCCGGTGGTCGAAGACGCGCCGCAGGCCGAGGAGACCCCGGCGCAGGACCTGCCGCTCGGCGCGGCGCGCGCGCATCTGCATGAGAATTACATCCTGGCGCAGACCGCCGACGGCATGGTGATCGTCGATGCCCATGCGGCGCATGAGCGGCTGGTTTACGAGAAGCTTAAACGCCAGATGGCGGAAAACGGCGTTGCGGCGCAGGCGCTGCTGATCCCCGAGATCGTCGAGGTGGCCGAAGGCGACGCCGCGCGTCTGCTGGAACTGGCGGATGAACTGGCGCAGCTGGGCCTGGTGATCGAGCCGTTCGGCGGCGGCGCGGTGGCGGTGCGCGAGACCCCGGCGATCCTTGGCCAGTGCGATGCGCGGGCGATGGTTCTGGATATCCTGGACGAGCTGGCCGACCAGGGCGACAGCATGACCATACGCGCCCGTATAGAAGCGATCCTGAGCCGTGTCGCCTGTCATGGTTCGGTGCGCACGGGGCGGCGGCTTCAGGCCGACGAGATGAACGCACTGTTGCGCGAGATGGAAGCGACCCCCCATTCGGGCCAGTGCAATCACGGGCGGCCCACCTATGTGGAACTCAAGCTGGCCGATATCGAACGGCTGTTCGGACGCACATGATCCAGATCGGCGACCATATCTATTCCCTTGGCGATCCGCTGGTGATCGCCGCGCTGGCCGGCGCGGGGTTCCTGCTGCTGGTGCTGGTCCTGCTGGTGATGACGGTGCGGGCCTCGGCGCGCTCGGTGCGTCTGGCGGCGCCGCTCGCGCAGCAGGTCACCCAGCTGGGCCAGAGCGTGCAAAGCCTGAGCGACGGGCAGCATCAGCTGGCTGGCGGGCTGAACCACGTTTCCGAGGCACAGGCGGCGGCGCAGTCCAACATGCTGCAACTGATGGAGAAACGGCTGGCGCAGGTGTCGGGACAGATGAGCGAGAACCTGCACGGTTCGGCCCGGCGCACGGCGCAGTCGCTGGGCGATCTGCAGCAAAGGCTGGCGGCGATCGACAAGGCGCAGGAGAATATCACCAAGCTGTCTGGCGATGTGCTGTCGTTGCAGGATATCCTGAGCAACAAGCAGACGCGCGGCGCGTTCGGGGAAATCCAGCTCAACGATATCGTGTCCAAGGCGCTGCCCTCGGACAGCTATACGATGCAGGCGACGCTGTCGAACGGGCGGCGGGCCGATTGCCTGATCCACCTGCCCAACCCGCCGGGACCGATCGCGATCGACAGCAAGTTCCCGCTCGAGGCCTACGAGGCGCTGCGCCGTGCGGCGACCGACTGGGAGCTGAACGAGGCGGCGAAGTTTCTGCGCACATCCGTGCGCAAGCATATCAAGGACATTTCAGAGAAATACATCCTCGATGGCGAGACCGCCGATGGCGCGCTGATGTTCCTGCCCTCGGAGGCGGTCTATGCCGAGCTGCACGCCAATTTCCCCGAACTGGTGCGCGACGGGTTCGCGGCGCGGGTCTGGATCGTGTCGCCGACCACCTGCATGGCTACGCTCAATACGATGCGTGCGATCCTCAAGGATGCGAGGATGCGCGAACAGGCGGGGGCGATCCGGCGCGAACTGGGGCTGCTGTTCGGGGATGTGGAGCGGCTGGGGACGCGGGTCGAGAACCTGGACAGGCATTTCAGCCAGGCGGCCAAGGATATCAGCGACATCAAGATTTCCGCGGACAAGGCCGGACGGCGCGCGCGGCGGCTGGATAATTTCGACTTCGAGGAGCTGGCGCCCGAGAGCGAGCCGACCATCGTGAAGCTGGGCAAGGACGGCTGACGCGGATCTTCTGACGGGCCTTGCATTTCGCGGCGAGGCCGGGGGGCCAGCCCCCCGGACCCCCCGAGGTATTTGAGGCCAGATGAAGGGCCGGGCGGGTTACATCGTTTCCAGGCAATGGCGGCGGAAGGCGCGTTTGAGCATGTCGAGCTCTTCGCGCAGGAGCGTGACTTCGGCGCGGATGTCGTAGCTGAGCGCATCGCCCGAAAGCAGGGCGAAGCTGTTGAGCGTGTCGCCTGTCTTGCGGTCGCGGATCAGGAAGGTCTGCACCCCGTCGGCGATGAGGTCGGCCGGGATCGGCACCCGCAGCACCCACATGGAATGGTCGGGATGTTCGGTCACTTCGATCCCGGAGAGCTGTTGGTTGAGGTGGGTCACTTCGATGTCCGGCTGATAATTGCCTTCGCCCTCGCGGGTCAGAACGCCTTCCCATACGCCTTCGTATAGTCGCGTCTTGGTCAATGTCAGATTGGTCATTCGGGGCTCCGTCACAGCTCGGCGCGGGGGTGGCGGCAAAGGGTCAGGTCGCGCAGCGTGACCTGGCTCATTTGCGGATTGTCGAAGATCAGGTCGATCCAGGCGCGCTCGACCCGTTTCTCGTTGATATTGGAATAGGCGAGGTCGAATTCGACGGCAATGTTTTCCTCGTGAAGGGGCAGTTCGCGCACCAGCTGTTCGGTATTGGGGCCGTGCATGATGTTGAGGCGCACGAAGATTTCCAGCGGCTTTTCCAGTTCGAGAATCGTGTCGACGCGGATCAGGTGGCGCCGTTGCAGGCCCTGCACCGCGGCGTCGGGCAGCGAGAGCACCAGCGAGAGGAAGGAGCCGTCGAAATTGAACACGTCCATGGAGAGGCCGAAGGGTGCGAGATCAGCCTCGCGCAGGTTGCGGATCTGGCGCAGGGTCAGTTCCGAGTGCTGGCAGTCGTGGAACAGGGTCACCTCGTCGCCGAGCTGTGACTTGCTCTGGACGGTGGAGCGGCCCGGCACCGGGAGGGACGTGCTCCAGAGGGAAGGGCGCCAGGCCCAGTCGGTGCCATGCGGTTTGGGAAAGGCATGCGAGCCGATCATCGGCAGGGCCAGCCGGTTGTCGGCGGTCGAGATCACCTCGTTGAGGGAATGGCGCAGGTTGCGGGCGCGGGCCCGCTGCGCGCGCAGGAGCGACAGATGGGCGCGCGATGCCTCGCGTGCGGCCTTGCGCCAGTAGCGCAGGGCGCGCCGATACAGGAACCAGTCCAGGAAGGAACTGCGCATTTCAATCATGTGGGATTCGCTTTACCTCAAACCGTTCCGATACTGACCTGTCCGTGCCTGTCATAGCATTAACCCGGAAACAGAAACAATCCATAGGCTTGCGACGCGGCGGCGCGGGATACGCTGTCGGCGGCGGGGTCCGGGCTGGCGCGATAGAGCGCATCGGCGAGGGCCGAGATGAGGTCGAACCCCTCGTCGCCGGCGAGCGGGCTGCCAGCGGGCGCATAGACGGCGAGCCCGATCAGGTGACCGTTGATCACCATGCCGGCGCGCCAGTGTCCCGGATCGCCCCCCGGCAGGATGTCGCCGCCGCCGCTGGCGAAATGCACGAAGGAGGCGCGCGGCCTGTCGATCTGGCGCAGGGGCTGGGCGGGCGCAAGCGAGGCGGCGATCTCGGCGGCGAGGGGGCGCGCGGGCGGCGCGGCGCCCCGGCGCGGCAGAACCGATACGGAGATGAGCGCGGGCAGAACCGCGATCCCGCTCTTGCCCGTGAGGCTTTCGCAGCTGGCCATCGGCACCACCGCCCCGGAGGCGCGGCGGCGCAGATTGGACGCGTCCACGCAGTAGCCGCGCGGCGCGGCCACCACCACCTCGCCGTCATAAAGCGAGAGCTGGCGCAGGGGCGCGCCATTGTCGGGCCCCCCGGAGGCGGTGCCGATACATCCGGCAAGCAGCACACACATACACAAGAGCGCGGCCCGGCGCGGCAGGCGCCGGACCCCTGCCCTGTCAGAGATCCATGTAGACATGGCGCTCGGCCTTGCCACCGGGATGGGTGACAGCGCCCTTGTAGGTTTCGCCGACAAGCTGCGCGTATTTCCAGAGCGCCCCGCTGGCATAGATCGTTTCGCGCGGCCCGGCCCAGTCGGCCTTGCGCGCGGCCAGTTCCTCGTCGGTGAGGTCGACGCTCAGCACGCCATCGACCGCGTCGATGGTGATCACGTCGCCGGTCCTGATCATGGCGATGGGACCGCCATGTGCCGCCTCGGGGCCGACATGGCCGACGCAGAAGCCGCGCGTCGCGCCGGAGAAGCGGCCATCGGTGATGAGCGCGACCTTCTTGCCCATCCCCTGCCCCGAAAGCGCGGCGGTGGTGGCGAGCATTTCACGCATGCCGGGGCCGCCTGCGGGGCCTTCGTTGCGGATGACGATGACCTCGCCTTCGTTGTATTCACGCGCCTTGACGGCGTCGAAGGCGTCTTCCTCGCATTCAAAGACGCGCGCGGGGCCGGTGAAGCGCTGGTGTTCCTCGGCGATGCCAGCGACCTTGACGATGGCGCCTGCCGGGGCAAGGTTGCCCTTGAGTCCGACCACGCCGCCGGTCTTGGTGATCGGCGTCTCGATGGGGAAGATCACCTTGCCGTCGGCCTCGCGTTCGATCAGGTCCAGTTCCTCGCCGATGGAGCGGCCGGTGGCGGTCATGCAATCCTCGTGGATCAGGCCGGCCTTGCGCAGCTCCTTCATCACCACGGGAATGCCGCCCGCGTCGTAGAGATCCTTGGCGACATAGGTGCCGCCCGGTTTCAGATCGACGAAATAGGGGGTGTCGCGGAAGATGTCGCAGACATCCTCGAGATAGAACTCGATCCCCGCCTCGTGGGCGATGGCGGGCAGATGCAGACCGGCATTGGTGGAGCCGCCGGTGCAGGCCACGACGCGCGCGGCGTTCTCGAGGCTCTGGCGGGTCACCACGTCACGGGCACGGATGTTCTTTTCCAGCAGGTCCATCACCGCGCGGCCCGAGGCCTCGGCATATTGGTCGCGCGATTCATAGGGTGCGGGCATGCCCGAACTGTTCATCAGCGCAAGGCCGATCGCCTCGGAGACGCAGGCCATGGTATTGGCGGTGAACTGGCCGCCGCAGGCGCCCGCGGAAGGGCAAGCCACACGTTCGAGCGCATCGAGCGCCTTGTCGGACATCTGCTTGTTCTGGTGCCAGCCGACCGCCTCGAACATGTCCTGAACGGTCAGGTCACGGGTGCGGAATTCTTCGGGAATCTCGTCGATCTGGGGTGCCTTGCCGGGCAGGATCGAGCCGCCATAGATGAACACGGAGGGCACGTTGAGCCGCACCATCGCCATCATCATCCCCGGCAGCGACTTGTCGCAGCCCGCAAGCCCGACCAGCGCGTCATAGCAATGGCCGCGCATGGTGAGTTCGACGGTGTCGGCGATCGCCTCGCGGCTGGCCAGCGAAGAGCGCATCCCCTCGTGGCCCATGGCGATGCCGTCGGTCACGGTGATGGTGGTGAATTCGCGCGGGGTGCCGTGGGCTTCCTTGACGCCGCCCTTGACGGCCTGGGCCTGACGGCTGAGCGAAATGTTGCAGGGCGCGGCCTCGTTCCAGCAGGTCGCCACGCCGACCAGCGGCTGGTGGATTTCCTGCTCGGTCATCCCCATCGCGTAGTAATAGGAGCGATGCGGTGCGCGCGCCGGACCTTCGGTCACATAGCGGCTGGGCAGTTTGGATTTGTCGAACTTGGTCATGTGGGCCTCCCCGTGATCGTCAGGATCGGGTTTAAGTGACCGCGCCGCGAGGAACAAGGGCCAGTTGGCCGCGGGCGAGCGGGACGCGGGCCGGGGTATGAGCGGCCAGAGCGCGCGCTGCGCGCCGCCCGATGCGATGGCGGTTTCCCGCCCCGGTGCGATGCACTAGCGTAGCGCCATGAGTTACGCACCATATGAAGGGCTTGTTGCCCCGGCACGCGCATCTGCGCATCCCGCGCGGCTGCTGGTGGGCAGCGCGCTGACGCTGCTGTTGTTCCTTGGTTTCGGCTTCGTCTATTCGCGGCTGCACCGGGCACTGGTGACGCCCGAAACCTGGGCGGGGATCATCGACGAGTCGGCGAACGGGTCGAGCGCGGCCGGGGTCCTGATCAACCTTTACCTTTTCGTGCCGCTGATCGCCGCGCTGGGCATCGCGATGGCGCTGGTGCATGGGCGCCGCATCGCGGGGCTGATCGGGCCGCCGCGCCTGGCGCTCGTGCAGTTCCGCAAGGTGGCGGTGGCGATCATCCTGCTGATGGCGGCGTTGACCCTTGTGCCCACGGGCGGCGGCCCCGAGCCGGTGCTCAACATGGCGCCGGGGCGGTGGCTGTTGCTATTGCCGCTGGGACTGGCCGGGCTGGTGATACAGACCGGCGCCGAGGAGCTGGTGTTTCGCGGTTATCTCCAGAGCCAGCTGGCGGCGCGGTTCCGGCATCCGGCGATCTGGCTGGGCGTGCCGGCGGCGGCGTTCGGGCTGTTGCACCTGGATCCGGTGATGCATGGGGCGGATAGCTGGCTGGTGGTGATATGGGCCTGCGGATTCGGGCTGGCGGCGGGGGACCTGACGGCGCGCAGCGGCACGCTTGGCCCGGCGATCGCGCTGCACCTCGTGAACAACCTGGGCGCGGTGCTGATCGCCGCGCCAGAAGGCATCTTCGACGGGCTGGCGCTTTATGTCTATCCGCTTTCGCTGGGGGATGGCGGCGGGCTGACAAGCTGGCTGGCACTCGATCTGATGATGCTGGCCTGCAGTTGGCTGGCGGCGCGGCTGGTATTGCGGCGCTGATTGCATTTCGTGGCGCGTCCCATTATCTGGGAGGCGCAAGGCAACAAGGGATCACGGGGCATGAACTGGATCACCAACTACGTGCGTCCGCGCATCAATTCGATCTTCTCGCGCCGCGAGATGCCCGAGAACCTATGGTCCAAATGCGATGAATGCGGCACCATGCTGTTTCACCGCGAGTTGAGCGAGAACCAGTATGTCTGCACCTCCTGCGGGCATCACATGCCGATCACCCCGCGCAACCGTTTCAACGCGCTGTTCGATGGTGGCGTGTTCACCGAGATCGACGTGCCCGCGCCCGTCGCCGACCCGCTGAATTTCCGTGATCAGAAGCGGTATCCCGACCGGATGAAGGCCGCGCAGCGCGCCACCGGCGAAAAGGAGGCGATGCTGGTCGTCTCGGGCGAGATCGGCCGCACGCCCGTCGTGGCGGCGGCGCAGGATTTCAGCTTCATGGCCGGTTCGATGGGGATGTATGTGGGCAACGCCATCATCGCCGCCGCACAGGCGGCGGTGAAGCGCAAATGTCCGCTGATCCTGTTTTCCGCCGCCGGGGGCGCGCGGATGCAGGAAGGCATCCTGAGCCTGATGCAGATGCCGCGCACCACGGTCGCGGTACAGATGCTCAAGGAAGCGGGCCTGCCCTATATCGTCGTGCTGACTCATCCCACAACCGGGGGCGTCACGGCGTCCTATGCGATGCTGGGGGATGTGCATATCGCCGAACCCAACGCGCTGATCTGCTTTGCCGGGCCGCGCGTGATCGAGCAGACCATCCGCGAGAAGCTGCCCGAGGGGTTCCAGCGCGCCGAATACCTGCTGGATCACGGGATGCTGGACCGTGTCACGCCGCGCACCAAGATGCGTGACGAGTTGATCACCATCACGAGGATGCTTCTGGGTCTGCCGCCCGAGGTGAAGGGCGACCTGCCCGCCCCCGAAGCCACCCCGGATACGGCCCCCGAAGCCGGAGACAAGCCCGAAGCCGAGAAGGCCAAGCCCGAGGCGGCCAAGAAGGCATCCGACAGCGGCACATCGCCCAAGACATGAGCGGCGCGACATCGGACATCATCCTTGAGCGGATGATGTCGCTTCATCCCAAGATCATCGACCTGACTCTGGACCGTGTCTGGCGCCTGCTGGAGTCGCTGGGCAATCCGCAGAACGACCTGCCGCCCGTGATCCATGTGGCGGGGACCAATGGCAAGGGATCGACCCTTGCGATGATCCGCGCCGGTCTGGAGGGCGCGGGGCTGACCTGTCACGCCTATACCTCGCCGCATCTGGCGCGGTTTCACGAGCGTATCCGGCTGGCGGGGGAACTGATCTCGGAACCGGACCTGGCGGCGGTGCTGGATGAGTGTCACGCGGCCAATGGCGATGCGCCGATCACCTATTTCGAGATCACCACCTGCGCCGCCTTGCTGGCGATGTCGCGGATCAAGGCGGATTACACGCTGCTGGAGGTCGGGCTTGGCGGGCGTCTGGATGCGACCAACGTGATCGAGGCCCCGGCGCTGACGATCATCACGCCGGTTTCGATCGACCATGAGCAATATCTGGGGGATACGCTGGCCAAGATCGCCGGTGAGAAGGCCGGGATCATCAAGCGCGGCGTGCCCTGTGTCGTCGGCCCGCAACACTATGACGCAATGGAGGTGATCGAGGCGCGCGCCGCCGCACTTGGCGCGCCGGTGATCGCGCAGGGGCAGCATTGGCATGTCTTCGAGGAGCGCGGGCGGCTGGTGTTTCAGGACGAGCGCGGGTTGCTCGACCTGCCGCTGCCCAACCTGCCGGGCGCGCACCAGATCGACAATGCCGGTGCGGCGCTGGCGGCGCTGCGCACACTCGATGCGGGCGAGGCGGCCTATGGCGCGGCGGTCACGCGCGCCGAGTGGCCCGCGCGCATGCAGCGCCTGAACAGCGGGCCGTTGGCCGAAATCGCCCCCGAGGCCGAACTGTGGCTCGATGGCGGGCATAACGCCGCCGCCGGACAGGCGCTGGCGCGTCATCTGGCGAGCCTGCCCGAGCGGCCCACTTATCTGATCTGCGGGATGCTCAATACCAAGGATATCGCCGGTTACCTGGGGCCGCTGGCGGCGCAGGCCGAGAGCCTGACCGCCCTGTCCATTCCCGGCGAGGCCAATACATTGCCCGCCAGCGAAACCGCCGGGGCCGCGCGCGCCGTGGGGCTTGAGGCCGGCACGGCCGAGGATCTGCGCGCGGCATTGCGGATGATTGCCGAACGGGCGCCGCATGCGCGCATCCTGATTTGCGGCTCGCTCTACCTTGCGGGTCATGTGCTGCGCGAAAACGCCTGATTTCACGGCGCGGGGGCGGGAAATCGCAAGAAACGAATCACGGCAGGTTGACCGATTCGATCCGATTCGCCAGTATCGCGGTGAACGGCCCGTTTGCGCCGATGATCCGCCGCCTCAGATGTGGTGGTTTCATGAAAGGCAGGCGGCGGGCACGCTGGAATTCAAGGTTACGGTGGCAGGAATGATCGAGGGGCCGGTGCAACGGCCCCCTTTCATTTGGTGGGGTGGGTTGCGCCAGACATGAAAAAGCCCGGACGATTGTCCGGGCTTTCGCATGAGAGACGGTGGTTCGATCCGTCAGTGCATCTTGGCGTCGACCTCGGCGATGGCGTCGTCGATCAGCTTGTTGCCGTCAGTGGCGGTCATCTTCTTGGCGACCACGTCCTTGGCGGCGGCGATGGCGACGCGGATGGCCTCGTCACGGACTTCGCGCACGGCACGCGCCTCGGCGGAGGCAATCTGGTCCTCGGCGCCCCTGAGACGGCGAGCGATCGAGGCCTTGAGGTTCTCTTGCGCCTGTTCACCGGCTTCGGTGGCTTCCTGCTTGGCGTGCGACACGATGCGGTCGGCCTGCTCCTGCACTTCCTTCTGCTTGCGCTCGTAGCTGGCCAGAAGGGTCTGCGCCTCTTCGCGAAGGGCACGGGCCTCGTCGAGTTCGGCCTTGATGCCATCGGCGCGCTTGTCGAGCTGGGCACCGATCAGCGACGGCACCTTGAAGTAGAACAGCACCGCGATGAACAGCAGGAAACCCAGCAGCACGATGAAGTTGGTATTGTGCAGCGAGAAGAACGGGCCAGATGCGGCCAGCGCGGGGCTGGCGGCAAAAAGGGCGGTCAGCGTGGCAAGGTATCTCATGGCGCTTATCCCTTCATCCGTGCGTTCACGGCCGCGGTGATGGTCCGCGCGTCGGCCTTGGTGCCCATCGCGGCAACCAGCTCGGCGGCGGTATCCTTGGCCACGCCCTGGACGCTTTCCATCGCGCCTGCGCGGGTCTCGGCGATCTTCTTTTCGCTTTCGGCCAGCTTGGCGGCGATTTCGGCATCGGCCTTGGCGGTGGCCGCATCAAGATCGGCCTGGATCTCGGCCTTGGCCTCGGCGATGATCTTCTGCGCCTCGATGCGCGCTTCGGCGAGGGCCTTGTTATAGGCTTCCTCGGCCTCGAGCGCGCGGGCCTTCAGATCTTCGGCGGCGGCAAGATCGTTGGTGATGGAGCCCTGACGCTCGGCCAGAACCGAGGCGATGCGCGGCAGCGCGACGCGCGACAGGAAGAAGAAGATCACGGCCAGCGTGACCAGAAGCCAGAAAATCTGGTTGGGCCACCAGTCGAAGCACAGCTGCGGCATGCCGACGGCGGAACCGTCAACGACGCAGGTGCTTGTGGTTTCCCCTAGGGTTTCGGTCGCCATGTCGTCCTCCATCGGAACTGGGTCTCACTATCGGGCGACCCGTATCGTCGATACAGGCCGCCCGCGCGTAAGGAAAGGTTCCGTAAGGTTCAGACGGCGAACATCAGCAGCAGGGCGACCAGGAACGAGAAGATGCCCAGTGCTTCTGCGAATGCGATACCGATGAACAGGGTCGCTGTCTGGCCGGCTGCGGCCGAGGGGTTGCGCAGAGCGCCGGACAGGAAGTTGCCTGCCACGTTGCCCACACCGATAGCGGCTGCGCCGGAACCGATTGCTGCCAGACCGGCGCCGATATGTGCGAGTTCGCCTTCCATGATGTATCTCCTTACGATTGGAAGTTTAGATGAGTGTGTTTGTCGGGGGACCTTAGTGCGAGGGATGCAGCGCATCCTTGAGGTAAACGCAGGTCAGGATCGTGAAAACATAGGCCTGGATGAAGGCCACGAGGACTTCGAGCCCGTACATCGCGGTGATCGCGACGACCGAGATCGGGCTGACCGCCGCGATCGCGGCGAAGCCGGCGAAAACCTTGATCACGGCATGGCCGGCCATCAGGTTGCCGGCAAGACGGATGGAGTGGCTGACCGGGCGCACGAAGTAGGAAATGATCTCGATCACGGCCAGGATCGGGCGCAGCGCCAGCGGCGCGCTCTTGACCCAGAAGAGGCCGAGGAAGGCGCTGCCGTTCTTGACGAAGCCGACGATCGTCACCGTGAAGAACACCATCAGCGCCAGCAGCACGGTCACCGCGAAATGCGAGGTGGTGGTGAAGGACATCGGCAGGAGGCCGAGGAAGTTGGCGAAGACGATGAACATGAACAGCGTCATGATATAGGGGAAGAAGCCGACGGCGTCCTTGCCGGCCACGTCCTCGACCATCTTGTAGATGAAGCCATAGGCCAGTTCACCGACCGACTGCATCCGGCCGGGGATCGTCGTGCGTTTCGACGTGCCCAGCACCATCAGCGCCATCACGGCCAGAACGGTGAGCGCCATCCAGAGGGTTGCGTTGGTGATCGTGAACAGGCCCACCGGGCCGTCTCCGAAGAGCGGCTTGATGATGAACTGATCCATCGGGTGGAAAACCAGACCGCCCTCTTCGCCATGCGCTTCAGTCGCCATCTTTCGTCCTCTTCTCGCCGCCCGCGTCCGCGGCGTTGTCGTTACCGTCGCCCTGACGGGCGCTTTCCTGTCGCTGGAGTTCCCGGGCGCTGCGCATCATCGTCTTGATGCCCGCCACAAGCCCCAGCATCGTGAACAGCACCAGCAGGATGGGCAGCGTGCCGAACAGCACATCGAGCCCGTATCCGATGCCGAAACCGATCATCAGACCGGCCACGAGTTCCGTCACCATTCGCCAACCGACCTGCGCCTGGCTGTAGTGTTCCTCGGAATGGTGCCGTGGTTCCTTGCTCGCCTTGAGAGCCTTGATCCTGTCCTCAAGCCGCGCCAGGCGCTCGCTTTCGTCGGGATCGGTCACGGTGGTTCACCCCTTGGAATGGTTGCGCCTTTGCTAAGCGGCACCGCCAACCGAGTCAAGCGCACGAAGCGCCCCGATGAAACAGGAACAACCTGTTGAATTATCAATATATTTACCAACCGCAAAAACGAGCGGCCATTCTGCCGCAACCCCGGACCGGGCGATTCCGGCGCATTTGCCATATTCAACCAAACGGTTGACGAAACCCGGAAGGCGCGCTTAATGCCAGCCATGTCCCATCGCCTTGACATCACCTTTCACGCATTGGCCGATCCGACCCGGCGGGCGATCCTGTCGATGCTGCTGGAAGACGACATGGCGGTGAGCGACGTGGCCGAGCCCTTCGAGATGTCGCTGGCGGCGGTGTCGAAGCATCTTGGCATCCTGAGCCGCGCGGGGCTGATCAGCCAGGAAAGGCGGGGTCGGGTGAAGTGGTGCCAGCTTGAACCCGACGCGCTGCGCGACGCCAGCATATGGATGCAGAGCTTCGGCCAGTTCGAGGCTGTGAACCTAGACGCGTTCGAGAAGTTCCTCGCCACCGAGTTTCCGGGCAACGACACCGCCGGTCAGGACGGCTGAGGCGGCGGCGCCGGGGTCATTCAGGCCGGGTGCTCGTCCTTGAGCAGAAGCACCAGCGCCAGCACGATCATCGCCACCCCCAAGAACACCATCGCACGCGGCAGGCCGTGGCCCAGCGCCGCCTCCCAGCAGATGACCCAGACCGGCGTGAGATAGGTATAGGCCATGACCTTGGCGCTTGGCAGGCGCAGCGAGGCGTATTGCAGCAGCACGAAGGTCATCGCCGTGGCCGCCAGCGACACATAGGCCAGCGTGATCCACACGATCGGCGGCAGGCTGGCCCAGTCGGTCGCGCGAAGGTCGCTCCAGCCCGCCAGCGTCACCAGCAGCGCAGCACCAATCATCGCACCGAAGGAGAACACCACCGGCGGTTCTCCCCGATTGAGGCGGCGCACCATCGGCGTATAGAAGGCATGGGCGACGCAGCCCCAGAAATAGATCATCTCGCCGCGGCCGATCTCGAACGCCATCAGCGCCGACAGGTCGGAGTCGAAGATCACCCAGAGCGCCCCGCCCGCACCCACGCCGAGCGCCAGCGCCATGCGGCGGGTCATCACCTGTCGCAGCAGCAGGTAGCCGAAAAGCCCCGCCACCAGCGGCGTGAGCGTGAACACCGCCGCCGCCGAGACCGGCCTGGCGGTCTTGAGCCCCTCGAACATCAGCACGAAGTAGAGCCCCATCGCCCCGCCGAGCACGAGATAGCGCCAGGGTGCGCGAAACGCGCGGCGTTCAAGACCGTGAGTGAGGTGGGCGGCGATCCCGACGATCACCGCCGCGATGATGAAGCGCACCGCGTTGAGCGCCGTGGGGGCGATATCCCCCGCGGCCATCGACCCCAGCGCGAAGGAGCCCGCGATCAACCCTGAAAAGGCCAGCATCGCCAGGTGACCGCGAAGGGCCTGGCTCATGTGTCGTCCCAGTGCCGGGCGCGATCCTTCAGGAATGTCAGGAAGGCCTGCACCTTGGTGGTGCGATGGAGGTCCATATGGGTGACCAGCCAGAGCGGCGCTGACCAGTCATCGCGCGGCGGGAGGATTTCGGTGAGGCCGCCCAATTCGCGCGCCTGGAGACGCGACATGAAGCCGATCCCGGCGCCCTCCTTGATGGCACGGCGCTGCGCGTGGACATCGCCGCTGCGGAAGATGACATGCGCGGTGGGGATCGTATCGCGCATCCAGCGAAAGAACGGTGCGCGGGAATTGGCGTCGTCAGGGCCGACGAAGTAATGATCGCGCAGGTCGGCCTCGGATGTGGGCAGGCCGTGGCGCGCGATATAACCATCGGCGGCGAAAAGGGTGATCTTCTGCTTGAAGAAGGGCTGCACCACATTGTCTGGCTGATCGGGCACCGACCCGGCGCGGATCGCCACATGGGCCTCGCCGTATTCCAGCCGGAAGAGGCGGTCGCCGGTCAGGTAGCGGACCACCAGGTCGGGATAACCTGTCTGGAATTCGGCCAGCACCGGAACCAGAAGATGGCTGAGGCCGCCCAGCGAGGTGACCACCAGTTCGCCAGACACATCGTTTCCACGCCCCTTGATGCGGCCCGAAAGCTGCGCGAACTGGTCATCCGTGGCCTGCGCGACACGCAGCAGGTCCTCACCTGCCTCGGTGGGTGTGTAGCCGCGCGCGTGGCGCTGAAAAAGCTTGACCCCCAGCCGCCCTTCGAGCGCGTCGATATGGCGGATGACGGTGGCATGATGCACGCCAAGAACCTCGGCGGCGCCGCTGACCGTGCCGATACGGGCCACGTTGTAGGCAGTGCGAATCTCGTCCCAGTTATCCATCTGTCAAATCCGGCGGCTGTATGTGCATTTATAAACAGTTCCTGTTTCTCATGAAAGGTTGCGTTTGAAAAGAGAAGAACCGATTTATTCGAGCAGCAGATCGATAAACCCATATTAGCGGAGATACCCCATGTCACAGACCATCCTTCGACTCGACGCCTCGGCCCGCGGCGCCGGTTCCGTCACCCGCGACCTGAGCGAACGGATCGTCAACCGCTGGCCGGACGCGACGGTGATCCACCGCGACCTGGCGCAAACGCCGGTGCCGCAGCTGGATGAAAGCTGGGTGGAGGCCAACACCACCGATGCCGCCAGCCGCAGCGAGGCCCAGAAACAAAGACTGGCGCTGTCGGACGAGCTGATCGGGGAGTTGCAGGCCGCCGATACCATCGTGATCGGGCTGCCCGTCTATAATTTCGCACCGCCCGCCGCGCTGAAGGCGTGGATCGACCAGGTCTGCCGCGCCGGCGTCACCTTCCGCTATTCCGAGGCCGGTCCCGAGGGGCTGCTGAAGGGCAAGCAGGTGATCCTTGCGATGGCGTCGGGCGGGACCGGCGCGGGGTCGGAGATCGACTTTGCCAGCACCTATATGCGCCATATCCTGGGCTTTATCGGGCTTGATGACGTGACGCTTGTGGCCGCGGATCAGCTGGCGCTGGATTCCGCCGCCAGCCTTGAAAAGGCCGCCGGTCAGATCGAGGCGCTCAAGAAGGCGGCCTGAGGGCCGTCCCGGCCGGTGGAGGCGCGGTGACGCGTAACCCCGCCAGCCACCGGGCGGACAGCGCCCGCCCAAACCATATCACCCTCCTATATTGACTCCGGCGCGCGCGCGCAGTAATTGCCGCGGATATTCCGGAAGTCCGTCAAGCTTCCGGTCCCATGGCCTTTGGCCGGGATCGCCCCCCGTCAGCGAGTTTCGCCCACGGGGGAGATTGGCATATGGGCCGGTTCTTCTTATCTGAGGGGCCATAACGCAACGGGCGAAGGAGCGCTTGAGATGTTTGAAAATCTGTCCGAACGCCTCTCGGGTGTCCTTGATCGCCTGACCCGCCAGGGCGCGCTGAGCGAGGACGATGTCAAGACCGCCCTGCGCGAGGTGCGTGTCGCCCTGCTGGAGGCCGATGTCTCGCTGCCGGTGGCGCGCGAATTCATCAAGAAGGTGCAGGACCAGGCGACCGGCCAGTCGGTGACGAAATCGGTGACACCCGGTCAGCAGGTGGTCAAGATCGTGCATGACGCGCTGGTCGACACCCTGACCGGCGAAGGCGATCCCGGCGCATTGAAGATCGACAACCCGCCCGCGCCGATCCTGATGGTCGGTTTGCAGGGTTCGGGCAAGACCACCACCACGGCCAAGCTGGCCAAGCGTCTCAAGGAGCGTGACGGCAAGCGGGTGCTGATGGCCTCGCTGGACGTGAACCGGCCCGCCGCGATGGAGCAGCTCGAGATCCTCGGGCGTCAGATCGGGGTCGACACCCTGCCCATCGTCAAGGGCGAGGACCCGGTCGCCATCGCCAAGCGCGCCAAGACGCAGGCCAGCCTTGGCGGCTATGACGTCTACATGCTGGATACCGCAGGGCGGCTGCATATCGACCAGGAGCTGATCGCGCAGGCCGCCGCCGTGCGTGACGTGGCCAACCCGCGCGAAACCCTGCTGGTGGTCGATGGCCTGACCGGCCAGGACGCGGTCAACGTGGCCGAGGAGTTCGACGACAAGATCGGCGTTTCGGGCGTGGTGCTGACGCGGATGGACGGCGACGGGCGCGGTGGCGCGGCGCTGTCGATGCGCGCGGTCACCGGCAAGCCGATCCGCTTTGTCGGCCTTGGCGAGAAAATGGACGCGCTCGAGACCTTTGAACCCGAGCGCATCGCCGGGCGCATCCTGGGCATGGGCGACATCGTCAGCCTGGTGGAAAAAGCGCAGGAAACCATCGAGGCCGAACAGGCCGAACGCATGATGAAGCGCTTCCAGAAGGGTCAGTTCAACATGAACGACCTGAAGATGCAGCTTGAGCAGATGCAGAAGATGGGCGGCATGGAAGGCGTGATGGGCATGATGCCCGGCATGGGCAAGATGGCCAAGCAGATGGAAACCGCCGGGATCGACGACAAGGTGCTGGTCCGTCAGATCGCGCTGATCCAGTCGATGACCAAGAAGGAACGCGCCAACCCCAAACTGCTTCAGGCGAGCCGCAAGAAGCGGATCGCCAAGGGCGCGGGGCTGGAAGTGTCCGAGCTCAACAAGCTTCTGAAGATGCAGCGCCAGATGGGCGACATGATGAAGAAGATGGGCAAGATGGGCAAAGGCGGCATGCTGAAACAGGCCATGAAGGGCATGTTCGGCAAGGGCGACATGCCCGACATGAATGATCCCAAGGCGATGGAAGAGGCCGCCAAGGCCATGGGCGGCAAGATGCCGGGCGGCATGGGCGGTTTTGGCAGCGGCGGCGGTTTGCCGCCCGGTCTCAGCGGTTTTGGCAAGAAGAAGTGACCCGACGTGACAGCTTCGTTCACCATTCCCTCGCTTGAGACCGAGCGCCTGATCCTCCGCGAACCGCGCGAGAGCGATTTCGAGCATGAGCGCGATTTCTTCGCCTCGGATGCCTCGCGCTTTGTCGGCGGCCCCACCCAACCGCATCAGGTCTGGCGCAACCTTGCCATGCTGATGGGGCATTGGGCATTTCGCGGGTTCGGGTTCTGGGGGGTCGAGGAAAAGTCCAGCGGCACTTATATGGGCCGCGTCGGGCTCTGGTATCCGCATGGCTGGTTCGGGCGTGAAATCGGCTGGACCCTGATGCCGCATGCAACCGGCAAGGGCTTTGCGACCGAGGCGGCGCTGGCCGCGCGCGCCCATGCCTATGACATCCTGGGCTGGGACACCGCGATTTCCCAGATCGCCCCCGAAAACGAACCGTCCAAGGCCGTTGCAAGGCGCCTCGGGGCCGGGTTCGAGCAGATGTATGACGATCCCATCTACGGCCCGATCGAGATCTGGCGCCACATTGCCCCCGGTAATCCCGTCGATGGCGGTATGGAGGCCTACGCCTGATGCACACCTCACGCATTCCCACGCTGGAAACCCGCCGTCTTGTGCTGCGCGGCCCCGCACCCGAGGATTACCCGGATTTCAAGGCGACGTTCAGTTCGTATCGCTCGCGCTTCATGGGCGGGCCGCTGAACCGCTACGAGAGCTGGATGCTCTATGCCGCCGAGATCGGCCATTGGAACATTCGCGGCTATGGCATGTGGATGATCCACGACAAGAAGACCGACGAGACCTTCGGCATGGCCGGCGGCTGGTTTCCCGCAGGCTGGCCCGAGCAGGAGATCGCCTGGATCATCTGGCCCGAAAAGGGCGGGCACGGCTACGCATTGGAGGCGACCCACGCAGCGCGGGGGTATTTCTACCGCGAGCTCGGGTGGGAGGGGGCGGTCAGCTATATCGACCCCAAGAACCTCGATTCGATCCGCCTTGCGGAACGGCTGGGCGCGAAGAAGGACCACGATGCCGCCACCATCGACGGCAATGATGCGGTCTATCGCCACCCTGCCCCCGAAACGCTGAAATCCGGCCAGCTGGCCGACGGGATCGAGATGGAGATCGACCATTACTGCGACCCGCTTTTCCAACCGAAAGGGTTTCCCCTTGACTGATGACGCCACCGCCCGCGCCGCCGCCCTTCTGAAGGACCACCGCGACAGCATCGACCGGCTGGACGCGATCCTTGTCTATACGCTGGGCGAGCGGTTCAAGCGCACCCAGGCGGTGGGCCGGCTCAAGGCCGATCACGACCTTCCCGCGTCCGATCCCGCCCGCGAGGCGCAGCAGATCGCACGGCTTGAAGACCTGGCGACCCAGGCCGACCTGGACCCGGAATTCGCCAAGAAGTTCCTGAACTTCATCATCGCCGAAGTCATTCGGCACCACCAGAAACACCAGTCGTAAGGTGCAAGGTTAAACGCACCGAACCCACGCCATTTCAAAAGGAGATATCCCAATGGCCATGAAAATTCGTCTCGCCCGTGGCGGCAGCAAGAAGCGCCCCCATTACAGCATCGTCGCCGCCGACAGCCGCATGCCGCGCGATGGCCGCTTCATCGAGAAGCTGGGCACCTACAACCCGCTTCTGCCCAAGGACAGCGAAGACCGCGTCAAGATGAAGATGGAGCGCGTGCAATACTGGCTGGACCAGGGCGCGCAGCCGTCGGACCGGATCGCACGGATGCTGGAAGCCGCAGGCGTGCTGGCCAAGAAAGACCGCTCGAACCCCAAGAAGGGCACGCCGGGCGCCAAGGCCAAGGAACGCGCCGAGGAGAAAGCCGCCAAGGCCGCCGAAGCCGCCGCGCCCGCCGAGGAAGCACCGGCAGAAGCACCCGCCGAAGAGGCCGCCAGCGAGGAATAAGCTGGCAAAGGGGGATCGGGCATGTCGCGTTTCACCCCGGATTTCCAGGCCGGGCTGATCGACCTGATGCGGTGGCGGCGCGATGTGCGCCGCTTCCGCACCGACCCTGTGGACGAGGCGGTGCTGAGCGCCTGCCTCGATACGTTCCTGTTGTCCCCCTCGGTCGGGCTGAGCGAGCCCTGGCGCGTCATCCGGGTCGAGAGCCCGGCGGCGCGCCGGGCCGCGCTGGAAAACTACAGTGCCGCCAATGACGCCGCCCTTGCGGGTTACGATGGCGAGCGCGCGCAGCTCTACAGCCGCATGAAACTGTCGGGCATGACCGACGCGCCGGTGCAGCTGGCGGTGTTCTGCGACGAGAGCACCGACAAGGGCGCGGGGCTGGGTGCAGGGACCATGCCCGAGATGCGCCGCTATTCGGTGGTGGGCGCGATCACCCATTTCTGGCTGATGGCGCGCAGCTACGGGCTGGGCGTCGGCTGGGTGTCGATCCTCGATCCGGGCCAATTGGCGCGTGACCTGCGGGTGCCCGAAGGCTGGGCGCTGGTGGGGTATCTGTGCGTCGGCTGGCCCGAAGCGGTGAGCGACACCCCCGAACTTGAGCGTGCCGGCTGGGAAGACCGGCGCGGTCACCTGCCGACAGAGATCAGATAGGCCATGCTGCGTCCGGTCCGCACCCTGATCCTGATGGTGGTTCTGTTCAGCGCCGGTGTGTTCTATGAACGCTACCAGCATCTTGAACGCTGCACCGAGGCGGGTGGCACGGTGAGCGGCGGGCTTTGTCGGGGAGAAACGGGATGAGCGACGCACAACGCATCTGTCTTGGCGCCATTGCGGGCGCTTTCGGCGTCAAGGGCGAGCTGCGCCTCAAGAGCTTTACCTCCGAGCCCGAGGATATCGCCGCCTATGGGCCACTGGAAAGCGAGGACGGGGCATTGAGCTTCGAGATCACGCTGACCGGACAGAGCGGCAAGGGCGCGCTGATCGCGCGGCTCTCGGGCGTGAACACCAAGGAACAGGCCGACGCGCTGCGTGGTGTCCGCCTTTATGCCGACCGCGGCCGCTTGCCCGCCCTGCCCGATGACGAGTTCTACCACGCCGACCTGATCGGGCTGGAGGTGTTCGATACCGGCGGCGCGCCTTTGGGACGGGTCAAGGCGGTGCTGAACCACGGGGCGGGAGACCTGCTGGAGATCCATGCCCCCGGCATGACGGCCAGCGTTCTGATGCCCTTCACCCGGGAGGCGGTGCCGACCGTCGATCTGACCAGCGGGCGCATCGTTGCCGACCCGCCCGAAGGGCTGTTCTGAGGGCAGGCAGGCCCACACCACCAAAAAAGCCCCGCCGTAGAAGGCGGGGCAGAGGTAGAGTGCCCGTGATGTCAGGCCACGGGCACCGGCGGTGTTCGCATTTTGTGAAGATCAGATCGGGCGTTCGGCCATCTCGGCGCGGATCTGCTGGCGCAGAAGGTCGATCGGAACGGTCTTGCCGTCGCGCTTGAAGCACCAGTAGGTCCAGCCGTTGCAGCTGGGCGCGCCTTCGAGCGCGGCACCGACCTGGTGAATGGAGCCTTTGACATCATCGCCGATCAGGGTGCCATCGGCGCGCACCTTGGCCTTGTGGCGGCCATTCATGCTGAGCAGTTCCTCGCCGGGGCGCAACATGCCGCGCTCGATCAGCTGGCCGAAGGGCACGCGCGGTTCGGCGCGCTTGGAGGCCGAGACCTGAAGCGCCTCGCGGTCGTATTTGCGTGTATTGGCAAGGCGCTTTTCGGCGACCTTGCGATAGCTGGCCTCGCGCTCGATCCCGATATAGTCGCGACCGAGCATCTTGGCGACGGCGCCGGTGGTGCCGGTGCCGAAGAACGGATCAAGCACGACGTCGCCAGGATTGGTGCTGCCGACCAGAACGCGGTGCAAGAGGCTCTCGGGTTTCTGGGTCGGGTGGGCCTTGTCGCCGTTCTCGTCCTTCAGGCGCTCGTGACCGGTGCAGATCGGGAGCACCCAGTCAGAGCGCATCTGCACCCCGTCATTGAGCGATTTGAGCGCCTCGTAGTTGAAGGTGTATTTCGCGCCTTCCTGCTTGCTGGCCCAGATCATGGTTTCGTGGGCATTGGTCAGGCGCTTGCCGCGGAAATTCGGCATCGGGTTGGATTTGCGCCAGACCACGTCATTGAGAATCCAGAAGCCGTTATTCTGCAACGCCGCGCCAACGCGGAAGATGTTGTGATAGGAGCCGATCACCCAGATCGCGCCATTGGGCTTGAGCAGCCGGCGGGCCGCCTTGAGCCACTCATTGGTGAAGGTGTCATAGACCTCGAAGCTGGCGAACTGGTCCCAGGCGTCGTCGACCGCATCGACGGCGCTGTTATCGGGGCGGTGCAGATCGCCGCGCAATTGCAGGTTATAGGGGGGATCCGCAAAGATCAGGTCGATGGACGCCTCGGGAAGGCTGTTCATCGCCTCGATGCAGTCGCCATCGAGAATCGTGTTGAGCGGGAGCGCATCTGCGCCCGTCGGTTTGGTCATCGTTTTCATTCTCTGCCTCTGTCCCCGGCGCTTCCTGCGCTCTGGTTGGTTGAGGACAAAGATGAGTCAAAGCCGATTCGCCGTCAATTTCTTTTTTGAATCAGTCACTTATTGATTTTTCTTGATACAAGATATTGTGGACGGGTTTGAAGGAACGTCTATGGTGAGGGGTGAGCCCAATATTTTGAAGCGCCTCCCTGTGGCTTTTCGACGGGTATCCGGCGTTGGTCTCCCAGCCGTAGCCCGGAAACTGTTGCGCCAAATCCCACATCATCCGGTCACGGGTGATTTTCGCCACGATCGAGGCCGCCGCGATGGAGAGTGATTTGCCGTCGCCCTTGACCACCGCCTGGGCGGGAACCGTCAGTCCGCGCGGGATCATGTTGCCGTCGATCAACGCGAGATCGGGTGCGCTGGACAGGCCTGCGATGGCGCGTTCCATCGCAAGATGGCTGGCGCGCAGGATGTTGATCATGTCGATCTCTTCGACGCTGGCATGGGCGATCGACACTTCGGCCATCGCGAAGATGGCGTCATGCAGCTCGGCGCGGCGTTTGGCGCTGAGGCGCTTGGAATCGTTCAGCCCCTCGGGGATACGCGCGATGTCGAGCACCACAGCCGCTGCCGTGACCGGCCCGGCAAGCGGGCCGCGCCCGACCTCGTCGACACCGGCGATGCGGCGCGCGCCGCTGGCCTGCGCGGCAAGTTCAAGCGAGAAGTCGGGACCGTTGATCATGCTTCCTGATGGCATGGCGGCGCGCAAAATGCAAAAGGGAAGGGCCCTGCCCTTCCCTTTCACCTGCCCGGTTCTCTTGCCTGGTTCAGCGATAACCATGACGGCGCAGGCAATGCGCACTGTAGACGGAACGCTGCCCGTTGGCCTTCACGAGACAGGCATTGGGCAGGGCAACACGGCTGCGCGGGGCTGCGTGTTTCTGATACCCGCGCTGGTGGACCGGACGATAGGAGTGCGGCGCGGCCCGGTAGTGCGGGATCACCGCAGCACGGGTGACCGGCGCGGAGCGATAGACCGTCCTGGGCGGGTAGTAGCGCTGTGGCTGCGAACGGTAGACGGTAGCATTGCGGTTCGAGCGCGAGTCGGCGACGGCGGCGCCGATGATCGCCAGCGCGGCAACGCCCGCAATGACCTTGGCGGCGTCGTTGTCCGCACGCGCGGGCGCGGCCGTGAGGCTCGTTATGGCGATGGAAGAGGCCAGAATGGCGGCGATGAACTTGCGGTGAAACATGGGATGTCCTTTCAGCTGTCATGGGGGCCGGTGGTTTCCTTTGACGATCCGGCAGCGCCCGCCCCGGCATGGGTCAGGCTGATGCCCAAGGGTGCGCCCCCCTGCGAAAGACAGGCAATATCGCCGCGTTGTTATCGGATAACCGGTGCAATATGCCCCGGAGCCGGGCCTTGGATATTGAATAGCCGCGCGGTTGCACGCATGGTTCTCGCATGAAACGAAATATCATCATCCTCGCGACCGCAACGGTCATGACACTGGCCAATGCCGCCACGGCGCAGGCCGCCTGCTTTGCCGAATACAAGGCCAAGCGCGACAATCCGCTTGAACTGTTCTACGACGTGGCGCAGATCAGTGGTCCATGCACCAAGGCCAACGCCCGCGCCCAGCTGCAACAGATGCTGGCGCGTCAGGGACTGACCCTGCTCAAGGTGCTGTCGGTGAAGAACAACTAGGAAGGACAGGCCCTTGAAGGAGACAAGCGCAACGGCCGCGGAGGCACGCCGCTCGGGCAACCGGGTGGTGGTGCTCGGGGTCGTCGCGATCGTGGCGATCCTGTCGCTGGCCGCGATCTTCCTGTTCCTGAGCCTGCCCGACGCCAATGCCTTCAACGCACGGGTCGAGCGCATCTTCGTCGAGAACGACACCCTCACCGCCGACGCCGAGATCAAGCTGCTGGAAATCCTGGCGCTGTCGGGCACGGCATTTTCCGAGACGCTGACCAGTTACCGGATGGTGATATTCGTGCTGCTGGTCTTTGCGGCGGCGCTGTTGGTGGCGGCACTGGTGTTCCTGGTGATGCTGGTGGCGATGAACCGGCGCATGGCACAGATCGAACGGTCGGGCATCCAGGTCAGTTCGCTGCTGATCAGCCGCGAGGAGAACGCGGTTTACCTCAACAACATGGGCTTCACACTGACCGCCGCGGCGATGGAGACATTGGCGGTTCTGGCCGAGGCGCGGATGGATGACGACGTGCTGACCGGCGCCGAGATCGAGGCGGTGATTTCCGGGCGCAATGCCGCCGACTGCGACGAGGCGGCGGGGGCGACACGGATCAAGCGGCTGCGCGACACGCTGGGCAACCAGATGGTCAGCGAATTGCTGGTCAAGAACATCGCGCGTCGCGGTTACATGCTGGCCATCGACAAGGATGTGATCCAGGTGATCTGAGCGCCGCGCATCCAGGCCCCGCCCCTCTCAACCGGGGCGCAGGATGACCTTGGGCGCGTCGACCACGCCGCGCCGGATATCGGCAAAGGCCCTCGCCCCTTCGGAGAGCCTGCGTGTCTGGGTCCAGTCAAGTGCGCCAAGACGGCCATCGAACATCGCCGCCGCGGTCTGGCGGAAATCTTCGGCGGTATAGGTATAGGTGCCGATGAAGGTGATTTCCTGAAGGGTCATTCGACGGATATCGAGCCCGCCCGAAGCCGCACCGAGACCGATATGCATGATCACGCCGCCGGGACGCGCAAGGGAAGAGGCCTGTGCGCGGGTGGCCTCGTAGCCGACGCCGTCGATCACGATGTCGAACAGCGCGTCGGAGTCCAGCGCATCGGGCGCAAGCACCTTCTGGTCGCAATGCAGTTCGAGATAGCGGCGGCGCGGGGCGCTCGGCTCCAGCATGGTGACATCAGCCACCCCCTGCGCCGCAAGGCTGAGCGCCGCGCCAAGCCCGATCGCGCCGCCGCCGATCACCAATCCACGCGGACTGTGACCGGTTGCGAGGCGCGCAAGCCCCAGCCGCACGGCATGCCAGCCGCAGGCGATGGGTTCGGCCAGCGCCGCCTGATCGGGGGTCACGTGGTCGGGCATCGCCACGAGGTTGGTTTCGGGCATCGCCAGCCACTCGGCAAAGGCGCCTTCGCGCGGCGGCATCGAGATGATCTGCCGCGAGGGGCACAGATTGTCGCGCCCGGCAAGGCAGGCCGGACAGGCCCCGCAGGTCACCAGCGGGTTGATGGTGACGCGGTGGCCTTTGCGCGGACCCGCAGCGATCACGCCCGCCGCCTCGTGACCGAGGATCAGCGGCGCGGGGCGGCGTTCGTCATGGCCGAGATAGGCATGCATGTCCGAGCCGCAGATGCCGACGCTTTCGACGCGGATCAGCAACTCGCCATCGCCGGGACCGGGTTCGGGCACATCGCGATAGGTCAGCGTTTCGGGGCCGGTATAGACAAGCGCCTTCATCGTGCGGTGAACCCCCCATCGACCATAAGCACCTGCCCGGTCACGTAATCCGAGGCCGGCGACGCCAGGAACAGGAGCGGGCCGTCGATATCCTCGACCTCGCCATTGCGCCCGATGCAGGTGGCCGCGGCGTTGCGCGCGGCGCGCTCGGGATCATTAAAGACCGGCGCGGTCAGTTCGGTGCGAAAGAAGCCCGGCCCGATCGCATTGGCGTTGATGCCGTGGGGCGACCATGCCTCGGCCATCGCACGGGTCAGCTGTGCGATACCGCCCTTGCTGGCGCCATAGGCGATGCCGTCGGGAAAGGCGCGGAAGGTCTGGAGCGACGCGAAATTGAGGATCCGGCCCCAGCGTTTCTTCTTCATCGCGCCCACGAGATGTTGGCTCAGAAAGAACGGTGTCGCCAGATTGAGGCCAAGGGTGATGTCCCAGCCCTCGGGCGTCACATCATCGGCAGGCTCGCGCCGGTTGATCCCGGCGGCATGGACGACGATGTCGGGCGGACCGAAGGGTTCTGCCACAAGGCGCGCAAGATCGGGCAGCGTGTCGCGCTGCGAGACATCATGGGCGACGATCGCGGCGCGTGCGCCGGTCTCGCTTTGCCAGTCCTGTAGCGCGTCCTTGCGCCGGGCAACGCCGACCACCTCGGCCCCCGCCACCGCAAGCAGGCTGGCGGCGCGACGGCCCAGACCGGCGCTGGCGCCGGTGACGCAGGCGACCTTGCCGGTCAGATCGAAGAGGCGCGCGGGGTCAGCCATTGGCAGACAGGTCGAAGTTCTGACCAGGGAAATACTTGCGCAGCCGGATATCGGCGGTGCGCGCATGGCCTTCCATCCCCTCGAGCCGCGAAATCCGCGCGGTGGCCTCGGCGACGGGTTTGCAGCCCTCGCGGGTGGCGCGCTGCCAGGTGACGATCTTCATGTATTTATGCACGCTGAGCCCGCCAGTATAGCGCGCCGCGCCCGAAGTCGGCAGGACGTGGTTTGTACCGCTGGCCTTGTCTCCGAAGGCCACGGTGGTTTCCTCGCCGAGGAAAAGCGAACCATAACAGCTGAGCCGTCCCAACCACCAGTCGAGATCGCCCGCCTGCACCGTCAGGTGCTCGGGCGCGTAGGAATCCGAGGTCGCGGCCATCTCTTCGCGGTCGGCGCAAAGGATCACCTCGGCGTAGTCGCGCCATGCAGCTTCGGCATTCTGGCGGTTCACTTCGGGCAGGTCCTCGATCAGGCGCGGGACCAGTTCCATCACCTGTTCGGCCAGCGTACGGTCATCGGTCACGAGCCAGACCGGCGAATTGTAGCCATGCTCGGCCTGACCGACCAGATCCGTCGCGACGACCTCGGGGTCGGCGCTGGCATCGGCAAGGATCAGGCTGTCGGTGGGGCCGGCGATCATGTCGATCCCGACGCGCCCGAACAGGATGCGCTTGGCCTCGGCGACGAACTGGTTGCCGGGGCCGACGAGGATATTCGCGGGCGGCAGGCCGAACAGGCCGAAGGTCATGGCGGCGACGCCCTGCACACCGCCCATCGCCAGGATCGTATCGGCGCCGCAGAGATCGGCGGCGTAGATGATCGCCGGGTTCACGCCGATGCCGGGGCGCGGCGGCGAGCAGGCGACGATATGCGAGCAGCCCGCGACCTTGGCGGTGGTGACGGTCATGATCGCGCTGGCGATGTGGCTGTAGCGCCCGCCCGGCACGTAACAGCCCGCGCCCCGGACGGGGATGCTTTTCTGCCCCGCGATCAGGCCCGGCACGACCTCGACCTCGATATCGCGCAGGGTTTCCTTCTGCGCGGTGGCGAAGCGGCGGACATTGTCATGGGCGAAGGCGATGTCACGGCGCAGTTTCTCGGGCACCTTGGCCTTGGCGGCCTCGATCTCGTCACGGGTAAGGACGATATTGCCCTCGTACTGATCGAAGCGCGCGGCATAATCGAGCGCCGCCTGATCGCCGCCCGCCTCGATATCGTCGAGGATCGTCTGGACGGTTTCATGCACGTCCGACGCCCCCGATTGCGAGGTCAGCGCGGCTTTTTTCAGGTATTCTTGGGCCATATGGGAAATCCTATTTGTAGATGTCGGGCAGAAGGCTGGTGGAAAGTGCCGGAACATAGGCGATCAGCAGCACCACCAGCAGCATGAAGAAGACGAAGGGCACCGCACGGGCGGCGATGCGCAGGATGGATTCGCCGGTCAGGCCCGAGACCACGAACAGGTTCAGGCCCAGCGGCGGTGTGATGAAGCCGACGCCCAGCGCGGTGATCATCATCACGCAGAACTGGATCTCGTTCATGCCGATATCGTCGGCGAGCGGCTTAAGGATCGGGGCGAGGATCACGATATTGGGCGTGGTTTCCATTACGCAGCCCGCCGCGATCAGAATGGCGATCATCAAGAGGATCAGGATCGCGGGCTCGTCCGTGAGGCTGGTGACCGTCTGCACGAAGCCCTGCGGCACGCCGAGGATCGCGAGCGCCTGCGCCAGCGGCAGTGAGAAGGCGATGATCGGCAGGATCACCCCGTTGACCTTGGCAGAACTGACCAGCATGGCCGGGAAATCCGCCAGTTTGAGCGTGCCCAGAACGAAGCCGATGAAGATAGTGACGACAACCGCCGTCGCACCGGCTTCGGTCGGGGTGAACTTGCCCGAGAAGATGCCGCCGAAAATGATCGCGGGCACGATGAAGGCATACCAGCCCGACGCCAGCGCCCGACCCAGGTTGCGCAGCCAGTCGCGAAACGCAATGCCGCCGCCGCCCTCGTAGCCATAGATGCGGTTGACCACGATATTGGTGATGAGGATCGACAGAAGGATCGCAAGCCCCGGCACCACCGCCGCGAGAAACAGGGTCGAAGCCGATATCCCCAGCACGAGGCCGATGATGATATAGGCGATCGAGGGCGGGATCAGGATGCCGGTACAGGCGCCAGCCGCCACCAGCGCGCAGGCGTAGGGGCGCGGGTAGCCCGATTCCACGAGCCGGTCGATGGTCATCCGCCCCACGGCCGCCGCACCCGCCGCATCCGATCCCGAAATCGCCGAGAACATGCCGCAGACCAGCACCGTGGCCGAGCCGAAACCGCCCTTGGCAAAGCAGGTCAGCGCCTCGGCGACATCAAGGAACTTGCGGCTGAGCCCGGTGCGCACCAGCACATCGCCGGTCAGGATGAACAGCGGCACGGCGGTCAGCGCAAAGGCGTCGATGCCGTCGAACAGGCTTTCGCCCACGAGGCTGAGCGGCAGCGCACCCGACATCAGCAGCATGATGATGGCCGATGCGCCGATGGCCGCCCAGACCGGCACCGCCAGCGCGCACAGCACCACGAACAGGATCATGGGCGCATAGAAGTCCCAGCCAAGTTCGACCGAGTGATTGAGGGTCTGCCACATCGCGCCGTCCCCCTTCAGTCGAACATCTTGTCGCCCTCGTAGACGGGTGTCCCGTCACGAAGGGCGCGCAGGTCACGCAGGAAAGACTGCACCAGGCGCAGCACCATCAGGCCGAAGCCGAGCGGCACCGCCATCAGGAACCAGATCATCGACACCCGCAGCCCGTGGCTGACCGAGTCGAACCGGTAGGACACGGTCACGGTTTCCCATGACCAGTAGAGCGCCACCAATGCGACGGCGGCCATAACCAGGTCGCCGAAGATATAGAGCAGCGCCTTGGCGCGCGGCCCGAGGTAATGCATCAGCACGTCGATGCGGATATGGCCACGTTCGCGCACGGCCGCCGCCGCGCCGATCCAGGCGAGGTAGATGAAGCTGTAGCGCACGATCTCTTCGCCCCAGATCGAGGAATAGGAGAAGACCTCGCGCCGCAGCACCTCGACCGCCATCGTGACGACAAGCATGACGTAGAACACCAAGAGCGCCCAGCGTTCCGCGTTCCTGTCCAGCGTCTTGAGCATGCGGACCCTTCCAGCCCGGACCCTGCATATTCAGGGCCGGTGCGTTCATCGACAATTGGGAAAGCCGGGCGCAGGTTGCGCGCCCGGCCGGTTTCAGGCGTTACGCGTCATGCACGTAGTAGCGGCCCGGCGTTCCGGCGGCCTCGGCCAGCTTGTCGAACGTGTCCATCGACCCGGCCAGTTCGGTCTTGAACGGGTCCCACTCGGAGCGCTGGAACCCGGCGGCCTCTTGCCATTCGGCGAGCTGGTCTTCGCTGAGCGAATGGAATTCGACCCCCGACTTGGCCATTTCGGCCATCGCGAATGTGCGCGCCGAGGGCACCTTGGCGAGGTTCTGGTGGAAGGTCATTTCCGAGGCCCAGTCGATGGCGTCCTGCACATCCGAAGGCAAGGTATTGAACCATTCGAGGTTGCAGGCATAGCACTGGCTGTCTGGCACGGCCTGGGTAAAGGTGACGTGGCTCAGGATGTCCTTGAACCCGAAGGCGTAAAGTGCCCCGACCGCGGGATCGAGCGCATCGGCCACACCCTGCTTGATCGCCGAGGGGGTCTCGCCCCAGGCGACCGGCGTGGGGTTGGCGCCTGCCATGCGGTAGAACTGTTGCAGCATCTTCGATCCCGGCACCCGGAACTTGACGCCTTGCAGGTCGCCCGGTGTCATGATCGGGCCGCCGCCGCCCTTGCGCACGGCCATCACGCGCGGGTCGATGCAGAAATAAAACATCGGGCGGAAACCGCGCTGCTCGACCATCGCGTTCACTTCGGATTTCCAGATATCCGAGGTGACAAGGTTCACGAAACGCTGATTGGCGCCGCAGAAATAGGGCAGGTTGATCAGGTCGACCGCAGGCGCGAAGGGCGCGAAATTCGACAGCGAGAACTGCCCGGCATTGACTGTGCCGCCCTGTACCTTCTGGGCCAGCGCCGAGCCGACGCCGAGTTGCCCGCCCGGTGCCAGCTTGACATAGATCTTGCCGTTCGAGGCGTTCTGAAGGTTCTCTTTCAGGTCGAGCTGCATCATCGGGTAGCTGCGTGTGGTGCCGATGACGTATTCTGTGGCCAGCGTCAGCACGTGATCGGCGGCCTGTTCGCGCTCGCGTTCCTCGCTTGCGCTCTGGGCGCTGGCCTGGGACGACCAAAGCATCCCGCCCGCCCCGGCGACCATCGCCGCGGTGAAGCTGCCGGTGGTGGCCAGCTTCATGAAGTTGCGCCGCGCTTCGGACGCGAGTTCCTCGTGTTCTTCAGGCATTTCCATTCCTCCCTTGAATGTCCTGTTTCTTTCGCCTCGCCTTGCGGGCCGCTTCGCTGCGCAGGACAGCCACAACGAAGGCGCTGGAGGCGCCAAGCAGCATAAGCATCTCGCCGACGTCGCTCAGGAACGCCGCGCCCCCGGACGAGCCGACCAGGACGTTGGCCGCGAAGACGCCAAACAGCACAGCGGCAACCAGCAAGAACATGCAATCCTCCCTCTCGTCGGGCGGGCCGACGATTCGCCTCGAATGTAAGCGCTTACAATTTTTCATGCAAGCGCTTACACTGCGTGGTATTGGCCGCCGCAACCGGTTAAGGCCAAACAACAGTGCGCAGTGGAACGAGATGTCACAAGGTAACGATCACAGGGGTCAGGCGGATATGGGCGCCAGCGTTGCGACGCTGGCCGATGTGGCCGAGCGCGCGCAGGTTTCAACGGCGACGGTATCGCGCTGCCTCAACGCGCCCGACAGGGTCGCGAAGCCGACCCGCGAGCGCGTGCTGGCAGCGGTGCAGGAGCTGGGCTATTCGCCGAATTTCGGGGCGCGCGCGCTGGCGGCGCGGCGCACAGGGACAGTGGGCGCGATCATCCCGACGATGGACAACGCCATTTTCGCCCGCGCCATCCAGGCCTTTCAGGAGGAGCTGCGCGCGCATGGTGTCACCCTGCTGGTGGCCTGTTCCTCCTATCGCCCCGAGATCGAGGAGGAGCAGATCCGCGCCCTTGTGGCGCGCGGCGCGGATGCGCTGCTGTTGATCGGACATCAGCGCAGCGATGCGATCTATCAGTTCCTGGACCGGCGCGGCGTGCCCGCGTTGGTGGCTTGGGTTCATGACCCTGACGCCACGCGCCCCTCGATCGGCTTCGACAACCGCAAGGCCATGCAGGACCTGGCGCGCGAGGTGATCCGCCTGGGGCATCGCCAGATCGGGGCCATCACCGCCGAGCAGCGGGACAATGACCGTGCCCGCGCCCGGATCGAGGGACTTTGCGATGCGATGGAGGCGCAGGGGCTGTCGCGTGATGACCTGGCGCTGGTCGAAACGCCCTATTCCGTCGAACATGGGAGGCAGGCCTTTGCCCGGCTGATGCGGCGGGTGCCGAGGCCGAGCGTGGTGATCTGCGGCAATGACGTGCTGGCCGCCGGGGCGCTTCAGATGGCGCGCGGCATGGGGCTGCATGTGCCCGGCGACGTGTCGATCACGGGTTTCGACGACATCGAGATCGCCACATTGGTCGATCCGGCGCTGACCACGGTGCATGTGCCGCATCGCGCGATGGGACGGCAGGCGGCGCAATTGCTGATCGAGATGGTGCGCAGCGGCACGCCACTGGCAGAGAGCGTCGAGTTGCAGACCGATCTGCGGCTGCGCGGCACGCTGGGGCCGCCGCCGGGCTGAGGCAATCGCTCAGGGTCGGTTCAGGCCGGTTCGCCCAGCGCTTCGCGCTGCTGACGCAGATCCGCGCCCGATTGCTTCACGATCCGGGCGATTTCCTGCAACTGATCGGCGAGAGGGCTGCTTTTGCGCCAGATCATGCCGACCGTGCGCGTGGGCTGTGGCGCATGCAGCGGCACCACCGAGACGTCGGCCGAGCGGGTCTCGACCGGGGCGGCCATTTCGGGGATCAGGGTTACACCGATACCCGCCCCCACCATCTGCACCAGTGTCGAGAGCGAACTGCCATCAAGCCCCTCGCGCGGGAGAGCCGATTGCAGGTTGCAGAATGACAGGGCCTGATCGCGAAAGCAGTGCCCCTCCTCGAGCAGCAAAAGGCGCATTTCGCGCAGGTGGTCGCGACTGGGGACGGGTTTGTCCGCATCGCCGGCCGGGCGCACCAGCATCAGCTTTTCGGTGAAGAGCGCCACCTCGCTGAAGGACGGCTCCGAGACCGGCAGCGCGACGATGGCGGTATCGAGACGCCCTTCGGACAGTTCCTGAATGAGGCGGGGTGTCAGGGATTCGCGCACATGCACGTCGAGCCCCGCATGGGCCGCCGAAAGGTTGCGCAGAAGCGTCGGCAGAAGATAGGGCGCGATGGTCTGGATCACGCCGATGCGCAACCGCCCCACCATGCCGTCGCGCGAGGCGCGCGCCAGATCGCCCAGTTCATCCACCGAGCGCAGGATCGTGCGCACCCGCAGCGCGATTTCCTCGCCAAAGCTGGTCAGGCGGATCTGGCGTGCGCCGCGTTCAAACAGCACCATGCCAAGGCTTTGTTCCAGATCGCGGATCTGAACCGATAGCGCTGGCTGCGATATGGCGCAGGCCTCGGCGGCGCGCCCGAAATGGCCGTGCCGGGCCAGGGACTCGAAGTAGCGAAGCTGCTTGAGGGTCACATTGTTCATAATTTAAAATTATCATGACGATCAGTAAATGCAACTTAAACCAATGACAGAGATTTGCTACACAAGGGCATCGTCACCGTGCGGGTGATTCCCTGACGGCCTGCCAAGGCCAGCACAGGCCAACGGAATGGACTTCGCAATCACCCCGGTGCATCACAGCTTAGCGACACGAACTTGGTTCAAGTCACGCAGCAAGAATCGGAGAGAGAAATGGACGGAAACGACATCGGCAAATGCCCCATCATGCATGGCGGCAACACGGCTGCCGGCAAATCCAACATGGATTGGTGGCCCAATGCCCTGAATCTCGACATCCTGCATCAGCACGATACGAAGACCAACCCGATGGGTCCGGATTTCGACTATCGCGAAGAGGTGAAAAAGCTCGACTTCGAAGCGCTGAAGAAAGACATGCGCGCGCTGATGAAGGACAGTCAGGATTGGTGGCCCGCCGATTGGGGCCATTATGGCGGCCTGATGATCCGCATGTCCTGGCATGCGGCGGGGTCCTACCGCGTATCGGACGGGCGCGGTGGCGGCGCCACCGGCAACCAGCGCTTTGCGCCGCTCAATTCCTGGCCCGACAATGTGAGCCTCGACAAGGCCCGCCGCCTGCTGTGGCCGATCAAGAAGAAATACGGCAACAAGGTCAGCTGGTCGGACCTGATCGTTCTGGCCGGGACCATCGCCTATGAGGATATGGGCCTCAAGACATATGGTTTCGCCTTTGGCCGCGCCGATATCTGGCATCCCGAAACCGACACCTATTGGGGATCGGAAAAGGAATGGCTGGCGCCGAGCGACGAGCGTTACGAGAACGTCGACGATCCCTCGACGATGGAAAACCCGCTGGCCGCCGTGCAGATGGGCCTGATCTATGTGAACCCCGAAGGCGTGAACGGGCAGCCCGACCCGCTGAAGACCGGCGCGCAGGTGCGCGAGACTTTCGCCCGCATGGCGATGGACGACGAAGAAACCGTCGCGCTGACCGCAGGCGGCCACACCGTCGGCAAATGCCACGGCAATGGCGATGCGTCGCTGCTGGGGCCGGACCCCGAGGCGGCGGATGTCGACCAGCAGGGCTTTGGCTGGGCCAACCCGAACGAGACCGGCAAGGGGCGTTATACCGTCACGTCGGGTATCGAGGGCGCATGGACAACCCATCCGACCAAGTGGGACAACGGCTATTTCTACCTTCTGTTCAACTATGAATGGGAGCTCAAGAAATCGCCCGCCGGTGCATGGCAGTGGGAACCCATCGACATCAAGGAAGAAGACAAGCCGGTCGATGTCGAGGATCCCTCGATCCGCTACAACCCGATCATGACCGACGCCGACATGGCGATGAAGATGGATCCGGTTTACCGCGAGATCTCGGAAAAGTTCTACAAGAACCCCGATTACTTCTCCGAGGTGTTCGCGCGCGCATGGTTCAAGCTGACGCATCGCGACATGGGCCCGCGGACACGCTATATCGGCCCCGACGCGCCGCAAGAGGACCTGATCTGGCAGGATCCGGTGCCCGCAGGCAGCACCAGCTACGATGTCGAGGCGGTGAAGGCCAAGATCGCGGCATCCGGTCTGTCGCTGGCCGACATGGTCGCGACCGCCTGGGACAGTGCGCGCACGTTCCGCGGCTCGGACATGCGCGGCGGTGCCAATGGCGCGCGCATCCGTCTGGCGCCGCAAAAGGACTGGGAGGGCAACGAGCCCGAACGCCTGGCGCGGGTGCTGGCGGTGCTGGAGCCGATCGCGGCCGAGACCGGCGCGAGTGTCGCCGACGTGATCGTCCTGGCGGGCAACCTGGGTGTCGAACAGGCCGCCAAGGCCGCCGGTGTCCAGATCGACGTGCCATTTGCACCAGGCCGTGGCGACGCAACCGACGAGATGACCGATGCCGAATCCTTTGACGTGCTGGAGCCGCTGGCCGATGGCTATCGCAACTGGCTGAAGAAGGATTACATCGTCAGCCCCGAGGAACTGATGCTGGATCGCACCCAGTTGATGGGCCTGACCGCCAATGAAATGACCGTTCTGGTCGGCGGGATGCGGGTGATGGGCACCAACCACGGCGGCACGTCGCATGGCGTGTTCACCGACAAGGAAGGTGCGCTGACGACCGATTTCTTCGTCAACCTGACCGACATGGCGAACCGCTGGCAGAAGGCCGAGGACGGCACCTATGAGATCCGCGACCGCAAGACCGACGCGGTCAAGTGGACGGCGACACGGATGGACCTGGTGTTCGGATCGAACTCGATCCTGCGGGCCTATGCCGAGGTCTATGCCCAGGACGACAACAAGGAGAAATTCGTCAAGGATTTCGTTGCCGCCTGGACCAAGGTGATGAACGCCGACCGCTTCGACCTTCGGGGCTGATCGGCTGAATGAAACGGGCGCGGCGCGGGTTGATCCCTGCGCCGCGCTTTTTCGTGGCGCAGGGATGTCGCGGTTCAGTGTGGCGCAAACCCGCGCAGCACCGCCAGAAGCGCGCAAGGCGTGTCCGCAATGACCGCCGCACCATGATCGCCAAGCTGGCGCGCCTCTTGCCAGCCCCAGCCGACCCCCACCGCAACCGCACCCGCCGCGCGGGCGGCGTGCATGTCGCTGATCCCGTCGCCTATCATCACGAAACGGCCCTCGGGCCAGATGCGGCGCAGCGCCGCCAGCTTTTGAGCCTTGGTGCCGAAATGATCGCGCCCCAGCACCCGCGCGACATCCCCGGCAAGGGAATGCGTTTCAAGGAAGCCCCTGATCACATCCGAACGCGACGCGCTGACGATCGCGATATGGGCACGCCGCGAGAGCGCATGGATCACCCGATCCATGCCGGGAAAGAGCGGCGCATAATGGGGCCGCGCGGCCAGATGCCGCGACACGGTGTCAGCGAATGCCACCGGATCCAATGAAAGGGCGCGGGCAAGTGTCTCGAAAGTCAGCGGATCAAGATCGTGAAACGGGTTGGGCGCCAGCCGGCGGCCCGACCCCATGTCGCGGGCAACCGCCTGGCAGGCCTCGGCGCAAGGCGCGAGGGAATCCGCGATCACCCCGTCGAAATCGAAGACAATCAGCGACGAGCCATGCGCCGCGCCGCCCGGTTCAGTATTGCGCGTTGACATGGTGCAGCACGGTGCCCCGCCCGCCTGGTGAACCGCCGGTGGCGCGCGCAGCCGGTGCCTGGCGCTCGTCGCGCGGGGCATAGCCGAAGAAGGCCTCGTAATTGTCCTTCATCGCCCGCGTCGTGCCAAAGCCGCAGATCATCGCGATCTCCCCCAGGCTGTGCTCGCTGTAGCGCAGAAGCTGTCTGGCACGCGAGAGGCGGATATGGCGATAGAACCTGTCGGGCGAGAGGTTCAGCTCCTTGCGAAAGAGCCGTTCAAGCTGCCGCACGCTGGCATGGGCCGAGGCCGCGATGTCGCGCATCGGCAGCGGCTCGGAGATGTTCTGGTTCATGATGGCGATGGCCTTCAGGATCTTCCTGTTCCAGGTGCCGTAGCGGATATGGGGCTGCATGTTCAGCTCGTCCTCGCCGTCGCGGATGCGGTCGATCACCATGCGGCTGGCCACGTCGCGCGCCAGCCCCGGACCGATCTCGCGCTCGAGGATCGCCAGCATCATATGCGCCCCCGCCGCACCCCCCGCACAGGTCGCGAGGCGCCGGTCTAGAACAAAGATGTTCTCGGTCACATTGATCCGGGGAAAGGCCGTGCGCAGGCGCGGTGTGTCCTCCCAATGGGCGGCGCAATCGCGCTCATCCAGAAGGCCGGTGCGCGCCAGCACCATTACCCCCGATGACACCGCGCCGATATGCCCGCCCTGGCGGTGATGAAAGCGCAGGAATGCCTCGATCCGGCCGGTGTCGCTGGTCACGACGTCGCTGGCAGCCAGAACGATGACGTGATCGAAGCCCGACGCCTCTGCGACGTCGTGATCGACGCCAAGCGACAGCCCGTTCGAGGCGCGCACCTGCGCGCCCCCGGCCCCGATCAGGGACCAGCTGAAATGGTCACGCCGCATGAGGATATTGGCGCTGCGCAAGGGTTCGAGCGCGGCGGCAAACGAGTAATGCGAGAAGCCCGGCAACAGTAGAAAGCCGAAATGCCGCCCGCGCGACGGCGCGCCGCCGGTCGCGCCGTCTGCATTGTCCTGCGGGCCGCTCATCCTGCCTGGGTCAGCATTTCACCCGCTCCATTCCGGGATCGTAAAGCGGGGCGAGATGCACCGCGCAGGGCACACGCTCGGTTGCGACCTCGAGTTCGTATTCGCCGCTCAGCACATGGGCGCGATCGATGGGTTCGTCGCTGCGCACATAGCCGTAACCGATCGACTGGTTTACCGTGTAGCCAAACCCACCGCTGGTCAGCCAGCCAACGCGCTCGCCGTTGCGGTAGATCGTCTCGCGCCCAGAAAGCACAACATCGGGATCGGCGGTGAAACAGGCGAGGATTTTCTTTACGCCATTGTCGCGCTGCGCCTCGGCGGCCTCGCGGCCCTTGAAATCGATGTTCTTCTTCAGCTTCACCGCCCAGGCCAGACCGGCCTCGGCAGGTGTGTGATCGGCACCGATGTCGGAGCCCCAGGCGCGATAGCCCTTTTCGAGTCGCAGGCTTTCGATGGCGCGGTAGCCCGCATCGCGCAGCCCGAATTCGCGCCCGGCTTCGCTGAGGGCGTCATAGACGGTGGTGGCATACTCGACCGGCAGGTGGAGCTCCCATCCCAGTTCGCCGACATAGGTGACACGCAGGGCGCGCACGGGGCAGCCGGCGATGCCGATGGTCCTTGCGGTGCCGAAGCGGAACGAGTCATTCGACAGGTCGTCCCGTGTCACCTTTTCAAGGATGTCGCGCGCCCGCGGCCCCATCAGCGACAGCACCGCATAGGCCGAGGTCACATCCACAAGCTGCGCGTTCATCCCAGCGGGGATGTTGCGCGCAATCCAGTCGAAGTCATGGGTGGCGAAACCGGTGCCGGTAACGATGTAATATTCATCCTGCGCCACGCGCATGCATGTCAGGTCGCATTCGATGCCGCCCCGGTCATTGAGCATCTGCGTATAGATCAACGAACCGACCGGCTTCGCGACATCATTGGCCGCGATCCAGCTCAGCGCCGCCTCGGCATCCGGCCCTTTAAGGGTGAACTTGGCGAATGAAGTCTGGTCGAACAGGACGGCGGCCTCGCGGCAGGCCTTGTGCTCTTCGCCGACGGTCTCGAACCAGTTCTGTCGCCCGAAGCTGTAGATGTCCTTTGCCTCGGTGCCGTTGGTCGCAAACCAGTTGGGACGCTCCCAGCCCAGCTTTTCGCCGAAACACGCGCCTTTCGCCAGCAGCTTGTCATAGAGCGGCGACTTGCGGCAGGGGCGGCCCGAGCTGTGTTCCTCGAAGGGCCAGGCCATCGTGTAATGCTTGCCATAGGCCTCGACGGTGCGGGTCCGCACCCAGTCGGTATCGAAATGCGGGCGGCCAAAGCGACGGATGTCCACTGGCCACAGATCGAAAGGCGGCTCGCCCTTGGCAACCCATTCCGCCAGCGCCATGCCCGCGCCGCCACCAGCGGCGATGCCATAGGCGTTGAAACCCGCGCCGACGAAGAAGTTCTTGAGCTCGGGCGCTTCGCCCAGGATGAAATTGCCATCGGGCGTGAAGCTTTCGGGGCCGTTGACCAGTTGCTTGATCCCGGCGGTTTCCAACGCGGGCACCCGGCCCAGCGCCAGTTCGACCAGTTGCTCGAAATGATCGAAATTGGAATCGAGCAGCGTGTAATGAAAACCCTTGGGAATGCCGTTCACCGCCCAGGGGATCGGGTTGGCCTCGTAGCCGCCCATCACGAGGCCGCCCACTTCTTCCTTGTAATAGGTCAGCCGGTCGGGATCGCGCAGCGTCGGCATGTCCGATGTGACGCCGTCGATCTGCTCGGTCACCATGTATTGATGCTCCATAGGCACGAGCGGCACATTCACCCCGACGCTGGCGGCGAAATCGCGGGTCCACTGGCCGCCGCACAGGATCACCTTTTCACAGGCGATAAAGCCCTTTTCGGTCATCACCCCCTTGATGACACCGTCTTCCAGCTCGATCTTGGTGACCTTGGTATCCTCGATAATCGTCGCGCCCGCCTTGCGCGCGCCCTTCGCCAGCGACAGCGTGATATCCGAGGGGTTCGCCTGCCCGTCGGTGGGCATGTAGGCCGCGCCGACCAGATCGTCGGTGGTCATCAGCGGCCAAAGTTCCTTGGCTTCGGAGGGTGTGAGAAGCTGCATCTCGAGGCCGAAGGAATGCGCCGTTGTTGCCTGCCGCTTGACCTCGGTCCAGCGCTCCTCGTTGCAGGCGAGCCGCAGCCCGCCATTCATCTTCCACCCCGTCGCCTGGCCGGTCTCCTGTTCCAGCGTGTTGTAGAGATCGACCGAATAGCCGAGCAACTGCGTGATATTGGCGTTCGAGCGCAGCTGGCCCACAAGCCCCGCCGCGTGGAATGTCGTGCCCGAGGTCAGCTTCTTGCGCTCAAGCAGAACGACTTCGCTCCAGCCCAGTTTCGCAAGGTGATAAGCGGTCGAGCATCCCACGATGCCGCCGCCGATGATGACGGCCTTTGCGCTTGTCGGAAAAGTGCTCATTTTGGTCCTCGCATAGATTGAAAGTCGGACAGCGCCGTTTCGAAACGCGACAGGTTCTTGTCGGTATAGGCGGCGTAGTCGAAGTCGATGTCCGAGTGGATTTCCGAAACCATGCTCCACATCGTTTCCCTGAGAAGCGATGCGCATTTCATGGCGTGATATCTGTGGTTCAGCTCGTGGGTCAGATCGGTCTCGAAATAGGTTTCAAGCATCCAGCGTTCCTGTTCGGGATCGAGTTCGCTGTTCGAGGCCAGCCCGGCGAGATCGAAGAGTGGCGAATTGAAGCCGCCATATTCCCAGTCGAGCAGCCAGAGCCGCTGGTCGTCATCGAGGAAATTGGCGGCCAGGAGGTCGTTATGCCCCAAGACCAGCCGCACCGGGCCGACCGCGTCTTCGAGATCGGCAGCAACGCGCAGCAAACCGTCAAGCCGCCCCACATGACGCGAACCGTCGGCGCGCAGGGTGGCGGCGTAATCACGCAGGACATGGAATACCCAGAAGGTCAGCACCGGCCCACGCAGCTGTGCCGCCGCCTCGGTGTGGCAACGCTTGAGCATGGGCACGATCCGCGCCAGCATGGCATTGTCACGCACCGCCTCCTCGTCAAGAGTGCGCCCGGCGACATGTTCAAGCACCAGTATTCCCGGCTCGGTATGGATAATCGCCGGGGCGATCCCGATGGCCTGCGCGGCGCGATGCACGGACTGTTCATTGAAGCGCATGATCTGGTGCAGAAGAATGTCCTGCCCGACGCGCACCACGTAGCGGCGGCCCTGATCGCTGAGTGCGACATTGAAATTCGTGATCCCGCCACCCAGCAGTTCGGCCTGCTCGGGCGCTGTCCAGATCGAGAGGGATGTCGCCCGTTGAAGGGCGGCTTGTGCGGCGTCACTCATTGTTCAAGTCCCATCTTGCGGCGCATGCGGCTGGCCGTTGCCGACAGGATCCGGTCCGCGACAATGGCAATGAAGGCGACGGCCAGACCGGCAACGATGCCTTGCCCGGAATTGGCCTTGGTGAGTGCGATATAGACTTCCTGACCCAGGTCGCGTGTACCCACCAGCGCGGTGATCACCAGCATCGAAAGGGCCAGCATGATGGTCTGGTTCAGGCCCAGCAGGAGTTCGGGAATAGCCATCGGCAGCTTGATGCGCCACAGCACCTGACGCGGCGTGCAGCCCGAGACGAGCCCGGCCTCGATAAGCTGGGGATCGACGCTGCGGATGCCGTGGGCGGCATAGCGCACGGCTGGCGCCATCGCGTAAAGCACCACCGCGATCATCGCCGAGAAATCCCCGACCCGGAACAGCATCACAACCGGGATGAGATAGACGAAACTCGGAAGGGTCTGCAGCGTATCGATGAAGGACCCGACCACACGGTTGGCCGTGTCGTTCTGCGCCGCCATGATCCCCATCGGGATGCCGATGGCCGAGGCGATCAGGACCGAAACACCGCAAAGGTAGACGGTGATCATCGCCTTGTCCCACAATCCCACCATCGCGATCAGCGCCGTGAGAATCCCGCTCAGAGCCGCCAGCCACAGCCCCCCGGCACGCCAGCCGATCAGCGTCATCGCCATGATTCCCCAGGGCCAGGGAATGCCGACGAAGAAACGTTTGACGGGCAACAGGAGGTAAGACAGAAGCGCGGTCTTGATGGTCTCGAAGACATCGAAGAAATGCACGTTGATATAGCCCATGAAATCGGACCAGAACGCGCCGGTCGAGAGGGTCGCCGCCTCCGGATAGGCCTGCAGGGCGGGCGCGACTTGCGACAGAAGATAGGTACAGATGGCAACCAGAAGCACCGTCGCAACCCAGGGATGGCGCTGAAACAGGTTGCGGTTCGGGTCGGGCGCGCGGGTTGCGACATTGCGGCTGGCGAAAGCCTGGCTCAGCCGGTCGAGCGCGATCGCCATCACCACGATCGCCAGGCCCGCTTCGATTCCGCCGCCGATATCAAGCCGCCTGAGCGCGCTCAGCACGTCAAAGCCAAGCCCCCCGGCACCGATCATCGACGCGATAATCACCATGTTGAGTGTCAGCATGATCACCTGGTTCACGCCCACCATCAGCGTCGGCGCGGCGGAGGGCACAATGACTTTCCACATCATCTGACGGCGCGTGCAGCCGACCATCACCCCGACATCGCGGGTCTCATTGGGCACGCCGTGCAGCGCGACGATGGTGACCCGCACCATCGGCGGCATCGCGTAGATGATCGTCGCGACAAGCGCTGCCACGGGACCGAAGCCGAACAGGAACAGGATCGGCACGAGATAGGCGAAGACGGGCACCGTCTGCATGAGGTCGAGCAGGGGCCTGAGCAGTCGTTCGAACAGTGGCGAGCGATAGGCCAAGATGCCCAGCAGCAGCCCCCCGACCGACCCGATCGGCACCGCGATCAGCACCGAAGCGAGGGTTACCATCGCGCTGTCCCACTGGCCGAAGACCGCGAGGTATAGAAAGCATCCCCCAACCAGCGCAGCCAGCTTCCAGTTGCGCGCGTAATGGCCCATCGCGACCAGCGTCACGATGATCGCGATCCAGCTCAGCGGGGGCGCGATCTGAACGGCGGCATTGCCCAGCCCGGTGGAAAACCCGTCGATCAACAGGTCGCGCATGAAATCATAGGGGATCTCGATCAGCATCGAGATGAACCGCGTCACGTCGCGAAAGCTGAACAGACCGAAACCGGCATCCTCGACCAGCCAACGCATGAACGCGCTGATGCGGGCTTCGACCGGCAGGATGTAGGCGCTCGGAAACTTGACGATCCAGCGTGCATCGAACGCCTTGTAGAGATCCCAGGAATATCGCGACAACAGCCATGTCGCCGCAAACAGCGCCAGCCAGAACCAGCCGCTGCGCCCCGGAAGATGATCGCGCCACCCTGTCATGGGGCCGGCTTCCGGCCGATCAGCACATCAATGACGGCCTGCCGCCCGATACTACCGACCACATCGCCTTCGGCGTTCACCACCCGGAACGGCAGGGCGCTGGACTCGATCTGGTCGGCCACGGCCTCGATGCGCTGAGTCTGGGGTAACTCGCCCGCGGTCTCGCCCTCGGGCACGCCGGGGGTCATCACGCTGCGCAGCGTCAACACCTTGGAGCGCGGCACGTGGCGGGTGAACTCGCCGACATAGTCGGTGGCCGGATTCAGCACCAGTTCTTCCGGGGTGGCCACCTGAACGACCCTGCCATCCTTCATCACCGCGATATGATCGGCGAGCCGGATCGCCTCGTCGAAATCATGGGTGATGAAGACGATGGTCTTGTGCAGCATCCCCTGAAGACGCAGGAACTCGTCCTGCATCTCGCGCCGGATCAGCGGATCGAGCGCCGAAAACGGCTCGTCCAGGAACCACAGGTCCGGCTCGACGGCCAGCGAGCGGGCGATCCCGACGCGCTGCTGCTGCCCGCCCGACAACTGCCGGGGATAATAGGCCTCGCGCCCCTTGAGGCCAACCAGCTCGATCACCTCGCGCGCGCGGGCCTCTCGCTTGGCCCGCGGCACGCCCTGAACCTCCAGCGGAAAGGCGGCGTTCTGCAACACGGTCAGATGTGGCAGGAGGGCGAAGTGCTGAAACACCATGCCCATTTTCCGGCGTCGGATGTCGATCATCTCCTTGTCGGTCATCGACAGGAGATCACGGCCCTCGAACAGGATTTCGCCAGCGGTCGGCTCGATCAATCGCGACAGGCAGCGCACCAGGGTGGACTTGCCCGAGCCCGACAGCCCCATGATCACGAATATTTCGCCCTGGCGGATCTGCACGGTGGCATCGCGGACCGCCCCGACAAGCCCGGCTGCGCGGATATCTTCGGAGCTCAGCGCGCCACCGTGACGCTTGAAAGCATCCTGAGCACCCGCGCCGTAGAGCTTCCAGACACCCCGGCAATCCAGCAAGATCGGTTTTTCCATGTCATCCTCGGGCACTGGCGCACCATCCCGGTCGCGCCGGGGGAAGGGCGGTTTAAAGCGAAGGGAAGGCCCGGGCGCAGGCGCAGAAAGGCCCGCGCGCCGGATTGGTCATGCGTCGCTCAGTTGGCGATCCAGGACTGCCAGACCGAACTGTTGGCGGCGAGCCATGCGTCGCTGACCTCGTCCAGTGACTTGCCATCGAGATCGACGGCGGAAACCATCGCGCCCATATCCTCGTTGCTGATGGTAAAGGCCTCGACGGCCTTGGCCGCACCCGGCCATTTATCGGCAAGACCCGACCACGCCACTTTCCAGATCGGCCCCGTGGGTTTGCCGCAATCATAGGCCATGTTCGGGTTTATCCCGACCGAAGGGTCCTCGTAGCATTCGGGCGTATAGGGCGGGAAGGCCACGAAATTGCCCTCGTACTTGGTCGGCGCCCAATGCGGCGCATAGATCCACAGCACGATGGGCGCCTTGCGCTGATAGGCACTTTCAAGTTCGGCAAAGAGGGCTGCGTCAGTGCCGGCATGGACCACCTCGAAATCAAGGCCAAGCGACTCGATGCGCTCTTCGTCGAAACCACCCCATGTTACCGGCCCGCCAAGGTAACGGCCCATCGGCGCGGTCTCGGGTGTAGCGAATTCCCGCGCGCAATCGTTGAGCGCCTGCCAGTCGGGAAGACCGGGGCAGACCTCTTCCATATAGGCGGGATACCACCATTCCTCGATGGCCTTCATTCCGGTATCGCCCATGTTGACGACCTGCCCGGTCCCAATGGCCTCGTCCATCGCCTCGCGGCCGGTAGTTTCCCATATCTCCATCGCCACATGCAGATCGCCGCTTTTCAGTCCGGCGAATTGCGCGATGTAATCGGCCTGCACGTATTCCACGTTATATCCGGCCTCGGCCAGGACCTTGCCCATTATGGTCGTGGTCAGAAGCTGACCCGTCCAGTCATGCATGGTCAGCTTGATCGGTTCTTGTGATTCAGCTTCGGCAAAGGCCGAGCCGGCCATTACCAGCCCGGCGCATGCTGCCGCCGCAAATGTTGAAAGACGCATTCTGAGAACTCCCCGTGTTTTTGTTTATTGGCCGACGGCCCTTTTCACAGCCTTCGATTCGCCGCGCCATATCAAACAATTTCCAACAGCGTATCTGAGTTTTCAATATTTATTTTTGTTTTTTGTGGTTTTAATGTTGGTATTTGACTGATTTTGTGGTTTTTTGCCTAAAAATCCACAGGGTCGCAGCGGAGCCCGACATGACCAAGCCCTTGACCCACCCCCCCAGCGACACCCGCGCCCTGCCCGCCTCGCAGCGCGGCGCCGAGATCATCGATCTGGTCACGCGCGCCGGGGGCAGCATGCGAATCCAGTCCATTGCCGAGGCGCTCAACGTTTCGGAAGAAACCGTGCGCCGGAACGTGCGGCGGCTTTCGGATGAGGGCCTCGTGCGCAAGGTGCATGGCGGGGTGCTGCTCCAGCACGGCTCGACCGAGCTGAACTTCGCGCAGCGCATGGCCGAGAATCCCATCCCCAAGCAGCGCATCGCGGCCCATGTGGCGGGGCTGATCGGCGACGGCAGTTCGCTGTTTCTGGATGTCGGGTCGACAACCGCTTTCATCGCCGAGGCGCTGAAGGCGCATCAGGAACTGCTGGTGGTCACCAATTCGGTCGCGGTCGCCCACAGCCTTGCGGCGCGGAACAATAACCGGGTGTTCATGCCAGGCGGCGAGTTACGCGGCCATGACGGCGGCGTGTTCGGCGCGAATGTGCTGGATTTCGTGCGCCAGTTCCGCACCGATTTTGCGGTCCTGTCAGCGGCGGCGATCAATGCCCGCAACGGGTTCATGCTGTTCGACATGGAAGAGGCACTGTATTCACGCGCGATCATGGCGAATTCCACCACAAGAATCCTGGCGGCGGATACCAGCAAGTTCGGACGCACCGCCCCGATCGCCATCGGTCCGCCGGCATCGGTCGACCTGCTGATCTGCGACGCCCCGCCGCCCGAGGACATCCGCGAGGCCGCCCAGGGTTGGGGCACCGAGATCGCCGTCGCTGACAAGGCCGCGGGACGGGCGCATGACTGAGATGCATGACCTGCGCCGCCGACTGTCCGCCGCGCTCGATATCACCGAAGCGGCGAGCCGGATCTCGCTGGCGCATTTCAACCGGACACTGGATATCATCACCAAGGACGATGAAAGCCCCGTCACTATCGCCGACCGCGAGACCGAAGAGGCCATCCGTTCCCGCTTGCAGGCGGAGTTTCCGCAGGATGGCATCTATGGCGAGGAGTTCGGCAGCCAGGGACTCGACAAAGCCGATATCTGGGTTGTCGATCCGATCGACGGTACCCGGTCTTTCATCGCCGGTGTTCCGCTTTTCGGCATGTTGCTGGCGATGACCCGTGAGCGGCAACCGGTTCTGGGTATCTGCCGCCTGCCCGCGATCGGCGAAGTCTATGCCGCCGCGCGCGGGCTGGGCGCCACCCGCAACGGCGCGCCGATCCATGTGTCGCGCGAAACCGCGCTTGACCGGGCCATGCTGTTCATCAACGAGGGCGAGAAGATCCATGCCGAGGCGCCGCATGTGTTCGGACGGTTGATGCGGGCGGGCAGGTTGCGCCGGCTCTCCTATGACTGCCAGCCCCATGCGCTTGTCGCCAGCGGGCAGGTCGACGCCGTGGTGGATTACGACCTCAAGCCCTATGACTATTTCGCGCTGGCCCCGATCATCACCGAAGCTGGCGGCATCATCACCGACTGGCAGGGACGCGCCCTTACCTACGATTCCGACGGGCGCGTCGTGACCGCCGCCACGCCCGAACTGCATGCCGAGTTGATCGCGCTTCTGGCCGAAACGGGCTGAGCTGCGGCGCCTCAGCGCCGACCCAGGGCGCAGGTGCCACGCACCTTGCGACCGTCGCGGAAATAGTCCTTCATCCCCGTGGTGTCGTCGCCCAGAATAAGCGCGTGATCGATCCATGCGATGTCCATGTCCAGGGCCTCGGCCATGAATTCGGTCGCGCGGCGGCTGGGGACACCGACCACGGTATGCGACTGCCCGGCAGAGGCGGGCACGGCATTGAGAGGGTTGGACACCTCTTCGCGCAAGAGCTGAATCATGGCGTTGTCCACGACAATGAATTCGCTGTCGATGATGATGATTTCCGGCTCAAGCTGCTTGGCAAGCGACAGCAGCCGCAGGTGATCCATGACGTGATAGAAGATGCCATAGACGGCAACCACGTCGAACCGCTCACCCTGCGCGACCAGCGTCTCAAGCTCGTCAAAGAGATCGTTGCAATGCAGTGACACCCGCGACTTGAAGTCGGTTTCAGGAAAGACCGCGAACCGTTCGATCAGCTCGGGCCGGGCCTCCACCCCGTGAACATGCTCGGCACCTGCCGCGGCCAGCGCATAGGACCAGCGCCCGTCATGACAAGCGAGGTCAAGAATGCGCGCGCCCTCGATCTGCGGCTGGAATGGGCCGATCAGAAGATCATGCCGGCGGTTGAGGCGGTGAACAGTGGTATCGTTTTCCGAATAGGGTGGAATGTTACCCATGAAGTTGAAAAAATCCACCATCCGGACACTCCCTGTCTGAGAAAAACTCTAGACGGATCTCGGGAGAATGGAAGCAACTTTGACGTGCAATACCGGTCAAACTCGTGCGCTGCGACGAAAAAAGCGGGCATGGAGGCCGGAGCCGCCACGCCCGCCAGTTGGAGAGAACAGTTTCAGCCCGCGCGCACCGCAGCCAGATGACCCGCGAAGGCCGGATCGCTCATCAGCGCCTTGCACCGCGCGAAACGATTGACGGCATAGGCCCAGAAATCCTCGGCAGGGTTGTTGTCGGCATGCTGGATCAGGCCCCAGAGGGTCCACAGAAGATCGCACATCGCCTTGTAGATCACCGTGCGCCCGATCTGTGCTGCTGTGGGGGGCGCACCGAAATAGGCGGTCAGCATCTCGATATCCTGCGCGTCGCTCATCCCTGCCTCGACCGAGAGATCGCCAAGATCCCATAGCGCGTCGTTCATACCGGAATACTCGTAATCCACGATCCACATGCGCGTGCCGTCATCGAGGAAGTTCTCACAGAGCGGATCGCAATGGCTCGGCACGAGCTCGCCGGGGTTTTCAGCCAGCAGCTGCTTGATCGGCGCGGCCTCGGCCACCACTTGCTCATAGCCCTCGGGCAGCTCGATATCCTTGGTCGAGAGAACCTCGAGATAGTCGTCTATCATCGAAAAAAGCTCGAATCGGAACTGAAAGGGCGTCTCTGCATCATGCAGTTGCCTGAGCGCAGCGCCCGCGCGTGCCGCCGCGCCCGCGCGACTGGCGAAGAGTTCGGGAGTCATCGTGACGATCCCCATGATACATTCGCAGACCATGTCGCCGGTCGCTTCATCCGCCCAGATCACACGGGCGCAAACCCCGGTATCTGCGGCGACGCGCGTGTTGTGGATTTCGACCGCCCTGTCGATATAGGCTTCGGTCCCCTCGCCGGGAATGCGCACGATCACGTTCTGACCGCCGGTCTCGACCCGGTAGACAAGATTGGTCATCCCGCCCAGCCGCTCGATCTCGCAGGTTTCAGGCGTGGTCTGTTCGAATCCCGGCACCTTGCGCAGCACCGCGATAACGTTGTCGCGATTGTCATCCCTCATCTTGTCGTCTCCCCTGTTGTATCACGCCTTGAGGCGTTCATTGGCCGGGTCGTAGAGCTGCCCATCGACCCGGCGGATCGCATGACGCGCGCCGAAAAGCTCGAGTTCAAAATCGGCTTCCTGCGCCAACGCATCGGGCAGATAACCAAGGATGATCGTCTGGCCGACCGTGTGACCATAGCCCGCGCTCGAGGCGACGGACACGGTCTTGCCGTCATGCAGGATGGTCTCGCCCCCGGTGATGGGCAGCTTGTCGTCACAGACGAAAGTGCAGAGCCGCTGGCGCGTGCCTTCGGATTTCTGTTTCTCAAGCACCGCGCGGCCGGTGAAGTCGCCCTTGCTCTTGAGATGCACACGAAAGCCCAGCCCTGCCTCGATCGGCGTGTAATCGGGGGTGATATCGGCGCTCCAGTAGAGATACCCCTTCTCCAGGCGCAGCGATTCAATCGCGCGGTAACCCACATCGCGGATGCCATGCGCCTGCCCCGCCTGCCAGAGGCAGTCATAGACATGGCGCGCGAATTCGGTGGGGACATGCAGCTCCCATCCGAGTTCGCCGACATAGCCGATCCGCACGGCCTGCACATGGGCGGCCCCGACGATGATCTGCTGCGCGGTGCCGAAGGGGAAAGCGGCGTTGGAAACATCGTGCTCGCTGACCGCTTGCAGCACTTCGCGCGCTCTCGGGCCGCAGATGTTGATCACCGCCCGCGCAGAGGTGACATCGCTCAGGTAGACCGAGCCATCCTGTGGCAGCGCGCGGCGAATCCAGTCGCTGTCATGCACGCCAAAGCCAGAGCCGGTCACGATATAGAACCGGTCGGGGCCCGTGCGGGTGATGGTCAGATCGGCTTCGATGCCGCCATGTTCATTGCAAAGCTGCGTGTAGATCACGCTGCCGACGGGTTTGTCCATGTTGGACACCGCGAGGCGCTGCAAAGCTTCGAGCGCGCCGGGGCCGACCAGCTCGAACTTGGAGAAGCTGGACTGGTCGATCAACGCGACGCCCTCGCGCACTGCCTTGTGCTCCTGGGCGGCATATTGCTTCCAGCCAGGGTCGATGAAGGCCAGTTGGTCGACGGGCTCGACGCCTTCGGGTGCAAACCACAGCGGGCGCTCCCAGCCGTTCTTGGACCCATAGACCGCACCATGCTCCTTGAGCCGGTCATGAAGCGGGCTGAGGCGCAGGTTGCGGGCCGTCTCGGCCTCCTGCCCCGGATAGCGCATCTTGTAGTGATGCGCGTAATGTTCGACCGCGCGCGGATACATGAATGCGCGCGTCGCGTGATGCGGGCTGAAGCGGCGCACATCAAGCGGCCAAAGATCAAGGCTGGGACGTCCGTCGACGACCCATTCGGCGATCATCTCGCCCGCGCCGCCGCCCGCCGCGATCCCGTAAAGGAAGCCGGTTGACAGCATCAGGTTGTCCAGTTCCGGCGCCCAGCCCATGACGAAATCGCCATCCGCCGAATAGGGGATCGGGCCGTTGATGACCTGGCGGATGCCGACCTCGTTGACCACCGGCGTCACCACGCCCGCCATTTCGGCCAGCGGCGCAAAACGATCAAGATTGTCAGGCAGCAACTGGCGGATGAATTCGCCGGGGATGCCGTTGTCGCCGAATGGCAGGGTGCCTTCCTCGTAACCGCCGATCACCAGCCGCCCGCCCGCATCGGGCTTGTAATAGACCAGGCGTTCGGGGTCGCGCAGGGTCGGCAACCCCTTGACCAGTTCAGGTTCGGGCAGCGGTTCTGTCACGATATACTGATGCTCGACGGCACAGGCAGGAACCGTGACCCCCAGCTTGGCGGCCAGTTCCCGGCTCCACATTCCGGCGGCCAGGATCACGTTCCCGGCCTCGTAATCGCCCTCGGATGTCATCACCTTCGTGATACGGCGGTTCACGATCTCGAAATCGGTGACCTTCACGCCCTGCCGGATCTGCGCGCCATGCTTGCGCGCGCCCGCCGCGATCGCCTGGCACAGACTGGCGGGGTCCACATGCCCGTCCGAGGGAATAAAGGCAGCGCCCTCGAGACCGGCAGCGTCGATATAAGGAAACAGAGCCTTGGCCTCGTCCGGGGTGATGATCTGCATGTCGAGATCGAAGCTGCGCGCCATCGTCGCCAGACGCTGCGCCTCCAGCAAGCGTTCCTTGGTGGCGGCCAGCCGCAAGCTGCCGACCTTTTTCCAGTCGAACGCCATGCCGGTCTCGGCCTCGAGCGCATCATACATCGCCACCGACCGCTTGAGCATCCGCGTCGTGTTGCGCGACGAGCGCAGCTGTCCGACCAGCCCCGCGGCGTGCCATGTGGCGCCCTCGGTCAGCGAGGCCTTTTCGAGCAGAACGACATCCTTTTCCCCCGACTTGGCAAGGTGATAGGCAATCGAGCAGCCGATGATACCGCCCCCAATGATCAGGTGCTTTGCCGCATGCGCCGTCATGTCCGTCAGACCTTTCGATGAAACCCGTTCATCGAAATACAGCGCCAATTTCAACATAAATCAACACTTTTTGTCGCATTGGTTTGATTATTGTTGATTTAAATCGCCAATTTCCGCTCAACTTCCTTCAGAAAACCACCTAAACTGAAGATGATATGTCGAAATACGAACACGATATTCTCAGCACGGTGAACCTGCGCGGCACGGTTTCGGTCTCGGAACTGGCGCAGATTCTGGATGTGTCGGACCAGACCATTCGCCGTATCGTCAAGCCGCTGGTGGAACGCGGCGAGCTGCGCAAGGTCCATGGCGCACTGGTCAGCACCCAAAGCGTGATGGACCCGCCCTTTCTGGCGCGGATGCACGAGAACCGCGCCGCCAAGGCCGCTATCGCCAACAGCGTCGCGGGGCTGATCCGGGACGGCGATTCACTGACCATCGACACCGGCTCGACCTCTGCCTTCGTGGCGCAGGCCCTTGAGAGCCGCCGGAACCTGACCGTCGTCACGAACTCCGCCTTCATCGCCAGCAAGCTTGCCATGATCGAAGGGAACCGCGTGTTCATGGCGGGCACGCAGCTGCGCAATCACGACGGCGCCGCGTTCGACCGCAATGCCTTTGACGTGATCGCAAGCGCGTCGGTCGATTACGCGATCCTGTCGGCCTCCTCGGTGCATCCCGCGCGCGGCTTTCTGGCCTTCGATCAATGCGAGGTCGACATCGCCCAGGCGATGATGGAGGTCTCGGCCAGCACGATCATGGCCGTCGACCACACCAAGTTCAAGGAAAGCGGCGCCAAGGCATCGCTACGCATTCCCGCACTTTCACCCGAAGACAGCGTGGTTTGCGACAAGCGCCCAGACGCGGTGTTCGATGATCTTCTGGATGCGCAGAATTTCATCGACGCGACGCGCGGCTGAGCTGTTCGTTCTTCGGCTCGCTGCCGACGGGCTGACCAACAAGGAAATCGCCCGCGACATGAACGCCAACGAAGTGACCGTCAAGATGCACATGCGCTCGATCTGCAAGAAGCTGGGCGCACGCAACCGGGCACATGCGGCGATGATCAGCCGCGAACGCGCACTGATCTGATCCGGTCGCGCAAACGCGACGCATCCTTCTTGCTGCGCTGCCGAACCAACGGTTTCAACGCGTAGGCCCATGCCTTGGGACCAGCCGCCGTGCAGTCCACTCGCCACCATCGACGAAACAATCGCGCGCGACGACCCGACGGGCATCGCGGGCGCCCATCCGTCCCGGTGGCTGGGCCGTCGCCTCAGCCCTTCGACCAATCCTCCAGCGCCTCGAGAACGCCTTTACCGATCCCGCGCGCCTCTGGCGCAAGCAACGGGCAGCGGCGCGAGAGACGATCTTTCATGTCCTGCGGATGAAACCCGTCCGGCCGCTCCAGATCGTCAAGTTCGTCCCACGAGACCGGAACCGCGACAGCCGCGCCGGGACGCGCGCGAAGCGAATAGGGCGCAATGGCGGTGGCACCGCGTTCATTGCGCAGCCAGTCGATGAACACCCGCCCCTTGCGCTTCGACTTCGACATGGTCGCGGTCAAGGCGTCAGGATCGCGATCCGCCAGGGTCTCGGCGAAGGTCCGGGCAAAGTACTTGACCGTATCCCAGCCAGAAATCCTGCGCAGCGGCGCGATCACATGCACCCCCTTGCCGCCGGTCACCATCGGCACCGATTGCAGGCCGCAGGCCGTCAGCCCCTCGCGGACCTGTTGCGCGGCCGCCTTGACCCGTTTGAAATCCAACTCCTCGTCTGGATCGAGATCGAACACCATGCGGTCGGGCCGCTCGATCCGGTCGCGCGCCGCACCCCAGATATGAAATTCCAGCGTTCCCATCTGCGCGGCGCCGATCAGCCCCTCGGGCGTTGAGACATACATATAGTCTTCCCGCTCACCGTCCTTTTCCTCGATCGGCATGGTCTTCACCGTATCGGGAAACCCCTTGCCCGCGTGTTTCTGGAAAAAGCACTCGCCCGAAATCCCATCCGGACAGCGCAACAGCGACAGCGGGCGGTCGGCAGCATGGGTCAGCATCCGCTTGCCCACCTTGGCGTAATGCCCGGCCACCTCGCCCTTGGTCAGACCGGCCTCAGGATAGACGACGCGCCCGACACTGGACACCCGGACCCCGCCGATCGCGCGCTCGTCATCGCCCTCTGTTTCAGCTTCCGCTTTGGCACTCACCTCTCTGGCCTCCTTGTCCTCACGCAGGCCTTTGTAGACACCGTGTCTGATGCGGCCCTCGCGGGTGAATTCAGTATACTCGGCTTCGACCACCAGCTTCGGCGTTACCCAGTTCGCGTCCTGCCCCTCGGTCGGCAATGCGCCGTCAAAGGGGGCGGAACGTTGGGCAAGCGATGCGAGCGCCGGTTCCAGCTCCTTGAAATCGTCCTCGTCAAAGCCCGTGCCGACGCGACCGCGAAAGACCAGCGCGCCGCTCTCATAGCTGCCAAGGAGCAACGAAGCGAAGGGCCGCCCCCGCTTGGTAGAGGGCGACCAGCCCGCGATCACGAACTCGGCCCGGCGAATGCACTTGGACTTGATCCAGGCCTTGCTGCGCCCGCCGCGATAGGGCGCATCGCGGCGCTTCGAGACGATCCCCTCGCCGCCCGCGTCGCACATCGCCGCCAGCGCGTCGGCACCCTCGCCCTCGATGATCGGGCTCAGTCGCAGCGGACCGCGCGGCGGCAGGCCACCGAAGAGTTCCTGCAGCGCCTTGCGCCGCGCCGAAAGCGGTTTTCCGGTCAGGTCCTCACCATCCAGAACCATGCAATCGAAGGCATGGAAGGTCAGCGCATCGCCGCTCTTCAGCGCCTTTTGCAATGTCGAGAAATCGCCGCCTCCGCGCCCGGCGATCACTTCGCCGTCGATCAGCGCGGAATCACAGTCAAGCGCTGCGGCTGGTTCGCAGAGCGCACCGAACCTGTCGGACCAATCCTTGCCGTTGCGCGAATAAAGCCGCACGCCGCCCTTGCCCAGCGCGATCACGCAGCGATAGCCGTCGAACTTGGCCTCGTGTTGCCAGTCCTTGCCCTCGGGCGGCGCATCCTTGAGCGTGGCAAGCTGCACCTTGCGGAACCGGGGCCGCGGCTTGTTGTGGCTGGGGAGCGCTGGGGCCTTCCCCTCTGTGATTTCCCGCATCGTCCGTCCGGTCGTCACGCTTGTCTTGTGAGACTCAGTCAATACCTCCGCACCGTCACGAGCAAAATCATCGCGTTCCTTGATCAGCAGCCAGTTCTCGTTCTTCTCGTCGCGCTCGTCCTCCATCCGGACCAGCGCCCAGCCACCCTTCATGCGCGCTCCATGCAGGCGCAGGTGCAGCTTTCCGTCTTTCAACCCCTCCTCGGGATCATGCAGCGGCTCCCACCAACCGCTGTCCCACAGCATCACGGTCCCGCCGCCATATTCGTCCTCCGGGATCGTTCCCTCGAAGGTCCCATATGCCACGGGGTGATCCTCTGTGCGGACCGCGAGGCGCTTTTGCGAAGGATCGGCGGACGGCCCCTTTGTCACCGCCCATGACAACAGAACACCGCCCCATTCGAGCCGGAAATCATAATGCATGCTGCTGGCATCGTGTTTTTGCACGACGAATGACAGGCGGTCACCGCCCGCCTCGACCAGCTCTGCGCGCGGCTCGGGCGTGGCCTCGAAATCGCGCTTCTTTTCATATGCGTCAAGCGACCTCATCGGACCACCTCACGTTGCCGAGCGGAATTGCCCTTCGACGCGCACGCATGCCATCACTCGGCCTCGATCTCGACCTCGCCATCGCTTGGCGCAACTGTCTCGGTCTGCGCAGCGTCGGGCGCGTTCACGTCGCCTTCGGTAATATCCGCAGCTGGCCTTTCTTCCTCGCCACCTTCAGGGCCGGGCGCCATGCTCGCTTCCTCGACAATCCAGTAAAGGATGATTCCGACCCCGAAAGCCACGACAAGCGCCATCATGATCAACGGCCCGCGGTGACGGCGTTTGTCTCTTTGCGGTTCGGTATCGGGTGGGCTCATCGAAGACCTCCTTTCCATTCTGGAAAACAACCGCCGCGTGCCGGAAATGTTCCAGCAGGATGATGCACATGCCCGCGCGCTGCAGGAACCTCGGTCCTTCGCTCGCGTTTCGTATACGAAGGCGAATAACAGACCACACGAGGAACGAGATGCAGATTTCAGGAATAATGACCCTTCATCCGATCGGCGTCACACCCAATCAGACCATCGGCGAAGCGGCGGCGATCATGGAGAGATCCGACCTGCATTCGGGGACGGCTGCGGCGCAGGTCTTCCCCGGCAACGACCAATGAGAGGAAACACCATGACGGATGCGACAAAGACCACCCCGACCATCCCAACCGACGTTCAACGCCGACAGGGAAATGTCATCAACCAGACCGCCCAGCAGATCGACCCCGCCGGGCGCCACCGCGTTGACGTGAATGCCAATACCGAAAGCGACTTGAACACCAAGCAACCGGGCCATCTGCCCGAGGAACTCCCGCCTCAGCGACCCGACCCGGTGCGACACCACAAGACGGTTCGTCCAGCCGGCCCCAATCAGATGGACGACCCGCCGAGGACATGGGACGAGGTCGACGAGGAGAACGATCAGACCTTCCCGGCCAGCGATCCTCCGGCGAACTACTGACATCGCCTGCGCAAGCAGCCAGCCCGGCTGCGGACTTCACGCGTCCGATCCCCCTCGCCCCGACCCCGGCAGTGAATCGTCATCGCGCTGCCAGGGCCTCGGCTCCCCGCATCTCTCGCAGATCTGCTGGAGTGCGGTCTTCAGCCCCTCTTCGAGCGTCGGGTGATAAAAGGGCAGGTCCAGCGCCTCGCTTGCGGTCACGTCTTTCTGGATCAGCCACGCCAGCAGATGCGCCAGATGCTCGCCCCCCGGCGCGCAAAGCGATGCGCCGACCAGCCTTCCGTCGCTGGCGCCTGCGTGAAGGCGCGCAATGCCATGCGCCTGCCCCATCACTACCGCGCGCCCCTGATCCGCGTAATCAACCTGCCCCGTCACATGCGCGCTGTCACCCCGCTCGGGAACCATGCCGACTACCGCTGCCGCCGGATGCGTAAAGGCGATGCTGAGCGGCACCTTGCGCGCAGCGCGGCGCAGATCGGGATAGGCACTGGCATTGCGCCCCGCAATCGTGCCTTCCTGTGATGCTTCGTGCAGAAGCGGACGGTGATGATTGGCATCGCCCGCGATGAACACCGGCGCATCGCCGCATTGCATTGTCGCCGGGTCGAAATGCGGGGTGCCGTGATCATCCAGTTCCAGCCCGGCATTCTCCAGCGCCAGCGACTCCAGATTGGGGGGCCTTCCTGCGGCCAGCAGAATCTTGTCGAACCGTGCCTCGCCGCCGCTCCAATGCAGGGTGACGCCGTCTTCATGCGGCGCAGGGTCGGGCTTGCATCCGAGATGCATGGGAAACTCTTGTGTCAGGCTATCGAAAAGCGCCGCGCTGGTCTCCTCGGGCAGACCGGCAAGCCGCTTCCCGGCATCGAACAGTTCGACCCGGACTCCGAGCCGATGCATCGCCTGCGCCATTTCCAACCCCAAACGCCCCGCCCCTATGACACCCAGCGTGTCGGGCAGCGCCTCCAGCTCGAAAATCGTCGCATTGGTCAGGACATGTTCCGCAACCGCCTCATATGGTGCAGGCAGCGCCGAGCGGGCGCCGGTGGCAAGCACCACGCTGCGCGCCTCGACCCGTTCGCCATTGTTCAGCGCCAGAACACCGGGCGCCTCGAAACGGGCACAGGCCCGGATGCAGGTGCCGTCGGGCAGCGCTGCGATATCCTCCCGAACGCCTTGGGCGAAATCATCGCGCAGGCGGCGCAGGCGCGCCCATCGACATGCGGTTCAGCGGAAATTCCGAACTCACCCGCACGCCGCACCCCATCTGCCGCCTCGGCAGCTGCGATCAGCAGCTTTGATGGCATACAGCCCACGGTGGCACAGGTCGTGCCCGCGAAATCCGGATCGATCAGCAGCGTGCGCGCCCCGTTTCGGCGGGCATGGCGCTCCGCGGCCAGGCCGGCCGTCCCGGCTCCCAGCACCGCCACATCGACGCGGCGCGGTTCAACAGACATCTGCGCCTCCAACAGGTTCAGACCCGTTCAACGCGCAAGGCCCGCCACAGGTTCCACCCGCCGCCCGCAAATCACCGCAAAAGCCGAGATCCCGCCCGCACGACGCCACCGGCAGGATTCACGGGCAGATCAAGATATCTCGATATCGAGCCTCTTGATCATTTCATCGCGCGCCGAAAGAGCCTGTTTGGTTTGCTCCGGCCTGACAGCCCCGCAGCCGTTGATGAGGCATTCTGCGGCCAGGATGAAGGTGGTCAGGGAGTTCGACAGGAAGCTCGTCTGATGCGGCACAAGGATCGCGGCCCGCGACACGGCCGCCAGGGCCGAACTTGCGCTGTCGGTTACCGCGACGATCTTGATGTCGCGCTCGGCAGCGGCGCGCGCAGTCGCCGCGACCTGCGCCGAATAGGGCGCGCAGCTCGCCGAAATCAGCACATCCTCATGGCTCATCGAAGCAAGCCCTTCCGCCACACCGAGATTGTTGGAATCCAGCAAATGCACATCCGACCGGATCATCCGCAGACCATAGACCAGGAAGGTGGCAAAGGCGTGAAACTGACGGATCCCATGCACCATCACGCGCGGCGCGGACGTGATCAGGTCGGTCGCCGCGTGGAACTGATCGATATCGCAGCTTTCAAGGAAGCGCTCGATATTCGCCTGGTTCTCGCGGCAGAGCCGCGCAATCCCGCCCATGCCAGTCGCATCTTCGCCCGCCAGCGCGGTCTGCGCCTGCCTCGTGTAGAAGTCTCCGGGCGCGGACATCGACGCATCCAGCAACACCTGCTGGAAGGCGCCGAAACCCGGATAGCCCAGGTTGCGCGCCAGCCGGGTCAGCGTGGACGGGTTCACCGACAGCTTCTCTGCCAGGGCGGTGATCGACAACAGCGCCGGATCGCCGCGCAGGTTCAGGATCTCTGCCAGCGCCTTCTGCGCCTTGGGGCCCAGCGAAAGATGCGACTCCCCGCGCGCGATCCGCAGCATCAGGTCGCGCAGTTCCTGCACGTCTTGTGGTGGCGCGCCCGCTTCGCCAGCGGCAGCGTCAGTGGCTTGTAAAGACCGGTCGGTCCGAGTTCTGGTCATAGATACTCCATTCCACTTCGGATCGTCCTACGTGGAACACCGCCGTGGCAAGCGTATTCTCGTTGTCCGGATCATCCGGCTGGCACCTGTGGATCGGCAGACCCGGCCCCGATGCGTCACGCAGGATCGCCAGCGGATTCATGTTGCCCTCGGCCAGCATGTGCATGCCGCGCGCCTGGCGGTCCTGCGAGGATTCGGTGATGTTCTGACCCGCCTCCGCACACTCCAGGTGAAGCGCATGATTGGCGTGCACGCTCGGTCCCTCGATCATCCGGGCGGAACAGGCCCCGGCACCGAACTCCACGCTCATCACCCGTTGATCGCCTGCTTGCGCCAGCGTCATGTGAAACCCCCCGCTCGCATTGTGCCGCTCCAGTATGGCCAGCGCCTCGTCCAGCGACTGGCAGGCAAGCACCCTGCGCCCCAGCCCGATCCGCGGGATCTGCGCGCTCACATTGTGCAGCCGCAGGTTGTTGACAGCCTGCACCAGCCCCGCAGCGTTGGTTCCGAAGGTATGGCCGGGCAAAGATCCGGGATAGCAGAACGACATCAGCCCCGGGCCATCGTCCGGTGTCAGCCGCGCGACAAAGGCATGCCCGCGAAACCCCGGCAAGCCATCCTCGTTATGCCCGACCACCGGGATATCGCCAGGGATCTGGACCGTAGTGCAGCCATCGGGAACATTGGACATGAGGTCGCCGCGGCAGTTCCATGCCACGACATGCTCGAGCGGCAGTTCAAGCCCCTCCGCCAGGCCCTGCAACTCCTCCCAGACGGCGGGAAGAACATCCCGCAGGCTGTCCGCCATGACCTGAACCGCACCCGCATGGGCGCGATCCGTCACGGCATGCCAGTAATCGGCGTGCAGCAGGACATCCCGCACCGCGTCGCGCCCCGCTTCGCCCAGCGCGCGCCCGATCTGGCGTGGCGTGCCTTTCGCGACGACGCTGCCCAGTTCGGATATCGCTATCTCAGACATGCTGAAGAAAATCCTTCATCCGGTCATTGGGCGGCGAGTCGATCACTTCGCGCGGGTCGCCATCGACGGCGATATGCCCGTGCTCCATGAAGATCAGCCGCGTGCCCACCTGCTTGGCAAAGCCCATCTCGTGGGTCACGACGACCATGGTCATGCCCTCCTCGGCCAGCGCCCGCATGACGTTCAGCACTTCCTGCTTGAGTTCGGGGTCCAGCGCCGATGTCGGCTCGTCGAACAGCATGACCTTGGGCTTTACCGCAAGGGCGCGCGCGATCGCCACGCGCTGCTGCTGGCCGCCCGAAAGCTCGGCGGGGTAATGGTCCGCCTTTTCGCGCAGCCCCACCTTCTCCAGAAGGTCCAGCGCCGCCTCCCGCGCCTTTTCCCGGCTCAGACCACGCACCTTGGAGGGGCCGAAGGCCACGTTCTCCAGCGCGGTCAGCTGCGGGAAAAGGTTGAACTGCTGAAAGACCATGCCCGCTTCCTGCCGGATTTCGCGCAGCTGCCGCTTCCCGCCGGTCACGCTCAGACCATCCACGACAAGATCACCGCTCGTGATCGTCTCGAGGCCGTTGATGCACCGCAGCAATGTGGATTTCCCCGATCCGGACGGCCCCACAAGAACGACGACCTCGCCTGTTTCAATCGACAGGTCCACGCCATCGAGAACCTTCAGCGGGCCGAAATGCTTCGACGTGTTCTTGAATTCGATGATGCTCATAGGATCCTCATGCGTTTTTCGATGGTGCGCAGGATCAGGCTCAATGTGCCGGTCATGATCAGGTAGATGATCGCCACGGCGGTCCAGATCTCGACCGCGCGAAAGTTCGAGGCCATGATTTCCTGCCCCGTGCGGGTCAGTTCGCCCACGCCGATCACGATGAACAGCGAGGTATCCTTTAGACTGACGATGAACTGGTTGCCCAACGGCGGTATCAGACGGCGAAAGGCCAACGGCCCGACGATATAGACGAGGACCTTCCAATGCGGCAGGCCGATCGCCAACCCGGCTTCGGTCAGCCCCTTGCTGATCGACAGGAACGCACCGCGCACGATTTCCGCGATATAGGCGCCGGCATTGACCACGATGGCCAGAATCGCCGCGCTCATCGGATCGATCCGCAGGTCCGCCAGAACCGGCAACGCGAAATACAGGAACATAACCTGCACCACGATGGGCGTGCCGCGAATGATCTCGACATAGGTGAATGCAACCGCGTTCAGGATACGCCCGCCATAGGCGCGCATCAGCCCGGCCAATGTGCCAAGGACCAGGCCGCCGATCAGGCCGACCATGGTGATGTAAATCGTCGTCTTCGCACCCTCCAGCAACTGCGGGATGAATTCGACGATGACGGACCAGTCCGTTTCCATGGAAGGCCTCCGTAATTGGGTGTCAGTTTAAGGAATGGGTGGGCCGGGCGCTGCTCGGCCCGGCCCGCGTCCGGCTCAGTTGTTTTCGCCGAACCACTTGGAATAGATCGCGTCATAGCGACCGTCTTCGCGCATCTTGGCCAGCGCCTCGTTCACGGGGCCGACCAGTTCGCTGCCCTTGGGAAAGCCGATGCCGTACTGGTGCGCCATCTGCTGGTCGCCCACGGCCTTGACGTCCCCGCCACCGGCAGTCGCGATGTAATAAAGCACGTTGGGCGTGTCATGCATGGCGGCGTCCACGCGCCCCGTGCGCAGTTCCAGATACGCATTGTCGATATTGGGGAACTTGCGCAGCTCGGTGTCGGGCAGGTTCTCTTCCGCCCAGTCCGACGCCGATGTGCCCGTTTTCACCGCAAGGGTCTTGCCCGCCAGATCGTCCCACGTCGCGATGTCGCTGTCGGCGGGCACCATCAGGCGAAAGCCGCTGTCGTAATAGCCGTCAGAGAAGTCGATGACCTCCTCGCGCTCGGGCTTGATGGTGATCCCGGCCAGTGCCACGTCGATCTGCCCGGTCTGGAGCGCCGGAATGATGCCCGAGAAATCCATCGGGCGCAGCTCGTATTCCAGCTCCAGTTCCTCGGCGATGGCGTTCCACATGTCGATATCGAAGCCGGTATATTCACCGTCCTGCTTGAACTCGAACGGCACAAAGGCGGTGTCCGTCGCCACGACGATCTCGTCGGCATTGGCAATGGATGCGCCAAGGGCAAGGGCCGCCGTGGCGGCAAGGTTGAGAAGTCTGTTCATGGTAGCTCCCGGTTGGCTTGAGTGCAAATATATCGCGCTTTATGTGTTAGCGATGCAAATTTATTTGCACATCCATCCGTGAAATGCAAATCTCGTATTGCGCCGCGATATGGTCTGCCATCCAGAGGAGCCCCTCATGTCCGCCCTTTTTCACCGCACCTGCAACGCTGATCTGCCTTGGGCCGACACGGGCGACGGATGCTACATCATTGACCGCAATGGCAAACGCTACCTCGACGCCTGTGGCGGCGCAGCCGTTTCCTGCCTTGGTCACTCTGACGAGGAGATCAGGGACGCGATCCGCGCGCAGCTCGATAAACTGCCCTTCGCGCATACCGGCTTCTTCACCACCGAAGCCGCCGAATCACTGGCCAACCTGCTGGCGGCCCACGCGCCGGACGGACTTGACCGGGTCTATCCCGTTTCCGGCGGCTCCGAAGCGGTCGAGGCGGCGCTCAAACTGGCACGGCAATACTTCCTCGAACGCGGCGAGCCCCAGCGCACCCGCTTCATCGCGCGCCGCCAAAGTTATCATGGCAACACGCTCGGCGCGCTGTCCACGGGCGGCAATGCCTGGCGGCGCGAACCCTTCGCGCCGCTGATGATCGACACCAGCCACATCGCGCCCTGCTACGAATATCGCGGCCGCGAGGACGGCGAATCCCAAGAGGCCTACGGCCAGCGCGTCGCCGATGAACTGGAGGCCGAGATCCTTCGCCTCGGCCCCGAAACGGTGATCGGCTTCGTCGCCGAACCCGTTGTCGGCGCCACGCTTGGCGCGGTGCCTGCCGTCCCCGGATATTTCAGGCGCATCCGCGAGATCTGCGACCGATACGGCATCCTGCTGATCCTTGACGAGGTAATGTGCGGCATGGGCCGCACCGGCACGCTCTTCGCCTGTGAACAGGACGGGATCGTTCCCGATATCGCCACCATCGCCAAGGGGCTCGGCGCCGGGTATCAGCCGGTCGGCGCCATGCTGTGCTCGGCCGCGATCTACGCGGCGATCGAGAAAGGCACTGGCTTCTTCCAGCACGGGCACACCTATATCGGCCACCCGATGGCCATGGCCGCCGCGGGGGCGGTGCTGACGCGACTGACAGACGGCCAGACCCTGCCTCAGGTCATCGCCACCGGCGAAAGGCTTAAGGCGGGGCTGCAAGACCGCTTCGGTCAGCATCCGCATATCGGCGATATCAGGGGAAAGGGGCTCTTTCTCGGCCTCGAACTGGTCCGCGACAGAGACGGCAAAACGCCGTTCGATCCTGCCCTCAAACTGCACAAGAAGGTCAAGGCCGCAGCTATGGAGGCGGGCCTGATGTGCTATCCGATGGGCGGCACGATCGACGGACGCCAGGGAGACCACATCCTGCTCGCCCCCCCCTTCATCCTGACCGAAGACCAGATCGGCGAACTCGTGGACAAGCTCTCTGATGCCATCGCGGCGGCGCTGCCATGACCGGACTTCCGAGCCTCATGGTCGCCCCCAACGGGGCACGGCGCAGCAAGTCCGATCACCCAGCCCTGCCGGTCACGCTACCCGAAATCGTCGCGACCGCGCGCGCCTGCGCAGATGCCGGCGCCGACGGGCTGCACCTGCATCTGCGCGACGCGGCGGGCCGTCATGTGCTTGACGCGGGGCTTTACCGCGAGGCCCTGGCCGAACTGGGCAGCGCCGTCCCGCACATGGCGGTTCAGATCACCACCGAAGCCGTCGGCCTCTACAGCGCCCCGCATCAACGGCTGGTCGCGCTCGAATCCGGCGCCGGCATGGTTTCGGCTGCCCTGCGCGAGATGGTTCAGGACACGCCCGATGCCACCGCAACCGACTTCTACGCCGATTGTGCCGCACGCGGGATCGCGGTGCAGCACATCCTTTATGATCCTGCGGATTTCGACCTGCTGGCCCGCCTGCTGCCCGACGCGCTGCTGCGCGACCCCAGCCTGCAATTGATCTTCGTTCTGGGCCGATACAGCCACGACCAGAACAGCGCGCCCGCCGATCTCCTGCCGTTCCTCGATCGCATGAAGGCGATGGACCTCGCCCCCGACTGGGCGGTCTGCGCCTTCGGACGCGGCGAAACCGCATGTCTGATCGAAGCGCACCGCTGCGGCGGCAAGCTGCGTGTCGGGTTCGAAAATTCGCTCCTGCATGCCGATGGCACCATAGCCCGTGACAACGCGGAACGCGTCACCGCCCTGCGCCTCGCCTGCGGCTGATGTCTCCAGCCCACCTGATCGGGATCGCAAGCGCGGCGACCGCCTCGGTCAGGCCATCACCTCCAACGCCTCGGCATGGAGCGCCGCACTGGCCGCGGCAATGACACGGCCATCTGATTGCAGCCCCAGCGCCTTGCCGTTCCAGTCGGTGATAACCCCACCGGCGCCTTCGACCACCGCAACCAGCGCCATGTAATCATAGGGCTGAAGGTTCATCTCCAGGACCAGGTCGACATGCCCCGACGCCAGCAAACCATAGGCATAGCAGTCACCGCCGAAACGACGCATCCCGACCTTTTTCGACAGCGCCTCGAACCGTGCCGATCCCGTCTCGTCGAACATGTCCGGGGTCGTCGTGTATAGCGTCGCATCGGCCAGACGGGTCACGCCGCTCGTCTTGCAGACCTTCCCATTCAGGGCTGCCCCCCCGCCGCGCAGCCCCACCCAGCGTTCACCCGTCGGCGGTATCGAGATCACCCCAAGTTCCGGCACCCCGTCGGACAGGCAGGCGATCAGCGTTCCGAAGGTCGGCATCCCCGAAACGAAACTCTTGGTGCCGTCGATCGGATCGAGCACCCAGACATGAGCCGCATCGAGCCGCGTGTTCTCATGCTCCTCCCCCAGGATGCCATGCGCCGGAAAACGTTCGGCGATCCTCTCGCGCATCAATGCCTCGATGGCGCGATCGGCCTGGGTGACAGGCGAAAGGTCGGCCTTTCGTTCCACGTCCAGGGGCTTGCGGAAATATGTCATCGCCATCGCGTCCGTCACATCTGCCAGCGTATCGGCGAAACGCGCCAGCTTCTCCCTGTCGGGTGACATCGTGGAGCTATGCATGAAATTTCCTCATTTGCGGGGTCTTGCAGGCCAAGCAGACCCGCGATTGAAATTAATCGTAGACAAAACGCACAAAAGTGCAAGACTACACAAATATCCCCACACCTGTTTCGACAGGCGCGGCAATGAGAACGGGTCCGGGCAAGGACTCGCACCGCCCCGGAAAAGCCCGGGAGCCAGAATTCTGAACCGACAAGGAGATTCGAGAATGACCACCTTCACAAAGATCACCACGGCATCGATGATCGCCCTGGGCCTGGGGGCTGCGGCCTCCGCTGACGAGCTCACGCTCTACACCGCACTCGAGGAAGAAGAGATCGCGGCTTATATCGAGGCCGCGCAGAAGGCGATGCCCGACACCGAGATCAACGTCTTGCGCCTGTCCACCGGCAAGCTGGGCGCGCGCATCCTGGCCGAGGCGGGCAATCCGCAGGCCGACGTGATCTGGGGATGGGCCGTCAGCGCGATGATGGACCCCCAGATCCTCGAGATGCTGGAACCTTACGAGGCAAAGGGCGTCGATGTGCTGCCGGCCAAATTCCGTGCGGATGACGGCAAGTGGTTCGCACCGATCGGCTACATGGGCGCCTTCTGCGTCAACACGGCACGACTGGAGGAAAAGGGCCTGCCGATGCCGAAAAGCTGGAAGGATCTCGAGAATCCGGCCTTCAAGGACGAGATCCTGATGCCCGATCCGAACTCCTCCGGCACCGGCTACCTGCATGTGAACGCCGTGCTGCAAAGCATGGGAGAAGAGGCCGGCTGGGCGCAGCTCGAAGCCATCGACCCCAACATGGCGCAATATACGTCGTCCGGTTCCAAACCCTGCAAATCGGCGCGCGTCGGCGAATACACTGTCGGGGTCTCTGTGGCTTTGACCGCGATGCAATCCATCAGCGAAGGGTATCCGCTGGCCATGGTCTTTCCCGAAGGCGGCGTCGGCTACGAGCTCGAAGCCTCAGGCCTGATGGCCAGCTCCGACAACAAGGACGCGGCAAAGGCGTTCCTTGACTGGACGATGTCGGACGAGGCCATCGGCCTTTACCAGCAGTACAAGTCATTGATCACCATTCCGGGCGTCGATGCCTCGGAGGCAGCAGAGAAGGCCGGGCTTCCGGCGGATATCTCGACTGTTCTTGCCGATATCGACTTTGTCGAGGCCGCCCAGAACCAGACCGCGGTCAAAGCAACCTGGAAGGAAAAGCTGGGTCGCTGATCACGGCTTGAGGGCACACTCCGCCCAGCCGGTGCGCGGGCCTCAACATGAGGCCCGCGCCCTTACGAAAGAAGAATGAAGCGCCATGTATCTGACCGTCCACAACGCCACCAAGATCTACGGAAACTTCACCGCGCTCGACAGTGTTTCGATCGATATCGAACAGGGTGAATTCGTATGCCTGCTGGGGCCGTCAGGCTGTGGTAAGACAACGCTCCTGCGCCTGATCGCCGGGCTGACCGAACTCGATGGCGGCGATATCCTGCTCGAGGGCGAGGCACTGTCGGACCTTCCTGCGCGCAAGCGCGGCTTCGGGATCGTATTTCAGTCCTACTCGCTCTTTCCCAACATGACGGTGGCCGAGAACATCGGCTACGGGCTGAAGATCCGCGGCGCAAGCCGCTCTGAGATATCCCGGCGCGTGAACGAATTGCTGGAACTGGTCAAACTGCCACGCGTGGCCGACAATTTCCCCGGCCAGCTTTCCGGTGGCCAGCAACAGCGCATTGCGCTTGCGCGCGCCATCGCCGTCGATCCGCGCGTCCTGCTGCTCGATGAACCGCTTTCCGCTCTCGATGCCAAGGTCCGGGCCGAACTGCGCGGCGAAATCCGCCACGTTCAGCGCTCGCTTGGCATACCAACCCTGATGGTCACGCATGACCAGGAAGAGGCACTGGCCCTCGCCGACAAGATCATCTGCATGAACCACGGGATCGTGGTGCAGGCCGGCACACCCGAAGATCTCTATCACCGCCCGCAAACACGTTTCGTCGCGCAGTTCATGGGGATCAGCAACCTCCTGCCTGCCGACGCGGTCCAGCGCGCATTTCCCGGCCTGATGGCGACGCGCCCCGCAACGGCGCAGGACACGCATATCGCCTGTATCCGGCCCGAGCAGATCGGCATGATCCCCGACCCGAACGGCAACGCCACGGTGCGCAGCATCAGTTTCCTCGGCAACCTTCGGCGCCTCGAGGTGGATAGCCCGGCAGGCCCGCTTGTGGTCGAGACCCATGGCGCGAACCCCTGCCGCGAAGGCGACAGCGTGACCCTTGATATCGCGCCTGAGGCCTGCATCTGGGTGGCTGACGACATGGCGCCGCAACCCGCGAAGGAAACGGCATGAGCACGACGGAACAGGCCGTCGCACCATCGCGCAAGCAGTTCGATTCAGACCGGCTGCTGACACTGGCATGCGTCGGGCTTCCGCTGCTCGGGCTCGTGCTGTTCTTCCTTTACCCGATGCTGATCGTGTTCCTGCGTTCGGTGACGGTCGATGACGGCTACGGGCTTGGGAACTACACGCAGGTTCTCGGCTCTGTCGGATTCTGGCGCGCGACCTGGCATTCGCTCGTCATGGGCGGCGCCACGACACTGCTCAGTGTCTTCCTGGGCTTCATCATCGCGCACGGGCTCTATCGCTGCGCATTCCCCGGCAAGTGGATCATCCGCGCGGTGATCGTCCTGCCGCTGCTTGCACCCTCGCTCGTGCAGGCGCTCGGGCTGATCTTCCTGCTGGGGCGCAATGGCGTCATCAGCCGCGCGCTCGGCGTCGAAATCGAGATCTACGGCTTCTGGGGTCTGTTGATCGCGAACACGCTTTACGCCCTGCCACAGGCGGTGATGATCATCGGCGCGGCGCTGGTGCTGCTGGACGCACGGATCTACGAGGCCGCGGACGTGATGGGCGCCTCGCCCGCGCGCCAGTTCCGCGACCTGACCCTGCCCGCGGCGCGCTTCGGGATCCTGAACGCGGCCTTTGTCTGCTTCACCATCACGATCACAGACTTCGGCAATGCGGCGGTGATCGGCGGCGACTATTCGGTCCTGGCGACCGAAATCTACTCGCAGGTGGTCGGCCAACGCAATTTCAACATGGGCGCCGTGGTGGGGATCATGCTGCTTCTGCCCACAGTAATTTCCTATGCGATCGAGCGACAGGCGATGAAGCGGCAGCGATCCGGGCAAGCCACCGGGCAGGTGCCCTTCCGTCCGCACTTCGCACCGCTGCGCGACACGCTCATGGCGTCACTCGCCCTGCTGATCTGCGCAGGGATCGTCGCGGTGATCGGCATCGTGGTCTATGCCAGCTTCGTGACCCTCTGGCCCTACAACATGGCGCTGTCCACCAAGCATTACGATATCACCCTGGCGGGTGGCTATTCATCGCTCAGAATGACGATCGTGATCTCCGTCATGGCCGCGACAGGCGGCACGCTGGCCGTGTTTCTGCTGGGTCTCGGGCTGCGGCGCCTGCCGGGAACCGTGGCCCAGCCGATCCAGCTTCTGGCCGCCATGCCCGCCGCAGTGCCCGGAATGGTGCTGGGCCTCGCCTATATCCTGACCTTCAATTCGACGGCGACACCGCTTTACCTTCTCTATGGCACCGCCACGCTGATCGCGATCATCAACTTCTATCACTATCACACCCAGAGCTTTCTCACGCTGATGACCGGCTTCCGCCAGCTTCCGCAGGCGCTTGAGGAGGCCGCAGGCAGCCTTGGCGCCGGCCTGCGGCGCACGGCCACCGATATCGTTGCGCCCTTCATCGCGCCGATGCTTGTCTCGGTCTTCTTCTTCCTCTTCATGCGCTCCATGGTGACCTTGTCGGCTGTGGTCTTCCTGACAACGCCCGACCTCAGCGTCGCCGCCGTGACGATCATGCGCCTCGACGACGCCGGTCTGACATCCCAGGCGGCGGCCTTTTCCACCTGCGTCATGGCTGTGGTCTGCGCGGCCCTGCTTGGCATGAAGGCCACCCTGGCGCTGATCGGCAGGCGCAACCGGACGAAAGGGACCGCCTGATGTGGGCGAAGGAACGTCACCAGCGGATCCTGTCCATGCTGGCCGCCAACCACCAGGTCAGCGCGAACGACCTCGCCGAGATGCTGAACGTTTCGCGGGAAACCGTCCGCCGCGACCTCCTGGACCTCGCCGAAACCGGGCAGGTCAACCGGGTCCACGGCGGCGCCGTCCTGCCCGAACCCCGTTCGGAAGAACCGTTCCGCCAACGCATGACAGCGCAGCTGCGCGCCAAATCCGAGATCGCACGCAAGGCGGTCAGGCTGATCCAGCCCGGACAGACGATCATGGTGGATGCGGGCACGACCACAGCGATCTTCGCAAGGGAACTCGCGAAACTGTCAGGCGTATCGGTCATCACCAATTCGCTCGACATCGCGACAACCCTTCAGGGGGCGGGCAAGCAGGTGTTGCTGCTCGGCGGCAGGATGGCCGCCGACGTCCCCGCCACCGTGGGCGAACTCACGCTGGCTGAGATCCGTCGCTTCCGCGTCGATCTCTGCTTCTCCGCGCCGGTCGCGGTGCATCCGCTCAACGGGGCGTTCTTCTATGACCTCGAGGAGGCCGAGATCGCCATAGCCATGGCACAGCAGGCGCCGCGCTCCGTCATCCTCGCGGACCAGAGCAAGCTAGGCGAAACAAGCCGCGTGCAATCCTGGGAGGCCGAGACCGTCGACACGCTCGTCACCAACCGCACGGCCCATGATGAACATATCGCCGCCTTCCGTCAGGCCGGGGTCAATGTCGTTCTCTGACGCCTGACTGCACAACGGGTACCCGCCGGGCCTTGGCTTGAGTGCGCGCGATGATTAGCTGTTCTCCAACGGAGGCCTTCATGCAGCATTTTTCCCTTCTCGACCTATCACCCATTCCAGAGGGCGGGACCGCCGCCGACGCCCTGGCGCGCACGGTCGATCTGGCCCGCGCCGCCGAACGGTCCGGCTATCACCGCTATTGGCTGGCGGAACATCACAACATGCCGGGGATCGCCAGCGCGGCGACCTCCGTGGTGATCGGTCATGTCGCCGGCGCGACCTCAACCATGCGGGTTGGCGCAGGCGGCATCATGCTGCCCAACCACGCGCCGCTGGTCGTTGCCGAGCAATTCGGCACGCTCGCCACGCTCTACCCGGACCGGATCGACCTTGGCCTTGGCCGCGCGCCCGGCACGGATATGGCCACCGCCCGCGCCCTGCGCCGCCACATGGCGCCCGAAGACAGCTTTCCCCAGGATGTTCAGGAACTGATCGGCTATCTCGGCGACGCATCCGATACAGCGCCCGTGCGCGCCATTCCCGGCACCGGCACCCATGTTCCGGTCTGGATCCTGGGCTCCAGCCTCTATGGCGCGCAACTGGCGGCCTATCTTGGCCTGCCCTACGCCTTCGCCTCCCATTTCGCCCCCGCCATGCTGGAACAGGCACTCGATGTCTATCGCAGCACCTTCCAGCCGTCCGCAGGATTGAAGGAACCACATGTAATGATCGCGGCGGGCGTCTGTGCTGCCGATAGCGATGCCGAGGCGGAGTTCCTGCGCTCATCGCAGATCCTCGCCTTCGCCCGGCTCAGAACAGGACGGCCCGGCAAGCTGCCGCCGCCCACACACGATCTGGAGCAGGAGATCCCGGCACCGGTCATGGCGCAGGTCAGGCAGGCCCTCTCGTGCTCGGCCACCGGCTCGCCCGCCATCGTGCAAAAGCAGCTCGGCGCGTTGATCGACAGGTTCCGACCCGATGAGCTGATGGTCACCGGAATGATCCACGATCACGATGCGCGCATCCGCTCCTTCGAGATCGCCGCAGACGCTCTTTCGGCGTTGCGTGACCGCCCCGCAGTCGCCTGAAACGAACGGGTTCGATCAGCGAACCCTTACCGGCCAATCCACCCGGCCCCGGCGCTCCAGGCGCCGGGGTCGGAATTCAGGTTTACAACACGGCACGTCTATGGAGACTGCGCCCATGCAGGAAAACCAGCCATCATAAGGCCCCGACCATGACCTCCTACGCTGCCACCACTGCCCTTGAGGCCGTTGTCGACTTTGCCTTGACCCACGAAACGCAGTGGCCCCGCAGCATGTATTATCCCGATGGCGCCTATGTCGGGAATGTCGAGTGGAACGAAACCGGCCCCTGGACCGAGATCGTCGGCCCTGTCGCAGAACGCGGCGGCCCCGCGGGCGTCGTCCTGCACCGGGGGCAGAGGGTGGCCGAATGGGGCGATCCCGAGCGCCCCGACATGACCTTCTCGATTGCCAAGAGCTATCTGTCGGTTCTCGCGGGACTGGCCGTGAAAGACGGGTTGATCCCGGACCTGGACGCACCGGTCGCCCGCACTGTGGAAGGGCCGTATTTCTCAGGTTCCCACAATGCGGGGATTACCTGGCGCCACATGCTTCAGATGAACAGCGAATGGCGTGGCGAGATTTTCGGAAAGGACGATCAGGTCGACCATTACCGCCAGATCGGTGTCGGTGCGGACAACAGCCGCAAGGGACAGTTGCGAGAGCTCGGACCACCCGGCAGCTATTATGAATATAACGACGTGCGCGTGAACGCGCTGGCCTACGCCTTGCTCTGTCGCTTTGGCCGCCCCTTGCCGGAGGTCCTGCGCGCTCGGATCATGGACCCCATCGGCGCCTCTGACAGCTGGCGGTGGGAAGGCTATTCGACCTCGTGGATCGATCTGGGCGAACAGCGCGTTCAGTCGGTCACGGGCGGAGGCCATTGGGGCGGCGGAATGTTCATCAGCGCGAATGACCACGCGAGATTCGGCCTGTTCATCAGCAGCAATGGCGCCTGGGACGGCAAGCAGATCCTGCCGGAAGACTGGATGAAGCGATCGCTCGAGCCGACGCCGACACTTGATAAATACGGCTTCCTCTGTTGGCTCAACAAGGGGCGCGATGCCAATCCCGCGCTTCCGTCAACTGCGTTCAGCGCCTTGGGCGCGGGTGGAAATTGCCTGTGGATCAACCCGGATGATGAGATCATTGCCGTGATGCGGTGGCTCGATCCGGCACATACGCAGCAGTTTCTCGAATCCCTCGTCAGCGCCATCCGGCACTGATTATTTCTGCCAATGCCGATGCCTCGACGTTCATGTCATGCCCGTCGGTGACCAGGGATCGGTGTCGACAAACGACACCGCCACCCCGCGGCGCCTGAACGCTCAGCGCCGCGCAGACCAAGGGCAAAGCGGCATGTGCCGGTTCACGTCCTTGTATAGCAGGTAGCGGAACGGCCCCGGCCCGCCAGCATAACAGGCCTGCGGGCAGAACGCGCGCAGCCACATGAAATCACCGGCCTCGACCTCAACCCAATCCTGGTTGAGCCGATACACGCCCTTGCCCTCCAGCACGTAGAGCCCGTGTTCCATGACATGAGTCTCGGCAAAGGGAATGACCGCGCCAGGCTCGAAGGTGACGATGGTCACATGCATGTCATGGCGCATGTCGTCGGGATCAACGAAACGCGTCGTGCTCCAGCGCCCCTCGGTACCCGGCATCGGGGTGGGTTCCACGAGAGTCTCGTTGGTGACCAGTGCCTCGGGCGGGGTGATCCCGTCGACCGCCTGATACGCCTTGCGGATCCAGTGAAACCGAACCGGCCCGCTGCCGGTGTTCCTCGCCTTCCATTGCGCATCGGGAGGGATATAGGCAAACCCGCCCGGCTGCATGTCATGATCGACCCCGTCGATGGTCAGCGCCAGCTTGCCCTCCATGACGAACAGCGCCGCCTCGACCCCCGGCGCGCTGTCGGGATGATCGCTGCCGCCACCCGGCTGAAGCTCGGCGATATACTGCGAGAAGGTCTCGGCAAAACCCGACAAGGGCCGGGCCAGCACCCAGAACCGCGCCTTTTCCCAGAACGGCAGAAGGCTGGCGACGATATCGGTCATGGTGCCACCCGGAATGACCGCATAGGCCTCGGTAAAGACGGCGCGCCCGCTCAGAAGCTGGCTTTGCGGCGGCAGGCCACCTTCGGGGGCGTGATAGCTGCGCTTGCTCATGGCTGGGGTCCTTCCACGTAAAGGGGGGTCTTGAACCGGTATTCCTCAAGGTTTTCACCGGGACCGATCCTGTCGATCACCGCATAATGCCCGCGCGCACCCATCGGCGCCAGCACACCGTGCCAGGTTGCGCGCAGCAGGTTCACCACCTGACCCGGACCGCTCAGAAAGGCGCGCGGCGCACCGGGGCGGCCACCCTCGTCCGGGGCAACCGTGACCAGCATGGCCACGCCGTTCAGCGGCACGAAGGTCTGGCTGCCCAGCGGATGACGCTCCATCATGTCTATGCGGCAAGGCCAGCTGCGCGCCTCGGCATCGAACAGGCTGAGACCCGCCCGCCCATCGGTGAAATCCAGCCGCGCGCGGTCATGAAACCTGCCGCAAAGACCCTCGTTTATCAGCATGTCAGGCGCGCCCCCGGCTTCGATCACGTCGCCAAAGGACCGGAATGCTGCCGCCGTCAGCGGCTCCGCCAGAAGCGCGCCGGTCATGGCAGCACCTCCTTCAGCCGCTCAAGCAGCGCCTGCTCGAACCCGTCGCAGGCGGCATCGGCCGACAGCCCCCCTGCGCTGTCCGCAGCCAGCGCCGAGCGCGCCTCGGGTCCGGCCCGCCGGAAGGCCCGGCAAAAGGCGTTGTGCAGTCCCACCGCGCTGTCATGCGCCGGGCCGAGCTCCAGCGCCCAGGCCCTCTCGGCCAGCCACGCCGCCGGACCCAGCACCGGCGCAAAAACCGCCACAAACCGCTCGCGCGACATCGCACTGGGGCGCTCGGCGCGCGCAGGCGGATGCACACGCGCCCAATGCTGCGCGATGTCGATCCGGCGCGGACACCAGACGCGCTCGTGCCGCTGCACATGCTCAAGGAACCGCTTCAGCCCCGCGATCTTGCCGGGTCGCCCGATCAGGCGGCAATGCAGGCCCACCGTCATCATCTTCGGCGCACCCGCCTGCCCCTCGGCATAAAGCGTGTCGAACGCATCCGTCAGATACGCCTCGAAATCGCCCCCCGTCACCCAGCCGGGCGAGGCAGCGAAACGCATGTCATTGGCCTCCAGCGTGTAGGGGATCATCAGCTGGTCGCGCTGCCCGAAGGCCCGCCAGTAAGGCAGATCGTCGTCATAGCAATCCGACACATAGTCAAACCCGCCCTCTTCGGCGACCAGCCGCACGGTGTTGACGCTGCAACGCCCCGTATACCAGCCGCGCGGCCGCTCGCCGACGACCTCTTCATGCAGGCGCACGGCCTCGGCGATGGCGGCGCGTTCCTCGGCCTCTTGCATGTCCTTGTGCTCGATCCATTTCAGCCCGTGGCTCGCGATCTCCCAGCCCGATGCCTTCATGGCCGCCACCTGTTCGGGGCTGCGCGCCAGCGCCGTGGCGACCCCATAGACCGTTGGTGCGATTCCCGCCTCGGTGAACAGGCGGTGCAGCCGCCAGAACCCGGCCCGCGCGCCGTAATCATAAATCGATTCCATGTTCCAGTGGCGCTGCCCCGGCCACGGCGCGGCACCGGGAATGTCCGAAAGAAACGCTTCGGAGGCCGGATCGCCGTGCAGCACGCAATTCTCGCCGCCCTCTTCATAGTTTACGACGAATTGCAAAGCGATCCTGGCGTCCCCCGGCCATTGCGGATCGGGCGGCGTGGGGCCGTGACCGCGCATGTCCCTCGGGTAGCGGTTCATCTCTGCTCGATCGCCCTGCGTCATGATTGTCGCTCCCTGTCATGCCTGTCCGCGGGCTCCGCTTTGGCCCTTCCTTTTCAGACGGCCTCAGTATATATTGTTAACAAAATAAACAAACAATTATTTTATGTCGATCTGGGTGAAGAAACCTGTAGGCTTCAACGGTAACCATCTTGTGGAGAGTTCCATGTCCGAAACACAGGAAAGCATGATCGTCGAACATGTGCTCGACGCGATCTCGGATCAGCGGCTGCGCGCCGGGACCAAGCTGGGCGAACAGGCGCTCAGCGATCTATTCTCCTGTAACCGTGCCCATGTGCGCCGCGCCCTTGCCACTCTCAGCGCCTACCAGGTGGTCGACCTGATCCCCAATCGCGGCGCCTTCGTCTCGACCCCCTCCGAGAACGAGGCGCGCGACATCTTCCAGGCGCGCCGCGCGATCGAGTCCACGATCATCCGCAACGTGGTGCGCCGCGCAAACGATGCCGACCTTGCCGCCCTGCGCTCGCATCTGACGCATGAAGACGAGGTGCGTCGGGAAAACGACCGCCCCAAGGCGATCCGCGCATCGCGCGCCTTTCACATGCTTCTGGCCCGGATCGGGCGGAACACGGTGCTTGAAAAATACCTCTCGGAACTCACCATGCGCACCTCGCTCATCATCGGCCTTTACGGGACCAACAAGGCCAGTCTCTGCGCCGATGACGAACATCGGCATATCGTCGACAGCATCGCGTCGCGTGACGAGGCCCGCGCCCAGGAGCTTGTGGATCACCACTTGCGCCATATCGAGAACGAGATCGAGTTCGGCTCTCAATCCCCGCGGATCGGGCCGCTCTCGTTCATCCTGCAACCCAGCGAAGGCTGAAAACCCGCCCCCGTCCGCGCACCCCTTCAGGTGGCGGCGGACCTGGCCTGCCCCTGCGCGTCCGGCGCGGTTTCCTGCTCATGCGCAAGGCGCCCGCGTGCGGCGTTGGTATAGCCACCCGCCTTCGATGTGGACAGCCCCGCCGCGACAAGGGCCTCCACCATCGTCACCGCGCAGGAAACCCCGTCGATCACCGGCAGCCCGAAGCGGCGCGACAGCCTGTCATTGAGATCGGCCATGCCCGCACAGCCCAGCACGATCGCATCCGCGCCATCCCGCTCCACCGCATCGCCGATCTCGGCGGCGATCAGCGCCTCGGCCCCCGCACCGTCGCTTTCAAGCTGCAGAACCGGCACATCCGTCGCCCGGATGCTGGCACAACGCCGCGACAGCCCGTAGCGCTCGAGGTTGTCGCGCAATCCCGGCAGCGAGCGCGACAGCGTAGTGACGACCGAAAAGCGGCAGGACACCATGCTGGCGGCGTGAAACGCCGCCTCGCCGATGCCGATCACTGGCCCGTCGAACATGCAGCGCAGCGCATCGACCCCGGTATCGTCGAAACAGGCCACGACAACCGCATCCACGTCGGGATGGCGCTCGGCCACCTCCAGCAGGCCATGCAGGCTGTTGGCCACATCGTGAAAGCCCTGGATGCTGGCCGGGCCGCTGCGGGGCTGGGTTGCGATGATCTGCGTGCCGGCGCGCGCGACGGCCTCGGCGGCCCTGCCGATCTTCGCCGTCATCGACGCTGTTGTGTTGGGGTTCACGACCAGTAGTTTCATGCCCTGCGCCTCCCTGCCGGATTTCGTGCGTTTCGCCACAGCCAAGATGGTTCGGCGCGCAGGTCACCCAGACCTGCATCGCTGATGGCCTGTTCGGCGGCTTGCGTCGCCTCTTGCATCACCGCTTCGGGGTCCATCGTCGCGACGGCACGCCCGCGCATGACGATGCGCCCGTCGACGATCACCGTGTCCACATCCGCCGCGTTGGCGAAATGGGTCAGCGCATGCAGCGGCATCGTCGATGGCGTCATATGCGGCTTGCGCATGTCGACCAGCACGATATCCGCCTTCTTGCCCGTCTCGAGCGAGCCGATCTCGTCCTCGAGGCCCAGCGCGCGCGCGGCGTCGATCGTCGCCATTTCCAGCACCTTGCCTTCCGGCAGGACCGAGGGATCGGCGAAATGGCGGCGGTGATAATGCATCGCCTGCGCCATGTGCCGGAACATGTCGTAACCCCGGTCCGGCGCGGCCGCATCCGAGCCAAGCGCAACGCATATGCCGCGTTCGACCATCTCGGGTGCGGGGCAGCGGCCGAGGATCGACATGATCGCGCTCGGGTTATGGGCGATGGCGGCCTTGGATTGCTCCAGCGCCACGATGTCCTCCTCGGTCAGGTCGACCGAATGCGACAACAGCGCGAATGACCCCAACAGCCCCAGCGCATGGGCATAGGCGATGCTGCCCTCACGGTGGCCGTCCTGCGTGAACAGAACGCCGTGGCGCGCGCGCAGCGCGGCGACCGCCTCGCTCATGCTGCGGATTTCGTTTTCCGGCGCCGGGTCTTTTCCCGGCGGGGCATAAACGGGCATCACAAGGCAGATGCCGGTGCGCCGCTCCAGGATATCGTTGTGGCGCGCGATCAGGTCTTCGCTGACCTCAAGCTGGCGCTCAAAGCTCAGCGGCTTCGCCCCGCCGTCCGGCCCGCGATAATTCTGCGGGAAAGGCGCGCGCCCCGGCCCCACCGCCAGCATCGTGCGCAGGCCGCTTTCGCGCGTCGCCGCGCAATGCGCATCGCCGAACGCCGGATCATCAGTGCGATAAATGTCGGCACCCCCGCCCAGCAGCGTGACGCAGGTCGTGACCCCGCCCATCAAACGCTCCAGCAGCGAAAGACGCGCTTCGGCCCGCCAGAAACCGACATCTGTGCCGCCCGCGTAAAGTGTCTCGCAGGCGCCGAACCAGGCCTGCACGTCGCCCGCCCCCATTGCCCGTACCAGCCCGTGTCCCGCATGCGAATGGCAGTCGATCAGGCCCGGAATGACCGCCATCCCGCGCGCGTCGATCACCTCGACGGCGGTATCAGCCAGATGCGCCAGATCACCGTCGCGCCCGATGGCCTCGATCCGGTCGCCCTTTACCGCGATCGCCGCGTCCTCGATGACGCGCCGCTCGGGATCGAGCGTGAGCGCGGTGGCGTGGCGGATCAGAATATCGGTCATGCGAGGTCCTTCTTGATGGGATAGGTCGGCTCGAAAATCTCTTCGACCGGTGGGTGGTTCAGCGTGCGGTCGGGATATTGCGCGACCATAGCGTCGAAACGCGCCTGCGCGCCCTCGTGCAGGGCGTGGTGGTCGACGCCGGGAATGACGCCCTCCTGCATGACGAAACGCCCGTCGATCACGACGCTGCGCACGTCACGCCCTGCGCCGTTCAGCAGCAAGGTCTGAATCGGGTCGATCACCTGCCCGATGGCCGGGTCATCCAGCCCGATCACCGTGATATCGGCGCGCGCACCCGGCTCAAGCCGCCCCAGGTCCGGCCGCCCGAGCGCATCCGCGCCGCCCAGCGTGGCAGCGTCGTAAAGATCACCTGCGCGCACCGCCTGCGCATCGCCCGCGGCCATGCGTGCCGTCATCAGCCCGATCTGCATGTTCAGGATCATGTCAGGCGGATGGGTATCCGTGCCCATGCCGATCCGCAGCCCGGCATCGCGATAGCGCGCGAAATCCCGCAGCATCGTACCGCCCCGTGCCATGACCAGCGGACAATGCGCCAGCGACGCGCCGCTCTCGGCCAGGATCTCGAGGTCGGGCGCATCATGCGCGATCCCGTTCACCCCGGCGATATAGGTCAGATGCGGCAGGATCGCGCGCTCGGACAGAAAGCCGATATCGCGCAGCCATTCGGGCGGACCCTTGCCATGCATGTCCAGAACGCTCTGATACTCGAACGCCGACTGGCAGCAATGCAGGCGAACCGGCACCGCCAAGTCACGCGACACCTGGGCGCTGCGTGTCAAGAGCGCCTCGGTGCAGGTCTCGATCCGGTCGGGCGCCAGCATGGTGCGCACCAGCCCCCCGGCGCGCCCCTCGAAAGCGGTGCAGAAACGTTCGGCCTGCTCCAGCCCCTCAAGCCCGCGCGCCTCGTCGAAATGAAACGCGATCTCGCCCGGCGCGGTGACATAGGTGTTGCCGCTGCGATAGGCCGGCCCGAGGTAAACCCGCAGGCCCAGCGCCTCGGCGGCTTCGGCGGCACCGGCGAACTCGTCCCATGTCTCGCCCCATTCACGATAGAAAAGCGAAGCGATCGGCAAGGCCGTGGTGATACCGTTGCGAATGAGGCGCGTGAAGCCATAGTGCTTCTGCCAGACCAGGTCCTCGGGCGCATACATCTCGCGCGGACCGGCCTCCATGTAACTTTGCGGCCAGACGCGCCCCTTCTTCCAAGCGGGCTGGTTGTCGAACCCCAGCACGGTGGTATCCAGATCGCCCAGCGCATCCAGATCCACGAAGCCCGGCCCGATCAGCGCCCTGCCGCAATCATGCCGCTCGGCCACCTCTCCCTCGAAACGATGCCCGACATAGATGACCGCGCCATCCTCGAACACCAGCTCGCCATCGGGGATCAGCACATGGCGGCCATTCTCATGGCCGACCACCCACGCCGCCCGCATCAGGATACGGCCCTTCTCTCGGTGCTGTCCCATCACGGTGCCTCTCTCAGCGCCCGGCCGTCGCGGGCAACGACGCGCCCCGCCTTCAGTACCAGCTTCCGCGCCGGGCGTGCGGCGACCGCATGAGTCACGCTCTCGGCCTCGACCAACACCAGGTCGGCGCGGCATCCCTCTTCGATGCCGTAACCGTCAAGCTCCATCACCCGCGCGCCGCCCCAGGAACAGCACCACAGTGCATGTTCCACGTCACGGTCGGCCCGCAGGTTGTTGCGCAGCCCCAGCAGCATCGCGCGCTCCAGCATGTCGCCATTTCCGTAAGGGCCCCATGTATCGCGGATCCCGTCCGACCCCGCGCAAAGCACGACACCCGCCGCGCGCAGATCCTCGGCCAAAGGCACCGGGCGCGACGGCGTTGCAACCGTGGCGACGTGAATCTGCGCATCGGCCAGTTCGCCCACCAACGCGCGTGCCCGGTCACGGTCAGGCATACCCAGACAAAAGGCATGGCTGATCGTGACCTTGCCCTGCATGGCATGGGCACGCGTGCGCTCGATGATCATCTCCATGCTGAAGGCGCCCAGCTCACCAGGCTCGTGCAGATGGATGTCGATGGGCTTGCCATGTTTCTCGGCCAGCGCAAAAACCGCATCCAGCTGCCCCTTGGGGTCCGCGTCGATCCCGCAGGGGTCGAGCCCGCCGACCACATCCGCCGGGCCGCGCAGGGCCTCGTCCAGCAATTCCAGCGTGCCGGGGCGCGACATCAGCCCCGATTGCGGAAAGGCGACGATCTCGATATCGACCTGGTCCGCCAGTGCCGCGCGGGTCGCCGCGACGCCCTCGATCCCGGCAAGCCCCACCTCGGTATCCACGTCCACATGGCTGCGAATGGCGGTCGACCCATGCCCCAGCGACAACAGCGCCTGGCGCATCGACTGGCGATGCGGTTCAATATCCCATTCGCGCCGCAACCGGCGCTCGGTGTCGATCTTGTCGCGCAGCGCCGGGCCGGCCTGATGTTCGCGCCAGCCCATGCCCCACAGGGTCTTGTCCAGATGGGTATGCGCCTCGACCAGCCCCGGCAGCAGGATCGCGCCGCCGCAATCCTCCTCAGGCAGGCCGTCCTCGGCGGGCAGGCCGGGGGCGATGCGCGCGATGCGCCCGTCCCGGATCAGCATATCGGTGGCGTCAGCGCCGAACGGGCGCAGGTTTCGCAGCAGGATATCGTTGCTCATGCCGGCCTCTTGGTCTGATCTTTGCCCGCAAGCGCCTCGCTCGGGGTCAGCACGAACTGCCGGTCCGAAACGATGTAATTATCCGCATGAAGCCGGGCCACCGGCTGATAGACATCCTCGCGCACATAGCGCCCGGCCTCGTCAAGGCAGGTCTCGCGCACATGCATCTGCACCACCTCGCCCAGCACGATCGCGCGGCGCGGATAATCGATGATCTGCGACACGCGGCATTCCATGGAAGCGGGCGCCTCGCGCACCCTCGGCGGCGCGACCTTCAGCGACGGCGCATGGTTCATCCCGGTCAGCGCCACCTCGTCCACATCGTCGGGGAAGTTGATGCCGCAATCCACCATCTGCTGCGCGATGGCCATGTCACACAGGTTGACCACGAACTCGCTCGACCGCCGGATATTGCGCATCGTCTCCTTTTCGACCCCGTCGGGGCGCGTCTGGATGCCCAGGATCACGATCGGCGGATCCTGCGAGAACACGTTGAAAAAGCTCATCGGCGCGGCGTTCGGCGCGCCCTCGGCACTGGCCGTCGTGACCAGCGCGATGGGGCGCGGCGCAACGAAACTGCACAGCAGGCGGTAACGGTCCTGTGGCGGCAGTTGCTCGAAATCGAACTCCATCACGCAACCCCCCGCGCCAGCTCCATCGGCGCGCGCCCCGCGGCGCCGGGGCGACCCGATGAGCCATCGGCGCCAGTCACCGCATGGCAGGCAACGCGCGTGCCGCCCTCGCGCGCCACCAGATCGGGCGATTGCGCGCGGCAGATATCACTGGCCAGCGGGCAACGCGGATTAAAGGAACAGCCCGGCGGCGGCGTGATCGGGTTGGGCACCTCGCCGGTGACGGCCACGCGATCGCGCCGCGCCATCGTGATGTCGGGCACGGTGTCCATCAGCAGCCTTGTATAGGGATGCTCGGGCGCCTCGAAGATTCGCTGCGCCGGGCCCGCCTCGACCAGGCGGCCCAGATACATGACGCCGACATAATCGGACATGAAATCCACCACCGCCAGGTCGTGACTGATGAACAGATAGGTCAGCCCCAGTTCGGCCTGCAGATCCCGCATCAGGTTCAGGACCTGCGACTGGACCGACACGTCCAGCGCCGATGTGGGCTCGTCGCAGACCAGGAAGTCGGGTTTCGACGAAATCGCCCGCGCGATCGAAATGCGCTGTCGCTGACCGCCGGAAAACTGGTGCGGGAACTTGTCGCCATCCTGCGCCGACAGGCCGACCATCTCCAGCAGGCGGCCGACCTCCCGCTGCTCCTCGGCACGGCCCGAGGTGATCGAGAAACTGCGCAGCGGCTCGGCGATGATGTCGCGCACGCGCCACCTGGGATTGAGGCTGGCATAGGGATCCTGAAAGATCATCTGGATCCGTTGCCGATACGTGCCCCGCGCCGAGGCATGCAGCCCCGTCAGGTCAGTGCCGTCAAATCGGATCTTCCCGCCCGAGGCGGCATGCAGCCCGACAACCAGCTTGGCCACGGTCGATTTCCCGCAGCCCGATTCACCCACGAGGCTGAAGGTCTTGCCGCGCGGAATGTCGATATCCAGACCGTCCACGGCCCGCAGAAAGCTCTTGCCCTTGCGCTCGATCATGCGGTTCAGCAGCGGCGGCGACAGGTCGAAGGTCTTGGACAGCCCGCGCAGCGACACCAGCGGCTCGCCCGATGCGCTTGTTGCAGCAGAGGATGTGGCGGATGTTGAAACAGCGCTCATACCGGTTCTCCCTGATAAAGGTGACAGGCGACGGCGCCGCCCTCGACCGGCACGGCGACCGGTTTCGTGCTCCTGCAGGCGTCGAACGCCTTCGGGCAGCGCGGATGAAAAGCGCATCCCGTGGGCAGGGCAGTCAGGCGCGGCATCGCGCCGTCGATCTGGGTCAGGCGCTCGGCATTGGATCCGATGCGCGGAATCGATTGCATGAGCCCCTTGGTGTAGGGGTGATGCGGCGCGCGCACGACCTTTTCCACCGGCCCGATCTCGACCACGCGGCCCGAATACATGACCGCCACCCGGTCGGCGGTTTCGGCGATCACGCCCATGTCATGGGTCACGAGGATCACCGCCGCGCCATGCTCGCGGCACATCCGCTTGAGCAGGTCCAGGATCTGCGCCTGGATCGACACGTCAAGCGCGGTCGTCGGTTCGTCGGCGATGACCAGCGACGGCTCGGCGCACAGCGCCAGCGCGATCACGACCCGTTGGCGCATCCCCCCCGAGAACTGGTGCGGATACTGGTCGATGCGCGCGTCCGGCGCCGGAATGCCGACCTCGCCCAGGAACTCGATGGCGCGGCGGCGCGCGGCCTCGCGGCTCAGGTTCATGTGGGTGCGGATCGTCTGGATCAGCTGCTGCCCCACCGTCATCAGCGGATTGAGGCTGGTCAGCGGATCCTGGAAGATCGCCCCGATCTTGCGGCCGCGCAACCGGCGCATCGCTTCCGCGGGCAGGTTGTCGATCCGCTGCCCCTCGAAACGGATCTCGCCCCGATCGATCCGGCCCGGGCGCTCCAGCAGGCCGGTGATGGCGGTGCCGGTCAGCGATTTGCCGGCACCCGATTCACCGACCATGCCCAGGATCTCGCCCGGCGCCAGGTCAAAGGTGATCCCGTCCACCGCGCGCAGCGGTCCGTGCCGCGTATCAAAGCAGATTGACAGATCGCGCACCGACAGCAGCGGGGACGTTTTTGATTGTGCGGTCATCTTGATCGCTCCTTTTCTCGGCTTCAGCGCAGCTTCGGATTGAGGGCGTCGCGCAGCCAGTCGCCCAGCAGGTTCACCGCCAGCACCAGCGCCACCAGCGTCAGCGACGGAAAGATCACCACCCACCAGATGCCGGAGAACAGATACTCGTTGCCCACCCGGATCAGCGTGCCCAGCGACGGGTTCGTCGGCGGCATCCCGACCCCGAGGAAGGACAGCGTTGCCTCGATCAGGATCGCCATCGCCAGGTTGATCGTCGCGATCACCAGGACCGGCCCCATCACGTTGGGCAGGATATGCCGGAACAGGATGGCGAGCGGGCGCCGCCCGACCAATTGCGCGGCAAACACGTATTCGCGCCCGCGCTCGACCATCGTCGAACTCCGCACGGTGCGGGCATATTGCACCCAGGTCGTCACCGTGATCGCAAAGACCAGCACGATCAGCGCGGCGCTGTCATGCATCTCGCGCGGCAGCGCGCCCCGTGCGATCCCGCTGACGAGCAGCGCCACCAGGATCGTCGGAAAGCTCAGCATCACGTCGGCGATCCGCATGAAGAACGCATCCACCATGCCACCGAAATATCCGCTGACCAGGCCCACGACGATGCCGATCACCATCGCCAGCGCGACACTCACGAACCCTACCGCCAGCGAAATGCGCGAACCGTAAAGGATCGCCGAAAGAACATCGCGGCCCTGGTTGTCGGTTCCGAGAAGAAAACGCGGATCGCCGCCCTCCACCCAGACCGGGGGCAATTCGCTGTCCCACAGGCTCAGCGTCGAAACATCGAAGGGATCATGCGGCGCGATCCAGGGCGCCAGCAACGCCGCCATCACGATACACAGCGTCACGATGGCCGCCGCCACGGTCACATAGGAAGTGCGGAAACGATAGAAGATGTCGCTCTTCAGGATCGCCGCGATGCGAGATTGGGGAAAGACTTCAAGGGCCATGTCAGGTCTCCTTCACGCCCGAACCGACAGGCGCGGGTCAATGGCGAAGTAGAGAAGATCGACGATCATGTTGATCGCCACGAATACCAGCGCGACAAGCACCAGGTAGGCGGACATCACCGGGATATCGGCGAAACTGACCGCCTGGATAAACAGCAGGCCCATCCCCGGCCACTGGAACACGGTCTCGGTGATGATCGCGAAGGCGATCATCGATCCCAGCTGCAGACCGACGATGGTGATCACCGGCATCAGCGTATTGCCCAGCGCATGGCCGAAATTCACCGCCCGGTTGGTCAGCCCGCGCGCCTTGGCGAAGCGCACGAAGTCCGAACGCAGGACCTCCATCATCTCGGCCCGCACCAGCCGCATGATCAGCGTGACCTGAAAGAGGCCCAGCATGATCGCCGGCAGGATCAGCGACTTCAGGCCGCTCACCGTCAGGAATCCGGTGCTCCACCAGCCGATCTGCACGGTCTCGCCGCGCCCGAACGAAGGCAGCCAGTTCAGCCAGACCGAGAAGATCAGGATCAGCAGGATACCGGTGACGAATGTCGGCACCGAGATCCCGATCAGCGACCCGATATTGAGGATATTGCTCAGCACCCCCTTGGGATGAAGCGCAGTGTAGATCCCGATCGGCACGCCCAGCAGCAGCGCAAAGACCGCCGCGGCCAGGACCAGTTCCAGCGTCGCGGGCAACCGCTCGGCGATCATCTCGGCCACCGGGCGCTTGTTGCGGTAGGAAATACCGAACTCACCTTTCGCGACACCGCTCACGAAGCGGGTGAACTGAACGGTCACCGGCTGATCCAGCCCCAGGTTCTCGCGCAGCGTCTGGCGATCCTCCGCCGTTGCGTTTTCCGGCAACATGCTGTTCACCGGGTCGCCGATGAACCGGAACATCGTAAAGGCGATAAGGGCGACAGCCAGCATCACCAGGACGGACTGAAGCAAACGGCGAATGACGAACGCTACCATGATGGAACCCTCCGGGTTGGACAGGTGGACGGAAAGATGAATGGGCCCGCGCGCAACCGCCGGGCCCACCCGTCGCGGATCACTCGATGGTCGCGTACCAGAGGCGCGGCTTGTTGTCGGCGGTGATCGGAATGTTCACGCCATCGCGCACCGCCCAGGCCAGCGGCTGCTGGTGCAGCGGGATCATGGCAACCTCGTCACGCGCGATCTTGAGCGCCTCGCTCATCATCGCATTGCGCTTCTCGACGTCAAGCTCGACCGCCACCTTGTCCGTCAGCGCGTCCAGCTCGGGGTTGGAATAGCCACCGGGATTCCAGGCGCCCATGCGGTCGCCCTTGGTGTGCAACAGGGCCGACAACACGCTGTAGCTGTCCAGCATCGGCAGCGTCGCCCAGCCCACCATGAAGATATCCGCGCCCCCGGCCAGGACCTTTTCAAAATGCTTGGACGGAGTCTGGGATGTCAGCTGCGCATCGACGCCGATCCGCGCCCACATGGCAGTGATCGCCTGGCAGATTTCCTCGTCATTGACATAGCGGCTGCTGGGGCAGTCGAAACCGACCTCGAAACCATCGCCATAACCGGCCTCGCTCAGCAGCGCCTTGGCCGCTTCGGCGTCGGCGGGCGGCAGCACGTCCAGCTCCTCGCTGTAACCCGGCACCGGCGGCGCCACCAGAAGCGCGGTGTTGCGTGACATGTCGCGCATGATCTTCTTGCGGATCAGCTCCATGTCGATCGCCCGCCACAGCGCCTGGCGCACCCGCACATCCTGAAGCGGGTTCTTGTCGGTCAGGTTGGAATTGTGCAGCTTGTCGGTGTGGTTCATCCCCAGCATGATGGTGCGCAGCGCCGGCGCAACGATCACCGAGGCCCCGTCGGCACGCTCGATGCGCCCGACATCCTGAAGAGGTGCCGGGGTGATGAAGTCGAGCTCGCCCGACAGGAGCGCGGCAATGCGCGTCGCGTCCGATCCGATCGGGCTGAACTCGATCCGGGTCAGGTTGTGTTCCGGCTCGTCCCACCAATCCTCGTTGACGGTCAGCACGGTGCGCGCATCGGGCTGGCGGCTCTCCAGCATGAACGGCCCGGTGCCGTTGGAATTGGCGACCGCATAGTTCTCGCGCCCGCCGCGCATGTCGGCCGGCAGCAGCGCGTCATGCTCGGCCATCCATTCCTGGTCGAGGATCAGGATGTTGGTCAGGTAGTTCAGCACGATGGGGTCCGGCCCAGACAGCACAAGATCGACCGTATACTCATCCACCTTCTCGATGGATTTCATGCCGGGAATGTTGCTCTTGACCGGCGATGTCTCATGCGCCGCCCGCTCCAGCGAGGCAACCACGTCATCGGCGGTAAAGGGATTGCCGTTGTGGAAATTGACGCCCTCGCGCAGCTTGAAGCGCAGGCGCGTCGGTTCGACGAATTCCCAGGACGTGGCCAGCGCGGGCTCGACCTCCAGATCCTGATTGTAGCGCACCAGCCCTTCATAGACATGGTTCAGGAACCCGATCGTGTTGCTCTCGGTCATCGAATGCGGGTCCATCGCCGCGATGTCGGTGGAATCGGCCATGCGCAATGTGTTCGCCCCGGCGGCGCCCGCCATAAGCGCTGCGATCGCGGTGGCGGCCAATCCGGATGTGAGACGGGATGCAAAAGTCATTGTTTTCTCCATGTTGGATATTCAGGTAGCGCGCTTCTGCGGCAGCGTTCTCAAAATCGTATCCAATTTTTGTTGACAATCAAGGGATTTTTTTACGTAATTTTGTTAACAAGAATTTGTGCCAGTTTCGCGCGTGAAATCATCGCCTTACGCGCCGGCCCTCTGTTTGCCCTGGCGCGATTGCCCTCTCCGGGACAATCGGATAACCTTCCCATTCCGCGACATTGCCGGAATCTTCCCAGACCCCGACGACCATCAGAGTGACGACTTCCATGAATGAAAAGCGCCTCGAAACGGCGGCCAGCAACGGGTCGGGAACAGTCGCCAAAGCCTTTCAGATCATTCAGTATGTCACCTCGTCGGCGCGCCACTCCGTAACCGTGTCCGAAATCGCCGAGGAACTCTCGCTGCCCCGGCCCACCGCCAACCGCCTGATCAGCAACCTGATCAAACTGGGCATGCTCAAACGCGATGGCGGCGGCACCCGCATCATCGAAGGCGACGAGCTCCTTCACATCGCCGGCGACGTGCTCGAGGGGGCCGCCTCGCGCGGACCACGGCACGAGATCCTGAGGCAGCTTGTCATCGACACCCGCGAAACCGCCAATGTCGGCGCGGTATCCTCGGGGCAGATCGTTTATCTGGACCGGGTCGAGGCGATCTGGCCGCTGGCATTCCGCCTCGATGTGGGCAGCCGCGTGCCGCTGCATTGCTCGGCCATCGGCAAGGTTCTCCTCAGCAACATGCCCCAGGCCCAGCGCCGCAAATACCTCGATGCGATGACCCTGTCTCGGCGCACCGACAACACGATCTGCGCCCGTGACGCACTCGAGGCCGAACTTGACAACATCCGCGACACCGGCGTTGCCTTCGACAACGAGGAGTGTTTCGAAGGCGTCATCGGCATCGCCGTGCCGGTCCTGTTCAAGCAGAATCAGCACAGCATGGGCCTCGCCCTGGTCGCCCCCAGCGCCCGCCAGACCCTCGAGGGCCTCCGCGATTTCCTGCCCGCCATGAAAACCGCCGCCGCCAACCTCGCCAAGTGCTACCCGGACTGATTTCTACCGCACCGCCCTAACCACCCGAAAACAATAAAGACTCGCCCTCAAGCGGCGCGCCCGGCCATGTCGGATGTCCGAATCCTGTTGGATTCGCGAACGCCCACGATTGACATCGGATCGAATATTGATCCATTGTGGATCACATAGTGACTTATGCAGCATTTTGGGAGGAGGGTTGCATGGTTCAGAACACCCCCTTGGGACAGACCCGCCCGGCATCGGCCTTATCGGGCCGCCCGGCATGACCGGCTTCGCCAATCTCTGGCGCAACGCCGAACGCCTGGCGATGCTCTGGCTCTATGCCTTCATCGTCCTTGTCATCGTCATCGAGGTGATCCGCCGCTTCGTCTTCGACTTCTCGTCGATCTGGGGCGAAGAGGCGGCGCGCTTCGCCTTCATCTACCTCGTGTGGATCGGCGCGGCGGTCGGCGTGCGCAACCGCTCGCATATCCGCTTCACCATCCTTGCCGATATCCTGCCGCCGCGCGGCGCCACACTGCTTTCGATGATCGGCAGCCTTGCCATCATCGGCTTCGCCGCCTTCGCCTTCTACTGGTCGCTCGAACCCATCGCCACCTCGCTGCGCTTCGGTTCGGTCTCCGAGGGGCTTCGCCTGCCCCGTGCCTGGTTCCTGGTGGCGGTGCCGATCGGCTTCACGCTCGTCCTGCTGCGCGCCCTCGGCGTGCTCTGGGCGGATATGCGCGCCTTTCGCGCCAACCAGCCCCCGCCATCGGGCGAGAAACTGTTCGACTGAAGGGGGACACAGGCATGTTGTATCAAACCGCAGAAGCCTCGCTCGACATCGGCTGGGACGTGATCTTCCCACTGATCCTGCTGGGCGTCCTGTTCCTGCTGGCGATCCCGATCTGGGTCGCGCTCGGGATCACCGCACTCACGATGCTCTGGCTGACGGGCGCACTGCCGCTTTCGCTCCTGGGCGAAAGCCTGTTCAGTGGCGTGAACCACTACGCGCTGATCGCGATCCCGCTCTACCTGCTGACGGGCGATGCGCTGGTGCGCACCGGCCTGTCCAAGAAACTGCTGGATTTCGCCGAGGCCACAATGGGCTCGCTGCGCTCCGGCATGGGCACCTCGACGGTGCTGGGCTGCGGGTTCTTCTCCAGCATCTCGGGCTCTGACGCGGCGGGCTGCGCCGCCGTCGGGCGCATGACCTACGCGCGCCTCGTCGAAAAGGGCTACCCCACGGGCTACGCCGCTGCGCTGGTGGCGGCGGGCGCCTGCACCGGCATCCTGATCCCGCCGTCGATCGCCTATATCATCATCGGCATGATCCTCGGCATCTCGGCCGCCAGCCTGTTCGTCGCGGCCATCCTGCCCGGCGTGCTGGTGCTGGTCTCGATCATGGTGACCAACATCATCCTCAACCGGATTCATGGCTACGAGAACAGCAGCGCGTCCTTTTCCCTGCGCAACTGGTTTCTGGCGCTCTGGGAGGCGAAATTCGCGCTCTCCATTCCCTTCGTGATCCTCGGCGGGATCTATTCCGGCATCTTCACCCCGACCGAGGCCGCCGCCGTCGCCGTCGCCCTGACCCTGCTGATCGGCTTCTTCAGCGGCACGCTCACCTTCGCGGACGTGCCCGAAATGCTGTGGAGCTCGGCCAAGGTGAACGGCATCATCGTGCCGATCATCGCCGTCGCCCTGCCGCTTGCGCAGGCGCTGACGCTGGTCCAGGTGCCGCAGGGCTTCGCCGACCTGATCCGCTCGATCACCGATGATCCCAACATCACGATCCTGCTCATGCTGGGTGTCTTCATCCTGGCCGGCTGCGTGATGGAGGCCACCCCGAATATCGTGATCCTCGCACCGATCATGTTCCCGCTCGCCCAGGAAATCGGCATGAACGACATCCAGTTCTGCATCTTCCTGATCACCTCGCTTGGCGTGGGCTTCATCACCCCGCCGCTCGGGCTCAACCTGTTCGTGATCTCATCGGTGACCGGCCAGCCCATCCTGTCGGTCGCCGCACGCGCGCTTCCCTATGTGCTGAGCATGCTGCTCGTCGTGCTGCTGATCGCCTTCGTGCCCGCAATATCAACATGGTGGATGTGACCCAGCGCCACGGCGCCGGGATCCGAACCACCCGCCATACCTGAAAGGAACCGCTCCATGTCGCAACCCGCCAGCAAGCCTCTTCCCGGCGCGACTGACAGCCGAAACCTCGCACCGCTCGAGATCGAGACCCCTTGCTGGACGCTCAGCGCTGATGACGACGACCTGCGCGCCGTCCCCGTGCCCGAACTGGCCGCGATGCTCGAACAGCTTTTCCTGATCCGTCATTTCGAGGAACGCCTGCTCGAACTCAGCAAGGAAGGCCTGCTGCACGGTCCCGCCCATGCCAGCATAGGACAGGAAGGCGCCGCCGTCGGCCTGATGTCGGCACTCGACTCGGCGGACAAGATCAACGGCACGCACCGGATGCACCACCAGTTCCTCGCCAAAACCCTGAACCATGCCAGGGTCGCGGGCTACAACCCGCTGGAACAGGAGGTCTCGCAGCAGTCACAGGAAGTGCTGTTCTCGACCTATTCGGAAATCCTCGGCCTTTCGTCGGGCTATTGCGGCGGGCGCGGCGGCTCGATGCACCTGCGTGAACCGGGCGCGGGCGTGCTCGGCTCCAACGCCATTGTCGGCGGCAACATCCCCCACGCCGTGGGCTACGCGCTGGCCGACCGGATGCGCGGCAGCGATGCCATTTCCGTCGCCTTCTTCGGCGATGGCGCGATGCAGATGGGCACCGCCTACGAGGCGATGAACCTCGCTGCGCTCTACAAGACATCCACCGTCTTCGTCGTCGAGAACAACCTCTACGCGGTCTCGACCCACCTTTCCGAACAGACCCGCGAAACCCGGCTCAGCGCGCGGGGGCTGGCGCTTGGCGTTCCATCGATCACCTTCGACGGCATGGATGTCATCGCCGCGCGCCGCGCGATGGAAATCGCCCGCTCCCTCATGGCCGAAACGCCGGGGCCGGTGCTGCTCGAGGCGCGCACCTATCGCCACCTCCACCAGTCCGGCCCGCTCCGGGGCAGCGCCTTCGGCTATCGCGACAAGGACGAGGAAGACGCTTGGCTCGAACGCGACCCGACCCGCACCTTCCCGGCCCGGCTTGAACGGCTGGGCATACTCGACGCCGCCGACACCGACCGGCTGCGCACCCGCGCGCAAGGCGCCGTGGATGCGGTGCTCGACCGGCTGATCGAAGGCAGCGGCGACTCCCGCCGCCTCCTGCCCAGCCTCTGGCCCGATCCGGCCACCGTGGAATTCGGCATCCGGGGCGATCTCTCGGAACTGAAGGACCGCCGCCAGCAGGAAGAATCCGACCTCGCCGAAACCGACAGCCGCGAGGCCCGCTTTCAGGACGTGATCTCGGAATCGATGCTTCTCAACATGGAGCGTTTCGACAATCTCTTCATCATGGGCGAAGACGTTCACCGCCTGCGCGGCGGCACCGCCGGCGCAACGCGCGGCATCGGCGAGCGCTTCCCAGACCGCCTGCTCGGCACACCGATCTGCGAAAACGGCTTTACCGGGGTGGCGCTCGGGGCGGCACTCAACGGGATGCGCCCCGTGGTCGAGATCATGTATCCCGATTTCGCGCTGGTCGCCGCCGACCAGCTTTTCAACCAGATCGCCAAGGTGCGGCACATGTTCGGCGGCGGCTTCCCGGTTCCGGTCGTAGTGCGCAGCCGCGTCACCCAAGGCACCGGCTACGGCTCACAGCATTCGATGGACGCCGCCGGGCTTTTCACGCTCTATCCGGGCTGGCGCGTTGTCGCCGCCTCGACGCCGCATGACTATATCGGCCTACTCAATGCCGCCGTGGCCTGTGACGATCCGGTTCTGGTGCTGGAATATCACCAGCTGTTCTCCAAGAAGGGGCGCGTGCCGGCCAGCGACTGGGATTATATCGTGCCTTTCGGCAAGGCCCGCGTCGCGCGGCAGGGGCGCGATGCCACGATCCTCACCTACGGGCCGATGGTGGATATCTGCTGCGAGGTCGCCGACAGCACCGGGCTTGATGCCGAGGTGATCGACCTGCGCACGCTCGATCCGCTCGGGCTCGACTGGGACACGATCGAAACCAGCCTGCGCAAGACCAACGCGCTCCTGATGGTGGAACAGACCACGCGCGGCACCTCGATCGGCTCGCGCATCGTCAACGACGCGCAGCGGCGGCTGTTCAACCTGCTCGACTACGAGATCCTGCATGTGACCGGCACCGAATCCTCGGCTGTGGTCTCTAAGGTCCTCGAAGAGGCCGCCTTCGCGCGCGCCAGCGACGTCGAAGCGGCACTGCGCCAGGTCATCGGCGATCGCAATCTCAACCGAACGGAGGTCATGAAATGAGCGTCTCGGATCTTGTGAAACGCGTCCACCACACCGCCATCTGCGTTCAGGATTTCGACGCGATGCGCGGGTTCCTGGTGGATTTCCTCGGTTTCGCCATCGACGGAGAGATCCCCGAACGCAGCGAGGCCGAACTCTCCGCCGTGGTCGGCCTGCCCGATGTCAGCCTGCGCTGGGGGCTTTACCGCTGCGGCGACCACCGGGTCGAACTGTTCCATTATTTCAGACCCGAGGGGAAATCCCTGCCCCCCGCGCAATGCGACACCGGCTTCACCCATCTCGCCTTCGAGGTCAGCGACGTGCACGAAGCCCATGAGCGCTCCATCGCGGCGGGCTACCGGCCCAACTCTGAACCCCAGTCCATGCGCGGCGGCGTCAGCCAGGTGTTCTACCTGCAAGGCCCCGAGGGCCTCGTGGTCGAGTTCATGCAGTTCCGCGCCGAGGCCCCGGCATGACCCGGCCCGCCCCGATCCCCGACGTTCCCGCCCACACCGTTGCATTCATCGGTCTCGGCACGATGGGCAGCGGCATGGCCGCGCGGCTGGTCGCGGCAGGTCATGACGTGCGCGGCCACGACATCGATCCCGGCCGCCTGCAATCCTTTGCGGCCACCGGCGGCAAACCTTGCGACAGCGTCGCCGAAGCCTGCGCGGGCGCACAGATCATCATGACGATCCTGCCGCGCGACGAACATGTCAAAGCTGTCTGCCTCGGGCCGGGCGGCATCGCCGAAAGCGCCGCCAAGGGTGCGCTGCTCCTCGAGATGAGCACCATCCTTCCCGACACCAGCATCGCCCTGCACGACGCCCTTTCGGACGCCGGACTGCGGGTGCTTGACGCACCGGTCGGGCGCACCCCGAAAGACGCCGCACAAGGCACGCTCCTTGTCATGGCAGGCGGTACACGCGAGGATTTCGATGCCGCCCAGCCGGTGATCCTGCCGATCTCGGACAAGGCCGTGCATCTTGGCCCCAAGGGCTCCGGCATCCGCATGAAGATCGTCAACAATTACATGGCTATGGTCGGCATGGTGATGACCGCCGAAACCCTGGCGATGGCACGCCGCGCCGGTATCGACAGCATGGCGGCGACGGATGTGCTGCAAAGCACCACCGCCGGGCGCGGCCAGATCAACGTCAATTTCCCCGCCAAGGTGCTCAGCGGCGACACCACGCCCGATTTCCCGCTCTCGATGGGCGAAAAGGACATCTCGCTGGGGCTGGCCCTGGCGCAACAGCTCGGCGTGCCGCTCTCGCTTGGCGCACCCGCACGCGATCTCTTCGCGCTCGCCGGTCCGATGCATATGGGCGATCTCGACTGCACCGCCATGCTGCTGCTGATCGAGGAACTGGCCAAGACCGCCCCCGCCGACCCGGAGGAGGAATCGCCATGACCGCCCCCGCGCGCACCCGGCGAACCCTGTCCCACCGCCTCACCGGGCTGGTGGCGCTGCTGCTCTTCGCGATCTTCTCGGGCAGCATCATCCTCGCCAAGGCCGCGATGATGGGCGGCTTCACCGCCCCCCGGCTCCCGGCCCAGACCGAATTCCTGCTGCTGCTCGCCAGCACGTTCCTGGCGATCGTCTTCCTGATCGGGGAAGAGACGCGGAAAAAACAACAATCCCGGCACTCACCAGACCGGACAAATGAATTTCAACCAGAGGAGGAGAGACAATGACCACCCCCAACAACCCGATGGAAGCCCCCAGCTCCGAAGACCGGCGCAACTTCCTGAAACTTGCCAGCACCGCGGGCTTTACCGTCGCCGTCGCGGCGGTGGGCGCGGGCACGCTCGGCGTTCCGGCAGCCGAGGCGCAGACCAGCGCCGAAGAGGCCGAACGCGAGGCCGCCGCCGATCACGTCATGACCATCGCCACCGCCTATCGCCTTGGCACCACCCGCACCTTCCCGGTGATGCAGCTGCATCTCAAGGAAAACATCCAGAACGCCTCGCGCGGCAAGGTCTATGTGCGCCTTGTGCCCAACGGATCGCTTGGCGCGGGTGCCGAACTGGCCGAAAAGGTCCAGAATGGCACGATCCAGGCCGCTCAGCACTCGATGGCCAATTTCGCGCCCTTCGCCTCGGCGGTGGATATCATCAACCTGCCCTTCTGGTGCGGCGACAACCAGAAATTCGTCAACCTCGTCACCTCGGATATCTGGAAATCCGAAGTCGACGCACGGGTCGCCCAAAGCGGGTTCAAGGTGCTGCTCTACCAGCCGGTCGATCCGCGCACCGTCAGCGTCCGGCGCGGGCTGCGCGACGGGCCGGTCAAGACGCCCGAGGACATCCGCGGGATCAAGTTCCGCGTGCCCGGCTCCAAGATCCTGGCCCAGACCTACAGCCTGCTGGGCGCCAACCCGACGCCGATCGCCTGGGGCGAAACCCCCTCGGCACTGCGCCAGGGCGTGGCCGACGCGCTTGACCCCAACGTGATGGGGCTCAACCTCTTCGGCTTCAAGGACATCGTCTCGCATGTCACCTTCACGCGCACGGTGCCCGATGGCGGGGTCTATTCCTGCAACGCCGAATGGTTCGATGCGCTCGACAGCGACACCCGCGAGGCGGTGGAATGGGGTGCGCGCATCACCTTCCTGCAAAACCTCTCGCAGGTGCCATCCTCGCGGAACTTCGCGATGAACGAAATGGCCGCCGCCGGTGTCCAGTTCTACTCGCCCACCGAAGACGAGATGGCCCAATGGGTCGAAGCCGCTGGCGCCCAGCGCCCGGAATGGGACGACGTCAAGAAGGACCTGGTCGGCTCCATCGACACCTTCGAGAAGCTGCGCGAAGCGGCGGAAACTGACAGCGGCCTCTACGTCCACGACGCCTGATCCCTCACCGCCCCCGGCGCAGCCTGTCGGGGGCGGCTCACCCTGCCGCACGAACAGCACCACTTCACGAAAAGGTCACGCATGCCCAATCAAGTCACGATGCCGCGTCTCGACAAGGACATGGAAGAAGGCCGCATCGCAACATGGCACCGCGCCGAAGGCGACAAGATCGCCAAGGGCGATGTGCTGTTCGAGATCGAGACCGACAAGGCCGCCGTCGAGGTGGAAGCCGAACATGACGGGCACCTGCACCACATCGCCTTGCCGAGCGGCGAAAGCGCCCCCGTCGACAGCGTGGTCGCCTGGATCTACGCCGCCGATGAAGAGGTCGGGTCGCCGCCCGAAGCTCCGGCGCCTGCGCCCGCCAGCGCCGCACCGGACGAATCCACCCCCTCCGCGCAAAAGCCCGCCCCACAGGCGCGCGCACTGCGCGAACCCGCCCCCCGTCCCGCCAGCGCCGCCGCCCCGTCGGGCGGCCGCGTTCTCGCCACTCCCGCCGCCCGCGCCGAGGCCGAGTCCCGTGGCCTCCCGCTCGAGGGCATGACCGGCACCGGCCCTGCCGCGCGCATCCAGAAATCGGATGTCCTCGCCGCCGCCGACGCGACGGCCCCGGACTCCGCCGCACCGCCGCTGCAACCCGAAAACCCACCCGGACCGCTCTCGGTGCTTTCCACGGGCGGTGGCGATCGCCTGCCGATGGTGATGATCCACGGCCTTCTTGCCGACGCATCCGGCTGGGACAAGCTCGCAAAGCCGCTTGGCCGCGATCGCCCGGTTCACCGGATCGAGCTCCCCTGTCATGGCCGCTCGCCACTGGGCCGGATCGCGGATTTCGCCGATCTCGTGCGATACCTTCGCCATGCCTTCGATGGCATCGACACCGAACGCTGCCACCTTGTCGGCCATTCCCTTGGCGGTGCGCTGGCGCTCGCGCTTGCCGATACGCGCCCGCGCCGCATCGCGTCGCTGACCCTGATCGCGCCTGCGGGACTTGGCCCCGAGATCAACGGCGACGCCGTCGCGGGCATGTGCCGCGCCACCCGCGCCGACAGTCTCGGTCCCTGGATGAAACGCCTGACCGCTGATCCCGACGCGATCGGCTGGTCCTATGTGAAGGCCGCCGCGGCGGGGCGGCGCGACCCCGCCCTGCGCGCGGCGCAATCGGCGCTGGCGGATGCGCTGTTCCCCGACGGGGTTCAGGCCTTCGACATGCGCGCCGCCCTTGAGCGGCTGGACATGCCGACGCGCATCATCTGGGGGCGTGAAGACCACATGATCCCCTGGCGCCACGCGCTTCACGCGCCGGGTCACGTGGCGCTCAACCTCTTTCGGGCTGTCGGCCACATGCCCCATTATGAGATACCGGAACAGATCGAACCGCTGCTGGCACAGTTGCCCTGAACGCGCGACGATGCCGGACGGACCTCACAGAATTCAAAGGACATGACCCATGGAGAACAGAGTAGCCCTCATATCCGGCGCCAGCGGCGGCATCGGCGCCTGCATCGCGCAACTGCTCACGCAACGCGGCTGGTCGCTCTCGCTGGGCGCCCGCGACCCTGACGCCCTGGCGCAACGCTTTCCCGATGCCCATGTGGTCCGCCATGACGCGACCGCCTGCGACGAAGCGGAATGGGTCGCCGCCGCCCGCGCCCGTTTCGGCCGGATCGACGCGGTGATCTGCTCGGCTGGGGTCACCTCGCCGCACGACGTGATCGAGATCGAGGACGACGCATTGGAACGCATGTGGGAGATCAACGTGAAATCCCCCCGCCGCCTCGCGCGTGCGGCCTGGCCCGATCTTTGCGCCAGCGGGCAGGGCCGCGTCATCCTGCTGGTATCCCTGTCGGGCAAGCGTGTCCGCTCCGCCGCCAGCGCCTCTTACGCTGTGACCAAACACGCCGCCCTCGCCCTCAGCCACGGTCTGCGCCGCAAGGGCTGGGAGGATGGCGTGCGCGCGACCGCGATCTGTCCGGGGCGCGTCCGCACCAACATGACCAGCGGCGTCACCGGCATCGCCCCCGAGAACATGACCCAGCCCGAGAACGTGGCCGAGATGGTCGGGCTCGCGCTCGACATGCCCAACACGGCGTCGCTGGCGGAAATGATGGTGAACTGCGATCCCGAGGACCAGTATTGACCATGCAACGCGGTGCAAAGTTGCCGATCCGCTGATCCCAACCGGCATTCCGGACCCGGAACGCGGGCGCAAGGCACTCTGATTGCCGCGATTGTCGCGCGCCAGCTACGCGCGCGGCACCCCCGTCACATGGTGCCTTGCCCGCGTCCTCATGACTCGGATGCCGTATCGGTCAGGTAACTCTGGACCTCTTCACCATCTTCAAGCCCGGGTTGCGTCTCGCCCTGCAGGTCTTCGGGCACTGTCCATCCCGGCTCGATCCCGGTCATGTCAGGCAGTTCATGCGCGATCCCCTTGTGGCAATCGATGCAGGTTCTGTCCCCCGACAGCAGGTACTCCGTGTGGATCTGCGCCGCGCGCGGTGACTGACGGCTGAGGTCCATGGCGGTTTCGGTATGACAGTTACGGCATTCCAGACTGTCATTGGCCTGCAACCGCGACCATTCCCGCTTGGCCATGACAAGCCGGTGATCGAGGAACTTCTCGCGCGTGCTGATCGTGCCGAAGATATGTCCCCAGACCTCCTTCGAGGCCTGCATCTTGCGGGCGATCTTGTCGGTCCACTCATGCGGAACATGACAATCCGGGCATCCGGCGCGGACACCCGACCGATTGGAGAAATGCACGGTGCGCGACAGCTCCTCATAGACGTTGGCCTCCATCTCGTGACACGAGATGCAGAATTTCTCGGTGTTGGTGTATTCCAGCGCCGTGTTGAACGCGCCCCAGAAGACGACACCGCCGACAAAGCCGCCCAGCGTCAGGAAACCGAGGCCAAGCGTCCCGGCCGGTGTCCACAAGACCCGCCAGAACCAGCGGAAAGGTTTCAGGATCCAGCGCATGTCAATCGCTCCCGGCGGCGTTGACACCCATTTCGGACATGTCCGTGAAACTGTTTCCGATCAGTGGCGCCGTGTCGGCCTGCGGCACATGGCACTGCGTACAGAAATACCGGCGCGGCGACACATCGGCCAGCATCTGCGTCTCGCGGGTCATGTAGTGGGTGATCGAGATCATCGGCGCACCCGAGCCTTCGGTATGTTCGCGCCTGTGGCACGACATGCAGCGGTTGGCATTGACCGAAAGCTGATACCCTTCAATCGAATGCGGGATCACCGGCGGCTGTTCGGGATAGGCGCGCATCTGGCGGACATCGTCGGTGACATACTGCTTCAGCGGCTCGGCCGGGCTCGACACCATCGGATCGGGCGACGATCCCGAAAGCTCGGGAACGCCCTGCGCGAACACGAAGCTGGCGACAAGGCAGGCGGCGAAAATCGCGGTCAGACGAAACTGTGTCATCATACCGGCTCCACGCGCACGGCGCATTTCTTGAAATCCGTCTGCTTCGAGATCGGATCGGTGGCGTCCAGCGTCACCTTGTTGATAAGCTGACTGGCGTCGAACCAGGGCACGAAGATCACGCCCGTGGGCATCCGGTTGCGGCCACGTGTTTCAACCCGGCTGCGGATCTCGCCGCGACGCGAGATGACCCGCACCTCCATGCCCTGGTTCAGACCGCGTTCACGGGCATCGACCGCGTTCATGAACACCTTGGCGCCGGGGAATGCCTTGTAAAGTTCGGGCACGCGCATCGTCATCGACCCGGAATGCCAGTGTTCCAGAACACGCCCTGTCACCAGCCACATATCGAACGCATCGTCCGGGCTTTCCGCCGGCGGCTCGTAGGGAACCGCAAGGATCACGGCCCGCCCGTCCGGCTTGCCGTAGAACTCCACGCCCTTCCCGTCGGCCACGTAGGGATCATACCCCTCGCGGAACCGCCATTTCGTCTCCTTCCCATCGACGACGGGCCAGCGCAATCCGCGCACCTCGTCGCTCTGATAGGTGTCGTAAGGGGCCAGGTCGTGACCATGCCCGCGCCCGAAGGCGGCATATTCCTCGAACAGGCCCTTCTGGATATAAAAGCCGAGATCCTGTGCCTCGTGGTTGGCGTATTCCTCGGGCATGTCATCAAGCGGATAGGCATCGACCTTGCCGTTGGCGAAGACCACGTCAAAGATCGTGCGCCCGCGGTATTCCGGGTTGGCCGCCAGGATGTCCTCGGGCCAGACCTCGTCCGTGGTGAATCGCTTGGAAAACTCCGCCAGCTGCCACAAATCGGAACGCGCCTCGCCCGGCGCGTCCACCAGCTGGTGCCAGGCATGGGTGCGCCGCTCGGCATTGCCATAGACGCCCTCCTTCTCGACCCACATGGCCGCAGGCAGAACGATATCGGCCGCCATCGCCGTCACGGTCGGATAGGCATCGGACACCACGATCATGTTGTCGGGGTTGCGATAGCCCTGGTAGGTCTCGTTCTGCGCATTCGGCGCGGCCTGCAGGTTGTTGTTCACCTGTATCCAGTAGAAGTTGAGAACCCCGTCCTTGAGCATCCGGTCCTGCTGCACGGCGTGGAAGCCCGGCTTCGTGTTCAGCAGGCCACGCGGCAGCTTCCATATATCCTCGGCGTGTTCGACATGCTCGGGATTGGTCACGACCATGTCGGCCGGCAGCCGATGCGCAAAGGTGCCCACCTCCCGCGCCGTGCCACAGGCCGATGGCTGGCCGGTCAGCGAAAACGGCGAGTTGCCGGGCTCGGAAATCTTACCCGTCAGCAGGTGGATGTTATAGACCATCTGGTTTGCCCAGACCCCGCGCACATGCTGGTTGAACCCCATCGTCCAGAGCGACATCACCTTGGTGTCCGGGTCGGCATAGAGCTCCGCAAGCTCTTCGAGAAATCCGGGCTCCACCCCCGAAAGTTCGCTGACATACTCCAGCGTATAGTCCGCGACATGCTGCTTGAACGCCTCGAAATCGGACGGCTCCATCAGGCCGGCATTGCCGGCACCCTGCGCCGCCACTTGCAGCGGGTGATCGTCGCGCAGACCATATCCGATATCCGTCTCGCCCTTCATGAACGTCGTGTGCTTCGACACGAACTCCTCGTTCACGCGGCCGGTCTGGATGATGTGATTGGCGATGTAGTTGAGGATCGCCAGATCGGTGCCCGGCTTGAACACCATCGGAATGTCCGCAAGGTCCATCGACCGGTGCGTGAAGGTCGACAGCACCGCACATTTCACGCCCGGCGTGCCAAGCCTGCGATCAGCCAGCCGGGTCCACAGGATCGGGTGCATCTCGGCCATGTTCGAACCCCACAGCACGAAGGCGTCGGCATGCTCGAAATCGTCATAGCACCCCATCGGTTCGTCGATGCCGAAGGTCCGCATGAAGGCCGCCGCCGCGGACGCCATGCAATGACGCGCGTTCGGGTCCAGGTTGTTCGAGCGGAACCCGGCCCGCATCAGCTTCGACGCCGCATAGCCCTCCATCACCGTCCACTGCCCCGAGCCGAACATCCCGATGCTCTCCGGCCCCTTCTCGGCAAGCTGCTTCTTGACGCGGTCCGCCATGACATCAAACGCCTCGTCCCAGCTGACCGGCTCGAATTCGCCATCCTTGTCGAACTGTCCGTTCCGCTTGCGCATCAGCGGTGTCGTCAGGCGGTCCTCGCCATACATGATCTTGGACAGGAAATAGCCTTTGACGCAGTTCAGGCCCCGATTCACCTCGTGCTGCATGTCGCCATGCGTGGCCACCACCTTGCCTTCCTTGACGCCGACCATCACGCCGCACCCTGTGCCGCAGAACCTGCAGGGCGCCTTGGACCAGTTTATCTTCAGCGCATCGACACCGCCGGGAACCGGTTGCGCAAGCGCGGCCTCGGACAAGCCCGCAGCAGACGCTGCCAGCGCGGCGGCGTGGGCCTTCAGAAGTTGGCGTCGGGTCAGGTCGAGTGGCATGTGGGATCCTCCGGTTCCTCGGCGTGTTCAAAGACCATGTTGGCCACCAGAACGCCCTCCATCAGGTTGATCTCGGTCAGCCTGTCGCCAAGCTGGCCGGTGCTGGTGCCTTCGATCGTCACGATGAGCCGCGTGTCGTCGCCGCCATGCACCTCCACCCCGTCGAGCGCCTCGACATTTCGGCGCACCCCCTGCCATGAACCTTCGGCGACGGTGACGACGGCGGATGAGACATGCCAGCGCGGCTCAGACATTTTCGGGCACCCTTTCGACAGCATGGATTGCATCCGCCGGGCAGGCCGCCGAGCAGGCGGCGCACCCGGTGCAGGATGTGGCGTCCAACTCGGGCAGGAATGGCCCGCCGATTCGCGGGCGCATGGAAATGGCGGTTTCGGGACAGACATCGCGACAGGTCATGCAGGCGATCCCGGCCTTCACAAGGCAATCGTCGGAAATCTGCATCACATGCGCCATTGCCCCATCAGCGGCGATCACCCCCTCCGGACAGGCGGCGGCGCATTCGCCGCAAAAGGTGCACTCCCCGGCCTCGGGATCCAGCGCAACCAGGCCCTTCGTGATGTGAAGAATATGTTCGGGACAGGCGTCAACGCACATCCCGCAGGCGGTGCAGGCCGACAGCGACTGCTTCGATACGCCGGGTGGCCGTGCCCTCCCGGGCTCCGGGTGCGGGCGGCCGCGAAGCAGATCGCGTCGGGATAGGGTGGCCCGTGTCGACATATCCCTTCAGTGCCCCGCCGGGCCCGGCGGCCCGGATATCAGCTGATACATCCACACCAGGAAGCCGTAACCGCCCACCGCACCCACGGCCACGACCGGCCAGATACCGAAAGCCAGGATCAGGAAATTCATCAGTTCCTTGCGTCGCTGCGGTTCGCGCGGCGTGGAACCCGGTTCGGTTGCTTGTCGAAGAGACATCGCTTCCTTCCCGGCCGCATTGCAGGTTCAGTCCGATACTGCAGCCTGACACCCATGGTAACAAAACCGTGTTTGAAAATTCAACACCAGTGTCCCGCGTCACCAGAATCCCGCCGATCCCGACGATGGGATCAACGGCAAAAGCACACACGCCCGCCCATGACATTCCGCAACCCTGGATCAAAATGGCGACCCCGGCAGGATTCGAACCTGCAACCTGCCCCTTAGGAGGGGGCTGCTCTATCCAGTTGAGCCACGGGGCCGTCCGGCCCCCCTTTAGCGCGCCGCTCGGGCTTTGTCATCGGTCGATTGCACCGCGCGTGGCGCTTGATCCCCTGGCGCCCTTCGCGCTAACACTGACAAAAGCCCTTCAGGACATCCCGACGTGACCAAGCCCGATCATCGCCCCCTGACCCTGCGCGACGTATCCGAGGCCTCGGGCGTTTCCGAAATGACCGTGAGCCGCGTTCTGCGCAACCGGGGCGACGTCTCCGATGCCACCCGCCAGCGCGTGCTCGAAGCCGCCAAGCGCCTCGGCTACGTGCCCAACAAGATCGCGGGCGCGCTCGCCAGTCAGCGGGTCAACCTTGTCGCCGTGATCATCCCCTCGATGTCCAACATGGTCTTTCCCGAGGTCATGACCGGGATCAGCCAGATCCTCGAGGAAACCGATCTCCAGCCGGTTGTCGGCCTCACCGACTACCTTCCCGAGAAAGAGGAGAAGGTCCTTTACGAGATGCTCTCCTGGCGCCCTTCAGGGGTCATCATCGCCGGGCTCGAACATTCCGATGCCAGCCGCGCGATGCTGCGCGCCTCGGGCATTCCCGTGGTCGAGATCATGGATGTGGACGGCACGCCGGTCGATTCCGTGGTCGGCATCTCGCATCGCCGCGCCGGTCAGCAGATGGCGCAGGCGATCATCAAGGCCGGGTATCGGCGCATCGGCTTCCTCGGCACCAAGATGCCGCTCGATCACCGCGCGCGCAAACGCTTCGAGGGCTTCACCCAGGCCCTTGCCAAGGCCGGGATCGAAGTCGCCGACCAGGAATTCTATTCCGGCGGTTCGGCGCTGGTGAAGGGCCGCGAGATGACCGAGACGCTGCTCAAACGCACGCCCGACCTCGATTTCCTCTATTACTCGAATGACAAGATCGGTGCGGGCGGGCTCATGTATCTCATCGAACAGGGCATCGACATTCCCGGCCAGGTCGGGCTTGCCGGTTTCAACGGGCTGGACCTGCTCAAGGGCCTGCCGCGCGAACTGGCCACGATGGATGCCTGCCGGATCGAGATCGGCCGCCGCGCCGCGCAGATCATCGCCGACCGTGTGGAACACCCCGACCAGACGGACCCCGTGCGCGTCGCGCTGGAGCCCACGATCACCTTCGGCGACACCCTGCGCCGCGACTGACGCAACTCCGGCAGCCCGCGCTCACCGCTCCCTCACCGCGCGCCGCCGCCTCACCGGCCAGACCTCCAGCACACCCGCCAGCAGCACCAGAGCGCCGCCCACAAGTTCCATCCCGCGCAAATGCTCATCCGCCAGCAGGGCCGCGGACAGCGCACCGACAAGAACCTCGGTCATCAGCAAGATACCGACCCGCGCCGGCTCCAGCCGCACGGTCGCCCACATCAGACCGCCAATCGACAGCACCCACCAAAGGCCCCCCGCCCCAAAGGCAAGCGCCAGCAGCTTCCAGCCATCGCCAAGGCTGTCGCCATTCGGCAAGGGCGCCAGAAGCGGCGCCAGCAGGCAGGATGCCACCATCCCGCCAAGGGCAAAGACAAACGCCGCCTCGACCGGCCCCAGCACCGATTTCGACCGGATTCCCGTCGTCCCGACCGACCACAGAAGCCCGGCCAGCAGGGCCATCCATTCGCCGATGCTGCGCGGCACCGGCACCATGCCATCCGCGCTCAGCATCATTGCAAGGCCGGCAAGACCCACGCCGATCGCCAGCAGCCGCATGGGTGGGGTATGCCAGCCCATCACGTAGCGGCCGATCAGCGTGCTCCAGACCGGCGTCAGGAAGTAAAGCAGGATGACGATCGCGACCCGGCCATAGACGAAGGCCACCGAATAAAGCGCGAAGGCCGCGCCGCCGATGGCGATAGAGACCAGAGCGACGCCGCCCGCATGCCGGATCGCGCGCCAGCGCCGCAGCGCGGATGGCAAAAGCAAAAGCACCGCCGATCCGGTCACGGCCACCGTGCCCCATGCGCCGCCCAGGCCCATCTCGCTCAGGGCGCGCACCGCAAGCCAATAGAAGCCCCAGAATGCCCCCGTGGCGAAGACGATGGCTGTGGCCAGCCCGGTGACGTGATGATCGTTCATGATCCCGCACTCGGTTCAACGCGCCCTGGCGGGCAATCGCGCCGCCCGGCCGCGATATCTGAAACGAACAGCGCCCCTGCAATCCACTGCAAGGGCGCTGATCTCTTGTCTTTCGCACGACGCGAGCCGACGCTCCGCCGACTCATCGTGTCAGGCGGTTTTCTTGCCCTTGATCGGCGCCCAGATGCGCTTGTTGGTCAGGTAGAGCAGCACCGTCAGCACGGTCAGGAAGATCACCCCGGTCAGACCGGCCTGCTTGCGGGCCATCATCTTGGGTTCGGCCGCCCACATCAGGAAGGCCGCGACATCCTCTGCCTCGTGATGCATGGAGTTGGAATGGCCGTCGGCATATTCCACGTCCTCGCCGTAAAGCGGCGGTGCCATCGCGATCCAGCCGCCCGGAAAGGCGGTGTTCTCGTAAAAGGTCGTGCCGGCCTCGAACTTGTCCTCACCGGTATAGCCGGTCAGGATCGAGACGATATATTCCGGTCCGCCCATGCCGTTGAACAGCTGCGAAAGTCCGGTGCCGTAGGGGCCGTGGAACCCGGCGCGCTTCTTGGCCATCAGGCTCAGGTCCGGCGCATTCGGGTCGTTGGACGCCGGGAAATGGTCCGTCGGCTTGGCTTCGCGGAAATCGTCCAGCTCGGGATCGAACACCTCGAACTGCGCCGCATAGGCGCGCACCTGGTCGGCGGGCAGATGCGGCCCGCCCTCGTCGCCCAGGGTGCGCAGCGGCACATAGGTCATGCCGTGGCAGGACGAGCAGATCTCGGTATAGACCTGAAGGCCGCGTTGCAGCTGGTTCTGGTCGAACGTGCCGAACGGACCCTCGAAGGAGAAGTTCACATCCTCGATGTGGCCTTCCCCGCCGGCCGCCAGCGCACCACCGGCCGAAAGGGTCAGGGCGGCGACTGCGGTAATCGCGAGTTTCTTCAACATTGTCCCGTGTCCTTTCTTATTCGGCAGGTGTGGCGGCGGTCTGACCCGCGTCACCGGATGCCTTGGGGTAGTGCGCATCGAAATCGGCTTCGATGGTCTCGGGCGGCGTTTGCGGTTTCTCGATCACGCCAAGCAGCGGCAGGATGACCAGGAAATACGCGAACCAATAGGCCGATCCGATCAGCGAGATGGTCGAATAGGGCGGCTCCGCCGGCATCGCACCCGCCCACATCAGGACGACGAAATCCAGCACCAGCAGGGCGAACCACCATTTGAACATCGGCCGGTAACGGCCCGAGCGCACGCTCGATGTATCCAGCCACGGCACCAGCGCCATCACCGCGATCGCGCCGAACATCGCCAGCACACCGAAGAACTTGGCGTCGATGATGCCGCCGGTGATCCAGCTGGCGAACATCACCACCCAGACATCCGCGGTAAAGGCCCGCAGGATCGCGTAGAAGGGCAGGAAATACCATTCCGGCACGATATGCGACGGCGTCACCAGCGGGTTGGCCTCGATATAGTTGTCGGGATGGCCCAGGTAGTTCGGCATGAAGCCGACGATCGCGAAGAACACCACCATGATCAGGGCCAGCGCGAAAAGGTCCTTCATCACGAAATAGGGCCAGAACGGCACCGTGTCCTTCTCGGCCTCGGCCTTCGAGCCGCGCCGCACTTCGACACCGGTGGGGTTGTTGTTGCCCGTGGTGTGGAAGGCCCAGATATGGATCGCCACCAGCGCCGCGATCACGAAGGGCAGCAGGTAATGCAGCGAGAAGAATCGGTTCAGCGTGGCGTTATCGACCGCCGGTCCGCCCAGCAGCCATGTCTGGATCGGCTCACCGATGAAGGGAATCGCACCAAACAGGCCGGTAATCACCGTGGCACCCCAGAACGACATCTGCCCCCAGGGCAGCACGTAGCCCATGAAGGCCGTGCCCATCATCATCAGGTAAATCAGCATCCCGACGATCCACGTGATCTCTCGCGGCGCCTTGTAGGAGCCGTAATAGAGACCGCGGAAAATGTGGATGTAAACGGCAAGGAAGAACAGCGACGCGCCGTTCATGTGCAGATACCGAAGCATATGCCCGCCATTCACGTTGCGCATGATATGCTCGATCGACGCGAATGCCATGTCCACATGCGGCGTGTAATGCATCACCAGCACGATGCCGGTCACGATCTGCAACGCCAGACAGAAGGTCAGGACGATGCCCCAGATCCACATCCAGTTGAGGTTCTTGGGGGTCGGGATCATCAGCGTGTCATAGAGCAGGCCGACAATGGGCAGGCGCGAATGAAGCCATTTCGCGCCGCCAGACTTCGGTTCGTAGTGATCGTGCGGAATTCCGGACATGAGTGCTTTCCTTATCCCAGTTTGATCGTCGATTCGTCGACGAATTCGGCGATCGGCACCGGCAGGTTCTCCGGTGCGGGGCCTTTGCGGATACGGCCAGACGTGTCGTAATGCGACCCGTGGCAGGGGCAGAACCAGCCGCCGACATTGTCCGCCGCGGTATAGTCGCCGGCATTGCCCAGCGGCACACAGCCCAGATGCGTGCAGACACCCATCTGAACCAGCCACTCGCCCGCCTCGTCCATCGTGCGATTCTCGTCATTGGCGGGCACGTCGCCCTCGATATTGTTGTTGCGTGCGATCTTGTCCGGCAGATCCGCCAGGTCGACCGCGCGCGCATTCTCGATCTCGGCCGCGGTGCGGCGGCGGATGAACACCGGCTTGCCCAGCCATTTCACTGTCAGCTGCGTGCCCTGGTCCACACCCGAGATATCGACCCGGATCGAGCTCAGCGCCTGAACGTCTGCCGACGGGTTCATCTGGTGCACGAGCGGCCAGATCGCGGCCCCTGCGGTCACCGCCCCCGCGCCTGCGGTGGCATAATAGAGAAAATCTCTGCGGGTGCCTTCGTGGTTTTCTGCGTGGGACACGGGTTTTACTCCATTCTCATAGACGTCACGGCGCCCCGCCGTCTGCACAACGCAAGAACGCGGGTCCGTTTGGATCGCTATTTAGCGGGCGATTCAAGGGCAGTCCAGTATGCAATCCTATCGTTTCATTCATGGCGCGGAAGTGTCGCGCTTGAGACCCGCGCAGCGCAGGTGTATCTAGCACCCAGACTCGCCCCATCGCAACGAAAGCATTCCCCCATGAAAACATCGATTGCCGCAAGCGCCCTTCTGGCCGCCTCCGCCCTCGCCAGCCCCGCCGCCGCCGAAATGGAACTCAGCCTCTATCTCGGTGTGCAAAGCGTCGCGGGCTCCAACGCCTCGGGCTACCTGCCCGGCGGCGCCCCCTTCAACCGTTCGATGGACTGGGAGGGCAAGCCCCTCGACAGCCCGATCTATTATGGCGGCCGTGCGATCTGGTGGCTCGACAACAATATCGGCTTCGGCCTCGAGGGCACCCACGTCAAGGCCTATGCCTCGCCGCTCGACCGCCTGGCGCTCGGCGTCAACCGGATGGAGCTTTCGGACGGCCACAACATCATCACCGCCAACGTGATGAAACGCTGGCCCGGCGCCTTCAAGCAGACCCCGAAATTCACGCCCTACCTGGGCGCGGGCGTCGGCGTCGCCATTCCCCATGTCGATATCGAGGTCACAGGCTCGCCCGTGCGCACCCACGATTTCGAAGTCACCGGCCTCGCCCTTCGCGGGATCGCCGGGCTGAAATACGACTTCAACGAAAGATGGGCGCTGTTCGGGGAATACCAGTTCACCTGGTCGGACAACGACATCACCATCGACCCCGCACCCGGCCAGTTCGCTGGCAAGATGAAAACCGAAATCCTGTCGCACGCCTTCAATATCGGCGTCAGCTACAGCTTCTGATGTTCCCCAAGGCGGCGGCGCAGCCAGCGCCGCCCCTTCGCCGCCCGCTCAGCCCGTCCCGGCCAGCTTCTTCTGGCGCGCAAAGGGGCTGCGCCCCAGCCAGACCTGCATCCGGTCGGCCAGCCCGCGATCCCCTTCCAGCGACATTTTCCCCTGATCCAGTGCCTGCCTGACCGTCGTCAGCCCCATCCAGATCGCCGTCATGCATTTCAGATCGGTCTCCACGAACAGATCGACGTCGAAACCCGGATCTATCGAACACAGATCGACACTCTTTCCCGGCTCGACAATCAGCCACCAATCCCGGCGACCCTCAGGCTGATCGGAGTAAAGAAACGCGAAAACCGTCTTTCTGAGCGGCAATGGCGTCGGGTCGAGGTTGCGGCGCATGTCCCACATCAACAGCCCCGGATCGACATTCTTGAGGCTCGGCTCGGCCTCGATCCATTTCTGACCCCATGTGCCGAACGCCTCGATCACCGGTGCAAGGTCGCGCCCTGCCTCCGTCAGCTCATAAGCCATGTGACCGGAATCCTCGGGGGCCGGGCTGCGGGTGACGATCCCGGCGCGCTCCAGTTCGCGCAGACGTTTGGATAACAGCGTTGGTGACATCCTCGGCACGCCCCGGCGCAATTCGTTGAAGCGCGCCGATCCGGCCACCAATTCACGTAACAGGACCATCGTCCAGCGCGGGCACAGAACCTCCGCCGCCATGGCGACGGGACAGAACTGGCGATAACTTTGATCCGCCATGGTGCCTCCAAAGCATTACCCTACCCGATCCCGCACAAAAATTCGACTCCTGATACAGATCGTGCACTGGCAGCGCCGTGTCCCGGCCTGTCACTGTCGGGCCACGAGGCCGGCCTCCGGACCTCGACAAGGGAGAAGGAGATTCAAGATGAATTCACTGGGCAAAGAGATAAACACCGCCACCCTTTTTGAACGCCTCGGGGCAACCGAAGGCGTCCGCCAGCTGGTCGATGGCGTCATCGACGCGCATATGCTCAACCCCGAGATCAAGGCGCGCTTCCTGCCCTATCAGGATGACGCCGATCATCTGGCCGGAATCAAGAAACATGTCTGCGACTTCTTCGTGCTCGGCGCGGGCGGGCCTGACCGATACGAGGGCCGCTCCATGCCCGAGGCGCATCGCGGCATGAATATCAACGCGGCGGAATTCCTCGCCGCGACTGACGATATTCTCGATACGATGGAACAGCACGGCCATGACGCCGCCACCAGAAACGAGGTTCTGGCGATCGTCTATTCCCTCAAGGACGAGATCATCCGCGTCTGACCGGGCACAAGGCCCGTGCGGGGCGGGGCGGCTCGCGCGCACGCACCGCCCCGGCCATTCATCAATGCGGGCGCGTCGCCACCATGCTGTCGCGCTGCGCGAAAACGGCGAACCAGTCATCCAACGCATCGTTGCCCTTGCGCCAGCCGCGGTCGTCATGGCGGAAATCCAGATAGGCCAGGGCACAGCCCACGGCGATCTGCCCCATGTCCAGCGGCCCGCGCAGATGGCTCATCCAGCGCGCGTTCAGCGCCCCGACCGCCCGCTCGACCTTGGCCCATTGTGCGTCGACCCAGGCCTCCACAAAGGCTTCACCGGGGCGCATCTTGTGCTCGTAGACCATCAGCACCGCCGCCTCCATGATCCCGTCCGCTGTCGCTTCCAGCGTCAGGGTCTCCCAAAGGCGCCCGTCCGGGTAAAGTCCGGCCCGCGCACGATCATCGAGATAGCGGCAGATCACCCGGCTGTCATAGATCGCCGGACCCTCCGCGCGGATCAGCGCCGGGATCTTGCCGATGGGATTCGCGCTCGCCACTTTGGGGGCGGTGTCATAGGGCGTGGTCGCCGCCGTCACCAACTCGACTTCGTCCAGCTGCCCGGTCTCGTTGAGCAGCACCAGAACCTTTCGCACGAATGGCGACGTGCCCGAGGAAATGAGCTTCATCTTGTCACTCTCCAATTGGATAATCCGCGCAAGCTTAGGGCGCACCGGGGCGCTTGAACAGCCCCGTGATCCGCGCGACGCACAAGAGGGGGATCACGCCGAATCCGGCCCGATTTCCGGTTCTGTACACATCTTTTCGCCAACCCGGTCATTCCTGTACAAAAGCGGCGTACAAAACGGACGTTTTGTACGTTGCTCAGGCCGCCACCAGCTGCTGACCGCGGGTGCCGGTGACAGTCGCCGTGACGATCTGGCCTTCCTCCCGGTCGGCGTCGAACGCCACCTCGGTGAACTGCTCCGTGCGCCCCATCCGGGGGTTTTCCATCAAGATGCGGTGGGTCCGCCCCTGTTGCTCCGCAAGATGTCGGGTCACCTGCGCCGCGCCCGCCGCGCGCAATTGTGCCGCGCGTTCCTTGATGTCCTTGCCATGCACCTGCGGCATCCGCGCCGCGGGCGTGCCGGGGCGCGGGCTGTAGGGAAAGACATGCAGCCATGTAAGCTGGCATTCTTCTACCAATTTCAATGAGTTAGCGAACGCTTCCTCGGTTTCGGTCGGGAACCCCGCGATGATATCCGCCCCGAATGTCATCTCCGGCCGCAACCGCTTCGCCTCCTCCACAAACCGTATCGCATCCCCCCTCAAATGCCGCCGCTTCATCCGTTTCAGGATCAGGTCATCCCCATGCTGAAGGCTCAGGTGAAGATGCGGCATCAGCCGCGGCTCGGTGGCGATCGCCTGCATGAGGTTTTCGTCTACCTCTATGGAATCAATGGAAGAAATTCGCAGGCGTGGCAGGTCGGGCACCAGTTTCAGGATGCGCATCACCAGGTCGCCAAGGCGCGGCGCCGCGGGCAGATCGGCGCCCCAGCTGGTCAGATCGACCCCCGTCAGCACCACCTCGTTATACCCCCGCGCCACCAGCCGCCGGATCTGATCCACTACCACCCCGGCCGGCACCGACCGCGAATTTCCCCTGCCATAAGGAATAATGCAGAACGTGCACCGATGGTCACACCCGTTCTGCACCTGTACATAAGCCCGGCTCCGGGACCCGAAACCGTCGATCAGGTGACCGGCGGTTTCGGTCACGCTCATGATGTCGTCTACCTGGCAAGCCTCTGTTTTACCTATGAAATCCGCTGCCATGCCCTTCCAGGTTTCGGGCTGCATCTTCTCGGTGTTCCCGATCACGGCGTCCACTTCGGCCATCGCGGTAAAGGTCTCGGGCTCGGTCTGCGCGGCGCAGCCGGTGACGATCAGGCGCGCGTCGGGATGCTCTCGCCGCAAGCGCCGGATCTCCTGCCGCGCCTTGCGCACCGCCTCTGCCGTGACCGCACAAGTATTTATGATTACAGCGTTTTCCAGGCCCGCTTGCTGGCTGAGCTCTTTCATCGCCTCGGTTTCATAGGCGTTGAGGCGGCATCCGAGCGTGGTGAATCGCGGCGCCTGCGTCATCCGATCCCCCTGAGGAACGCATCCGTCAGCACCCCGTCGAACACATGCATCGTCTCGCCCGTCATCCAAACCCCGTCTTCGCGCCACTCCACATGCAGCGTCCCGCCATCCAGGTCTATCCGCACCTTCCGCCCCGTCAGCCCCCGCCGCGCCGCCGCCACCGCCACGGCGCAAGACGACGACCCCGACGCCAACGTCACCCCGACGCCCCGTTCCCAGACCCGCATCCGCAGATGATCCTTGCCGATCAGGCTGGCGACCTGAACGTTCGTGCGCTCGGGATAAAGCGGGTGATGTTCATAGCGCGGGCCGAACTGCTCAAGGGGAATCGCCTCGGAATCCTCAACAAAAAAAGAGCAATGCGGGTTTCCCATGCCCGTCGCAGCGGGCCCGCCCTCGATCGGCAGTTCCAGTGTATCCATCTCCTCGGCCAGCGGAATGTCGCGCCAGTCAAGCTGCGGCTGGCCCATGTTCACCGAGGTCAGCCCCCCACCCGCATCCACCGCATGAAGATCGCCACGCGCCGAGGTCAGATGCAGGCGCTCGCGCCCGGTCTCGTCCATCAGGAACCGCGCGATACAGCGCGTGGCATTGCCACAGGCCGCTGACGCCGAGCCATCCGAATTATAAAATGTCAGATGCCCATCCGCCGTCCCTTGCGAGATCACCGCAAGCTGGTCGAATCCCACCCCCGTCCGCCGGTCCGCCACGGCAAGAACCAGGGCCGGCGTAACATCGACGCCGCGCGCACGCGCATCCAGCACGACAAAGTCGTTCCCCAGCCCGTGCATTTTCATGAAGGGCAAACCGGTATCGCTGCGCGTAGTCATGAGCGGGCATATAAACCTCGTGTCGAAACGAATCCAGCGTCCATGACCAAAACCGGCAATTTCGGGCTTGACCCCCTGCCCGCCACTTTCTAGATAGGCCGCCTAGTGGGCCGTTAGCTCAGTTGGTAGAGCAACTGACTTTTAATCAGTGGGTCGCAGGTTCGAATCCTGCACGGCTCACCACTTATCCGGAATTTCTGCAAGCCGGGATGGCGCTTGTGGACGTGATGCGAGAGCGTCTGAATCAGGCGGCGTCTAGACGCATCTCGAGGGTGCCAAGCCCGTCGATCTGCCCGGCAATGTTGAGCCCCGGGCTGAGCCAGGGCAACCCGTTGAGCGAACCCGTGATCACCACCTGCCCCGGCTGCCAGCCCCCGCAATGTGCACCGATGGCGAGGGCGAACTTGCACAGCGTTTCAAAGGCATCGCCACCAGGAACCCTTGCGGCGCCGTCCAGCAGCACCTCGCTTCCGGCCTGAAGCCGCCCCGCGGCGCGGGTCACGTCCTGCGCCCGCCAGTCGCGCAAGGGATCGCCCAGGACCACGGCACCGTTGATCTGGTTGTCAGCCATTTTCAACAAGGGATCGGCCGCGACCGGATCGGCGATGCGCGCACGCACCAATTCAAGCGCAGGCAAGAGCTCTACCGCCGCGCGCAGGCGCGAGGCGAAATCAGATGCCATCGGATCGGGCAGAGGTTCGAGCAGGCGAAAGGCGTATTCCATCTCGACCCCAACCGCTTCCTTAGCCGGAATCGATAGGGTTGCGGGGCTGTCATGAATGTCGCTGGAATAGATCGGCGCGATCACGATGGGCGCATCGGGCGGGCACGCCACCTTGAAGCCCCCTACCGGCCCAAAGGACGCAGCCAACCGCTCCTGAACCTCAAAGGCGCCTTCGCGGGTCAGCCCCTCCCCGGCGCTGTTGGGCACCTTGGTGCCGCCACGGCGGGCCTGTGCGAGCAATCGGGCCAGTGCCTCGGGCATGATGACTCCTGTTCGTGATCTGTCTCAGGCCGCGATCACCGCGCCTGCCGCGATCATCGCTTCGATTGTCGCGTCGTCATAGCCCGCCTCGTCCAGAACGTCACGGCTGTGCTGGCCCAGAACCGGGGCGGGGCAATTGATGCTGGCAGGTGTCTCACTGAACTTGACAGGATGCCCGAGGGTCTTGACCTGACCGGCCGTGGGGTGATCGAGCGACACGATCATGTCGCGCGCCAGCGCCTGCGGATCGGCCTGCATCTCCATGATGCTCAGAACCGGGCCTGCGGGCAGGCCGGCGCGCTCCATCCGCTCGAGCCAAGTGGCGGTGGTTTCGCCTGCCAGCTTTTCGTTCAGGATCTGCTCCAGTTCGGGCAAGTGCTGCATGCGGTCGTGATTGCTGGAAAAGCGGGGATCCGTCCCCAGTTCAGGCGCACCGATCACGTCCAGGAAACGCTCCCAGTTGCGCTGGTTCGCGGCGCCGACATTGATCCAGCCATCGGATGTGCGAAACGATTGGTAGGGCGCATTGAGGGGGTGCGCCGAGCCAAGCGGCCCCGGCGACGCGCCCGTGGCGAAGGCGATGGCGGATTGCCAATAGGTCTGGGTGATCGCCGCCTCGAACAATGACGTATCGACCTTCTGGCCCTCGCCGGTCTGAAGCATCCGCGCATAGGCTGCCGAAACGCCCATTGCCCCGATGATCCCGGCGGTGATGTCGGAAATCGGCGCACCCGGTTTCACCGGTGGGCGGCCCGGCCCTTCGCCCGTGATCGACATCAGGCCAGACATGCCCTGCGCGATCAGGTCGAACCCGCCACGCTGCGCATAGGGGCCGGTGCGCCCGAAGCCCGAAATCTCGCAATAGATCAGGCGCGGATTGATCCGGCGCAGCTCCTCATAGCCAAGGCCAAGACGCTCCATCGTGCCCATGCGGTAGTTCTCGATCACCACATCCGCGGTTTCCAGAAGCCGCCTGAGGGCGGTCACGGCATCGGCCTGCTTGAGGTTCAGCGCAATGCCCCGCTTGTTGCGGTTCATCATCATGTAGGCGGCGGATTCTCCATTGATCGCGGGGGGCACGAAACGGCGGCTGTCGTCTCCGTCGGGCTTTTCCACCTTGATCACGTCGGCGCCCATATCGGCCAGCATCAGTCCACAGACCGGCCCGGCCATGATATGCGCCAGTTCGATCACCTTCATTCCGGCAAGCGGGCCGGTAGCGTTGCGCGGGTTCACGTCCCCGTCCATTGCGGCTTCTCCTTGGCAAGAAATGCTTCCAGACCGTGGCGGAAATCATTGCTCATGTAACACAGCTCTATCAGGTCGGAATCTTCGGCACGGGCGGCTGCCTGATTGCGCCGCATCGCTTCCTTGGTCGCACGCAGCGTGAGTGGGGCCATCTTCGCCAGATGCATTGCCAGCGACTCCGCGCGCTCCATCAGGGCGGCCTCGTCGGGCAGGATCTCGGTTACCAAGCCACAGTTCAGCGCCTCGTTGGCTTCGATCAGGCGGGCTGTGAAGATCATCTCGCGCACACGGCCCGCTCCCATCAAGGCGCTGAGCCGCCCGAGATTCGCTGCTGCAAGGCAGTTGCCCAAGGTCCGCGCGATTGGGAATCCGAACTTCAGGCTGGCGCTGGCGATGCGCAGATCGCAAGCCGCCGCGATCGCCGCGCCGCCGCCGGTGCATGCGCCGTTGATGGCAGCGACAGTCGGAACCGGGCAACGCTCGACTGCTTCGAGCACCGCGTCGATCCGGGCTTCGTAGTCCAACGCATCCTGCGCCTTATCAAAGGCACGAAACTGGGTCATATCGGTGCCCGCGGCAAAGGCCTTGCCGCCAGCACCCGACAGCACCACGGCGCGCACGCTCCCGTCCTCAGGCACATTACGACACAGATCGGCCAGAGCCTCATACATCGCGAAAGTCAGCGCGTTGCGCGCCTCCGGGCGGTTGAACGTGATCCAGAGCGTCTGTCCGCTCAGCGAATGTGTCAGTTCACTCATAGGAACCTCATCTGTAGAAATATTCGACCAGGAAGAGCGGCACCGAAGGCACATAGGTGCACAGCATCAGCACCGCCAAGAGAACCCCGACAAACCACACATTGACCTTGGACACCTCCCAGATGTTGGCGCGCGCCACGGCACACGACGTGATCAACACCGACGCCACCGGCGGCGTTTGCTGACCGATTGCAAGGTTCAGCGTCACGACGAGACCGAAATGCACCGGGTCGATGCCCGCCGCGTTGATCAGCGGGATCACGATGGGAACGACCAAGATGATCGCCGCCGCCGAATGGAGGAAGAAGCCGATGACCAGGAAAAAGAAATTCAGGATCAGCAGGATCAACCATTGCTCGGATGTGACCGACAGGATGCCTCGCGCCAGTTCCTGGGGAATCTGGGCACGCGTAAGGAAGCCGCCCATCAGGACCGAAGCCGCCACCAGCAGCATCACGATTGCCGTTTGCATACCACCATCCAGCATGGCACGGCGCAGGTGCTTGACGTCGATCTCGCGATACCAGATCGACACGATGATCGCGGCGATCACTGCAAGGCCCGCCGCCTCGGTGGCGGTAACAAAGCCGCCGAAGATGCCGCCAAGGATGATCACCGGCAGGGAAAAGGCCGGAAGAGCATCGATGAAGGTCTCGCGCAGGCGCGGGATGTTGAAGGCGTCTTCAGTCGGCAGGTTGTAACGGCGCGCAAAGATGTAGGCGACCAGCATCAGCCCGGCCGCCCCCAGCAGGCCCGGCACCACGCCCGCGACGAACAACTGCTCGACCGAGGTATTGGCCGAAGCCGCGTAGAGGATCATCGGGATCGAAGGCGGAATGATGATCGCCAGCGAGGCCGAAGACGATGTAACGGAAGCCGAAAGCTCCTTGGAATAGCCGCGCTTCTTCATCTGCGGTATGAGGATTGAGCCCATAGCCGCAACATCCGCCACCGCCGAGCCGGAGATTTCCGCGAAGAACAGCGACACGCCGATATTGACCATCGCCAGCCCGCCCCGGATGAACCCGATCAATGCCGAGACGAAATTGATCAGCCGGTCCGTGACCCCACCCGCATTCATGATCGCGCCCGCCAGAACGAACATCGGGATGGCGATCAGAGAGAACTTGGTCGAGCCGTCATACATGTCGAGAGCGATGGTCACGAGGCTCGAGGGGCCCTCGCTGACAAGCAGGCCCAGGACTCCCGCCAGCGCAAGCGCGACTGCGATCGGAACATTTATACAGATCATCGCAACCAGTGCGACGAAAATGGCAAGCATAAGCATCAGGCTCGACCCTCATTCTTGTGCAGTTCGATCTCGACCTCTTCTTCGATCTCGGCATGTTCCAGTGAAATGCCCCGCCGCGTCTTGGACCAATACTCGGGCAAACTCAGCAACTGGCAGATCATGAAGAGGATGGCGCCGATGGGAATGACCGATTGCGTCAGTTGCACCGGCACCCAGGTCAGCGAAACCAGCCGGTCACCGGCCAGCACCTCGAGAACCTGAAGGCCAGCACGCGCCATCAGGAAGAAGAAGGTCAGAACCAGAAGCTCCCCAAGCAACACCGCGCCCAGGCGAAACTTTGGCGGTAGCGCCAGAAGAACCGAGTCGAACCCGATATGACGTCGATGCAGCGCCGCGAGCGCCGAACCATAATAGGTTATCCACGCCAGCATGATTGCGGCGACTTCGTCATACCAAGAAAAGCTCTGCCCCATCAGGCGGGCGAGAACGGCGACGATCACGATCAGGGTCAGCATGACCATCAAGACAATCGTTATGCCTTCCAGGATACGACTGACGAACTGATTGATGCGATACAAAACGGTCATTTTTGCTTTCTTTTCGCAGAAGGCCCGCCGCGGCTCATGACATAAGAGGCCGTCGGCACCGAGATACGGAGACGCAAGACAATAAGAACCGGCGGCCCGTCAGACGGGCCGCCGGAAAAAGTTCACCGGGTCAGCCCGACTGGGCCAGACCCATCACTTCGTCGATCATTTCCTGAGCACCGTCGACCTCGGCGGCGAAGCCCTCGTAGATCGGCTTGGATGCCTCGATGAACGCCGCCTTGTCGGCCTCGTTCACCTCAACACCGGCGTCCTTGATCACGCCAAGAAGCTCCTCTTCCAGCTGCGCCGCCTTTTCATAAGTGAAATCCTGGGTCTTGCTCGCGCAGTCACGCAGCAAGGTCTGGACGTCTTCGGGGTGGCTCGAGAATGTCTTGTCCGACGCCAGGATATAGGCCGGCGTGTAGACGTGCCCGGTGATCGAAAGGTATTTCTGCACTTCCTGGAACTTGGCCGAGGCAATCTGAGCATAGGGGTTTTCCTGCCCGTCGATCACACCCGTCTGCAACGCGGTGAACACGTCGGAGAAGGCCATCGGGGTCGGATTCGCACCGTATTCCTGGAACATCTTCACGCGCCATGCGCCATTGGGCGTGCGCAGTTTCACGCCCTTCAGATCCTCGGGCGTGTTGATCGGGCGCACGTTGTTGGTGATATGACGAAAACCGTTCTCGGCGAGCCCGACGATATAGTAACCGTTCTCCTGCGCCGCCGACTGGAACTTGTCCATCATGGCACCCTGCACCCGGCGCATGTGGTCGCGGTCCTGGATGATATAGGGCATCTCGAAGATACCGAACACGTCGTCCACCGACGACATCACCGAGGACGGCAGTGCGAAGTCGACCTGGCCCAGCTTGAGCTTCTGCAAAAGCTCCTTGTCCTTGCCAAGCTGGGACGAGCCGAAGGTCTGCACTTCGATCTTGCCCTCCGAAGCACTGCCCACGCATTCAGCAAAATTGTTGACGCTGGCCTCGAAAAGAGAGCCGGGCGCGCCGACATGGCCGAACTTCATCGTGATATCGGCGGCCATTGCGGGCGCCGCCATCAGCGCGGCAACGGTTGTTGCGATAAGAGTCTTTTTCATTGGATCCTCCCTTGGTTTTCGATCAATGCACGGGCGAAATCACCGGAAATTTACGTCTTCTTGTTCACCTCGTCCGCGCGGTTGGCACTTGCGTCTTCGGGGCAACCGCTTCGCCCCTATCGTGCAGCGATCGGCCTCCTCCTGCCGCTCGCTGCATGGGTTCTTCGTCTTCAGGCTGCGGCGCGGGCACCATCGAACTTGCGCCCCAACACCTCCATTGCTGCCTGCACACCGCCCGCCTTATGCGGCACACCCGCATCGCGCAGGCCCATTTCGACCCCCGACAGGGTGCCGCACAGCATCAGGTCGTTGAAGTCACCGAGATGGCCAATGCGGAACACCCGGTCTGCGACCTTGGAAAGGCCATTCCCCAGCGACATATCGTAATGGCGCAAGGTTACCGCCCGGAAGTTGTCAGCCGAATGACCCTCAGGCATCATCACCGCCGTCAACACAGGCGAGCGATGCTCGGGCACCTTGCACAACACATCGAGCCCCCATGCCTCGACCGCAGCGCGCGCGGCCTCTCCATGGCGCTTGTGACGCGCAAAGACATTCTCAAGACCCTCTTCATGCAACAGCATGTCGAGCGCCTCGTTCAGTCCATACAGCAGGTTTGTCGCCGGAGTGTAGGGGAAATAGCCCGTCTTGTTGGGGCCTTCCATCTCGTCCCAGCTCCAGTATGAGCGCTTCAAACCAGCGGCTTCGGACGCTTTGATCGCCTTCTCGCTGATCGCGTTGAACGACAGGCCCGGCGGCAACATCAGCCCTTTCTGAGACCCCGAAACCGTAACATCGACACCCCATTCATCATGGCGGAAATCGACCGAGGCCAGCGACGAGATCGTATCGACCATCAACAGCGCGGGATGCTTTGCGGCGTCCATTGCGCGGCGCACGTCATGAATGGGCGATACCGCGCCGGTAGAGGTTTCATTATGAACCACGCAGACCGCCTTGATTTCGTGACCGGCGTCCTCGCGCAATCGCGCTTCGATCGCATCGGCGTCGGCACCACTGCGCCAGTCGCCCTCGATGAAGACCGGGTTCAGGCCCAGCTTCTCGGCTAATCCCTTCCAGAGCGTCGCGAAATGGCCGGTCTCGAACATCAGCACGCTGTCTCCAGGCGATAGAGTGTTGACCAGTGCCGCCTCCCAGGCGCCTGTGCCCGACGACGGATAGATCACCACCCGCGATTCGGTCTTGAAGACGGCCTTCATCCCTTCGAGCGCCTTGCGGCCCACATCGGCAAAGGCCGGTCCACGGTGGTCCATGGTGGGATAATCCATCGCACGCAGGATGCGGTCGGGGACATTGGAGGGGCCAGGGATCTGCAGAAAGTGTCGGCCAGCGGTCATGATCTCTCTCCCAGAATAGCTCTGCGCCCCTCAAGGACGGGGCGATTGAATCTGGTTGAATTGAATTCTGAATTCAATATTCTGTCAATACGTCATTGAAATATTTTTACGAGGACGGGCCGAATGTTGAAAGAAAAGACCCGGAGCAGGTTGGCGCGCGAGATCGAGGGAGAGGTCCGGCTGGACGCGTTTTCGCGCGGACGCTACGCCACCGATGCCTCGATCTATCAGATTATGCCGGCGGCCGTGGTCATTGCAAAATCCACAGATGATGTGGCGGCGGCCCTTGATGCCTCTCGCGAAGCCGGTCTGCCGCTGACGATGCGCGGCGGCGGCACCTCGCAATGCGGCCAGACGGTCAATTCGGGTCTGATTGTCGATTGCTCGAAACATCTCAACCGAATTCTGGAGCTGGACGTCGAGGGCCGTCGCGCCGTGGTCGAACCGGGAATCGTGCTCGACGATCTCAACCGTCAGCTCAAGCCGCATGGCCTGTGGTTTCCGGTCGATGTCTCCACCGCGTCGCGCGCCACGATAGGGGGCATGGTCGGCAACAATTCCTGCGGTTCGCGCTCGCTGCGCTATGGCACCACGCGCGACAATGTCGAGCGAATCGAAGGGCTGCTGGCTGATGGCTCCCTGTTTGACTTCGGCCCCGGAAGCGGCAATCGCGTGCCGGAACCGCTGCTGCGCCAGATGCTTGAACTTGGCGCCCGCGAGGCGGACGAGATCGAAGCGCGCTTCCCGAAGGTTCAGCGGCGCGTGGGCGGCTACAATATCGACGCGCTGGTGCCGGGGGCGGCGCCCATCAATCTTGCACACCTGCTGATTGGCTCCGAAGGGACGCTCGGACTCTCCACCGCGATCGAGATACGGCTCTCGCCCCTGCCCTCGAAGACCCGCGTGCTTGGCGTCTGTCATTTCCCCACCTTCCGCGCCGCGATGGAGGCAGCAAAGCCGCTTGTCGGGCTGGGTCCGACATCGGTCGAACTCGTGGACAAGACGATGATCGGACTGGCGCGATCGATCCCGATCTATGCCAAGACACTCGAGGAGTTCGTGCGCGGCGAGCCCGCCGCCATGCTCTTCGTCGAGTTCGCCGATACACCGCCGGAGAACGAGGAGAACATGCGCCGCCTTGCCGACACGATGGCCGATCTCGGCTATGGCTTCGGCAAGGAAGGCGCATATCAGGGCGGGGTCGTCGAAGTCTGGGACATGGCCCTTGCCGCCGATATCGGCGAACTGCGCAAGGCCGGGCTCAATATCATGATGTCGATGAAGGACGAGGGAAAGCCAGTCTCCTTCGTCGAGGATTGCGCCGTCCCGCTGGAACATCTGGCCGACTACACCGACAGGCTGACCGAAGTGTTCCACAGTCATGGCACCGAAGGCACCTGGTATGCGCATGCCTCGGAAGGGTGCCTACATGTCCGCCCCGTCCTCAACCTCAAGCTGGACAAGGACGTGCGCGTCATGCGCGAAATCGCGGAAGCCGCCTTCGAGATGGTGCGCGATTACAAGGGCTCGCACTCAGGCGAACATGGCGACGGCATCGTGCGCTCGGAGTTCCACGGCAAGATGTTCGGGCCGCGTATCCTTGCGGCCTTCGAGGAGGTCAAGACCGCCTTCGATCCTGACAGCCAGCTCAATCCGGGCAAAATCGTTCATGCGCCGAAGATGGATGACCGCAGTCTGATGCGTTATCCGCCGGATTACGATTTTGCCGACCTCCAGAACGGCCATGACTGGTCCGCCTGGCCCGGAAAGGGTGGCGGCTTCCAGGGCGCGATCGAGATGTGCAACAACAATGGCGCCTGCCGGAAACTGCAAGGCGGCGTGATGTGTCCCAGCTATCGGGTCACCCGGGACGAGCGCGACGTGACGCGCGGGCGGGCCAACACCCTGCGCCTGGCCCTTTCAGGACGCTTGGGGAAAGATGCGCTCTATTCGGACGAGATGGCCGAAACGATGAAACTCTGCGTCAGTTGCAAAGCCTGCAAGCGCGAGTGCCCGACCGGTGTCGACATGGCGAGGATGAAAACCGAGGTCCTTTATCAGCGCGGTCAGAAGCTGGGTTATGGGCTGCGCGAACGGCTGATCGCCGAAATGCCGCGCTATGCGCGGGTGGCGGTGGCGCTGCGCTGGCTGGTGGCGCTGCGCAACAAGGTGCCGCTGCTGGCGGCATTGGGAGAGCGGATCACAGGTTTGGCGCGCCAACGCAGCCTGCCAGGTTTTCGCGCCGACTTCTTCCGCGACTCCGAGGTCGGGAAAACGCCCGGAAAAGGCGGAGCAGGCAAGGTCGTGCTGTTCACAGATACGTTCAACCGCTGGATGGAGCCCGACATTCCGCGCGCCGCCCTGAGGGTGCTGGAACGCGCCGGATACGAGGTGATCACCGCCCAAAGCCCCGGTCGCCGCCCGCTGTGCTGCGGGCGCACCTACCTGGCTGCGGGCATGATCGACCGCGCCCGCGATGAGGCCCGCCGCACGCTGACGGCGCTCTTGCCGCATGTCCGCGCGGGCACACCGATCATCGGCCTTGAACCATCGTGCCTGCTAACCTTGCGCGACGAGTTCCTGACGCTGCTTCCCGGCGCCGAAGCAAAGGCGCTTTCCGAAAACGCGATGCTGTTCGAGGAGTTCATCGCGCGCGAGGCACGGGCGGGTCGCCTCAATCTGCCGATGACCCCGTCCGCCGGGGCCGCGCATGTCCATGGCCACTGCCACCAGAAGGCCGCTGGCGTGATGAGCGACATGGATCAATCTCTTGGGTTGGTGCCGGGGCTGGAGGCGGCCAACATCGAAAGCAGTTGCTGCGGCATGGCGGGCGCCTTCGGCTATGGCGCGGAAACCTATGACGTATCGATGAAGATGGGCGAGTTGTCCCTGCTGCCAGCTGTCCGCAAGGCCGCGCCGGACGACCTGATCGTGGCGAATGGCACCTCCTGCCGCCATCAGATCGCGGATGGCACCGGCCGCCGCGCCTTGCACATTGCGGAAGTTTTCGACAGAGCGTCCGAAAATGCGCTAGAACGGGGGCAGGACAGTGTTTAAGGATCACCAAACAGCCCATATGAGCCAGTTGAAGCCAGAGCCAATCGGGCGCACAGCCCTTGCCGTGGAAATCACGAACAGGCTGCGCCAGATGATCCTGGAGGGTCAGTTGCAGCCGGGTGAGAAAATCAACGAGAAGCTGCTGACGACCCAGTTCGGCGTGTCCCGCACGCCTCTGCGCGAAGCACTCAAGGTCCTGGCCGCTGAGGGACTTCTCGAGCTGATTCCGCATCGCGGCGCGGTCATCACCCGCCAGAGCGAAGCGGAACTCGCCGAAGTCTTTCAGGTCCTCGCCGCGCTCGAGGCGCTGGCCGGGGAACTGGCGGCGCTGAATGCCACTGAAGCCGAAATCGCCCGCATCGCAACCATGACCGCGGAACTGCGCCGCTCATACGATGAAACCGACCGGCCCACCTATTTCCGCATCAATCAGGCGATCCACAAAGCGATCCTGCACGCCGCGAAGAACGAGAGCCTTGCCAAGTCGCATGAATTGCTGGCCTACCGCGTTCAGCGCGCCCGGTATCAGGCGAACCTGACGCCCGAACGCTGGCGCGCCGCTGTTGAGGAACACGAGGCGATTGCAAATGCCCTTGCCACGCGCGATGCCGCGAACTGCGCAACGCTCATGAAAAATCACCTGCTCAGAAAGTTCGCCTCGATCTCGGCGCAATAGACCGGGATCTCCGCCGCCTGTCCGAGCGCACAATACCAGGGCGAGGACGGGGCGCAGGCGTCAGTGCAGACACCCGCACCCCGCAGACTTTATCCCAAGGCGTCGCTGCAGCGCTTGCAGGTGCCGGGATGCGCATGGCTGCCGACATCCGGCAGGATCTTCCAGCAGCGCATGCATTTCGCACCCATTGCCCGCTCGAACACCACGCCGACATCCTCAACCTCGGGCATGCGGAAGGCCTCGTTCGGCATCGGATCGCCGGTCAAAACGATATCTGAGGTGATGCATACATCCTCGAAGTTCACGCTCTTGAGCGCTGCAAGCATCTCGGGGTCAAGCACATGCACGACCGGGGCCGCCTCGAGGCTCGCGCCGATCACCTTGTCGGTACGCTGGATTTCCAATGCAGCCGTCACCACGCGGCGCGCCTTCCGGACCTTTGCCCATTTCGCCGCCAGCGGCTCGTTGAGCCAATCGGCGGGGGTTTCGGGTATATCGACCAGGTGGACGCTGGCATCATCGCCCGCGTTCCGTTCCAGCCAGACCTCCTCCATCGTGAAGGTCAAGACCGGCGCAAGCCAAGTGGTCAGGCGGTGGAACAGAAGGTCCAGCACCGTGCGGGCTGCGCGCCGCCGCGCGGTGTCACCGTCGCAATAAAGCGCGTCCTTGCGGATATCGAAATAGAAGGCTGACAATTCCACCGTGCAGAAGTTGAACAGCTGCTGCACGACACCTTGGAAATCGTATGATTCATAGCCCTTGCGCACTGTGTGATCCAGCTCGGCCAGACGGTGAAGAACCCATCGTTCGAGTTCGGGCATATCCGCCGGATCGACGCGGTCGCTTTCCGAGAAATGCGCAAGCGCCCCCAGCATGAAGCGCATGGTGTTGCGCAGGCGGCGATAACCGTCGGCCACACCTTTGAGGATCTCCGGCCCGATCCGCAAATCGGCGGTATAATCCGACTGAGCCACCCAAAGACGCAGGATATCCGCGCCATATTGCTTGGTCACATCCTCGGGCGCGACGGTGTTGCCAAGCGACTTGGACATCTTGTTGCCCTTCTCGTCCAGCGTGAAACCATGCGTCAGCACCCCGCGATAAGGCGCGCGGCCAATGGTGCCACAGGCCTGAAGCATCGAGGAGTGGAACCAGCCGCGATGCTGATCGGTGCCTTCGAGGTAGAGATCGGCCAACCCGTCCTCGGACCCATCCTCGCGGTCGCGCAGCACGAAAGCATGGGTCGAACCGGAATCGAACCACACATCCAGGATGTCATCGACCTTGTTCCACTCGGACGGATCGTAATCATTGCCAAGGAAACGCTCCTTGGCGCCGGGCTTATACCAGGCATCCGCGCCCTCGGCCTCGAACGCATCGAGGATGCGGGCATTCACCTTTTCGTCGCGCAGCAGGTAGTCGGGATCACTTGGCATCGCGCCCACTTTGGTAAAGCAGGTCAGCGGCACGCCCCAGGCGCGCTGGCGGCTCAGCACCCAGTCTGGCCGCGCCTCGATCATCGAGTACAGCCGGTTGCGACCGGTGCGCGGCGTCCAGGTCACCAGCTCGTCGATTGAGGTCAGCGCGCGTTCGCGGATCGTCTTGCCATAGGTATCCTGCCCGTCGCCGACCTCGCGGTCGATGGCGGCGAACCATTGCGGCGTGTTGCGATAGATCACCGGCGCCTTGGAGCGCCAGGAATGCGGATAGCTGTGCTTGATCTTGCCGCGTGCCAACAGGCCGCCGACCTCGACCAGCTTGTCGATCACGGTCTTGTTGGCATTACCTTCCTTGCCCTTGCGATCAAGGATATAGGTGCCCCCGAAGAACGGCAGATCGGCGCGGAAACCGCCATCGTCCATCACGTTATAGGTGATGACCTGCTCCAGCATCCCGAGGCCGCGGTACAGCTCGAATTCCTCCATCCCGTGCGAGGGCGCGCAATGGACGAAACCTGTCCCTTCCTCGTCGGTGACGAAATCGGCGGCGCGGAAATCACGCGGATCATCCCATTCGCCATTGCCGCCTTCGGCGCCGGCAAGCGGGTGGGCAAGGCTGAGGCCCGAAAGCTCGTCGGCGGTCACATCGCGGACCCGTTTCCACATGCTGTCTTCCAGCCGCGCGCGGGCCATGACATCTGCAGCCAGCTTGTCGGCAAGGATGAACCTGTCCCCTGCGTTCGCCCAGCATTCGCCAGGTGTGCCGGTGACCTCGTAGAGGCCATAGGCAAAGCTCTCGCCATAGACCACTGCCTTGTTCGACGGGATCGTCCAGGGCGTCGTGGTCCAGATCACGACATTGGCACCCTTCAGATCACCTTCGGTCACGACCGGGAACTTCACCCAGATGGTAAAGCTTTCCTTGTCGTGATACTCGACCTCGGCCTCGGCCAGGGCGGTCTTTTCGACGGGCGACCACATCACCGGCTTGGAGCCCTGGTAAAGCGTGCCGGTCATCAGAAATTTCTGAAACTCTTCCGCGATGATCCGTTCGGCCCGGAAGTCCATGGTGAGATAGGGTTTTTCCCACTTTCCCGTGACCCCAAGACGCTTGAACTCGTCGCGTTGGATACCGATCCAGCCCTCTGCGAAGCGGCGGCATTCCTGGCGGAAATCGACGATATCCACCTCGTCCTTGTTCTTGCCCTTGGCGCGATACTGCTCTTCGATCTTCCATTCGATCGGCAGGCCGTGGCAATCCCAGCCGGGGATGTAGCGGGCATCGCGGCCCATCATCTGCTGCGAGCGCACGACCATGTCCTTGAGGATCTTGTTGAGCGCGTGGCCGATATGGAGATGGCCGTTGGCGTAGGGCGGGCCGTCATGCAGGGTAAAGGGCTTGCGGCCCTCGGCGCGCTCGCGCAGGCGGTCGTAGATGCCGATGCGTTCCCAGCGATCCAGCCATTCGGGTTCGCGCTTGGGCAGGCCGGCGCGCATGGGAAAATCGGTTTCCGGCAGGTTCAGCGTGTCTTTGTAGTCGGGTGTTTCGGCGCTCATTGCGGGCGTCCTTGTCACTGTCGTATCTGGAAAAATCGTTTCATGGCATAGGTTTGCATGCCAATAGCCCCGGCAACTCCTGTGGTCAGAGCGCCGGGCCGGTAATTCGGATGATGATTGCCGGGTTCCGCATCATGACCGCCTTATAGGCATGGTGCAAAGCGAGGTCCAGTGGGCGCTTGCAGAGCGCGGCGAGGCGCGCCACATAGGGGACATGACAAACGCGATGCCACCCCGATTCAACATCACGCGACCCGAGATCGAACGGGTCGTTGCGGCATTCTACGCGACCGTCAGACGCCACCCCGGACTGGCACCCGTTTTCGCGGCACAAGTGGATGACTGGACGGCGCATGAGGCGAAAGTGTCTGATTTCTGGGCAAATTCCATCCTTCACGAGCGCAGTTACGATGGCAGCCCGATGGCGGCCCATGTCAAGGCGGGCAATGTCAAACCGGGCATGTTCTCGACCTGGCTGGAGCTGTTCGACGCCACGTTGAAGGCCGAGCTGCCGCCCGAAAAGGCCGCTGCGTGGTCGGCGCTGGCGCATCGGATCGGGCGCAGCCTGCGCGCCGGCGTGGTCGAGCGCGAAACCCTGCCCGGAGGCATCCCCAAGCTGCGCTGAGAGCGTACAAAACGGACGTTTTGTACGCCGGTTTTGTACCGAAATCGGAAGCCGCCGCGCGGATTTCGTACAGAATGCGTTCCCGAGAACCCGCGACCCCCCCGCCGGGTTCCCTGCCCCGCGCGTCGATAGGCCCATTTCTGCCGACCCTCTGCACCGAAACTGGCCGGACCCCGCCGGAAACCGCCCGGTCGCCAATTGGCGCTGCGGGACGGCGAAGCGATGGGCCAGACTGGAAGCACGGGGCAGGCAACTGCAATGGAGGAAATCATGTATGGACCTCAACACGACCTCAATCGCGGCACCTCGCCGGACCCATATTCCGAGCCCAACCCGGTTGGCTCGCGTTCATCGCGGGGGTCGGTGATTGCATTGTTCGTCATCGTCGCCCTGATCGGCGGTTTCATCATGCTGGGCAGCCTGGGTGACGGTGCGACCACCACCGAGCCCGCGGCGACGCAAGGCACGCAATAACGACCACCACTCAAAGCAACGGATGCCGCCGGGTCACACAAGACCGGCGGCATCTATCTGTCGTGCTATCGTCCCGTGCGAAACAGGCCGGTCAGGGCGCGTTTGACGATCCCGCTGACCGAGGGGCGGCGGGCGCGGGTGAAGGGCAGCGGGCGGCAGACCTCGAGAGCGGCGACGCCGACACGCGCGGTGAGCGCACCATTAACCACACCTTCACCAAATCTGCGCGATATCTTGGACATGACCCCGCCACCTGCAACGGAGCCGATCAGATCGTCGCCCACAGCCACAGCCCCCGTCGCCACCAGATGCGTGAGCACCGCGCGCGCCAGACGCCAGCTGCCAAGCGTGCCCGACCGCCCGCCATAGATTTCGGCGATGCGCCGGATCATGCGGATATTCGCGGTGAGCGCCGCCACAACATCCGCCAGCGCCAGCGGCACAACTGCCGTGACGGTCGCGACCTGCCGGGCGGCGGCTTCGATCTCGAGGGTGGCCGCGCGGTCGAGCGGCGCCAGAAGCTCGGCCTCGGCCAGCGCGAACAGGCCCGTCGCATCGAACTGATCGGGGAGGCGTTCGGCAAGGCGGTCGCGGCCCCAGCGCGTGTCTTCGCGCCCGGCGTAGAGCCGCGTCAGATCGCCGATCACGGCGCGGGCCGCAGCGAGGTCTTCGCCACCCAGCGCCTGATGGGCGCGCGATTGCAGCCGGTCGATCCGCGCCAGCCGCGCGAAAGCCGCGAGTTCGCGCAGCGCGATGACAAGAAGCACCACCACGAAGGCCAGGATCAACCCGCTGATCGCATAGCCCAGGAGCGGCGCGCGCTCGATCAGCCCGGTGACGAAATCCCATGCCGCCACCGAAACCGCAGCACCGAGGATCGCCATGAGCAAGCCCCAGAAAAGCCGCCCCAGCCGCGACGGACGGCGCGCCGCCAGCGTGGCGACGGTCTGCATGGCGCGGCCTTCGGGGGGTGTGGGCGCGTCGGGTTCAGGCACCGGCGGCGCACTGTCGGGGCCGGGCACGGCGCTGCTGTCGTCGCCATCGCCGAGGTCGATCAGGATCGGTCCCCTGGTCATGGATCGGGCCTTTCGCGTGACTGCCAGACCATATGGATATCCGGCATGTTTTCATCATTGCCCGCGCCATCGCTCCGGCCCGCCACATCAAAGCCCTGGCGCGCGTAAAAGGCACGCGCCGGGCTGTTGGCCTCGAGCACCCAAAGCTCGAGCCGGGGCGAGCGGGTCTTGGCATCATCGAGAAGGGCACGCGCCAGCCCCTGACGGCGGGCGCGGGGATGGACATAAAGCGCATGGATGCGCGCACCGTCGCGCGCGATGAACCCCGCCGGGCCGCGCGCGTCAAGGGCGATGCACACCCAGCCGCGCGAGATCACCTTGAGCATCAAGCCAAGGTCGCTGCGCTTGCTGCGCATGACCGGCAGCCAGGGCGTGGCACGGGTGAACGACCACAGGATCGCCAGAAGCCACGGCGCATGGAAGATATGGGCGCGCGCCGGGGTCACAGCCGGTCACCGAAGAGAAACTGCGCGGCGCGGTCCAGCCTGATATGGGGCGGGCCTTCGCCGGGTTTCAGCGTGAGGCGGGCGGGTGCGAAATTCATCACCTGATACTGCGCATCGAGCCATTCGCCCGCCCCTTCACGCGCCGGCGAGAGCAGGCGCGCGGGGTCCTCGGGCAGTTCGCCGGGATAGAAGGCCGCCTGTTTGCCGCGGCTTCCGTCGTCCTGAAGCAGCCGCCCGCGCACGCAATCGAGCGGCTTGCCGTCATGCTGGATGGTTTCCTCGGTGGTGGCCCGCAGAGCGGCGATGGCCATGGCCTGCGTTTCGGCCCCGGCGAAATCGGCGCGGTCGCGCGCCTCGCGGGTGAGCGCGGCCATGATCGCCGCAAGGCGCTGGTGTTGCGTGTGATGCAGGTGGTCGGCCTTGGTGGCGGCAAAGAGGATGCGCTCCACCTGCCGCCCCATCAGAAGGCGCGTCAGGAACGCATTGCGACCCGGGCGGAAGGCGCCAAGGATTTCGGACATGGCGCGGCGCATGTCCTCGACCGCGCGCGGCCCGCGGTGGATGGCGCCCAGCGCATCGACCAGCACGATCTGCCGGTCGATCCGGGCGAAATGATCGCGAAAGAAGGGTTTGACCACTTCGCGCTTATAGGCCTCGAAGCGGCGTTCCATCTCGCGCCAGAGCGATTTGCGCGGCGCGGAGGCGGCGGGCGCGGGCAGTGGTGCGAAGGTCAGCACGGGCGATCCGGCCAGATCGCCCGGCAACAGGAACCGCCCCGGATTGCAATCATAGAACCCCGCGTCGCGGGCCGCGTTCAGATAGGCGGTGAAGGCCTTGGCAAGCGACTGCGCCGTGGGTTCGTCAAGCGGTGCCGTTGCGTCGGTGGCCCCGGCAAGGCGCAGGAAATCGGCGGCCTCCGCGCGGCTGTCGATGCGCGTCAGGACATCGCCGGACCAGTCGGCATAGCTTTTGTCGAGAAGCGCCAGGTCGAGCAGCCATTCACCGGGGTAATCGACGATATCGAGATGCACCACACGCGGCCCCGAAAGCCCCGCCAGAAGCCCCGATGGCCGCACCCTGAGCGACAGGCGCAGTTCGGAGATGGCGCGGGTGCTGTCGGGCCAGTGCGGCGTGGGCGAGGTGAGCGCGCCGAGATGGGTTTCATAGTCGAAACGCGGCACTGTCACATCGGGCTGGGGCTGCAGGAACGCCCCCGAGATGCGACCGTCCGCCACCGCCTGAAGCCCGCCCATGCGCGCACGGTCCATCAGGTTGGCCACCAGCGAGGTGATGAACACCGTCTTGCCCGAACGCGCCAGCCCCGTGACGCCAAGGCGGATCACCGGCTCGAACAGGGTTTGCGACAGGGTGTCGGTCATGTTGCCGACCCCGCGCGAGAGCCCGTCGGCGATATCGGTGATGATCAAGCCCCGCCCCCTTCGCCTTGCTGAGCCGTTGGTGCTGTCCCTGAAGATAGTCGCCCGCGCTGGCGGTTGCCAGAGGGGAGGTTTGGGGGATTGTTCCCCTGCCGGTCACGGGGTATCTGGCGTGCATGCCCAGATACGCTTTGAAAGTCGAATATCATGGCGCGCCCTTTGTCGGGTGGCAGCGTCAGCGCGACCAGGTTTCGGTGCAGGGCATGATCGAGGCGGCGCTTGCGAAGCTCGAGCCGGGGCCGCATGCCATCGCCGCCGCCGGGCGCACCGATGCGGGGGTGCATGCGCTGGCGCAGGTCGCGCATTGCGACCTTGAACGCGACTGGACGCCGTTTCGCCTGTCGGAAGCGCTCAACCATCATCTCAAGCCTGCGCCGGTAGCGATCGTGGCCTGCGCCGTGGTGGCGGATGACTGGCATGCACGGTTCTCGGCGCTGGAGCGGCGATACCTGTTTCGCCTGCTGATGCGGCGCGCGCCAGCGACGCTGGAGCACGGGCTGGTCTGGCAGGTGCCGCGGCGGCTTGATGTGGCGGCGATGCGCGCGGGCGCGGCGCATCTGGTGGGGCATCACGATTTCACGACTTTCCGCTCGACCATCTGCCAGGCGAAGAGCCCGGTCAAGACGCTGGATGCGCTGGAGATCGCCGAGGTCGAGGGGATCGCGGGGCCCGAGTTGCATTTCACCCTGCGGGCGCGCTCGTTCCTGCACAACCAGGTGCGCAGCCTTGTGGGCTCGCTCGAGCGGGTGGGCGCGGGGTCATGGCGCCCGGATGACGTGAAAACCGCGCTCGAAGCCCGCGACCGCGCCGCGTGCGGGCCGGTCTGCCCGCCGCATGGGCTTTACCTGGCCGGTGTGCGCTATGGGGTTGATCCTTTCGCCTGAGGGGGCGAGGCAATTCTCTTGCCCTGTCGGCGCGAACAGGTGAGGCTCGGCGTCAGGCCGCCGGTTGAGCGCGGTGCATGCAACAGGGACGGTATTCATGAAAATCGGCTTTATCGGGCTGGGCAATGTCGGGGGCAAACTGTCCGGCAGCCTGCTGCGCAACGGCCATGACCTGACGGTTCATGACCTTGACGACGACCTCGTGTCAGGCTTTGTCGCGCGCGGCGCAAGGGCGGGCGAAAACCCCGCGCAGCTGATGCGCGACTGCGAGGCAGTGATCACCTGCCTGCCCTCGCCCGCGGCCTCGGCTGCGGTGATGGAGCAGATGCTGCCCGAGGTGGTGCCGGGCAAGATCTGGCTGGAAATGTCGACGACCGACGCGGGCGAGATCAAGCGCCTTGGCGAGATGGTCGGGGCGCGCGGCGGCGCGGCGGTGGATTGCCCGGTTTCGGGTGGCTGCCACCGGGCCGATACCGGCAATATCGCCATCTTCGCGGGCTGCGGGCGCGATACGTTCGAGAGGGTCCTGCCGCTGCTGACGACGATGGGGCGGCGCGTGCTGCATACCGGCGACCTGGGCAGCGCCTCGGTGCTGAAGGTGATCACCAATTACCTTGCCACCGCCAACCTGCTGAGCTGCTGCGAGGCGCTTGTCACGGCCAAGGCGGCGGGCATGGACCTGGCGACCGCCTATGAAGCGATCAGGATCAGTTCCGGCACGTCCTTCGTGCATGAAACCGAAAGCCAGGTCATATTGAACGGCAGCCGCGACATTTCCTTCACGATGGACCTCGTGAAGAAGGATATCGGCCTGTTCCAGAAGATCGCCGACGAGGCGGGGGTGCCTCTGGAACTGTCGCCGCTGCTGATCTCGATCTTCGATGACGGCATCGCGCGCTATGGCGAGCGGGAACTTTCGCCCAACATCATCCGGCGGCTGGAGGATGCCACCGGGCTCGATATCCGCGCGCCGGGCTTTCCGGCGCAGATGGTGGATGACGAGCCCGAAGAGCCGGGATACGAGGTGCGCCCCGCCACGCAACGCTGAAAGGCGGCCCCGTTCCATGAACAGGGCCGCATTTGCCTTTGATCTTGGCGCGCGGCGCGGGTAAACGAGCGGCGTGCGGTCCCGTAGCTCAACAGGATAGAGCAGCTGACTTCTAATCAGCAGGTTCGGGGTTCGAGTCCTCGCGGGATCGCCAGAGTTTCGGTTGTGAACGCCGTTCGCTTCTTTCCTTGTCTTCAGAGCAGGCCTGCGAGCCAGAGATAGAGGGGCAGGCCGACCGTGATGTTGAACGGGAATGTCACGCCCAGGGAAAGTGTGAGGTAAATCCCCGACTCGGCCTGGGGCAGTGCGATCTTCATCGCCGCGGGCACTGCGATGTAGGAGGCCGAGGCCGAGAGCACCATCAGCAGGAAAAGACTGCCGGTCTGCAGGCCGATCGCCCCGCCGAGTCCCATCGCCAGCAGCGCGCCGATGACGGGCATCAGGATGCCGAAGGCAAAGAGACCCATGCTCAGGAGGTGCCGGTTGCGCAGCAGGCTGCGACCTGCCGACAAGCCCATGTCCAGGAGAAACAGGCAGAGGATTCCAGTGAACGGCGTCACGAAGAAGGGCGCGATCAGGTCCATGCCCTTGTCCTGCGTCAGCGAGCCGATCAGGAAGGCGCCGGTCAGGAGCACGATCGAGCCATTGGCGAAGAGCGCCCGCATCGACACGCTTCCCGCCGTGCCCTCGCGCCCGAAGCGATGCACGATCCACAGTGCCGAGAGGATCGCCGGCACTTCCATCGTGGCCGCGACAGCGACCATGTAGCCATCCGAAGCGATGCCGGTAAGATCCAGCAAACTGGAGGCGGCGACGAAGGTCACGATTGAAATCGAGCCGTAATGCCCCGCCACCGCGGCGGCGTTCAGCGCGTTGAGGCGGGTCATGCTGCGCAGGAGCGCGAAGGCGATGAAGGGGATCGAAAAGGACAGTATCAATCCCGCGCCCAGCGCGGTGAAGACTTCGAGGCTCACGCCGCTATTCGCCAGGCTGTGCCCCCCTTTGAAGCCGATCGCCAGCAGCAGGTAGAGTGACATGAACTTTGCCGCGCCTTCGGGGATCGAAAGATCGCTGCGCACGAAAGCGGCCAGAAGGCCGAGAATGAAGAACAAGATCGTCGGCACCATCAGGTTGCCCACAAGGCTGTCGAACATTGGCATGGTGTATGTCTCCGTTAACAGGTTTCGTGCCTGTTGCCGGAAATCTTCATATAGCTTAAATACAAATCAAACACATTATAGATAGTATGAGGCTATGAGATGCGGCCCACCTTGCGCCAGATGGAATACATCGTCACGGTCCATCAGCTGGGCGGTTTCGGCCTTGCCGCGGAAAAGCTGAATGTCAGCCAGCCCAGCCTGTCCAACCAGGTGGCCGCGGTGGAAGCCGATCTTGGTGTGCGGCTTTTCGAGCGCGGGCGCGCAGGCGCGCGCGCCACGGCACGCGGCGAGGATTTCGTCATGCGCGCGCGCCGCATCCTGTCCGAGTTCGAGGCGCTGCGTGGCAGGATGCTTTCGGACCTGCCTTTCGGCGGGAGGCTGCGGCTGGGCGTGTTGCCGTCAATCGGGCCGTATCTCTTGCCGCAGGCGATGATGGCGCTGCATGAAACCGAGCCCGATCTGCGCGTGATCGTCCGGGAGGAAAGCACGCTGTTCCTTGATGAGGGGATACGGAGCGGGCGTTTCGACGCAATCATCTCGACGCCCGAGGACCATCCGAACACCTTTCAGCATCCGCTGTTCATGGAACCTCTCTGGGTGGCGGTGGCGCAGGATCATCCGCTGGCAGAGCGCCCGCAGGTCATGGCGGCGGACCTCGCGGGGCAACGGCTTCTGACGCTGGACACGGGTCACCGGCTGACGCGCATCGTCTATGGGATCGCAGGGGCGAGCGGCGCCACGGTTTCGGACGATTACGAGGGCACAAGCCTCGACTCGATCGTGCTTATGGCGGCGACCGGGGCAGGGATTGGTATCCTGCCGGACCTCTTCGCGCGGCGGCAGGGCATCCATCGCAGCGAAGTCCGGGTGATGCCGCTTGTCATGCCGGATGCCGACCGCCAGATCGGCCTGCTGGTGCCGACGGGTCGTTCCGAGACTTTCTTTGAGAACCTTGCGACGATCCTGCGTGGCGCGGCGGAGACGCTTGAACTCGACGTGACGGCGACCAGCGTTCAGGACGCGGTTTGACATGAATCGCCTGCCCGAGCGTACCGCGCCTTGCAGATCAGGCCGGGCGCCCGATCAGCCGGTATCCGACACCGCGCACCGTCTGGATCGGATCGAATCCGAGATGTTCCATGAGCAGGCCGCGCGTGCGGCACACGCCGGCATCTATCAGGCGGCTGCCCTTTTTCCAGCGCCCGTATCCGTAGGCGAGCCTTTGCAGCATGCGGCGGTCGAAGACATGGCCGGGCGCGTCGAAGAAGGGTCCGAGGATGTTGATATCCAGCTTTCCGAGTGCCGCGGTCCTTTGCCCGTAAGCCAGGCGAAATCGGGCTTCGTCCAACTGCAATGCGCCGTAGCAGCGCGACTCTTGCAGGATCCATGGACGCTCCCTGCGCAACAGGGCGCGGACAGCGAGAAAGGTTTCAAACACACCTGAATCGGGTGCGACCCTGTCGAAATTGGCATACGCGCCCGCGCATCGGATCCCGGCCTCGGAAATGAAAAGAACCGGCATCGTTTCGGTCCGGCGCGATGCATTGATATCCGCAAGAAGCGAGGCCGGGTCATGACCGTCCTGCGCACCGAGAATGACGACAAGATCGGGTTTCGCCTGCCCGATCCGGTGCAGGAGGTCCTCTTTCGTGCGCGCCTTGGTCATCGACAGGCCGGCGCAGCGAAGGGCGGTCGTTGCTCTGGTTCCGGCGATGCGGTGCTGGCCGAACACGATGGCAGGGCGGATGACGGTATCTTTAACGGGAAGGATATCTGCCGTCGCTTCACCCAAGCGCATAACCCGCGCCGCGCACGGTGCGCAGGGGGTCGCCGCCACCGTGCTGGCAGAGCGCCTTGCGCAGCCGCCCGATATGCACATCGACCGTGCGGGTATCGACATAGATGTCGCGCCCCCAGACCCGGTCGAGCAGCTGTTCGCGCGACCAGACCCGGCCCGGTTTTTCCATGAAGGTCGAGAGCAGCCGGAATTCCGTCGGCCCGAGCTTCAGCGGCTTGTCGGCGCGGGTGACGCGGTGGGTTTCGGAATCGAGCATGATATCCTCGTACTCCAGCCGCTGGCCCACAGCCGAAGGCCGAGTGCGGCGCAGGAGCGCGCGCACGCGGGCCATCAGCTCGATCACCGAGTAGGGTTTGACCACGTAGTCGTCGGCGCCGGTTTCCAGCCCGCGCACGCGGTCCACCTCTTCGGAGCGGGCCGACAGCATCAGGATCGGCACGCCCCGCGTGTCGGGGCGGGTCTTGAGCTGGCGGCAGACCTCGATCCCCGAGACATTCGGCAGCATCCAGTCCAGCACGATCAGGTCCGGCGCTTCCTCGTCGACCAGCAACAGCGCCTCCTCGCCGTTCTCGGCGGTGGTGACGCGGAAGCCGTCGGCCTCGAGGTTGTAGCTGAGAACCTCGCGCTGGGCGGGTTCGTCTTCGACCAGAAGAACGGTGGGCTGATCGCTAGACATGGGGTGCTGGCCTTTTCGTTCAGGTATCGGGTGCGACGTTGGGGTCGGTCGAGGTGCGGTCCTGTTTGGGGCGCGGGTCCTCGGGCATCTCGCCGGTGACAAGATAGATCACCTGCTCGGCGATGGAGGTGACATGGTCGCCCATGCGCTCGGTGTTCTTGGCGATGAAATGAAGATGCATGCAGGGCGTGATGTTGCGCGGGTCTTCCATCATGAAGGTGAGGAACTCGCGGAACAGGGCGTTATACATCTGATCGACATCGTGGTCGCGCTGGACGACATCATGCGCAAGGTCGGCATCGCGCTGGATATAGGCATCGAGCGCGGAGCGCAGCATGCGTTCAACCTCGCGCGCCATGCGGCGCAGCGCGGCGGAGGATCCGTTGATCGGAGCCATCTGCGACAGGACCGTCGTGCGCTTGGCCATGTTCTTGGCATAGTCGCCGATCCGTTCCAGATTGCCGGCGATCTTCATCACTGTCAGGATCACCCGAAGGTCGATGGCGGTGGGCGCACGCAGCGCGATGACGCGGGCGGCTTCCTCGTTGATCTGTTCCTCGAGATCGTCAATGGCCTGATCGCCCGCGCGGACCTGTTCGGCCAGTTCCTCGTCGCGGGTTTCCATCGAGGTGGCGGCATCGAGGATCGCTTTCTCGACCAGCCCGCCCATCTTCATGATCAGGGCCTGGATGGTTTCGAGATCGCGATCGAAGGCCGAAGCGATATGGGTGTCGGACATTTGGGGGCTCCTTAGCCGATACGGCCGGTGATGTAGCTTTCGGTGCGCTCATCCTCGGGATTGGTGAAGATGTGCCCGGTTTCGCCGAACTCGACGAGTTCGCCGAGATGGAAGAAGGCGGTTTTCTGGCTGACGCGGGCGGCCTGCTGCATCGAGTGGGTGACGATGATGACCGAGAAGTTGGCGCGCAGTTCGTCGATCAGTTCCTCGACCTGCGCGGTCGCGATGGGGTCGAGCGCCGAACAGGGTTCGTCCATAAGCAGGACTTCGGGCTGGGTCGCGACGGCACGCGCGATGCAGAGGCGCTGTTGCTGGCCGCCCGAAAGGCCGGTGCCGGGGGCGTCGAGCCGGTCCTTGACCTCGTCCCAGATCGCACCGCGGCGCAGGGCGTTCTCGACGATCTCGTCGAGTTCCGCCTTGGAGCGGGCCAGCCCGTGAATGCGCGGCCCGTAGGCGATATTGTCATAGATCGACTTGGGGAAGGGGTTGGGCTTCTGAAAGACCATGCCGACCTTGGCGCGCAGCTGCACGGGGTCGACCTTCTTGTCGTAGATATCCTCGCCATCGAGCCGGATGTCGCCTTCGACGCGGCAGACATCGATCGTGTCGTTCATCCGGTTGAGGCAACGCAGGAAGGTGGACTTGCCACAGCCCGAGGGACCGATGAAGGCGGTCACCGTGTTGTCCTCGATCTCGACATTCACGTCCTTGATGGCGTGGGTGTCACCATACCAGACCTGCACGTTGCGGGCGGAGAACTTGGTTTTGGCTTCTGTCACGTCTCTCTCCAGGGTTGGCGCGTCATACATGGGTCGGTCCCCTTGGTCTTACCAGCGGCGCTCGAAACGGCGGCGCAGGATGATGGCGATGATATTCATGGTCATGAGGAAGACCAGAAGGATGATGATGCCGCCCCAGGCGCGTTCATAATAGGCCGGGTCGGCACGTTTGGCCCACTCGAAGATCTGGGCGGGCATGGCCGAGTTCGGATCGAGGAAGCCCGAGGCCAGCCCGTCGGGCGCGTTGGTGGCGATATAGCCCACCATCCCGATCAGCAGCAGCGGCGCGGTTTCGCCAAGCGCCTGTGCGAGGCCGATGATCGTACCGGTCAGGATGCCGGGCATGGCCATCGGCAGGACGTGGTGGAACACCGCCTGCATCTTGGAGGCCCCTACCCCGAGCGCCGCGTCGCGGATCGAGGGCGGCACGGATTTGAGGCTGGCTCGGGTCGAGATGACGATGGTCGGCAGCGTCATCAGCGTCAGGGTCAGCCCCCCCACCAGCGGCGCGGATTGCGGCAGGTGTGCGAACTGGATGAAGGCCGCGAGGCCGAGGATACCGAACACGATCGAGGGCACTGCGGCGAGGTTCGAGATATTCACCTCGATCAGGTCGGTAAAGCGGTTCTGCGGGGCGAATTCCTCGAGATAGATCGAGGCGGCGACACCGATCGGCAGCGACAGGCCCAGCACCACCAGCATCATGAAGAACGAGCCCAGCATCGACACGCCTAGACCGGCCTGTTCGGGGCGCGATTCCGAGGCGTCGGCCCCGGTGATGAAGGCGAGGTTGAAGCCCTTGGTGATCACGCCCGCGTCATGCAGCTTATCGGTCAGGTCGAGATGCGCGACATCGATATTCTTGTCGCGGGTCACATCCTCGCGTTTGACCCGGCCCTTGAGATAGCCATCGACCCGCGAGGCGGCGAGCAGGCGGAATTCGACCGTCTGGCCGATCAGTTCGGGATTGGCGATCACCGTGTCGCGGATCTGCGCGGCGGCCGAAGCCGAAAGCAGTTTCTTCATTTCGGCGGCACTGTCGAGTTCGGTGTCTGCGCCGGATGCCTGCACCGTTTCGAGAAGGGCGTTCTCGACCAGGGGGTTGTAACCGAAGGTCGAGACCTTCTTGATATCCTCGATGTTGCGCTCGCCGTTCTTGTCGAGCTTGGCGGGATCGAGATAGACCGGCACATTGACGAAGGTCTGCTGGAAGGCGCCGACCCCGTTGATCAGGATCGCCCCGAGCAGAACCACAAGGAAAACGAGGCCGATGGAAACGGCGGCGATGCCATAGGCGCGAAAGCGGGCTTCGGCGCGGTTGCGGCGGTTGGTGCGCGCGTCGACATCTTTGAGCGAGCGGGCATGGCGCGGTTCGGGAAGGCTCGCGTCGGTCATTCGTATTGCTCCCGGTACTTGCGGACAATGTAGAGGGCGAAGACGTTGAGCCCCAGGGTGATGACAAAGAGCGTCATGCCCAGCGCGAAGGCCACCAGGGCCTCGGGGCTGGCGAAATCGGCGTCGCCCGTCAGCTGGCTGACGATCTTGGCGGTCACCGTGGTCATGGCGTCGAACGGGTTCATCGAGAGCCGCGCCGCGGCCCCGGCCCCGAGCACGACGATCATCGTCTCGCCGATGGCGCGGCTGGCGGCCAGCAGGATGGCGCCGACGATGCCGGGCAGCGCGGCGGGCAGGATCACCTGCCGGACGGTCTCGGACTTGGTGGCGCCCAGCCCGTAGGAACCATCGCGCATGGCTTGCGGCACGGCGTTGATGATATCGTCCGAAAGCGAGCTGACGAAGGGGATCAGCATGATTCCCATCACAAGACCGGCGGTCATCACGGCAGTGCCCGCCTGCATCCAGTCGAGACCGCCATCGCCGAATACCTTGAGCAGGAGCGGACCAACCGTCAGCAGCGCGAAGAGGCCGTAGACGATGGTGGGGATACCGGCCAGCACCTCAAGGAGCGGCTTGGCGATGGAGCGGATTCGCCGGGGCGCGTATTCCGACAGATACACCGCCGAGAAAAGCCCGATCGGCACCGCCACGGCCAGCGCGATCAGCGAGATGTAGAACGTGCCCCAGAGCAGCGGCAGGATGCCAAGTTCGGACCCGCCGCCGAAGCTGGGCGACCAGGTGGTGCCGAAGAAGAAATCCCAGGCCGGGTAGAGCTTGAAGAACTCGAGCGTGTTGAAGATCAGCGACAGCACGATCCCCAGCGTCGTCAGGATGGCGATGCTGGCAGCGGCCACCAGAAGCGCCTTGATGCCCGACTCGACCACGTTGCGGGCGCGGAACTCGCCATTGGTGCGCGAGAGCGCATAGCCGAAGCCCAGAAGGGCGATCGCGAGCACGGTGATCGTCATGAGCAGGCTCGCCGTCGAAGAGGCGCGGCGGTATTCCTGCGCAGCCTTGAGCACCGGGGCGCTGACATCCGAGCCGAGCGCCACGCCGACTTCGCCGAGGCGATCACGGATATTATTGAACTCCGGACGCAACGAGGCGGCGTCCTCGGCGCTGATCGTGCCTTCGCTTACCGCAAGATCGAGCCCGTCGGCGACACGGCGCACATCCGACATGACAAGCCCGCGGGTCGAGGCCTCGGGAATGGCGCTGTCGGGCAGGCCCGCGGAAATCGCGTTGTCCACGATCAGCGGCTGGAGGATCACCCAGAGCGCCAGGGCGCCGAGCGCGGGAACCAGCGTCATCAACAGCACATGCGCCCCGTAGTAGCGGGGCAGCGAATGCAGGTTGCGGCTGTCGCCTCCGGCGCTTTTCAGGGCGCGGGAACGACCCAGGACATAGCCGGTGACGGCCAGGGCCAGGACGAGCAGAACAATCCAGGTTGCGGGCATGGGGGCCTCGGATCAGGACAGGGGGAAGCAGGGAAAGGGAGGGGCGGCGTGCGGCACGCCGCCCCGGTTGCCGGTGGGCAGGCTTACATGCCTTCGCCCATCGTCTTTTCGTCGGCGATCATGGCCTGGGTGTCGGCCAGCTCGGGATCCGAGACAAGGCCGTAGTTGGCCAGCGGGCCGGAGGGGCCTGCAACCTCGTCGGACACGAAGAACTCGGCATATTCCTTGAGGCCGGGGATCACGCCGATATGGGCTTTCTTGATGTAGAAGAACAGCGGGCGCGACACCGGGTAGTCACCGGCGGCGATGGTTTCGGTGGTCGGCTCGACACCCGACATGGTCGCCACTTTCAGCTTGTCGGTGTTGTTCTCGTAGAACGCCAGACCGAAGACGCCCACGCCATCGGCGTTGGAGTCGATACGCGCCAGCGTTTCGGTGTAGTCGCCGTCGATATCGACCGACTTGCCATCGGTGCGGACCGCCATGCAGGCGTCTTCGACCGCATCTTCGTCCATCCCGGATTCTTCCATCGCCTTCATGGCGCCGGTGTCTTCGCAGCCCTGAAGCAGGACTTTCTCTTCAAAGACCTCGCGGGTGCCGTGCTTGGTGCCGGGGATGAAGGCGGCGATTTCCACTGCCGGCAGGTCGCCGTTGAAATCCGCCCACTGGCTGTAGGGATTGTCGACCAGTTCGCCATCTTTCAGCACCTTGGGCGCCAGGGCGTTATACCAGTCGGCGGGCTCGAAGGCGGTGAAGGCCGGGCCGTCGATCTGGCTGGCGAAGACGATCCCGTCATAGCCGATGCGCACTTCGATGATGTCGTTGACACCGTTTTCGCCGCAGGCCTTGATTTCCTTTTCGCGGATGGCGCGCGATGCATTGGCGATGTCGATGGTGTTCTCGCCGACGCCTTCGCAGAAGCGCTTGAGACCCGCCGAAGAGCCGCCCGATTCAATGACGGGGGTCGGGAAGTCGAAGTTTTCGCCGAAGGCTTCGGCGACGATCGAGGCATAGGGCAGCACGGTCGAGGAACCGGCAACCTGCACGTTGTCGCGCGCCGCGGCAGCGCTTGCCGACACAGCGACAAGAGCGAGCACAGAGGTGCTGATTTTGGTGAAAGACATGATGACTCCTGATTTTCTCTGTTCGGCCTGAGCAGTCGGCCATGCCCGCTGGCCTACGCGCGGTCTGTGATAGATATGCAAAAGTTAAATGACAGTTTTATGACACCGGCTGCTATCCGCGCCCGAAACTGCGGGCCGACCAGAGGCGGCTTGTCAGGGGCGACCTGTTGTCCGTGGGACGTGTCGCGCGGCTTTAGGGTGAAAGGCGGCTGACTTGGCCGGTCCGGCAGGGTCAGCGGCAGGATTTGCCGCCCGCACACGATGGCGCGGGCGGCTGAGGAAGCGGTTCCGGGGACGCGTCAGAACTTCGCTTCAACCTTGAGATAGAATGTCCGCCCCGCCTCGTTCACCTGCGTGACCGTCGGGTCGAACAGGTTGGCGCGGCTCAGGTGGTTGGCATAGGTCTCGTCGGTGACGTTGTTGATCCCGGCAAGGACGATCGCGTTCTTCGTCAGTTCATAGCTGCCAAAGAGGTCCAGCGTGGCGAAACCCGGTGTCGGGCCAGGATCGCGCGCCGGGTCGATCTGGTTCTGGTCCAGCGCCCAGTTCACCCGCGCGCCCGCGCGCCAGCCATCGATCCCGTAGGCCAGCGAGATCTGCCCTTGCAGCGGCGGGATCTGCGCGATGTCACGCTTGTCGGTGGTGTTGCGGCCCTTGGTCCAGGTAGCGTCGCCCCAGATCGCCCAGGGGCCTTGCTCCCATCCTGCCGACAGCTCGATACCGCTCAGCTCGGCGCTCACGTTGCGATAGGTGGTGACACCCGCGACGCTGAACTGGTCGCGCAGGATATAGTCATCCACCCAATCGGCATAGGCCGATGCGTTGAGATACCATGCGCCCTTGTCGATCTGCAGACCGAGGTCGAGCTGGTGGTGTTTCTCGGGGTCGATATCGGGGTTGCCGACCCAGTTGGCACGCCCCATTGCCCGTTCGGTGGCATCGGCGGTGCGCACCGAGCGCGACAGGCCTGCGAAAACCGTGGTGTCGGGATTGAGCGCATATTCCAGGCGCAGCAGGCCGCCGACATTGTCCTCTTCACGCGCTGTGTTGAAGGTGGTGCCGTATTGCATCGTGTAATAGGTGTTGGGCGTGTTCCCGGCATCAAGAGCAGGCGCGAAATTCGCGGCGCCTGCACTGGCCTTGACCCGATCATAGCGCAAGCCCGCCTTCAGCATCGCCTTGGGCGACAGCTCGGTTTCGGTCTCAAGGTAGATGCCGGTCTGCTTGATCGTCACATCGGGCCACATCAGGAAGCGCGAACGCGACGGGTCGGCGTTATCGAGCAGCGGGATCATCGGCGGCATCCCGGCATACATCATCGCAAAGCGATTGTTGGACTGGTGGTCGATGCCCAGCTTGGCGGTGGTGCGGCCGAAATCGAGATGCGCCTCGAGCTTGCCGCCGGTGGTATCGGAGGTCGCCGGGGTGCGCATCGCCATGCCGAGGAGCGGGCGCAGCGAATAGTTGTCCATGACGTGATCGACTTCGCTGCTGAACAGCGATCCCTCGATCCGACGCAGCGCACCGGCATTGACATCCATCCCGCCGCGCAGACGGTAGATGGTGGTTTCGTCAAACGGGCTGTCCATGCCCGCACCCGGATAGAGGCTGTCTTCGACGAGCGAGTAATCGTAGTCGAGCGCGAGGTCGATGCCGTTGGCGGCATAGCCCAGCGTCACCCCCGCCCCGGTCTGGTCATAGGCACTGCGCACGGTGCGCCCGGAGCCGTCCACATAGTTGTTCGCGTTCTTGCGCTCGGCTGCGGCCTCGGCATAGAAGCCGCGCCCCAGATCCACCGAGATCTGGCCGCCAAGCTCGGTGCCGGTGCCGTTCGATCCCGCACCCGCGCTCAGATGGCCCTCTACGCGTTTGCCGGACGCAAGCTCCGGCGCCTTGCGGTTCAGGACCACCGTGCCGCCAGAGCCCCCCGGCCCGTGCGTAACCGATGCATAGCCGCGCTCGATCAGGACCTCGTCGGCGCGCAGGAACGAAGCGCTGCTGGTGGGCGGGTCCATCCGGTTGGGACAGGCGCCGTAGGTAAAGGACCCGGCGTCAATGATGTTGAGCTGGTTCTGCTGCTGGCCGCGAATGACCAGCTCCAGCCCGTGACCGCCCATGCGACCGGCGGTCAGGCCGGGGGCGGTGGCCAGGATGGCGGCCCCGTCGGACACGGGGCTGCTGTTCATGCCGCGCGGCACAAGCACGGTGGACATCGGGCCATCGGCCTGGGCCGGGCGCTCGACGGTGATCGGGGTCAGTTCGGTTGTCGCCTCGGGGGCGGCTTGCGCCAACGCACAGGGCGCCAGCGAACACATCAGTATGGCTGTGACGCCAAGGCGTTTCGTTGCGGGGTAGAACATCGGTCTTCCTTCCGAATGCTGGAATGATCGTCATGACACGCGGGCCCGAAAAAAGGGCCGGCGCAGAACCGTGGCGGTCGCAATCAGTGTTGCGGTCGCGGCGCGCATTTGGCGCGCGGTGCTATTGGCTCAGACGATGGAAGGAGGTGCGCGAATGGCGTAGGCGTGCGGTGCGCGAACGCGCGGCGCGAGGGCGCTGTCGGCCATGCGATAGCGCAGCACGCGCGGCGCCGGACGCGGTGCGGGACGGGCAAAATCGCCAGTGGCAAGCGTGATGGAAACGATACAGAGCGGGCAATGCCCTTCCATATCGCCAGAGGCGTCGCCCTCATTGCCGGGGACGGTGAGTTCCTGCACGCCATCTTCGGTGCAGATCACCATGTGCAGCGCCTGCGACGCCGACGCCCCGATCGGCGGCAGGAACGCCGTCGCCACCTGCACGGCCAGGAGAGCCGACAGGATCAGCGACAATAACCCCGCGGGGGAGGTCCGGTTCTGCGTGCCACGTTTCATCGCCGAACAAATGAAACAATCCGCACCCCTCTGGCAATCGAAAAGGTCACGCTTTCGTGAGGTCCTTATGTGACATTTCATCACAAGCCCCCGGCGCAGCCACATGACATGCGTGCTGTCGCGGCCTCTGGTCCTTCGGGGGAAAACGCCATATATATTGCGTGAATATGAAGAATTTCTGGAAGACTCTAGTGAGAGACAATCATAACGGCAGACTGACCCGCGACGGAATCCGCATCCATGAGACCGCGGATTTCGCAGGCATGCACAAGGCCGGGGAACTGGCGGCGCGCATCCTCGACGAGGTGGCCGACCATATCCATCCCGGCCAGACCACCGGCGCGATCGACGCGCTGATCGAAGACAAGGTCAATGAAGCGGGCGCGAAATCGGCGACCATCGGTTACAAGGGCTATCAGCACGCCAGCTGCATCAGCGTGAACCACGTGGTCTGTCACGGCATCCCGGGCGACAAGAAGCTGAAGGACGGCGATATCCTGAATATCGACGTGACGGTGATCGTGGATGGCTGGTTCGGCGACACCAGCCGCATGTTCGTCGCCGGCAAGCTGAACCGCAAGGCCGAGCGCCTGATCCAGGTGACGCATGATTCGCTGATGAAGGGGATCGAGGCGGTGAAGCCCGGCAACACCTTCGGCGATATCGGTCATGCGATCCAGACCTTCGTCGAAGGCAACCGCATGTCCGTCGTGCGCGATTTCTGCGGGCACGGGCTTGGCCGGGTGTTTCACGCACCGCCCAACGTGCTGCATTATGGCCGCGAAGGCACCGGCCCGGTTCTGGAAGAGGGCATGTTCTTCACCATCGAGCCGATGGTGAACCTCGGGCGCCCCGAAACCAAGGTGCTGGCCGACGACTGGACAGCGGTGACGCGCGACAAGTCGCTCTCGGCCCAGTTCGAGCATTCAATCGGCGTCACCTCGGATGGCTGCGAGATCTTCACGCTATCGCCCGCGGGCCGCTTTCACCCGACCTGGACGACCAGCTAGGCGGACGCGCCGCGCGCCTGCGCGCCCTGCCCCGCCGCGCGGTCGAACCGCGCCAGAAAGCGCGCCATCTCGGCGTCGCTGGCCGGTGTTCCGGTGTAGATGCGCGCGTAGAACGGCACCCGTTCAAGCCGCGTGTCGAGGGTCTCGCGCACCTGCATCGAGATATAACCGATCTGCCCGTGATAAAGCGTGCTGACACGCACATAGGCGTCCTGCGGACCATAACCGTGCCCTTCCAGCATCGCCTGCAAGGCATTGATGCGGCGCGTATCGGCGTCCTTGAGCCGCGCCATCACCGCATCCGATTGCAGCGCCCAGCCGCGAATGGCGAATTCCAGCCGGGAGTCGAAACTGCCTTCGTCGATGAAACAGGCGATGACGTTCAGCACCGCCTCGTTCGCGGTGGCGCCATAGGCCTGCGCGGCGGCCAGCAGGCTTCGGGTATTGGTATCTTCCCAGTGATCCAGCAGCGCCTCCAGCAGATCGGCGCGATCCTTGAAGAACCAGTAGAAACTGGTGCGCGAAAGGCCCAGCCCGCTTGCCAGCGGCTGAATCTTGACGCCGCCCACCCCGCGCCCGATCAGCGCGCCAAGCGCCGCCTCGAGCCAGAGCTCGCGTGAGCCGCGCCAGCCGCTGTCCTTGCCTGTGTCCCTGCCTGCGCTCATGGCGCCCTCCGCCTGTCAGCGGGCCATCCGCCCTGCAAAAGTATACACCTATGTCGTCATACTTGACATGAGTGTCCAGTTTTTTCAACCTCGCCTGAAGACCACCAGATTCGGAAGGCCAGCCATGTCCAGCGATCCCCTTCTCCAGCCCTACAGGCTCAAGCATCTGACCTTGAAGAACCGCGTTCTGATCTCCTCGCATGAACCGGCCTATGCCGAAGACGGCCTGCCCAAGGACGCCTATCGCGCCTATCACGTCGAACGCGCGCGCGGCGGCGTGGCGCTGACCATGACCGCCGGATCGGCTGTCGTCTCAAGGGACAGCCCGCCCGCCTTCAACAACATCCTCGCCTACAAGGACGAGGTAGTCGGCTGGATGAAGAAACTCACCGATGAATGCCACGAGCATGATTGCGCGGTGATGATCCAGCTCACGCATCTGGGCTGGCGCACCCGCTGGGACAAGGGCGACTGGCTGCCTTCGGTCGCGCCGGGACATGAACGCGAGCCCGCCCATCGTGCCTTTCCCAAGAAGGTCGAGGAATGGGACATCGCCCGGATCGTCGCGGATTACGCCGATGCCGCCGAACGCATGCAGGCGGCGGGGCTCGACGGGATCGAGCTGGAATCCTACGGGCATTTCATGGACGCCTTCTGGTCGCCCCGGCTCAACGATCTCGATGCGCCCTATGGCGGCGACCTGGACAACCGGATGCGCTTCGCCTTCGAGGTGCTTCAGGCGATCCGCGACAGGGTCGGCCCGGATTTCATCGTCGGCATGCGCTACGTGGCCGACGAGCAGGTCGAGAACGGCATCACCCGCGACGAAGGACTCGAGATCACACGGCGGCTCAAGGCCAGCGGCCTCGTCGATTTCCTCAACGTGATCCGCGGCCATATCGAAACCGATGCCGCCCTCACCGACGTGATCCCGGTGCAGGGCATGCGCAGCGCGCCGCACCTGGATTTCGCCGGCGAGATCCGCGCCCAGACGCAGGTGCCGGTGTTCCACGCCGCGCGCATCCCCGATGTTGCGACCGCGCGGCACGCCATCGAAAGCGGCAAGCTCGACATGGTCGGCATGACCCGCGCCCACATCACCGAACCCCATATCATCCGCAAGGTCATGGCCGGTGAAGAAGACCGCATCCGCCCCTGCGTGGGCGCAAATTACTGCCTCGACCGGATCTACCAGGGCGGCGCGGCGCTGTGCATCCACAACCCCGCGACCGGGCGCGAGCTGAGCCAGCCGCATGTGATCCCGGCGGCAGAGCGCAAGCGGCGCGTGGTAATCGTGGGGGCGGGGCCGGCGGGCATGGAGGCCGCACGCGTCGCCGCCGAACGCGGCCATGAGGTGATCGTCCACGAGGCCGCCAACGACCCCGGCGGGCAGATCCGCCTGACGGCGCAATCGCCGCGCCGCCGCGAGATGATCTCGATCATCGACTGGCGCATGGCCGAATGCGAGCGCATGGGCGTGCGCTTTCACTTCAATTCCTTCGCCGAAGCCGGCACCGTGACCGGCGCGGCGCCCGATGTGGCGGTGATCGCCACCGGCGGGCTGCCCCATACCGAAATGCTGCGCGCGGGCAACGATCTCGTGGTCTCCGCCTGGGATATCCTCTCGGGCGACGCACAGCCGGGACAGAACGTGCTGATCCATGACGAGGCGGGCGACAACGCCGCCCTTCAGGCCGCGCAGCTGATCGCCGAGGCCGGTGGCAAGGTCGAGATCATGACCCCCGACCGCAGCTTCTCGCCCGAGGTCATGGGCATGTCGCTGACCCCCTACATGCGCGCACTGCAGAAACTGGACACCACCTTCACCGTCACCTGGCGCCTTCTGGCTGCGCATCGTGACGGCAACCGGTTGCGGGCCGAAATCGGCAGCGATTACGACAGTGTGACGCGCGAGCGCCATGTCGACCAGATCGTCGTCAATTACGGCACGCGGCCGCTCGACGATCTCTATTTCGACCTGCGCCCGCAGTCTTCCAATCTCGGCGAGGTCGATTACGACGCGCTGCTCGAAGGCACGCCCCAGACGATCACCCGCAACCCCGACGGCGCCTTCCAGCTCTTTCGCATCGGCGACGCGGTCTCATCGCGCAACACCCACGCCGCGATCTACGACGCCCTGCGCCTGCTGAAATCCGTCTGACGCCAAACTCGGCCGCTTCATCTGGCCCGAAATACCTCGGGGGGTCCGGGGCGCTGGCCCCCCGGCCCTGCCACGGAAATCACGCCCGCAACATCAAGCACAACGCCCGCCAAAACGGCGCGATGAGATGACATATCTGAATGAGAGATTTGGTGGAGCCTAGGGGGATCGAACCCCTGACCTCTTGCATGCCATGCAAGCGCTCTCCCAGCTGAGCTAAGGCCCCATCGGACGGGCGCCGGGCCCGTCATTCGCCGCTATCTAGGCAAAGCGGCAGGCGGGATCAAGTGGAAAATCCCGCCTTTTCGCGTTCAGCTTTCGTTGTCTTCGGTCGAGACGTCGGCGATCTCGTCGAGCGACACGCTGTCCTCGTCGTCATCGTCCAGAACGTCATCCCCGAGATCCACGTCGACATCATCATCGTCCAGCACTTCGCTGTCGTTGTCGGTCTCGGCGGACTTCATCTTCTTGGTTTCGGCGTCTTCCTCATCGGCGGTGATCGACCGGCTCTTGCCGGTGTCCATCTCGACGACCTCGCCCGTATAGGGGCTTACGATCGGGTTCTTGTTCAGGTCGTAGAACCGTTTTCCGGTGGTCGGGCAAACGCGTTTGACGCCCCATTCTTCCTTGGGCATGGGTGATCCCCTTTGGCTCTTTCTGTCTTGTCGACGGTCAGCGCCACCTGCCATAACGCGACAAAGGTGTCAAAGGCTTTAAGCAGCCCCGCGCATACCGTCGATCAGGAGGGCATATGGGCCACCACATCCTGCCGGGCAACCCCCCTCTGGCGCTGACGCTGCGCCGTTCGCCGCGCGCGCGCCGGATTTCACTGCGCGTGTCGCGCCTTGACGGGCGCGTGACCCTGACCATGCCGCACGGCGTGCGCGAGGGCGAGGCGCTCGATTTCGCCCGCACCAAGGAAGACTGGCTGCGCGCCCAGCTCGATGCGCGCCCGCAGTCGGTGGACGTGACCATGGGCGCCACCATCCCGGTCGAGGGGCGCTTGCTGCGAATCGTGCCCGGCACGGGGCGGCGAATCCTGCGCGATGGCGACGAGATCGCCGTGCCCGGCCCCGGTGCCGCCGCCCCGGCGCGGCTGAGGGCCTGGCTCAAGGGGCTGGCGCGCGACCGTCTGGCGACAGCCTCGGATCGTCACGCGACGGCGCTCGGGCGGCCCTATGCGCGGCTCACGCTGCGCGACACGCGTTCGCGCTGGGGGTCGTGTTCAAGCGGCGGCGGGCTCATGTATTCTTGGCGGCTCATCATGGCCGCGCCCGAGGTGCTGGATTACGTTGCCGCGCATGAGGTCGCCCATCTGGCCGAGATGAACCATTCCCCCGCATTCTGGGCGGTGGTCGCGCACCTTTGCCCCGATTACCAGACGCCGCGCCGCTGGCTGCGCGACCATGGCACCGGGCTGCACCGCTATCGCTTTGACGTCTGAGCGCCGCCATTTGCCCATTTGAGCGATTGACCTTGGCGCATTTCGTGATCACAAAAGACGAATGCTGCTCAACCCGCGCCCCGATCCCGCCCCGTCGGCCCATGACCGCGTCTATCGCGGGCTGCGCGGACGAATCATGCATGGGGAACTGGCCCCCGGCCTGCCGCTGACCCTGCGCGGAATCGGCGCGGAATTCGACGTGTCGATGACCCCCGCCCGCGAGGCCGTTCGCCGCCTGTCGGCCGAAGGCGCGCTGACGATCTCGAGCTCGGGCCGGGTCTCGACCCCGGAGCTGAGCAATGACCGGATCGAGGAACTGGCCGCCCTGCGCGCCCTGCTCGAGGTGGAACTGGCCAGCCGCGCCCTGCCGCGCGCCCACATCGCGCTGATCGAACGGCTGCAAAGCATCAATTCGCGCATCGCCGAGGACATCGCCCGCCAGGATGCCGTGGCCTATATCCGCCGCAATCTCGAATTTCACCGCACGCTTTACCTGCGCGCGCAGGCACCGGCGATGCTGGCGATGGCCGAAACCGTCTGGCTGCAACTGGGGCCGACCATGCGCGCGCTTTACGGACGGCTGCGCCGCAAGGACCCGCCGCATTATCACCGCCTGATCATCAGCGCCCTCAAGGCCGGGGACGAACCGGGACTGCGCCTTGCTGTGCGCTCGGACGTGACCCAGGGGCTGCGGATGCTGGTGGCCTGAGCGGCATGGACCTTCCCATCCTGTTGATCGCGCTTGGCGGGCTTTTCCTTGTGGGGCTGGCGGCGGATACCATAGGGCGGCGCACAAGGCTGCCGCGGGTGACAGTGCTTCTGGCCTGCGGGATCGCGGTGGGCGGCTCGGGCTTCGATCTCATCCCGCCGCAGGTTCAGGCGCTTTATGAATTCCTGTCGGTGACGGCTCTGACGATGGTGGCCTTCGTGCTGGGCAACGCGCTGACGCGCGGCAATCTCGCCCGGCACGGGCGCGCGATCCTGTCGGTGTCGGCGATGATCGTGCTGGCGACGGTGCTGATCGTGGCGCTGGGACTGTGGCTGCTGGGCGTGCCGCTGGCGGTCGCGCTGGTGCTGGGCGCCATCGCCACAGCGACCGACCCCGCCGCCACCCAGGACACGATCCGCCAAAGCCGCCTCTCGGGGCCGTTCGTCGATCAACTGAAGGGCATCGTCGCCATCGACGACGCCTGGGGCGTGATCGTCTTTTCCGTGCTCGTGGTGCTGGCGCTTGGCCTTGGCGGCGAAGCTGCCCCCGATCTTCTGCGCGACGCCGCCTGGGAGATCGGCGGCGCGCTGATGCTAGGCGCGGCGATCGGGCTGCCCTCGGCCTACCTCACCGGACGTTTGCGACGCGGCGAGCCGATGCTGACCGAAGGGCTGGGCATCGTGTTCCTGACCGCCGGCCTGTCGATCTGGGCCGGGGTGTCCTTTCTGCTGGCGGGTATGACGGCGGGTGCCGTCATCGCCAACTTCGCCCGCCACCACGGCCGCGCCTTCCACGAGATCGAGCATGTCCAATGGCCGTTCATGATCCTGTTCTTCCTGCTGGCCGGTGCCTCGCTGAAGATCGGCGTGGTGGCGCAACTGGGCATGATCGGGCTGGCCTATGTCGTGCTGCGGATCGTGGCACGGCTTGCCGGGGGCTGGATGGGCGGCGCGCTGGCCGGGTCCTCGCCCGCCGAGCGGCCCTGGTATGGCCTCGCACTCTTGCCGCAGGCCGGGGTGGCGGTGGGCATGGCGCTGGTGGCGGCACGCGAGTTTCCCCAATATGCCGACCTGATCCTCAGCCTGACCATCGCAACCACGGTGATCTTCGAGCTGATCGGCCCGGTCGCGACCCTGTGGGCAATCCGGCGCGTGCAGGCGCGCAGCGACGCGCCCTGACCGGCACGCCATCAACGCCGCCAGCGCCTCTGATCAGGCGGCCAGCCCCTTCGAACCCATGTTGAGAAACTTGTCGCGCCGGTCCTGGATCAGCTTCTTGGGGCTCTTGCCATCCAGCTCGCTCAGCATGGACTCAATCGCCTTGCCAACGCTGGCAATGGTCTTTTCGCGGGCGCGATGCGCGCCCCCCAGCGGCTCCTCGATCACCCGGTCGGCCACGCCCAGCCGGGTCAGGTCCTGCGCGGTGAGGCGCAGCGCCTCGGCGGCCTCGCGCATCTTCTCGGCATCCTTCCACAGGATCGACGCACAGCCCTCGGGGCTGATCACCGAATAGATCGAGTGCTCCAGCATCGCCAGCCGGTTGGCCGTGGCAAAGGCCACCGCGCCGCCCGAACCACCCTCGCCGATGATGACGCTGACCAGCGGCACGCCGATCTGAAGGCATTTCTCGGTCGAGCGCGCGATCGCTTCGGACTGTCCGCGCTCCTCGGCGCCCTTGCCGGGATAGGCACCGGGCGTGTCGACCAGCGACACCACCGGCAGGCCGAACTTGTCGGCCATCTCCATCAGGCGAATCGCCTTGCGATAGCCTTCGGGCCGGGCCATGCCGAAATTGCGCTCGATCCGGGACTTTGTGTCGTTGCCCTTTTCATGGCCGATCACCACCAGCGGGCGCCCGTCCAGCCGTGCGAGCCCGCCCATCACCGCGTGATCGTCGGCGAAATTGCGATCTCCGGCCAGCGGCGTGTATTCACTGAACAGCGCCTTGATGTAGTCGCGGCAATGCGGCCTGTCGGGGTGACGCGCCACCTGGCATTTACGCCAGGGCGTCAGGGTCTTGTAAAGATCGCGCAGCATCGCGTCGGCCTTGCGGTCCAGCGCACCGGCCTCTTCCTCGACATCCACGCCCTCGCCCGCGCGGGCCATCGCGCGCAGCTCCTCCGCCTTGCCTTCGATTTCCGCCAGCGGCTTTTCGAAGTCGAGGTAATTGGTCATCGCACACTCCAAGGTTGACGCGGCGATATATGGCCGCGCGGACGCCGTTTTGCAATCATATCGCACAGTCATGGCAAGGAGAAAAGACAGCCCCGGCCATTGGCGCGGGGCTGTAAGTGGAAGGAAACGCAATACCCCGACACAACCGGGCGATTGCCTCTGTCCCGGCATGTCGGTCCTGCAAGGGTCCGGACGCCAGTGATCCTCATGAATTCGCGTGGACAGCAAAGTGTCCGCCGCGATTACATGCCGAATCGGGAATGTTATCCTTGATCCAAATCAAGCTGTCGGGCGCGCCGCCCCAAGCGCCGCGCGCAGCGCCTGTTCCGGCGATGCCAGCACCGGCACCCCCAGATCATCCAGACGCTCCGCCGCCCCCGCCATCGAGGCCTGCGCCAGAACCACCACGCCCGGCCCCTCGATATCCGGCACCGCCGCCCGGATCGCGGCGGCGATGGCCGCCTCGAAGGCCTCGTGTTCGCCCGCCTGGAACAGCGGCCAGAATTCCGTGAGCGCCAGCAGGTGAACCGGCCCGGTCCCGCCTTCGGCCCTGATCGCGCGTTCGAGCAGCGCGCGGCTCGGCTCCAGCGTGCTTTCGGCCGCATAGGCCAGCATCACCGCACCACCCCTGCGCGCCGCCGCCTGCATCATCGGCCAGTCGATCCGCATCGCCCCGGCCTCTTCCGCCGCCGCGCCGATCGTCGTGCAACTGCAGAGAACCGGCCCGCCCGCCGCACCGACCATCTCGGCGATCTCTGCCGCCACATCGCCGGGCGTCCCGTCCTTGGCGCGCTCCAGCCAGTCGGGCCGCACCACATGGCGCAGCTCCGCCCCCGGCGCGACCCGGTCGCGCAGCGCATCGAACGCGCCGCGATGCAGCTCTGCGGTATGCAACAATGTCAGTGCCATCACGCTCCCCTCAGCCCTGCCCGGCCCATAGCACGGGAATGAGCGTCGCCACCAGCAGCGCAGCCATCACCCAGTTGAACACCCTGAGCCGCGCCGGGTTCTTCAACAGCCGCCGCATCTGCTGGCCCAGCACCGTCCAACTGGTGGTGCTCACAAGCGAAACGGCCACATAGATCCCCGCCACCCACAGCACAGCCACCAGATCCCGGCTCGCGGCGTAAAGCGTGATCGCCGAAAGCGCCATCGACCAGGCCTTGGGATTGACCCATTGAAACGCCGCCGATTGCAGAAAGGTCAAGGGCCGCCCGCCCGCCTGCACCTCGCTGGGCGGCGCGGCATTGGCGATCTTCCACGCCAGATACAACAGGTAAACCACACTCAGCACCCGCAGAATCGCATAGCTGGCGGGCCACAGATCGAACACCTGCATCACCCCGATCCCCACCAGCGCGACCATCGCCGGAAAGCCAAGGCCGATCCCCAGCATATGCGGCACCGAGCGCCGGAATCCGAAATTGGCGCCCGACACCATCAGCATCAGGTTGTTGGGTCCCGGCGTGATGACCGTGACAAAGGCGAATGCGACCAGCGCAGGGAGTAATTCGAGTGTCATGGCCGCAATCCTATGCGCCCATCCGCGCATTTGAATTGCGTTCTTTTGCGTCAGATGGATTTCTATGCAATGATTCGCCACAATGGATAATATCGACGACCATATATTGCGCGAAATCTCCCGGGATGGGCGCATCAGCAATCTCGAGCTGGCCGAGCGCGTCGGGCTCTCGCCCTCGGCCTGCCTGCGCCGGGTCGCGGCGCTGGAACGCTCGGGCGTGATCACCGGATATCGCGCGGTGCTCGACCGCGCCGCGCTTGGCGTCGGCTTCACCGCCTATGTCACGGTTGGGCTCAATGCCCATACCAAGGCCAGCCAGGAAGCCTTCGAGCGCGCCATGTCCCGCGCCCCCGAAGTGGTGGAATGCCACAATATCACCGGCGCGGTGGAATATCTCCTGCGGGTCGAGGCCGCCGATCTCGCCGCCTACAAGAGCTTTCACACCGATGTGCTGGGAACATTGCCGCAGGTGAACGCCATCACCTCATATGTGGTCATGGGCTCGCCCAAGGACGAACGCGCCTGACCACATGAAAAGGGCCGGAATGAACCCGGCCCCTTCTTCTGTTCCGAAAAATCCCGGGGGGAGTCGCGCCCCGGCGCGGCAGGGGGCAGCGCCCCCCTAGACCCGGCCCTTCCACGGCACCAGCCATTTTTCGGCCTTGCGCATCAGGATGTCGATGCCATAGCCGATGATGCCGATCAGGATGATCCCCATGATCACGATATCTGTCAGCTGAAACCGGCTCGCGACCATGATCATCATGCCGGCACCCTTTTCGGCGGCGACGAGTTCGGCGGCCACCACCGTGCCCCAGCAGACCCCCATCGCCACCCGCGCCCCAGTAAAGATCTCGGGCAGCGAGTTGGGCATGATGACATGGCGCATCAATTGCCACTTGCTGGCGCCCAGGGAATAGGCGGCATGCACCTTGGAAATCGCCACGCCCGACACGCCTGCGCGCGCCGAAATGGTCATGATCCACAGTGCGGCCAGGAACAGCAGGATGATCTTGCCGCTTTCACCGATCCCGGCCCAGATGATCACCAGCGGGATCAGTGCCAGCGGCGGCACCGGGCGCATGAATTCCACGATCGGGTCGAACCAGCCGCGGAACCAATCGCTCAGCCCCATCGCATAGCCCAGCGGAATCCCCACCAGCGCGCCAAAGAAGAAGCCCACGATCACCCGGAACAGCGACCAGTAGAGATGCTCCCAGAGGGTGAAGTTCTGATAGCCCTGGCTGGCGATCTCGCCGACACGGGCAACCACGGCCTCGGGTGCGGGCAGCCATATCGGCTCCATCTGCATCCCCTTGGCGGGGCTGAAATTGAGCGACCCCTTGGAGGTGATCGCCACCTCGCCGTCGGCGACTTTTACGGTATCGCCGGGGCCGGCAGGCTGGCCGTCGATCGCCACGATCTTTGCACCCTCACTGCGCTTCGCCTCGTCGTTCTTGTCCATCAACAACAGTTCCGAACGCCACGCGCCCACGGTGATCGCATCGTTCTTGGCAAACCCGTCGCCGGGTTCGATCTCAGGCTCTTCCACGGCCTCGCCCACCTTGAACACGCGCGCATAAACCGTCGCATCGTCCCGCGCGCCGTCCGGGGCCTCCAGCGTATAGGTGAACTGCGTATCGCCCACGAAGGGGCCGGGCGCATGGATCGGCACCCAGTGGCTGCCGGTGAACGCCCCCCAGAGCAGGAAGATCGTCACCACCGAGATGACGCTGGCCCAGCGGTCCGGGCGCACGGCGCTTTCATCGCCGAAGGTCACCGTCTTGAGGGATGTGAAATCCCTGCGCTGCATCGCGCCGCGCAGCAGCTTGCGCACGACAAAGAACGAAAGGGCGAAAACAGCGATATAAATGAGCAGAAGGGTCATCAGGCTGTCTCCTCGGTGCGGCCCATGATCTCTTCTTCCATGTCCCAGATCATCGACAGGATCTCTTCGCGCTTCTGGCCGAATTCGGGGTTCTTCTTGACCTCGCGCAGGTCCTTACCGACACCCTCATCGGCGAAGGGCAGGCGATATTCCTTGTGGATGCGCCCCGGTCGCGGCGCCATCACCAACAGGCGTTCGCCCAGCAATAGCGCCTCTTCGACCGAATGGGTGATCAGGATGATGGTCTTGCCGGTCTCTTTCCAGAGCTTCAGCACCAGCCCCTGCATCTTTTCGCGCGTCAGCGCATCGAGCGCGCCCAACGGTTCATCCATCAGGATCACGTCAGGGTCGTTGGCCAGGCAGCGCGCCAGCGCCACGCGCTGCTGCATCCCGCCCGACAGCTCATAAACCGCCTTGTCCTTGAAATCCTTCAGCCCCACCACCTCGAGCAGGTGATTGACCGAATCCGTGTAATCCGCCTTGCTCCGCCCGGCCATGCGCGGCCCGAAACTGACATTGTCGCGCACGCTCATCCACTCGAACAGCGCGCCCTGCTGGAACACCATGCCGCGTTCGGCATCCGGCCCTTTGACCTGATGATCGTCCAGCATGATCCGCCCCTCGGTCGGGGCGAGGAACCCTGCCAGGATATTCAGAAGCGTGGTCTTGCCACAGCCCGACGGGCCGAGCACGCTCAGAAGCTCTCCGCTTTGCAGTTCAAGCGTCACATCCTTGAGGGCCTGCACATGGCCGCCCCCCGGCAGATCGAAACGCATCGATATGTTTTCGATTGATAGCGTCGACATCCCGCCCCCGTTCTGGTTGTTGATCTGGTTGCTGAGGTCTCAATTCGCACGGACCCGGACGCATATGGCCCGGATCCGCGCTTCGGGATGGTCGCTTACTGACCGGCTGCCTGCTGGAGCGGCCCGACATTCACGTTGTTTTCATAGGTGTCGAGCGCGGCGTCGATGCTGCCGGCCTCCACGAAAACATCCGCAACACCCTTCATGAACTCCTGCGCGCCGCCGCCCAGCCATTTGGCGGTCAGCTGCTCTTCGACCGACGGAAAGACAAAGGTGTCGATGGTGGCCGCGGTGGCCTCGACATCCATGCCGCTGTCCTTGGCGATGACCGGCAGCATCTTGTCCCGGTTGGCCGGATCGGCCCACATCGCGTTGGCGTCGCCCGTCACCTTCAGGAATGCCGCGACCACGTCGGGGTTCTCGGCGATGAAGTCCGAGGGGCCGCTGGTCACGTCAAAGACGAGAATGCCCAGCTCTTCCTTCTCGGCGCCGGTCAGCAGGACGTTGCCATGCTCCTTGGCGCGCCGCAGGCTGCCGCCCCAGCCGCAGAACATGTCGACCGCGCCCTGCGCGATCGCCGCCGCACCTTCGGGCGGGGCCATGTTCACGATATCGAGCGAAGCGAGGTCGACGCCGAAATGGTTCATCTGCTTGAGGAAGCCGTAATGCGCCGCCGTGCCCAGCGGCACCGCCACCTTCTTGCCCGCCAGTTCACCGGCATTGTTCTTGTCGATCTCAAGCGCCTCGGCAACGACGCAATTGTCGTTATCCGAATAGGACACGGCCACGTCGACCACCTGAAGGTCCTGCCCGGCGCTGGTGGCGACCACGAAGGGCGGCACGCCCTGGCTGACCGACAGCTGCACATCGCCACTGGCCATCGCCGCGCTCATCGCCGTGCCGGTATCGAAGGCGCGCCAGTTCACCGTCATGCCCAGCGCCTCGTCATAGGTGCCCTGAACCTTGGCGTATTGGAACGGCATCGGCCATTCGAGGAAATAACCGACCGTCAGCTCTTCAGCATTGGCAACGCCGGCACCTGCCAGCATGGCCGCCCCGGCCACAGCCGACATCAGTCTTGTCTTGATTTTCATGTGAGTTTTGCTCCCCTTGGTTTTCTTTTCTGTCCTGTCCGGGTCACCCCCGGCGCGATGCCGCGCATGCTACATCAGCAGGAACTTATCCGATCCGCAATCTGTATTGCCCCGTTATCCGAGCCGAAATTCGGACTCCGATCAACGCTTTTATGGCATTTGCCCAAGGATTTCGGCTTTCATGAAATCGCCATTTGGGGAAGATGCACGAAATTGCAGCGGCTTTCCCGGCATATAGCGGTCAGGGCTTTCCCCCGCCGGGCATTTTGGCGATAGTCAAAGCTGTCAACTGGCCCTATCCGAAACACCGGATTCGAGGCTCAATTGTGGAAATTCGATCAAACCGGCCCTGGCCCGCCCCATACATGCGGCCAATGACCAGACCGGCGCAACCTGATGGAGCATCTCATGATGGACGGAAACCTGCCCAACGACATCGAAAAGATCGTCGAAGCCGATCGCGCGCATGTCTGGCATCACCTGACACAGCACAAACCCTTCGAGACCGGCGAGCCCCGGATCATCGTCGAGGGGCGCGGCATGCGCGTCTGGGACCAGCACGGCAAGGAACATATCGATGCCGTCTCGGGCGGTGTCTGGACGGTGAACGTGGGCTATGGCCGCGAACGCATCGCCAACGCCGTGCGCGACCAGCTGATCAAGTTGAACTATTTCGCAGGCTCGGCGGGTTCGGTGCCCGGCGCGCTGTTCTCCGAAAAGCTGATCTCAAAAATGCCGGGCATGAGCCGCGTCTACTATACAAACTCGGGCTCCGAGGCGAACGAGAAAGCCTTCAAGATGGTCCGCCAGATCGCGCACAAGCGTTACGGCGGCAAGAAGCACAAGATCCTGTATCGCGAGCGCGACTATCACGGCACCACCATCGCCGCGCTGTCGGCTGGCGGCCAGGATGAGCGCAATGCCCAATATGGCCCCTTCACACCCGGTTTCGTGCGTGTGCCGCATTGCCTTGAATACCGCGCGCAATGGGATCTGTCCGGCGAGGAATACGGCCAGCGCGCCGCCGACGCCATCGAGGAAGTGATCCTGGCCGAAGGCCCCGATACCGTCGGCGCGCTCTGCCTCGAACCCGTGACCGCGGGCGGCGGCGTCATCACCCCGCCGCCGGGCTACTGGCCCCGTGTGCAGGAGATCTGCCGCAAATACGACATCCTGCTGCATATCGACGAGGTCGTCTGCGGAATCGGGCGCACCGGCACATGGTTCGGCTATCAGCATTACGGCGTCGAACCCGATTTCGTGACGATGGCCAAGGGCGTCGCCTCCGGCTATGCCGCGATCGCCTGCTGCGTGACGAACGAAAAAGTCTTCGACATGTTCAAGGAAGACGCCAGCGATCCGATGGATTACTTCCGCGATATCTCGACATTCGGCGGCTGCACGGCGGGTCCGGCGGCGGCGCTGGAAAACATGGCCATCATCGAGGAAGAGGGTCTGCTCGAAAACACCGTGGCTATGGGCGATTACATGCTCGACCAGCTGAACGCGCTCAAGGACAAGCATGAAGTCATCGGCGACGTGCGCGGCAAGGGCCTGTTCCTTGGTGCCGAACTGGTTGCCGACCGCGCCAGCAAGGAACCCGTCCCCGAGAAACAGGTGCAGGCGGTCGTCGGCGACTGCATGGCGCAGGGCGTGGTGATCGGCGCGACCAACCGCTCGATCCCCGGTTTCAACAACACGCTGTGCTATTCGCCCGCCCTGATCGCGCGCAAGGACGATATCGACCAGATCATCGAGGCAACCGACAAGGCGCTGACCAAGGTCTTCGGTTGATTTCCTGACAGATTCAGGTTCCCCACCTGCCCCGGCATCTTCGCATGCCGGGGTTTTTTCTTGCCGGGGCAATGCGGTGCTCGGCGCAGTTTCGCCTTGCACCCCCACGCCGGGGCTGGCTCATTCGCGGTCAGGCGCGACTCATCCCGAGGTGCCGGCTGACCAGATGAACAGGAGCCACATGAAACCGAAACTTTTCCTTCTTCTCGCCCTTTCCCTTGCCGCCTCGCCCGCCGCGGCCCACCTGCCGCCCGGCGAATACGGCTCGTTCATGGCGGGGGTCACGCATCCGCTCTTCGGGCTCGATCACGTCCTGGCGATGATCGCGGTCGGCCTCTGGGCGGCGCAGATCGGCGGTCGCGCCCTCTGGCAGGTGCCCACGGCGTTCGTTGGTGCGATGCTGGCCGGTTTCGGTCTGGCGCTGATCGGGATGCCCCTGCCCTTTGTCGAGCCGATGATCCTGGCATCCATCATGCTGCTGGGCCTTGTGGTGGCGCTCGCGCTGCGCCCCTCGGCTGGCTGGGCGATGGCGCTGGTCGCCGGTCTGGCGCTGTTTCACGGTCATGCGCATGGCGGCGAACTGGGCAGCGCAGCGGCGCTTCAGTTCGGCGCGGGTTTCGCGCTGGCGACGGCGGGGCTGCATCTGGTCGGACTGGCGGTCGCGCTGCTCTTTGCGCGCGCGCTGCGTGCCGGCTCCGGGCTGGTGCTGCGCGCGATGGGCGCCGCCACAGGCCTGGCCGGTGCGTTGATCGCCCTCGGTTGAACCCTGCGCTGTTAACCATTCATTGACGGTTCGGGGCGCGTGACGGGCGCGCGCCCCGTTAACCTCTTGGTTCACGGTGCAGGAAACCGACGCGATACCGATGCAATGCCGACGCGATGCCGATCACGGATTTCGCTTGTTAATCAAACCGATATCACCGTTTCGCCCCGCCTTCAGCCATCATGCACCGCGCGGCTGTCCACGGGCGCCTCGTCGCGCTCATGCTTCCCGTAATCCCGGATCACGCTGACCACCCGCAGCCGGTAATCCGCGAACATCTCGTTGCGCCCGGCCTTCTGCGCGCCCCTGTGCGCCTCCAACTGACGCCAGCGCTCCACCGCCGCCTCATCCTCCCAAAAGCTCAGCGACAAGAGCTTGCCCGGAGTGGTCAGGCTCTGGAAGCGTTCGACACTGATAAAGCCTTCGACCTGTTCGGCCAGCGGGCGCATCCTGGCGGCCATGTCAAGGTAAGGCCCCTGCTGGCCCTCTGCCGGTTCAACCTCGAATATCACGGCGATCATGATGTGCCTCCTGTCCTGCGCGTTGCCCGACCATCCCCCGGCAAGGCGCACCATTCAAGCCCCGGCGAATCTCCGGTAACGGCCGTCGCGCACGCATGGCGCGCAGAGCGCGGGCGCAAATACATGCCTTGCGTGCATAAGACCAGATTGCCACGCGGATAAGTCCAATCTATCCTGACCGCATGGCCATTTCAGTCGAAACCTTTTTCCTCAATCCCGATGCCGAAGGCACGCTTCAGGCGAAGATCCAGCAGATGATCGCCGAAGGCATCCTGTCAGGCCGCTTTCGCAAGGGCGAGAAGCTGCCAAGCTCGCGCAAGCTGGCGCGCCATCTGGGCGTCAGCCGCATCACGGTGACATTGGCCTATACAGAATTACAGGCCAGCGACTATCTCGAAGCGCGCGACCGCTCGGGCTATTTCGTGTCCCAGAACGCCCCCGAGCCGCCCGAATTCGACGCCCGCGCGCCGGGGCGCGATACGATCGACTGGTCGCGCGCATTGGGCCGGCGCTTTACCGGCGGCAACACGCCCGAGAAGCCGCAGGACTGGTCGCGCTACCGCTATCCCTTTGTCTTCGGGCAGACCGACCCGTCGCTGTTCGATCATGCCAACTGGCGGCACTGCGCGCTTCAGGCCCTTGGGCAGAAGGATTTTCAGGCGCTGACAACCGACTATTACGATCAGGACGACCCCAAGCTGATCGAGTTCATCTTGCGCCACACCCTGCCCCGGCGCGGCATCCTGGCCCAACCCGACGAGATCCTCGTAACGATGGGCGCGCAGAACGCGCTGTGGCTGACCGCGCAGGTCCTGCTGACCCAAAGACGCACCGCCGCCATCGAAGAGCCCTGCTATCACGCGCTGCGCGATATCCTCATGCAATCGCGTTGTTATCTTGCCTCGGTCGACGTGGACCGCGACGGACTGCCGCCCGCCGATCTGCCGCGCTATGCCGATGTGATCTTCACCACGCCCAGCCACCAGGCACCGACCAACGCGACCATGCCGATGGCCCGCCGCAAGGCGCTTCTGGAAAAGGCGCGCGAGATGGACGCGCTCATTGTCGAGGACGATTACGAGTTCGAGATATCCTTCTTGCGCTCGCCCCTGCCGGCCCTGAAATCGCTCGATACCGATGGGCGGGTGATCTATGTGGGCAGCTTTTCCAAGTCGATCTTTCCGGGTCTGCGGCTGGGGTATCTGGTGGGCTCGCGCCAGTTCATCCGCGAATGCCGCGCCCTTCGTGCCAGCGTGCTGCGCCACCCGCCGGGCCATATCCAGCGCACCGCGGCCTATTTCCTGAGCCTTGGTCATTACGACAGCCTGATCCGGAGGATGGGGCAGGTCTTTGCCCGTCGCAGGCAGGTGATGGAACAGGCCCTCGCGGATCACGGGCTGGGCGTCGAGGGGCGCGGCGTGTTCGGTGGCTCCTCGATCTGGATGCGGGCGCCTGATGGCGTCGACACCGCCGAGCTGGATGAACGTCTGCGCGCGCGCTCGGTGCTGATCGAACCCGGCCAGCCATTCTTTCGCGGCCCCGCCGCGCCACGCAACTATTACCGCCTGGCCTATTCCTCGATCCCCTCCGAACGCATCCCCGACGGAATCGCGATCCTGTCCGAAGAACTGGCCCACCTGCGCCGACTGGCTCTATGATGGCAAGCATTCTGGCCCTACTTCCTGTCTCCCCCCCAGCCTAGTTTCCCCCCAACCCAAAACCCCAACACCCCCCTCTGCTCAGGAGAACTCCTATGAAAATGACCACAGAAGAAGCCTTTGTGAAAACACTCCAACGGCATGGGATCGAACATGCTTTCGGGATCATCGGGTCGGCGATGATGCCGATTTCGGATCTGTTTCCGCAGGCGGGAATCATGTTCTGGGATTGTGCGCACGAGGGTAGCGCCGGGATGATGGCGGATGGCTACACGCGCGCGACCGGCAAGATGTCGATGATGATCGCGCAGAACGGCCCCGGCATCACCAATTTCGTGACCGCTGTGAAGACCGCATATTGGAACCACACCCCGCTGCTGTTGGTGACGCCGCAGGCGGCCAACAAGACGATCGGCCAGGGCGGCTTCCAGGAGGTCGAGCAGATGGCCCTGTTCCAGGACATGGTCGCCTATCAGGAAGAAGTGCGCGATCCGACCCGCGTTGCCGAGGTGCTGGCGCGCGTGATCTCCCAGGCCAAGCGCCTGTCGGGTCCGGCGCAGATCAACATTCCGCGCGATTACTGGACCCAGGTGGTCGATATCGACCTGCCCGAGGCGCTGGAATTCGAGCGCTCGCCGGGTGGCGAAGGTTCGGTGGAGCGGGCTGCGAAACTGATGTCCGAGGCGAAGAACCCGGTCATCCTGAACGGCGCGGGCGTCGTCCTTTCGGATGGCGGGATCGACGCCAGCAAGGCGCTGGCCGAACGTCTGGATGCACCTGTCTGTGTCGGCTACCAGCATAACGATGCCTTCCCCGGCTCGCATCCGCTGTTCGCGGGGCCGCTTGGCTATAACGGCTCGAAAGCGGGGATGGAGCTGATCTCGCAGGCAGATGTGGTGCTGTGCCTTGGCACGCGCCTCAACCCATTCTCGACGCTGCCGGGCTATGGCATGGAATACTGGCCCAAGGACGCCAAGATCATCCAGGTCGACATCAACCCCGACCGGATCGGCCTGACCAAGAAGATCGAAGTCGGTATCGTGGGCGATGCCGCCAAAGTGGCCAAGGGCATCCTGGCACAGCTTGCCGAGACGGCTGGCGACGCGGGGCGCGATGCCCGCAAGGCGAAGATCGCCGAGACCAAATCCCGTTGGGCGCAGCAGCTCAGCAGCATGGATCATGAGGATGACGATCCCGGCACCACCTGGAACGAGCGCGCGCGCGCCGACAAGCCCGATTGGATGAGCCCGCGCATGGCATGGCGCGCAATCCAGTCCGCATTGCCGCGCGAGGCGATCATCAGCTCGGATATCGGCAACAACTGCGCCATCGGCAACGCCTATCCCTCGTTCGAGGCAGGCCGCAAATACCTGGCGCCGGGTCTGTTCGGACCCTGTGGCTATGGCCTGCCGGCGATCGTTGGCGCGAAGATCGGCTGCCCGGACGTTCCGGTCGTGGGCTTTGCCGGTGACGGCGCCTTCGGCATCGCGGTCAACGAGCTGACGGCGATCGGGCGCAGCGAATGGCCCGCAGTGACGCAGATCGTGTTCCGCAACTACCAGTGGGGCGCCGAAAAGCGTAACTCGACCCTGTGGTTCGATGACAATTTCGTCGGCACCGAGCTGGACCAGGAAGTGAGCTATGCCGGCATCGCCCAGGCCTGCGGCCTGAAGGGCGTCGTGGCGCGCAATATGGAAGAGCTGACCGAGGCGCTGAACCAGGCGATCAAGGACCAGATGGAGAATGGCAAGACCACGCTCATCGAAGCCATGATCAACCAGGAGCTTGGCGAACCCTTCCGTCGTGACGCCATGAAGAAGCCCGTTCAGGTCGCCGGAATCGACAAGAACGACATGAAGCCCCAGAAGGTGTGATGGCAGACGCACCCGACGCAACCACCCCGAGGCCGGTCGACCTTGTGCTTGCACAAGACCCGGCCCCGGCGGCGAAAATCGCCTTGAGCGAAGGCAGCGACCCCCGCGTGGTAGCGGGGGCGCTGGCGGCGCGCAGGGCCGGGATCGCCGGTATCATCCTTGTGGGCGACGAAGCGGGCGTGCGCGCCGCGCTGGCCACCGAAGGGGGCAGCGACGGTGACGGGATCGAGATCCACGATCCCGCCACATCGCCGCTGACCGAAGATTTCTCCGCCGCATATCACGACCTGCGCCGCCATAAGGGCATTGACGCGGCCGCCGCGCAGACCGCGGTGCAAAGCCCTCTGGTCTATGCCGCGATGCTGGTGCGTCAGGGCTATGCCGACGGCACCGTGAGCGGCGCCGTGACGACCACCTCGGACGTCGTGCGCACCGCCCTTCAGGTCATCGGCAAGGCGCAGGGCGCCGCGATGGTGTCCAGCTTTTTCCTGATGTATCCGCCCGAACACGCCACAGGCGACGCGCGCGCCATGCTGTATTCCGATTGCGGGCTGGTCATCGATCCCTCGCCCGAGGAACTGGCCGCGATCGCCGCCAGCTCGGCCGCATCCTGCCGGGCGCTGATGCGCCAGGAGCCGAAAATCGCCATGCTGTCCTTTTCCACCAAGGGCAGCGCGCGCCATGCCTGCGTGACCAAGGTCACTGACGCGCTGAAGCACCTCAAGAGCAGTCACCCGGATTTGCAGGCCGATGGGGAGCTACAGTTCGATGCCGCCTTCATGCCCTCGGTCGCGGCCTCCAAAGCGCCGGGTTCGGATGTGGCGGGGCATGCCAATGTCATGATCTTCCCCAATCTGGACGCCGGGAATATCGGCTACAAAATGACCCAACGGCTGGGTGGATATGCGGCCATCGGGCCGATTCTGCAGGGCCTTGCAAAACCCGCCAACGATCTTTCGCGCGGCTGTGTCGCGCAGGATGTGACCGAGATGATCGCAGTGACCGTATTGCAGGCCCGCGCCTGATCCGAAAACCGGGGCAGAGATCCCGGACAGACCTCAAGCAACCGCCATGTCGGGCGTCAGACGATGCCCCGCCGTGACCGACGCCAAAACAGGGAACGCCCGATGACACATCACCAGCCCAAGATCGAGACCTCGCCCAAGGTGTCCGACGAGGTGCGCAAGACCACCTGTTACATGTGCGCCTGCCGCTGTGGCATCAACGTCCACATGAAGGATGGCAAGGTCGCCTATATCGAGGGCAACCGGGACCATCCGGTCAATCGGGGTGTCCTGTGCGCCAAGGGCAGCGCCGGGATCATGCAGCATAACGCCCCCTCGCGGCTGCGTGCGCCGATGAAGCGGGTGGGGCCGCGCGGCTCGGGCGAATTCGAGGAAATCAGCTGGGACGAGGCGCTGAAGATCGCCACCGGCTGGCTTGCGCCGCTGCGCGCCGAAGCACCCGAAAAGCTGGCCTTTTTCACCGGGCGCGATCAGTCGCAGAGCTTCACCAGCTACTGGGCGCAGAACTTCGGCACGCCGAACTATGCCGCGCATGGCGGGTTCTGTTCAGTCAACATGGCAGCGGCCGGCATCTACACGATGGGCGGCGCGTTCTGGGAATTCGGCCAGCCCGACTGGGATCATACCAAGCTGTTCATGATCTTCGGCGTCGCCGAGGACCATGACAGCAACCCCATCAAGATGGGCATCGGCAAGATCAAGGCGCGCGGTGCCAAGGTGATCGGGGTCAATCCGATCCGCTCGGGTTATAACGCGGTGGCCGACGACTGGGTCGGCATCACCCCCGGAACCGATGGGCTGTTCATCCTGTCGCTGGTGCACGAGCTGCTGCGCGCCGGGCGGATCGATCTGGATTACCTGGCACGCTACACGAATGCGCCGGTCCTGGTGAACATGGATCCCGAATCCCCCGAGCACGGGCTGCTGATGCGCGACGAGGACGGCAAGACGCTGGTCATCGATCGCAAGACCGGCAAGCTGACGCCGTTCGACCAGAAAGGCGTGCAGCCTGACCTCTCGGCCAGCTACCGGCATGGGGGTGTCACCCACAAGCCGGTCATGCACCTGATTGCGGAACGCTACATGGATTCGCAATACGCCCCCGAGGCCGTGGCCGGGCGTTGCGGCATCAGCGCCGACAAGATCCGCACCATTGCCGCCGAACTGGCCCGTGTGGCCTTTGACGAGGAAATCGTGCTCGACCAGGAATGGACGGATTTCCGGGGCGAGACCCACAAGCAGATGAAGGGCCGCCCGGTTGCGTTCCACGCGATGCGCGGGATTTCGGCGCATTCCAACGGGTTCCAGACCTGCCGTGCACTGCATATGCTTCAGATCCTGCTGGGGTCGGTCGAGGTGCCCGGCGGTTTCCGCTTCAAGCCGCCCTATCCCAAGCCTGTCAGCGCCCACCCCAAGCCGCACAGCGCGGTGACACCGGACAAGCCGCTGGACGGCCCGCATCTGGGTTTCGTGCAGGGGCCGGACGATCTGGCGCTGAAGGACGATGGCAGCCCGGTGCGCATCGACAAGGCGTTTACATGGGAAAACCCGATGTCGGCGCATGGGCTGATGCATATGGTGATCTCGAACGCCCATGCCGGCGATCCCTACAAGATCGACACGCTGTTCATGTACATGGCGAACATGTCCTGGAATTCCAGCATGAATACGCGCGGCGTGATCGACATGCTGACGGACAAGGATGAAAACGGCGAGCATGTCATCCCGCATATCATCTATTCGGATGCGTATAGTTCGGAGATGGTTGCCTATGCCGACCTGATCCTGCCCGATACCACCTATCTGGAGCGCCATGACTGCATCAGCCTGCTGGACCGCCCGATCTGCGAGGCGGATGCTGCGGCAGATGCGATCCGCTGGCCGGTGGTCGAACCCGACCGCGATGTGCGCGGCTTTCAATCCGCGCTGTGCGATCTTGGTGCACGGCTGGGCCTGCCGGGCTTCGTCAATGCCGATGGCAGCCAGAAATACGCCGACTACGCCGACTACATCACCAATCACGAGCGCAAGCCGGGCATCGGCCCGCTGGCGGGCTGGCGCAAGGGCGAGACCGGCCCAAGCCACGGGCGCGGCGCGCCCAATCCCGAGCAGTTGGACCGCTACATCGAGAATGGCGGCTTCTTCGTGAAACACATCCCCGACGCGGCCAGCTACTACAAGCCGTGGAACATGGCCTATCAGGACTGGGCGGTGGAGCTGGGCATCTTTGACAGCCCGCAGCCCTATATCTTCGACCTCTATGTCGAGCCGCTGCGCCGCTTCCAGCTGGCTGCCGAGGGCCACGGCGAACGCCAGCCTCCGGACCACCTGCGTGAACGCATCCGCGAAACACTGGACCCGCTGCCGATCTGGTATCCGCCATTCGAGGATGGCGGCATCGATACCGAAGAGTTCCCGGTTCACGCCCTGACGCAGCGGCCGATGGCGATGTATCACAGCTGGGGCAGCCAGAATGCGTGGCTGCGCCAGATCCACGGGCATAACCCGCTCTACCTGCCGACCGGGCTTTGGGAGGCGAACGGCTTTGCCGATGGTGACTGGGCGCGTGTCACCTCGGCACATGGCGAAATCACCGTTCCCGTGGCGCATATGGCCGCGCTCAACGAAAACACGGTCTGGACCTGGAACGCCATCGGCAAGCGCAAGGGGGCCTGGGCGCTGGACAAGGACGCGCCCGAAGCGACCAAGGGTTTCCTTCTGAACCATCTCATTCACGAGTTGCTGCCGGCCAAGGGCGACGGGCTGAGATGGGCCAATTCGGATCCGATCACCGGGCAGGCGGCATGGTTCGACCTGCGTGTGAAGATCGAAAAGGTGGCCGCCCCCACCGAAAGCCAGCCCGGCTTGCCGCCGATCCACTCGCCGGTGGGCCAGGGCCCCGATCATCTGGAATGGAAGGTGGGCAAATGACACAGCTGCCAGACCGCACCGAAAAGAAGCTCGGCCTTGTAATCGACCTGGACACCTGCGTCGGCTGCCATGCCTGCGTGGTGTCCTGCAAGGGCTGGAACACCGAGAACTACGGTGCACCCCTATCGGATCAGGACCCTTACGGCAGCGCGCCCACCGGCACGTTCCTCAATCGCGTGCATTCCTACGAGGTTCAGCCCGAGCAGGGCACTGCGCAGCTCATTCATTTCCCGAAATCATGCCTGCATTGCGAGGACGCGCCCTGCGTCACCGTCTGCCCTACGGGTGCCAGCTATAAGCGGGTCGAGGACGGGATCGTTCTGGTCAACGAGACTGACTGCATCGGGTGCGGCCTCTGTGCCTGGGCCTGCCCTTACGGCGCGCGCGAACTGGACGCGGCCGAAGGCGTCATGAAGAAATGCACGCTATGCGTCGATCGCATCTATAACGAAAACCTGCCCGAGGAAGACCGGGTGCCGGCCTGCGTGCGCACCTGCCCGGCGGGGGCGCGGCATTTCGGCGACCTGGGAGACCCGGACAGCGACGTGTCGCAGCTGGTCGAGGCGCGAGGCGGTGTCGACCTGATGCCCGAGCAAGGCACGAAACCGGTCAACAAATACCTGCCGCCACGCCCCAAGGACCAAATGGACCGCCCCGCAGCGCAGCCCGAAGGCGATATCGACGTGCTGGCGCCATTCCTGAAGCCGGTAGCCGAAGAGCCGAAGGGCTTCATCGGCTGGCTCGACAAGGCATTGGAGAAACTCTGACATGCATCCCGCCCCTTCTGTCATCATCTTCACCACGCTTTCCGGGCTTGGGTTCGGGCTTCTTGTCTGGCTGGGCATGGGGTTTCCCTTTGTCACGGGATGGGTGGCTTTTGCCTTTTTCGCGATCGCCTATGCGCTGGCCGTGGGCGGGCTCATGGCCTCGACGTTTCACCTCGGGCATCCCGAACGGGCGCTGAAGGCGTTCACCCAATGGCGGACAAGCTGGCTGAGCCGAGAGGCATGGGTCAGCGTCGCGGCGCTGATCGTGATGGCGCTCTATGGTGCAGGGCTGGTGTTTCTTGGCGCCAAATGGACCGCCCTTGGGTGGCTGGGCGCGGCGCTGTCGCTGCTGACGGTCTATTGCACCTCGATGATCTACGGGCAGCTCAAGACCGTGCCGCGCTGGAAAACACCGCTGACGCCGGCGCTGATGCTGGCGATCGCGTTGGCGGGCGGCGCGCTTTTGGCCGGGCAAGCCCTGGCGGCATTGATCCTGCTACCGGTGGCGGCGGTGCTTCAGGTGCTGTGGTGGGTGCGCGGCGACATGGCCCTGAGCCGGAGCGGCACCGACATGGCCAGCGCCACGCAGCTTGGCGATATCGGCGCGGTGCGCGCCTTCGAGCCGCCGCATACCGGGACCAACTACCTCTTGCGCGAATTCGTTCACGTGGTCGGGCGCAGGCATTCGATCAAGCTGCGGATCATCGCGCTGATCCTGGGATACGCGCTGCCGGTGGTGCTTCTGCTGGCGCCGTTCACGCATCTGATGGCGTTTCTGGCGGTGGTGTCGCACCTGGCCGGAATCGCCGCCTCGCGCTGGCTGTTCTTTGCAGAAGCCGAGCATGTGGTCGGCCTCTACTACGGCAAGCGCTGAACGGGCGGCGCGGGACGCCGCCGGGCAACTATTCGTCTTGCCCGGTCCATTGTGCGATCTTGGGATCGAGCCGGTTGGCGCGAAAGCGTTTCCAGCGCACCCGAATACCCCAGGCGAAAGCGGCAAGCAGGGTCAACAGGATGATGTTGAACCACGGGATGATCCGCTGATCCGGCCCCGTGGCCGCCTCGACCGCGACCGCATTGGGATAGATCGACAAGAACTCGTTGCGCCATCCGTAATGCGTGACGACAACCCATTGCGGACTGGCGGCGTTCTTCTTTGAAATGAGATCCGAAGCCTCGGCCTGAAGGTTCGAGGTATCGAACTTGAAGTAGGGCGGCCAACCCCAGCCGGTATCCTCGTTGCGATAGATCATCGGCTTGTCATTGGTGCGGAAGGTCTGAATGAAGAACACGTCGCGATTGGTGCTGGTCATGTCCTCGCCGGTGTCGGCCCCGGACCAGAACAACGAGTTGTCCCCCGGATCGACGCGCTTTTCGTAGGTGTCGGTGATCCGGCCGATATCGTGCTGCGGCAGCGTGTAGTGCAGGAACGCCACCACCAAGAGCCAGAACAGCCCCCAGAATCCCCATTTGACATAGACCATTCCGGCCCCCTCACATGAAATTCGTCACATAGATGATCACCGCGATCACGGTGACCGGGATGACATAGACCAGCAGGATCAGCCTGCGCCTGAGCGAATGCTCGTAGTCGGTCATCCCTGTCTCGATATAGGTATCCTTGTCGCCGGGCCTACCCGTTTCCTCCCATTCGCGCTCGAGTTTTCCGCGCCGGACCGCGCGGGACCAGAGCGAGATCGCCACGTAGATGACCGTCAGGGCAATGAAGCCGAACACCACGAGTCGCACAAATGCCAGCATTCAGGCCCCGCCCATGTCTGTAACCATTTGCACCTGAATAAGGATTGATCCGCCCCGGCGCAATGACAGCATGCCGGGTGACGGGCGGCCACACGGGCCGCCCGGAGGGGCTTCAACCGATCACATTGAAGTCCGGTCCGTAGGGATAGCCGGTGATGTTCTCGTTGCCGTCGGGCGTGATCACCAGGATATCATGCTCGCGGTAGCCCCCTGCACCGGGCTGTCCCTTGGGCAGGGTCAGCATCGGTTCCATGCTGATCACCATGCCGGGCTGAAGGATCGTGTCGATATCCTCGCGCAGTTCCAGACCGGCCTCGCGCCCGTAATAGTGGCTCAGCACCCCGAAGGAATGGCCATAACCGAAGGTCCGGTATTGCAGGAGGTCGCGTTCCTCGAAGAAGGCGTTGATCGCGTGGGTCACCTCGGCGCAGCTGATCCCCGGTTTGAGTAGCGATATACCGTATTCATGCGCCGCGACATTGGCCTCCCAGATCCTGAGGCTGGCATCGTCCACCTCGCCCAGGAACATGGTGCGCTCGAGCGCGGTGTAATAGCCCGAGACCATCGGAAAGGTGTTGAGGCTCAGGATATCGCCGCGTTCGAGGCGGCGCGCGGTCACCGGGTTGTGTGCGCCATCGGTATTGATCCCCGACTGAAACCAGACCCAGGTGTCGCGGTATTCGGCGTCGGGGAAGCTTCGGGCGATCTCCTGTTCCATCGCGTCGCGACCGGCCATTGCCACGTCGATCTCGCGCACGCCTTCCGCCACCGCCTCGCGGATCGCATAGCCGCCAAGATCGGCCACCCGCGCGCCTTCGCGGATCAACGCGATCTCGGCGGGGGACTTCCACAGGCGCTGGCGCATGGTCGCAGCGGCGACATCGACCATCGTAAGCGGCTTCAGCACATCCTCGAGCGCATCGCGCTGTTGCAGGGTCAGGTGATCGCCCTCGTAACCCACGACACGGTTTTCCCCGGCCACCGACAGGACCGCACGCCAGAAATTGCCGCGCTGCCAGTCCGTGTAGGTGATCGCGTCACCATATGAGCGCCGCCAGGGCTGCCCTGCGTCGATCCCCGCGCTGATCGTCACGCAGTCGGTGTCGGTCACCACAAGGCCGTAGGGGCGCCCGAACGCGCAATAAAGGAACCCGCTGTAGTAGGCGATATTGTGCATCGAGGTGAAGACGACCGCCTGCGCGCCGGCATCGTCCATGATCTGGCGCAACCCTTTGAGGCGGGCTTCATATTCGATTTCGGCAAAGGGCAGCTTGGCCTTTTCGCCATTGTGGAAACGATACATTTCAGGACGTGCAGTCATGACGACCCTCCTTCGACAAGAAAGGTCCCGGCGTTCAGGACGGTTGGATTGCCGGCCCCGTGGAGCGACGCCATCGCCCCGGCCCGAACCCTTCCTTGCTGATCCTGACGGTTCTGGCAAGATGGTTTGCGACACCTTCAGAGGATTTTGACCACAATGCGCGCCTTGCCCGGACCCAGAAACCTGATTACCGACGTGCCGGGCCTGATGGTGGGCAATGCCCATGATGCGGCGGTCAGAACCGGCGCCACCGTCCTGTTGGGCGATGCGCCCTTCGTCGCCGGGGTGCATGTGATGGGCGGCGCGCCGGGAAGCCGGGAAACTGACCTGCTGGCCGCCGACAAGACCGTGAGCGAGGTCGACGCGCTGGTGCTGTCGGGGGGCTCGGCCTTTGGTCTTGATGCGCCTTCGGGCGTGGCGGATGCGCTGCGTGCTGCGGGGCGCGGCTTTGCCGTGGGCGACCAGAGGGTGCCCATCGTGCCCGGCGCGATCATCTTCGACCTGCTGAATGGCGGTGACAAGGACTGGCCCGAAAACCCCTACAAACGCCTTGGCGCAGAGGCGCTGGCGGCGGTCGGGGCGGACTTCGCTCTTGGCTCTGCGGGGGCGGGGATCGGGGCGACCACGGCCAATCTGAAAGGCGGGCTTGGCTCGGCGTCGATGGTGCTGGAGTCCGGGGTCACGGTAGGCGCACTGGTGGTGGTCAATGCGCTTGGCGCGGCCACGGTGGCGGATGGACCGCATTTCTGGGCCGCTCCGTTCGAGATCGGCGACGAGTTCGGCGGCCTCGGGCCTGCGCCTGCCTATCCATATCCCGACCTGCCGAAAACCAAGCTGTCACAGCACGCCAATACCACCATCGGCATCGTTGCGACCGATGCGGCGCTGACGAAACCGCAATGCACGAGGCTGGCCACCGCCGCGCATGACGGTCTGGCGCGCGCCCTTGTGCCTGCGCATACGCCGATGGATGGCGATCTGATCTTTGCAGCCGCGACCGGCGCGCGATCGCTGAAGAACGAGGTTGCAGACAGCCTGGCGATCGGCCATGCGGCGGCGACCTGCATGGCGCGCGCGATTGCCCGCGCCGTCTATCTGGCGGCGCCCGCGCCGGGCGATACCCTGCCCGCCTGGTCCTCGCTCAGCCGATAAGCGCTTGCACCATCTTGCTGTCGGGCTCGGCCAGGGCGTCGATCACATCGAAATGATGGCGGCCCTCGGCCTCGACCACGGGGCATTCCCATGCCTCGCCCAGCCAACGCGCCTGATCCAGAAACGCTGGACGTTCCGACGCCCCGACCCAGACGGTCACCGGGATATCCATCGGCTGCATCAACACCGGGCTTTCGGCGCGGGCCGCCGCCATATCAAGCCCGAGCTGCGCATTCATCGAGGTCTTGAGAAGCGGACGCAGGTCGGCGACGGGCGAGATCGGCACGACGCTATGGATGCGCTGCGCCACGTCATCTTGCAGCACGCCTGCCACCGCCATGCGCGCCACCAGATGACCACCGGCGGAATGGCCCGCCAGAGCGATCGGGCCATAGATTTCAGCCGCTGCCGTGGTTACCGCGCGGGCGATCTGGCGGGTAATTTTGCCAATCGTGACATCCGGGCAAAGATCATATGAGGGCATCGCCACGGCCCAGCCCCGCGCCAGCGCACCAGCGGCCAGATGCGACCAATAGGAACGGTCGAACCTGAGCCAGTAACCGCCATGCACGAAGACACAGAGACCGGTCGGTTCCCCCCTTGGGAGGAAGAGGTCAAGCGCCTCGCGCGCGCCCGGCCCGTAGGCATGGTCCAGCCGGGCATGGCCGGTCTCGCTCATGGCCTCGCGAAAGGCCGCAGCCTTTGCCGCCCAACGGGCCGGATAGGCATCGGCACCCGCGATATGGGCCGCATTTGCATAGGCGTCGTCCAGTTCCATCGCAATATCCCGCTGGTTAGGCTGGACAAGCCTAACGCAAGATGGTTTGCCTTTGCGAGACCAATCCGAAAAGGGGAAACGCCATGACCAAGACCGACCTGAAATCGCTACTCAAGGACCCAAGCCTGCTGGCCGAACAGGCCTATCTGGCAGGGGAATGGGCGGATGGCGACCACGGCACGTTCGAGGTCACCAACCCCGCACGCGGCGACGTGATCGCCAATGTGGCCGACCTGAGCCGCGCGCAGGTGGCCAAGGCCATCGCCGAGGCCGAAGCCGCGCAGAAGGAATGGGCGCGCTGGACCGGCAAGGAACGCGCGGCCGTGCTGCGCAAATGGTTCGACCTGATGATGGAAAACCAGCACGATCTGGGCATCATCCTGACCGCCGAACAAGGGAAGCCGCTAGCCGAGGCCAAGGGCGAGATCGCCTATGGCGCCAGCTTTGTCGAGTTCTTCGCCGAAGAGGCCAAGCGCATCTATGGCGAGACCATTCCCGGCCACCAGCGCGACAAGCGCATCACCGTCATCAAGCAGCCCATCGGGGTTGCGGCCTCGATCACGCCCTGGAACTTTCCCAACGCGATGATCACCCGCAAGGCGGCACCCGCGCTGGCCGCAGGCTGCGCCTTTGTCGGACGCCCGGCAGCCGAAACGCCCTTGTCCGCAACGGTTCTGGGAGTTCTGGCCGAACGCGCGGGCATTCCCAAGGGCGTGTTCAGCATCGTCACCTCGTCGCGCTCGTCCGAGATCGGCAAGGAGTTCTGCGAGAACCCGACCGTGCGCAAGCTGACCTTCACCGGCTCGACCGAGGTGGGGCGTATCCTGCTGCGCCAGGCCGCCGACAGCGTGATGAAATGCTCGATGGAACTGGGCGGCAACGCACCGTTCATCGTGTTCGACGACGCCGATCTGGATGCCGCCGTCGAGGGCGCGATCATGTGCAAGTTCCGCAATAACGGCCAGACCTGCGTCTGCGCCAACCGGATTTATGTCCAGGCCGGTGTCTACGATGCTTTCGCCGAGAAACTGAAGGACGCCGTCAGCAAGCTGAAGATGGGCGACGGACTCGATGAAGGCGTGGCGCTTGGGCCGCTGATCAACTCGGATGCCATTGAAAAGGTTCAGGAACACGTGGCCGACGCGAAATCCAAGGGCGCCAGCGTGATCCTTGGCGGCGGCGATCCGGTGCAGGGCGAGGGCTATTTCCTGCCCCCGACCATCGTGACCGGTGCGACGCAGGACATGCAGTTCGCCACCGACGAGACCTTCGGCCCGCTGGCGCCGCTGTTCAAGTTCGAGGACGAGGACGACGTGATCGCGATGGCCAATGACACGATCTTCGGTCTGGCCAGCTATTTCTATGCCAAGGACCTGAGCCGGGTCTACAAGGTGGCCGAAGCGCTGGAATACGGGATCGTCGGGGTCAACACCGGCATCATCTCGACCGAGGTCGCGCCGTTCGGCGGGGTCAAGCAATCGGGGCTTGGTCGCGAGGGCAGCCATCACGGGATCGATGAATTCCTGGAGATGAAATACATCTGCATGAGCGTCTGAGCCCGAATCGGGGTCAAGCCTCTGGTTAACAAGGCAAAACCCGCTTCGGTATCGCACCGGTAAAACGTCGGTATCACATCGGTATCAAGCACAGCCGCGCGCCCCCTAACAGGGCGCGCGGTTTTTTGCGCGTGACGCCGTGTTGCCCTCGCCCGCAATGGCCCGATCAGGATAGACTGGCACCGTGCCCGAAGACCCGAAGGAGCCGACCATCATGACCCGTCTTATCGCCACCCTCCCCGCCCTTGCCCTGACCATGGCCCTGACCCTTGCAGGCCAGCCGGGCAACGCGCAGGAGGAGCCCCGCACGATCAGCGGATCGCTGAGCTACATGCAAAAGATCGCCCTGCCCGACGACGCCTCGGTCACGGTGGCGGCGACGGGCGCCTTCGGCACGATCCTTGGCGAGGTCCAGTTCGGCACCGAGGGACGGCAGGTGCCGATCCCCTTCAGCTTGGATGTCCCGGCGAAGCTGTCGGGCCGGGTCGGCGCGGTGATCCGCATCGCCGGGCAGCCGCGATGGCTGGTCGAGGACGTGCCGTTCAAGGCGGGCGATGAGGCAGTTGACCTCGGCGCACTGAGGCTGAGTCAGGTCACGCCGCTGGCTTTTGCCACGCGATACGATTGCGGCGGTAGCGAAGTTGAATTCGGCGTGCTGGGTGAGCGCGCGATACTGCGTGTCGACGGACGCGACATCGAGATGGAGCAGGTCAGGGCAGCATCCGGCGCGCGCTTTGAGGCGGTCGGGAACAGCAGCACCGAGTTCTGGTCGAAGGGCGACGCCGGCATGCTGACCGTGGAGGGACAGGAGATGCCCGATTGCACCCGGATCGACGAAAGCGCCCAGCCCTATCGCGCAGGCGGCAACGAGCCGGGCTGGCAGGTCAGCATCGGGGAAAATGAGGTGGAACTGATCGCCGATTATGGCGAACTGAAGCGAAGCGCCCTGCGGCCCGAACCCGAGGTCACGCCGGGGGCGTATCTGTTCGACATGCAGGGGATTGGCGCGCGCCTGACGCTGGAGGACAGGCTGTGCCGCGACGACGCCACCGGAATGCCGCATCCGCATCACGCCGCACTGGCGCTGGACGAGCGTGTACTGCGCGGATGCGGCGGCGACCCCGCCAGCCTTCTGACCGGCGGCGAATGGCAGATCGAGGACATGGGCGGTGCGGGAATCGTCGACAGATCCGCCCCCGCCATCAGCTTTGACGCGGGCGGGCGCGTGGCGGGGACCAGCGGCTGCAACCGGTTTATCGGAGGCTATGAACTGACGGGTGAGGGGCTGTCATTCAGCCAGATGGGTGCGACGCTGATGGCCTGCCCCGATGCGTTGATGAAACAGGAGCGCCGCCTGCTGGACGCGCTGGAACAGGTCCGGCGTTTTGATTTCGACGAGACCGGCGCGCTGTTGCTGATCGGCGGCCCCGAGGATGCCACGCTGCTGAAAGCGCGGCGGATGATGTAAGCGATGTGGGCGGCCCGCGATGGCGGGCCCGCCCTTTAGGTCCGGGGCGTGATCAGTTCACGCATTCCGCATCGACGACATCCTTGTCGCGCGATTTGCCAGCGCCGCTGGCGATCGCGATGCGGCGCGGTTTGAGCGCCTCGGGCACTTCACGCACGAGGTCGATATGCAGCATCCCGTCGGCATGGGATGCGCCGGTGACCTTGACGTGATCGGCCAGCTGGAACTTGCGTTCAAAGGCGCGGGTGGCGATGCCGCGATGCAGGAAGCTGCGCGCGGAATCGTCCTCGGCCTTACGGGCAGAAACGACAAGCGCGCCATCCTTCACCTCGACGCTGAGATCGCTGTCGGCGAAACCGGCAACGGCAATCGAGATGCGATAGGAATCATCGGCGGTCTTTTCGATGTTGTAGGGGGGATAGGTGGGCTGGCCCATGTCGCTGGCAAGGACACGATCCATCATGTCGGCGATCTGGTCAAAACCCACGGTGGCCCGGTACAGGGGCGCAAGGTCGAAGTTACGCATTGGTCATCCTCCTTTGAGCGATACCTCATGTGATGCCTTCCCGAAGGGACAGGCAAAAACTGCGCGACCCGCAAAGCGGCGTCGGGCAGAATTGATTTGGGATGCGCGCGCGGCGCTTTCAAGACCCCTGCGCGGAGTCAGGGCCGCGCGAAACGCGCGCCCGAGGCGCGGTGCCCCTCGCCCACCTGCACGCGCAGAAAACCGCCATTTGCAGGTTGTGCCGGTCTGGCGGCACGCAGATCGCGCTTGAGCGCATCGACCAGCGCGGGAAGCTCCATGCCATAGGCGGTGGTGCCAACGGCATCGCTCGACCCGCCGCTGACCAGCGACAGGATGCGCGCGCGGTGCCCGTCACGGGTGAAAACCGGCGCACCCGATGATCCGAAAGTGACATCGCAGTCGAACTGCATCAGCCCCCCGCCGAATGCCTCGAGCCCGCAATCACGCTGCCATGAGGGCGCGGAGTCGCGGTCGCGGCCATAGGAGACGACGCTGAGGCGCAGGCCCGCGCGCGGTGCGCCATGCAGCACGAAGGGATCGGCCAGCGCGGATTGAATGGGTGTTTCCAGTTCCAGAAGCGCCGCGTCGTTGCGCACGTTCTCAGCGCTCATCCCGCCCAGCGGGTCATAGGCCTTGGGCGCGACATGGCGGGCAACGCCGCGTTCAGCGATGGTCTTGCCGTCGCGCAGCCCGGCGCGAAAGCGCATGGTCTCGGGAGCGATCCTGTTGCCCTGCCGATCAAAGACGCAATGGGCGGCGGTCAGCACCAGATCGGGCGCGATCAGGACGCCGGTGCAATAGCCCGAAGCGCCCTGCTCCACGCGGCCCACGGCCTCCCATCCGAAAAGGTCGTCTCGGTCGGTCAGACGGATGAGGCCACTGTTCTGCGATGCCGCCGGGCTTGCAAGGAGAGCGGCGAACAGCGCCGCGCCCAGAATGCGATGCCAGCTGTTCATGGCTTGGCGAACTTGGCGCCGGTGTCGCGTCTGCCGCCCGTGGTGAACATGCGCCGGGGTTGTGGCGTAACGCTGTTCTCGTCGAGCATCGGCAAAAGCTCGGCCAGCGGCCCTTCAAGCTGCGTTCCAAGCGAGACCTTGCGCCCGTCCATCTCGGCCATGGCCGACACGACGGAGACCACGCGCGGCGCTCCCCCCTCGAAGGAAAAGATCGGCGCACCCGAGGCCCCGAAATCAACGTCGCAGGAGGTAATCAGCACACCCTGCCGACGCAGCATCACGTCGCAGACTTCCTGCAGCGAGGGCGCATCGGAACGCCCGCGCGCATAGCTGACGACGCCGATGCGCTGCCCCTTGCGGGGGCGGATATCGGTCTCGAACGGGATGACGCTGGTGTTGCGGATCGGGTGGTGCAGTTCCAGCAATGCGATGTCATTGCGCACCCGATTGCCCGGATCGGTCTCGGAAAAATCATAGGACGGGTGGATCACCGCGCGGCGCACCTGGCGATAGGCCGAGGCGCGGCCGTTGCGCCAACCGGCCAGGAACTCGATCCCGGTGGGGTCGATCTTTGCGCCGCTTGCCTTGTCGAACAGGCAATGCGCCGCTGTCAGCACGATCCGCGGTGCGATCAGCGCGCCGGTACAGAACCCCAGCCCGTTGATATCGAGACGCCCCACGGCCTCCCAGCCGCGCCCGTCATCGCCGGTATCAAGGCGCTCGAGGCGGCTGTCCTGCGCAGCCGCGACCCCCGCCAGGAAGACGGCGACGAAGATGATCAAATGTCTGAGCATGGCCCCTCCGGCGATACTGGCCATTTGGCTAGCAACGGTTTGGGGCGAAATTAGGGCGCGCCGCGCAGGTTCGGCACCTGCGGGCCGGCGTTGTGGCCGGGGCGCATCGCCGGGGGCATCGGCCCGCCCGTGGCCCAGTCCAGCAGTTCGACGGTATGCACCACCGGCACGTCCGCCCCCGACCCGATCTGCATCATGCAGCCGATATTCCCGGCGACGATCACCTCGGGCTGGCAGGCGGCCAGCGTGCGCAGCTTGCGCGCCTTCAACTGCCCCGAGATCTCGGGCTGCATCAGGTTGTAGGTGCCCGCGCTGCCACAGCACAGGTGGCTGTCGGCGGGTTCCACCACGCTGAACCCGGCGCGCTTGAGCAGGTCCTTGGGATAGCTCTTGATCTGCTGGCCATGCTGAAGCGAACAGGCCGCGTGATAGGCGACCCTGAGCCCCTTGTCTGCGCCCTCGGGCAGATCGAGCTTCATCAGCAACTCACTGATATCCATAGTGATTTCCGACACGGCGGCGGCATCTTCGGCCAGCGCCTCGCCCCGGAACATATGGCCGTAATCCTTGACGGTCGTGCCACAGCCCGAGGTGTTGATGACCACCGCATCAAGCCCTTCGCCGCGCATCTCGCGGGTCCAGGCGCGGATGTTCCTGGCCGCCGTGCGGTGGCTTTCCCCGGTCTTGCCCATGTGATGCGTGAGCGCCCCGCAACAGCCCGCGCCTTCGGCGACCACCACCTCGCAGCCCAGCCGGGTCAGCAGGCGGATGGTGGCATCATTGATATCGGTATTGAGCGCACGCTGCGCGCAGCCGGTCATCAACGCCACCCGCTTGCGGCGCGGCCCCTTGGGCGCAAAGCTCTGGGGGTCGTCGTTGCGGCTGACCGGCGGCACCTGCCTGGGTGCCATCTCGAGCATCGCCCTCAGCCGCGCATCGGGCATGAGGAACGCGAAAGGCCGCCCGATCTTCGCGCCCAGCAACGCCAGCCGGAACCGCCCGGGATAGGGCAGGATCCGCGCCAGGATCCAGCGCAGGGCACGATCGCCGAAGGGCCGCTTGTAATTGCGCTCGATATAGTCGCGCGCGTGATCGACAAGGTGCATGTAATGCACCCCCGAGGGGCATGTCGTCATGCAGGCCAGACAACTCAGGCAGCGGTCGATATGCTTGACGGTCTTCGCGTCAGGTACCCGCTCGTTCTCGAGCATGTCCTTGATCAGGTAAATCCGCCCGCGCGGGCTGTCGAGCTCGTCACCGAGCACCTGGTAGGTCGGACAGGTGGCGGTGCAGAACCCGCAATGCACGCAGGCCCGCAGGATCTCGTTCGAGCGCGCGATGCCCGGATCGCGAAGCTGCTCTTCTGTGAATTCCGTCTTCATTCAGTCGCTCGCCATTTGGGCCGGACCGTCCATCAGGCCGGGGTTGAGCAATCCGCGCGGGTCGAACTTGCGGCGCAGCCCTTCCTGCAGGGCCGCCACCGGCGCGGGCAGTGGCTGAAAGGTCCCGCCGCCCGCCTCGCCGCGAATGCGTGTCGCGTGGCCGCCCGTCTCTGCCAGCGGCGTGCGGATCTTCGCGGGCGCGGTGCCGCGCGGCACCAGCAGCCAGACAAGACCGCCGCCCCAGTCATAGATCGCCTCGGAACCGGGCAGCGCGGCCACGATACCGGGTGCGTCCGAGGGTTTCACGGAGAGGCGCCAGACATCGCCGTCGCGCCCGTGAAAGCGCCGCAGGTCGCGCAGGTCGCGCCATATTCCGGCAACAGCCTCACCGTCGTGGTCAAATCCGAGATCGCCGAACTGCGCCAGCGCCTCCTGCAACCGTCCGGCGCGATAGGCAACCGAGCCCTGCGATCCTTCCAGCCGGATCAGCGTCCGCGCCGGCCCGTCGCCGCCACCCGGCAGATGCGCTGCACCGCTCACCTCGAAGGGCGAGGCCAATGCACGCGACAGCGCGGTTATGGCACTGGCATCATCCTGGCCCGTGATCTCGACCGTGCCCGCGCTTTTCGCGCCGGGCAGCACCTTGAAGGACAGTTCGGTCAACACCCCGAGCGTGCCGAAACTGCCCGCCATCAGCTTGACAAGATCATAGCCGGTCACGTTCTTCATCACCCGCCCGCCATTGCGGATGACCTGCCCGCGCCCATCCACGAAGCGCACCCCCAACAGGAAATCGCGCGCCGCGCCCACCTGAATGCGCCGCGGCCCCGAGACATTGGCGGCGAAAACCCCACCGATGGTGGGCTCTCCACTGGTGCCGAGCAATCCGCGATGATCCATCGGCTCGAATGCCAGCCGCTGCCCTTCGGCCGCAAGCGTCGCCTCGATCTCGGCCAGCGGCGTGCCGGCGCGCGCCACCATGGTCAGCGCGCCCGGCTCGTATAGCGTGATCCCGCTCAGGCGCCGCGTCGTCAGCGGCACGCCGTCGCGCGCGCCCCCAACAGGGCGCGTCCCGCCGCCCTGCACCCGGAACGGCGCTTCGGCCCCGGCCAGGATGGCGGCCAGCTCGGCCTCGCTTTCAGGTTCCATTGTCTTCATCTTGCCAAAAATACTCCGGGGGAGTCGCCGCTTGCGGCGACGGGGGCAGCGCCCCCTTATGCTGCGGCGTCCCTGCGGGCGGCGCTCGATTGCAGGGGAAAAACCTTGGCCGGATTCAAGAGCCACCCGGGATCGAACACATCCTTCACCGCCATCTGGATTTCAAGGTCTTCCGGCGCATACTGGTCGATCATCAGGTCGCGTTTCTCGATGCCCACGCCATGTTCGCCGGTCAGGCAACCGCCGACCTCGACGCAAAGCTTGAGGATCGCCGCGCCGAACGCCTCGCAGCGCTCCAGATCGCCGGGCTTGTTGGCATCGAACAGGATCAGCGGGTGCATGTTGCCATCGCCCGCGTGAAACACATTCGCCACGTCCAGCCCGAATTCCCCCGACATCTCGCCGATGCGCTTGAGCACATGGGGCAGCTGGCTGACCGGGATGGTGCCGTCGAGGCACATGTAGTCGTTGATCTGCCCCATCGCGCCGAAGGCGGATTTGCGGCCCAGCCAGATGCGCGCGCTCTCCTCGGCCGAGTTGCTCTGGCGCAGCTCGACAGGGTCATGAGCACGGGCGATTTCGATAATGGTTTCAAGCTGTTCGTCGATCTCGGCGTCCGACCCTTCGACCTCGACGATCAACAGCGCCTCGCAATCGGGGTAGCCCGCACCGGCAAAGGCCTCGCAGGCGCGAATGCAGGGGCGGTCCATGAACTCGATCGCGACCGGCAGCACCCCGGCCTTGATGATATCGCTGACGCAGTGGCCCGCGACCTCGTTCGAATCAAAGCCGATCAGCACCGGGCGCGCGCCTTCGGGCTTGTGCAGGATGCGCAGGGTCGCTTCGGTCACCACGCCAAGCTGCCCCTCGGAGCCGCAGATCAGCCCCAGGAGGTCATAGCCCGCCGCATCGAGATGCGCGCCCCCGAGCTCGATCACGGTGCCATCCATCAGCACCATCGTGACCCCCATAAGGTTGTTGGTGGTGACCCCGTATTTCAGGCAATGCGCGCCGCCCGAATTCATCGCGATGTTGCCCGCGATGGCACAGGCAAGCTGGCTTGACGGGTCCGGCGCGTAGAAGAAGCCCTCGGTCTCGACGGCGCCGGTGACCGACAGGTTCGTGCGTCCGGTCTGAACGCGGATGAAGCGATTTTCGTAATCCGTTTCAAGCACTTCGGTCAGGCGCGCCACGCCAAGGATCACGCTGTCGGCACTGGGCAGAGCGCCCCCGGCGAGCGAGGTTCCCGCCCCGCGCGGCACCACCGGCACGCTCATTTCGTGACAGATGCGCAGTGCCTCGGCGACCTCTTGCGTGGAGCCCGGCAGCACAACCGCCATGGGCGCGCATTTATACGCGGTTAGCGCATCGCATTCATAGACGCGGGTTTCGGCGGGGTCCGAGATCACCGCGTCGCTGGGCAGAGCGCGGTGCAGGCGGGCGACCAGTTCGGATTTCCGCGCGAGAATCGCCGGGTTGGGCGGGGGCATGTCCATGTAACGTCTCCTATTGGTAATAAAATATAACCAATCATGAGGGGCTGGCAAGTTGTTCTTCGGCAGGATAATCTGAAAGAATGGACTGGACGGATCGGCTCAGCCTCTTTTCGCCGCTTGATTACTGGGCGGTCGGCCTGCTGTTCGGCAGCTGGATCGTGATCGGCTACTTCATTGAAAACCCTCCGAAATCCCGCCCTTCGGTATCTGTTCTGATGGCGCAATACCGGCGCGACTGGATGGTCCAGATGATCACGCGGCAACCGCGCATCTTCGACGCGCAGATCCTTGCCACGCTGCGGCAGGGGACGTCGTTCTTCGCTTCGGCGACGATGATCGCGATCGGTGGCTGCCTGGCGCTGTTTGGCAACATGGAGCGGTTCATCGGGGTCGCCGAAGACCTGACGCTGGGCGCCGACCCCAACATCGTTTGGGAAGTCAAGGTATTGGTATTGCTTGTTTTTCTGGCGAATGGATTCCTCAAGTTCGTGTGGTCGAACCGGCTGTTCGGGTATTGCGCGGTCTTGATGGCGGCGGTGCCGAATGAGCCTGAGAATGCGCTGTGCCAGAAACGGGCGGCCAAGTCGGGGGAGATCAACATCACCGCGGCGAGAAGCTTCAACCGGGGTCTGCGATCGGTTTATTTCGCTTTGACATCAACGGTTTGGCTACTTGGCGCCGAGGCGCTGATCGTCGCGGTGGGGTTCACCTGCCTTGTGCTCCTGCGGCGCGAATTCGCCTCGCAGTCGCGCGCCGTCCTGATCCAGACCGAGTAGAAAAACCGTACGAAACGTCCGTTTTGTACAGCGGTTTTGTACGAAATCTGCGCGACACCTTTTTGCAGTCCGAGGCCGGGGGGCCAGCCCCCCGGACCCCCCGAGGTATTTCGGGCCAGATGAAGGGCTGGGCGCGGTCCTAGCGGCGGCCTTCGCGCAGCCAGCCGCCGACGACCAGCGCAGAGATCAGCAGCAGCACTGCCCAAGCCGGGAGGAGCGCGGTTTGCGTCACCGAGGCGGTCTCGAAAGCGCCGCGCGGGGTGAGGCCGATCCAGCCGCGCCCGGCGGCGGGGCGACCGGGGCGCACGTCGCGGATGCGGGGCATGCCGTCTTCGAGGGCGAGCGCGCCGCCGCCGCTCTGTTCGAGCATCGGGGCGAGGGGGGCGGCGCTGGCGATGGTCTGTTCAAATTCGACCGGCGCGGCGGGGCCGAGGCCGATCACCGCGCTCTGATCGCCATTCTCGAGCCGGTAGAGGCCGATCTCGGGGCCGCCGAACTGGGTCTCGAAGCGTCCGGGGCTGACCTCTTCGAGGGACCGCTCGAAGGTTTCGCCTGAGGGGCTGGTGATGGTCACGTCACCGATATCACCCGAAAGCGAGCGGCGGATGATACGCATCCGCTGGCCGGTGGCTTCGGCCCAGAGGGCTTCTTCCTCGAGTTCGGGTTCCTTCATCATCCAATGCGCGAGGCGGCGCAGCAATTCGAGCTGCGGTCCGCCGCCCTCGTAGCCGCGGTTCCAGAGCCAGGCGTGATCCGACGCCAGGAGCGCGATGCGGCCTTCGCCGACGCGATCGAGCACCAGCAGCGGGCGATCGTCCTTGCCCGTCATCACCATGTCGCCGGCGGTCTGTTCGACCTCGATCTGGCGCATCCAGCGGCCCCATTCACCGTCGAATTCCTGTTCCAGCCCGGCGGTGACCGGATGGCGCTGCCCGAGTTCGCTGACCTTGGGGCGGTAACGTTCCTCGATCACGCGGGCGGTCGGGCGCGCGGGCACGATGGGTTCGATCGGTGTGCGATACAGGCTGTCGGCGCTGGCGAAATCAGGACCCGCCGCGATCAGCACCGCACCGCCCTTCTCGACGTAGTTGCGCACGTTCTCGAGATAGATCGAGGGCAGGATGCCGCGCCGCTTGTAGCGGTCGAAAATGATCAGGTCGAAATCGTCGATCTTTTCGAGGAACAGCTCGCGCGTGGGAAAGGCGATCAGCGAGAGTTCACGCACCGGCACTCCGTCCTGTTTCTCGGGGGGGCGCAGGATGGTGAAATGCACGAGGTCCACCGAGCTGTCCGATTTCAGCAGGTTGCGCCATGTGCGCCCGCCCGCATGGGGTTCGCCCGAGACCAGCAGGACCGAGAGCCGGTCGCGCACGCCGTTGATCTGCACGAGCGCGGTATTGTTGCGGTCGGTCAGTTCGCCATCCACGTAGGGCGTCGTGAATTGCAGCACGTTGCGCCCGCCATGCGGCAGGCTGAGGGGCAGTTCGATCTCGCGCCCAAGCGGCACGTTGAAACGCTGGGGTTCGTCACCGTCGATCGAGATGTCGAGCGGCACGTCGCGGACGCCTTCGGGGGCGGCGCCCTCGTCGGTGATGGTGAGGGTCATGCTGACCTCTTCACCGAGGATCGCGAAGGCGGGGGCGTTGTCGATGCGCAGGCGGCGATCCCAGTCATCGGAGCGCCCGGTATGCAGAAGGTGCAGCGGCGCGGGCATGTCGGGCGCGCGGTCCATGTCGTGGATGCGGCCATCCGAGAGCAGGATCGCCCCGGCGATGCGGCCGCGCGGTTCTTCGGCCAGGGCTTCGGACAGCGCGGTCATGGCCTCGGTCCCGGCATTGTCGGTGCCGTCGGGCACGGTGATGCGGCGCAGTTCGGTATTGTCGCGGGCCTCGATCCGGGCGGCCAGGGTTTCGGCGGCACTGGCGGTGGTTTCGCCGCGTTCGGCGAGGCGCTGACTGGCGCTTTCGTCTTCGAGCAGGAGCACGATGTCGGTCAGCGGCTTGCGGTCCTCCTGCTGGTAGACGGGGCCGGTGAGAGCCGCGAGGATCACCGCCCCCGCCAACGCCCTGAGCGGCCAGCCCGAGAGACCCCGGACGAGCGCAAGCGCGATGCCACAGGCCGTCACCAGCGCCAGAAGCGCGATCAGCCACCAGGGCAGGAGCGGGTCGAAGACGATGGTCGAGGTCATGGCGTCATTGCCCCAGCCTGTCGAGAAGTGCGGGCACATGCACCTGGTCGGATTTGTAATTGCCGGTCAGCACATGCATCACGAGGTTGACCCCGAAGCGATAGGCCAGTTCACGTTGGCGTTCACCGGCATAGCCGCGGCCCACCGGCAGCATCGGGTTGCCGCGCGAATCCACGGCCCAGGCAGAGGCCCAGTCATTGCCGCCGATCACCACCGGGGTGACGTTGTCGTTGAGGTTGCGAAACGGCATGCCGTCGATCTTTTCGGCATCGGGCGGTGCGGCTTCGACCCAGACGGGGCGGCCCGAATGGCGGCCCGGAAAATCCTGCAACAGGTAGAAGGCGCGGGTCAGGACGTGATCGTCGGGGACCGGTTCGAGCGGCGGGATGTCGAGGGGCTCGGCGAGGCGTTGGAGCATCTGCCCGTTGGGTGATGACGCACCGAAGCCCGCGACATTGGCGTCGCGCGTATCAAAGAGGATCATGCCACCGCTGCGAAGGTAGGTGTTGAGCCTTGCATAGGCCTCTTGCGAGGGAAGCGGCTGTTCGGGGGTGACGGGCCAGTAGAGCAGCGGGTAGATGGCCAGGTCATCGGTTTCGAGATCGACACCGATGGGCGATGCGGGTTCGACCGAGGTGCGGAAGAACAGCGTTTCCGAGAGCCCTTCGAGCCCGGCGCGGGCGGTATCGTCAAGCGTGGCATCGCCGGTCAGCACATGCGCCAGCACCACTTCGGAGGCTGCGCGCAACTCCTTGTCGCTGGCGGGTGGCGTGGCCTGGGCGCTGGCGCCGTCGGGCAGGAAAACCGACGCCATGAGGATCGCGAGACCAAGGCTGGCGGCGCTGCGGGTGGCGGGGGCGGGTATCAGCCGCCCCGACAGGGCCAGCGACGCGATGATGTCGGCAAGCAGCAGGAGCGCGGCAAGCCCCAGAAGCCAGCCACCCAGCGGCGTTTCGGGCGCGCGCGCCAGCCCTTCGACGGGGATGCTCGCGGGCCATGTGCTGGGCGCAAGCGTATCCTCGGCCTGCATCACGTTGCGCGCCAGCCGCCGGTCCGGCCCCTCGTAGAGGCCGGGGGGCAGATCGGGGCCGAGCGCGTCGGAAATCAGGCGTTCGCCCGCGATCCCCGGCAGGGTGCCCGCATCCTCAAGCTGGCCGAAGCCGTCAAGCACCTGCACCGGCTGCCAGGTGGTGCCCTCCATTTCCGCAAGGTCGGGCAGCGCCACGGCCGACGAAACCGCGAGCCGTTCGAGCATCTGCACGAAGAGGCCCGAGAGCGGCAGCGAGGACCATTCGGCATTGGCGGTGACGTGGAACAGCACCACCTGCCCCGCGCCGACCCGTTTGCGGGTGACAAGCGGGGTGCCGTCGGAGAGCTGCGCGATCACCCGCTCGGCCAGCACCGGATCGGGCTGCGCCATGACCTGCGCCGATACGGTCACGTCCTGGGGCACGTCCAGCGCCGCGAACGGGCTGTCTTCGGGGAAGGGCGCGAGGGTCTTGGGTTCGCCCCAGCTCATCGCGCCGCCGACGCTGCGGCCACCGGCGCGAAGGCGCACCGGCATCAGGGGGTTTTCGCTGTCGCGCGACACGTCCGAGGCGGCAAGGCGCGGGCCTGCAAAGCGCAGCAGCAAGCCGCCCTGATCCATCCAGTCGAGCAGGGCCTCTTCCTCGCCGGGGGCGAGGGTTGCGACATCGGCAAGGACGATCACGTCGGGATTGGCGGGCAGGATCTCGAGCAGCGCGCCGTCCAGGATTTCCGCCGAGGGCTGAAGCGCCTGTTCGAGGTAATGCAGCGGCGAGAGGAGTTCGAGCCCCTCGCGGTCCTCGCGCCCGGCGATCAGCGCCACTTCGCGGCGCTTGAGGCTGTCATCGGTCAGCGTGACGGCCCCGGCGGTGCCCTGCCCTGCGACCTGGAACCGGGTGATGCGGGCGCGCAGTTCGGCGGGAAGGGAAAGCGCGCCATCGGCGGTGGTGGCGTCATCCTCGAAGCGCATCGGCAGGGTGGCCAGCAGGCGCGCGTTGCCCTGGGGGTCGCGGCCGTGGGCCTCGATGGTGATGTCGCGCGCAGTGCCGGCGCGGGCACGCAGGGCGGTCAGCTGCACGGTGCCGTCCTCGATCACGACGGGGGTCAGCGCGATCACCGGCGCGGGGCTTTCATGCACGGTGACGGTGCCCTGGCGTTCAAGTGCGGCAAGCAGAGCGTCGCGGCCGGGGCGCGAGAGGCCGTCGGAGAACCAGCGGGTTTCAAGCGTGCCTGCGCCAAGCGCATCGCCCAGCCCGCCATCGAGCGCTGTGTCGAGGGCGGCGAGGGCCGCGTCATTCATGGCGGGGGTCGGCGAGAAGGGCGCGGGCTCAAGACCGGTGAGGCGGCTGCGCCAGTCCTCGGCGGCGCGAAGGACGGGCGGTTCGGGCTGCGAGAGGCGCAGGAACGCCACGGGACGCGAGGCGCGCCCGGCCTCGGCCAGAAGGGAATCGAGCAGGCCGATCTGCGCAGACCAGTCGCGCGCACTGGCCCAGCTGGCGTCCTGCACGATCAGCATGGGACCGCGCGGGGCGTCGGCGCCACCGGCACGCGGGTTGAGCACCGGACCGGCCAGCCCGACGATCACCGCCGCCACCGCAAGCATCCGCAGCAGCAACAGCCACCACGGCGTGCGGTCGGTCACGCAGTCGTCGTCGCGCAACCCCAGAAGCAGCGCCACACCGGGAAACCGCCGCCGGATCGGCGCGGGCGGCACGGCGCGCAGCAGGATCCACAGCACGGGCAGCGCCGCGAGCGCCAGCAAGAGCCAAGGCGCGGTAAAGCCGATTGCGCCGGGGATCATCGCCTGCCCCCGCCGTCAAACGCGCCATAGAGCCAGAGCAGCGCCGATTGCGCACTGTCGGATGTGTGGTGCAGCCCGTATTGCCAGCCGGTCACGGCGCATAGCGATTGCAGCTCGGATTTGCGGGTGGCGAGGCGTTCGAGATAGCGGTCGCGCAGCTCGGAGGCCTTGAGCGTTTCATGTGCCATCGAGCCGCCCATGCTCTCGAAAATGGTGCGGCCGCGATAGGGAAAGGATTCCTCGGCCGGGTCCAGGACATGCAGCATCGCGCCCTGCACGCCACGGTCGGCGGCGCGGGTCAGGGCCTTTTGCACGCCGTCGAGCGGGCCAAGAAAATCCGACACGAACAGCGCGCGGCCATGCGCGAGAAGCCCGCGCAGATCGGGCGTGCCGTAATCGGCATCGCTGTCCTGTGTCAGCGCCTCGGCGAGGCGGGCGATCTGCGCCTGCCCGCGCCGGGGCGGCAGGGCATGGCCGGTGAGGCCGACACGTTCGCCCGCGCGATCAAGCAGGATCGCGACCGCCAGCGACAAGAGCCGTGCGCGGTCCGATTTGCGCGGCAGGTTGTCATCGGAGGTAAAGCGCATCGAGGCCGCGTCATCGACCCATATCATCACGCTCTGGGCGATCTGCCATTCGCGCTGGCGCACGAATTCGGCGTCCGATTTGCCCGAGCGCCGCCAGTCGATATCGCGCCGCGCGTCGCCATGCATCACCGGGCGGTATTGCCAGAAGTCATCGCCCATCCCCGAGCGCCTACGGCCATGTTCGCCCAGAAGGACGGTCCCCGCCAGTTGCTCGGCCCGCGCCAGAAGAGGCGGCAGCGGGGCGGCTTCGGCCTCGGACCGGGCGCGAAGACGGGCGGCTTGGGTCACGCGGCGGCCTCAGCGCGGGTGATCTGCGAGACGGTCTCGGCGATCAGACCCTCGAGGCTTTCGCCGCGCGCCCGCGCCGCGAAATTGAGCGCCATGCGATGAACGAGCACCGGCTGCGCCATCGCCGCCACATCGCCGATATCGGGCGCAAGGCGGCCCTGCAGCATGGCGCGCGCGCGCACCGTCAGCATCAGCGCCTGTGCGGCGCGCGGGCCCGGCCCCCAGGCAACGTCCTTTTGCACCGCTTCGGAGGCGGAGGAATCTTCGGGCCGGAAGGCGCGCACCAGATCGAGGATGGTTTCGACCACCGAATCCCCCACCGGCATCCGGCGCAGCAGGGTTTGCGCGGCGATCAGTTCCTCGGCGGTGAAGACCTGGAAGGATTCGGTTTCCTCGGCCCCGGTGGTGGCCAGCAGGATGCCGCGCTCGGTGTCGCGGTCGGGATAGGGGACGTCGATCTGCACCAGGAAGCGGTCAAGCTGCGCCTCGGGAAGCGGGTATGTGCCCTCCTGTTCGATCGGGTTCTGGGTGGCAAGCACATGGAAGGGCGGCGTGAGCGGGCGGTTTTCACCCGCGACGGTGACCTGGCGTTCCTGCATCGCCTGCAGCAGCGCCGACTGGGTGCGCGGGCTGGCGCGGTTGATCTCGTCCGCCATCAGGAGCTGACAGAAGACCGGGCCGGGAATGAACTTGAAGGCGCGCCCGCCATCTGCGCCGGTTTCCAGCACTTCGGACCCCAGAATGTCGGCAGGCATCAAATCTGGCGTGAACTGGACGCGGTTGGCGTCGAGGCCCATCACGGTGCTGAGGGTCTCGACGAGGCGGGTCTTGCCAAGGCCGGGAAGCCCGATCAGCAGGCCATGCCCGCCGCACAGGAGCGCCGAAAGCGACAGGTCCACCACCCGTTCCTGGCCGATGAAGCGCCGGGTGATCGAGCTGCGGGCCTGGGCCAGCTTGTCTTCGAGGGCCTCGATCCCGGCCAGCAGATCGGCGTCATCGGTCATGGCAAAACTCCTGTCGAGATTATATCCTTGTGTATGAGTGTATCGCGCGAGACCGAAATGGCAAAAGCAATGAGCAAGGACATGATCACGAGCCCGTCAGCGGAAAGCCTGGCCGAGGCGGTGCGGGCGGCCCAAGGCAAGGGATTGCCCCCTGTCCACAAGTGGAACCCGGAGTTTTGCGGCGATCTGGACATGCGGATCGCGGCGGACGGGACATGGTTCTACCAAGGCACGCCGATCAACCGGTTCGCGCTGGCGCGGCTGTTTTCCACCATCCTGCGGCGCGAGGGCGACAGCTATTTCCTGGTGACCCCGGTCGAAAAGGTGGGAATCACCGTCGATGACGCGCCTTTCGTGGCGGTGGATGTCGAGGCCGAGGGAAGCGGCGCGGCGCAGGAACTGATATTCGAGACGAATATGGGCGAGCGGGTGGTCGCCGGCCCCGACAACCCTATCCGCGTCGAGCGCGACGAGGAAACCGGAGAGCCGCGCCCCTATGTGATGGTGCGCGACGGGCTGGAGGCGCTGATCGACCGCAAGAGCTTTTACCGGCTGGCCGGCATCGGCACAGAGCATGATGGCTGGTTCGGGCTCTGGTCAGGAGGTGCCTTCTTTGGCATCATCCCGCAGGCGGATCTTTCCGAGGGCTGACCGGCACGCGCCTATGTGCCATGATACGCCATGCCGAGGTTTGCCGCCAATATCACCATGCTGTTTCAGGAGCTGCCCCTTCATGCGCGCCCGATGGCCGCGCGAAAGGCCGGGTTCCAGGCGGTCGAGCTGCTGTTTCCCTATGACGAGCCGGTGCATCGCATCCGCGACGGGCTGGTGCATGCGGGCCTGCCGCTGGTGCTGATCAACACGCCGCTGAGCCGGGACAAGGCGGGGCGGCGTGGCCTTGCGGCGGTGCCGGGAGCGGAGGAAGATTTCGCCGAGGCGTTCCGCCGCGCGCTGCGCGTTGCCAAGGTGCTGGGAGCGGGGCATATCCACATCATGGCCGGGCTGGCCGAAGGGCCGGAAGCGCGAGACAGGTTCATCCGCAACCTGGCCTGGGCCGCCGCCACCGCGCCGGACCAGTCGCTGACGATCGAGCCGATCAACCCGCATGACATGCCGGGGTATTTCCTTAATGATTTCGATCTGGCCGCCGAGGTTCTGGACACCGTGGGCGCGCCCAACCTGGCGCTGCAATTCGATGCCTATCACGCCCGGCGCATCACCGGCGACGTTGCCGGCGCATGGGACAGGCATGGCCATCGCGCGGCGCATGTGCAGGTGGCGGGCTATCCGGGGCGGCACGAACCGGCGGGCGGCGAGATCGACTATCCCGCCTTTTTCGCGCGGCTGGAGGCGGATGGCTATGCCGGGTTCGTCAGCGGTGAATACACACCGGCGGGGCGCACCGAAGAGGGGCTTGGCTGGCTTGCGTGACGCTTACGAGCCGATCAGGTTGGGCGTGGCGCAGGCGGTTCCGGCGGGTTCCATTTCAAGCGTCGCGTGGTGAATGCCGAACCGCGTGGCAAGCATGTCCTTGATGCGTGCGCGCAGGGCGACACCGTCGATCCCGTCCTCCATCGCCACATGAGCCTGGAAGGCGGTTTCGTGTTCCTGCATCCGCCACAGATGCACCGCGTGCACATCGCGCACGCCCTCGATCTCGTCGAGGGCCGCGACCAGATCGCCCAGCGCGGGGTCGTCGGGGCTTCCCAGCATCAGCACATGGATCGTGGGGCGGATGCCCTCGCTGGCGTGCCAGAGGATGTAGCCCGCGATCAGGAAGGTCACCAGGGGGTCGATCAGGCGCCAGTCATACAGCAGGATCAGCGTACCCGCGACGATCACCGCGACCGAGCCCATCGCATCGGCAACGTTGTGCAGGAAGGCAGCGCGGATGTTCATGCTGTCCTTTGACATGCCGTAGATCAGCCATGCCGTCAGGCTGTCGATCACCAGCGCGACGGCGGCCACGACCACCACGATCCAGCCATCCACCCCCACCGGGTTCAGCACCCGCTGAACCCCTTCGGCCACGAGGTAGAGCGCGATGACGATCAGCGTGGTGTAATTGATCAGCGCGGCGACCACCTCGGCGCGGCGATACCCGAAAGTCATCTGCGCATCCGCCGGTCTGCGACCGATGCGGCGCGCGGCGAAGGCGATCACCAGCGACAGCGCGTCGCTGAGGTTGTGCACGGCGTCCGCGATCAGGGCGAGGCTGCCCGAGATCACGCCCGCCACCATCTGCACCAGCGTCAGCGCGATATTGACCCCGACCGCCCAGGCGACGCGGCGGTCGCCGCCAAGATCGGCGGCGTGATTGTGATGATGGTGGTGATGATCGTGCGGCATGGCGATGGCCCTTTGAACTGTGACCAAAGCAATCTAATCTCTCTAGTGACTAGAGGTTCAAGAGGGAAATGCGATGTTTTCCATCGGCGAAATGTCACGCCGCACCGGCGTCAAGGTGGCGACGATCCGCTATTACGAGGGGATGGGCCTGATTGCCCCGGAGGGCCGCACCGAAGGCAACCAGAGGCGCTATGATCTGGCCGGGCTGAAACGGCTGGGTTTCATCCGCCATGCGCGCGACCTGGGCTTGCCTCTGGACACGATCCGGGCGCTGGCGGCGCTGGAGGATCACGACCCGGCGGCGCATGACGAGATCCACGCCATCGCCCAGGACCACCTGAAGGACATACGCGACCGCATCAAGCGGCTGCGGCGGCTGGAAACGGAACTGAAGCGGATCGCCGATGCCTGTGACGCACGCGAGGGCGCGCCGTGCCGCATCCTGCATGCCTTTGGCGATCACGACCAATGCGGCGGGGCGCATTGACGCGCGCCCGCCACGGCAGTGAGGATCAGTTGCGCACCACGTAGACCGAGCATTCGGCGTGGGTAACGACATGGCTGGAAGTGGTGCCCAGAAGGTAATCCTTTACCTTGGGGTTGGCCGATTCCATCACGATGACATCGACGCCGCGTTCGTCCGCCAGCTTGACGATCTGGCGATGCACCGCGCCCTTGCGTACGACGGTTTCCACCTCGACACCGGTCGCGGGGTGGGCGGCGATGAATTTCTTCAGCTCATCCCCCCAGTACTTGTCGGAATCATAGATGTTCAGGTTGCGCTCGATCTCGGGGGCGATCGTGGCCACGATCAGCTTGGCGCCGCGCCGCTGGGCCATCTCGACGGCCTCTTGATAGGCGTTGTATTCCAGCTTGATGTGGCGAAGGTTGACGGGGCAGAGGATCAGTTTGGTTTCGCGGGCCATTGGACAATCTTTCGGCAGGAACGGGTTGCGCGGATGCATGCCCCTACCTGATTCGCGACCATGCTGCGTCGCGGAAACGGCAGGGCGTCGCCTGTAAGCGGCATCATGTAAACAGCGCATGGCACCCTTGCGATCATAGCACAGCGCGCCGCGCCGATCTTTCCCGAATGCTTAATTAATGTGCCTGTGCGCCAGGAAATGTGCATAATCGATGCTCTACCCATCAAACCGGCACGAAAGCGCATCGCGGCGCGACCCGGAGCGATAAATTCGATCAGGCGATGATCGTGAAAGGCTGAACCATGAGCGAAACACAGTATTTCGACGAAATGTGGGGTCATGACGAGACCCTTCGCCAGCCCTATCGGCAGTTTCACGACTGGTTGCACCGGGAGAACCCCGCCGACCTGCGCGCCAAGCAGCGCGAAGCCGAGGAACTTTTCCGCCTGACCGGCATCACCTTCAACGTCTATGGCCGCACCGAGGCCGAAGAACGCCTGATTCCCTTCGACATCATCCCGAGGATCATATCGGCGCCGGAATGGACCAAGCTGTCGCGCGGCATCGAACAGCGGGTGCGCGCGATCAACGCCTTTCTGCACGACATCTATCACCGTCAGGAGATCATCCGCGCCGGGCGCATCCCCAAGGAGATGATCAGCCGCAACGAAGCCTTCCTGCCGCATATGATCGGGGTCGAGCCGCCGGGCGGCATCTATACCCATATCGTCGGGATCGACCTTGTCCGCACCGGGCCGGGCGATTTCTATGTGCTGGAGGACAACGCCCGCACGCCGTCGGGTGTGAGCTACATGCTGGAGAACCGGGAAACGATGCTTCAGATGTTCCCGGAGCTGTTCAGTCAGAACCGGGTGCAGCCGGTGCAGAACTATCCCACCGACCTCTGCCGCTCGCTGGCGGCCTGTGCGCCCCCGGCGGCGGGATCGCAGCCGGTGGTCGCGGTGCTGACGCCGGGGATCTACAATTCGGCCTATTTCGAGCACGCCTTCCTGGCCGACCAGATGGGTGTCGAGCTGGTCGAGGGGCATGACCTGCGGGTCGTGGACGGGCGCGTCGCCATGCGCACGACGCAGGGCTACCAGCCGGTTGATGTGCTCTATCGGCGGGTGGATGACGATTTCCTAGATCCGATGAATTTCAACCCCGACAGCCAGCTTGGCGTGCCGGGGATCATGGATGTCTATCGCGCCGGGGGCATCACCATCGCCAATGCGCCGGGCACGGGCATTGCCGACGACAAGGCGATCTATTCCTACATGCCCGAAATCGTCGAATTCTACACCGGCGAGCGGCCCTTGCTGGAGAACGTGCCGACATGGCGCTGTTCGGACCCGGACGACCTGGCGCATGTGCTGGAGAACCTGGGCGACCTGGTGGTCAAGGAGGTGCATGGCTCGGGCGGTTACGGGATGCTGATCGGGCCGACCGCGACGAAGGCCGAGATCGCGGGTTTCCGCAAGAAGCTGAAGGCGCGGCCGGGCAATTACATCGCGCAGCCGACGCTGAGCCTGTCCACGGTGCCGATCTTCTCACGCCAGGGACTGGCGCCGCGCCATGTGGACTTGCGGCCCTTCGTTCTGGTCAGCCCCGAAGGCATCCGGGTGACGCCGGGGGGATTGACGCGGGTGGCGCTGAAGAAGGGCTCGCTGGTGGTCAATTCCTCGCAAGGGGGCGGCACCAAGGACACCTGGGTTCTGGGGGACTGATCGGAATGCTGGGAAAAACCGCGAATGGCCTGTTCTGGATGTATCGTTACCTGGAACGGGCGGAAAACACCGCGCGGCTGATCGAGGCGGGCCAGCGCATCGCGCTGACCCGGCTGGAGGCGCGCGACGAGGAATGGGTTTCGGTGCTGCAATCGGCCGGGGTGCTGGGCGCGTTTCAGGCCGAGAACGAGACCATCACCAAGGAGGCGGCGATCGACTGGCTGCTGCGCTCGCGCGCGAACACCAGTTCCGTCCTGTCCTGCGTCGAGGCGGCGCGGCAGAATGCGCGCATGGTGCGCACCGCCCTGACCGGCGAGGTCTGGGAGGCGATCAACGCCACCTACATGCGCACCCGCAGCGCGCTGGCGCGCAAGGTATCGGAACGTGAGCTGCCCAAGGTGTTGGGGGCGATCCGCCAGCATACCGCGCTGGTGCGCGGCATGACCCACGGCACGATGCTGCGCAACGAGATCTACGATTTCGCCCGGATCGGCACCTTTCTGGAACGTGCCGACAATACCGCGCGTATCCTGGACGTGAAATATTACGTGCTGCTGCCCACCGCCAGCGCGGTCGGCACGTCGCTCGACAATGTGCAGTGGGAAACCATCCTGCGGTCGGTCTCGGCAAGGGGTGGGTTTCGCATGGCCTATGGCGCGGGCGCAGGCCCTGCCGAGATCACCGAGTTCCTGATCCTCGACAAGCGGATGCCGCGCAGCCTGGCGTTTTGTGTGGACAAGCTGCACTGCAATCTGCGCTACTTGCACAAGGGTAAGCGAAAGCCGCTGCCGTCGCTGCGCCAGGTCGATCAGCTGGAACGGATGTATCTGGTGCATGATATCGGCGCGGTGTTTGAATTCGGCCTGCATGAATTCATCCAGCAGATGCTGACGCAACTGGCCGGGATCGCGCGGCAGATCGAAATTGATTTCCGCTTCTACGAGTGAGGGGCCATGCGACTCAAGATTCAGCACAGCACGCATTACCGTTTCGATACGCCGGTGAAATACGGACTTCAGCAATTGCGCAAGACGCCGAAATCATCGCCTCAGCAGCAGGTCATCCGCTGGCAGACAAAGGTGAAGAATGGCCGCAAGGAGCTGGAATTCGAGGATTTTCATCACAACACCACCGAATTGATCAGCTTTGCGCCGGGCACCACGGAACTGAGCGTGATCAGCGAGGGCGAGGTGGCGCTGAACGATACGCATGGGGTGATCGGCGCGCATCGCGGGCCAGCGCCGCTGTGGCTCTATCTGCGCGAGACCGACCGCACCCGCGCCAAGGCCGGGGCGCGCAGCCTGCTGCGCGGTATCGAGGCGGCAGCCCCCACCCTGGAGGGGCTGCACGCGCTGGCGGACGGTATCCGCGCGGCGGTCAAGTACGAGGTCGGCTCATCGCATCCCGAATGGAGCGCCGAGGACGCGATCGAGGCGGGGCGGGGCGTGTGCCAGGATCACACCCATATCTTCCTGGCCTGCGCCCGCGAGATGGGCGCGCCTGCGCGCTATGTGTCAGGCTACCTCATGCTGGACGACAAGACCGTGCAGGAGGCGATGCATGCCTGGGCCGAGGCGCATATCGAGGGTCTTGGCTGGGTCGGGTTCGACGTGTCGAACGGCATCTCGCCCGATACCCGCTATGTGAGGGTCGCGACCGGGCTGGACTATGGCGATGCTTCTCCGGTATCGGGATCGCGGGTCGGGGGCACAGGCGAGACGCTCGAGGTGCAGATCGACGTGGCGCAGCAGTAAGAGCAAAGGCCCCGGCATGACATATTGCGTGGGAATGATTCTGGACGAGGGGCTGGTTTTCATGTCCGACACACGGACGAATGCCGGGCTCGACAATATCTCGACCTTCCGCAAGATGACGCTTTGGGAACAGCCTGGAGAACGGGTCATCACCCTGATGGCCGCGGGCAACCTGGCCACGACTCAGGCGGTGGTCAGCCTGCTCGATGAACGCAGTAAATCCCCCGAGGAACGACAGCCGTCGCTGTTGCAGGTGCCATCGCTGTTTCAGGCGGCACGGGTCGTCGCCGAGACCCTGCGCGAGGTGATCGAGCAACACGGCCAAGGCGGGCTGCAATCGGACAGCCCGTTCGGCGCGACGCTGATCATCGGCGGGCAGATCGCCGGCAGCCCGCCGCGCCTGTTCATGATCTATCCCGAGGGCAATTTCATCGAAGCGGGCGAGGACACGCCGTTCTTCCAGATCGGTGAAACCAAGTATGGCCGGCCCATCCTGGTGCGGGCCTATGACAGGGGGCTGGGGTTCGAGGCGGCGATGAAACTGCTGCTGGTCAGTTTCGATTCGACTGTGAAGGCCAACCTGACCGTGGGCGCGCCCTTCGATTATCATTTCTACGCCACCGGGAGCCTGCGGGCGGGCCCGCGCGGGCGCATCGCGCAGGACGATCCCTATTTCCAGGTGATCTCGAAAGGCTGGGGTGATGCGTTGAAGGACGCGCTCGACAGCTTGCCGGAATTTCACTTCGAGGAATAGACAGGCGCTCAGTGCGCCTGCGCCCAGTTCGCCCCCTGCCCCGCATCCACGACCAGCGGCACGTCGATCCTGACCGCCGGATCGGCGGCCCCCTGCATGACCTCGCGGGCGGTGTCGATGAGGCTGTCGGCGGCGTCCTCCTGAACCTCGAAGATCAGTTCGTCATGCACCTGAAGCAGCATTTTCGCGGGCAGCCCTTCGATGGCGGCGGGCATGCGGATCATGGCGCGGCGGATGATGTCGGCCGCGGCCCCCTGGATCGGCGCGTTGATCGCGGCGCGGCGCGCGAAACCGGCGCGCGGCCCCTTGGCCGAAATCTCGGGCGTGTGGATCTTGCGCCCGAACAGGGTCTGCACGAAGCCGTGTTCCTTGGCGAAGGCGACGGTCTCGTCCATATAGGCCTTGATGCCGGGGAAGCGCTCGAAATAGCGGTCGATGAAGCCCTGCGCATCCGAGCGGGGAATGCGCAGGTTGCGCGCAAGCCCGAAACCCGAAATCCCGTAGATCACCCCGAAATTGATCGCCTTGGCCTGACGGCGGATTTCGGGAGTCATCTGGTCGAGCGGCACGTCGAACATTTCGGATGCGGTCATGGCGTGGATGTCGAGACCGTCGCGGAACGCCTGTTTCAGAGCGTCGATATCGGCGACATGGGCCAGGATGCGCAGCTCGATCTGGGAGTAATCGAGGCTGACCAGCAGATTGCCCGGCTCGGCGACGAAGGCTTCGCGGATGCGGCGGCCCTCCTCGCTGCGCACGGGGATGTTCTGAAGGTTGGGGTCGGTCGAGGCCAGGCGCCCGGTATTCGCGCCGGTCTGCACATAGGACGTGTGCACGCGGCCGGTCGCGGGATCGATGTGATCCTGAAGCGCGTCGGTATAGGTCGATTTCAGCTTGCTGAGCGCGCGCCAGTCCAGCACCCGCGCCGGAAGATCGTGTTCGGTGGCCAGGTCCTCGAGCACGTCGGCACCGGTGGCATAGGCGCCGGTCTTGCCCTTCTTGCCGCCATCGAGGCCCATTTCATCGAACAGGATCTCGCCCAGCTGTTTGGGTGAGCCGACATTGAACTTGCGCCCGGCCAGTTCGTGTATCTCTTCTTCGAGCTGGGCCATTTTCTGGGCGAACTTGCCCGACATGCGGCTGAGCGTGTCGCGGTCTACCTTGACGCCATTGCGCTCCATCTGCGCCAGCACCGGCGAAAGGGGGCGCTCAAGCGTCTCGTAGACGGTGGTGACCTTTTCGCGGTGCAACTGCGGCTTGAACGAGAGCCACAGCCGCAGGGTGATGTCGGCATCCTCGGCGGCGTATTTCACCGCGTCGATGAGCGGCACCCGGTCAAAGGTGATGGCGGATTTACCGCTGCCCAGGAGGGTCTTGATCGGGATCGGCGTATGACCGAGATAGCGTTCGCTCAGCGTGTCCATGCCATGCCCGTGGATGCCGGCATTGAGCGCGTAGGACATCAGCATCGTATCGTCGAACGGGGCCACGGCGATATCGTGGCGCGCGAAGATCTTGGCGTCGTATTTCATGTTCTGCCCGATCTTGAGGATCGAATCGTCCTCGAGCACGGGTTTTAGCGCCGCCAGCACGGCCTCGAAGGGCAGCTGCCCCTCGGCCAGCGCATCGGTGCTGAAGAGGTCCTCGGCCTGCCCGTCGCGGTGCTGGAGAGGGATGTAGCACGCCTGCCCGGGCACGACCGCCAGCGAGATGCCGACAAGCTCCGCCTGCATCTCGTTGAGCGAGGTGGTTTCGGTATCGACCGCCACATGGCCGTGGGCGCGGATGCGGGCGATCCAGGTGTCGAGCGCATCCATCGTCGCGACGCATTCATAGGTATCGGGCGCAATGGCGGGCCATTCGGGCGCCGCCGCGGACGGATCGGCGCCAGCCGGGTCGGTATCGGGAATGACCGGCGCTTCGGCCCCGAGCCTGTCGGCAATGCGTTTCGAGAGCGTGCGGAACTCCATCTCGGCGAGGAACCCCAGCAACGTGTCGGGATCGGGATCGCGCAGTTCCAGATCGTCCAGTGTGAAGTCGAGCGGCATGTGGCAATCGAGCTGCACGAGCTGGCGCGAGAGTTCGATCTGGGCGCGGTTCTCGATCAGGGTCTGGCGGCGCTTGGGCTGTGTGATTTCCTCGGCGCGGTCGAGCAGCGCATCAAGGCTGCCGAATTCGTTGATCAGGAGAGCCGCCGTCTTGACCCCGATCCCCGGCGCGCCGGGCACGTTATCGACGCTGTCGCCCGCCAGCGCCTGCACGTCGACCACGCGATCGGGGCCGACACCGAATTTTTCCTCGACCCCGGCGGCGTCGATCAGACGGTTCTTCATGGCGTCGAGCATTTCCACCCCGCCGCCGACAAGCTGCATGAGGTCCTTGTCCGAGGAGATGATCGTCACCCGACCGCCCGCGTCGCGCGCCTGACAGGTCAGGGTGGCGATGATGTCGTCGGCTTCAAATCCCTCGATCTCCTTGCAGGCGATGTTGAAGGCTTCGGTGGCGCGCCGGGTCAGCGGGATCTGCGGGCGCAGGTCCTCGGGCATGGCTTCGCGGTTGGCCTTGTACTGATCGTAGAGGTCGTTGCGGAAGGTGTGGCTGCCCTTGTCGAAGATCACCGCGATATGGGTGGGCGCATCGGCGCTGGCGTTGTTGCCGTCGATGTAGCGCTGCAGCATGTTGCAAAAGCCCGACACTGCACCGATCGGCATACCATCGGACTTGCGGGTCAGCGGCGGCAGGGCGTGATAGGCGCGAAAGATGAAGGCCGAGCCGTCGATCAGGTGAAGATGGCAGCCCTTGCCGAATGAATTGCCCATGATCGCCCCCGTTCAAATGTCCTGCGGGGACGGTATTGCCATGAAGTGCCGCGCGCTTCCAGCCGGATCATGCGCATTGATCGTGGCCACGCGCGGTATCCGGCGATACCCTGCCGCCAGCCCCGTCATCAGCCAATTGGTATCGCGATATGAAATTCAACAAGACCGGGATCATTCTCAACACGGAGAATTACCAGGCCTGCGTGACCTTTTACGGAGAGATCCTGGGTCTTGCGCAGCTATACCAGATCGACCGCCCCGGTGAGACATTGACCTGCTTCGACATGGGCGGCGCGTATCTGATGGTTGAAACGGGCGGCACATCGCAGCCCGAGGGCAAGACGCTCGAGACCTGTCCGGTCAAGTTTCGCTTCAACGTCGACGATGTCAGCGATGCGGCGGCCGAATTGATGGCCCGCGGGGTTGGCGTGACGGTGAAGGAGCATGATTGGGGCACGACGGGCGAGTTTCACGACCCCGACGGCAATCGCTGTGCACTGAGGTCCGATCGCGATTTCGGCGGGTGAGGTGCGACTTGCGGGGTCATCATGGGGGCGCTGCCCCCGTCGCCGCAAGCGGCGACTCCCCCGGAGTATTTTGGGCAAGATGAAGCCCGGTCAGACGCAGGGAGGCGTGGGTTCCTGGCGCTCGATCTCGATCAGGCGTTCGAGGCGGGAATCGGAGAGCGCGCCAAGGGTCGCGGTGCGCCCGATCACCAGGGCCGGTGTGCCGACGAAGCCGAAACGGCGGGCAAGATCGGCGGTGATGGAGAGCTGGCGGGTGACGCCGGGGTGATCCAAGTCGGCGATCAGGCGGTCGGGGTCGATGCCGGTATCGCGTGCAAGGCGGCGCAGATAGGCGGGATTCGGCACGAAGGAACTGTCCATCATCCGGGAATGGAACGCGTCGTAAGCCCCCTGGCGTCGTGCAGCCAGGGCGGCGCGCGCGCCAAGGGTCGAATCGGGGCCGAGCAGCGGCAGTTCATGCCAGGTGAGCGAGATTCCGGCTGTCTGCGCCAGCGCGGCGAGCCGGGGGCTGAGCCGGCGGCAGAAGGTGCAGCGGTAGTCCGAGAAATAGGCGAGCGGCACGTCACCCGCGCTGCGCATTTCGGTGAAGAGGAGGTCGCAGACCGAAAGGCCGGGCGTCGCGCCAGGCGCCCCCTGCCCCTCCAGTCCGGCCAGCGCATTGGCGGGTGCGGCAGGCGCGCCCCGTTCCCGGCGGAAACCGGGCAGGCCGGGAATGGGATCGAAGGCGACCTGAGGGTCGAGCATCGCCGAAAGACGCGGCCAGGCGGCCACGCCGAGCGCCGTCAGCACGACCGAGGCCGCGCCCGCCATCAGGATGTCGCGGCGATCAGGCAGCTGACAGTTTGTCCTTGAAGGCGTGGTGAATGTATTTGCAGTCGCAATAGGGGCATTCGACGAAGCCCGTCGCAGGCGGGATCGAAAGCCATACGCGCGGGTGGCCCAATGCGCCTTCGCCGCCGTCGCAGGCGATGCGGTAGCTGTCGACGATCCGGGTTTCCGGGGCTTTCGTCACCATCTGGCGTTTCCTTTTGACGACATTTCCACTAGGTCCGATTATGAGCGATCGGGCAGGCAGGGGCAAGGGCAGCCATGGGCGAGAACGCCATTGAAATCCGCGGACTGGAAAAGATCTATGGGGCGAGCAAGGGCAGCCCCGCCAAACCGGCACTGAAGGGCGTGGACCTGGATATTCCGGCCGGGTCGGTCTTTGGCCTGTTGGGGCCGAACGGGGCGGGCAAATCGACGTTGATCAACATCCTGGCGGGGCTGGTGGTGAAGACCGCCGGGCACGTCACGATCTGGGGTTTCGACCAGGATGTGAACCCGCGCCAGAGCCGTGCCTCGATCGGGGTCATGCCCCAGGAGCTGAACCTCGACCCGTTCTTTACCCCGCGCGCCGCGCTGGAGGTGCAGGCGGGGCTTTACGGTGTTCCGAAATCGCAGCGGCGCAGCGACGAGATCCTGGCGCTGGTGGGGCTGGAGGACAAGGCCGAGGCCTATGCGCGCACGCTGTCGGGCGGGATGCGGCGACGGCTGTTGCTGGCGAAGGCACTGGTGCATCAGCCCCATGTCCTGGTGCTGGACGAGCCGACGGCGGGGGTCGATATCGAGCTGCGCCAGATGCTGTGGCAGAATGTCCGCCGCCTGAACGAGCAGGGCATGACGGTGATCCTGACGACCCATTACCTCGAAGAGGCCGAAGAGATGTGCGACGAGATCGCGATCATCAATTTCGGCGAGGTGGTCGCGCGCGACAGCACCGCCAACCTGCTGGAACGGCTGGATTCCAAGACCATGATCATTCATCCCGACAGCGATGTGACCGAGCTGCCGCAGGCCCCCGGACTGACAGTGGAAAAGCGCGCCGACGGGGCGCTCGTGTTCACGTACCAGTCGCGCGAAACCCCCGCCGAGGCGGTGCTGGAGGCAGTGCGCGGCGCGGGCATCCGCATTCGCGACGTGAAGACCGAACAGGCCGATCTGCAGGACGTGTTCCTGGAACTGACGCGGTCGCGCCAGGCGTAACCGCGCGGCGCGATCAAGACCGTCAGATCAGGCCTTCGGCGCGGAACATCTCCTTTACATCCGCCTCGGGGCGCGCACCGTAATGCGAGATCACCTCGGCGGCGGCGATGCAGCCCATGCGCCCCGCCACCTCAAGCGGCGCGCCGGTCGCCACGCCGTAAAGGAAGCCGGCGGCGAACTGATCGCCCGCGCCGGTGCTGTCGAGCGCCGGCACCGCGCGGACCGGCACGGTGAGCGTGTCGCCGCCCGTGGCGATCACCACGTCATGGCCCGAGCGGGTGCAGACCACGAGCCCGCTTTCGGCGGCCGCCTGTTCCAGCGCCGCGCCGAGATCCTCGGTTTCATAGAGCGCGCACCATTCATGTTCGTTGCCCAGCACGTAGTCGAGCTCCTGAACCAGCTTGCGGAAATCACCGCGGTGGCGGTCGACGCAGAACGGGTCGGAAAGCGTGATGCCCGCCATCCCGCCCGACGCGCGGCAGGCACGCGATGCGGCGAGAAAGGCATCCTTGCCCTTGGGCTTGTCGAAGAGATAGCCTTCGAGGAACAGGAGCGCCGCGCCGCCGGCGACATCATCGTCCACGTCCTCGGGGCCAAGCTCGGCAGAGATCCCCAGATAGGTGTTCATCGAGCGCTCGCCATCGGGCGAGACGAAGATCATCGAGCGCGAGGTCGGCAATTCGCCCTCGGGCACGGGCGGATTGACGAAGTCGATCCCCTCGGCGGTCATCGCATTGGCATAGAAACGGCCCAGCGCATCGTCATGCACGCGCCCGATGAACCCCGTCTTGAGCCCGAGCGCCCCCAGACCGGCGATGGAGTTGGCGACCGAGCCGCCGGGCATCTGGTTGCGGTTCTGCATCTGGTCGAACAGGAATTCCCCGCGCTGCTGCTCGACAAGCTGCATGACGCCCTTGTCGATGCCAAGGCGCGTCAGAACATCGTCGTCGCATTGGGTGATGACATCGACGACGGCATTGCCGATGCCGACGGCCTGGTATCTGGTCATATGGTTTTTTCCTCGTACTGACAGAGATCACGGATGATGCAGGTCGGGCACATCGGCTTGCGGGCCTTGCAGTGGTAGCGGCCATGCAGGATGAGCCAGTGATGGGCGCGTTGCTGGAAATCGACCGGCACGTTGTCTTCGATAGCGCGCTCGACCGCGACAACGTCCTTGCCGGGGCAGATGCCGGTGCGGTTGCCGACGCGGAAGATATGGGTATCGACCGCCTGCGCGGGATAGTGCCACCACATGTTGAGAACGACATTCGCGGTCTTGCGCCCCACCCCCGGCAGCGCCTGAAGGGCGGCACGGGAATTGGGGACTTCGCCGTCATATTGATCGACGAGGATGCGCGAAAGCTTGATCACGTTCTTCGCCTTGTTGCGGTAAAGGCCGATGGTCTTGATATGGTCGATCAGCCCGTCTTCGCCGAGGTCGAGCATCTTTTGCGGCGTGTCGGCGATCTGAAACAGCGCGCGCGTGGCGCGGTTGACGCCCGCGTCGGTCGCCTGCGCCGAAAGCGCGACGGCAACCACCAGCGTATAGGCGTTGACGTGGTCGAGCTCACCCTTTGGTTCGGGCTCGGCCGCCTGGAAACGGGTGAAGATCTCGCGGATGGTGTGATAATCGAGCTGGCTTGCCATGCGAAGCCTTTTGCCCCGAAAGAACCCAATGCGCAACATTCGGGTCGCCGCAGGGCGCCGCGCGTCTTAATCTTGGGACATGAACAAAGACGAGACCATGAGCGAAACCATGAAAGATGCCCCTGCAGATGCCCTTACGGTCGAGCCGAGCGAGAGCGCGAAAGCGCAGAGCTATCATTACCACGTGATGCGCCGGGCGCTGGACAAGATCGATGCGGCGGGCGAGCGGATACCGCTTGAGTCGCTGGCCACCGAGTTGAACATGAGTCCGGCGCATTTTCAGCGCCTGTTCTCGGCCTGGGTCGGAGTCTCGCCCAAGCGGTATCAGCAATACCTGACGCTGGAACATGCCAAGGCGCTGCTGGCCGAGCGCCACACGGTGCTGGAGACCGCTGTGGCTGCGGGGCTGTCGGGCACCGGGCGGCTGCATGACCTGTTCCTGAGATGGGACGCCATGAGCCCCGGCGAATACGCGCGGCGGGGCAAGGGGCTGACGATTCGCCACGGCTGGTTCGCAAGTCCCTTTGGCGAGGTGCTGGCAATGGGCACCGACAAGGGGCTGTGCGGGCTGGCATTTGCCGAGGAATGCGGGCGCGTTGCCGCCTGGCAGGACATGGCGGGGCGCTGGCCCGCCGCGCGGTTCGAGCATGACCCGGACAGTATCGCGCCTTGGGTCGAAGCGGCCTTTGAAGGACGCGGCGAAGCGGCGCTGCACATGATCGGCGCGCCGTTTCAGATCAAGGTCTGGGAGGCGTTACTGCGCGTGCCGAGCGGCCATGTCACCACCTATTCCGACATCGCGCACGCCATCGGCAGCCCGCGCGCGGTGCGCGCCGTGGGCACCGCTGTGGGGCGCAATCCGGTCAGTTTCCTTATCCCGTGTCACCGGGCGATGCGAAAATCGGGCGGGCTTGGCGGCTATCACTGGGGCTTGCCGGTCAAACGGGCGATGCTGGCCTGGGAAAGTGCGCGCGCCGAGGCCTGACGGCGCGCCCGGGTATCAGATATGCGCGGATTGCCGCCGATTTCCCCCCGGTTTTCCTTGGGTCGGGGGACGGCATTGCCTATTCTGTCCCCAGACCCGGCCAATCGGGCAATCAACACAAGGCTTCATTCATGATCCGAGCACGACATTCACTTCTTATTCTTGCCGGCACATCCCTGCTGATGGCCACGGCATGCACCGACCCGGCAATGGTCAACGGCAATGACCCGCGCCAGAAAACAAAGCAGGGCGCGCTTCTGGGCGGCCTGTTGGGCGCGGGGCTTGGCGCCGCGGTCAGCGACGACAAGGGCAAGGGCGCCATCATCGGCGGTGCGCTTGGCGCAGCGGGCGGCGCGGCCTATGGCAACATGCTGGACAAGCAGGAAGCGCAGCTTCGCCAGGAGCTGGACAACGACCGCATCCGCATCACCAATACCGGTGACCGCCTGATCGTAACCATGCCGCAGGACATCCTGTTCGACGTGGACAGCGCCGCCGTCCGTCCCGGACTGCGCAGCGACCTGCTGACCGTGGCGGACAGCCTGCGCGATTATCCCGATTCGTCGGTGCAGGTGGTCGGTCATACCGACAACACCGGCGCGGCCTCCTATAACCAGCAGCTCTCGGAGCGGCGCGCGAATGCGGTGGCCGATGTGCTGATGCAGGGCGGCGTTTCCTTCGGGCGCATCCAGACCTTTGGCCGGGGCGAGAACCAGCCGATCGCGGATAACCTGACCGATTCGGGCCGCGCGCAGAACCGCCGGGTCGAGATCGTGATCCTGCCCAACGCGGCCTGATCGCACGGCGCCACGGGCGCCCCGGAAACGGCAAAACCCCGGCAAGGTCCAAGGCCCTGCCGGGGTTTTTCATGTCCGGGTCATGCCGGGCGGTCCTTACATGGCGTCGATCATCTCGGCCTGGCGCACGATCACCTCGGCCTGCTTGATCGAGGCGATATCCACCAGACGGCCCTTGTAGGTGGTCGCGCCTTCGCCGCGCGCCTTGGCCTCGTCCATCGCCTTCAGGATTTCGCGGGCTTCCTGCACGGCTTCGGCGGAAGGGGTGAAGATCTCGTTCGCCAGCGCGATCTGCTTGGGGTGGATCGCCCATTTGCCGACCATGCCCAGCGTCGCCGAGCGGCGCGCCTGTGCGCGGAAACCCTCGTCATCCGAGAAATCCCCGAACGGGCCATCGACCGGCAACAGCCCATGCGTGCGGCATGCCGCGACGATGGCGGTCTGCGCCCAGTGCCAGGGATCAGACCAGTATTTCTGTCCCTCGCGCAGCATGTAATAGCTTTCCTGCGTGCCGCCGATGCCGGTGGTCGCCATGCCCATCGAGGCGGCGAAATCCGCCGCACCGAGGCTGAGCGCCTGCATCCTGGGGCTGGCGGCGGCGATCTCTTCGACATGGGCGATGCCGGCGGCGGATTCGATGATCGCCTCGAAGCTGATGCGCTTCTTGCGGCTCTTGGCGGCCTCGACCCCGGTCACCAGCGCATCGACGGCATAGATATCCGCCGCGCAGCCCGCCTTGGGGATCATGATCTGATCGAGCCGGTCGCCCGCCTGTTCCAGAAGGTCCACCACGTCGCGATACCAGAACGGCGTATCCAGACCGTTGATGCGCACCGACAGGGTCTTCTGCCCCCAGTCCACATCGTTGATCGCCTGGATGGTGTTGGCGCGCGCCGTGTCCTTGTCACCGGGCGAGACCGAGTCCTCGAGGTCGATATTGATGACATCCGCCGCACTGGCCGCCATCTTCTCGAACAGCTTGGTATTGGAGCCGGGGCCGAAGAGCTGGCAGCGGTTGGGACGGGCGGGGGCGGGCGGTTGCAGGCGGAAGCTCATGATGCGCGGCCTCTTGTCGAATGTTTCACTTTTGATCGGCCAACCGGTATAAAATTGCGCCCGCCCCCGCAACCGGTTTCTGCGCAGCAGCATCACGGGACCGCAGCCGGAAGTGGCGTTTGCGTATGGGGAAAAATTCTGTAGAACGTCGCACAAGCGGGATATTCTTGCGTACTGGTGGATTTTTACTTCGATTTCCCACAGAACATCGCGCCCATACTGTAGGAAAATCCCCCGAAACGTGATTCCCGAAAGGAGCCGTCATGATCGAGACCCCTTACCTGTTGTTTCTGGGCGATGCGCCCGACATGCTGGCCGCCAAGGTGGCCATCGGCATCCGCGACTGGCGCCCCGACAATGCCGTCGGCCAGCTGCGCCTGCCGGGCTGCGGCGCCGACCTGGGGCTGAGCGACATGACCCTGGAAGAGGCCCGCGCCGCCGGTGCCAAGACGCTGGTGATCGGTGTCGCCAACCGGGGCGGCGTGATCTCGAAGGAATGGAAAAAGGTTCTGGTCGCCGCGCTGGAGGAAGGTTTCGACCTCGCCGCGGGGCTGCACAACCTCTTGCGCAACGAACCCGACCTTGTGGCCGTGGCCGAGGCGACCGGGCGCAGCCTGCATGACGTGCGCGTGCCCGAGGTGGATTACCCCATCGCCGACGGCAAGAAGCGCCGCGGCAAGCGCTGCCTGCCTGTGGGCACCGATTGTTCGGTCGGCAAGATGTATACGGCGATCGCGATGGAGCGCGAGATGCACGCGCGCAACATGAAGGCGACGTTCCGCGCAACCGGGCAGACCGGCATCCTGATCACCGGCGACGGTGTCCCTCTGGACGCCGTGATCGCGGATTTCATGGCCGGTTCGGTCGAATGGCTGACGCCGGACAATGACGAGGATCACTGGGACCTGATCGAGGGTCAGGGCAGCCTGTTCCATGTCTCCTATTCGGGTGTGACCATGGCGCTCATTCATGGCGGCCAGCCGGATGCGCTGATCCTGTGCCACGAGCCGACGCGCGCGCAAATGCGCGGCTTGCCGGATTACACCCCGCCCTCGCTGGAAGAGCTGCGCGACACCGCGCTGCCGCTGGCGCGCATCGCCAATTCCGGCTGCGTGGTGGCAGGCGTGTCGGTGAACACCCAGCATATGAGCGAAGAGGACGCGAAGGCCTATCTCGCCGAGATCGAAAGCAGCATGGATCTGCCCGCGACCGACCCCTATCGGTTCGGACCGGGCAAGCTGGTGGACGCGCTGGCCGCCCTGTGATCTGATCGCCTCGCCCGGCGGCGCGATGACGCGGCCGGGCAGATGAGTATTTGAAGAACGATGAAGGAGAAGAGCGTGGAGATATCGCTGACCCGTGATGTGTTCCGGCTGGCGCAGGTCTTCACGATCAGCCGCGGTTCGCGCAGTGAAGCGCAGGTGCTGACGGTGCATCTGAACGATGGCGGCGTGAGCGGGCGCGGCGAATGCGTGCCCTATGCCCGCTATGGCGAGACGCTGGAGTCCGTGGCCGCGCAGATCGAGGGCCTGCCCGAGACCTTCGATCGCGCCCGGTTGCAGGACCTGCTGCCCGCCGGGGCGGCGCGCAACGCGGTGGATTGCGCGCTGTGGGATCTTGAGGCCAAGCGCGCGGGCAAGCGCGTGTGGGAGCTGGCCGGGCTGCCCGAGCCGAAGCCCGAAATCACAGCCTACACCCTGTCGCTGGACACGCCGGACGCCATGCGCGAACAGGCCGCGAAACACGCGCATCGCCCGCTTCTGAAGATCAAGCTGGGCACGCCCGACGACATGGAGCGCGTCGAAGCGGTGCGCGCAGGAGCGCCCAAATCCCGCATCATCGTCGATGCCAACGAGGGCTGGAGCGCAGAGGTCTATGCCGAACTGGCGCCGCATCTGGTGCGGCTTGGCGTGAGCCTTGTGGAACAGCCCCTGCCCGCAGGCGATGACGAGGCGCTGCGCGGAATCGAGCGCCCCCTGCCGGTCTGCGCAGATGAATCCTGCCATGACCGCGACAGCCTGCCCGGGCTGAAGGGGAAATATGACGTGGTCAATATCAAGCTCGACAAGACCGGTGGCCTGACCGAGGCCCTGGCCCTGCGCGACGCCGCGAAAGCGGACGGTTACAAGGTGATGGTGGGCTGCATGGTGGGCAGTTCGCTGGCGATGGCGCCGGCGGTTCTGGTGGCACAGGGCGCTCTGGTAACGGATCTTGACGGGCCGCTGTTGCTAGCTGAAGACCGGGACGAGGGTTTGACGTTTGACGAGGCCGGGGTGCATCCGCCCAAGGCCGCATTGTGGGGATGAAGAACATGCGCACCGTATACCTGAATGGCGAATACCTGCCCGAGACCGAAGCCAGGGTCTCGATCTTCGACCGGGCCTTCCTGATGGCTGACGGGGTCTATGAGGTGACCAGTGTGCTGGGCGGCAAGCTTATCGATTTCGAGGGGCATCTGAAACGGCTGGAGCGGTCGCTCAATGAGCTCGACATGCCCAAGCCCGAAGCCTTCGACGAGTTGCTGGATATCCACCGCGAACTGGTGCGCGTCAACGATATAGACGACGGGCTGATCTATCTCCAGGTCACGCGCGGCAGCGATGGCGACCGCGATTTCGCTTTTCCGGACCCGGAGACCACGGCCCCGACACTGGTGCTTTTCACCCAATCGAAGCCCGGCCTGGCCAACAGCCCGCAGGCGGAAAAGGGTTTGAAAATCATAAGCATAGATGACGTTCGCTGGGGCCGCCGCGACATCAAGACCGTGCAGCTTCTCTATCCTTCGATGGGCAAGATGATGGCCAAGAAGGCGGGGTGTGATGATGCGTGGATGGTGGAGGACGGGCATGTCACCGAAGGGACCAGCAACAACGCCTATATCGTCAAGGGCGGGCGGATCATCACGCGCCAGCTGAGCAACGACATCCTGCACGGGATCACCCGCGCGGCGGTGCTGCGCTTTGCGCGCGAAGCGCAGATGGAAGTCGAGGAAAGGCCTTTTACCATTGAGGAAGCGAAGACTGCGGACGAGGCTTTCGTGACCTCGGCCAGCGCCTTCGTGATGCCGGTGGTGGAGATCGACGGCGCGAGCCTGGGCGATGGCAAGCCGGGTCCGGTGGCCAGAAGGCTGCGTGAAATCTACCTCGAGGAAAGCCTGAAAAAGGCGATCTGAGGCGCGCGGGACGTGTACGAAACGTCCGTTTTGTACGGCGGTTTCGTACATCTTTCGCGCCGGGTCCGCCCCGGCGCGCGCAAGTTTTGTACAAATTGGCAGAGTCCGCGCCAGAGGCGCAATCTCTCCGGCGCATGAAAACGCGCCGCGGGCGCCGGTTCAGCCGGGCTTGTCGGGGTTACCCACGTTCTGCGCGAAGGCCTGCCGGAACTCGGCCTGCTTCTCGGGGCTGGCCTCGGTCTGGTGGCCGGCTTTCCAGTCTTCGTAGGGCATGCCGTAGAAGATCTCGCGCGCCTCGTCCTTGGTCATCTCGATGCCACGGGCATTGGCGGCCTCCTGATACCAGCGGCTGAGGCAGTTGCGGCAGAACCCGGTCAGGTTCATCATGTCGATATTCTGCACGTCGGGGCGTTTTTCCATCAGGTGTTCGCGCAGGGTGCGAAAGGCGGCGGCCTCGAGTTCGATGCGTGTCCGGTCGTCCATGACGGTCCTCCTTGGTGTCAGCTTCAACATGCGCACAAGGGCGCGTGCGTTCAAGGCGTCGGTGCGGCGTCAGACCCCGGCGCGGCGCGCGGCCTCGGTCAGGATGGGGGCGAGGCGGCACGCCCATGCGGCCTGCGTGTCGGGGGTTTCGATCAGGTCGTTGCGCAATTCGAGGAGCGTGTTGGGGCGCTCATGGGCGATTGCGTGGCGGGCGATGGCATCGCCGGGAAGATGGCCGCCGTATGGTTCGTTCTCGCCGATGCAGAGATCCTGCTCGTCGTGAAGCAGGTCGATGAAGGGTCGCGACAGGCGCCGGTCGGCGGCATAGAGCACACCCACATGCCAGGGCCGGGGCGGGCGCGCGCGAAGCTGTCGGGTGAAGCTGTGAACCGACACGATCACCGTGTCGCGCTGGCGCGCGGCCAGTTCCGACAGGGCCGTGTGATAGGGCCGGTAACAGCGGTTGAGGCGGCGCTCCAGTTCCTCTTGCCCGGCGTGGCGGTTGCCGGGAATGATCGTGCCGTCATAGAGCTTCATCAACAGGGTCGGGTCGTCCTCGCCACGGTTCGGATCGATCACGAGGCGCGAGAAATTCGACAGGATCACGGGCGCATCGAGATGCCGCGCCAGTTCGCGCGCCACACCGGCGGCGCCCACATCATAGGCGATATGGCGGTTCATGTCGGCCTCGGGCAGGCCGAGGGTGCCGCCGTTGACGAAGGGCGGCACGGTGTTGGCGGCATGGTCGCAGGTGACCAGCCAGCGGGCGGGGCGCTCTGCGCCCTCTATGAAAAAGGGTTGATAGGTCATCGCGGTGTCATGTCCTTTGCGCATCCTCTAGGACAGATGAAAGAGGATGTGAATTGGGAATGGACCTTGCTGCGCCGTTAGCGGTAACATATGGCCAACCGAGCAGCCAGGGACCATGCCGGACCCGGCAGCCCATTGACAGGACGCGCCCGGATGGTGACACCGGGCGGCGAATAAAGACAGGAATTCCCGGATGAAACGCCACCGCAACGTCAAGATCGTGGCCACGCTTGGCCCCGCCTCGTCGGATTACGACACGATTCGCGCCCTGCATGAGGCGGGCGCGGACGTGTTCCGCCTGAACATGAGCCACGGCGTTCATGAAGAGATCGCCGAAAAGCACCGCATCATCCGCCAGATCGAAGAAGAGCTGAACAGCCCGATTGCGATCCTGGCGGACCTTCAGGGGCCGAAGCTGAGGGTCGGCAGTTTCGCCAATGGCGAGGAGGAGCTGATCGAGGGTGCGGCGTTCCGGCTGGACCTGGACGAGGCCGAGGGCGACGCGAACCGCGTCTGCCTGCCCCATCCCGAGATCTTTGCCGCGCTCGAACCGGGCGCGAGCCTGTTGGTCAATGACGGCAAGATCCGCCTCAAGGTGATCGAATGCGGCAAGGATTTCGCGCAGACCGAAGTGGTCATCGGCGGCACCATTTCCAACCGCAAGGGGGTCAATGTGCCCGATGTGGTGCTGCCGCTGGCGGCGCTTTCGGAAAAGGACCGTGCCGACCTGGAATTCGTCTGCGGGCTGGGCATCGACTGGCTGGCGCTGAGTTTCGTGCAGCGGGCGGAGGACGTGACCGAAGCGCGCGAACTGGCGGCTGGCCGGGCCGCGATCCTGAGCAAGATCGAGAAACCCTCGGCGGTGACGCAGTTCGACGCGATCCTCGAGGCCTCGGACGGGATCATGGTGGCGCGCGGCGATCTGGGGGTGGAACTGCCGGTGCAGAACGTGCCCCCCATCCAGAAGCGCCTGGTGCGCAAGTGCCGCGCCGCCGCCAAGCCGGTGATTGTCGCCACACAGATGCTGGAATCGATGATCGAGAGCCCGATGCCCACCCGCGCCGAGGTGAGCGACGTGGCCACGGCCATTTACGAGGGCGCGGATGCGATCATGCTGTCGGCGGAATCGGCGGCGGGAGATTACCCCGTCGAGGCGGTCACGACGATGGACAATGTCGCCCGCGAGGTCGAGGACGACCCCACCTACCAGGAGGTGATCGAGGCCTCGCGCCGGGTCAGCCGCACATCGGTGGCCGACGGTATCGTCGCCGCCGCGCGCGAGATCGCCGAAACCACGGATATCAAGGCGATCTGCTGTTTCACGCAGTCGGGCACGACCGCACTTCTGACTGCGCGCGAACGCCCGCGCGTGCCGATCATCGCGATGACCAACCTGTTGGGCACCGCGCGGCGGCTGGCGCTGACATGGGGCGTGCATTGCGTGATGACCGGCCAGCTTGAGCGCTTCAAGCAGGCGGTGCTGAATGCGGCGCGCGCGGCGCGCGAGGAAGGCTATGCCGAGCCGCTCGATCAGATCGTGGTGACGGCGGGCGTGCCTTTCAACGTGCCGGGCACCACCAACATCCTGCGTGTCGCGCCCTGTCAGGAAAGTTTGATATACGCGACCGATCCGGGTTAAACTGCGCCTGTCGCAGCCTGTTTCCCGTATCGGAGAGTTGAATGGACCATGATCTTGCGCTGATTGTCGGCCTTGTGCTGATCATCCTGTCCATTCCCTCGATCATCGCCGCGTTCAGCGACGGACACGCGCCGCGCGTCGCCGCCTTCACGATCATCGCGGGCGGGGCGCTGTTGGTCTGGGCAATCTCGAGCAAGCCCGGCGGCTACACGATCAGCGATGTGCCCGACACCTTCGTACGCGTGGTGGCACGGTATCTGCCCTGAGGGGCGGAGCAGCGCGCGCGCCTGTAAGTGAGTAAAGAGTGGAGGTCGTTTTGACCGATAAAGAACACGTCGAATCCGGAATTCTCAGCCGTTTCATTGACTTATTCTGGGGCTATGGAAGTTTCGAGGCCCCGATCTGGATGGTCGGAATGGAGGAATCCTGCGGTGAGAAGGACTTTCCCAAGCGCATCAATGCCTGGCACACGCGTGGCGAGCGGCAATTGGACGATGCGGCCGGGTATCATCAAGCGATCGGCGCGCCTGAGCATTTCGAAGAACGGGCCAGGGTGCAAAGGACATGGTCCAAGCTGATCAAGACCTATCTGGCCGCCTATGGCCATCGGACGAATACAAGCGACACGCGCCGGTTCCAGATCATGTCGCTGGGTCGTATCGAACCTGTGCTGGTGCCCACATGCTTTATCGAACTGATGCCCCTGCCGTCGCCGAGTACGGGCGATTGGTGGGTCAAGGATCACACCGATCTCGACTATCTGCAGAGCCGCAAGGCCTATATGGCGGAGGTTGCCGACAAGCGTGCGCAAAAGCTGAAAGCGCTCGTCGCCGAACATCGGCCCGCCGCCGTGCTGTTCTATGGCTCGACCCTCAGGAAACACTGGGAGCGCGTGTCTGGCCCGCTGGTGCGCCACCCGGCGCATCAGAAGTTGTTCCACAGCCAGACCGGCGGCACGCAGTTCCTGATGATGCCGCATCCGGTCGCGCACGGGGTGAAGAACGCCGACTACATCAAGGTGGGTGAACTGCTGCGTGACCGGATCGGCGGGCAGTAAGACGGCGCCGACCGGGCGCAGGATGCATTGCTTTGGCGCTGCGGCCACGAACCCGTCTTTCACGGTGACACCCCCTTGCGAAACAGAGTGAGTCGGCGTATACGGCGCGCTCTGATACCGCGTGGCCGGCCGAAGTGGCATGCCGAGTCGCGCGTTCCACCGAACCTGAAGAGGAGCCGGAAATGCCCAAGATGAAGACCAAGTCGAGCTGCAAGAAGCGGTTCAAGGTGACGGCCAGCGGCAAGATCAAATGCGGACAGGCGGGTAAGCGCCACGGCATGATCAAGCGCACCACCAAGTTCATCCGTGACGCCCGTGGCACCACGGTCATGTCCGAGGCAGACGCCAAGATCGTCCGCCCGATGATGCCCTATTCCCGCTAAGGCCAAGGAGACCTGAACCATGTCACGCGTCAAAGGTGGGACCGTTACCCACGCCCGTCACAAGAAAGTCGTCAAGGCCGCCAAAGGCTATTACGGACGTCGCAAGAATACCTTCAAGGTGGCCCGTCAGGCCGTCGACAAGGCCAACCAATACGCCACGCGCGACCGCAAGAACCGCAAGCGCAATTTCCGCGCGCTGTGGATCCAGCGGATCAATGCCGCCGTGCGCGCCCATGATGAAGGCCTGACCTATTCGCGCTTCATCAACGGGCTGTCGCTGGCCGGGATCGAAGTGGACCGCAAGGTTCTGGCCGATCTGGCCGTGCGCGAACCCGAAGCATTCGGTGCCATCGTCGATCAGGCGAAAGGCGCCCTGGCATCATAAGCCAGCCGCGTTCGAGGGACAGAACGCAAAGCACCTGAACAACCGCCGTCAGCCCCGCGCTGGCGGCGGTTTTCGTTGTGCGCCGCCTGCGGGCGTGCCCGAAATTGCCCCGGCCCTGCCCTTATTCCGGCGGATTCGACATGCACCCTGAACGACGGATCGCGGCCCGTCCGGCCGCCCGTTGGATGGAGATGCAGATGCAGAGCTCACCGCAACAGCCCGTTCTGACGCTTCTGAGCGAGAAGGCCCGCCGCCTGCTGGCGGCGCATGACCAGGAGGTCCAGCGCGCCCGTCCCGCCTGACCCGGCGGCCTGAACCGCCTCCGCGGCCGGCGCCAGTCACTTGCGCTGGCGCGCCAAGCGCGGTAACCCGCCCGTGACGCCAAACGGGTGAGACAGATGGACGACCTCAGAGACAAGTACCTGACCGCGATCGCCAATGCCGGCGACGAGGCCGCGCTGGAGAACCTGCGCGTCCAGGCCGTTGGCAAGAAGGGCGAGATCAGCCTCAAGATGCGCGAGCTGGGCAAGATGACGCCCGAGGAGCGGCAGGTCATGGGGCCGAAGCTCAATGCGCTGAAAGACGAGATCAATTCGGCGCTCTCGGCCAAGAAACAGGGGTTGGGAGATGCCGCCCTCGACGAGCGCCTGCGCGGCGAGTGGCTGGATGTCACCCTGCCCGGCCGGTCGCGCCGAAACGGCACCATCCACCCCGTCAGCCAGGTCAGCGAGGAAGTCACCGCGATCTTCGCCGATATGGGCTTTGCCGTGGCCGAGGGGCCGCAGGTGGAAAGCGACTGGCATAATTTCGACGCGCTCAACATTCCCGGCCACCACCCGGCGCGCGCCGAGATGGACACGTTCTATATGCACCGCGACGCGGACGATACGCGCCCGCCGCATGTTCTGCGCACCCATACGAGCCCGGTTCAGATCCGCTCGATGGAATTGCAGGGCGCGCCGCTCAGGGTGATCTGTCCGGGCCGCGTCTATCGCGCCGATTACGACCAGACCCATACACCGATGTTCCACCAGGTCGAAGGGCTGGCGGTGGACAAGGACATTTCCATGGCCAACCTGAAATGGGTGCTGGAAGAGTTCGTGAAAGCCTATTTCGAGGTCGATGGCGTCGACCTGCGCTTCCGTGCCTCGCATTTCCCCTTCACCGAACCTTCGGCCGAGGTGGATATCCGCTGCAGCTGGGAAGGCGGCACGCTCAAGGTGGGCGAAGGCGACGACTGGCTGGAAATCCTGGGCAGCGGCATGGTCCATCCCAAGGTCTTGATGGCGGGGAATATCGACCCGGCGGCCTGGCAGGGCTTTGCCTTTGGCATGGGGATCGACCGGATCGCGATGCTGAAATACGGCATCCCCGACCTGCGCGCGTTCTTCGATTCCGACTTGCGCTGGCTACGCCATTACGGCTTCAGCGCGCTGGACGTGCCGACGGTGCGCGGCGGGTTGAGCAGGTAGACGGCGAGCACAGCAACGCGCGGTGAGGACGCCGCGCCGATAATCCGCAGCCAACCGGAGGCCCGCACATGCGCCTGTTCCGACATGAATCCCGCCAGCGAAATGCCGATACGCGAAGGATCTATGCGGCCTATGAGATCGCCTATACGGTGGTCGATTTCAGCGCCGCGATCTGTTTTCTGATCGGGTCGGTCCTGTTTCTCTGGGCCGATTTCGAGACCCAGGCGATCGTGTTGTTCATTGTCGGCTCGGCCTGTTTCTGTCTCAAGCCGACGCTGCGCCTGGCGCGCGAGATCCATCTGTGGCGGATGGGGAAGATCGACAGCCTGGCGCGGCGGATCGAGGGGTGAGCACCCCAGAGCGGTTGCGCGCGGATGCGCGCGGCGTCAGCGAGGGGCCAGCCCCTCGCGCTCCCCGGGATATTTCCAAACAGAAGAAGGCGGAGGCCCTGACACGCTGCGGGGTTTTCCCCCTGCGCCGGATAGGCTAAACGCGCATTGAACAATGTTCCTTTCGTGGATGAGAGCCGATGAAATTCACCCTGTCCTGGCTGAAAGACCATCTTGAGACCGAGGCCGGCCTGGCCGAGATCGCAGAGACGCTGACCGATCTGGGGCTGGAGGTCGAGGAGGTCTCGGACCCCGCCGAACGCTTGCGCGCCTTTACGATCGGCAAGGTGGTGAAGGCCGAGAAGCACCCCGATGCCGACAAGCTGAAAGTTTGCCAGGTGGCCACGGCGGACGGCGAGACGCAGATCATCTGCGGGGCACCCAATGCGCGCGAGGGGATCACCGTGGTCATCGCCAGCCCCGGTGTCTATGTGCCGGGGATCGACACCACGATCGGGGTCGGCAAAATCCGCGGCATCGAGAGCCACGGGATGATGTGTTCCGAGCGCGAGATGGAGCTTTCGGAAGAGCATGACGGGATTATCGAGCTGCCTTCGGGCGAAGTCGGGCAGGCGTTTACCGACTGGCTGGCCGAGCATGATCCCGCCAAAGTCGACCCGGTGATCGAGATCGCCATCACCCCGAACCGGCCCGATGCTCTGGGCGTGCGCGGCATTGCGCTGGACCTGGCTGCACGCGGGCTGGGGCAGATGAAGCCCGCACCGCAGGCCCATGTGGAGGGGCAGTTCCCCTGCCCGATCAATGTGACCATCGACGAGGACACGCGCGAGGGTGGCTGCGAGGTCTTTGCCGGGCGGGTGATCCGGGGCGTCGCCAACGGGCCTTCGCCGCAATGGCTGCAGGACCGGCTGCGCGCCATCGGCCTGCGGCCGATCTCGGCGCTGGTGGATATCACGAATTTCTTCACCTATGACCGCAACCGCCCGCTGCATGTGTTCGATGCCGACAAGGTGAGCGGCGACCTGCGGGTGCATCGCGCCAAGGGCGGCGAGACATTGGTGGGGCTTGATGAGAAGAGCTATGAGTTCGCCCCCGGCATGGTGGTGATTTCGGACGATCAGGGCGTCGAGAGCATCGGCGGCATCATGGGCGGGCTGGCCACCGGCGCCACCGGCGAGACGGTGAACGTGTTCCTCGAGGCGGCGGTCTGGGACCATATCCAGATCGCGGCGACGGGACGCGGCCTCAAGATCAATTCGGACGCGCGCTATCGCAACGAGCGCGGCATCGATCCGGGTTTCAACATGGAGGGGCTGGAACTGGCGACGCAGATGATCCTTGATCTGTGCGGCGGCGAGGCATCCAGTGTCGTGGTCGCCGGTGAGGTGCCGAATGTGAACCGCGCCTATCGGCTGGACCCCAAGCGCGTGCAGTCGCTGGTGGGCATGGATATTCCCGAGGCCGAGCAGCGGCGCACGCTGACGGCACTGGGCTTCAAGCTGGAAGGCGACATGGCGCATGTGCCAAGCTGGCGCCCCGACGTGATGGGCGAGGCGGATCTTGTCGAGGAGGTGGCACGCATCGCGTCGCTGACGAAGCTCGAGGGCAAGCCATTGCCGCGCGCCGAGCCCGGCGTTCCCAAGCCGATCCTGTCGCCCATGCAGAGGCGCGAGCAGATCGCGCGGCGCACCGCTGCGGCGCTCGGCTATAATGAATGCGTGACCTACAGTTTCATCGACCATGCGAGCGCGGTGCTGTTCGGGGGTGGCGACGACGCCACGATGCTGGCCAATCCGATCAGTTCGGAGATGAGCCATATGCGCCCCGAGCTGCTGGCGGGGCTGTTGCAGGCGGCGGCGCGCAACCAGGCGCGCGGCCATATGGACCTGGCACTGTTCGAGGTGGGCCATGCCTTTCACGGTGGTGAGCCCGAGGAACAGCATGTGCAGGTTGCAGGGCTGCTGGTGGGCCGGACTGGCCCCAAGGATGTGCATGGCGAGGCGCGCGCGGTCGACCTGTTCGATGCCAAGGCCGATGCCGAGGCGGTGCTGGCCGCGCTGGGTGCGCCCGACAAGGTGCAGATCCTGCGCGACGGGCCGGGCTGGTTCCATCCCGGTCGCCACGGGCGCATCTGCCTTGGCCCCAAGAAGGTGCTGGGCATTTTCGGCGAGTTGCACCCCCGCACGCTGGAGCAGATGGATGTGAAGGGTCCGGCGGTGGCCTTCACCCTCTTCCCCGGCGAGATCCCGCTGCCGCGCCGGAAGGCCACGGGCCGCGCCGCGCTGGAACTGCGCGACCTGCAGGCCGTCGAGCGCGATTTCGCCTTCGTGGTGGATGCCGGGACCGAGGCGCTGACGCTGGTCAATGCCGCCGCCGGGGCCGACAAGGCGCTGATCGACGATGTGCGCGTCTTTGACGAGTTCATCGGCGGCAGCCTTGGCGAGGGCAAGAAATCGCTGGCCGTGACCGTGCGGCTTCAGCCGACCGAGAAGACCCTCAACGAGGCCGATATCGAGGCGGTGAGCCGCAAGATCGTCGAGAAGGTCGAGAAGGCCACGGGCGGCACGCTGCGCGGGTGAAACGCGCCCTCACTGCGGTGGCGCCATGACGCTGAGCATGTCGCCGTGGCTCCATGAGACGGCTTCGTAGCAGATCTGCGCCCCGGTGCCGCCGCACCATCCGCCATCGCGCGCGATCAGGATGATCGGTTGCCCGTCCCAGTCGATGACGCGCCACGCCTCGGCCTGGAAGCGCCAGCTATCCTGCCCGACCACCGCATGGAGCATGCAGCCGCCGCTGCCGCAATACATCGAGGCGGCGGAGCTGCATGTGAACCGGCTTTCATCCACCACATGATCGGGGACTCCGTCGCCCGTGAGGTCGATACTGGTGACGGCATCGCCTGCGTCGAACCGGCCGTTCTCGTAGGAGGCGCATCCCGCGCGCGCCGCGTCCAGTATCGCCGCGACGGGATCGGCGGCCAGGGCCGGGGCCGTGGACAGAACGACAGCGGCGCAGAAAGGGAGAACCAGGCGAGGATGCATATCAAGAACTCCTGAAGGCGATGAGGGTAGTGAGGTCACGGCAAGATAACACCCGAGCGCGCGCGCATGAACCTGAAATCCGCGCGAGGCGGATGACGCCAAGCCGGTTGCGGGCTATGTAGCAGGGGAACGCGAAAGAACAGATCAGGAGACCCCATGACATTGAACGTTTATCTCTCGGGTGAGATCCATACCGACTGGCGCGAGCGCATCCTCGAGGGGGCCAAGGGGCTGGACCTGCGGTTCAACAGCCCGGTCACCGATCACGGTGCCAGCGACGATTGCGGTGTCGCGATCCTCGGGGCGGAAGAGGACAAGTTCTGGCACGACCACAAGGGCGCGAAGATCAACGCGATCCGCACCCGCAAGGGGATCGAGGATGCCGATGTGGTCGTGGTGCGTTTCGGCGAGAAGTACAAGCAGTGGAACGCCGCGTTTGATGCGGGTTATGCATCTGCGCTGGGCAAGTCGCTGATCGTGCTGCAACCGCCCGAGCATGACCATGCCCTGAAGGAGGTGAACGCGGCCGCGCTGGCGGTGGCGCGCGAGCCTGAACAGGTGGTCGCGATCCTGCGCTATGTGCTGGAGGGCACGCTGGAGGGCTGAACGCCTGCACAGCGCGCGAAAGCGAGGGGGAGAGGCCCCGCGTAATTCCCATCAAATAGCTGGCCTTTTTACCGGAAACCGGGTCAATATCTCGGCGCGCAGGCAATGATCGCTGCGGGTATGAGTGAAACAGGGACAGGAGATCCGTGAAATGATCCAGGAATTCAAGGACTTCATCGCCAAGGGCAATGTCATGGACATGGCCGTCGGCATCATCATCGGTGCGGCCTTTACGGCGATTGTCACCTCGCTCGTGGGCGATCTGATCAACCCGATCATCAGCCTGTTCATGGGCGGCGTCGATTTCGCGGGTCAGTATGTGCTGCTGGGCGAGGGTGAGTTCGGCTCGATCGGCGAGGCGGAAGAGGCCGGGGCGGCGGTTTTCGCATGGGGGCGCTTCTTGATGGCGATCCTCAACTTCCTGATCATCGCCTTCGTGGTCTTCCTGCTGGTCAAGGCGGTGAACCGCGCCAAGGAGAGTGCCGCGAAGAAGGAAGAGGCCGAAGCCGAGGCCGCGCCTGCGGGGCCGACCGAACTGGAGCTGCTGACGGAAATCCGCGACGCGCTCAGGAAGTGATCCGCGCCACTGGCGCAAGCATCTGGGGGCCTGCGGTTGCGCAGGCCCCTTTTTTCATGAGAGGTATCGAGGACGCGAACAGATACGGGAGTAAAGCAGGATGGAAGGTTTGATGGAGCAGCTTGGCGGCTATGCGCCGCTGGTGATCAGTGCGGTAAAGGCCGCCGTTGTTCTGATCGTGGGCTGGATCGCGGCGGGGGTCATCAGCAGCGTGATCCGCAGCCGGGTCAACAGCAACCCGAGGATCGACGACACGCTGGGCGGTTTCGTCGCCTCGATGGTCAAATGGGTGATCCTGCTGATGGTGCTGGTGGCCGTGCTGGGCCTGTTCGGCATCGAGGCCACATCGCTGGTGGCGATGCTGGGCGCCGCGACGCTGGCGATCGGACTGGCGCTTCAGGGCACGCTGAGCGATCTGGCGGCAGGGTTCATGCTGATCCTGTTCAGGCCCTACAAGCTGGGCCAATATGTCGATATCGGCGGCACCGCGGGCACGGTGAAGGATCTCAACCTCTTTTTCACCGAGCTGGTGACGCCGGACAATGTGCAGATCATCGTCCCGAACGGGCAGGCCTGGGGCGCGATCATCACCAATCTTTCGCATTACCAGACGCGGCGTTGCGATCTGACCTTCGGAATCGACTACAATGACGACGCGGACAAGGCGATGGGGCTGATCCTGGACCTGGCGCGCGCGGACCAGCGGGTGCATGACGATCCCGAGCCCTGGGTGCGGGTCACGAATCTTGGTGACAGCAGCGTCGACCTGACCGCTCGGCTGTGGTGCGACGCGGCGGATTACTGGAACCTCAAGTTCGACATGACCAAGGCGGTGAAAGAAGCCTTCGACAAGGGCGGCATCTCGATCCCCTATCCGCACTCGGTGGAAATCCAGAAAGCCGGCTGAAGGGTCTCAGGCGCGGTCCGGGGGGCCAGCCCCCCCGGCCCCCCCGAGGTATTTCGGGCCAGATGAAGGGGCGGGTGAACGGCCCTGTTCAGCCGCGCCCGATATAGGGCATCTTGGTTGCCATCAGGGTCATGAACTGCATGTTCGCCTCAGGCGGCAGGCTGGCCATGTGGAGCACCGCGCGTCCGACCTCGGCCACGTCCATCGTGGGGGGCGGGTCATCCGGGTTCTCGGCGATGATCCCTTCGAGAAGTTCGGTGCGCGCATTGCCGATGTCGATCTGACCACAGGCGATATCGTAGGGGCGGCCATCGAGCGACAGGCTTCTGGTGAGGCCGGTGATCGCGTGTTTGGAGGTGGTATAGGCAACCGACAGGGCGCGCGGGGCATGGGCGCTGAGCGAGCCGTTATTGATGATCCGCCCGCCCTGCGGTTCCTGGGCGCGCATCCGCGCGAAAGCGGCGCGGGCCGCGTTGAACATGCCATGCAGGTTCACGTCGATCACCTGGCGCCATTCGTCATGATCGAGTTCGTCGATCAGGGCGGCGCGGCCGAAGGTGCCGGCATTGTTGAAGAGGACATCAAGCCGCCCGGCAGCCGCCATGAAGGCATCGAAGGCGGTTTCGACGGCGGCCCCGTCGGTGACATCACAGGGCAGGATCACCGCGTTGGGGTGGCCATCCGCCATCTCGTGAAGCGCTGCGGCCCGCCGCGCGACGCAGCCCACACGCCAACCCGCATCAAGACATGCACGCGCCGTGGCGGCGCCGATTCCGGCGCTGGCGCCGGTGATGAGGATGGTTTTCATGTTTCGACCTCGAGTTTCAGGGGCACGGGCGCGCTGCGCAGGTCGTCGACCCGCAGGGGGCCGGTGGGCTTGGCGAGGCGGTTGCGCACGACCCAGTGCAGGCGTTCTTCGGCGCGGGTAATCGCGACATAGGCCAGCCGTTTCCACAGCGGTTGTCCCGCCTCGGTCCGGCCCATCCGGGCGGCAATGGCGAGATCGGGCGCGAAGACCTGCACATCGCGCCACTGGCTGCCCTGCGCCTTGTGGATCGTCACCGCCGCCCCATGCAGGAAGGTGGCCCCGAGGCCCGCGGCGAAGGGGATGAAGGGTTCTTCCTCGTCGGGTTTCTCGATCTTGACGATGCTGGCTGCGCTGACGCGGGGGTCTTCGGCGCCGATCACATGCAGGCGCGAGAATCCGGGCTTGTTCCCCGGCCCGAGATAGATCACCTGCGCGCCCTTGATCAGGCCGCGCGCCTCGAGGTCGAGGCGTTTCTTGCGGTGCTTGACGGGCAGTTCGATCCCGTCGCAGATCAGCGGCTCGCCTTCGAGAAGGGCATCATCGGGCGCGCCATGCACGGCGCGAAAGGCATGGATCAGCCGGATGCGGGTGGCGTTGCGCCAGACCAGAACCGGCGAGCGGGCCATCATGTCCACCTCGACGCGCTGCGCCCATTGCACGCGCTCGTCACGTTGGGCAGCCTCTTGCACGAGGGTTTCAAAGCGGTGGAAATCCACCTCGGGATCGCCCAGCGCGTGAGCGAGGTCAAGGATCGGGTTATCGGCGTCCTGGCGGTGGATGCGATGCAGTTCCAGCTTGGCGGGCGCGGGCAGACCATCGAACACCATCGAGCCCGACTGCTTGACCGGCGCAAGCTGTGCGGGGTCGCCGAACAGGATCAGGTTGGGGAAGATCTCCTTGAGGTCCTCGAACTGCCGGTCGTCGAGCATCGAGGCCTCGTCGACGAAGCCGATATCGAGTGGTTCCTCGCGCCGGGTCCAACCGGTGATGAAATCGCTTCCGCGCAGACCCGCCGCCGCCAGCGCGCCGGGGATCGAGCGATTGGTCTGGAAGAAGGCGAGCGCGCGGTTCAGGGCCTCTTCGGTGATGCCGTCGATCTCGGGGCGCTCGCCGTTGCCTGCCAGCCATTCGGCGATCTTGGCGTATTCGGGGTGATAGACCGGTGTGTAGAGGATGCGGTGAATGGTGGTGGCGGGCACGCCGCGCATGCGCAGGACGCTGGCGGCCTTGTTGGTGGGTGCGAGGATCGCCAGCGTGCGCCGGTCGCGCCGCCGTCGCCCCTCCCAATCGCCGGACACGACATCGACCCCCGCCTCTTCGAGGGCGCGAAACAGCGCCGCCAGAAGCAGGGTCTTGCCCGAGCCGGCCTTGCCGACCACCGCCATCACGCCGGAACCGCCTTCGCGCGGCGGCGTGAGCTGCCCGCTGTCGAGATCGACGCCCGCGGCACGCAGCATCTCGGCGATGCGGTCATGGGCTTCGGCCTGATCGTGGGAGAATGTGAGTGCGCTGCTGGACATGGCGCGACCCTATCCAAGCCGCGCGACCAGCACCAGAGGCAGAGGCAGAGGCAAGGACAGGCGGACGGCGATCAGACCCGCTTGCCGAGCCCTTGGGAATCGGCACCGGTCCCGATGCGCGCCCTCTGCTCGCCCCCGTCGGCGTCATGATTGCCATCGGGCGTCAGTTCCAGCACCGCCAGCAACCTTGTATCGCCCAGTTGCCTGGCAAGCGCGGGCAACCCGTTCTGACGGGCGAATGCCTCCAGGTCGGCAAGCACGTCGAGGATCCATTCATTTTTCATGCCGATACTCCGCATAACGGGTTATTGAAATGGCGATACAATCTTAGCACGAACAGACTGTTAATGAATCCCTCTTTTTCGCAGCGGGCAGAATAGCGCGGCGCCGAAAGGCGGAGCTGTTTGAAATCAGGGCGTTATGATCCCCGGAACGGCAGAACGCCCGCGACCGGAAATACCGAGTCGCGGGCGCTCACCCTCCTCCCCGAGGGTTGCTTGCTTACTTGGCGGCGTCCAGCACGTCTTCGACGGTGCGCAGGCCGGTCTTCGGCGACTGGACCAGCACGGCCATGTTGCCCGGCTTGTGCTGGTTGTTGAGCATCTTCACATGCGCATCGGGGATCTGCTCCCAGGGGAAGACCTCGGACATGCAGGGGTCGATGCGGCGCTCGACCATCAGGCGGTTGGCGGCGGCGGCCTGTTTGAGATGGGCGAAGTGGCTGCCTTGCAGGCGCTTCTGGTGCATCCACATGTAGCGCACGTCGAAGGTGCAGTTGAAGCCGGTGGTGCCTGCGCAGATCACGACCATGCCGCCCTTCTTGCAGACGAAGGTCGAGACCGGGAACGTCGCCTCGCCGGGATGTTCAAAGACGATATCGACGTTGTTGCCCTTGCCGGTGATGTCCCAGATCGCCTTGCCGAACTTGCGGACTTCCTTGAACCATTCGGCGTATTCGGGGGTGTTCACCGTGGGCAACTGACCCCAGCAGCTGAAATCCTTGCGGTTGATGACACCCTTGGCGCCGAGATCCATGACGAACTGGCGCTTGTCCTCTTCCGATATGACGCCGATCGCGTTGCCGCCAGCCGCATTGATGAGCTGGATTGCGAAGGAGCCGAGACCGCCCGAGGCACCCCAGACCAGCACGTTCTGGCCGGGTTTGAGCTCATGCGGGTGGTGGCCGAACAGCATCCGGTAGGCGGTGGCCAGCGTCAGCGTGTAGCAGGCGCTTTCCTCCCATGTCAGGTGACGCGGGCGCGGCAGAAGCTGTTGCGCCTGGACGCGGGTGAACTGCGCAAAGGACCCGTCAGGGGTTTCATAGCCCCAGATGCGCTGGCTGGGCGAATACATCGGGTCGCCGCCATTGCATTCCTCGTCGTCGCCATCGTCCTGGTTGCAATGCACCACGACCTCGTCGCCGACTTTCCAGCTTTTGACCTTGTCGCCCACGGCCCAGACAATGCCCGAGGCATCCGAACCGGCGATGTGATAATCGGCGCCGTGACCGTCGAAGGGGCTGATCGGCTGGCCGAGGCCCGCCCAGATACCGTTGTAGTTGACGCCCGCCGCCATCACCAGGACAAGCACCTCGTGGCTGTCGAGAACCGGGGTATCGACCACTTCGACCTGAAAGGACTTGTCGGGGGTGCCGTGGCGCTCGCGGCGGATGGCCCAAGCATACATCTGCCGGGGGACATAGCCCAGCGGGGGCATTTCGCCGATCTCGTAGAGATCCTTTTCCGGTGCGTCGTAGGGCGCGATGCCCGTTTCGGTATCCAGAGCCATTGCCAGCCTCCTTGTCGATCAAAATTGCCGCGATGCAGAATCACGGTGTCGACCAAGGGGATATAATCCATCGCGCAACAATGCAATGCCGGGAATGGCATTTTTGTAATTTTATGACCTCGCAATCGCAGAAAATACGCAGCTACACGCTGCGTGCGCAGAAAAGATGCGCAATCGAGCGGGCATAGAAGGCGAGAATCGCCTCATGTTCACCCACCGGCGCGATGACTCCGTCGGTTTCGCTGACCAGCCCGCGGCGCAAAAGGGTGCGCAAGCCGGACTCGACCGCATGCGCCATGTCGGCGCGCGGCAGGCACATATCCCGGTGCGGCAGGTGCGAGACCATCTTCGCCACGGCCTGTTCGAGGCCGGACCGGGGCATTGCGCCCTCAGTCAGAAGCGCCCGCGCCACCAGCGGCACCGGCACCACCGGCACCTCGTCGCCGATCCGCTGCATGAGGTGCTGGCCCAACGCCTCGACCGGCGCCCCTGGGTGATCCTGCTGGAAACCGGCCAGCGACAGGGGCGCACCGAAACTGACGGCGGCATAGCCGTGGCGGTGATAGCGCCGCGTGAGCCAGAGCCAGAACTGATGCAGGATGAACCGCGCCACCACGCTGATACGGGCGTGAAAACGGCGCTCGCCGCGCTCACCGGCGGCGACAAGAATGCGGTCCTCGAAGACGCGGTCGTAATTGATCGCCACCGGCACGAAGACCACATCACGCGCATCGCGCGCCCGCCCCTCGACGATGTATTTCAGGATTCCCAGCTTGGGCGGCGTCAGCCCGCCATCAAGGCTGAGCCCGCCTTCGGGGAACACCGCCTGCGTCACCCCCGCATCGGTCGCCATGCGCACATAGCGCGCCAGCACCCGGCGATAGAGATCGTTGCGCGATTTGCGGCGGATGAAATAGGCGCCCATCGCCTTGATCAGGCGCGACAGCGGCCAGACCCGCGCCCATTCCCCCACCGCATAGCTGAGCGCCGAGCGTTCGGCGGCAAGCCAGGTGACCAGCACGTAATCCATGTTCGAGCGGTGATTCATCACGAACACGATGGTCGCGTCCTGATCCACACCGGCCAGGGCGGTTTCGTCGAAATGCCCGAGCCGCACCCGGTAAAGCGCACGCGACAGCCATTTTGCCGCGCGGATCGCGAAGCCGAAATAGGCGGTCGCCGAAAAGCCCGGCACGATCTCGCGCGCATAGCGTTTGGCTTTCTCGAACGCGACATTCTCGGGGATGCCTTCAGCGCTGGCATGATCGGCGATGGCGCGGCTGACCTCGGGATCATAGATCAGGCGCTGGATCATGTCATAGCGGCGGGCCAGTTTGAACGGCTGGATCGGACGCTCGAGCCGCTCGTTGAGCTTGGCGACCACACGCTCCATCCGGCGGCGGAAGAACCAGCGCACCGAGGGAAACAGGAAATGCGACGCAAAGGTCACCGCCGCAAAGGCGATCAACAGCACCAGCACCCAAAGTGGCATTTCAACCATCTGACCCATCATCCAAGCAATACAGGGTTTGACGGCGCGGTAAATGCCCTCATGCCGCAACGCAGCGAATTGACAGCGCCACATTATTCCAGATAAAAATGCCGGAACGTAACAAAATTACGCATCCTGATTCACGAGGTCCGCCCATGTCGCAGACGCAGAATGACCCGACCACGCCCGCCCGCAGCGCCGATCGCCCCTGGCTGATCCGCACCTATGCGGGCCATTCCACCGCCCAAGCCTCGAACGCGCTATACCGCTCGAACCTGGCGCGGGGTCAGACCGGGCTCAGCGTGGCGTTCGACCTGCCGACGCAGACGGGCTATGACAGCGATCATGTCCTGGCCAAGGGCGAGGTGGGCAAGGTCGGCGTGCCGATCTGCCATCTGGGCGACATGCGCCACCTGTTCAACCAGATCCCGCTGGAGCAGATGAACACCTCGATGACGATCAACGCCACGGCGCCCTGGCTGCTGGCGCTCTATATCGCCGTCGCCGAGGAACAGGGCGCCGATATCAGCCAGCTTCAGGGCACGGTGCAGAACGACCTGATCAAGGAATACCTGAGCCGGGGCACCTATATCTGCCCGCCCGCGCCCAGCCTGAAGCTGATCGGCGACGTGGCCGAATACTGCTATACCAACATCCCCAAATGGAACCCGATGAACGTGTGTTCCTATCACCTGCAGGAGGCCGGCGCGACGCCCGAACAGGAGCTGGCCTTTGCCCTTGCGACCGCCACCGCCGTTCTGGACGAGCTGAAGCCGCGCGTCCCGCCCGAGGATTTCCCCCGCCTTGTCGGGCGCATCAGCTTTTTCGTGAATGCGGGCATCCGTTTCGTCACCGAGATGTGCAAGATGCGCGCCTTCGTCGATCTCTGGGACGAGATCTGCCGCGAGCGCTACGGCGTCGAAGACCCCAAGTTCCGCCGCTTCCGTTATGGCGTGCAGGTCAACTCGCTGGGGCTGACCGAACAGCAGCCCGAAAACAACGTCTATCGCATCCTGATCGAGATGCTGGCGGTGACCCTGTCGAAAAAGGCCCGTGCGCGGGCGGTGCAATTGCCCGCCTGGAACGAGGCGCTTGGCCTGCCCCGCCCCTGGGACCAGCAATGGTCGATGCGCATGCAGCAGATCCTGGCCTATGAAACCGACCTTCTGGAATATGACGACCTGTTCGATCAGAATCCCGCGGTCGATGCGCGGGTCGAGGCCCTGAAGGATGGCGCGCGCCACGAGCTGGCCAATATCGACAGCATGGGCGGCGCGGTCGAGGCGATCGAATACATGAAATCCCGCCTCGTCGACAGCAATGCCGAGCGCCTCAACCGGATCGAGCGCAACGAGACCATCGTCGTCGGCGTGAACAAGTGGACCGAAGGCGAGCCCAGCCCCCTGATGGGCGAGGATGGCGGCATCATGGTGGTGGACCATGCCGTCGAGGCCGAACAGATCGGCCGCCTGAATGACTGGCGCAGCCAGCGCGACGACGCGGCCGTCAAGGCGGCGCTGGCGGATCTGCGCGCCGCCGCGAGCGAGGGGCGCAACATCATGCCCGCCTCGATCACCGCCGCACGCGCCGGCGTCACCACCGGCGAATGGGCTGCCGAGATGCGCGCCGTGCATGGCGAATACCGCGGCCCCACCGGCGTTTCGGGCAGCCCCTCGAACAAGACCGAAGGGCTGGACGATATCCGCGACGCGGTGAACGCGGTCAGCGACAAGCTGGGCCGCCGCCTCAGGTTCCTTGTCGGCAAGCCGGGGCTGGACGGGCATTCCAACGGCGCCGAGCAGATCGCCTTCCGGGCGCGCGATTGCGGGATGGATATCAGCTATGAGGGTATCCGCCTGACCCCGGCGGAAATCGTTGCCGCCGCGCTCGAGGATGAGGCCCATGTGGTGGGCCTGTCGATCCTGTCGGGCAGCCATATCCCGCTGGTCGAGGACCTGATGGAGCGGATGCGCGCCGCCGGGCTTGGCGCGGTGCCGGTCATCGTCGGCGGCATCATCCCCGAAGACGACGCGCGCCGCCTGCGCGACATGGGCGTCGCGCGCGTCTATACGCCCAAGGATTTCGAGCTGAACACGATCATGATGGATATCGTGGCGCTCGCAGACCCCAAGGCCGTCGCCGCCGAATAGCAAAAGGGCCCGCCTGCAAGAGACGGGCCCTGATGCTGTGAGTGACGGCCGGTTCTCAGCTCTCGTTCTGGGCTTCTTCCAGCTTGGCCAGAATGCGCGCGTTCAGTTCTTCATCCTGCTGCGCGACTTTGCCGATGGCCATGTATTGCTCGGGCGTCATGTTATCGACGCCCTCGACGGCCTCGATGGCGGCCACGTTGGCCTCTTCGATCACGGCCTTCTGTTCCGCTTCGCTTTCCTGCTGCTGGATGCGCGGCAGGTAATCGGCCCGCACTGCCTCGATGGCGACGAGAGCCTCGACGAAGGCGTCAAGCTGCTCTTCGCTCAGCGACTCGGCGGTGATCTGCGGGGCTTCGCTCTGCTGCGCGGGTGCCTCGCTTTGCTGGGTTTCACCCTGTTGCGGGGCCTCGGTCTCTTGCGCGGCCAGGGGCGTGGCCAGCGCCAGGGCCGCGGTCATGACGGGGGCGAGCATGGTTTTGAAGGTCAATCGGAATCTCCGTTTCGGTGCAATTTCGCCCGGATCCTGCGCCCGGGCCACCAAGAGCACATGGGGCAGCGCGCGCGCGCCTGCAAACCGATCAGCGGAAAAATGCCGGGAGGCACGCCCCCGCGGCCCGCCAAGAACCCGCTGGCACTCCGGCGGGCTTTTGGTCCAGACTGCGCGAAAGCGAAAGGAAACCGTCATGAGCATCACCATCCGTTTGATCGAACCGGACGACAAGGCAGATTGGCGCGCGCTCTGGACCGCCTATCTCGACTTTTACGAAACCAGCGTATCCGACGAGGTCTATGACACCACCTTCCAGCGGCTTCTGGACCCGGCGCGCCCCAATCAGAACGGCATGCTCGCGCTTGAGGGAACGCGCGCGGTCGGGCTCGTGCATTACATCTATCACCCGCATAACTGGCGGATCGAGGATGTCTGCTATCTTCAGGATCTCTATGCCGCGCCCGACATGCGCGGCAAGGGCGTGGGCCGCGCACTGATCGAGGCGGTCTACGGCGCCGCCGACGCCAATGGCACGCCCTCGGTCTACTGGATGACACAGGATTTCAACACCGAGGCGCGCAAGCTCTATGACCGGATCGCCACCCTCACCCCCTTCATCAAGTATCAACGCTGAGGGTCGCGCCCCATGACCATCCATATCTCGGCCCGACCCGGCGATATCGCGGACACCGTGCTGATGCCGGGCGACCCCCTGCGCGCCAGATGGGCCGCCGAGCAGTTCCTCGACGCACCGCGCTGCATCAACGAAACCCGCGGGATGCTGGGCTATACCGGCACATGGCGCGGCCATCGCGTGACCATCCACGGCAGCGGCATGGGCATGGCCAGCCTGTCGATCTACGCCAATGAGCTGATCCGCGATTTCGGCGTCAGGACATTGATCCGCATCGGCTCCTGCGGGGGGATGCAGCCACATGTGAAACTGCGCGACGTGATCCTCGCCATGACGGCAAGCGCGGTCTCGACGCCCTCTTCGACGATCCTGCGCGAGTTGAATTTCGCGCCCTGCGCCGATTGGACCCTGCTTGCCGCCGCCGCAGGCGCCGCCGATGCGCGCGGCATCGCCCCGCATGTGGGCGGCATCTATTCAAGCGACACATTCTATGACGAACGCCCCGACCTCAACGAAGAGATGACCCGCCACGGCATCCTGGCCGTCGAGATGGAGACCGCCGAGCTCTACACCCTCGCCGCCCGCCACGGCGCGCGCGCCCTGTCGGTGCTTACGGTCAGCGACCATCTGCAGACCGGCGAGGCGCTCGACAGCACCGCGCGCGAAACCGGCTTTGCCGACATGGTCGAAATCGCCCTCGCCGCCGCCTTCCCGGACTGACCGGGGCTTCTTCTGTTCTGAAGTATCCCCGCCGGAGGCATCCCGGACCCGACCACCAGCGCCCCGGCCCGCAGATCGCGCGCCGGGGGTGCCGGATGATCCTTGCAGCACTCAGTCGTAGCTGCGCTGGTCCTCGATCACCTTGCCGTCATTGGGCAGGCTGCCGGGGGCGACGATCTCGATCCTGCCCTTGAGTTTCAGCACCTCGGCCACGGACCCCGAGAAGGCGTCCGCGTCGCCGCCATTGGCTTCGATCTGCACCGTCATCACGTCCATTTCGCCCTCGCGGCTGGCGATGACGCGGGCGCGGGCGATCTCGGCATGGCCTGCGACCAGCGCCGCCACCTGTTCGGGGCGCACGAACATGCCCTTGATCT
>NZ_FWFU01000010.1 GCF_900172255.1 Roseovarius halotolerans
TCGATCTGCACCGTCATCACGTCCATTTCGCCCTCGCGGCTGGCGATGACGCGGGCGCGGGCGATCTCGGCATGGCCTGCGACCAGCGCCGCCACCTGTTCGGGGCGCACGAACATGCCCTTGATCTTGGTGGTCTGGTCGGCGCGCCCCATCCAGCCCTTGATGCGCATGTTGGTCCGCCCGCAGGGGCTGGCGCCCTCCATCACGGCGCTCAGGTCGCCGGTGGCGAAGCGGATCAGCGGATAGTCGGGGTTGAGCGTGGTCACCACGACCTCACCCACCTCTCCGGGGGCGACCGGGTTGCCGGTGCCGGGGGTCACGATCTCGACGATCACGCCCTCGTCCACGATCATCCCCTCCTGGGCCGGGCTTTCATAGGCGATATTGCCAAGATCCGCGGTGGCATAGCATTGCAGGCAGGCGATGCCGCGATCGGCGTATTCCTGTCTGAGTGACGGGAACAGCGCCCCGCCCCCGACCGCCGCGCGCGTGATCGAAAGCGCAAGGCCCATCTCTTCGGCCTTGTCGAGGATCACCTTGAGGAAATCGGGCGTCCCGGCATAGGCGGTGACGCCGATATCATGCGCTGCGCGCGCCTGAAGCTCGCTTTGCCCCGTGCCGGCAGGCAGCACCGCTGCCCCCACTGCGCGCGCGCCGTTTTCGAAGATCATTCCGGCAGGCGTCAGGTGATAGCCGAAACAGTTCTGCACGATATCGCCCTTGCCCACGCCGCAGGCATGAAGGAAGCGGCCCATGCGCCACCAGTCATGGCTGTCGCTGCCCGGTTCGTAGATCGGGCCGGGGCTCTGGAAGATATGGGCAAACTGCGCGGCATTGCGCGTGGTCAGCCCGCCAAAGGGCGCCGCCCCCGCCTGCGCGCGCCCGAGATCGGATTTGCGCAGCACCGGCAGCGCCGCCAGATCCGCAACCGAGCGGATCGCCGCGCTGTCCACGTCCCCGAGGCTGCCTGCATATCCGGGCAGCGCCTTGGCGCGCGCGATCTGCTCGGGCAGGGCGCGGGCAATCGCCGCCTGCCTTTCGTCGCTGCTGCGCGTTTCCAGTTCGTCGAAGTAATCGGACATCCCGTATCCCTCTGAAAGCCGCATCGCGCGGCCCCTGTCAAATGCCCCCGAAACGGGGTCGAAAATCAGCTGAGCCAGCGTTTGCGCCGGCGATAGCTGCGCACGTCACGAAAGCTCTTTCGCCCCTCGTCCGACATGCCCAGATAGAATTCCTTTACATCCGGGTTTTCGCGCAGCGCGGCGGCGGGGCCGTCCATCACCACGCGCCCGGATTCCAGAATGTAGCCGTAATGCGCGAAGCGCAGCGCGACATTGGTGTTCTGCTCGGCCAGAAGAAAGGTATAGCCCTCCTTCTCGTTGAGCGACTTCACGATGTTGAAGATCTGTTCGACCAGCTGCGGCGCAAGGCCCATGCTGGGCTCATCCAGAAGGATCGTCTCGGGGCGGCTCATCAGGGCGCGCCCGATGGCGACCATCTGCTGTTCGCCCCCCGAGGTATAGCCCGCCTGGCTGCGGCGGCGTTCCTTGAGGCGGGGGAAATAGTCATAGACCATGTTCAGGTCGGCATCGATCTCGCCACGGCTGGAGCCGCGCGTATAGGCGCCGGTCAGAAGGTTCTCCTCGACGGTCAGGTGCTCGAAGCAATGACGCCCCTCCATCACCTGGATCACGCCGGTCTTCACCAGGTCGGATGGCATCAGGTCCTGCACCCGCTTGCCGCGATAAAGGATCGAGCCCTTGGTGACCTCGCCGCGTTCGGACTTGAGCAGGTTCGAGATCGCCTTGAGCGTGGTGGTCTTGCCCGCGCCGTTGCCGCCCAGAAGCGCGGTGATCCCGCCCTTGGGCACGCTGAGGCTGACGCCCTTCAGCACAAGGATCACGTGGTTGTAGATCACCTCGATGTTGTTGACCTCGAGAATCATCTCGTCGGTGCGTGCTGCTGCGTCGGGCATGTGTCTCTCCAAATCGCTCGCTCGTTCGCCCC
>NZ_FWFU01000006.1 GCF_900172255.1 Roseovarius halotolerans
GCAGGCTCAAGGATTGGAGGCGTGTTGCGACCCGTTACGACAGGTGCCCAAAGGTCTTCCTGTCAGCCATCGCTCTCGCGGCCATCGTCATCTACTGGCTTTGAAACTCAATGAGTCCAGACCCTAGTCGATATGCATCTCAGGTCCTTTTCCCTCACGGTGCCGGGGCGTCGCCGCAACCTTTCAACGGCAGTGCTGGTCAGTGCGAGTAAAAACGCTCGAACAATGCAGCTTATGGCCAATGCGTTTCGCTAGGGTTGCTCTGCGCGGAAAGCGGCAACTATTGCTCGTGCACCGAATGTCTCGTTCGCGCCCATCCTGGCGAATGCTGCAACAGGCTCGGAGGCCGGCTTTGCGGAATTTGCCGTTCACGCATCGCGTGGCTCTCCTGGTGTCTTGGTTCTTATGACCTTCTGAAGCAGCGCGATGAACTGGCGTCTTTCATCTTCGGTGAGCCCCGCAAGCCGCACCGCATTCTCTTCTTGCGCCGCCGCGATGGCCGGACCCCGCAAGTCACGGGCGCGATCTGTCAGCCAGACGCGCTGAACCCGTCCGTCGTTCGTATCCTTCTTGCGAACAACCAGACCATCCCGCTCCATACGGGCCAGCGTATTGGCCATTGTCGCCTGTTCGATATCGAGCCGCTCGACGAGTTGCTTCTGGGTCAACCCGTCGGTTTCCCAAAGCTCCAGAAGTGCGGGGAACGTACCGGTGGTCAGGCCCAGAGGCTTGATCCGCGCGGTCAGGCCGTGCGCGAAGATGCGCGCCATGTGGTTCGCGAGATATCCCGCTGACTGATCCTTCGCAAATGCCATGACCGATTCATATCACTTGCATAGCTTGCTATTCAAGTTATATATAGCAGGCTATATACAATAGGCGATCGAGGATACTTCTAATGTCAAAGGCTATTCATCCTATCGCGGGCACCGTCGCACTGATGACGATCCTGAGTTTCTGGCTCGCTACCGCCTGGTCAGAAGCGTTTGCCGGAGAGCAGGCGGTCACGACCGTCAAGACGTTGGTTCCCTACGGTTTCTTCGTTCTGATTCCTGCCCTGATGGCAGCGGGCGGTTCGGGATTCAGGCTGGGAAAACGGATGCGCGGCCCGCTGATCGACGCCAAGAAAAAGCGGATGCCCTTCATTGCCGCCAACGGCATCCTTATCTTGATACCGTCCGCGCTGTACCTGTCCTTCAAGGCGCAGGCGGGCGCTTTCGATATGGAATTTTATGTGATCCAGGCAATTGAGTTGATAGCAGGTGCCGCCAACATCACCCTGCTGAGCCTCAACATGCGCGATGGACTGCGGCTCTCGCGCAGACGGGCACGGCGCCCTGATGCCAGTGGCGCATGATGTCTTCCATCGAGGCGGCATGCCGAAGGGGACCTTGATCTCGAATCTCCGAACGGCAACCCTGCCCCGCGTTGCGGTCATTGGTGAATAGCGCCGCGAACGACAGCGATGAGCCCGAAGTGACCCAGGATTGTCGAGACAAGTTTGCGCGCGCGGCGAGACGCTCCTCGTCAAGACCGGCCAAGTGCGACCATCCACGACCTCTACGCCAGGGACAGCTTGCAGCCCTTTTCAACAGAAGTGGACGGCGCACAATCTGGCCTCCTGGAACGTGTCTCAGTGTCATGTAGCCAAGTGCGAAATCCGGATCGACGGCTCGATACCGCTTTCCACCGTGCCGAGAATTCGCATTCGCCGTCCGGCAACGAGAACGCGCCATGACCCATGTCCGACGCATGCAAAGTCTGCAAGAAACGGCCGCCGTTCACGCTTCGGCTCAGGCAAAGGGGCACTGCGATCTATCAATCGCAATGCCCCCCTTTCAAGGTCCACATGGACCTTTCTTATGCTTGAAGACGATCCAGACGCATCTGCGCCGCGCGGCGATGACCTTCCATACCTTCAGTCGCCGCCTGGCGCGCAGCGGGCGGCGCGACCTGCTTAACGCCATCAGCGGTTAACCACTGATGCGTCGCAATCTTGACATATGTACCGACCCACAATCCGCCTGTGTAGCGACCCGCCGCCATGGTGGGCAGCGTATGGTTGGTGCCGGAACACTTGTCCGAATACACCACGCTGGCCAGTTCACCGATGAACAGCGAACCATAATTACGCAACTTCTTGGCCAGGCCGTGCGCATCGGCGGTATGAACCTGCAAATGCTCGGCGGCGATGTGATCAGAATACGCAATCATTGCCGCTTCGTCCTCGCAAAGAGCAATCTCGCCGTAGTCGCGCCATGCCGTTCCGGCCGTTTCGGCGGTCGAGAGACCCTTCAACTGGCGATCCACCTCAGCCTCGACGGCCTTGGCAAGTGCCTCGTCCGTGGTAATCAACCCAACCCTGGTGCGCACATCATGCTCGGCCTGCGCCAGCATGTCCGTCGCGATCATTTCCGCATCACCCGTTTCATCGGCCAAAACGAAGATCTCCGACGGGCCTGCCAATTGGTCGATACCTATGGGACCGAAAACCTGGCGCTTGGCCTCATTCACGAAGGCATTGCCGGGACCAACGATCTTGTCGACGCTGGGAACTGATTCAGTGCCAAACGCCATCGCGGCAATGGCCTGCGCCCCCCCGATACGGAAGATCCGGTCAGCCCCCGACAGGTGACACCCGGCAATCATGGCCGGGTGGGCGTTCGGCGGCAAGCAGGCAACCACTTCCCCTACTCCGGCCACTTTCGCCGGTACGATTGTCATGACCGGCGCCGAAAGCAACGGATAGCGCCCGCCCGGCACATAGCAGCCGACACGTTCCATCGGAATAACGCGATGTCCCATATGCACACCCGGCAGCGGCTCAACTTCCAGCGGAAGGATCGTCGCCAGCTGTGCCTCGGCAAACGCGCGCACATTGTCGATGGCAAACTGGGTATCGGCGCGGCTTTGCGGATCCAGATCATCCAGCGCCTTCTGACGCTCTGCATCGCTTACCTCGAAGGCCGCCAGATCGGCCTGATCGAATTTCATGGAGTATTCGCTGACGGCCGCGTCCCCGCGCGTGCGGACCGCATCCAGAACCTCGGATACTGTTTTCTCTACCGGAGCATTATCCGATACGGCATTTCGGCCGGGCCTCTTTACAAAGCTGACACCGGCCATGGTTTTCGAACTCTGGGTCATAAGGATATCCCTCTGAATTGGTACACTGCCGATAGCAGGCACATGGTGATGAATTAGAGACGGTGAAGGTTGCGATCAGGGACTGCCCAGCAACGCAGTCAGGCTGCGGGGAAGTGTCGTGGTCAGGAAAGGAACATAGGTGATAATCAGCACCACAAGCAGTTCCATCAGAATGAAGGGCCGCACTTCGCGGATCAGTTCTTCGAGTCGGACCTTGCCCACAGCGGCACCGATGAACAGGCCAGAGCCAACAGGCGGCGTGTTCAGGCCAAGCAGCAGATTGACGCAAAAGATGACACCGAAATGCACGGGATCGACGCCATACCCTTGTGCGATCGTCGCAAAGATCGGCCCGAAGATGATGATGGCAGGGAACAGATCCAGCACGATGCCGATCAGCAGAAGAATGATGTTCAACAGCAATAGGAAAACATACTTGTTGTCCGTCACTGCCTCGAACGCACTTGCGATCAGTTGCGGAACACCTTGCGTGGCAAGAATATAGCTTAGCACCGAACTCGTGGCCAAAAGCAGGAACATGATTGAGCTTGTCTTGGCGGTACTGAACAGAAAACCAGGCAAATCCCGGACATCCAAAGTGCGTGTCACGGCCATGCAAATGACCAATGCATAAATGGACGCCACTGCCGCAGCCTCGGTCGCGGTGAATTCGCCACTCAGCACGCCGAAGACAATCAACAGCGGCATCACCAGAACCAGAATGCTTGCCCTGAATGTGGCCCCGATGAACCGCCAGGAATACCGCTCAGTGCGTTTCTCATAATTCCGGGCAAGGGAAATTCGGTAGTTCATCACCATGAGCGCCAGCGCGACCAGAAGGCCGGGAATGATCCCCGCTACGAAAAGCTCTCCAATGGATACGCCGCCGACAGCCATGGCGTAGATCACAAAGGTCAGGCTGGGCGGAATGATCGGGCCTATGACCGACGACGCGATCGTCACCGCAGTCGCGTAGGCGCGGCTGTACCCGCGTTCTGCCATTGTCGGAATAAGGACCGAACCAAGGGCAGTCGTATCGGCAGACGCCGATCCGGTTATCCCGGCAAAGAACACGCTTGCGGCAATGTTGGTATGCCCCATCCCCCCGCGAAACCTGCCCACTAGGATATCGGCGAAATCGGTCAGAGCACTGGTCATCTTGCCCTTGAGCATGATCTCCCCCGCCAGCACGAACATCGGGACCGCGACCAACACGAAGGAATCGATACCGATGAACATGAAATGCGGCAGCAGGATCATGCTTTCGCCACTGACGACAAGTGCAACCAGACAGGACATGCCAATGACGAAGGCTATCGGCATTCCCAGCATCAACAGCACAAGGAATGTTATGCAAAGTGCCAGAAGGGTCATCGCTTTGCCCTCCAGTACGCAAGATCGATCCAAATGAGGCGTATGGATACCAGGATGAACAAGACGCAGCTTGTCGGGATGGCAAGATTTGGAATGGCCCGGCTGACCCCAAGCGCACCGGTGGTCAGGCTCCAGACAGAGCTGACCTTGAAATACGCGCCATAAATCACGGCCAGAGAAAACAGAATGATCAGGAAATGCATGAGTGCATTGATCGCGGCCCCTGTACGGGCGCCAAAGCGCTCCACAAGCAATGAAATGCCCACATGGCCACGCTCGTTCAACACATAGGCGGCCGCCAACATCAGCCCCCAGATCATGAGTATCACGCTTAATTCCTCGGGCCACGAAAAGGCCCCGATGGTGGCGCGTGCAACGACCTGCAGTCCGACCGCAAGCATGATCCCCGCCATGCAAGCCCCGATGCAAAGTCGCAAAGTCGCATCAAGAATTTTGAACATGTGTTTCATGACGCTCTCGGGGGCCAACTGAAAAGTGTAGGGACCGGCCCGAATAAAGGCCGGTCCAGCAATCCGGAGTCTTAACGCCCCAGTCGTGCTTCGATGGCTTCGACCTCGGCGAATACCTTCTCGATAAGAGCCGGATCAACCTGGTCCTGCATCCAAGGCAGAACACTGGCCTGTGCCGCTTCGCGCAAACGATTGCGTTCTTCGCGCGAGATCGGACGGATATCCACGCCGTTCTCAGCCAAAGTCGCCAGACCCTCGACACGGTTTCTATACGAGGCGATACCGAACTCGGCCGCCGCGCCGATCTGCGCCCCACGCTTCAGAACTTCCTGTTCTTCCTCGCTCAGCGATTGCCAGAAGGCTTCGTTCACAAGGTAGAAGTTGACGACACCGATGCTGTTGTCCAGCGTCACATTCTTGGCGACCTCGTAATATTTCTGGTCGACCATGATGCCAATCGTGTGGCCCAGCCCATCGATCACACCAGTTTTGATCGAAGTATAGATTTCACCCCAAGACACGGGCGTAGCCGCGGCCCCAAGCCCTTCCCAGGCCTTGATCGTCAACTGGCTGCTAGGCAAGGTGCGCAGTTTCAACCCGTCCAGATCCTCAAGCTTTTCGATCGGGCGCGTTTTATTGATGAAGTTGTAGAACCCGTAGGGCGATGCCGCCAACGCACGCACCCCCAGCTCTTCAGCCATCGCGTCATTCAGCTCGGCAAAGGTTTCGCTGGCGAAAAACTCTTTCATCACGAATTCGTCTGCGAACAGATAGGGCGTGAACCAAGTCATCATCGGGGCATAAGCCCCGGTCAGTGTTTCGTCGCCCTGGGCCATCTTGCTGATCCCAAGCATCGTGCTTTCAAGAAGCTTCTCGGTATCGCCAAGCTGACCGGAATGCAGCAGGTCGATCTCGATATCGCTGGATGCTTCGACATATTGCTCGAACGCCTGCCAGCCAAGGGAGTTTGCACCCGTCGGGGATTCAATCGTCCCGATCTGAAGAGTCATCTCCTCTGCAAGCGCAGGGGCGGCAATCGCCATCATTCCAGCCAGGCTGGAAATCCCCAGCGCTGCGCGCAGGTGGCCACGAACCGAAAAATTGATATTTAGTGTCATGCTTCACTCCTCCATGCCATACGCCTGGATGCGCTGACGCAAGCTGTCCCGACGAGATGCAATCACGTTGATTTCTGCCCCTCCACCTCACCTTTACGAAGTGAACGAACATGAACGCGGACACTATCAGGCGCGGCACGTTTGAACAGGTCCATCCACCCAAATGGAAAGTATACTTTCCACGTATGATCCTATATTAAAGAATAAAACTGGAAAAAACGCCTAATTCGGATACTATAATGGCCAAGATCGGCACAAACCTCAAACACCTGCGCCACCGTCGTCACCTAAGCACACGCGAGCTGGCAAACCGATCCGGGGTATCCCACGCCACGATTTCGCTCATAGAACGAGACAAGATCAGCCCGACGATTGATACGCTTCAGGCTGTTCTGGACGCATTGGGAAGTCGTCTTTCGGAATTTCTCAGTGGAATACGCGAGGGCGGAACCAGCCCGTTTTATCTGGCTGACGAGTTGCCCGAAATCGGCAATCCCGAAAACATCTCTTACAAGATTATCGGGCTCAACCATCCATATCGCAGCATCCAGTTCCTGCGTGAAACCTATTCGATCGGTGCGGATAGCGGTGAAATGCTCACCCACGTCGCACAGGAAGCAGGTTACATCATGTCCGGGGAGGTGGAACTGACCGTCGGCCAGGCGACACGCGTTTTGAAGAAAGGCGACGGATATTATTTTGACAGCCGCGAATTTCACCGTTTCCGCAACGTCGGAACTACCAAAGCTGAAATTGTCAGCGCGATTTCACCACCAAGCTATTGAAGAAAGAACGGGCCAGATGTCGGGCGTCCGAGCAATATGCGAAATGCCCCTCATTCGTCCCGACACCGAGTTTGCCACGGAATCTCGCCCTGCCGAGTTCGGCGATTCCGGGCTTGGTAGAACCGGCAATCCCGTCCGGATGACGTGTTCGTCAAAATCAGCGGTGAAACCCGTTGCGTGTGGTGCGCCGTCGGTCAAAAGGGGGCGTGCTTGGGTGCCAGCCACCCTGCCCCCTCTGGGCCCAGGGTCGAACCGGCCTGACACCGCCCAGCCTCAAGATGTTCGGTAGTATTTCCGTCGCGCCTCCTGCTCGATCGACAACCTGAGCTGAAGATCAGCCAGCTTGGCCATTTCGCGTTTGCGCTCCGCCTCTCCCACCGTCGCCGCCAACCTCTTGTGTTGTTCATCGACGGCCTTCTTGAGCTCGATCTCTCGAGGAAGAACACCTGCCTCGGCCATGATCCGGAAGCCCGTTGAATCCACATCGTTTCCGGATCTGGGTGCCAATGGCTTTCCCGCGCCCTTCAGGTCGTCCAGCTGCCCTTCCGCCTGCGCCTTGAGGATCTGGCGCTCGGACAATGCGCTCCACTTCATGTCGGCCTCACGTTTGGAAACTCCCAATGTCAACTGAGTTGCCATATTGGAGCGGATTTGTCAACTTGATTGACAAAATCAAAGCCTCTGATATGTGATTTTTCATGCAACGCAATACACTTTCCCCCGCCGAACAGCTCTACGCAGGCGTCCAACTCACCCGTCCGCTCCTGAGATACATAACAAGCAGGGTGGAAGCTGATCTTTCCGGCACGGGTATAGGTGTCGGGCAGCGGGCCATTCTCGAGGTTCTGTTGGCCATCGGTCCTGCGACTGCGCCCAAAATCACCAAGGCACTGGATGTGAAACGGCAGTTTGTCGGGCGCGAACTCAAGGAAATGGTCGCGAAGGGAATGGTCTCGGCAACGGATAACCCACAACGCAAGGGCGCAATGATCTACAGCCTGACGCAAGAGAGCCGAAAGATGATCGAAGAGATCAGATCGCGGGAGATGACGGAATTCGCGGCATTTGCAGAAAGGTTCACATCAGAGCAGATCGAGGCCTTCTACAACGTCCAACATGCGCTCTACGAGGCATTCTCAAAACCCTGATTGCCATGAGGTCTGGACGGAACAGAACCCCCGAACCGGACATGTGAAGCTACGCCTTGAATATCTGCGTCCCCAGTCGAACCTGCCACTCATGCAATCTGAAGACACGAGCAGCACGGGTCCGCGCAGCAAGGTTCTATCGCGTGATGCGACGGCCGACTGAGGCCTGCGACATGGTGCAGGCACCTCGTATCAGGAAGGGACTCAGTTCAAAGCGGACGGGCATTCGCCTCGGCGGCCTCTTCCACCTGTTTGGGCATCACGAGCGCGAGACCCGACACCAGGCAGGTCAGCGCCGCCCAGACCCAGACGCTCATCGTCTCCTGCAACAGCAGCACGCTCCAGAAAATACCGGCGGCGGTCATCGCATAGCCCGCCTGGCTGGCAAACACCGCACCGGTGGTGCGGATGGTGTAGACCAGAAGCACGCTGCTGAAAGAACTGACTGCCGCGATCAGCGCGAAGGCCCAGCCATAACTCGCCAGCGCCACAGAGGGCGCGATGAACGTTCCTGATAGCAGCGTAATCGGGGCCATGATCAACGCCGCCGCCACGACGGTACCAGTCGCGGTGGCGATCGGGTCCGCCCCGTCTTCGGGCAGGGCGGCCACGATTATGTCCTCGACCGCGTAGCAGAACGGCACACCAAGCGCGAGCAATATCCACATCCAGCCGCCGACCCCTGCCAGTTCCTGCCCCGGCACGATGATCAGCAGGACGCAGGCAAGGCCGAGACACAAGCCGATAAATCGTTTGAGACTGGGCGCTTCCAACCCGAGGGACGCGGCGATGATGAAGACCATGAAAGATTCCGCCGCGAGGATGATCGAGATCAGCATCGCCGGCACATGTGACGCAGACCAGAGCAACAAGAGTTGCGACAGCGCGTTCCCGAAAAGCCCAAGGATCAGATATTGTCGGATCGCCGAACCGCTCAGGCGCGGATAACGTCCGGTCGCAACCGACACCACAATCATCATCGCCGCACTGATCACCAGTGTCCAGAAGGCCGCGCCAAGCGGGTTGAGCCCGTCGACCATGATGATCCGCGACAGCGACGGCATCAGGCCCCAAACCACCCCCAGCAGCAAGAGCAGAAAGCCGCCCTTGAGGAGGTTGATCTGGTTGCGAAGCATCTGCTCGCGTCGATAAACCTCGCCGGCCATACCCAGAAAGACATGTGCCAGGTTGCCCAGCTGATCGTCACGCGCCGCGATATCTTCGAGACCGAGCCGGGCAGGATCGAAATCCTTGCGCTCGATCACTTCCGAGGCCGCCGCCAGCCGGTCGACCTGTCTGAGGTATTCCAGTTCCTTGTCACGTAGCCGCTTGCGCTCGATACCCGCGCCAAGCCGCGCCTTCAGAATAACCGGATTGAACGGCTTGGTCAGGAAATCCTCGGCCCCAAGCTCGATCGCGCGCACACTGTCCTCGATCTCTTCCAGAGATGAGATCACGATCACCGGAATGTCTCGGAGCGATGGATCGGCCTTGATCGCTCCCAACACCTCAAAGCCGTCCATTTCCGGCATCACGACGTCCAGAAGCACAATGTCGAAATCGCGCGCGCGCAAGGTTTCCAGGCATTCGACCCCGTTTGCCGCGCATTCGACCTCAAGGCCGAGATTGCGAACCGCCATTTCCATCTTGATGCGGTTGGTCTTGTGGTCATCGACGACAAGCGCTCGACCCTCAAGGCGGGAACTATCCTCATTCATGGCTCAGCCCGTCCTGCTTTGCCGCAAGGCACGCTCGGCGGAGCTATATAGATCCGGAACCCGCGCCGCCAACGCGACCGCAACATCGAGATTCTGCGCCCGGCACCCGGCCTCGATCTCCCGGCATTGCTGCGACAGGCGCTCCGCCCCGAAGTCCTTTGCGCTCGACTTCAGCGTATGGGCGGCCTGTCGCAACGCCTCGATATCGCGGGCCTCCGCCGCCATGGCGATCCGTGAAACAAGGTCCGGGCTCTCCTCGAGAAAACTATCGATCAGTTCGGCCAACGACTCGCGGTCGCCGCCGATGGTCTCCAACAGCAGATCGAGCGCAGCGGGATCGAACTCGGCTGGCTCTTCAGGCGCGTCGGGGGCGAGAGCTTCCGCCGGAGCCTTCCCGCAAACCTGCCTGAGCGCTTCGACCAGCGCCTCGACCCGGATCGGCTTGCTGACATAGCCGCTCATACCGGCCTCGAAAAAACGCTCGCGGTCGCCATCCATCGCGTTGGCGGTTACGGCGATGATCTTTGGGCGCGTGTCCTCGGGATAGTCGGCCAGAATACGGCGTGTCGCCTCGATCCCGTCCATCTCGGGCATCTCGATATCCATCAGCACCACGTCATAGGTCTGCCGCGCCACCGCATCCAGCACCTCCAGCCCGTTGCCTGCCACGTCAGATCCGTAACCCAGCCGCTTGAGGATCATTCGGCCCAGCTTGAGGTTGGTGGCGTTGTCATCAGCGAGCAGGATCCGCAATGGCAGCCGCTCGGCCATGGTCGCGTCAAAGGCAGTGGATTTGCGCTGCATCGGTTCAATCACCCTCATTGGCTTTCCGGCAAACAGGCTCACCAGGGCATTGAGCAGCGGAGACGGTTTGACGGGCTTCGACAGCACATCGGAGAACCCGACCCTGTCCAGTTTCTCGCGGTCATGATCCACCGCCTGACCGAGCGAGGACAACAGTATGAGCGGCAGATCATGTGTCGCGGGTTCGGACCGCAGCCGCAGCGCAAGATCGATCCCATCCATCTCCGGCATGTGCATGTCGAGAATGCCCACATGAAACCGTCGCCCGCCGGCCAGCACACGCAGCGCCTCTTCCGGCCCCTCGGCACAGATCGGACGCATCGACCAGTTTGCCACCTGCCGTGAAAGCAGATCGCGATTGGTGGCATTGTCATCCACGATCAGCACGGACTTGCCATCCAGATCGGGTCGCGCCTCATTGAAGTTGATCTCGCCCGCATCCGCACCCACCGGCACGGTCAGATTGAAATGGAAGGTCGCCCCCTCGCCCGGTTCGCTCTGCACCCAGATGCGCCCGCCCATCAGCTCGACCAGCCGCTTGCTGATTGCCAGCCCCAGCCCCGTGCCACCATAGCGCCGCGTGGTCGAGGCATCGACCTGACTGAAGGACTCAAAGAGCGCTTCTTGACGTTCCTTCGGGATACCGATGCCCGTGTCGCGCACGGTAAACAGAAGCCCGCATAGACCCTCGCCGGGATCGACCTCGGGATCGGCGCCGACCGTCAGGACGACATCGCCTTGCTCGGTAAACTTGATCGCGTTGTTCAGCAGGTTGAGCAGGATCTGCCGCAGCCGGGTCGCGTCCGTGACGATCGCGGTCGGGGTGGCGGGCTCGATATAATAGGCCAGATCAAGCCCCTTGCGCCCTGCCGCCATCGCCACCAGATCAAGTGCGCCCTCGACACAATCGCGCAGATTGAATGAGCGGATTTCAAGATCGAGCTTGCCGGCCTCGACCTTGGAATAGTCCAGAATATCATTGATGATCGTAAGCAGGCTCTCGGCGCTGTCATTGATGGTGCGGGCGAAATCGCGCTGTTCGGGGTCGAGTTCCGTCTCCAGCAACAGGTTGCTCATGCCGATCACGCCATTCATGGGCGTGCGGATCTCGTGGCTCATATTCGCGAGGAACTGGCTCTTGGCGACCGTGGATTTCAGCGCGATGTCACGCGCCTCTTCAAGCGAATTGACCAATTCCTCCAGCTTGGCCTCACGCGCCTTGTCCTGCGTGATGTCGGTAAAGACGCCAACGATACCGCCCGCCTCGGTCGGACGCTCGCTTATCCGCATCCAAGTGCCGTCGCTGCGCCTCTGCTCGAACGGTTCGGCGGGGTCGCGATGCTGGGCAATCCGCGCCTCAAGCCAACACGCAGGGTCGCTTGCATCGACGATACCCGACTGCGAGACATGCCGGGTGATCTCGGCAAAGCTCACGCCCGGTTCGATATCCAGGCCGATCTGCGCATACATCTCCTTGTAGCGCTGGTTGCAGATCACCAGCCGGTCCTCCGCGTCAAAGAGAGCAAACCCCTCGTTGATCGCCTCGATCGCCTCGGTCAGTTGCACCTTGATACGTCGCACCTCGGCATCGGCCTTGTCGTGCGCCGCCGCCAGACGCTCGCGCTCGGCCAGGCTGTCGCGGAACATGCCCAGCGTGCGTGCCATCAAGCCGATTTCGTCGCGGCCCGGCTCGGGCAGTTCCACCTCCAGATTGCCCGCGGTTATCTCGTCCATGGCCCCCATGAGCCGGTGCAGAGGGCGGCGCAACGATCCCACCACCAGCAGGGTGAGCAATGTGCCCACCAGCCCCGCGGCGACGACCAGACCAGAGGATACGCGCACTGCCTGCGTGGCCTCGTCAAAGGCGACGTCGCTGGTCGCGACCGCCAGATCCTCCAGCTCGTTCACGAGCGCGCTCAACTCGGTATCGATCCGCTGGATGTGGATATGGCCCTTGGCCACCAGCGAATTGCCCAGCACCCTCTGATCGTTGGTATAGGCTTCGACAGCCTGAAACCCCTGACGCACATAAGGCTCGATCTCAGAGCGGATTGCGGCCACGCGCTCCGGCGCATAGGGCTCGAGAAACTCGAGGTCTGCCTCCAGGTCCTCCCGTGCTGCAAGCGCATTGGTTTCGGACCGCATCAGCAGGCTGACCGCAAGGTCCGACAACCAGTATTTCAGATCGCCGAAATGGGTGCTGGCCGAATTGGCATGGGTCAGAACCCGGATGGCGGTGGCGCCGTCGGAAATCGCCTCGGCATTGCGGGACAGCCGTGAAGACAAGAACGTGTTGGTCGCGATCAGGAACGCCAACAGGACGGTGGACAGCAGGACAATCCTTGCAAGGATGGGCATCCGGCTCATGTCAGCACATCCCGATATAGAATAGGCGCCGCGTCATGCAGGGCGTCAACGCATCAGGCTTATGCTGATCACGCCGCCGAGGTCGCCGACCTGCCCCCCCTCCTTGGGGTAGCCTGTGACGTCGATCTCTCCTTTCGGACCGCCGTGGCAGGCGATGCACCCCTCGCTGTAGTATTCCGGCACCAGCACGCGATAGGCGGGTTGACCTTTGTAGTTGGCCTCGGCGGCGAAAATCTTGTTCCTTGGCCAATCCTCCGAGGTCAGATGATCCGCGATCACGCCGATTTCCCAATCGTCAGGGCGCGCCTTGCGATTGCGGACAAGATGCGGCGGCGCAGTCACCTTGATGACGGCCTGATCGCCTTCCAGCTCGTAGAAGCGCTCATTGACCAGACGCCCGAACACCGCCGGCACAAACCCCTTGAAGCCGACGCCCTCGCGATTGATGGTGCTCTGATTTTCCGCCATCACGTCGCCAATCGCGCGCATCTGCGCCGAAATCAGCGCCGCCTCTCGCGCGCCCTGCCCGTCATAGAGTGGCGGCACCCCATTGGCCTTGCGATAGTTCTCACGGGCGACCTCCAACACGACCGCGCCGGTCAGCCCCTTTTCCCCGCGCTCTGGATCGTTGATCAGGTCCTGGTTCGCCCCGATCACCGCGCGCGCCTCTCGGAGCAAGGACGCCAAACGCAGCGCGGTTTCAAGTTCCACCGCCTCGTCGCTGTCGGCTTGGGCGACCGCAGCACTGAAGGCACTCACGAGGCCGAAAGCGATCAAGCCGATAAGAAAAATGGGACGACGCAGTCCCCCTGGGGCGGCAAAACACATAATTGGCCTCGTCAAATTTTAATAAAATAATTCGAGAAGTGTAGCCACGCGACCTCTTCAGCGCCACAAATTTCGCTCACGCAGGTGAACCTTGCCCCGGCCCATGTGCGCAATTCCCCCTCGGAATCCCCTCCGTTCTCGTGGAACAGCCCCCTGAAAATGGCCCACCAACCGGGATATAATTGACCCGCAAACTCGAGGATCAGCGATGGCCGGGACAGGCCCTTCGCATCACCCGCAGCTTTTGGAAACGGGTTCAGGGACCGCGTGAAAAAGGTCGGCCTTAAATGGCGCGGCGTGTCAGAAAACGATTTTCATCATCGCCGCAATTGTTATGTTCAAGAATGACCTTTCGCCGCCCCCATTCCCTGTTCGTGCTTGCCGTCATGGCCGTCATCGTGCTCTCGGGCACGATTTCCGCCGCAAGGATGGCACCTGATCGCGGGCAGGCGGCGATATCGGTGATGACGATGGTCTACGGCGTGCCCGTCGGCTCGTTCTGTGGCACGACTTCGTCCGAGGAACACCGTTGCCCGTTCTGCAACCTCCTCAGCGAACCGCCCGCGCTTCAACCCGACCCGCTGGTCTCGATCCTGCGCCCGCATGACACGTGGCGACGGCTCAGGGGATTGGCGCGCAGCGTCCAGGCCCGCAACATCAATCACTCTGTCCGGGCGCCCCCCGCGCCGGCATAAGAGACCGGCGACAACACCCTGATCCGGGCCGCCCGGCACCGGGTGCCGTCGCCCTCTCCCCTGCCTTTCCCATCGGCACCGCTCCCCGTCCGTACACACCGGGGGCGCGCCGTTTCGCATGACATTCCCGGCCCGACGCGCCGGAACCATCAATGGAATCACGACATGAGTGACATCTCTCAACGCGCGGGCAGTTCCGCGCTTTACCGCGCCGTCTGGCGCTGGCATTTCATCGCGGGCCTCCTCACCCTGCCCTTCGTCCTGATCCTCGCCGTGACCGGCGGGATCTATCTATTCAAGGACGAGATCAACGACGCCGCCTATTCCAAGCTGCGCCTGGTCGAGCCATCGCAAACGCAAATGCTCGCACCCTCGGTCCTGACCGCCAACGCGCTTGAGCAGCACCCCGGCACCCTCAAGGCCTATCACCCCCCCGCCGCCGACAACCGCGCCGCCGAGGTCAGGATCGTCGGCGAGGACGGGCTCAAGAACACGATCTACGTAAACCCCTACTCCGGCACGGTTCTCGGTCAGCTCTGGGATGGCGGCGCCGCCGGCAGCCCGCTGATGTATGTGGTACGCAAGCTGCACTCGCTCGAATATGTCGGCTGGTTCGGCAACCGGGTGATCGAGGCCGCCGCGGGCTGGATGGTCATTCTGGTCGGCACCGGCATCTACCTCTGGTGGCCGCGCGGCAAGAAGCTCGGGACGGTCACGCTCAAGGCGCGGCGCGGACGCCCCCTCTGGCGCGACCTGCATGCCGTCACCGGCTTTTATGTCGGCGCTTTCATCGTGTTCCTGGCGGTTACCGGCCTGCCCTGGTCGGCGATCTGGGGCGGCAAGTTCTATGACATGTCCTATGCCGTCGGGCTGGGGATGCCGGACGGCTACTGGTCGAAATACCCGACCTCGACCGTCCTTGTCGGTGACGCGCTCGATCGCAGCCCCTGGATCATGGAGAAACAGGCAATGCCCCTCTCCGCCGCCGCCCAAGGCGTTCCCGCCGGGCTCGACGATGTGGTCGCAACGGTAGAAAACCTCGGTATCGCAAAGGGTTACGCGCTCAACATGCCATCCGGCCCCGAGGGCGTCTTTACCGCTTCGGTCTATCCCGACGACATCTCGCAGGAACGGGTGATCCATCTCGACCAATATACCGGCGCGGTGCTTTACGATGCGGGTCTCGCGGATCTTGGCGCGCTTGGCTGGGCCGCCGAATGGGGGATCAGCATCCATATGGGACAGGCCTGGGGGCTCGCCAACCAGCTCGTCTTGCTCACGGCCTGCGTGGCGATGGTCCTCCTGGTGGTCTCCGCCGCCGTGATGTGGTGGAAGCGCCGCCCCGCCAAGGGCATCGGCGTGCCGCAAATGCCCGCCGACTGGCGCATCCCGCGCACCCTCCTGCTCATCGCGGTTGTCGCAGGTGCCTTTTTCCCGCTGGCCGGACTGACCATGCTGGTCATCGCGGCAGTGGAAACCGCGCTCTACCTCATGCGCAAACGCCACCGCCAACCCGCCTGAACAAAGGCGCGGGCGCCCACCGGGGCGCCCGCCGTCTTGTGGCCGATCCAAGGATAGACACCTGAAACGGAAACAATCCCGGCAGACACGCCGAGATTGTTCCCGCTTGGAAGCGGGACAGCCCCCTAAACCCGTTCCCGAGGACCGGCACGCGGAGGGGGCGCGCCGGTCGGCTGCATTCTATTACTTCACCAGCAGGCGCGCCTCGTGCTTCTTGAGCGAGCGTCGGGCCGACTGATAGGCGTTCAAACCTTCAGCCTCGCGCAGTTCCGGGAACAATTCAAAGATCTCGTCCCGCTGCGGCTGGCCCATGCCATCCATCGTCTGCTCGCCCGGCTGGAAGCTCTCCGTCCAGGCGCCGTTCGACAGAACCACCTCGTGATTGTCGAACATGAAGTGGATATAGCTCACCCCGCTCGCCTCGACCGCGTCGACCCCTTCGAGCCCGGTCAGATGCTTGGCCGCGGCCAGCACTTCGCGCTCCTCGAAGTAAAGCGCCGTGCGCTCGTTATTGATCAGCAAGCGGTGGTTCGGGCTCACGACCATATCGCGTTCCGGCAGGTTATGCCCCAGCGATCCCGCGCGCACCAGCACCGGCTTCAGATGCGGTGCCTGAAGCAGCTCGCGCCCCTTCAGGTCGCGCCGGCCCAGCCAACGGATCTCCTGGATGCCGTTGTCGCGGGTGATGATCCGGTCGCCGACCTGCAGGTCCTCGACCAGGCGCTCGCCCTTGGGTGTCGCGATCACGGTGCCCGGCGTGAAGCAGGGAACGATATCCTCGATCTCGGTGAACTTGAGAACACCCTCCACGTTGCCGCTGGCATCGAGGAAGTTGACCTGACCGGTAAAGCTGTTGCCGTCCGGGTCGTTCGGCGCGTTCAGGTCAAGCGGCGTGGTGCCGTCGCTCTGCACGATCTCGAACCGTCCAAGGCCGCGCAGGTCAAGCTGATCGTTCTCGTTGTCGGTCGCCGGATTGCCATCGCCATCCTCGGTGCCGCCGTCGATCTCATCGCCAAAGGCATCCTCACGATCGTCGATCTCGAACACATCCGAGCCAGCGCCGCCAAAGAGCGTATCCGCGCCCTGCCCGCCGATGATCGTATCGTCGCCGGCATCGCCGAAGATCAGGTCGTCATCGACACCGCCATCCAGCACGTCATCGCCATCGCCGCCATGGATGGTATCGTCGTCATCCTGGCCGAACACCGTGTCATTGCCCGCACCGGCATCGATCAGGTCACGCCCGTTATCCTCGTCCGGGTCGGGGCCAAAGCTGCCCCCGTCCGGTGCATCGGGAATATCGGTTCCGTCGATCGGCACCACGGCCGGGTCCAGCCCGCCATAGATAAGATCGTCGCCGCCACCAGAGGTGATCGTGTCATTGCCTTCGCCACCGACGATGGTGTCGCTGCCGTCACCGGTGGTGACATCGTCATCGTCGATTCCGGCGTCGATCACGTTGTCCCCGTCGCCCGCTTCGATCGTGTCGTTGTCGTCGCCGGTGATGATCGTGTCATTTCCCGAACCCGCGGTGACGAAATCACGGTCGTCATTGGGATCGCTGTCCGCCGGGATGGGCGGAACCGGCCCGTAACCCGGGAAGCCATCGTCAGGCAGCGCAACACCGACATCAGAGGACGTGTCGATCAGGTTGTCGCCGTCCCCGGCGTCAACCGTATCCGAACCGTCGCCCGCATCGACCGTGTCGTTGCCCGGCCCGGTGCTGATCACGTCATCACCCTCGCCGCCATCGACAGAATCGTCGCCTGCTCCGGTCTCGACATTGATCGGGCCATTGGCATCGGTGCCGTCGATGGTGTCGTCGCCCGAACCGGTCACGACTTTCTCGATCTCCTCGAAGGCGATATCCGGGGTCGCGTCGCCGTCCAGCCCGTCGACAACACCCGATTCCGGGTCGGTGCCGAAGGTCACTTCCAGCGGCGCGCTCTGGTCGCCCAGGTCCAGAACGTCGCCCTCGTCGCCATTCTCGGGGCCGTCGGGGTTGCCGTCCGTGCCGTCCGAGCCGCCGTCGATGGTCACGTCCACATCCGTCGCCGGATCGGTCGGATCGATGGTGAACACGTCGTCACCCGTGCCGCCCGCCGCCTCGTCCTGGCCGCCCACCGCGATGTCGTCATCGCCCGCGCCGCCTTCCAGCGTGTCCGCGCCCTCGCCGCCCGACAGCGTGTCGCTGCCATCACCGCCGAGAACCGTGTCGTCGCCGTCGCCGCCCGCGATCACATCGTCATCCGCGCCGCCGTCGATCAGGTCATCGCCCGCGCCGCCATCGATCGTGTCGTCGCCGCCATTGCCCTCGATCACGTCGTCGCCATCGGTGATCATGTCGCCGCCGCCATCGGTCGGCGCGTTGGAGTCGTCATAGCCGACACCCATCACCTCGCCGGTCTCCTCGCCGTCGACAACGCCGTCGTTCTGGGGATCGGTCAGGATGGTTTCGATCTGGCTGAAGGTCAGCGTCTCGCCGGTGGAGACGACCGTGACGGTGCCGCTGACCGCGCCCGAATCCGTGGCATCGGCCGTCTGGTCGATGACCACCTGGCCGAGGCCGCGCAGATCCAGCACGTCATTGTCGAGCGTGTCATCGGGGCCGTTGCCGCCGATGACCACATCGCCCGCCACATCGTCGGGGTCGGCGATCACGAAGGTATCGTCATCGTCTCCACCCTGCATGACGTCGGTGCCCTCGCCGCCTTCGAGCGTGTCGTCGCCGCGTTCGCCGAACATCGTATCGTCGCCCGCGCCGCCGAGCATCTCGTCATCGCCCGGCACATCCGAGGGGAAGGGCGACAGGTAGTCGAATGCCTGGTCGTCACTGGTCCCGAAATTCAGGCCCGAATTGACGCCGCGCGCGGTCATGGTGAAGGTCACCGACGAGGTGCCCGCGAACAGGGCTTCGACCTGTGCGTCGGGGTCGTTCTGGGTCGTGTTGTCCTCGGTGCCCGTCGCCACGAGGGTGGTGCCGTCAAAGCTCACGTTCAGCGAGGAATCCGCCGGCACGCCCACATTGACAAGGCTCGGGTCGTTCACGGTGATGGCTTCGGCGCCGCTGCCGGACGTGCTGTCGAGATCGCCGAACACGATCGCCGGGTCCAGGACCACCGGCGCGCCGGTGACCGTATCGAAGAACTCCAGACGGAAGGTCGCGGTTTCGCCCTCCATGGCGGAGTTGTTGTTGCCGTTCAGCAGGATCTCGCCATCCGAGCCATTGGCCAGGTCGACCTTGAGATGGGCGTCGGACTTGCTTTCCAGGATCAGGCGGGCCGACACCTGCGTGCCGTCTTCGAGCGTTGCGACATTGTCGTAGATGACGCTCGAACCGGCCACCGCACTGTCGGGCGTGCCCGCGGTTTCCGAGCCGGGACGCACATCCGCGAATTTCAGCGCGACCTTGTCGAAGTCATCGGCGGACGAGGGACCAGCGCCGCCCGAACCGATGCCGGTATCACCATACATGAGGTCATTGCCGTTGCCGCCATCCAGCGTGTCGTTGCCGCCATCGCCGAAAATGGTGTCGTCGCCCTCGCCGCCGCTCAGGTTGTCGTCGCCCACGGCGCAATCGTCGTCCTCGTCATCGGGGATCGGCGTGCTGCCATCGGTATAGACGGTCGCAAGGTCCGCATAAGACACATCGGGATGCGTATCGATGCGGCCAAGGAACGTATAGGTCTCGCTGGTGTCGATCGGGGCATCCGAAACGAAGCCCACGACATCGTTGCCGCCCAGTTCGACGGCATAGATGTTCACCAGATCGCCTGCCGAGCTTTGCAGCGAATAGGCGTATTCCGGCGTCAGGCGCGCACCGGCATGGCCGAACTTGCCATCCAGCGTCACCGATTGCGACAGGGTCTGCGAGAGATCGCCATCGTCGAAACGGCTGCCGCCATCGTCGATTCCCACGGCGGTCGGTGCAGCACCCGAATTGAAGCTCAGGGTCGAGCCGACAACGTCATCTTCGCCGTTGGCATCGTTCTCGAACGGGTCGTAATTGCCCGGCGCATTCACCACCGAAACCTGTGACAGGTCCCACACCAGAAGCGTCTGATCCGCGCCCGCGATCGGGGTCACGCCAAGGCCCGTCGGCGTGCCGGTGCTGCCGCCAGTCCCGCTCGTGGGGCCGCTGTCGCCATGGATCAGGTCGTTGCCCGCGCCGCCATCGATGACATCGTTGCCGCCATTGCCGAAGATCGTGTCATTGCCGTCGCCACCCAGCAGGGTATCGTCGCCGCCGGGGCAATCGGCATCATCCCCGCCGCCCGGCGCACTGCCATCCGTGTAGACGGTCGCCAGGTCCGCATAAGACACATCGGGATGCGTGTCGGTGCGGCCAAGGAACGTATAGGTCTCGCTGGTGTCGATCGGGGCATCCGAAACGAAGCCCACGACATCGTTGCCGCCCAGTTCGACGGCATAGATGTTCACCAGATCACCTGCCGAGCTTTGCAGCGAATAGGCGTATTCCGGCGTGAGGCGCGCACCGACATGGCCGAATTTGCCATCCAGCGTCACCGATTGCGACAGGGTCTGCGAGAGATCGCCATCGTCGAAACGGCTGCCGCCATCGTCGATGCCCACGGCGGTCGGTGCCGCGCCCGAATTGAAGCTCAGGGTCGAGCCGACAACGTCATCTTCGCCGTTGGCATCGTTCTCGAACGGGTCGTAATTGCCCGGCGCATTCACCACCGAAACCTGTGACAGGTCCCACACCAGAAGCGTGTGATCCGCGCCTGAGATCGGATCGATCCCGATCTCGCCGGGCGTGCCGCTGAGCGCGCCGTCACCATAGATCACGTCATCGCCCGCGCCGCCCTCGACGGAATCGTCGCCAGCGCCCGCATAGACCGCGTCACTGCCGGCACCCGCCAGCACCGTGTCATTGCCCGCACCCGCATTGACGATGTCATCGTCAGGCCCTGCCCCCGGCAGCACCGCATCGCCCGCGTCGATCATGTCGCCATCCGGATCGCCGGTATAGGCCACATTGATCAGCTCCGCATTGGCCGTGCCTTCGACAACCCCATCGAGATTCTGACCCGCGCGATAGCCCGCATCGATCTCGCCCACGGTCTGACCCTTGCCGAGGTTGATCTCGATGGTTTCGCCGGTGGCCTGGTCCGCATCGCTGTCGGTGCCTGTTGCGCCCACGTCCTTCTCGACCAGCGTCTCGTTGCCGACCGCGGTGGGAAACTGAATGGTGTAGCACCCTTCGGCAAGACCGGTGAACTGATACTCGCCATTGGCATCCGTCGTCGTGGTGGCCTTCACATTACCATGCGAGTCCAGCAAGGTGACGACCTGCCCCGCGATATCCGGTTCATACCCGCCAGCGCCGTTGTTCTCTGTACTGTCCCCATCCGTATCATGGAACATGCGGCCCCAGATCACCGAACTCTTCGGGTCGAACAAGTAAAAGGTCATCGTCATACTCCTTCACGCGGACGGGCACCATGAACGGCAAGCCGCAAAACTGTTGCATCCCGACGGTCAGACGACGCTGCAGCATGACGGCGACCGGCACGATCGACCCTGAATTCGCTAAGAGGAGGTGTTGGCGGTAGACACGCCCTTGGGATGCGGCCTCTGCCACATCCCGTGTACTCGTCCGGCGCTGCCCGACGATCACACACCCCCCGTATCCCGCGATACGGATCTTGTGCGGTCGCCCCCTTTGACCAGCAAACATCGCCCCCCAGTTGGGCTTGTCTTGTTTTAGACAGAGTGACGCATCCAAAAAAGTGAAATTTGTCGAAAAGCTGACAACAAATTGTCCCGAACCCGACAAAACCGGGGACTCCGACGCAGATCCGACAGTCGAAACCGCGTCACTGTTTCCATTTCCCAAACAATCGACGCATCCCGAACTCCCAATAAAATTGGATTTTTCCGATGCAATAACGGCCCCTTAATGGTTAACCGGACGACGCCTTTTGTTTCTCATTCTGGAACAGGGGGAAAATGGCGGAAATGTGTTCATTTCTGAGTCCGGACTCAAAATCGCGTTCCGAAATGGCACCAATTCCCCGCAATCGCGCCGACCGGCCACGATTCGGAAACACAGCGCGCCGAATCGCCGCGCACTGTCACATTTTCGACGTATTCTCATTTCCGGGAAATGTGGTGCCCAAGGCGAGACTCGAACTCGCACGGTATTGCTACCGGGGGATTTTGAATCCTTTACAAAATCAGTGAAAACAAGGCTTTGCTGATTTTGTGTTATGCCGACAAAGCAAGAACGAACGGTGAAGGTATAACACGCCCCTCGATCAAGAACGGATCAAGAAATGCCCCGCCGCGGGACAACCGGGCGGGGCACATTTTGGGACAGAAAAGTGTTGGCTGATGCGTGAGGCATCCTCCTTTCGTTCTCTGAAATTGGATTGCGGCTGGACCCCGCCGCCGAGATTCGTGGCCGCGATCAGGACCAGTTGATCGCGGACGGTTTGGGCCGACGAGCAGGCCCATGGCATGCAAGAAGTCCACCCCGGCCAAGGGCAAGGGCTAGCCCAGAACTGCCGTCCAAAAGGTGATCGCCATTTTGCGGTGCGTCCAGTCGAACCGACCATTCGCTGCAAGTGAAAAATGTCAGAGTAATGAGTTCACACTTTGCGGACATCATGGAACAACAGCGCGGTCTGTGGCAGCATCCTTACATGATCGAATTTCGCACTCTTGCCGATAACCATCCCGACCTCGCGCATTCTCCGCTGCTTCGGAGCGCTCTCCTGACCCTGCAATATGCGCAGAAGCACGGACCAATCGGCCTGACCAAAACCAAGGCCTTCAAGCGCGTCTTTGTGCACTGGGCCGTCGAGCATTTCGACTGGCCGGGGAAAAGCGCCGAAGAGATATTCCGCTACAACAAGGTGATCAATGAATATGAGTTTCCCCCGCTCGAGGTTCTCCATTTTCTGCTGATTTCCCTGCGCCTGGGACGGCACTTCAAGGGTGAGTTTCGGCTGACCAAGCGTGGCACAGAACTGGCGCACGCCCCTGGCCGCCTGTTTGCCGAGTTGATCCCATATTTTGTGCTCCAGATCGATCACGCGTCCTATGCGCGCTTCGACGACCGCCCCTTTGGAAAATGGGATGTCTGGATGAACGTGATCAACGTGGAGGCGGATCATGGCACGACCGAGGCTGCCTTGTTTGAAACCTTCTACGGTGAACCGGAAGATTGGCACACTGCGGTGTGGCGAGAGATGGCCGCGTTCTCATCCTGCGTGCTGCGGCCGCTCGAATGGGCGGGATTGCTGATCGAGGCCCGCGAAGACGGCGCCGGCAAGCAGGTGTGTCAAGTGTTCAAAACCCCGCTTTGGCGCAGCGCGCTGAAACTCGACACCGACGACATGCTAAGACCGATGTCCCTTCAGTGAGTTGTTGCTCTCTGCTCCGGTAATCATTCCAAGACACGACGCTGCCTGTGTATTGTCGGGCCACAGCGGACGTCGCCTCACCGACAATCGCAGCTTCACGGAGCCGTCGTCCGTCCTCGCTGGGTTCCCGAACAAAGCTCATTCTAACCCAATGCTGTGGGCGGCCTTTGCACCACCTTAGAGTATCAGTCTTGATCAAGCCGGATACTCTAGTTCGTCAATGCCGTGCGAAGCTTTGTCCCGAAAGCCAACCGGCGATCCATCCGCCCAGATGCGCCTGCCAGGCAAGACCGCCCGAAAGAATCACGAAAAGCGCGATATTGGCCACAATCAGCCCCAGGATCGCCATCAGGATCGGCTGCAAAGGAAGCCTCGCTCGCCGGCGCATACGGTAGTCCATCGCCTGCCACAGCCCGATCAGACCGAAGACCGCACCCGATGCGCCGATCATCGGCGCGGAGCTGGACGAGAGCAGCCCGAAACATGCCGCGCCCGCAACCGCCGATAAGAGCAACACCAGCAATGTTCTGGCCGCCCCGACATGGGTCGAGACGAATTTCCCCAACGACAAGAGCACCACGCTGTTCAAGGCAAGATGGGCCAGCCCGCCATGCAAGAAAGCGTGGCTGATGAACATCACGGCGGCCTGCCCCGGATAGACCGCCGGCACCGTGCCGGCGATAACCGGCTGCCAGAACGCTCCCAACGCAAAGGTGGGCCAGCGCAGGCTCTGCGCCCCGAAAACACCAGAGTCCGAAAGGCTCAGAACCAGTTCGATCACGGTCAGGATGCCGACGAGCCACCACAGGAATCCCGGAGCACCGGTCTGCGGCGCCGCACGGGCGAATCGACGATTTCGTGGGGATGTGAACTTCATGGCTGCGAGATAGTCCCTCACGGCACAAGGGCCAAGGTCGAACCGTCGATTCAGGTCAGGTCATATCAACGCGTCCGTCAGAGCTGACCTTGTGCGTATGGTCCAATGCGTCTGACCCTGCTTATCAGATCGACGCGACCGGCCCGAAGCCAACCTCGGCAGACCCGCCAATCGCTGGGATGCAGCTTTCGGGAAGCTGCAGTTCGATCCATCAGATCCATCACGCAGCATTGTCGGCGGTTCAAGGTCAGCAGCGCGGGACGGAACTTCCGTTTGCCGCAATCGCACCAATGACGGGTCGCAGCCCATAGCTGCCGCTCGAGCTAGGTCGGAGCATCCAGGTCCAGCCATCAGACCGCTATTTGGGCATTGCTGCCGCGCACAATAGGCCATAGGCGAGAAAGAATGGACGAACATAAAGAAGATCCTGAAGCATACATCCCCAGCTTGGGGGACTATCGTGAGGCGCTGAGAGGCTTCGACGCCGCAGTGTGCGATGCAATCGCAGTGGGTCAGGCAATTTCCGGACGCATGGCCAGCCATCGCATCGGGTTTGGCACGCATATTTCCACCAGAATAACTGGACATGCGCAGGCTATGGTGAGAGCTGCCCCCCTGTCTAGATGGGTCCGCTCAGATTTCGATGCGTGGGACTTCTGCGCTCTCGCCGGACACGCGAGAGCGATCATCGAGGGCGTACTGTTGTTCCACTATCTGACAGATGAACCCGAAAGCGATGAGGAATGGTCAGCGCGTATAAACGTGATGAACCTCAATGACTGCACCCGGCGTATCCAAGTGCTCGGGGGCTTCGGTCTCACCGAGGAAGTGGCCGGGCTCGAAGCGCAGGCAGAGGAACTGCGCGAGGAACTGAAAGCCAATACTTGGTTCGTCTCGCTCAAAGAGCCGCTACAGAGGAAGCTGCTTACGGGCAACTGGCCGACGATACAGAGCCGCGATGAACAGCTTGAGAAGCTGGGATGGGATCGCGAGCAATTCTACTCCATGTGGAATATGCTTTCGCAGTACACGCATGTTTTGCCTTTCTCTATCTACCGGACCGAACCAGATGGGCGCGGCACGGGTTTGTTGAACGACACCGATCTTTCATACTGCTACATGGTGCTCGTTGCTTGTACCGGTTTCATGACTGAGCTTACCGACAAGTTGCTCGAATGGTTCCCTGACGCAGCACGGGCGCGGCAGGGGCTCGCCTCCAAGTTTTCCCCCGGCCCAAAGAAGAACTTGCCCAACCGCCGGCGGTGGCGCTTCTTGCCCTTCTAATCGTCTTGCGCCTATGCGCTTCGCCCCGCCGGGCCATGGCTGCTTTCTGGGCAATTACGGACATTCGCGCGTCACGCAGAGTCCTTGACTCCGGGCTCCAAGCCGACTTACGGCGGTGCAGCACAACACCCGGTTTCAATATCATCTGAATGTCAGCTCCTGCTGAAACCGCCCGATCGCATCGCGGTCGCAGAGAAAGTCCACAAACCCGCCCGACCTGAAGATCGCGCTTTGAACGAGACCATCCCGATATAGATCTCGAATTGAGCTGCATAGTGTCATTCGCTGCCACCGGAATCTAAGGCGGCTTTATTAAACCGAGCGCGCCTTATGGAACGAATGTCGTCCCTACTCGCGCCTAGGAAACTCTCCAAAATACCTTGACGCTGTCAGATCATTTCCAGCATCTCGGTCTAAATTTTGCCGATTCTGCAACCCCAGCGTGAATCGCTAGCGCCCTTCTCAAACAATATTGCGCAAAGCAATACCAAAATTGAAGCAGAGCATACGATGACCACCGACACCAGATTGCTCGGATCTTTCGTCGGGTCCATCACTAGCCTTAACTTGGGACGCCTTCATGCACACAAAGTTGCATGATAGCTCGCAGTTAGCGAACAGCCATCGTTGCACGAAAAGTCCCATAAGCGTCTGAATTTAAACAAAGTGACCCTAGCGAACGCTGCCAATTCGCTTAAGCAGCCATAGTCATAGTCATATAAAAAGAGATACCTTCGGTATCTCCAAAAAGACGGACCCATGATCGGCTGAAATCGGGTGGCCGACACAACATCTTGTGCCCTATCGACGGGCAGGCGGGATGCGTGCTATATATTGCGCATTGCAGGCGATATGTGAGCAGGCGAGCAGGCATGGCACCCAAGAAGTCCACCCCAGCCAAGGGCAAGGGGAAGGCGAAACCCACGACACGGCAGCGCAAGAGCGCAAAGCCCAAAGCCCCGGCGATGGCGCCGTCAGGTCTGCCGTGGGAGCGTGAGCAGTTCTGCATCGAATACTGCAAGGACAAGAACGCCACGCAGGCTGCGATCCGCGCCGGATACTCCGAGAAGAGCGCACACCAGCAGGGATGGCGCCTGTTGAGGAATGTAGAGGTCCGCAACCGGATCAACGAGATGATGCGCGATCTCGCCAAGGAGCTGAATATCGAGGTCAGCGACGTTCTCAAGCGCATGTGGGACACAGCCACGGGCGATGTGAACGATCTCGTGCGCCTCGAACACCGCGCCTGTCGCTACTGCTGGGGCACGGATCACGAGTTCCAGTGGAAAACACCCCGCGAGTTCAAGGAAGCCAGCAACGACAAGGTTTCCCAGCTGGCCGGTGGCGATTCCGCTGCGCTTCTCGCCCTGGGCGAGGCGATGACGAAGGCCGCACCATTCCCGGCTGACGACGCCGATGGCTACGGTTTCGATCCGACCGCAGATCCAAACCCTGAGTGCCCGGAATGCGTCGGCGAGGGTGTGTGGCACATCAACATCCCAGACACGCACATGGCCATGTCTCACCCGCTCTACGATGGCGTCAAGCAGACCAAGGAGGGCATCGAGGTCAAGATCGCCGACCGAGGCAAGGCCTTGGAGCAGGTCGCGCGCCACCTGCAAATGTTCAAGGATCATGTGGAACTGGGCGTCTCAGAGGAGTTCGTGAAGGCCGCGCGGGCGATCAAGCCGCCCCATTCAGGTGATCTCAACCCCCGGTCCTGGACCGTTTGAAGCTTGAGTTTTCGGCTAAGCTTTCCTGGCTGGGTGAGGAGCTGTGAATAATGAACGCATCTAAGTTCTCAGACTCGCAGAAGGCTTTCATCATCAAGCAGTGCGAGAAAGGCACACCAGTGGCTGAGACCTGCCGGAAGGCCGGGATCAGCCGGCAACCTACTTCAACTGTCAGACTTAAACTGCAGAGAAATTAGATAGACAAAACCGGCCGATATGATGCGTCCCGCCGCAGGCTTCCATGCCGACGATGCAGGGTGGTAGGTCGGAAAGAAGGTCCAGAAGGCGAAACGGGAGTGTCCTGAACTCTGCGTATCTGGCCCGGTCCATGCGGTTTCAGATACTCAAGCGTCGAAGCGCTCGCCGAACATTATGGCGAACTGGTTGCGGGCTGCAAACCATTCCCGAACATTTCTGCCATCCTTTTCGAACTTGCGGATTGCGAGATAGATCGGCTTGGTCGCGGCCTCGTCGGTCGGGAAGGAACCGCGCGTCTTGATCGATTTGCGGATCACGCGGTTCAAGCTTTCTATGGCATTGGTTGTGTAGATGATCTTGCGGATCGCCGGATCGAAGCCGAAGAATGGGATCACCTAGGCCCATGCCCTGCGCCAGGCCGGGGCGATGGAGGCGTATTTCCCGGCCCATTTCTCCTCGAAGGCATCCAACTCGGCCTCGGCCATCTCGGCGCTCGGGGCGCTGTAAATCCGGCGCAAGTCGGCCGCAATGATCTTGCGGTCCTTCCAGGAACAAAAGTTCAGAGAATGGCGCACCAGACGCACGATGCAGGTCTGAACCATGGCCTCCGGAAAGGCGGCGGGATCGCCTCCGGGAAGCCCTTGAGGCCGTCCACGACGGCGATCAGGATGTCCTGCAGCCCCCGGTTCTTCAGTTCATTCATCACCGAGAGCCAGAATTTGGCGCCCTCGTTCTCGGCGATCCACAGGCCCAGAACCTCACGCTGGCCATCGCGGGTGACGCCGAGGGCGACGTAGACGGCCTTGTTCTTGACCGTCCGGCTGTCGGCATCCCGGATCTTCACCCGTAGCGCGTCGAAAAGGACGATGAGATACATCCGGTCCAGCGCGCGGCTCTGCCATTCCCGAACCTCGTCCAGCACCGCGTCGGTGACCCGACTGATCAGGTCGGGCGACACCCTCAGACCGTAGAGGTCGAGCAGATGCGCCTGGATGTCCCGCACCGTCAGACCGGCGGCGTAGAGCCCGATGATCTTGTCATCCATACCGTCAATCCGGGTCTGGCCCTTCTTCACCAGTTCCGGCTCGAAGCTGCTGTCGCGGTCACGGGGGATCGCTACCGGCAATTCCCCGTCCTGCCCCTTCAGCACCTTGGCTGATGTGCCGTTGCGGCGGTTGGGTTGGCTCGGCGGTGCGCTCTCGCCATCTTCATAGCCAAGATGCGCGGTCAGTTCCACACCCAGCATCCGTTCCATGAGCTTGATCTTCAGCTCTTTCATCAGCCCGGCATCGCCGAGCAAGTCCTCAGGGCGCTCCACGCCCTTAAGCAGTTCGTCTAGGATTTCTTTCGAGATGGTCATTCATGCTTCCTTTTGGTGAAGCATGAACCGGATCAATCGTACACAAAAGCCCGGACACTCTCGGCGAAACCGCTGGAGGCGCTTGCGAAACACAACTTCGCCCTTCGCATCCATCCCCGCCAGGCTGCAAACCGTTTCCCAAGATCAATTCCCAGAACCGCGATATCCATCAGAATGCTCCTTCTTCTCCACCATTCCTCGCAACCGTAGCTGCATCTGGATGGGAAGGCAGTTCATCCCGTTACTTCACATCTGAATTTTTTGGTTGTTTAAACCTTAGCTGGCGAAAATTGTAGGTCAGAACCTATAAATCCTTGCCCCCATGAGCGACGATGTTCTCGAAGCATGTTTGTGTAAAAGTGGAAGCAAGACCTCCAGATCGTCAAGCAAGATTTTCGTTCGAGGTGCGACAATCCCAAAGGATCCAATTACGGTTTCTCCCAGCCCTGCAATCGGGACAGCTACTGCCCGTAAACCGTCGACGCTTTCGCTATCAGAAAAAGCATATCCTTGCTCAAGGATCCGAACAATCTCAGCCTGAAGGTCAGCACGGCTCACTATCGTATTCGACGTGAACCGAGGCAGTGGCAACGTGCTGATCAGACTCTCTTGGTCTGCAGCGGGTGCATGGGCCAGTAACAGCTTTCCACTGGCCGTTGCGTGCAATGGTAAGCGAATGCCAATGCGCCAATGGCTTTCGATGTACTTAGGCCCTTCTACCGCCATGATATGTCGGCAATGGTCCCCATTGCGAATACTAGTGAAAATTGTGTGTTCGGTGCTCGCCGAGATTTCACGCATCTGCGGCCATGCAGCCTTTATCAAAGGGTTCTGGCGCGCATAATTCGTGGCCAGCGCAAATCCGTTTATTCCAACCTTGTATTTTCTGGTCTGTGCGTCTTGCTCAACAAAACCATGCTCGCGAAAGCTCTTAAGAGCACGCGATACGTAGCTTTTGGTTAGGCCGGTCATGCCAGAGATATCATTCACACCTAAGGGCTCTTCTGCTGAGGTGAAGCTGGCAAGTACAGTTAGCGCCTTATCAAGTCCCTTCATTCGGTCCTCATCACTTGGAGTCGGTGCGATATGAACTCAGCATAGCATGATTGCAAATACGGAGTTGACCGCTGCAGAGGCGTAGCTTAAGTTGCAACTCAGTTTCGGATATAGCAACCAATGGTCCCAAAATGCAATTAATAGATCTAAGCCGAGAGATACATCATCGCACGCCAACCCATCCATCCCATCCGCCGGTCGCAATCGGTCGCTGGAACTGGCACGAAGAAAAAAAGTATGCGGGCGATGTAGAGTTCTCGTCGGCGTCGTTATTCATGACGCTGGGTGATCATGCTGGGACACATGTTGACGCGCCCCGTCACTTTGATGATGCGCCCGATGCCCAGACGGTAGACGAAATGCCACTTGAGCAATTTTACACGCCAGCACTTTGTCTTGACCTGTCCGATAAGCCACTCGGTTCAGACATCACGATAGAAGATCTTGAGGAGGCCGAAAAAGCCTCAGGCGTCAGCATTGATGCGGGCGATACCGTCTTGATCTATATGGGGTTCAACGACCGTGTTGCGATTTCATCGCCAGAGTATCTGACAGACTTCCCTGGCCTGACGAAGGACAGCGCCGAATGGCTGGGCGGCAAAGGTATCGTCAGTTTTGGGGTCGAAGCCATCAGCCCAGGCCGCCCATCGCGCAACAATTTCTTGGTTCACCAAGTCTGCCGAGACCTCGGCTTCACGCATATGGAGTGCCTAGTCAACCTTCATAAACTTGTCGGGATCGGCAAGTTCACATTCATTGGTTTCCCGTTGAAAATCAAAGGGGGAACCGGCAGCCCAATACGGGCCGTAGCTGTAATTGACGAAGAATGAAATCGGGAGGAACAACTATGTCTATTGTCAAATTTGCGCTCTATGCGGCAGCACTATCCACCACAGCGCATTCGGCATTCGCACAGGAAATGCCAGATGTAAGCTGGAACGTCTCAATGCACGGCAATCCTCGCGGGATCACTGCTGGAATCGAAGAGGTTGCAAAGTTCGTCGAGGAGAATACCCAAGGTAGTTTCAAGATTAAATTGAACTACGGTGAGGCGCTGTCGCCGGCAAAGGAAACTATTGATGGCATCCAGATTGGTGCTTTCGAGATGGCGCTGATGTGTGCGTCTTACCATCCAGGGAAGACGCCCTCTTTGATGGTATTGGACCTGCCCATGCTTCCAATCGACAACATGGACACCAAGATTGCAGTGCATGAAGCGGTCTTCCAACATCCCCAAGTAAAGCAAGAACTGGCGAAATGGGATGCCGATGTCTACATGAGCGCTCTGACACAAACATCAGAATTCATGGGGGTCGGTGAGGCACCGACAGAACTCAACGATTGGAAAGGTCGCGTGGTACGCGCACCCGGCGGTCTGGGCGAAGCCATGAGCGCGATTGGCGCTACCCCGACAACGGTACCCGCTCCAGAGGTCTACACCGCACTTGAACGCGGAACAGTCAACGCCGTGTCATTTCCTTTTACGACTGCGCATGTGGCGTTCGGCGTTCACGATGTCGCAAAATGGTATACAGACAACATGGCTCCCGGCACGACAGGCTGTCAAATTATCATGTCGAAATCGGCATGGGACAACCTTCCTGAAAACTATCAACAGATCATGATGGACGCTAAGGCGCCTGCATATGAAGCACTCAAGGCGCGGTATGAAGCGGACGATGAAGAAAACCTTAAAATGCTTGAGGAACGCGGCCTGGAGAAGGTTTCCTATTCACCCGAGACCCTCAAAGCATTTCAAGACAGCGCGGCTAAACCGGTTTGGGACAACTGGGTAAACGAGACATCGAATGCTGGCGTGCCCGCGCAGGAGCTACTGGATCTCGTGATCGAAACCTCGAGCGAGTAAGCCCTACCTTCCCCTGCACCTGACATGCGGACCGGGTGTAGGGGAGCGTTTTCACAGGAGCAGCATATGAGCACCATTGAATGGCTGTTGAAACGCACTGAAGACGCGCTGATCAGCGTGTCATCGGCGCTCATATTCTTTATGATGGCATTCATCGTCATCATCATTTTTGCACGCCTCGCAGGTATCGGAATCGTTGGGTACATCGACGTTATCGAACTTCTTTTACCCGCGGTTGCCATTCTAGGTATCTCTACGCTGCAACGTGATGACGATCACCTTGGAATGGACCTTTTGGTTAATAAAATCAGCAGTCCCTACCTGCAAAAAGTTATCAAGCTCGCGAGCTTGTTCGTGGGACTATTTGCGGTCGCAATCCTAGTCAATAAGACGTTTCTGCACTTCCTCCGGTCATACAACTTTGGCGATTCAACAATTGATGCGCAGCTTCCAACTTGGCCATCGAAAGGGATTGTCTCAATCGCGCTCGGAATTCTTGCCGTGCGCATCGTATTGCAGCTGATCCAGGAGTGCCGCCGCCCAGTTGAAAGGCGTTCGACAAGATGAGCGATATTGCAATCGGTATTTTTGGATTTGCAATGCTGGCGGGATTGGTCGCCCTAGGTGCGCGCATCTATATCGCCGCCGCTTTTGCGGGCATTGTCGGCCTGATATGGCTCAGAGGCTGGGATATTGGTACTAGCATTGCGGGGGTCGTTCCGCATTCTGCGACAGGACATTTCACGCTAAGCGTACTGCCAATGTTCATCTTGATCGGGTTTCTCGCACATGCCGCTGGTCTGACCGATGCCGCCTTTCGCGCCGCAAAGGCATGGGTTGGTCATCTGCCGGGTGGCCTCGGCATTGCCACGGTCTTCGCAGCTGCCGCCTTTGCCGCCGTCTCAGGCGCCACGACCGCGACTTCAGCGGTTTTCGCACGCACTGCCCTGCCAGAGATGCTCAAGGCAGGATACAGTCCTCGGATTTCTGCTGGGGTCGTGGCCTCAGCAGGTACGCTCTCGGCTCTGATCCCTCCCAGTGCGATCTTGGTGATTTATGCAATCATCGTAGAACAATCAGTAGGTCGTTTGCTATTGGCAGGCTTTATTCCTGGAGTATTGACGGCGCTGTTATATGCCGGTGTGATCATCGTATTCTCGCTCAAGGACAAGAACACCATTGCTCGACAAGAAAAGGCCAGTTGGAACACTCGCATCAGCACCCTGACACAAACCACCGGTATCATGATTGTCGCGGTGATTATTCTGGGTGGGATCTATTCGGGAATCGCCACTCCAACCGAAGTCGGGGCATTGGGCGTATTTACGGTACTGATTGTATCTCTCATTCAGAAGCGCATGACATTCACCGTCCTGAAAAGCTCGCTTTTGCAAGCAGCAAGTCTGACAATAATGATCTTTTCCATCATTTGGGCGGTGATGATCTTCGTCAGATTTCTAGGTTTCTCTGGGCTGCCAAACGCGTTTTCTTCGTTCGTGGTGGATCTGCCAGTGCCTCCCCTTGTCATACTGCTGTGTATCTTCGGCCTCTACATCATCATGGGCATGTTCATGGATGCCATTGGGATGCTGCTATTGACATTGCCTGTCATCTTTCCAGCGGTGGTCGCGCTAGGCTACGATCCAATCTGGTTTGGTATCATCCTGGTCAAGTTGGTTGAGATCGGTTTGGTCACGCCGCCTATCGGACTGAACTGTTTCGTAGTTAAAGGGGCATATCCCGATATTGCCATTGAAGACGTCTTTCGTGGGATCTGGCCCTTTGTGATAGCCGATTTGCTTCTAGTCGCAGTGTTAGTAGCCCAGCCCGAGATCGTGACATTTCTACCCAATGCAATCTTGAACTGACCACGCGAAGATGGCGAGTGACCCAATGACGATATCCGAGACATTCAACAGATTATCTGCTGGAGACACTAGCGCCACAAGAATTTTAGAAAGACTGCGCTCCCGAATTGATCGCCTAGAGCCAAGCTTGAACGCTCTGTGTCATGTGGATTGGGAAGGCGCGTTTGCGGCAGCCGAAGAAAGTGAGCAGCGCTGGCGTTCAGGAAGGCAACTGGGATCGCTTGATGGCATCCCACTGCATATCAAGGATAACATTTTCGTAAGAGATGTACCCTGCACGTGGGGCAGTAGGCTCTACGAAACTTTTGTCCCGAATCAGGATGATTGGTCGGTCACCCGTCTACGTCAGCAGGGCGCGGTGCTGTTCGCAAAAACCAATTCACCTGAGTTTGCACTTGCTGGGATCACAACCAATGATCTGTTTGGGACAACGCGTAACCCATACGATCAAAGCCGAACACCTGGAGGTTCCAGCGGCGGTGCCGTTGCGGCAACAATGGCCGGGTTCGGATTTGGCGGTCTTGCCACTGACGCGGGCGGATCGATACGGCGCCCGTCAGGTTATAGCGGTGCCGTAGGGTTGCGAACATCACCTGGAGCAGTTCGGCGTACCAGCGGATTTCCGGCAATCGCAAATGATTTCCAAACGATTGGCCCAATCGCAAGCAATATCGAGGATCTTTCCATTCTGTTCAACGCGGTTCGCTGCACTGCGAAGGATGTCAAACTGCCTCGGCGGCAAGACGTTCGAATACGGGTCATCCTTGACGCAGGTCTTCAGACGATCGTGTCAGAGATTGAATCAGCGACACGTCATGCTGCGGCTGTATTGAAAGATCAAGGCTACCACACTGACGAGATCATAGCGCCGTGGAATCGCGCAGAGGTCGAATATGCATTTCGCGTAATGTCGGCAAGCGGAGTGGCACACCTTGCCTCATTTCATGACAAAGATCTCTGGCAAGAGAAAGTTACGAGGCCAATGCAACGTACTGCAGAATTCGGCAACGAGCAAAAAGCAGTAGACTATGTTCGAGCGCTCGAAATCGTTTCGAAACTTAGGGCAATGGCAGCGTCAGAATTTGACAACCGAACAATATGGCTAATGCCAACCTCACCATGCACGGCTTGGAGCATCGATGAAGACTATCCGCAGTTTATTGCCGGACAGCCCGCTGAGCCGCGAGATTCATCGGTTTATGCGCCAGTTGTAAATGCCATGGCGGCAACGGGGTTGGCTTTGCCCGCGGGAACCGATTCTATTGGTCTACCGATCGGCGTTCAATTAGTGGCAGGGCAAGGACAGGAAGATCTTGTCTTAACCGTCGGAGAGGACCTGGCTCGTCAACTCGGGGACTTCCAGGCCCCACCAAGAATTCTAGATCTATGCCGGGACCTCGGCCCCGAAGGTTGAGAAGGCTGCGCAAAAGGTGATAAAGTTCCCTGCTTTAGCTATCGGGGGGGAATACGGGTGCTGTCATGTGAGCTACTCTCCATTGGTTGGACAGTTTCTGGCGTAAATTAAGCTACTCTTTGCACCTGCTGATCGGGTTGGTTTTCGTCTTTTCTCAGCCAATAGACCACGGCGGGTGGTCTGCCGCCAAGGGCGGAGTGTGGACGCTGGTGATTGTAGAAGGTCATCCATTTGCGGATGCCCGCCTTTGCCTCCGAGCCCGTTTCCCAAGCATGCAGGTAGACGCATTCGTATTTCAGCGTCCGCCACAGCCGCTCTATGAAGATGTTGTCGAGAAACCGGCCTTTCCCATCCATGGAGATACGCACGCCGGTTCTGCGCAGCCGGTCCGTCCAGGCGAAGGACGTGAACTGGCTGCCCTGATCGGTGTTCATGATCTCGGGCGAGCCGAACTTGTGAATGGCCTCGTTCAGTGCCTCAACACAGAAGTCGGCCTCCAGCGTGTTCGAGATGCGCCAGGCCAAGACCTTCCGGGTATGCCAGTCCATGATGGCGACCAGATACAGGAACCCGCGCCTCATGGACAGGTAGGTGATGTCCGAGCACCAGACCTGGTTCGGACGATCCACACGCAGACCTCTCAGCAGGTAGGGATAGGTCTTGTGCCCCTTCGCGGGCCTGCTGGTGTTGGGCTTCTGGTAGATCGGCATCAGTCCCATAAGGCGCATCAGCCGACGTATCCGTTTCTCGTTCACCAGATGACCGTCGTTGCGCAGGTGCCAGGTCATCTGCCGAACACCGAAGAAGGGCGCTTCCAGGAACTGTTCGTCGATCCGCCGCATCAGGTCGAGGTTCTGCTCGGTCTCGCCCTTCGGCGTGTAGTAAAAGGACGATCGCGCGATCGACAGCAGATTGCACTGCTGGCCGATCGACAGCTGGGGGTGATCGGGCTCAATCATGCCGCGCCTCACTTCCCGCCCCAGGGCTTGAGCTTTCGTTCCAAAAAAGAGTTGGCCACCGCCAGCTCCCCGATCTTGGTGTGCAGTTCCTTCACCTGCTCCTCGTCAATCTCGGGTTTCTTGCGGCCGCCGCGCTCAAACACGCCGGACGCGCCCTCAAGCAAGGCGCGTTTCCATTGATGGATCATCGTCGGATGCACCCCGAACCGGCTCGCCAGCTCGGCGGCGGTCTCCTCGCCCTTCAGGGCTTCCAGCGCGACCTTCGCCTTGAACTCGGGCGCATGTTGTTTGCGTTTCGACATCTCTAATCTCCTTCTTGTCGAAGATCAGCAGACTGCAAATCGTAGCTTATGTCAGTGTCCGAATTTCGGGGGGTAGCTCAACAAGATGGCCTTCGATCCTTCACCCGATCGTGCTCTTTCTGTTTTCAAGGCAGCTTGCGGCTCTCGCCGCCATACGTAGGTTGGTACGACCTCAGCGCTCCCGCGTCTAAGCTTGCGCATTCATCAGATGCCGCGCAGCTAAGAGCCGCCGCTGCTTTTCGCGCGGCAAATGACGGCGTGAGCGGGCCGCCCCGAAGCATCTTGACTGGTGGGTGAGCGGCAGGAAAGGGGCCGTTGTCGACGCCTTGCAGAAAGTTCGAGGATCTGAAATTCGCTGCTAGTGCGCGTCATCCCTACAGCGAAATTGAGCGCTTGTATTCATGGAGTCTCGAAACCATTTTTCGTTCTGAAGAGCAGCAATTCAACTGAGAGTCCCAAATTTGCTTCGACGAGTGCGAGACGTAAAGCGCCAGCAAAGTACACTACTTTAACAGCTATTGCCGAAGTGTCTCCACGAAAACGCGGGTCATAGATGTCAGCTTTCGCTGCGTAGGAAGGAGTAGGAACAGCGTGCGCCAAAGGTCGAGATCGGCAACCGGGACGAATGTCAGGCGCGGGTCGCCGAACAGCATCACCGCGTTCCGCGGCAAGAGTCCGACACCAAGGCCCGCCCGGATCATCGCCAGCTGCGCAATCGTGGAATGCGCCTCGATCGCACCCATCCGCAAGACTGGTGGGACATGGGCGCTCGAGGCCAGCAATTGATGCGTCCCGGTCCCCGGACTGAGCGAGATTACCTCTCCCGGATCGATATCCTTCAGAGTCAGACCGGTGCACCCAGCCAACGCATGCCCCGTCGCACAGGCCAAACCGACGGGATCGCGTATGATCTCTTCCTGTTTCAGGTCTGGTGAATGCAGCGCTCTCCCTGCCACCGCCAGGTCAAGCTTCCCGTCCACGACCATACGCGCCAATGTCTCCGCAATGTCATCATGAATCCGCAGCCGGACCTCGGGATACAAGCCGCGAAACCGCGACAGGGCCGGAGCGACCAACTCGCTGATTGCCGACGGGCTGCAGCCGACATTCAGCGTGCCGGCACCTTGCACGCCGCGCGTCTGTAGCCGCGTGATCGCGCGGTCGAGACCGTCCAGCAGCGGCGCCGCTTCCTGCAGGAAGGTCAACGCCGTGGGCGTCGGTGCAGGGGGGCGCTGGCTCCGATCGAAAAGGGGAGAGCCCACGGCCTCCTCGAGCTGCTGTATCGTCTCGGACAAAGCCGAAGGCACGATCCCCAGCGCTGAGGCCGCCCGTACAAAAGATCCATGCGCCTGCACCGCTACCATGGCCCGCAGGTGTCGGATGTTGATATTCACATTTGCCGAATTTAATGTCATTATATACTTATTTTATGAAGCAAGAAGATATGGTTCAAGAGGGCTTCTGAAAAGGACGCTCGGATGACCCAGCACGACAAGACCCTAAGCCAGGATACCCTGCCCCAAGCTCTTCGCAGCGCGGGATTTCACGGCGACATTGACCGCGACACCGCGCTGCTCTCGGCTATGTCGACCGACAACTCCGTCTACCAGATCCGGCCCGACATCGTTGTCGCTCCGCACGATAGCGCCGATTGCGCAGTCATCGCCGCCGTGCTCTCCCGGCCCGAATTTGCGTCGGTCGCGGTCACGCCCCGCGGCGGCGGAACCGGAACGAATGGGCAAAGTCTTAACCGCGGCCTCATCGTCGACATCCGGCGCCACATGCACCGTTTGCTTGCAGTTAACGTCGAAGAAGCCTGGGCCGAAGTCGAACCCGGCCTCGTGCTTGACGACTTGAACGATCAGTTGCGCCCTAGGGGGCTGTTTTTCGCGCCGGAAACCTCCACCTCGACGCGTTGCACGATCGGGGGGATGGTCAGCACCGATGCCTCCGGAAAGGGCTCCCGCGTTTACGGCAAGACAAGCGACAACGTCCTCGCACTCCAGATCGCACGCCCCGAGGGCCTGCTTTCCAGCAACGAGGTATCGCCCGAATGGGCCGCCCCCATGCTGCACCGCGCCGAACAGGCCGCACGCGGCGGGCGCGATGCCTTCGTGGCGAACACCCCCCGCCTGAACCGGCGGTTCACCGGCTACGATCTCGAACGGGCCTGCCCGCCTGACGGCAGGTTCGAATGGTGGCGCCTCTTCCTCGGGGCCGAAGGCACACTGGGTCTGATCACCCGCATCCGCGTGAAGCTGCGCCGCATCGAACGCGAAAAGAGGCTGCTAGTCGTTGGCTTCGACGGATTTCGCAATGCTCTGTCCTCCGCTGCTCCGCTGCTTGCCGCGGAACCGACCGCCATCGAAGTGATGAACGAAACGGTCCAGAAGATCGCGTCGGACTCAGGTCTGCTCGACGGCTTGCCACCCGCCCTGCGCGCCGAGCCGGACCGCGAGATCGCCTATACCTTCATCGAATTCAACGGCAACGACCCGGCAGCCATGGCCGCGCGGATCGCACGCTGCCGCAAGATCCTGGCCGACCTTCCCGGTGCTGACACTATCCACCAGGCCAGTGATCGGTCCGAGATCAAGCGGTTGTGGGCCATCCGGTCGGGCAGCGTCGGCCTTCTTGGCAAGGTCGACGGCCCCGCCAGACCCGTCGCCTTCGTCGAGGATTGCGTCGTGCCACCGGAAAACCTACCGGCCTTCGTCGACGATTTCCGGACACTGCTGACCCGGCACGGCCTGTCTTTCGGCATTTACGGCCATGTCGATGTTGGCTGCCTCCACTTTCGTCCGGCTCTGAACATTGATAGCGAAAGCGACCGCGACAGGCTCGTTGCCATATCCGACGCCGTGTTCGACCTGACCCAAGAATACGGCGGCATCTTTTGGGGCGAGCATGGCAAGGGCGTGCGCGGCGCCTATCTCAGGACTTGGATCGGCGAAGAGGCCTACGCCGCCCTTCAGGCGGTCAAGCGCGCGTTCGACCCAGAGGGGCGCTTCAACCCCGGCAAACTGACCGGCGACGACGACACGATCATGGGCATCGCGACGACCCCATTCCGCTCGTTCAATGCACCAGACGGCGATCCGCTGGACCGGGCCTTTCGCTGCAATGGCAATGCACAATGCCTCAGCTACGCGCACAGCATCCCGATGTGCCCATCGTTCAAGGCCACCACCGATCTGCGCCAAAGCCCAAAGGGCCGCGCCGATGCCCTGCGCCAATGGCACCGATCCCGTGCCAAGGGAGGCGCCGACGATCAGCTTGAGGCCGACCTGCTGCGAACCCTCGATAGCTGTCTCGGCTGTAAGGCATGTGAATCGTCCTGTCCGGTCCAGGTCGACATCCCGACGATGCGCACGACCTTCTACGAGGACTATTACAGCCGTCACGCCCGTCCCCTCGCCGACCGCCTGACTCTTATCACGGAACGCATGAGCGGCCAGATCAAAGCGGTATCCCCGATCCTATCACCCGTCTGGCCTCTGCTCGCGGCCATCGGCCAGCGCCTCACCGGAACGCAGGACCTTCCCTCTCGCCTGGCCCAACGCCCCGCCTCCTCTCTGCGTTTATCCTACGAAGAACTGGCAACCACGTCCCTGCCCGACGGCACCGTCCTGCTCGTCCAGGACTGGTTCACCGCGCTCTTCGATGCGCAGGTGCTCGAAGACATCGCGGACGGCCTGCGTGCCCTCGGCTATCGTCCCCGCGTGCTCGACATGAAACCCGCGGGCAAGGCGGCGCTGACGCTGGGCGACCGCGAGGGGTTCGACAGGATGGCCCACGCGCTCTCCGTTCAACTCGTCCGTGCCGCCGAGACCGGCGCGCCACTGGTCGGCCTCGACCCGGCATTCGTCATGATGCTGCGGCAGGATTACCCAAAGGCCGGTTTCACCGTACCTAAGGTCGTTTTGGTGCAGGAGTTCCTCGTACGGGAACTGGAGACGGGCAAGACCTTTCCGAGCGTCCTTTACGATACCCCTCTGCGCCTCTTGTCCCACTGCACGGAGGCCACGGCCGTGCCGCAAAGCGGGGAAATGTGGACCAGCATATGCCAAACCATCGGAATTAAGACAGAGACACCGGCCACAGGGTGCTGCGGCATGGCCGGTCTTTTCGGCCACCAGTCGCGGCATCAGTCAATGTCCGCGACGCTCTTCAACCTTTCATGGCGCACGCAGGTCGAAACGGATCAACCCGTGGCGGCGACGGGTTTTTCCTGCCGCTGCCAGGCCAGCCGCCTGGCTGGACGCGCGTTGCGTCACCCGATGGGTCTGATCGCAGAGGCCCTGCGCCGGTAACTTGCCCGGTGCGACCTGCCTCAGTTGCCCAGCAACCGCCCGCCAATATGTTCCCCGATCGGGATGGCGGAGGTCGCCGCCGGTGAGGGCGCGTTGCAGACATGCAGCGTGTGTTGCGTCTCCCGAAACAGGAAATCCTCGACCATGCGGCCGTCTCGCCACACCGCCTGCGCCCTGATGCCGGGGCGGTACGGCTCAAGGTCCTTGCCTTCGATCCGCGCACAGTAGTGCTGCACCCGTTTCAGGTACAGCCGCTTGAAAAGTGACGCCGACAGCTCCTGCGAGGCCGAACCTGAGTTCGCCGCCACTAGTTTCCAAAACCCAGGATAACCCATCACCGAAAGCGTGTCCCGCACATCGAGATCGCTCCGCTTGTAGCCCTCGCGCGACAGCGCCAGAACGGCATTCGGCCCCACTATGAAACAGCCATCCATCTTCCGCGTCAGATGTACACCAAGGAATGGGCGCGCCGGGTCGGGCACCGGGTAAATCAGGTGGCGGACCAGGTCCGCAGGCTGGTTCCGGATGCGGTAATATTCCCCCCGGAACGGGATAATCCGGAAATCCACGTCAGCCCCGAAGTTTCGCGCCACCTGATCGGCCCACACCCCGGCACAGAACACCACCTTCCCGGCCGAGACCGGCCCGTCCGTGGTATCAATCTGCACCCCGGCCCCGGTTTCTGCGCCACCCGCGACTCGGGTGCCGAACCGAATCTCGCCCCCCGCCTCGGTGACGTCCCGCGCCATGCTGCGCGCCACTTCACCGAAGTCGACGATCCCAGTCGAGGGCGACAGCAGCGCCGCCTCGGCCCGGATCGCCGGTTCCAGTGCGCGCGCCTGAGCCCGGTCCAGCGCCTCGATCTCGATCCCGTTGGCACGGGACCGCTCGCCAAGCGCCTCCAGCCGCGCAACCTCACGTTCGTCCACCGCGACGATCAGCTTGCCACACATCTCGTATGGAATGCCCCGCGCGTCGCAATACGCGCGCATCTGCGCATTACCCTCGGCGCAGAACCGCGCCTTCAGGCTGCCGGGCGCGTAATAGACACCGGCATGGATCACGCCGGAATTGCGCCCCGACTGGTGCAGCGCGACGGCCGCTTCCTTTTCCAGCAATAGGACTTTCGCGCCCGGCTGGCGGCGCTGCACGTCGCAGGCCGTGGCAAGCCCGACGATACCACCGCCGACTATTACGACATCATGGGTTGTCATGGGATCGGTCTTTCTAAAGGCGCCGGAACGAAGGGTTTGCGGCGCGCGCGCAGGGAGAGTGGCGCGCGCGCCAAAATCGCAGGCTGAGGACCGCGATCACACCGGCAGGGTGTAGGAGGTCTTACTCGAGGTGAAGAACTCGCGCGCGGCGCGACCTTGTTCCCGCGAGCCATAGCTCGATTTTTTGCGCCCGCCGAAGGGAACGTGGTAATCCACACCCGCGGTCGGCAGGTTGACCATCACCATGCCCGAGTCCGAATGCGCCTTGAAATGCTCGGCATGTTTCAGCGACCGAGTACAGATACCCGACGACAACGCCAGGTCGCTGTCGTTCGCAATCGCCAGCGCGTGGTCATAGTCATCGGCCTTCAGCAGGCTCACCACCGGGCCGAAGATTTCCTCGCGGACATGTCGCATCTGGTTATCGGCTTGCCCGATCACCGCCGGCGACATGAAAAAACCCTCCGTGTCACGCTCGACGCGCTGGCCGCCGCACATGATCTCGGCCCCCTCATCGCGCGCGATCTGAAGGTAGTTCTCGTTGACCTTCAACTGCCTCGCATCCACCACCGGCCCCAGATCGCTGGCTTCGTCAAGCGCATGGCCCGCACGCAGCGCCTCGGTCCGCCTGACCATCGCTTCAAGCAACTGGTCATGGATACCCGGCGTCGCGATGATCCGCGTGTTGGACGTACAACGCTGCCCGGTCGAGATGACCGATCCGCCGATTGCGCAGCCCACGGCATTCTCGATATCGGCGTCGTCGAGGACGATCAGCGGACTCTTACCCCCCATCTCTTCTTGGATCTTGCCAGCCCGTGCAGCCACGGTTTCGCGCACAGTCTGGCCCGTCGCCACAGACCCGGTAAAGGATAGCGCGTTCACATCCTCAGAGACGCAAAGCGTGTTGCCCACGACCCGCCCAGGCCCCATCACGAGGTTGAAAACACCGTTGGGAATGCCCGACCGCGACAGGATCTCGGTCAGCACCCAGGCCATTGCAGGAGTCAGCTCTGCGGGCTTCAGCACGACCGTGTTGCCATAGGCCAGCGCCGGTGCCGCCTTCCAGGCCGGGATCGCCACAGGAAAGTTCCACGGCGTGATCAACCCCACGACACCCACCGGCTCGTAGCGCACGTCAGCGGTGACGCCGGCGCGGATCGAGGGGACAAATTCGCCGGCAACGCGCAGGGCTTCCTGTGCGTAGAACTTGAACACCTGGCCCGCGCGCGTCACCTCGCCAATACCCTCGGCAAGGATCTTGCCCTCTTCGCGCGAGAGAAGCCGGCCCAGCTCTTCCTTGCGGGCCAGCAGCTCGGTGCCCACGAAATCCAGCGCATCCGCCCTTGCCTGCGGCGTGGCCGCACGCCAGCCTGGTAACGCCGAGCGGGCCGCCGCGATGGCGTCCCCGGCCTGACCAGCATCTGCCTGCGCGTAGACGTCGACGACATCCGAGAGGTCCGAAGGATTGATGTTCTCTGTCTCTCCGACACCTGAAACCCAGGCACCGTCGATGAAGTTCTGTTTTGTCATGTCTTTTTTGCCTCGGGTCAGAGTTCGGTATCGAGCTGGTTGAGGCTGCGGCCAAGGATGTCGACAACCTCGTCCACCTCGTCGCGGGTGATGATTAGCGGCGGGCAGAAGGCCAATGCGTCCATCATATTGCGTGAGATGACACCGTTCTCCGCCATCAGCGCGTTCAGCCGTCCCCCAAGCACGCCCGGGTTGAACTCCGCCTCACGTCCCGTCGGCGGAACCACCTCGACGGCGGCGATCAGGGCTTGGCCGCGCACCTCGCCTACAAGCGGGTGATCCAGCAGTGCGCCCAGCTGTTCCTGCATGTAGGCGCCGGTCTCCGCCGCGTTCTGAACGAGATTGCGCTCCTCGATGATCTTGATGTTCTCCAGCGCCACGGCCGCGCCCACGGGATGTGCACCACCGGTATAGCCATGGCCCAGCACGCCGATCTTATTGCTCTCGTCGGCGACTGGCTCATAAACCCGTTCATTGATCATGAAGGCCGAGAACGGAATATAGGAGGACGTGATCTGCTTCGACATCGTCATGATGTCCGGCTTGATGTCGTAGGTTTCGCTGCCGAACATCTTGCCGGTGCGACCGAAACCACAAATCACCTCGTCGGCGATCAGCAGGATATCGTACTCGGCGAGGACCGCCTGGATCTTTTCCCAATAGGTCGTCGGCGGTACGACGACACCGCCCGCGCCCATGATCGGCTCGGCGATAAAGGCGGCAACCGTGTCAGGTCCCTCGGCTTGGATCATCGCGTCCAAATCTTTGGCGCAGCGGGTGGCGAACTCTTCCTCGGTCTCGCCGTCCTGCCCGTCCTTCCAGTAGTGCGGGCAGGTCGTATGCTTGATCCCCTCGAATGGCAGATCGAAAGAGCGGTGATTGTTCGGCAACCCGGTCAGCGACGCCGACAGCGCGGTCACCCCGTGATAGCCTCGCAGCCGCGAGATGATCTTCTTCTTCTCGGGCTTGCCCATCGCGTTCGAGCGATACCAGACCAGCTTGATGATCGTGTCGTTCGCCTCCGAGCCGGAGTTGGTGAAGAACACCTTCGACATCGGCACCGGTGCCATCGAGATCAGCTTCTCGGCCAAGTCCACCACCGGACCGTGCGACTTATGCGAAAAGTTGTGGTAGAATGGCAGCTTGCACATCTGCTGATAGGCCGCGTCCGCAAGGCGGTCCTCGTCGAATCCGACGGCGACGCTCCAAAGGCCGGCCATCGCCTCGATATAGGATTTGCCGTTGTTGTCGAAGACCCGGACACCCTTGCCGGTCTCCATGATCACGGGGCCATTTTCCTCGTGGGCACGGGCATTGGTGTAACCGTGGAAGTGGTACGCGACGTCGCGCGCCTCGGCAGAGTTGGGAAGTATTTTATTCATGATATCACCTAATGATCAGGCAGTTTTGCGCAGGGTTGCGGTGGCGTCGGCATCTACGTCGAACCGGCCAGACGAATCCGGGCCGGACAGCGCGACCTTATAGACCTCACGGGCCGTGTCGGCGCAGATGAAACCGAGATTGACAGACTTGGCGACTCGGGTCGGCTCGCGATCGAGCGGATTGCCGTAACCGCCACCACCGCAGGAGTTGAAGATCATCTTCTCTCCGTCTGCACAGAGTTCCTGGTTGAACGCCGGCAAATCGACCACCTCGCCCTTCCGGGTCTTCTTGCGGGATTTGGTCGGATTGGCGTCGAGCCCGCCCAGCACGCCTCGTGGCGCGAAAGTCGAAGCATCGGCCGCGTACATCACGGTCATGTCGTGATTGAGCGGGTAATAGGCCCCGCGCACGCCCGGCGCGCCCTCAAATTCGCCATAACCTTGGCTGTCGGCCTCGACCTCGCGGGACTCGATAATGAACGGGTACATCGACTCGTCCACCTCTACACTGTCGAGCGTGATCAGCCCGCCATTCGCCGGGCCGCAATAGGTCAGCCAGCCGTCATGACCGTGGTTCGCCCCGCCCCCGGCATAGCCGACGAAAATCTGGTTCACGTAAGTCTGCCCGTCCTTGAACGGATCCTGCCCGGAGATCACGGCCATGCCCACGGGCAGGTGCGGCCCGCCCTCTGCCTGACCGAAGGGTTTGCCCATCTTGGAAAAGATCGCGTTGCCCGCTGTGGTCAGCCGGTCATTCACGTTGGTCGTCGCCACCGAGGTCCCGGCCGGATAGACCGGCTTGCCGATGGCCGACCCCTCGCGCATCAGCACTTTGATCCGCCGCGCAGATCCGTAGCAATGTGGCAAGCTGGCATCGAGGTTGTTGAACACCCCGATCCGACAGGCGCCTAGGCAAGTGTTCTCGCTCAGGTTCAGCCCGCCCGGTACGCAGTCGATATTGTCGCGCACATCGACGGTGATCTCGCCGGCCTCCGGGTCGACCTCGATCTTGAGGTTGATCGGAATCCCCTCGTCAGCCACGCCCGGCACCGGGTCATGAGCAATCTGGTAGTCATAGGTGCCCTTGGGCAGTTTCGAGATCTCGGCCTTCGCTCGGCGGTCGGCATAGTCGAACCAGTCTTCCACAAAGTCCTTGATCGAGTCTTTCCCGTATTTCTCACAAAGCTCGACGATGCGCTTCTCGGCGGTCAGCACGGCGCCCTTCTGGGCTCGCACGTCGCCCAGCCAAAGGTCCGGTACCCGGTTGCGCAGGGCACCCATCCGCAGGATGTCCTTCTTCTCTTCGTAATTCTCCGCTACCCGGACGCAGGGCCAGTGCATGCCCTCCTCGAAGATCGACTTCGCATAAGGCAGATAGGTTGAGGGCTCAGGTGCACCCGTATCGGCGTGGTGCGACAACGCCACCGCCCAGAAGAGCGGCTCACCGTCGAAGAAGACCGGCAGCGCCATAATCAGGTCGGCATGGTGCGTGCCGCCGGTGAAGGGCGAATTGTTGAGGAAGATGTCGCCCTGTTTCACATCGTCGAAGAACTCGGTGATCGGACGTGTGGCCACGTCCATCGAAGTCACGTGGATCGGCAGCGCGTCTTCGGTCGTCACCAGCCGATGGTCATACGTTAGAAGTGCACAGCTCAAGTCCTTGGCGTTCTTGATTACCGCCGAGCGGCTCGCCTTGGTAACCACAAGCGTCATCTCGCGAACGATGGATTCGAACCGGCTTTTCAGCACTGAAACGAGAAACGGGTCGAGTCGGGTCTGCTGGGTCGTGCTCATGGCTCAGCTCCGTTGAATGGTAACGAGAAGGTTGCCGAGGTCATCGACCTTGAAGTCGTGCCCCGGACGGAAGATCGCCGTGTAGGTCTCGGCCTCGACGACGGACGGACCAGACACCTCAGCACCAGAGCCAAGGTCGTTCAGCTCGTAGACCGGTAGGTCGCGGAAGCCGCCATCGACCCCCTCCTGGATCCAGACCGGGCGATGCGCCTTCGGCACTGGTGCGCCGTCCTGCGCAGCAACCTTGCCGGCGCGCCAGGTGTCGATAGTGTCACGCTTGCCGATGGCCCGCACGTTCCAGCGCGTGAACTCCACCGTGTCGTCCTCGTTGCGGATCGAGTAGATACGCTCGTGCATCGCGTGGAACCGTGCCGCAAGGTCTTCGATATCCGTCTCGCTCAACTTGCCGTTCTCGAGAGTGAAAGGCACCTCGATCTCCCACGATTGGTACTCGTACCGCCCCTGGAAGCTCAACTCGAACGTATGCTTATCTTCCGGTACGCGGGCCGCCTCTAGGAAGGCTTTGGCCTCCTTGCGCAGCTCGTCGATTAGCGTATTGACCTCATCGAGCCGGAAGCGCCGCGCGTCGGTGTGCAGCGCACCGGAGAAGTCGTTCCGCAGGTCAGAAATCAACCCGCCGAAGGCCGACAGACCTGCCATGAAGCGCGGGATCATATAATTTGAAAGGCCCATTACGTCCGCCATCTCGGCGATATGCAACGCAGTCCCGCCGCCACCAGCGACGAAGTAGCTGTCGCGCGGATTGAGGCCTTCGCGGATGGTGATGTCCTCGATGGCGCCGACCATGTTGTGGTTGGCGGTGGTGTAGATGGCATAGGCCGCCTTCTCGACGCTCACGCCAAGTTCGTCGGCCAGCGGTTTCACCGCCTGCTCCGCCAAGTCACAGCGCAGCGGGAAGGCCCCGCCGAGGAAGTAATCGGGATCAATCAAACCAAGCAGAAGGTTGGCATCGGTCACGGTCGGTTTATCGCCGCCCAAGTCAAAACAGGCCGGTCCCGGCCGTGCACCGGCTGAATGCGGCCCGACTTGCAGCATCCCCCCCACATCGACATGTGCGATAGAGCCGCCACCTGCCCCTACCGATCGCACGTCGACCTTGGGAATGCCAAGCGCATCGTCATGGATCATCGAATCTGGGGTGATGATCAGCTTGTGATCGCGCAGCGCCGACACGTCGAAGGTGGTGCCGCCCATGTCGCCGACGATCACGTCCTTTTCGTCGGTGAGCGCCAGAGCCGCCATCGGCGCCAGCGTCGGGCCCGACATGACCGAGTAGATAGGCTGCTCGATCATGGTCTCGGTAGGCATCATGCCCCCGACGCAGTTCGCCAGCAGCAGCTCACCGACAAAATTGCCCTCTTCCAGTTTCGTCACCAGCTTGGAAATATAGGACGAGATCACCGGGCTGATCGACGCGTCGATCGCGGTGGCGATGATGCGCTTGTATTCACGCGGCAGCGGGTTCGTCTTGTGGCTCAGCGAAACGGCAAGACCCGGCTGCATCTCTCGGATGATTTCGGCCACGCGCAACTCGTGCGCCGGGTTCACGACCGACCACAGCAGCCCGACGGCAATGGCTTCAACGCCGCGGTCGATCAGCTTCTGCACCGCCTCGCGCACCTGTGCCTCATCCAGCGCCACGTGTTCGTGACCACGTGCATCTATCCGGCCTCGGACCGTTTCCGTCAGCGAGGCCGGGATATAGGGCTCGGGATAGTCGATCTTCCACTCGAAGGCCCCTTTTCGGGGGCCTTCACGCAGGGTCAGTATATCCTTGTGACCTTCGTTTAGAATCACGCCCGTGCGGGCCACCTTGCGCTCAACAAGCGCGTTGGTGGCCACAGTCGAGCCGTGCACGATCTGGTCAATCTGGGCAACGAACGCCGCGGACTCCAGCCCGTAACCTTCCGCCGCGACATGTAGCACGTTGACGAAACCATTCTCGAATTCGCCCGGCGTGGTGGGAGACTTGAAGATACGCACCTCGCCATCGGGTGCCACGACCAGGCAGTCCGTGAAGGTCCCGCCGATGTCGATGCAAACTTGGTAGCTCATGAAACAATCATTCCTTGTTAGGGTCATGAAGTGCGCCGGTGACGCAAACGGTCGAGAACGAGAACGGCGACGATCAGGACGCCCAGCGTCACTTCCTGCAGGTAGCCGTCCACGCGTGTAAGGTTCATCCCGTTTGAGAGGATGGTGACGAAGAATCCGCCCAGCACCGGTGCGGCCATGCTGCCTTCGCCGCCGCGCAAGCTCATTCCCCCAATAACAGCCGCCGCGATGGTCTGAAGTGTCAGCGCGCCGCCCAGATTGGGTTCTCCCGATCCGGTCCGGGCCGTCATCAGGATGGCGCCAAGCGCGATCAAGACTGAGCACAGCGCATAGCTCCAAAGCAGGATCCGCCGTGACGAGATGCCGGCGACATAAGCCGCCTCTGGGTTGGAGCCCACGAGGAACATGGACCGCCCGAACCGCGTGCGGCGCAGCATGAGATGCAGCAGGAAAACCACAACCGCGGTGATTATGACCGGTACCGGCACGCCCAGCGGCGCGGCCGTCGACAGCATGTCACTGAACCCTTCGGGCAGGTTCGTTACCGGGAACCCCCCGGTGATCGTCGAGGAGATGGCCAGCAGGATATTCATCGTCGCAAGCGTCACGATGAACGGGTTGATCTTCAGCCATGCCACGCAAAACCCGTTGAACAGTCCAACGATCAAGCCCGTCAGGACCCCCAACGCGATCCCTAGTGGGATCGGTAGCGCGCCCGACATCGTCATTCCCAAGGCCGCGGTAAGGCTTACGAGTGACACAGTACCGCCCAGCGACAGGTCGAAGCCGCGTACCAGGATCACCACCGCCTGCGCACAAGCCAGCAAGACCAGGTAGCTCGACTGGGTCAGCACGTTGGACACGTTGCGCAGCGACAGGAACTGCGGCTCGGCGATGGCGAAGATGACGATCATCATCAGGATGGCCGCAACCATCGCCAATTCGAACATCTGCGCCCGTATCCGATCGAACCGGGTGAAAGAGGATACATCAGTCATTGCGGTCGAACTTTCTCTCGATAGCGACGAAGCCGATCAGGAAGCCCCCCAGAACCAGCGTCTGGAACTTGCTGTCGATCTGCGCAAGGTTGAGCGCATTGGACATGAGCGCGAGGAATAGCGCAGCCATGGCGACTCGGGGCACCGAGCCGATACCGCCGCGCAGAGACACCCCGCCGATCACCGCCGCCGCGATGGACTGGATCGCCGCGTCGCCCCCAATCCCGGATTGCCCGGATCCCAGCCGCGCGGTCAGGATCAGCCCGGCCGCCGCGGCCAGTGCGCCGGAGATGCCGTAGGTCACCACCAAGATACGCGTCGGGTTGATACCGCTCTCACGTGCCGCTGACGGGTTCGATCCCACGGCATAGACATGCCGGCCAAATTTTGTCTGTGTGCAGAGCCACCATAGTAAACCAATCACCGCCAAGCCGAACCAGAAGATCACCGGCACGCCTAACAGCTGTCCGCGTCCGATCTCCGAAACCAGCTCGCTGGGCGCGCCATAGATCGGCGCCCCCTTCGTGTACCAGAAGGTCAGACCCGAGATGACAGTCATCGTGCCCAGCGTAATGATGAAGGGCGAGGCTTGCAGCTTGGCCGCCAGGATGCCGTTCACGCCGCCGGCAAAACAGCCGACCAGCAGCGCCGCACCAAAGCCGAGCGAGATAATCAGCATCGGCTGCGAATAGAACGGTTCGGTAAAGGCCAGCATCGAGACCGCGGCCACGACAGAACCTGCCGCCATGATAGCACCGATGGACAAATCGAACCCGCCCACGATCATCACCAACGCCTGAGCCAAAGCCAGCAGCGAGGTCACGGTGAAGTTGCGGAGAATGTTGAAAATGTTCAGCCGGTTATAGAAACGCGGCTCGACCAGCGCCATCACGGCGAGGATTCCGATAATTATTATCGGCAGTATCCACGTCGCGAGCGTCTGCGCGGAAAAACCCGGCTTGCTTGAGGTATCGGTCTGGGCGGTCATTGCGCAATTTCCTGTGTCTCGGTGTCCGGCTGCTTGCCGAAAAAACTTGCGAGCACGCGCTCTTCGGTCTTGGCTCCTTCACGAAGGTCGGCAACGACCTGCCCCTCGTGGATCGAGTAGATTCGGTGGCTGATATGCACGACCTCCTCCAGATCCGACGAGATCACGAGAATCGCGGCACCGGCCTCGGTCAGGTCCCTCATCAGCTGGTAGATCTCGGCCTTGGCGCCGATGTCGACCCCCACCGTCGGCTCGTCGAAGATAAAGAGGTCGAAATTCCGCAAAAGAGCTCGGGCTAGCAAGATCTTCTGCTTGTTGCCACCCGAAAGCATCTCGACCCGGGTGCCCATGTTGTCGGTCGACAGCTTGAGCCGCTCGGCGGCTCTCTGCGCACGCTCACGTTCGCGATTCAGATCGATCAGTCCCCACTTCCCGGTCTTAGGCGCGTCGAGGTCGCTCATCGTGATGTTCTCGGATATAGGCCGGTTCAAGCACAGCCCTTCGGCCCCGCGATCCGACGGGAAATAGCAAACACCGCTCTTCAACATCTGTGACGGGCTGCGCGGCGACACCGGCACACCCTTCAGAAAGATGTTTCCCTCGACGACGGACTCCAGCCCGAAACAGGCGCGTCCCACGCGGCCCTTGCCGCAGCCAACCAGACCGGCTAGTCCGACGATCTCACCCGCGCGCACCTCCAAGCTCACGTCCCTCACGCCGCCAGACTCGGTGGCCAGGTTCGAGATGGAAAGGACCTCCTTGCCGGGCATATGCCGTACATTGGGAAACAGTTCGATCATGCTGCGACCGGTCATCATCGACACGAGCCGGTCTTCCTCGATCTCGTCCTGTTCGATCGTGCCGACATACTTGCCGTTACGCAGGACGGTGACACGCTCCGCCAGTTCGCGAATCTCGCGCATCCGGTGTGAAATGTAGACCACACCGACACCCTGATCGCGCAGCTCCTTGATGATGCGCAGCACGTTTTGCACCTCCACGTCGGCCAGCGACGCGGTTGGTTCGTCAAAAATGATGTAGCGAGCGTGCTGCAGAAGCGCCTTGACGATCTCCGTCTGCTGTTTCTGCGCCCGGCTCAGCGTTGAGGTGATTGCGTCCAGCGGTAGGTTTGTGCGCATCTCAGCCAACTTGGCCTGGGCCAGCGCGCGCATCCGCTTGCGGTCGATACGGCCGAACTTCGTCAGTTCGCGCCCAAGCCAGATGTTGTCCAGCACGGTCAGCGACGGCGCGAGGCTGAATTCCTGGAAAACCGCCGAAACGCCGTTCTTGCGCGCAACTGCCGGACTCAGGCCCAGCATATTCTTTCCATCGATCTTGTAGCTTCCCTTTTCGGGCCGGTGGTTGCCCACCATCACGTTCACGAGCGTCGACTTTCCAGCCCCGTTCTCGCCGAAAAGGACGTGGATCTCGCCAGGCTTGAGCTGGAACTGGACATCGTCCAGCGCCAGTACTCCAGGAAACCGCTTTGTTATTCCGTTCAGTTCAAGCATGAGCTCCGCTCTCAGCAAACCGCGCACCGGGCGGCCGTCGCTCCGGGGGCCTCGGCCGTTCATCGGCTGCAAGGTCATTTGTATGCCCGGCCCCGCACGAAGGCGCAGCCGGGCAAGAGAATGGATTAATCGACCGAGAATTCCGGACGGAAGCCGACCGGCGCAAGCACGGTAGTGATGTCGATATCATTCACGTTGTCGGTGGTGACCATCTGCGGGATGACACCCAAGTGTTGCGGCACTTCCTCACCCTGAAGCACCGCCACCGCAAGGCTGACGGCGATCCGACCCTGCATCACCGGGAACTCGGTAGCAAATGCGGAAACGCTGCCGTTCTTCAGGCTGTCGACCATGGTTTGGTTCTCGTAGGAAGCCACGATGGTCACGTCGTCGTAACCGGCTTCCTCAACGGCACCCACGGCGGCCTCGGCAGCGGGCGCACCGCCCCAAATTGCCTTCAAGTCAGGGTGCGTCTGCAGTGCGTCCTCGACGAGCCCCAGCGACTCGGCCACGCCGGCGGGGCCAAACTTGCGCTCGAGGATTTCGACTGAGCTGTCGGCGACGCCCTCTTCGAAACCGCTCATATACGACTCGGCCCAGCCGGAACCCTGCGGCCCGGGAAGCGCCACGGCACCGCCACCCTCTTCACCCAGGTGCTCGACCAGGAACTTGCCGGTCTGCAGGCCCTTGGTCGCGTAATCCACGAAGATCTTGGAATCGACGGGCGCGGACTGGATCGGATTCACAAAACCGATCTGCACCACGTCGGTCTCGGCGGTCGCCGCAATCTTGTCGGCCAAGCCTGCCTCCGAGATCGGCGCAATCAGCACGGCATCCGCACCGGACGCGACGCAGTCGTCGAACTGACTGACCTGACGCGACAGCTGATCATAGCCACCAGCCTGCAGGATCGTCAGCTCGACGCCCAGACGCTTGGCCTCGGCCACCAGGCCGTAATCCACAGAGATCCAGTACCCGTCCTTCATGTGGGGGACGACGGCGCAAAGCGACCATTTCTCGGAAGCGCCTTCGGTCGGTGCGATCGTTTCCTCGATGGGTTCGCCGCTGTCGAAATTGTAGACGTTAAAGCTTTCCCACTCAGCCTCTTGCGCGAAGGCGGCTGGCGACAAGGCCACCGCGCAGGCAAGCGTCGTCGAGGTGAGAAGCGTGTGGTTCTTGGACATTTTATTACTCCCTGTCTGTGCCCGATTCCCTTGAGGAAACCCAAGCGTAACTCGAGCGACCATACGCTCTACATTTCATACGTCAAGCATGATGCATCATATTTGCTGCGTGACAAATCAAAGGTGCCGTGCTATTATGCACTTGGGTTTCTAGGAGCGCCCCAAACGCTATTGTTGGCTGTGACTTATTGAAGGAGTGAAAGGTGGAGGAAAATCAGGGGCTTTCAGCCATCAGTCAGGCATCTCTAGGTGACGTCGCCTACGAAAAGATCGCGAACGCGATTATAAGCGGTGCGTTCAAGCCTGGTGAAAAGTTGACCATTCGAAACCTCGCCGATCGGCTTGAAACCAGCTCCACACCAGTCCGGGACGCGATGAAGCGTCTGCTTCTGGAAGGTGCTCTGGAACAGCGCGCGGCCCGCGACATCCGCGTTCCCATCATTACGGCCGACCGCTATCGCGAGATCGCCGACATCCGCCTGGAACTCGAAGGCCTCGCCGCGGCGCGGGCCGCAGAGCGCCGTACCGACGCAGACATCGCTGCCCTCGAGAAGAACATCTCGGACAACGAAATCGCCATGAAGGCCAACGATTGGGAACGCTGTATCGCGCTGAACAAGCAATTCCACTTTGCGCTGCCCGAGACTGCGAACATGCCAATCCTGTCCAGCCACCTCGACGGACTCTGGCTCCAGATCGGCCCCCCCATTTCTTCGTTCTATGCGCATGGCGGGCGCGACATGATCGATCACCATTATGATGTCTTTGCTGCGATCAAAGCTCAAAAACCGTCCGACGCCCGAAAGCATATTGTTGCCGACATCGCCAGCTCCGTAGATCACATCATCGCCCATATCGAGAAGGCAGCCAACGCATAGGAGTAGCGTCTACTTTCAGAACCACTACGGAAGAGACCAACTCTTTGACGATCTGAGCTTACCCGCAGCGCGGCTATCACCGCCCCTCTTGGTTCAAGACTATGTTGCGCTCAAGCTCAGATCCTAAGTGGCATCGGCACTCCAGATCTTACGCAACTGGGACAGCCCCGGCGGTCGCCCAATAGTGCTCACGGGTTCAATACCCAGTTTTCTCAATTAACTCTCGGATGATTTCCAGCACGTGACCGACCTGCTTGAGATCACATTCCATATGCGCGCGGATTTTCGCGTCGGTCTCGGCTTCCAGGTCCTCAAGCAACCCCTCGCTCTCGGCTCCGAAAATCTCCTAACGCTCATACCAGAGATCAATTTGGGCCGTCTCGTCTTTGGTCGCAGGCCCTGAACTGGCCCCTGAATCCAGGCTTTGGCGGTATTCATGTCAATTTTGACTTGGTCATGATGCGGCAATGGTTCGGGTAGATCGGTAATCCCCAATTGCCTTCGTCACCGCCGCAGCCCTCGTGCAAGTTTTTTGGAAACCCGCGACGAAAAGCGCCTCCTGCAGCTGCAGCGCAAACTGGCCAAGGTCAAACTGCTGATCATCGACGAGCTGGGCTTCGTCCCCTTAAGCAAAACCGGCGCCGCATTTCAATTCGAACTGATCTCACAGCGCTATGAGCGGGACTCAACGCTAATTACACTGGACCTGCCCTTCGGTAGTGTCCCGAGGAATGGACCGAGACCTTCGGCACCGAACGTCTGACCGGCGCGCTGATGGAGCGCTTGCCCCATCACGTCAATATCCTGGATATGGTCGGTGGAAGCTATCTTCTCAACCAAAGCCGAGTTCGCCTTTCCGCTAGCAATAATTGATGCTCAAAGAATTGGCCTGACCGTCAAAACCCACCCATGTGGGTCAATTTTGCACACAGATTCACAGACAACATCGACCGCAGGCCTCGGGCAGCAGGGGTTTTCAAATGAACCGGCTGAAACCAATCCATACGAAGCAACTCAGCTATGCCACGGGCATCGCGCCGGTCTGTTTTGACCGGAACTGCGGACAACGCGGCATGATTCCTTCGCGTCTCCATCAAAATGCTGTCCAAGCCTCTCTGCGTGAGGCCCTCAAGAAGAAGACCTGACATGGGTCCAACGTACTCGGCCGCAACTTACAAAAGCCGGGTCAGTTCTCAGCGGAAAAGAACACATCAGACAAGGAACGCCAGCGCCCTTTCTCGAACATTGGGGTGGACAAAACCATGGTTTAGAGGGGCAACGAGATGCTCGTTTATGAGGGCGAGGTGGGCACGGTCTGAAAGATTATTTGCCGCTTCTTCAAAGGTAACATAGCGCAGTGCGACATCGCATCCGCTGACCTCAATCTGGTTCGGCAAGCCGGGGTCGAAGGTGTGAGCCACAAACACCACCTCGAATTGCCAGTCCGCTAGCGGTGCAATTGTTTCTAGTTCCTCCTGCCGTACCCCCAGCACATACGCAAACGAGTCAAGGTGGTCGCGAACGTAAGGTTCCGTCAGCTGGCCCCCATGCGACTCATACGAAACGCTTCGGGGGTTCGGTCGCACAGGAAGCTCGAACTCGATGTCACCCAGCTTCCTGCGATAGGTATTCGCTGCGAAGACCGAGTCACCAAGGCCCCTCGCGGCCCAACCGGCATCAGCGTGCTCAATTAGACCGAAGCAATCGACCATTCTTTGTTCGAGGATGCCTGTTGTGTTTGTGTTGCCGCCGCCAATCGCTGCAAGGAGCGCCTCAGCCTGCCCCACCGTCAAATCGGGCACTCTGTGTGGAAGCGCTTCGCCATGGCGCTCAGCTTCGACGCGAAGGTAACGATGAAGCAGCCCGCGCATCTGAGAAGCCAACTCGTCTTTTGCCAAGGACCCCATGTTCTCGACCGCTTCGAGAATGTTCGCTAAGGCCGTCGCTGATCGAGGGCTATCGGTCCGGCCTGTCACCCACACCTGATCGAACCTCAGAGTTGCTTTCGCATTATTCAGGAATGCATTGCGGGCCACGGGAATGCCTGCTGCGATGTACTCTTGGGTGAGCCATGTTGCGATCTGGCCGCGAGGCTTGAACTCATAGGCATAGGTCACCGCATGGTCGAAGCTGTCTTGGATCAGGAGCTGGTAATGCAGAAGGAGAAGGTAAGGGGCATGGAAATCCGTCACGAACAAGTCGGTCAGCCACTCGACAAAGTCACCTTTGCAGCCGAGGCTTTCTGCGACTAGTGCGACGCGCTCGATGCTTCCTGAAACATCCAAGTCTCCAAGCAGCTCCGGCTCGGCGGCGCTGTCGTCTTGAAATGTCTGTTGCGCCTGTCCTAGAGAGAGACTCGGCGAGCACCCCAGCTTCGATAGGATTGCCTGTACAGCCCGCCAATTCAGCGAGAAGCGGTTGTCGCGCACGGTGATCAGTCGACTGATCTCTGAGGCAGTCATCAGCTCTTCGACAGCGAGCCTAGCAATCATACCGGCATGCGATAGAATTTGGCGGGCAGCGTCGTGGGGCAGCAGGTGCGATGACACAAGCGAAGCATGGAGATCGAAGAAATTGTTGGAGCCCCGCTTTGCTGCCCGTCGGTAGGCTGGCCCGTTAGGGCCATCTACGCTGTCAAACATGAATGTGACCGGGTTTCTGACCTCCACATAAAGCATATTACGGACGAATGCCCTAAAGGCAGGAGTGGGGGAACCATCGCGTTTCCAACGCCTCAGCTGAAGGTTGACCCAACTTGCCTTGTCCTGAGCAATGCCGATGCCATCGAGGTAAGCTTCGACAGCAGCGAGGAACTGCTGCTCACGTGACGCGGTGACTGGAAGCAGGACGCCTCGAATGGCGGCTCGCAGATTGTAGTCCATTTCATCGTCCATTTTCGAAGAATTCTTTGGCAGGGACGTTCAGCGCTTCGGCGATCTTTTCGACTGACACGATGGAAGGGTTTCGAATGCCACGTTCGCAGCCGCTGATGTAGGTCCGGTCGAGGCCACATCTCAGCGCCAGCTCCTCTTGTGATAAGCGTGCCTTCTTGCGCAGCCTTTTGAGGTTGCCGGCGAAGATCTGAACGAGGGCTGAATCCAACAACTCCATACTCGTACGGGTAGAGAGGGTGTGGACCATAAGTCTACGGACTATAAGTCACATTGGGGTGGATTTGTGTTTCGGCTTGGGCTATCTGTAACTGAATGATGTGATCATACCAACCGGAGGGCATACATGCTGGATCGTCGCAACGCCTTCTCGGCGGTGTCACTCTTTTCTGGTGCTGGTGGGATGGATGTGGGCTTTGCGCATGCAGGGTTTGACATTGTTTTCGCCAACGACATCGACCGTGATGCATGTGCAACCTACCGGTTAAATCACTCTGGAGCGATCCATCACGGGAGCCTTCTTGACCCAGAGGTTAGCGGCTTGTTGACTGAACAGAATGTTGACCTGGTGTTTGGTGGACCACCTTGTCAGGGCTTCTCTGTGGCTGGCAAGATGGACCCAGACGACGAACGCAGCCGCCTGATCCACTCCTTCTTCGATGTCGTTGACGACCTACAACCGAAGGCTTTTGTATGTGAGAATGTAAAGGCGCTGGCTTTCCTCAACCGCTGGGCAGGAGTGCGTGCGGCGCTGATGGAACGAGGGCGGAAGAACCATCGTGTTGCTTTGGTCATTCTGAATGCAGCCGACTTCGGCGTTCCCCAGATCAGAGAGCGCATGTTTCTTGTTGGCCTCCACCGCGACATATTTGATGGCACTGACGAAGACCTTCAGGCCTATATTGAAGAATGCCTCGCAGCGCAGAAGTCACAGCCCTCCACAGTGGCTGAGATCGTGCGCTCCCTCGGTAGAGCAGGTACAGAAACGAACCCCCGCACTTGTGCGGCGAAGATCACCTACGCTCGCTCACCGATCATGCGGAAATCGCCGTATGCGGGTATGATGTTCAACGGTGCAGGCAGGCCGCTTCCAGCCAAGAAGTGGGCAACGACCCTGCCTGCCTCTATGGGTGGGAACAAAACGCCCATCATAGATGAGGCTGAAATCTTCGAAGGCATGCCGAGTTTTGTGGAAGAGTATCACAGCCATCTGATGAATGGCGGCGAGCCGCGGACTGGGTACGCACCGGAGCGGTTACGGCGCCTGACGGTGGACGAATGCCTAGCCATCCAGACCTTTCCGGTCCATTATCGGTTGGCGGGTTCGCGTAGCGCGCAATATCGCCAGATCGGAAACGCCGTCCCGCCGATGCTGGCAGAAGCGGTAGCAAACGTCTTGGCGCGAGGTCTCGATGGTGGGGCCGCCATGAAGGTCGCCGCTAAATAGCCTTTTCTGACGCGAGCACCGCAAGCGAGAGGCGTCCAGCAGGACTCGTCACAATCTGTGAATTTGATCGGACGACCTCACTGGTCATCTCGTTCCCTATCAAAGTATATTATATTGACCTATACTTATTTGGGGTGTCGACTTGGCATCGACTGAAATAACGATGAGCCAGATCCTCCGCTACCAATCAGGCTGCCGTGTTCCAAACCATTTGATGACATACAATCAGGCCGATATCACGCTGCCCGGAGCACTGTGAGGCAGACGGCCATTTATCAGCCACTCGGCAGCAATTGGCCAGAGTGTTCGTTGGAAGCGGCTGTGAAAAAAAGCAAAATGCCCAATTTTTGTTGTTTCGACGTTCTCCGGAGCGATGCGCAAATGGGTCTGGTCCACATTTCTGTAGTAACCAAGAAGACGAGATACTGCGGCTTCCGTCCCGAATGGGTCGTCCGTCAAGCTGATTGCCAAGAGTTGCGCATGGGTCGCAGCGTGCCGCATTGAAAGGTTATCAGAATCTATCAAAGAAGTCACGCTGGTCTCGAACCTTGGTCCCATGCTGCTCCAATCTCGCGCCACTCCGTGCGGTAAATCTTCCAGCCAACCAAGCGTCTTGCCCGGAAAATATCCAAGAAGCCTTGTAAGAGCGGGCATTAAAAGATGCCATTTCAAAAACAGAAAACGCTTTTGGACGGCAGCATAGTCACGCCAATAGGCAAACTGGGCCCCAACCGTTACAATCCGTTTTAGATGTACGGAAGATTCGGCAAGGCCAAGCGCAAAACCACCTATAGAATGGCCGACAGCAGTCAAGGGCCGATCCGGCCACCGCCGAATTGCGTAAGCAATCACCGCCTCTGCATCTAGCACTCCCCAGTCGATCCATCCTGTCTGAATATCTTTCGCGGACTTCGACCGCGATTGTCCAATGCCGCGATAATCAAAAGTCATCACCGTTGCGCCCTGCCCCGCCAGCCAATTGGCAAAGCGTGAGTAATAGCCTGCCTGAACGCCAGTGGCTGAATGTATAATGACGACCGGGCCACCGTCCCCATGCCAAATGTCACCACGGATCAAAAAACCGTCAGCAGCGATGACATTGAGAGCCTCGTCAGGATGAAGAGCGGTTGATTGCGATAGTTTGTCTGGCATGGAATTCGGAGGCCTTTCTAGTTTCTCACGATCTGGTACAGATCTCCGCGTTCTTTCTCTTTTGGGATCTTAGGAAGACTAGGCTTCGACAGCGGTCTTTACGTTCTGTGCGGCTAGCCCCCCCTTGGTGCGCGCGCTCAAAACAATACCATTGGCAGCTATCGCACGACTTCACAAAAGTAACTTTCAGTTGACTTTACTCGCGCGAAAACTGCCAAAGTGAAGAATATTCCACTCTTTCGCTTGCTTCCCTTTTTGCAGAGCGATGGGATTGGACTTTATGGAACTACTCGCTTCCCATCATGGGTCGTGCCACGATACAATTTTGTCACATGGTAATTGCCACCACACATGAAGAGCTCTTCTAGCCAAACGCATGGGTTTTTACAGTACGACACGACGGATACGAATAGCGCGATAACTGAGGATTATCTCACGGCGCCCGTGGGATACACGAGTAAACCCCTGCAGCCTTTTCGTAGCTGCGCTGGTCCTCGATCACCTTGCCGTCATTGGGCAGGCTGCCGGGGGCGACGATCTCGATCCTGCCCTTCAGTTTCAGCAACTCCGCGACGGACCCGGAGAACGCGTCCGCGTCGGCGCCATTGGTCTCGATCTGCACCGTCATCACGTCCATTTCGCCCTCGCGGCTGGCGATGACGCGGGCGCGGGCGATCTCGGCATGGCCTGCGACCAGCGCCGCCACCTGTTCGGGGCGCACGAACATGCCCTTGATCT
>NZ_FWFU01000009.1 GCF_900172255.1 Roseovarius halotolerans
GATGCTCTATACCTCGGGTACCACCGGCAAGCCCAAGGGCGTGGTGTTGTCCAACCGCAATATCATCGAGGCGTCGCGTTCGTCGGCGGAGTTCGACAAGCTGTCGCGCGACGAAGAGGTGCTGGCCTATCTGCCGATGGCCTGGGTGGGCGATTTCATCTTTTCGATCGGTCAGGCCTATTGGTGCGGCTTCTGCGTGAACTGCCCGGAATCCGTGGACACGATGCAGACCGACCTGCGTGAGATCGGCCCGACCTATTATTTCGCGCCGCCGCGCGTGTTTGAAAGCCAGCTGACCAATGTGATGATCCGCATGGAGGATGCCGGGCGGTTCAAGAAATGGCTGTTCGACCGCTTCATGGCGCATGCGCGCAAGGTCGGCCCCGCCATCCTGGACGGCAAGCAGGTGAGCGCATGGGACCGGGTGAAATACGCGCTGGGCAACCTGTTCATCTACGGGCCGCTCAAGGATACGCTGGGCTTTGGCCGGGTGCGCGTGGGCTATACTGCGGGTGAGGCGATCGGCCCCGAGATCTTTGAATTTTACCGCAGCCTCGGCATCAACCTCAAACAGCTCTACGGGCAGACCGAAGCCAGCGTGTTCATCACGCTGCAACCCGATGGCGAGGTGCGCAACGATACCGTGGGCGTCGCCGCGCCGGGCGTCGAGATCCGCATCGACGAGTCGGGCGAGGTGTTCTATCGCAGCCCCGGCACGTTTGAATATTACTACAAGAACCCCGAAAGCACCAAAAGCACCAAGGATCCCGAAGGCTGGGTTGCCACGGGCGATGCGGGCTTCTTCGAGGAAGGGTCGGGGCATCTGCGGATCATCGACCGCGCCAAGGATGTCGGCAAGATGGCCGATGGCAAGATGTTCGCGCCCAAATATGTCGAGAACAAGCTGAAGTTCTATCCCAACATCCTCGAGGCGGTGGTGTTCGGCAACCAGCGCGACGCCTGCACGGCGTTCATCAATATCGACCTCAATGCTGTGGGCAACTGGGCCGAGCGCAACAATATCGGCTATGCGTCCTATCAGGAGCTGGCGGGTCACCCCAAGGTGCTTGCCACCATCCAGGAGCATGTCGAAGAGGTGAACCGCAGCCTTGCCGAAGACCCGATGCTGTCGCATTGCCAGGTGCATCGCTTCCTTGTGCTGCACAAGGAGTTGGATGCCGACGATGGCGAGATGACCCGCACGCGCAAGGTGCGCCGCGGCGTGATCGCCGAGAAGTTCGAGGACCTTGTCGGCGCTCTCTATGATGGCTCGACAGAGATCTACACCACCACCGAAGTCACCTACGAGGACGGGCGCAAGGGCGCGATCAGCGCAACGCTTGAAATCCGCGATGCCGAGGTGGTGCCGGTCGAGGGCGAAAAGAAGGTGGCGGCGGAATGAAGGACATGGACGCAGACGGCTACATCACCGAGGACGGCCGCAAGATCGGCGGGGTGGTGATGGAAATGCGCAACATCACGCTGCGCTTTGGCGGCGTGGTCGCGATCAAGGATATCTCGTTCGACATCCGCGAGGGCGAGATCCGCGCGATCATCGGCCCCAACGGCGCGGGCAAGTCCAGCATGCTCAACGTCATCTCGGGGTTCTACAACCCGCAGGAGGGCGAGGTCTATTACAAGGGCGAGAGACGCCCGCCGATGAAGCCCTACCAGGTGGCGCAACAGGGTATCGCCCGGACCTTTCAGAATATCGCGCTCTTCGAGGGGATGACCGTTCTGGACAACGTCATGACGGGTCGCATCCGGCAGATGAATGCCGGACTTCTGTCGCAGGCGATCTGGAAGGGCAAGGCCGAGCGCGAAGAGGTCAGGAACCGCGAGGCGGTGGAGAAGATCATCGACTTCCTCGAGATCCAGCATATCCGTAAGACCCCGGTCGGGCGCCTGCCCTATGGCCTCAAGAAGCGGGTGGAGCTGGCGCGCGCGCTGGCGGCCGAACCTTCGATCCTGCTGCTCGACGAGCCGATGGCCGGCATGAATGTCGAGGAAAAGGAGGACATGAGCCGTTTCATCCTCGATGTGAACGACGAGTTCGGCACCACCATCGCGCTGATCGAACACGACATGGGCGTGGTCATGGACCTCAGCGACCGTGTCGTGGTGATGGATTATGGCAAGAAGATCGGCGACGGCACACCCGACGAGGTGCGCAACAATCAGGACGTGATCGACGCGTATCTGGGGGTGGCCCATGACTGATTTCGCCTGGCTTCGCGACGACAGCGGCATTCAAGGAGGATCACGACATGCCTGATCAGCTGATTTGGGGAATGGAGGTCTTTCTGAACGGCCTGATGGCGGGGGTGCTTTATGCGCTCGTCGCGCTCGGCTTCGTACTGATCTACAAGGCCAGCGGCATTTTCAATTTCGCGCAGGGGGTGCTGGCGCTTTTCGCGGCCTTGACGCTGGTGGGGATCATGGAGGGGCAGGTGCCGTTCAGTCACCTGATCAACGCGGTCTTCGGCACCGAGATCCACCATTTCGGATGGCATGTTCCCGCCCTTCTGGCGATCCTGCTGACCATGGTGGTGATGGTCGCGCTGGCCTGGGCGGTCAATCAGTTCATCTTTCGCCATCTTGTCGGGCAGGAACCCATCATCCTGTTCATGGCCACCATCGGTCTTGCCTATTTCCTCGAAGGGTTCGGGGACATGATGTGGGGCAGCGACATCAAGAAGCTGGATGTGGGCCTGCCGCAAGGGATCAACAGCGCCATAGACGAGGTGACCTATAACATCTTCGGCTATGGCTTCTTCATCGACAACCTGGATCTGTGGGCCACGCTGGTCGCAGCGCTGCTGGTGATCGCGCTGGTGATCTTCGCACAGTTCTCCAAGCATGGCCGGGCGATGCGCGCGGTGGCGGACGACCATCAGGCGGCGCTAAGCGTCGGTATCAGCCTCAACTTCATCTGGGTGATGGTGTGGTCGCTGGCCGGGTTCGTCGCGCTGGTCGCGGGCATCATGTGGGGCACGAAATCGGGTGTGCAGTTCTCGCTCTCGCTGATTGCGCTCAAGGCGTTGCCGGTGCTGATGCTGGGCGGGTTCACCTCGATCCCCGGCGCCATTGTCGGCGGGCTGATCATCGGTGTCGGCGAAAAGCTGTTCGAGTTCACCATCGGCGCGCCCTATCTGGGCGGGGCCACGGAAATCTGGTTCGCCTATGTGCTGGCGCTGATCTTCCTCGTCTTCAGGCCGCAGGGCCTGTTCGGCGAGAAGATCATTGAAAGGGTGTGATCCGATGCAGAAACTGATCGCCATCGCCAATGTTATCGCCTGGTCGGGCTTCTGGGCCTTCGGATACCTTGCCCTGACGGCACGGGCCGAGCAGAGCGCCCAGATGGTCATCGCCGCGATCCTTGCCGCCATCGGCGGCGGGCTGGGGATACTGGCTTATCTGAAACTGGTCCGCCACGCCGAGAACACGGGCTACGCCCGCCCGGCCAACCGCGCGCAAAAGCGTGAAGACGACGGCGACATTTCCGGGGAGGTTCTCTAGATGTTTTATCGTGAAGCGGGGGACTTCAAGACCTCCTACAAGGCCGACAATCAGACCTTTCCGATCAAGTTCGACAGGTATCGCTATTACGCGGTGCTGCTGGTCGCGTTTGCGGTCGTGCCGTTCTTCATCAACGACTATTGGGTGAATGCCGTATTCCTGCCGTTCCTGATCTATTCGATCGCGGCGATCGGGCTCAACATCCTTGTCGGCTATTGCGGGCAGGTCAGCCTTGGCACCGGCGGTTTCATGGCGGTGGGGGCCTATGCCTGCTACAAGCTGATGACCTCGTTTCCCGAAGTGAACATCCTGTTCCATGTGCTTCTGGCGGGCGGCATCACGGCGGCGGTCGGGGTGCTGTTCGGGCTGCCCAGCCTGCGTATCAAGGGCTTCTATCTTGCGGTGGCGACGCTGGCGGCGCAGTTCTTCCTGGTGTGGCTGTTCAACCGGGTGCCGTGGTTCTACAACTATTCGGCCTCGGGCCAGATCAGCGCGCCCGAGCGCACCATGTTCGGCGTGCCGATCACCGGCGCCGAGACCGCGCCCTGGGCCGCCTATCTGTTCTGCCTCGTGTTTACCGTGTTCTGCGCCCTGATCGCGCGCAACCTGACGCGTGGCATGGCCGGGCGCAAATGGATGGCGATCCGCGACATGGACATCGCCGCCGAGATCATCGGTGTGAACCCGCTGCGCGCCAAGCTGAGCGCATTCGCGATCAGCTCGTTCTTTGTCGGCATCGCGGGCGCGCTGTTCTTCTCGGTCTACCTTGGCGCGGTCGAGGTCGGCGAG
>NZ_FWFU01000014.1 GCF_900172255.1 Roseovarius halotolerans
TAGGCTCAGGACCCATTGATTTCCGCGTTGGAGCATGATTCACGCTTCGAAAACTGAGCGGTGAGCATGTCTGATCTTTTCTGGCTGACGGATGCGCAGATGGCGCGTCTTGAGCCCTTCTTCCCCAAGTCACACGGCAAGCCACGCGTTGATGATCGACGTGTGTTGAGCGGGATTATCTTCATAAATCGCAATGGCTTACGATGGCGCGATGCGCCCGCCGCCTACGGGCCGCACAAGACGCTATATAACCGTTGGAAGCGGTGGAGCGACAAGGGTGTCTTTGCCCGGATGATGGCCGGTCTGGCTGCGGAGCATGGCGAAGAGAAGACCGTGATGATCGATGCCACCTATCTGAAGGCCCACCGAACAGCGACCAGCATGGGCGTGAAAAAGGGGGGCGGGGTCGCCTGATTGGCCGAACCAAAGGCGGGATGAACACCAAGCTGCACGCCATCTGCGACAGCCAGGGCCGCCCGCTCGACCTGTTCGTCACTGCCGGGCAAGTCAGCGATTACATCGGAGCACGGGCGTTGTTGAGCAGCCTGCCTGATGTCGATTGGCTGCTCGGGGACCGAGGATACGACGCCGACTGGTTCAGAGAGGCATTGAAAGACAAAGGGATACGCGCCTGCATCCCTGGCCGGAAACAGCGGACGAAACCGGTGAAATACGACAAACGCCGCTACAAACGGCGCAACCGGATCGAGATCATGTTCGGCAGGCTCAAGGATTGGAGGCGTGTTGCGACCCGTTACGACAGGTGCCCAAAGGTCTTCCTGTCAGCCATCGCTCTCGCGGCCATCGTCATCTACTGGCTTTGAAACTCAATGAGTCCAGACCCTAG
>NZ_FWFU01000008.1 GCF_900172255.1 Roseovarius halotolerans
AGATTAGAGCGCATGACAAGTAAAGGACGGTTGTCAGCGTCATAAGAGGTTTTACCTCCAAATGAAGAAATAACATCATGGTAACGCTGCATGAAGTAATCACGTTCTTGGTCAGTATGCAAATTAGCATAAGCAGCTTGCAGACCCATAATGTCAATAGATGTGGTAGAAGTCGTCATTTGGCGAGAAAGCTCAGTCTCAGGAGGAAGCGGAGCAGTCCAAATGTTTTTGAGATGGCAGCAACGGAAACCATAACGAGCATCATCTTGATTAAGCTCATTAGGGTTAGCCTCGGTACGGTCAGGCATCCACGGCGCTTTAAAATAGTTGTTATAGATATTCAAATAACCCTGAAACAAATGCTTAGGGATTTTATTGGTATCAGGGTTAATCGTGCCAAGAAAAGCGGCATGGTCAATATAACCAGTAGTGTTAACAGTCGGGAGAGGAGTGGCATTAACACCATCCTTCATGAACTTAATCCACTGTTCACCATAAACGTGACGATGAGGGACATAAAAAGTAAAAATGTCTACAGTAGAGTCAATAGCAAGGCCACGACGCAATGGAGAAAGACGGAGAGCGCCAACGGCGTCCATCTCGAAGGAGTCGCCAGCGATAACCGGAGTAGTTGAAATGGTAATAAGACGACCAATCTGACCAGCAAGGAAGCCAAGATGGGAAAGGTCATGCGGCATACGCTCGGCGCCAGTTTGAATATTAGACATAATTTATCCTCAAGTAAGGGGCCGAAGCCCCTGCAATTAAAATTGTTGACCACCTACATACCAAAGACGAGCGCCTTTACGCTTGCCTTTAGTACCTCGCAACGGCTGCGGACGACCAGGGCGAGCGCCAGAACGTTTTTTACCTTTAGACATTACATCACTCCTTCTGCACGTAATTTTTGACGCACGTTTTCTTCTGCGTCAGTAAGAACGTCAGTGTTTCCTGCGCGTACACGCAAGGTAAACGCGAACAATTCAGCGGCTTTAACCGGACGCTCGACGCCATTAATAATGTTTTCCGTAAATTCAGCGCCTTCCATGATGAGACAGGCCGTTTGAATGTTGACGGGATGAACATAATAAGCAATGACGGCAGCAATAAACTCAACAGGAGCAGGAAAGCGAGGGTATCCTACAAAGTCCAGCGTACCATAAACGCAAGCCTCAACGCAGCGACGAGCACGAGAGCGGTCAGTAGCAATCCAAACTTTGTTACTCGTCAGAAAATCGAAATCATCTTCGGTTAAATCCAAAACGGCAGAAGCCTGAATGAGCTTAATAGAGGCCAAAGCGGTCTGGAAACGTACGGATTGTTCAGTAACTTGACTCATGATTTCTTACCTATTAGTGGTTGAACAGCATCGGACTCAGATAGTAATCCACGCTCTTTTAAAATGTCAACAAGAGAATCTCTACCATGAACAAAATGTGACTCATATCTAAACCAGTCCTTGACGAACGTGCCAAGCATATTAAGCCACTTCTCCTCATCCAACGCGTCAGTTTTTGACAGAATCGTTAGTTGATGGCGAAAGGTCGCAAAGTAAGAGCTTCTCGAGCTGCGCAAGGATAGGTCGAATTTTCTCATTTTCCGCCAGCAGTCCACTTCGATTTAATTCGTAAACAAGCAGTAGTAATTCCTGCTTTATCAAGATAATTTTTCGACTCATCAGAAATATCCGAAAGTGTTAACTTCTGCGTCATGGAAGCGATAAAACTCTGCAGGTTGGATACGCCAATCATTTTTATCGAAGCGCGCATAAATTTGAGCAGATTTGTCGTCACAGGTTGCGCCGCCAAAACGTCGGCTACAGTAACTTTTCCCAGCCTCAATCTCATCTCTCTTTTTGCGTTCTGCTTCAATATCTGGTTGAACGGCGTCGCGTCGTAACCCAGCTTGGTAAGTTGGATTAAGCACTCCGTGGACAGATTTGTCATTGTGAGCATTTTCATCCCGAAGTTGCGGCTCATTCTGATTCTGAACAGCTTCTTGGGAAGTAGCGACAGCTTGGTTTTTAGTGAGTTGTTCCATTCTTTAGCTCCTAGACCTTTAGCAGCAAGGTCCATATCTGACTTTTTGTTAACGTATTTAGCCACATAGAAACCAACAGCCATATAACTGGTAGCTTTAAGCGGCTCACCTTTAGCATCAACAGGCCACAACCAACCAGAACGTGAAAAAGCGTCCTGCGTGTAGCGAACTGCGATGGGCATACTGTAACCATAAGGCCACGTATTTTGCAAGCTATTTAACTGGCGGCGATTGCGTACCCGACGACCAAAATTAGGGTCAACGCTACCTGTAGGAAGTGTCCGCATAAAGTGCACCGCATGGAAATGAAGACGGCCATTAGCTGTACCATACTCAGGCACACAAAAATACTGATAGCAGTCGGCGTGTGAATCATTAGCCTTGCGACCCTCGGCAGCAAGAACCATACGACCAATATCACGAAAATAGTCACGCAAAGCATTGGGATTATCATAAAACGCCTCTAATCGGTCGTCAGCCAACGTGAGAGTGTCAAAAACGATAAACCAACCATCAGCATGAGCCTGTCGCATTGCATTCATCAAACGCTGAATAGCAAAGCCTCTACGCGATTTCATAGTGGAGGCCTCCAGCAATCTTGAACACTCATCCTTAATACCTTTCTTTTTGGGGTAATTATACTCATCGCGAATATCCTTAAGAGGGCGTTCAGCAGCCAGCTTGCGGCAAAACTGCGTAACCGTCTTCTCGTTCTCTAAAAACCATTTTTCGTCCCCTTCGGGGCGGTGGTCTATAGTGTTATTAATATCAAGTTGGGGGAGCACATTGTAGCATTGTGCCAATTCATCCATTAACTTCTCAGTAACAGATACAAACTCATCACGAACGTCAGAAGCAGCCTTATGGCCGTCAACATACATATCACCATTATCGAACTCAACGCCCTGCATACGAAAAGACAGAATCTCTTCCAAGAGCTTGATGCGGTTATCCATCTGCTTATGGAAGCCAAGCATTGGGGATTGAGAAAGAGTAGAAATGCCACAAGCCTCAATAGCAGGTTTAAGAGCCTCGATACGCTCAAAGTCAAAATAATCAGCGTGACATTCAGAAGGGTAATAAGAACGAACCATAAAAAAGCCTCCAAGATTTGGAGGCATGAAAACATACAATTGGGAGGGTGTCAATCCTGACGGTTATTTCCTAGACAAATTAGAGCCAATACCATCAGCTTTACCGTCTTTCCAGAAATTGTTCCAAGTATCGGCAACAGCTTTATCAATACCATGAAAAATATCAACCACACCAGAAGCAGCATCAGTGACGACATTAGAAATATCCTTTGCAGTAGCGCCAATATGAGAAGAGCCATACCGCTGATTCTGCGTTTGCTGATGAACTAAGTCAACCTCAGCACTAACCTTGCGAGTCATTTCTTTGATTTGGTCATTGGTAAAATACTGACCAGCCGTTTGAGCTTGAGTAAGCATTTGGCGCATAATCTCGGAAACCTGCTGTTGCTTGGAAAGATTGGTGTTTTCCATAATAGACGCAACGCGAGCAGTAGACTCCTTCTGTTGATAAGCAAGCATCTCATTTTGTGCATATACCTGGTCTTTCGTATTCTGGCGTGAAGTCGCCGACTGAATGCCAGCAATCTCTTTTTGAGTCTCATTTTGCATCTCGGCAATCTCTTTCTGATTGTCCAGTTGCATTTTAGTAAGCTCTTTTTGATTCTCAAATCCGGCGTCAACCATACCAGCAGAGGAAGCATCAGCACCAGCACGCTCCCAAGCATTAAGCTCAGGAAATGCAGCAGCAAGATAATCACGAGTATCCTTTCCTTTATCAGCGGCAGACTTGCCACCAAGTCCAACCAAATCAAGCAACTTATCAGAAACGGCAGAAGTGCCAGCCTGCAACGTACCTTCAAGAAGTCCTTTACCAGCTTTAGCCATAGCACCAGAAACAAAACTAGGGACGGCCTCATCAGGGTTAGGAACATTAGAGCCTTGAATGGCAGATTTAATACCAGCATCACCCATGCCTACAGTATTGTTATCGGTAGCAAGCACATCACCTTGAATGCCACCGGAGGCGGCTTTTTGACCGCCTCCAAACAATTTAGACATGGCGCCACCAGCAAGAGCAGAAGCAATACCGCCAGCAATAGCACCAAACATAAATCACCTCACTTAAGTGGCTGGAGACAAATAATCTCTTTAATAACCTGATTCAGCGAAACCAATCCGCGGCATTTAGTAGCGGTAAAGTTAGACCAAACCATGAAACCAACATAAACATTATTGCCCGGCGTACGGGGAAGGACGTCAATAGTCACACAGTCCTTGACGGTATAATAACCACCATCATGGCGACCATCCAAAGGATAAACATCATAGGCAGTCGGGAGGGTAGTCGGAACCGAAGAAGACTCAAAGCGAACCAAACAGGCAAAAAATTTAGGGTCGGCATCAAAAGCAATATCAGCACCAACAGAAACAACCTGATTAGCGGCGTTGACAGATGTATCCATCTGAATGCAATGAAGAAAACCACCATTACCAGCATTAACCGTCAAACTATCAAAATATAACGTTGACGATGTAGCTTTAGGTGTCTGTAAAACAGGTGCCGAAGAAGCTGGAGTAACAGAAGTGAGAACCAGCTTATCAGAAAAAAAGTTTGAATTATGGCGAGAAATAAAAGTCTGAAACATGATTAAACTCCTAAGCAGAAAACCTACCGCGCTTCGCTTGGTCAACCCCTCAGCGGCAAAAATTAAAATTTTTACCGCTTCGGCGTTATAACCTCACACTCAATCTTTTATCACGAAGTCATGATTGAATCGCGAGTGGTCGGCAGATTGCGATAAACGGTCACATTAAATTTAACCTGACTATTCCACTGCAACAACTGAACGGACTGGAAACACTGGTCATAATCATGGTGGCGAATAAGTACGCGTTCTTGCAAATCACCAGAAGGCGGTTCCTGAATGAATGGGAAGCCTTCAAGAAGGTGATAAGCAGGAGAAACATACGAAGGCGCATAACGATACCACTGACCCTCAGCAATCTTAAACTTCTTAGACGAATCACCAGAACGGAAAACATCCTTCATAGAAATTTCACGCGGCGGCAAGTTGCCATACAAAACAGGGTCGCCAGCAATATCGGTATAAGTCAAAGCACCTTTAGCGTTAAGGTACTGAATCTCTTTAGTCGCAGTAGGCGGAAAACGAACAAGCGCAAGAGTAAACATAGTGCCATGCTCAGGAACAAAGAAACGCGGCACAGAATGTTTATAGGTCTGTTGAACACGACCAGAAAACTGGCCTAACGACGTTTGGTCAGTTCCATCAACATCATAGCCAGATGCCCAGAGATTAGAGCGCATGACAAGTAAAGGACGGTTGTCAGCGTCATAAGAGGTTTTACCTCCAAATGAAGAAATAACATCATGGTAACGCTGCATGAAGTAATCACGTTCTTGGTCAGTATGCAAATTAG